>CAVSUO010000006.1:0-428749 GCA_963731255.1 uncultured Actinomycetes bacterium | reverse complement strand
AGGTAGCCTATGTTGCTCTGGCCTCGATGTAGTAGTCGAGATCCGTTCCTTATCGCGAAAATAACCGTAGTCGTACTTTCTCGATACATCCCACGGGTAGAAAATTCCAGGGGAACGGTTGAGCCCCGGCCCGCCTTGCATACACAAGACCGGCGTTCGCTAGCTCGACCTTGATCGAGCCACGAGTGTAATAGCGTTGCACATGTATTCCGTCGTCGGCGAACAGAGACTTCTCCTGACAGACCTTTCTCGTCTGGTTCAATGCTGCCAGAATCCTCCCAACCTCGACCGGTGACGCTCCCTGCTCTCTAAAGTAGTCCTCCCAGAGACTGCGAAGGTACAAAACAGTATCAAACGACGGAAAAATGGCTAGAAAGAGTCCATGCGGCTCGATAAGGTTTTTGACGGCGGACAGCATCCCGTGAACTACCTTGGGATTCGGCGAGACAAACCCATTCACGCACACCAAGAAGTCAACCGGCCGGGGTATTTCCTGTGGTCCCAATGACTCTGAATCTGTGACATCCTTCTCTATCAGCTCCACCGGGATCCCATGCTCCGACGCCACGTCCTTGGCCTCGTTCAAGGCCACACGGCTGGCGTGGACAAGATAAACCTTCCTAACGAGAGCCTCCCCCGAATTGGGGTCCGTGGGTATGCACTTCAACAAATTGCCCGGACCACTCCCCAAGTCCACCACTGAAGGACGCTGACCGTTGTGAGCATCAATGAAGTGCGCAATGTACTCTGGAAGAGTCCTCGAGATGATGTTGTCAGGCGGCAGTATAGGGATTGAAGGGTCTCATCGCATAATGATGGTACTTCTTTACTACCTCGTACCAGTTGATATCAGTTCCGTTCGGCAACGATGGAAGCCACGGGTGACGATGTAACAGAGGCGGTACCTGCTTTTGTTGTTCGACAAGCTTCCACAACTCGTCCGATGGGTAGTAGGCGGGGTTGCGTTCCAACCAACGGAGATGAAGGCCGACCATCCAATTGACTGCTCCGGTAAAGCGTGGATCTGATTGAAACCTCGTGGTGATCAAGTAATCGACGATACCCCGGGCGCGTTGGCAAAAGAGTTCGTAACGTAGGGCATCGGTATCCTTCATCTTGAAGTAATTTTCGGTGTTCGAGATTTTTAGGAATTCAGGACGGGTGAGCAAGAGAGATCCAGCATGTTGTCCCAGAGGGAGCGAAGGTGTTCGATACCCTGGGTCCGACGTTGCCTAGCCGCAACCCAAAGGGCACCGAGAACTGCAAGAATTGAGAAAACCGCGGCTATTGAGGCCACTACTAACTGAGGGATCAATGTTTCTGCGGATCATCGGTAGACACTCCATCGGGATGTCATGGACTTGATTTGGGACACTCGATTCCCCGGATGCGGCTTGTGGTAGATAAGGAGCATATGCCCAGGAAGATGTGTTTGTAGAGCGAACGCGATAAGAAGAGGACCTTCCACGATCGTTTCAGAGACCCGTAACGACCGGTGGTCAGCCAATATGGCTGTTGGTACTACGGATCAGGGTGGGGGGGCCAGGCACGATGTTGCAGGTTGCCGAGGCGGAGTTAGTCGGTGAGGGCTTCGTGGTGGCGGTGGTCTGACCGTCCAGGCTGCGCCAGCTGCGCCAGTTGCGCCAGTTGCGCCAGCTGTGCCAGTTGCGCCAGCTGCGCCAGCTGCGCCAGCTGCACCACCTGCGCCGCCGCCGCCTTTACCCCCTTTGCCACCCGTGCCACCCAGACCTCCTGCGCCTCCTGCGCCGCCATTCGGGTTATTGGGTGATTGCGCAGTTGCACCTACCGGGAAAGTTAAGCTGATTGTTATTGCGACTGTCACGGCGAGGGCTATGCGGACAAGCGTCTTTTGTCTATTGGCTTCTACATTGACGCCGGAAGCGGGCGTAATGTCATCGGATTCAGTAAAGTGACTAGCTAGCTCGTTGTTTATGGACTGAACGCCGCGTGCCTGCTGAAAGTCCTCGGCAGCTTTTCATACTTCCAGCAAAGTTGCTGATCGCTTGCGCAAAGCTTGTGCGGTTGCGTCGGAGTCGCGTCTGTCGGGCGCAGCGAGTAACACGTCGAGCTGCTCGCGTAAGTATGGATCTGAAGCCCGGCATCATCTATTGCGGATTTCCTTCGTAGCGCCGCTATCGTCAGGACAAATCCGCCCGCAATCGTGAGCACTACTGCCGCAGAGCTCCATATGAGCCAGGCGAGGGACCGTCTGGTTATACAGAAGATCAGGGCGCCAAGCGACATGAGAAAGCCGAACGCTATCAAGATGCAGCTAGTCAACAGGAGACTTCGTGATGGAATTACTTGTCCTTTGGACTGGCTTTGCTGCGCTGCATCCTTTGGACCTGTCGGTGGGTTTGTGCTTGCCATCGTTCCCCCCCAAAGTGGCTATCACGCCAGGGCGTCTTCCAGACGTGCCAGACAAGATTAGGGTACAATGATTCCCATCCTGCGTACAGGTGCACCTTGTTGTGACCGATGGGGAGAGGGAACACGATCTGCAGGGGAAGACACTCTGGTTGCGGCTGTTTGGATCGGGTGCACAATCCTGATCGTCGGATCTGGACTGTTCGCGGGCAACTCATGTCCTCGATAAAGACGCGTCCATGACGCATGGATTGCCTCGGCCGGATGGTGTCGAGTGCTCGGCTTCTTGTCAGAGGGTCTCGGGACCTGGAATGTCAAGCTCACCCAAGCTACGCGTCGGCTGGCCGAAAGGACCGCAGCGACCGACTGGAAACGTGTTGACGGCTGCTGCAATGAGCGCGTCACGCCGGTGGAGCCACACCACGTCAGAATCAAGGTTTCGTAGTCGCTCAAGGGTCTCCATCAGTTCCTTATCTTCGGGCCGGCCCTCATCGAGATAGAGACGGGTCATTGTAGAGGCGGCCCTCCTGCTGTACCGCATCCCAGTGGTCCCCTGGTCAACTCTGTATCGGCCGAGCTTGTAGTCTCTCCATCCCGCGTTCGAGGTGATAGCTCAAGTGCAAGTAGTCGGTGAGGAGTTCCCGCAGTTTGCTGGCTTCTTCTTGGAACACGGAAGTCAGGAGTGTCGAGACAGTATTGCCGCGTGTTAGGTGAATCGTCGCCTCACATGTCAAACACAGGACATAAGCGTCGTCGTCGCTGGTGCGTGTACTCATAGATCAGCGAGCCGACACCGGGGAACGCAGCGACGGCAAATCCGAGCCGGTCATCTACATCGTGTGCGACGATGGTTCCCCTGCAGGCGCAAGACAACAGCGCCGTGGTGCCGTCGGCCCTGACCGCCACCAAATCCATGATGCCCTCGTGGCCCCGGAGGGGCTCTCGTGGAGGGCGGCGACTGGCACCTGCCGGCCAGCCCAATTCGCACGGAGTCGACGACACCAGCGCCGAGCAGCCCATAGACCTTGGTTCTGCCGAGGCCCATCGCCTCGGCGGTCTCCTCTGGTGTCAACAGCAACTTGCTCTTCTTGGTACAACTCCTGGCGCCGGTTTTGGCCCAACAACGGCCTCAGTCACCGGATGGCGGGAGATTCCCAAGTTCACCAATCTCCTATGTGGTCGGCCCAACAACCTGTGGGCCAAGGGGGCGCGATCGTGGGACTTGGACTTGGGATTCCGGTCGACTGGCCCAACTTTTGGCCCAACAAATGCCTCCCGAGACGCTTCGTAGCTTCCCGTCTATTTCGTGACTCGAAACAGTGCACCCTGCTTGACCAGGGAACGGGAAGTCTGGGAAGGAGCGACCCGCCTCGAGATGGCCGAGACCTCACTTTTTAATTCGCACGACGTGAGGAACTGAGCGGTGAGTGGGTCGATGCGAAGGACGCCCGCCTGTGTTGCTCTCACCGGGGCACTCTCGGCGCATCTGTCCGACTGAGCGGTCAGCGCAGTTCGAAACGTGAATCCCGGACACTGCCGACCCAGGCGCCCATGCTGCCCCAGACTGCTGGACGGCGGCCTACCAGCGCATTCCACGTGCGAGTTGGGTGAATGTTTGCTGGAAAGAGGCAGTGTCGTTGACCTCTACACGCAACGAAGCCTCCGCGCTTGCGTCGAACAACGATCCCGTTGCGGGCGGACTTCCATGATGTAACGTTGCTGAACGGGATTTCGACATGCTCGCGAGGTGTCGCGATAAGGGAGGAATCCGTAAGAGTCACCACCCCGGATCCGACCCCACGCCACTTCCGCCGGTTCATCCTCCGCGCTTTCCTTTTCGCATGCCCACGGCTCAGCAGCGCACCCGCCATGACGCCGGTCATGACATGGAGTTGCCGGCAGCGTAGAATCCTCGCTGACGTACGACAGCGTCGCCTTTGGCGTGAACGGAAAAGCTTGCCGGCCAATGGGCGGGTAGCGGCGGTAGCGCCGGCGAGGCGGGCTGCACCGGTCCTTGCGCAGCGTTCTTTACGGGCCGGGAGACCGCGAACGTCTGCGAGGCGTCCTCAGTTGGGGCGTCCGGTGACGCTTGGCCGAGTACGGACGACTTCGCCGACTCGGTCGAACTAGAGCTTCCGGGACGGTCCATGTCCCGCAGGAACCAGTGCGAACAGCTCCCGCGCCTCGAGCGCCGAGCATGGCGAACAATGTACACCCGGCCATCTCGGCTGCTCCAACAAATGGGGCGGCGAAGGAGCGAGGGAAGAAGACGACAGTCTTGACGAACTGCCGCATGAGCCTAGCGGGGGGAACAATCTGGAACGGGAGTCCAAACATATCCAGGACATAGACGAGCAGCCTGGAGGCCCCCGCCGGAGCCCTCCTAGGGACCCTCCAGAGGTCCTGCTGGATCAGGATCGCCAGTGCAGGGCCGGCCGGTCTCGAATCCCAGACGACCCCGTTGAGTTCGGCCTGCTCTCGCACAGCTCGACCAAGCTCCTCGTCCGTCTGAAAAGGGGGAAGACCAGTTACCACCCGTGGGGTGCAAGACGTGGTTGGCGTTCGGGACGACAGCAACCCGGCCACCACGTTGCAGGTGGCAACGCTGGCCATCCTTGGACGCCCAGAACCGCACCTCCACCTGGAACGTCTCCAGGTCACGACGCCGTGGGGTGTTGCGGTTGACGGTAGACATTTGTTCTCCTTCTGTTGGACTTAGAGCCTCCGGGACGGTCCATGTCCCACGTCAACGCGTTGCAAACTGCCGGTGTTGACAAAAGCGGGATCACTCGGTGTCCTTCGCCTCGAACGGCGCTCATAACGTCACCACCTCCAGCTCTCAGACGACCGCGTCTACCGTCTTGGTGGTGGGTGCTGATGTCGAACCTCCGGGACAGCCACCGGATGCCCCGGTCGAAGAGCCAGCAAAGTGCGAAGACCTACGCTGCTGGCCTTGACGCCAGCAGGAATAGCTTTGAAGATATCCACCACAATGATCCGCCGAGCGACATCCTGCCCTCTTCGGTCGATTCTTCCCAGCCGAGCCCTCCGAGAAACGGAGCAGTCCATTCTAGTGGGAAGCGAGCCGTTCCCTGGGACGGTGAAGTGCTCCGTGTCAAGGATCATCAGCCTTGAAGAGGTAGGTGGATCGTCGTCTCGGAAAGCGTCATGCCACGCTTGGATTTCCCGCCGAACCTCCCGGCCGCCGCTGGCGGCGATCCAGATCTGACTATGCTTCCTTGTCGTCTCCGAACAGGTCGAGGCCGTCATAGCCCTCCCCAGTCCGGATCTTCTGGCGCCGCCTTGAAACAGCACCGCTCAGGCTGGCGAAGGCAGGAGCACTGCCGGCGGAGTCTGCCGCGAAGTTCTGGATGCTTCCGGCTGAATAGCCGATCCGGCCACCATCCACGTAGGAGTACTCACATCGTGGGTCGCATGGAGGAGAGCAGTGGTTGAGGTCCTCCACTCCGACTACTACAGATGACTATGCGGCAAGCAGTTCAATCGTGGCCTACGGAGAGGAGGCCGCCTGATGCCTGGTAGCGGATCTCGCCCTACGGCTGGAGGTCGAACAGGAGGTGATCATGGACCAGGTCGGGCGAACCATCGTCAGCTTCATCCACTCGATTCAGGAGGACGAGAAGTCCCCGGCGTCCGTTGCTCAGCAACGAGCGCAGCCTCCCGGTTCGTCAAGCTCCCTGGGACGCGGAAACGCAACTCGTGGCATCGGTACAACCCCGTTAACTTTGCGATACTCGGCGAGCGGATTAGGCTCGCAAATGGTGAGGGCATTCAATCTTGGAGGACGCATGACTCACGGACCTTCTTACCACGATCATCCCGAATTCAATCTGGACTGGGATGTGTATAGAGATGACTCAGGCCAACCGGTCACGCTCACCGGGGAGCAGGTGGGTGCGATATGGCATGCGATCGATGTCGTCGAGTCCGTGCGAGACGCTGAGCACTACGAGTCTTTATGGTCGAATGCGATGCCCAACCTCGTGAAGAGCCGGCTGTTGGGTCGGATGCTGGTCGAAGGTCGACCACCACACGGACGAAGCCGCCGACGGAGCTTGGTGGTCCGGCATGGTGGCTGTTGCCCGGTGGGGACCCGTTCGAGTGAGCGTGGAGGATGAACGCCTACTGGGAGTCTTTCTCCATGATCTGCTTCATGTTGGGTGTCCCGGAAGCCGGTAGGCATTATGGGACTCGAACCCTGAACTAGTGACGCAAACGCCGCCCCTGTCCGCCACGAGTCACCCTTCGCACTGATACTGGTTGGTCCTTGTTGACTCGAACCTCACCCCATCGCCGCTCTCGGCGGGTGGGCGGGTGAGGAGCAAGTGAGAAAGCCAATTGAAACCTGACACCTGTGTCATCGCCATCCATTGCGCCTTCAGGCCCGATCACGGGGGTTGGTTCTGATTCCGAGGCGAGACGGCGGCGGAGAGCATTGCGGGTCAGGCAACTGGTACGAGTATTGGCTCGCTCGTAGGACGAGAAGGAGCGAGCGTCCTTTGGCAGACATACCATGCAAGGCAATCGCTTCTCGTGCCAGTGGCGGGAGGAAGACCATGGTTGCGAGCCGACGGTGCCCACATTTTGCCGGGAGAAGTCAATCGTACCGATCGTCTACGGTCTACCAGGGCAGGATCTGATGGTGGCCGAGGAGCGAGGCGAGGTGATCGTAGGCGGCTGCGTCATCTCGGAGGAGGGCGAGGATCTGAGGTGGGGTTGCACGGTATGTGGAAAACGGTTCATCTCGTTGCGCGCCCTATTCGCGAAGCCGGGGCCTAATCGCAGAGACTCAGAACGCCAAGACGGCCGACGGCAGTCACACCGCCTGCCAGGTCGTCGGTGGTGGGCCGTCGGGACCTCCCCTACCTGCCCCTGGCCGGCCCAAATGTCGAGTTCGGTTGGCGGTCTGTCCGCCCTGCACTCGAGTCCGCCGACGTTTGGCCTCGTTCAGCCGACTGGTCCTGTTCGATGGGCGAGGCTCGGGGCTCTCAGACCGTCTTAGATCCTGGCAGCAGCACTCGCTTAGCGAGCCAAGGAGATTCTGGCCGTGCTTGATGCGGCGGCCACGGACCGAGCTCCTGCTGGCGATGAACTTCGCAGGCTGCTGGCGATCTTCTTCGCGGCCTCTCACCGTCCCCCACTTGGGCACGTAGCGTCAAGAATCGAGGGGTGCAGGCCCACGTTGATGGATACGTATGGGAAGGGTCACCTGCAGGAGTGCCGCCCTACGCCTCATCGCCGAGAGCCGGGTCGGCGCAGGCGGTCGAGGTACTCGTGGAGGGCGGCGACGGGCACCCGCCGGCAAGCCCCAATTCGCACGGAGTCGATGGCACCGGCGGGAGCAGCTCATAGACCTTGGTTCTGCCGATGCCCATCACCTCGGCTGTCTCCTCTGGTGTTAACAGCAACTTGTTCATTCGCCTCGCTCCTTGTGACTCGGGGCCGGCATCGTCGAGATGTGGCGCCTCAGGGTCTTCGGCGGGTGGCCTAGCAATCTCGTCTTCGCAACGCGCTCTAGAGATGGCCCAATAATCTGTTGGGCCAGAGGGCGCGCGACCTTGGGACTTGACCTTGGGATTTTGCTCTCAGCGGGGGACTTTGGCCCAACTTTTGGCCCAACAAATGCCTCCCGAGACGTTCCGGCGCTTCCCGATCTCTTCGAGACCCTAATCGATGCACCCCATTTGACCAGGCAAAACGGGAAGCCTCGGGAACATGTGACACGGCTCGAGATAGCCGAGACCCCACTTTTAATCCCAAGGTGCCGGGTTCGAGACCCGGGCGGCCCACTCAGAGGTGTACTATCTCGGCTGATCTGTTCCAGATCAGTATCGCCTGATCGTTTTCTACCCATCTCGGCTGACGGTTTTACATAGTCTCGGCTGATCGTTGACACCTCGCCCCCGCCTGTCCTCGGCTTTCTGCGAGCCGAGGGAGGTGGGCCGAGTGCTTTTGGGAGATCACCATGGCGGAACGGCGATACCAGGCCGTGTTAGGAGTCCTCCAGAGACGGACTGTCCGTGAACGAAGTGGCCGAGCATTGGGCGTGACACGCCAGGCCCTGCACCGCTGGCTGGGCCGGTACGAGTCGGAGGGCTCGAGGCGTTCGTGATCATCACACGGCCCCATGCCGTGCCCTCACCAGATGGCCCCCGAGGTCGAGGTCGGCTGGTCAGCTGCGCCGAGCCAGTACCTGAGCTGGGGCCCCATCGGCTGTTGCTACCGGCTGGCAGAGAGGACGTCGAGCCGCTCCCTGCGGGCGGGGATCGCCCGGTCCCTGGTCTCGCCGTGGCCTGATCGTGCCGAGGGCCCAGCGCAAGCGCGCCAACGATTACAAGCGTTGGGAACGGGCCCGACCCAATGGAGCTCTGGCAGTTCGACATCGTGGGCGGGGTCCCCTCAGAGCCGACAGCACAGAAGGCAAGGCAGTCACCGGCATCGACGACCACGCTCGGTTCTGCGTGGGCGCCGGGGTGTTGGTCCGGCCCCAGCCGGCCCGGTGTGTGCCCTTCGTCGGTGCGCTGGCCTGCCACGGAGTCCCCGAAGAAGTCCTCACCGATAACGGCAAGGTGTTCACCAACCGCCTTGGCCTCGCGCCCACCGAGGTGCTGTTCGACAAGATCTGCCGGGAGAACGGCATCATCCACCGACTGACTCCCCCCGCTCGCCCCCCACGAACGGCGAGGTCGAACGTTTTCATGGCACCCTGCGCCGAGAGTGCCTATCCGGGCGGGTGTTCGCCTCCCTGGCCGAGGCCCAGCAGGCGATCAACGCCTTCGTGGCCGAGTACGGATGCAAGTCAAGTCGTCAGGATGATCACCTGAGGGATACTCGGGCTTGGCGTTGTGAGACGAACCGCCGATACGCAGTCTCGGCGTGGATGGCGAGCTTCTGCTCGCGCTGGCGCTGCTCACTCGAGGCGTACACCCGCCCTCCGCTTCGCTTGCCGCGAGTGCTGGGAGCGCCAGCAGTCAGTTCGAGGCGGCGGAGCTTCTCAGCGGTGAGGGAGGGGCGCCCGAAGGCATACTCCTCGCCCCGAGTCAGTAGGTGCCAGAAGAGCACGGCCAGCTTGCGGGCAACGGCGACGGTCGCCACGTTCGCTCCACTGCGTGCTCGGATGCGTTCGGCGAAGGCGTGGAGGGGACCGGGTCCACTGGCGACCACCCAGGCGGACTCGACCAGGGCGTGGCGAGCGCCGGCCGAGCCTTGCTTGGAGATGTTGCCGTGGCGCGCCGGGGAGAGCCCTGACTGACGGACCCTGGGGTCGAGACCCAGATAGCTGACGAGCTGACGAGGGGTGGGGAAGCGGGTGATGTCGCCGACAGCGGCCATGAAGGCAGCGGCGGTGGTGAGATTGACCCCAGGCACGGTGAGCAGGAGACGGATCGCCTCTTGGCCCAGGGCGGCCTCGGCGATGACCCGGTCCAGCCGCACGAGCTCCTCGTCGAGAAAGGCGAGCTGGCGGAGACAGGAACTGACCGTCTCACGCTCATCGTCGGGAAGCTCGACCGACTGGAGCCAGCGGAGGCCTTTCACCCCAAAGAGATCTGACGCAGGTGGGCGGTCCACGAGATTGCGGTGCAGGACGGCATGGATCTGGTTGCGGAGAGCGGTGCGTTCACGAACGAGCTGGGTCCGTCGCGACATGCGGCGCCGCGCGAGGCGTGTCTGATCGTCGCCAGCCCAGATCTGGGGGAAGAACCCGGATCCTAGAAGCTGGGCGAGCGTGCGGGCGTCGAGGTGGTCCGTCTTGGCCCTGGCGGCGCCGATCCCCTTGAGGGCGGCGCCATTGGCGATGACGACCCTGGCCACGTGGGGTTCGATGATTCGGGCGATAGCCAGCGCGTTTCCGGTGGCCTCTAGCCCAACCTCGTCGGTGGGCTGCAAGGACCGGGCGTAGCTCGTCAGGGCGGGCCGTCGGGCAGGGACCCGCGGGTGCCGTCTCAGTTTGCCGTCCTCCCAGATGGCGATCTCACAGAAGTCTCGGTGGACGTCGATACCGATGAAGCGCATCCTGCCTCCTCGTCTGTGCTGTCGGTTTGGGGAGACAGGTGGGCGAACGACAACTACGGATACGTGCTCTCGGCACAACCGGGCCAGTCGCAGGGGCGGCCAGCTACAACAACGGGCTCGAGGCCCATACTCGATGCGGCCTGCCCTACCTACGTTCTCCCCGGGAGCCCCGGACCCGGTGAGCACGAAGGTACTCAACCGGGCACCGCGGCGCCCGCAGCCATTGTCATGGCCCTACAACACCTATCGGCCCAACCAGGCCATCGGCAACCTGCACTCCGGCCGAGCGCTTCGCCGCTCAGGACGACCCGCCGGACCCGTTGCCGGTCGAAATAATGTCCGCCATAGCCAACCGACGCACCGGCGACGACTGGGTCACCCGTACCGTGGCCGCCAACGGCATCATCTCGGTGGCCTGGCCAGGTCCTCAGCGTCGGCAAGCACTACGGCGGTCACCGTCGTCGACGTCCACGTCACCGACCAGCTGCTCGAACATCTGGTCGGGCAACACCCTGATCAAGACCGTCCTCCGAGAATCGAAAGGAGGAATCCGCAAGAAGCGAGCCCAGCGACCCCGCCAGTCCTAACCGGAGGTGTCGCCCATCACCCGAGACGCTTTTGTAACCCCTCAGGTGAGACTGCACAGGCCCACTGAACAAAGGCCCACTCAAACACAGGCCCACTAAAACGCCGACACTCCTGAACGCCGACACTCCGCGGGGCGTCACTCCGGGGGCGCTCCCTGCCAACCGGGGGCCCTGCTTGCCAACATGGGCGCTGCCTAAGGCTGGTAGACGGCCTAATCGGATCCAGAGGGCATAGTCCTCTTCTACGACACGTCCGTCGACGATGACGCCGGCGGTGCCATGATGTCGCATGATCGACCGCTGGGAGCGAGCCTTCGTGGCGCGGTCCTCTCGTCGCTACGGCAAGGGCTATGCGTCGTCCCACCCCGATCCCAACCTCGCACCCGGTACGGACACCCTGCCTCAGATCGCTCACATCGTGGTGCTCATGATGGAGAACCACTCCTACGACAACTACCTGGGGATGCTTGCGGGCAGAGGCGAGGGGTACCCCCGCGACTCATCGGGCAATCCGACCTGCCACAACCCGGCAGCCGACGGCTCTTCGGTGCCCGTGTTCAGATTCTCCACGACGAAGCAGACAAAGGGTGCTCCGACTCAGACGCTGGAACGCCAGCCACATCCAGTTCGACGACGGCGCTTGCGACGGCTTCGTCAGTAGCATCGAGAAGACCGCTCCGGGCACCGACGCCAGAGGGCCATGGGCTACTGGACGGAACAGGATCTTCCCTTCTACTACGGACTGGCCCGCACCTTTGCGCTGTGCGACCGCTGGTACGGGTCCTGTCTCGGCCCGACCATTCCCAACCGGCGATTCCTCATCGCCGGGACCGCCCATGGCCTGATCGACGACCTGCCCTTCGGCATGTTCGACTACCCCGAGGCGGGGACCATCTTCGACCTGCTGACCAAGCACGGCATCTCGTGGGTCAACTACCACCACACGTCGTCCATCCTGGTCGTCCTCAAGCGACTGCTGGGGCGCCGCGGCCTCGGCTGGTCTCGCCGACTGGCGCTCGCGGTGTCCAAGGCTTTCCCGCCCTCCAGAAGGTCGTGCTTGGCAACCTCGAGTTCACCGCCGACTACTATCCCCTTGGCCTGCTCGGGGCCATGGCCCACCTGCGAAGCATCCGCCGTTTTTGGGACGATGCCGCCCAGGGGACCCTGCCGGCGGTGTCGATCGTCGACCCGGACTTTTCCAGCTGCTCTGAGGAGAACCCCCAAGACATCCGCAGTGGCGAAGCCTTCGCCGCCAGGGTCATCAACGCCGTCATGGAGGGCAAGGGTTGGGGGCGGACGCTTCTCATCTGGCTCTACGACGAGCACGGTGGCTACTTCGATCACGTTGAGCCCCCCGTGGCACGTTCACCGGACGACGTTCCAGCCCGGAGCCTGCTGAGGTCGGGCCTCCTGTCACGACTCGTGCGACTCACCCCGTGGGCGAGCAAGGTGGAGAACATCGATGCCGGTCCATCGACCTACGACCGTTACGGGTTCAGGGTGCCGGCGGTGATTGTCTCCCCGTATGCCCGGCCCGACTACATCTGTCAGCGCACACTCGATCACACCTCCATCCTGAAGCTGATCGAGCGAAAGTGGAATCTGCCCGCCTTGACGCGGCGGGACGCTGCGGCACTCGACCCTCTTGATGCCCTCGACCTTGAAGGCCCGCCGGCTTTCATCATCCCGCCGCGCACTCGCCGACCCATCGGCGGGTCGGAACGGATGACCGCCGGTCAGCACTTCGTCACCCCCCGGCTGTACTACCAACCCGCTCGGACGACCATCGCCACCTCCGGGTGTCCCTCTCTCCTCTTCGGAGTCGACCGGGCCCTCGAGACGATGCCGGGCTCAGAGCCGTCTCGGGCTACATCCGGCCATTGACGAGAACGACCTGCTTTCGTCCGGACTCCCCAGAGCTGCGAGGCATGGACACCGTTGACGACCTGGCTCACAATGACGACCGGGGGTATGTGCAGTCCTCGCCAGAAGGACAACGGGGGGAGGCGGAATGACGAAGCTAGGAGTCGCTGTTGACGAGTTCGGGCCCGGAAAGATGCCAGACGAATGGCACATGGGCGACTTCATGCTCGTGTCGGCGGGAGTTGGAAGGATGGCAGGAGGGGGCCAGTCCCATTCGTTTCCCGGATGATCCAATTTGGCCAGTCGCTACGGTTTCGCGGTGATCGGCGACCGTTTGCTCACTGGAACCATGCCGTGTGGGTCTCGGAGGGTCAGCTCATCGAGGCACTGGGCAAGGGCGTGACGGCGAGCCCGTATGACAAGTACCGTGATGTTGAGTTTCATCTTGTCCACACGAATCTGAATCAAGTCGAACGGAGCGACGCCGATTCGTTCGTCCAGTATGAGCTATCTCGCCACACGAAGTACGGGTTCATGACGATCGGTAGTATCGGGCTTTCACTGTTGACAGGGATGACCTTCAACTTCGGCATGTTGAACACCGCGATCTGCTCCGGGCTTGTAGCCGGTGCGCTGGCGGCAAATCAGTGGCGGGAGGACCCGTCGCACATAATGCCGGCGGATCTGGCAGAGTACTCTGACATTCGGCCATGAGGCCCTCATCCCAATACTCCGTTGCTGGAGAGCAAGAACCGATGGGCTCGGTCCACTTGACCAGCCGAGGTGTCGCCTGGAGCGAGTGGTCGTCGACCTCGGTGATCCCACTGCCCGCGAAGTTCTCTTCGATCGCATCCCTGCCGGTGAGCCCACCCTCGTCCTCACCGAGGGCGTGCTCATGTACCTCCAGGAGGACGACGTCGTCGCCGTGTCCGCCGAGCTGGCCAGCCGTCCACACTTCTCCTGGTGGGCCGTGGACCTCATCGGAACTGCGTTCGTCCCATGGGCCAACCGATTGGGAGGCCGGCGGCTGTCGACAGCGGAGGTGACGTTTCGGTTCGCCCCAAAGGAGGGGTCCGAGTTCTTCCGACCACTGGGTTGGGAGCCGGTCGAGGTTCGCCACTCGTGGCTGGAGCAGCGTCGCTTGGGGTGCGAGCCCGGCTGGATGCGCGCCGCCTGGGTCGTTGCCCCCCGACGACTCCGGGACAACCTCGCCGCCGTGGGCGTGTTCATGCTCCTCGGGCGCAGTGAGTCGGCGTCGCCCTGAGTCCTCAGCAGGACGAAGCCGATCGGCCTTCTGAAGCATGACTCCTCGGCATTGCGCCTGGCACTATTTGTTGTCTGCAGCGGAGTCGGGATGAGATCAGACGACGAACGTGAACGGCTGCGGGGGACGTTTGACCAAGCCAGCGACCGGTACGACCGGGCGCGCCCGGACTATCCCGAGGAGCTGATCGAACACCTCGTCGTGGTCAGCGGGCTACAGCCAGGTGATCGACTGCTGGAGATCGGCTGTGGCACCGGCAAGGCGACGCGTCCCCTGGCCCGGCGAGGGTTTCGGATCACCTGCCTCGAGCTCGGTGTCCAGCTTGCGGCGGCTGCCCGCCGGAACCTGTCCGACTTCCCCGACGTCCAGGTGATGGAGGGTCGCTTCGAGGAGATCGAGCGTCCGGTGGCCCAGCCCTTCGATTTGGTCTTCGCCGCCACGGCATGGCACTGGGTGGACCCCACGGTGCGCTATCAGAGGGCCTGGGAGGTCCTGCGTCCAGCCGGCCACCTGGCATTCTGGGGCGCCACACACGTGTTCCCCGAGGGCGGCGACCGGTTCTTCTCCGAGATCCAGCCGACCTACGAGGAGATCGGAGAGGGCCTGGCACCGGGTAGCTCCTGGCCGCGACCAGGAGAGCTCGAGGAGCAGGGGGCCGAAGTCGAGGCCAGCGGCCTGTTCGAGATCGTCGATATCAGCCAGTTCGATTGGGAGACCGTCTACGACGCCGACGGCTATATCGACCTGCTCAACACGTTCTCCGGCCACATCGCTATGCAGCAATGGCAACGTGAACGGCTCTACAGCGAGATCCGCCGCCGGCTGGCGGCGCGACCCCGAGGGGCGCCTGCGGCGCCACTGGGGGGTAGCGCTTCACATCGCCCGTCGCCGAGACTGATCGGAACCGTCAGAGCCTTGTAGGCAGTGGTCGCTATCATCGGGGTGGGCCGTGACTGGCGTTCGGGTGGAGCACCACCGGGGAGCGGCCTGGCTGGCGTGTTGTCGGTCACGAGCCGTGCGCCTGGGTGACGAGACAACCCAAGGAGCACGCCATGACCACAGAACAAGAGTCCCGCCTCATGGTTGGAGCCGCCCTGGCTCGAGAGATCGTCGCCCGTAGCGCCGAACGGGCCGACGAGTTTGCGAAGAGAACGGGTACCCATCCCTGTTTGGCGGCGGTCCTGGTCGGTGACGATCCGGCGTCGGTCACCTACGTGAGGATGAAGCGACGTCGTTGCCAGCAGGCCGGGATCGAATCGCGGCTTGTCAGCCTGCATGAGTCGACCACAACGGAAGAAGTGATCGAGGCCGTGACAGAGCTTTCGAGCGACCCGGGAGTCCACGGCATCCTGGTTCAGCATCCCGTGCCGCCGCACGTCGACGAGCGGGCGGTCTTCGAGGCCATCGTCCCGGTCAAGGACGTGGACGGGGTGACCATGCACTCCTTCGCGGCGATGGCGCTCGGACACCCGGGCTTCGCCTCCTGCACTCCGGCCGGCATTCTGCGGCTCCTGGATGCGTACGGTGTGGATCCGAGGGGCAAGCACGCCACGGTGATCGGGCGCAGCGCGATCCTCGGAAAGCCAGTTGGCGTCCTGTTGCTCGCCCGCGACGCCACCGTGACCTTCTGCCATTCAAAGACCGAGGACCTGGCCTCAGTCGTTCGGACGGCCGACCTGGTCGTGGCCGCAGTAGGACGGCCAAACTTCGTCCGGGGCGACTGGCTCAAGCCAGGAGCGGTTGTGGTCGACGCCGGTTACAACGAGGGCAACGTCGGTGATGTCGCTTTCGACGAGGCCGTGGAGAGGGCGAGCCTGATAACGCCGGTGCCGGGAGGAGTGGGGCCGATGACGATCGCCCTCCTGTTGGAGCAAACGGTCGACGCCGCCTCCCGGCAGCTCGACGCCATCGGCTGAGACCTACCTGTATTGACAGGGGTCCAGTGACTCGTCCCGTCGTCCGGGGGAAGCGGCAATACTGCTGGCCGTGGAACGGCACAGAGAAGGGGTGCGTGACTTCGACACAGAGGAGACCACCCTGCGGCGGGCCTGGGATGAGAACGCCGGCGCCTGGGTGCGCTGGGCACGGGCAGGTCATGATTCCTTCTGGCGATTCCACGGGCGTCGCTTTCTCGAGCTCGTACCACCTCCGGGGCGGCTGACCGTCGACATAGGCTCCGGTGAGGGACGCCTGGGTCGGGCGCTGATCACCCAGGGTCATCGCGTGGTCGCCATCGACTCGTCCTTCGCCCTCGCCCGCGCCGCTGCAAGCCACGAGGGATCCCAGCCCGCGGTGGTCGCCAACGCAGCGGCGCTCCCGCTGCGGCCAGGGTGTGCCGACCTCGCAGTCGCCTTCATGTCGCTCCAAGATGTCGACGACCTCGTCGGCGCTGTCTCCGAGGCAGCCCAGCTCCTCGCGCCTGGCGCCCGGCTGTGCATTGCCGTCGTTCACCCCTTGAACTCAGCAGGAAGGTTCGAGGGCGAACGCGAGGACCGCGAGGCACCGTTCGTCGTCCGTGGTTCCTACCTGGCCACCCACCGCTACCGCGACGACGCCGAGCGCGACGGCGTGGCCATGACCTTCCACAGCGAGCACCGGCCGCTCGAGGCCTACGGGTGGGCACTGGAGCAGGCGGGCCTGGCCATCGAGGCGATCCGGGAGGTCACCGAGGAGGATCCTGCCGATCGGTGGTCTCGGCTACCGCTCTTTCTGCATCTGAGGGCCTTCGCAACTCGGTCGGAGTGATCTGGCCATCGACGTGCAGGGTGAAGTCGATGTCAGGGCATCCAGCCCCGCGTCATCGACGCCATCAGCTGCTCACCCGGGTTGGCCCGCCAAGCCTCGAGGAGGCCTGCGCCCATCGGGTCGCAGCTGTGGCGCATGGCGTCGCTCTCCTGGCAGATGGTCTCGACGATGGCGGAGGCGGCGGCGGTCGTCGGAGTGCCATGCCCGACGAGCGGTCGACGCATCTCCACGAAGCGCTCGGCCATGGGACGGTAGGCGGGATGATCGACCTCGACCGGCGAGTCCTCGGAGTGGGCGAGCATGTCCGTCTCGATGGCACCGGGCAGGATCTCGATCACCCGGATGCCCAGCGGGAGTAGCTCGGTTCGCAGCGACTCGCTGAGGGCACTCACCGCCGCCTTGCTCGCCCGGTAAGGACCGTAGAAGGGAACGGGAGCCAGGAGAGACGACGACGTCACGTTGCAGATGACCCCATGGCCTCTCGCTCGCATGAGGGGGACAGCTTGACTGGTGACCTCGATCAGCCCGAACACGTTGGTCTCGAACATCTCACGCCACGTCGACATGGGCGTCGACTCGAAAGGCGTGTGGGGCCGCTCGACTGCGGCATTGTTCACCAGGACACCTACCTCCTCGGGCAGGCGGATGCTCGCCGGTTCGGTCACGTCCATGCGCTGGACCGTCAGTCGGCCTGCTGCCGGCCCCAACTCCTCGCCGAGATCGCGTCCGTCATCGGGCGATCGCATGGTCGCGACCACGTCGAAACCCTGACGGGCCAGCTCGATGGCCACAGCCCGGCCGATGCCCCGGCTGGACCCGGTGACCACCGCAATTCCTTCGGGTCGCACTGCTCCCTCGCCTCCCTGTCTAGGACGGCCCAGCGTCTCGCACGGCAGGAGCATAGGGCTCGGTTCTCGTCTCCCGACCCCGCGCTCGGTGCGGTGGCGCGGAGCCGCTCCTAGCCCCTCTTTTCGCCGACGACGAGGCGGAGACCGCAATCAAGCTCGGCGCGCTGGACCAGGTGGCCATACCTCCGGAACCAGCGGCCAGAGTTGAGCTCGCGGGCCAATCGAGCCAGGCCGCGGTGCAAGGCGGCGGTATCGACCTGGCGCAGGGCAGATCCGCCGAGGTGAACCTCGGGATCCAGGTAGGCCTCTGGGTGGCGCCAGTGGGCGATGGTCATGCCGTCGCGACAGTCATGGGGGACGGGTAGGACGACGACCGACTCACCCTCGATGGCCTCGAGGACCTCGCCGATCGACGGAGCTCTGGCGCTTTCGAGCTGGGCGATCTCCGGGACGTAGTCCACGAGCCACATGCGATTGTGCACGGTCGGATCGAAGGTGAGAACGACTCGCCGGTTGGCCACCCGGCGCAGCTCTGCGAAAGACCCGCGGCGGTCGGACCAATGATGAACGGTGAGGACCGCCATCACCGCGTCGAACGATGCGTCGGGAAACGGAAGGGAGTCGGCCCGGGCACGGACAACGGGAGCGGACTCTGGTCGACGTTGGGCGATCATGACGTTCGAGGGTTCGACCGCGATGACGCAGCGATCGTCTGGCTCGTAGGAGCCCGCGCCAGCACCCACGTTGAGGACCGTCGACGCGTCACCGAGGGCCGAGTGCAAACGACCAGGCGAACCTGGGATCCGGCTGGCGACGACGAGCGTAACCGGTCCCGATCGCGTCGTAGGAGTGATTGTCGACGGCGCTTGACACGTCGCCCCTCACAGATGAGCGGCCAGCTCGTCGACGGCGATCATCGGTATGCCCCACCGCAGGGCGAATCGTTCCACGGCCGGCCCGCTCAACATGTGCCCGTCGGGACCCATCACCTCGCAAATGGCCGCAACGGTCGGCAGACCCGCCGCCTCGCACAACGCCAGGGACGCCTCGGTGTGGCCCCGCCGCTCGGACAAACCGCCTTGCCGGCCGGCAAGTGGGAAGACGTGTCCGGGCCGCAGAAAGTCGTCAGGCTCGGCGTCGGGATGGGCCAAGCGGCGAACGGTGGCGGCCCGCTCGTGGGCGGACACCCCCGTGCCGCCCGCCGCGGCGAGGTCCACCGACAAGTGGTAAGCGGTCCCGTGGCGATCGCCGGCCCCGGGCATTGACGGTATCTCGAGGCGGTCGAGCCGGGCGCGGTCGCACGGCACCGTCGTGTGCCCGCATACCTGGGTGAGAAGGAACACCATCGACTCGGGCCGCAGCCTGGCACCGGCGAACACGACGTCGGCCTCGGCTTCGCGATCCGGGTCGTAGACGATCACCGCCCCGCCCGACGCCAACTGGGCGGCGGTCTTCTCGACGCCGCTGGCGCCACGCAGCTCGCCCGCCCACGGCAGCGCCGAGAACGATCGACTGGCTTCGAGCTTGGCCGCGACATGGAGCTCATGGGCCGACTTCACGAACATGTCGGCCTCCAGGTTGACCCGGTCGTCTACAGACAAGGCCCCCAGAGTCGTGGCCGTGAGGGTGAGCGGGATGAGCGCAACTGAGAACCGGTCCCCGAGCACCTCTGCGACGGTGAGGCTCACCCCGTCGACGGCGACCGAACCCTTGGCGACGACGTCGGCCATGAACCGCCTCGGCGGCCGGATCCAGACGCGGCGACCGCCCACCTGGTCGTCCTCGAGCAAGGTCACCTTGCCGATGGCGTCGACGTGTCCCTGCACCAGGTGACCGCCCAGCGGATCACCGACCCGGAGAGGAAGTTCGAGGTTGACACGATCGCCGTTGGCAAGGTCGGTGAGGGTGCTGCGGTGACCTGTCTCACCTGAGACATCAACGCGGAACCACGTGTCGCCAACCTCGACGGCAGACATGCACGCGCCGTTGACGCACACCGAGCCACCAGCCGAAAGCCCACCCGCCGACTTGGGGGCTTCCACCACGAGGCCAGGTGGTACTGACACGACGGTGCCTACTTCGGCGATGAGTCCACTGAACATGACAGTCCTCCATCCCGCTCACTCAGCGCTCGAGCGCTCGTTCGACAGTGGGCGGACTGTCACCGATGGTCCCGGGATTCCACCGGGTCACTCCGCCAGAGGCGGAGCTCGCGGACTGTCACCGCACAGCACGGATTCGCACCGTTCCCGAAGACTAGACCGATCGGTCAAGTTGGCGCAAGAGCTCGTGGTCCGACCGACATCATCTGGTGAGGGTCACGCCAGCTTCGACGCTTCGATGAGAAAACGGCTTGCGTACGCCACGAACGATCCGTCTCGCTCGATCTGCTCGTGCAGGGCCCTCAGTCTCGCCGAGAACCGCTCCACGGTGAAGCCGGGAACGATCCAGACGACGAGGCGGAGAAAGTAGACGACCGCGCCGACATCGTAGAAGACCGTCCGGAGGCGCTCGTGACGAAGGTCTTCCACCGCGAGGCCTGCGGCCTGTGCCGCTCGACGGGCGACCTCCGGGTCTCGTTTCGACCCAGTGGGAAGCGGACCGAGCATGAACTCGCTCAGCTCTCGAACGCTATTCGGTCCGACCTGCTGTGAGAGATACCGGCCCCCTCGACAGAGGACACGCGCGATCTCCTCCCAGCACGTCTCGACCGGATGTCGACTCGTCACCAGGTCGAAGACCTCGCTCGGGAACGGGAGCCCTTTCGAAACCTCCTCTGCCGCGACAACATGTGTGCCCCGCGGCAGGAGCCGCCGCGCAGCCACGGCGACATTGGGCGGGTAACCCTCGGCGGCGACCGTCAGCGTCGGACGCTGCGGCAGCCGAGCGAGCATCTCGCCGCCACCCGACTGCAGGTCGAGCATCCGCGACGCTCGAGCAGCGCGCTCAGCGACTCGTTCCGAGTAGCGCCAGCTCGGGCGGTCCTCGGTCGCTCGGCCCTCCAGCCAGGTGAAGTCCCAGCCCTCGATCGGGGCTGCCTCCGCTTCGGCGATCAGCTCGTCGAACGTCACCGCCACGCCGATGATCCTCGCAGGTAGCGCAGGCCCAGTCCGACGCGACCGCGACTGGACGAGCCTTCAATGCGTCAGACTTGGCCGATGGCGGCCGTCGGGCAGACCCTGATCTTGAACGGCGCTCCTCGATCTGGAAAGTCGACTGTCGGCCAGGCAGTCCAGGACAGCATGGCGGGGACGTGGGTCAACCTGGGGGTAGACGCCTCCGTGAAGTCGCTCCCTGAGCGCCTTCGCCCCGGCATCGGCCTTCGACCCGGTGGCGAGCGACCTGACCTGGAGGAAGTCGTCGTCGTCTTGTACGCGGCCTTGTACGAGTCGATCGCTGCTCACGCCCGCCTTGGCGTCAACGTTGTGGTCGACGTCGGTCACCACGAGTGGTACTCGCAGCCGCGCCAGATCTTGCGCGACTGTGCCCGGCGATTGACGGGGTTGCCGGTGCTGTTCGTTGGAGTCCGGTGCCGGATCGACGTCATCTGGCAGCGCCGCGAGCAGTCGTGGGGTCAGACGCTGGGCACGGCGGACGAGGAGTTGTCGGCAGCCGTCGAGCGTTGGCAACACGCAGTTCACGCCCATGGTGGCTATGACCTCGAGATCGATACCTCGGTCCTGACCCCTCCGCAGTGCGTCCGGGTTCTTGCATCCAGGCTCGGCGAGGGGCCACCGGGAACGGCGTTCGAGAGGCTGGCCCACGACGACTGAACCGTATGGCGTCGTGCGGTGACGCCGGTCGCCACGATCAGCCCAAGGACTCCCAGTAGCGGTTGAGCGCGCCCTGGACCTTGACGATCCAGATGATGCCTCCGATGAGAGGAAGCAACGGCCAGAGTCCGGTGATCGCGGTGACTGGGCTCTGGCGGCCTGATCTCTCGTACATCTTGCTGATCTCGTGCGGCAGCAGGAACCAGACCACAATGCCGAGGAAGATCCCGAGGATGAGGCCGAGACCACCGCCGACACCCTCCCCCGTGTGGTCTTTCATCTCCTGGAACGACTTGTAGATCCAGTACAGGCTGTAGATGCCGAGCGTATGATCGAAAGAAGGCGATGGACACCATGCCGACGAGCCCTGGAGACCGCGACCGTGCCCGAGCACGCTCCAGGAGTGGCTCAACGAGGACACACTGGGCCGACTGCAACGGTTGGTCGACGAACGGCAAGGTCGACTCGTAACCGGACGGTATACCGGTGCCCGGTTGAGCCTTGGGGCGGCTACCGGAAGTCGACTTGTCGTGCCAGCTGACTGGTGTAGACAGCGGAGGGTCTCCGCGTCCACCATGGTGTCGGCAGCGAGATGCCGAGGAGGTCCTCGTGAGTCGCGTCGATCCAGCTCGCCTTGGCGACCTCACAGAAGTGCTGGCCGAGGTCCGGTCTTGGGACGGTGTCGATGATCGGGGCAGCGGCACCTTCTACCTGCACGGCAAGCCCTTCCTCCACTTTCATGCCGGTCGGGACAGCCGGCGGGCCGACGTGCGCCGTGCCGATGGTTGGGTAGAGATCGATCTCCCGGAGCCGGCGCCGGCGGCGGCGAGGCGCCGTCTCCTCACCGTGCTTCGCGCCGAGCACGGTGACCGGTGATCAGCTCGAGGTGAGCACCAAGCCCGCCGTCTGAGCCAGAGCCATTTCCGCGCGTCGCACTCGCAGCTGGTGGCGTGCGGTCACTCGCGCTCGATGGGCAGCGCGAGCTGGTCACTGCCCTCGGTGTCACGGCGCTGCACCGGAGCGTCGGTCGGCGATGCCGCTGAGCTGGATGGTCGCAGGAAGTATTTGCCGAGGGTCTCGTGCTGGCGCTGGTACGAGGAGCCGATCGCTTCGCCATAGAGAAAGGTGGGCGGCTCCAACATGTGCTCGAAGGTCAGCTTGCAGACGCGTTGACCGTGCTCGATCATGAAGGGCACGTCGTGCGCCCGTACCTCGAGGGCGGCCCGTGACCCCTGGAAGCTGCCCTGAGGGTCGTAGCCGAACCCGGGATCGAAGAAGCCGGCGTAGTGGGTCCTCAGCTCGCCACTCGTCGGATCGTACGCCGTCATGTTCGCGGCCAGTGTCGACGGTATCGAGACGGCCTCGTCCGACATCAGCAGGTAGAACTTCTGGGGCGTGAGGACGATCCGGTCCTCCTCCTCGCTCAAGACCGGCTCCCAGTAGCGGGACGGCTCGCGGAGGGCGGCTTGGGTCAGATCGAGTAGCGGCGCGTTGTCCCTCGCCCGGTAGCCAACGCGGGAGTTGGCGTCGCCCCGCAGGTCCAGGCTGAGGAACATGCCGTTGGCCAGGGCGAGCCGGTCCGGCGGTACGGCGCCGCCATTTTCGAACAACAGAGGCTGCCGGGCGTGGAAGTCCCGCACCTCGTCGTCGTTCAGCTCCGAGCGGCCGACTGACAGCCGGAGCTGGCACAGGCTCAGGTCCTCCCGTACCCGCACGGCGAACGAGAGGGGGACGACCTCCAGGTACAGCTGCCCCTCGTAGCCAGGGGCGATCTCGTCGAAGCGGTAGCTCTCGTCGGTGATCACCCTCGTGAAGACGTCGATCCGGCCCGTCGAGCTCTTCGGGTTGGCCCTGCCTCGCACTGTTGGCGGGAGGGCGAGGCGCTCCTTGAGGGGGATGAGGTAGGGCCGGTTCGTCTCCAGGACGGCGCCTTCGGCGTGGAGATTGATCTCGTCGATGACGACGTCCTTGAGCTTGCGCTCCACCGTCTCGTCATCGGGCAGGAAGCTGCAGCGGATCCGGTAGGCGACCTCACCCAGCCGCAGGTCGACGCTGGCGGGCTGGAGGTTCTCGTGCGGGATCGTGAAGCCGCCGCCGCTGATGATGTTGCTCGAGATGGCGTTGGCGAGGTACTGGACGGGAAGGACGCCCTCCCGCCCCGACGGCAGCTCGAACGGACCCGGCCCGTGGCTCGGCAGGTGGGACACACGTCATCGTAGCTGTGGCAGCCCTCAGCGCCGCGGCTCCAATCCCGCCATCCGGCGTCGAGAAAAGGGGGGTTTGACATCGAACGTGTGTTCGGGTAGAGTGAGTGCTGCCTTCGTGGGCGAGGCATTCACCGCCCTCCTCTTGTCAGTCGTGTTTGCGCTGCGCGCCGTGAAGAGAGGAGAGGAGTGGTATGCCCGACAGTCCCGTGGCCGCCGCCCGAGCGTTGCGGGAGTCCCTCGTTGCCTTCGAGCCGGAGGCGTTCTCTGGTGCCGACTGCGCCAGGCTGGCCGAGGAGCTGGCCCAGACCTCGAAGGCCTGTGGCGCCGCCGCCACACGGGCCGCGGCCCGAGCGGCCGAGGCCGGCGCCCATCGGGGCTTCGGCGACGCCACCGACTGGCTGGGGCGGATAACGGGCACCACCGCCGGCCAGGCCCGGACCCTCCTCGATACCACGGCGGCGCTTCCGGACTGCCCCCAGACGCGGGAGGCCGTGGTCAGCGGCGAGCTGTCGCTGGCCCAGGGAGCCGAGATCGTCAAGGCCGAGTCGCAGTGTCCGGGCACCGAGGCCGAGCTGGTGGGCCTGGCCAAGGGCACCAGCCTGGGGGTGCTGCGCCAGCGCGCCCGCGCCCGACGCCTCCGGTCCATGGACGCCACCGAGCTGCACGCCCGCCAGCACGGCGAGCGGCAGTGGCGGCACTGGATCGACGAGGGGGGCATGGTGGGCCTGGCCGGCCTGTTACCTCCGGTGGTGGGGGTGCCCATCGTCAACCGCCTGGAGGCCGAGACCGACCGCATCCGCAGAGCCGCCCGGCGGGAGGGATCAGACGAGCCCCGAGCCGCCCATGCCGCCGACGCCCTGGTCCAGATGCTCACCGGCAAGGGCAAGGGAAAGGCCGAGCGGGCCGACATGAACATCGTCTGGGACCGCACCGCTCTGGGCGGGGCGGGCGAGGGCGCCGCCCACATCATCGGCGGGGGACCGATCCCGACCTCGGTGGCCCGCCGGCTGGCCGAGCGCTGCTTCGTCAAGGCCGTGATCACCAACGGCAAGCGCATCGAGACGGTGAGCCACATCGGGCGCAATCTCCCCGCCGAGCTGCGCACGGCCCTCGAGCTCGGCGATCCCCCCGGCTTCGAGGGCCTGATCTGTGTCGACTGCGCCAAGACCTACGGCATCGAGCGCGACCACATCGACCCGGTGGCCAATGGCGGCCTCACCGCCTACGACAACCTGGCCGGCCGCTGCTGGGACTGCCACGAGCGCAAGACCGCAGCCGACCGCCGGGCGGGCCTGCTGGGCGGCAACGGCAAGCCCAAGGGGAAGGCGAAGGAGAAGCGAAGCCCGGAGGAGCGCCGTGAGTGACTCGCCACCACGGCGCTCCACGCCGAACGGTTCAGGGAGCCGGGCGGCGCTGAGCGTACGCGGTCGTCCACCCGAGGCGGTGCTCGAGACCGCGGCGGATGACGGTGCGTACCTGGGGTGGAGCGCGCCGCACGTACTGCTCCGCCGCCAGCCGGGTGTCGCCCGAGAGCTGCTCGAGGTACCGCACGGCGGCGTCCACGCCGAGTGGCTCGCCCGTGCGCTCCTCGAAGGTCGAGGGCAGCCCCGTCCAGACGACCGCGTCGAGTTGGCGCTCGGCGAGCCACGACGCCACCGGATGCTCTGGAGGGCCGCCCTTCTCGAGCGACCCGATGAGATCGGGAACCGTCCGCTCCCGCCGAGCCAGCTGCTGGCGGGCCTCGTCGAGGTCTCCGACGGACATGAGGGCCCACAGGGTCTGGACGTCGGCGACGCCATCGCGGAGGACCAGGGTGAGGCGCCCGTCGTCCGACACACGGGCGAACTCGACCGGCAGCTCGGGCCCGTCGGGATGCCACGACGACCCGAGCGGCAGCTCCCGTGGGTCCCAGATCAGCGACCCCCAGCCCACCACGGCGATTCTGCGGTCCAAGCCCGAGACGATAGCCATCGTGGCAAGCGGGATAGCGTCTGGACGTGACCACGATCCTGTACGAGACCGACGCCGATCTCGACGCGCTGGCCGGCCAGCGGGTCGCCCTGATCGGGTACGGCAACCAGGGCCGATCCTGGGCCCTCAACCTCCGAGACTCGGGGCTCGACGTGATGGTGTGCGTCCGGGCCGACGCCACCCGAGACGCGGCCGAGGCCGACGGGTTCACCACCAACGACGTAGCTGCCGCGGCCGACGCGGACGTGGTGTGCGTTCTCGTGCCCGACGATGTGATCCCGACCCTCGAGCTCAGACCGCGGTCCGACGCGCTGGTGATCGTCGCCAGCGGCTACACCCTCGCCTTCGGGCAGCTCGACCCGTCCTGTGACCTCGGGATGGTCGCGCCCCGGATGCTCGGTCCCGAGGTTCGACGCTGTTACCTCGAGGGTGTCGGGTTCATCACCGCCGTGGGAGTCCACCGTGACCTCACTGGCACGGCGCGGCCTCGCACCCTGGCCGTGGCCCGTGCCATCGGGGGGCTGCGCCAGGGCGCCATCGAGCTCACGCCCAAGCAGGAAGCCGTCCTCGACCTCGCCGTCGAGCAGGCGCTGAGCCCGGCGTTGCGCCAGGTGAACGAGTCGTTCGTGCAGGTGATGCTGGAGCAGGGGATACCGCTCGAGGCGGTCGTGACCGAGCTGGTGCTGTCGGGCGAGGTGGAGCGGACCTACCGCCTCGTGCGTCTCGAGGGCGGCGCCGCCCAGATGGCGCACCACTCGCCGACCAGCCAGTACGGCCAGATGTCGCGGGCGGGCAGCTACGGTCACCTCGACCTGGTGACGACGATGCGAAAGCTGGTCGACGACATAGCCTCCGGGCGCTTCGCGGCGGAATGGGACGCCGAGCGGGACGCCGGCTATCCCCGGCTCGAGGAGCTTCGGGCCAAGGCGATGGCCCCGGAGATCCTCGCCTTCGAGTCCGACCTGCGATCGAGGCTGGGCGAGGGCGCCACTCAGCGTTGACGAAGGGAGCCCGGTACGCTCGGTACGAGGAACGACAACAGCAGGTCCCACGAGCGGTATCCAGGGGGGGAATCTGGTGCTCGAGGTCCCGGGACGTCCCGCGCGTCCCGCAACCGGACACACGAAGCGCCGGCAGCACGGGCGACGCCGAGTCTGTCGGTCGGCGGCGCCGATCCTCGCCCTGGCTACCCTGATCCCCGCCCTGGGGCTGGTCACCGACGGTACGGCGGGCGCCGCCACCTCGAGCTGCACGACCTACACCTCGCCGGCCACCGGCAGCCACCAGGTCTGCGGCGCCATACGCACCAAGTACCTGGCGCTCGGGGGACCGGCGGGCTTCCTCGGCTATCCCGTCACCAACGAGCTACCGACCCCCGACGGCATCGGTCGCTTCAACCACTTCGCCAACAGCGGATCCATCTACTGGACACCGTCCACCGGCGCCTGGTCGATCCACGGCGCCATCCGGGCCAAGTGGGCCAGCCTGGGCTGGGAGCGGGGCGTTCTCGGCTATCCCGTCACCGACGAGACCGGGACCCCCGACCACGTCGGTCGCTTCAACCACTTCAGCAGCAACGGAGTCCATCTACTGGACGCCGTCCACCGGCGCCTGGTCGATCCACGGCGCCATCAGCACCAAGTACGAAGCGCTCGGAGGACCGACGAGCTTTCTCGGCTATCCCGTCACCGACGAGACGGGGACGCCCGACGGCATCGGACGCTTCAACCACTTCAGCAGCAGCGGATCGATCTACTGGACGCCGTCGACCGGGGCGCTGTCGGTCCACGGCGCGATTCGGGCCAAATGGGCCACCATGGGCTGGGAGCGCAGCTGCGAGGGATACCCGGTGAGCGACGAGTTCGCCATCCAGAACGGTCGGGAGAGCATCTTCCAGGGGGGCGTCATCACCTACGACTTCGGCTCGGGGCAGGCGATGGCCAGGTGTGACCCGGCGCCGACCCTCAGCGTCAACCCATCGGACACGTACAAGATCGCCCAGCTCGACGGGCCTGGGTCGATCAACAACACGGACACCCGATGGAACGTCTACGGAGCGGACCTCGGTCACATGTTCGTGGCCAACGGCCAGATGTTCATGACCTTCGGAGACACCTACGGTGGTCCGGCGGCCTTCCCGTTCTTCTCCGTGAGCCACACGGGGTACCGCAGGAACGCCATGGCGACGATCGACACCTCGGCAGGTCGGCCGGTCAACGGGCTCGACTTCACGGGCATGATCACCGACTCCTCGGGCGCGGCCAAGGAGCTGATCCCGGCAGTCCCCGGGGAGGCCGGGGTCGTCCCCACCTACGGCGTGTCGGTGGGCAACCGGATGTTCCTGTACTACATGTCCGTCAACCAGTGGGGCGCTCCAGGTCACTGGACGCTGAACAACTCGGGCATTGCCTACTCGGACGACGGCGGCCAGACGTGGACGAGAGACCCGGGCGGCGACCTGGCCCGGGAGCAGCAACTTCGGTCAGGTGTCGCTCCTCCACCAGGGATCCTTCGTCTACGTGTTCGGCATCCCCGGCGGGCGCTACGGAGCCCTCCAGCTGGCCCGGGTACCCGACAGCCAGGTGCTCGACACCGCTGCCTACCAGTACTGGAACGGCACCTCGTGGACGACCGGCAACCCGTCGGCGGCGGTGGACATCGCTCCGTCGCCGGTAGGGGAGCTGTCGGTGCAGTGGAGCTCCTATTACAAGAAGTGGCTCATGACCTACCTGGTCGACCCCACTGGGCAGGTCGTGCTCCGCATGTCCGACTCGCTGACGGGTCCATGGAGCGCGCCTCAGGTGATCGTGACCAGCGCCCAGTACCCGCAGCTGTACGCCCCGTACATCACGCCCCTGTGGAACGACGGGCCGGACATCTACTTCACGATGTCGGTCTTCGACCACTACCAGGTCTACCTGATGCACACCTCCCTGCGGCCGGCCACCGGGGCCACGCCACCGCGGACCGCAGCGCCGGTAGCTCCCGAGACCACGGCTCCGTCGACGACGAGCCCGTTCGAGCACGGGGTGGGTGACACACCGTCGCCCTAGTCTGGGGACGTGATGGATCGGCAGCGTAGGCAGAGCGACGACCATCCCTCGGGACCGGTGGAGACCGATCTCATCACCCGCGAGGAGCTCGGGCTGGCGGCGCGGAACCACGCCATGCCGCTCGAGGCGCTGCGTTACCCGATCACCCCGGTCGGGCTCCACTACCTGCTCACCCACTACGACATTCCGGCGATCGACCCGGCCACCTGGCGTCTGGAGATCGACGGGCGGGTTCGACGTCCGCTGTCGCTGCCGCTCGCGGCCCTACGGGAACGGCCGGGACGAACGGTCGTGTCGACGATGGAGTGCGCCGGCAACGGCCGGGCGGCGCTGTCGCCGCGCCCGCTCAGCCAGCCCTGGCTGCTCGAGGCCGTCGGCACGTCCGCGTGGGAGGGTGTGCCGCTCGGCGCCCTCCTGGACGAGGCAGAGCTGCTTCCCGATGCCACCGAGGTGCTCTTCACCGGCGCCGACCGAGGCATCGAGGGTGGCATCGACCAGCACTACCAGCGCAGCCTCCCGCTCGCCGAGGCGCGACGGGACGAAGTTGTCGTGGCCTACGGCCTCAACGATGGACCGCTGCCGCCCCAGCACGGTTTCCCGCTCCGGTTGCTCGTGCCCGGCTGGTACGGCATGACAAACGTGAAGTGGCTCACCCGGATCACCGTGCTCGACGCGCCGTTCACCGGTCCCCAGCAGGCCCGCTCCTACCGGGTCCGCCAGCGCGAGGATGCCGAGGGCGATCCGGTCACCAGGATGGAGCCGCGTTCGCTGATGATCCCGCCCGGCATCCCCGATTTCCTCACCCGCCGCCGGACCGTTCACCTGGGCCCCAGTGTCCTCGAGGGCCGAGCCTGGTCCGGCTGGGCGCCGATCGCGCTGGTCGAGGTGAGCACGGACGGGGGCCGGAGCTGGGACGCGGCCGACCTGGGCGGTGACGCCGCCTCGTCGTGGGCGTGGCGGGGCTGGAGCTACTCCTGGGAGCCGTCGGGACCGGGCGAGTACGAGCTCTGCAGCCGGGCGACAGACGACACAGGGCGGGTGCAGCCGACGACGGCCGTCTGGAACCTCGGCGGGTATGCCAACAACGCCGTCCAGCGTCTCGCCGTCACGGTCGTCAGTTGGTAGCCGGGAGCACGCGTCCGGTCGCCCTGGTGACCGGTGCCAGTCGGGGGATCGGCAAGGCGACGGCCCTCGACCTCGCCGCCGCGGGCTTCGACGTGGCCGCCGCCGCCCGCACCTCCCGCGACGGCAGCCGACGGTCCGATACCGATCCCGACCTGACCCTGCCCGGCGGTCTGGACACGACCGTTGCGCAGGTCGAACGAGAAGGAGCGACCGGGCTCGCCGTCACCATGGACCTGCTGGACCGAGCGACCGTGCTCTCTGCCGTCGCCGCGACCATCGAGCGCTTCGGCTCGCCTGGACGTCCTCGTCAACAACGCCATCTACCAGGGCCCCGGCACGCTGGCTCGCTTCGCCGACCTGACCGATGGCGAGCTGTCGGCGCTGTTCGAGGGAAACGTCGTCGCCCAGCTGGCGCTGATACGAGCGGCGCTGCCCCACCTGCAGAGCGGCGGCACGATCGTCAACCTGGTCTCCGGCGCCGGCCACCTGCAGCCGCCGGCGAAGGTGGGCGAGGGCGGATGGAGCGTCGGCTACGCCATGACGAAGGCAGCCTTCGGGCGGGTCGCGCCGGTACTGCACGTCGAGTACCCGGACGTGCGGTTTACAGCGTCGATCCCGGCTGGACCATCACCGAACGGACCGTGGCCGCCGGCCGGGCTGCCCAGTACAGCCGCCACTTCACGCCCGGCACCCCGGACGTGATCGCCCGCGCCATCCGTTGGCTCGTGACCGACACCGAGGCAGACGGGCTGCGAGGCAAGGTCGTGATGGCTCAGCAGGAGGTACGGGCGCGCCAGCTCCTCGAGCGCTGGCCACCGCCGGTCTCGCAAGACCGTCCGTGGGAGACATGAAGGTCGAGACATGAAGGTCGAGGCATGAAGGTCTACGCAGCCATGGATCCGCGGCTCCCGCTGACCGACGTCGTGGCGTACGCCCGGCGGGTGGAGGCGATGGGTTACGACGGGCTGCACGTGCCAGAGACCGTGCACGACTCGCTGGCCGTGTCCCTGCTCGTCGCCGAGCACACCGAGCGGATCATCATCCGCACCAGCGTGGCGCTGGCGTTCGTCCGCAGTCCGACGCTCACCGCGTACGCCGCGTGGGACCTGACCAAGCTGTCGGGCGGCCGCTTTCAGCTCGGCCTCGGCAGTCAGATCCGACAGAACATCGAGGATCGCATGGGCATGCCGTGGACAGCGCCCGTGGAGCGCATGCGCGAGTACGTCGAGGGGCTGGCCGCGCTGTACGAGTCCTTCCGCACTGGTGGCGAGCCCTGCTACGAGGGCGAGATCTACCGGCTGACCCGCATGCAGCCGTACTTCAACCCCGGCCCCGATCCGGAGGTCCTCCGCCCGCCACCTGGCTCGGTGGCGTCAACACCGGCATGTGCCAATTGGCGGGGGAGCTCGCCGCCGGCTTCGTGACCCATCCGACCAGCTCCGACCCCCGCTACCTGCGGGAGATCTGCCTGCCCAACCTGGGCGCCGGCGCCGAGCGGTCGGGCCGTGGCCGCGCCGATGTCGAGCTCGTCGTCGGCCCGCATCGTGGTCGCCGGGAGCGAGCGGCAAGGAGGTCGCCGCCGAACGTGAACGGCAGCGCCGGATGCTGGCGTTCCTCTACTCCACACCCGCCTACCGCCGGACGCTCGAGCTCTACGGCTGGGAGGACCTGGCCGGTCGGCTGCAGGCCATGATCCGGCAGGAGCGCTGGGGCGACCTGGCCGACCTGGTGCCCGACGAGCTCCTCGACACGCTGCTGCCCGCCGCGCCCTACGAGGAGCTGGCCGCCCACCTCCTCGATCGCTTCGGGGCGTTGGCCGACGGGATCCTTCTCCCGGCCCAGGGCGACCCGCGCCACGACGACGAGATCGCCGGCGTCGTCGCCGAGCTCCAGGCCTGGCCGCGTCAGACCCTGGATCCGGTGAACAGGTAGCCGGCGACCGAGCGGGCGATGCGCTCCGGGTAGTGGCAAGTTACCCGGGGAAGCTCCTCGGCGGACCGCCGACCCGGTCGGGAGGGCCGACGGTCCGCGTGCAGGAGCGATCTCGTGGCGTTCGGTCGAGGCGAGGTGGTGAAGCCAGTGGCGTGACCAGCTGCAGCATGACAGGGGCAGGTGACGGCGACCCAACCGGGAGCCGAACTGGTGGTGAAGCTTCGGCCACCAGCTCGAAACCGGGCCTCGAGCGGACAACTCGGGCGGGAACAGCACGCTGTGGCGGGCTGGCGGCGAGGCGGTCGCACTTCTTGGAGGGGGCCCAGCGGCTTCCCAGGTTGCTCCCAGGGATGGACGCCAGACTGACCTACGAAACCCGCCGGAATACGGCAGCGGGCGGGAGCTGCTGTACAGAGCAGCCGAACATGGGAGCCTCGTAGGGATGGGAGAAGAGCCGACCCCGAGACGCCGGTGACGTCCGAGCTGCCCCGCTGGGGCGAGCCGACTGGTCCGACGCCGGCTTGGGACGTCCCCTCGGAGCACGACGAGCGGGCCGGCGAAGGCGGTGGTGGTGGCTATTGGGGAAGCGGCGGCGGCTACGGCGGCGGTGGTGGCTACGGGGCGGCGGCTACGGGGGCACCGGCGGCGGTGGTTATGGCGGAAGCGGCGGGTGGGGGTCGCCGTACGGGTCCTGGGGTCCTCCTCCCCGTCAACGCCCGTCAGGGCCCCGCCGGGTGTGGCTCGCCGTGCTGGCCGCGGTGGCGGCTGCCCTGGTCCTCGTCGGTGGCGTCGGGAGCGCCATCGCCTTCGCCATCCGCGGCCTGAACGACCTCTCGAGCTCGAGCCCGCTGACGGCGTCGCCCCGATCCTCGTCCTCCTCGCACGGCGGGCGTCCCCAACGGACTGGACGCCTCGGCCATCGCGTCGCGAGTGGACCCGGGCATCGTCGACATCACCTCCAACCTCGCCGGTCAGGGTGGCGGCGCGGCAGGGACCGGCATGGTCCTGACGCCCTCGGGAGAGGTGCTGACCAACAACCACGTGATCGAGGATGCGTCGAGCATCACCGTGAAGATCGACGGCCGTGGTCACAGCTACACGGCCAACGTGCTCGGCACGGACGCGACCGACGACGTCGCCGTGCTGCAGATCCAGGGTGTCTCGGGATTGGCGACCGTGAGCCCCGGTGACTCGTCCAAGGTGGCGGTCGGCGATCCCGTGCTCGCCATCGGCAACGCGCTCGACCTGCAAGGGCCGCCCACCGTGACCCAGGGCACGGTGTCGGCGCTCGACCGCACGATCACCGCCAGCGGCGGCAACGGCGGCGAGGAGACCCTGAACGGCCTGATCCAGACCGACGCACCGATCAGCCCTGGCAACTCCGGGGGTCCGCTCGTCGACGGGTCGGGCCACGTCATCGGCATCACCACCGCCGCAGCCACCGATGGATCCTCGGAATCCTCGTCGAGCTCTTCGTCGAACGTCGGCTTCGCCATTCCCATCAACAGCGCCCTCACCCTCGCCAAGCAGATCGAGGCTGGCCACGGTGGCGGCAACGTGCAGGTCGGCGGCCGGCCGTTCCTCGGCGTCGAGGTCAGCAGCGCAGGTGGCCAGTCGGGCTCCGACCCCTTCGGTGGCGGCTTCGGCGGCTCGGGCGGCTTCGGTGGCTCGGGCGGCTTCGGTGGCTCCGGCGGTCAGGCCCCGGTCAGCTCGGGGGCGCTGATCCAGGGTGTCGAGTCGGGCAGCCCGGCCGAGTCCGCGGGACTGTCGGCGGGCGACGTGATCGTCTCCCTCGGTGGGAAGACCGTCGACTCGGCCAGCTCCCTGAGCTCTGCCATCAGCTCCCACAAGGTCGGAGACAAGGTGCCCGTCAGCTGGGTCGACCAGTCCGGCCAGCACCACACGGCCACGCTCCAGCTCGCCTCGGGACCGCCGGCCTGACCACCAGGCTGGCGCCGCACCACGACCAGCGGGCGCGGGAGCCCGTCAGGACATAATGGGCGCTCCGCACGAGCAAGGAGCTGGCGCCCATGCCCACGGTCCTGGTCCACGGCGTACCGGAGACGCCCGCCCTGTGGGACCCGCTGCGCGCCCACCTCCGCCGCCGCGACGTCGTCGCGCTGCAGCTGCCGGGGTTCGGCTGTGCACGCCCGCCGAGCTTCGGTGCCACCAAGGAGGAGTACGTCTCGTGGCTCGTCGCCGAGCTCGAGCGGCTGGGTGCTGACGGACCGATCGACCTGGTCGGCCACGACTGGGGTGGCGGGTTCGTGGTGCGGCTGGTCAGCACGCGTGCCGACCTGGTGCGTTCCTGGGTGACGGACGCGGCGGGGCTCGGCGATCCGGAGTTCGAATGGCACGAGCTGGCCAAGGTGTGGCAGACCCCAGGAGCGGGTGAGGCGTTCTGGGAGCAGCAGCTGGCTCTCCCTCCCGAGCAGGGAGGGAGCACCTTGGAGGCACTCGGTGTTCCCGCCGACCAGGCCCTGATCATGGCTGGTTGGCCCGACGCCACCATGGCCGACTGCATCCTGGCCCTCTACCGCTCGGCGGTCGACGTGGGCCGCGAGTGGGCCGGTGACTTCGAGGACGTCCCCGTGCCCGGCCTGGTGCTCCTACCCTCGGACGACCCGTTCCTGTCGGCTGCCGGCAGCCGCGCCGGGGCCAGCCGGGCGGGAGCCAAGGTCGCCGAGCTCGCCGGTCTCGGCCACTGGTGGATGCTGCAGGACCCGGCGCGGGGCGCGGCCGTGCTCGAAGACTTCTGGGCCTCGGTCAGCTGAATCCCCACGGGGGTGGCCGACCGGTTGCCGATGTTTTCTGCCGGGTACGACTGCCGGGACGCCTGTAGCGGCTGGGAGAGCTCTGCGTGAAGAGATGACATGCAGCTGAGTGACGTCCTTGCGCAGGACCCGACGCCCACCGCGAGCCGGACTGGAGACCGGCCGCCAGCCGTTGGCGCCTGGTCCTGCTCAGCTTCCTCATGCTCTTCACCGAGCTGGCCCTGATCCGGTGGACCGCTGCCAACAACGTCTACCTCGCCTACATCACGAACTTCGTGCTGCTGGCCAGCTTCCTCGGCATCGGCGTCGGCTTTCTCCTCGGCAGCTCCGGCCGCGACGTCTCGCGCTGGGCGCCCCTCGCCCTGGCGGTCCTGGTCGCCTTCGTGCTCGTGTTCCCGGTCAAGGCCTACGGCCTGGCCGGCCCCCACCAGCTCCAGGGTCGCAACGGCGCCGACGCTCTTCCCCAGTGGCTCAGCCTGTCGATCATCTTCGTGCTGGTGACCGCCGTGATGGCGGGCCTGGGCCAGGCCGTCGCCCGCACGTTCGCCCGCTTCCAACCCCTGGAGGCCTACCGCCTCGACATCGTGGGCAGCATCGGCGGGATCGCGGTCTTCTCCCTGCTGTCGTTCCTGCGTCTTCCTCCCGTGGTGTGGGGGCTGGTCGTCGGCATCGGGATGATCGTCCTGCTGCGCGGCAACCTCCGCTGGTTGCAGGGAGCGGCGGTGCTGGCCGTGATCGCCCTGTTGGCGGTCGAGTCCACGTCGGCGCTCGACCACTGGTCGCCCTACTACAAGATCACCTCCTTCCAGCCCCAGGACACCCACGGGGTGCTCGTGGTGTCGGCGAACAACATCCCGCACCAGGCCGTGTACCCCGTCGACACCCTGCGCAAGATCCTGCCCTTCTACTTCTTTCCGTACCGCCACCTGCGGCCGGGCGACCTCGACGACGTCCTGGTGATCGGAGCCGGCACCGGGAACGACGTGGCCACCGCCCTCTCCCAGGGGGCCAAGCACGTCGACGCGATCGAGATCGACCCCGTGCTGGCCCAGCTCGGCCGCGACCACAACGCCGACCGCCCCTACCAGGATCCCCGCGTGAGCGTGCACATCAACGACGGTCGGGCGTACCTGCAGCAGACGCACAAGCACTACGGCCTGATCCTCTTCGCGCTGCCCGACTCGCTCACCGTGCTCGGTGGCGAGTCGAACCTCCGGCTGGAGAACTATCTGCTCACGGTGCAGGCGGTCCGCTCGGCGCAGTCCCACCTGACTCCGAACGGCACGTTCGCCATGTACAACTACTACCAGCCGTTCCTGCTCGATCGGTATGCCAGCACCCTCGAGGCGGTGTACCCCGACCCGCCCTGCGTGGAGGTCGGCGCGCCGCTCGGCGGGCGCCAGCAGGCCGTGCTCACCGCCGAGGCGCGCGGGCCGACGCCGAACTGCACCACGCCCGTGGCACGGTCGTCAGCTGACCCCCGCCAGCGACGACCATCCCTTCCCGTACCTGGCGACGCCCTCCATCCCCTCGCTCTACCTGTGGACGATGGGCCTCATCCTGCTGGCGTCGCTCCTCATCGTCCGGGTGACTGCGGGACGGTTCCGGCCGATGGGGCGCTACCTGGACCTGTTCTGGATGGGCGGGGCCTTCCTCCTGCTCGAGACCAAGAACGTGGTGCAGTTCGCCCTGCTGTTCGGCACGACCTGGTTCGTCAACTCACTGGTGTTCGCGGGCGTGCTGCTGAGCGTGCTCGCCGCCGTGGAGGTGGCCCGCCGGATCGAGCTTCCGAGACCGACGCTGCTCTACGCCGGGTTGCTGGTCGCGCTGGCGATCAGCTGGGCCGTGCCGCCGTCGGCGTTGCTCGGCCTGGCCCCGGCGCTGCGCTTCGTGGCCGCGGCCGTGCTCGCCTTCGCTCCGATCTTCCTGGCCAACCTGGTCTTCGCCCAACGGTTCAGGGAAGTGGGCTCGTCCACGACTGCGTTCGGCGCCAACCTGCTCGGTGCCATCGTCGGCGGCATCCTCGAGTACCTCTCGCTCGTGACGGGCTACCGGTTCCTGCTCGTGCTGGTGGCCGTGCTCTACGGCCTGGCCTTCGCCTTCGGTCGACGTCTCTGGACGGCCAGGGCCGGCGCCTGAGGCGTCCGGCGTCCGCCGGTCCGGCCTACCGAGGCCGGACACTCGCTGGCGCGCCTCACCACGGGCGACCGACGTCGGAGCTCGACCGTCCGCCGTCGACGAGGTTCACCTCCACGCTCGGAGCGACCAGCTCGAGCTCCGGCAGCGCCGGCGGCTCGGTGGCGACGTCCCCGCCTCCGCCCGGTCCCGGTCCGCCAGGCGACAGGTCCTCCCGGCGGACCCGCACCAGGAGGCCGGCGACCACGGCGGCGGCCAGGAGCAGGACGGCACCGACGACGAAGCCCCAGACCCAGGAGCTGGTGGTGGCGGAGGCCACCGACGCCGCAGTCGGATGCAGAGGCCGCACGGCGTCGAAGCGGGCGGTGGCCACGGCGGTCAGGACGGCCAGCCCGAGTGAGCCGCCGATCTGCTGGCTGGCGTTCAGCAGGGCCGACGCCACGCCGGCGTCCTCTCTCGGGACCCCGGCCACGGCGGACGACGTCATGCTCACGAAGGCCGCCCCCATGCCCGCCCCGATGAGCAGGATGGAAGGCAGGACGACGTCGAGGTAGCCGGTGGTGGGCGAGACCCGCACCAGCAGGGCCAGCCCGGTGGCGGCCAGCGTGAAGCCGGTCACCAGTATCGGTCGGGCTCCCACCCGGCCGAGGATCCGCGAGCCGATTCCCGCGCTGGTGATGATGACGGCCGAGATCGGCAGGAACCCGAGCCCCGTCTTCAGCGCCGAGTAGTGCAGGACGTCCTGCATGTAGAGCGTCAGGAAGAAGAACATGGCGAACAGCCCGGCCCCGGCGAGGAGCATGCCCATGTCGGCGCCGACGAGGGTCCGGCTCCGGAACAGGCGCAGCGGCACCAGTGGGTACCGCCGCCGGAGCTGAAGGACGACGAAGGTGGCCAACAACACCACGGCGAGGGCGAAGACGCTCAGCGTGGTGGGCGACGCCCAGCCCCACACGTTGGCCCGGACCAGCGCGAACACGAGCGTGCCGAGGCCTGCGGTCGCCGTCACGGCCCCGGCGACGTCGAAGCCGCCGGCCACCGGGTCGCGGCTCTCGCCCATCAGCCGGAAGGTCGCCACGACGGCGAGGACGCCGATCGGGATGTTGACGAAGAACACCCACCGCCAGGACAGCCCGCTGGTGAGCACCCCGCCGAGAAGCAGGCCGATGGCGGCGCCGGTCCCGGCGATGGCGGCCCACACCCCGAGGGCACGGTTGCGCTCCTCGCCCTCGGTGAAGATGACGGTCACCAGGCTCAGGGCGGCGGGCGCCATGAAGGCACCTCCGAGGCCCTGGACGGCCCGCGCCGCGACCAGCAGTCCCGAGGAGTTGGCCAGGCCGCCGGCCAGGCTGCCGATCACGAAGAGGGTCACGCCCCCGACGAACACGAGGCGCCGGCCGTAGCGGTCGGCGACCCGCCCGCCGAGCAGGAGGAACCCGCCGAAGGCCAGGATGTAGGCGTTGACGACCCACTGGAGGCTGGCGGCCGACGAGAAGTGCAGGGCCCGCTGGATGGAGGGGAGGGCCACGTTCACGATGGTGGTGTCGAGCACCACCATGAGCTGGGCCAGGGCCAGGACGGCGAGCGCCGCCCACCTGTACCTGGCTGATGCCGGTGGGTGCCCGGCTCACTTCGGCCATCGTCGCTGCCATGCCGGCTCCTTCCTCTTCGGGCCTTCGGTTCGGGGCGCGTTCGTCCAGGGGTCAGAGGTTCAACAAACGTTGATTCAACGACTGTAGAAGGCTTCCGGTCAGCTTGTCAACGTCTGTAGAATGAAAACCGTGGAGACAGCGAGCGAATTCCCCGTGCCGAGAGACGAGCGGCGCCAGCACACCCAGGAGCGGATCCTCTGCGCGGCCCGCGAGCTGTTCTCCAGGTCCGGCTACGACCGGACCACGATCCGTGCGGTGGCCGCTGCGGCCAAGGTCGACCCGGCTCTGGTGATGCACTACTTCGGCTCGAAGGAAGAGCTCTTCGGCGAGGCCATCCGGGTCGATATGGAGGACGTCGTCGTCGGGCCGGAGGAGGAGCTGGCCGATCGCCTGCTGGCCAAGCTCGGCGACAAGCTGGAGGCGGAGCCCGACGCGCAGCTGGCGTTGTTGCGCTCGATGCTGACCCACCCCCAGGCCGCCGAGGGCGTGCGCCGGGCTCTGGCCCGCGAGTGCGGTGAGGTCGTGGGCAGCGCCATCGGAGGCTCAGAAGGTGCCCTGCGCGCCGGGCTGGTCTCGGCCACGACCATCGGAGTGATCGTGGGCCGCTACCTCCTGCAGCTCGACGGGCTGAAGGATGCCGATCCGAAGGAGATCACCGACCTCCTCCGTCCCTGCTTCCACTCCCTCGTGGACCACGGGGTCGAGCCCAAGAAGACGCGCACGGCCCGTTCGAAGCGACGCCGCGCCGGCTGAGCGCGACGCCGCTTCGAGGGGTGCGGGGGACGGGGCCGCTGGGCGGCGAGCATGGCGATGGTCTGTCCGGGCAGAGGCACGGCATCCCTACTCCGTGGCCATGGCGGCGAGCATCGGGAGACGGGCGGCCCGACGGCCGGGCCGGAGGGCGGCGAGGACCCCGGCCAGTCCTCCGACGAGGAGGATGACGGCCAGCTGGGCGGGCGGGGCCGTGAAGGTGGCGATGCCCTGGGCGATGTTGACCGCGTCAGCCAGGGCCCAACCGAGGAACACGCCCAGCCCGAGGCCGCCGATGGTCCCGAAGAGGGCGATGATCACCGACTCCCAGCGCAGGCTCGCCCGCAGCTGCTGTCGGGTCTCGCCCAGGGCCCGGAGCAGCCCGAGCTCCCGTGTCCGCTCGAAGATCGAGAGCGACAAGGTGTTGGCGATGCCGAACAGGGCGATCAGGATGGCCAGGGCCAGCAGGGCGTAGACGATGCCGAGCACGGTGTTGATGATCCCGCCGGCCGAGCTCACGAAGGCGGCGCGGTCCTGCACGGTGGGGCTGCCGTAGGGGGCGGCCACCTGACGGACCGCGGCCACGCCAGCAGCCGTGCTCGTGCCCGGGCTGAGCTTGACGAGGATGGCCGACTCGAAGGTCTGGACCGCATGCGGAGCCCACGCCGCCTGGGGGAGCACGTAGTCGCCGGCGAGGTCGCGGGACGTGTAGACGGCTTCGATGTCGAGCGCGCTCTTGGTGCCGTCGGGGAGGACCACCGGCAGCTGGGTGCCGACCCGCCAGTGGTTGCTGTCCGCGGTGTGTTGTGAGACGGCGATCCCGTCCGGTCCCAGGCGGGCGAGCGAGCCGCTCACCGGATGAAGGTCGAGGACGGCGCCGATCTGTTGGGGATCGACGACGCTGACCGTCTCGGCGTGGCCCGCGACCCGCGCGTTACCGGTGCCGAGCCCCGTGGCCACCTGGACCTGGGGGAGCTGGGCGGCGGTGGCGGCGAGCTGGGGGGAGAGCGCACCGCCACCGCCGCCACCGCCGCCGACGAACCCGCTCGGGGTGATGGCGAGGTCGCCCCGGAAGGAGCCGGCGACACCGTTGTTCATCGAGGTCTTGAGCGAGGCGGCGAAGACGGTGAAGAGGGTGACCACGGCGACGCCCACCATGAGGGCGGTGGCCGCAGCCGAGGTTCGGCGGGGATGACGCATGGCGTTCCGGCGGGCCAGCGCGCCGGGCAGGCCGCGCAGCCGGGCCGCGGGCCAGCCGATGACGGCGCTCGCCGGGCGGGCCACGACCGGGCCCAGGACCACCATGCCGACCAGCGTGGCCAGCGCGCCGATGGCCGTGGGCCCCAACACGCCGTTGCCGGAACCGGTCAGGGCCACGAGCACCACCGCGACACCGATGGCCGTCAGGGCCAGACCGGCGACCACCGGCGCGTGGAGGTCGTCGACGCCTGCGTCGTCGTCTCACGCAAGGCGGCGAGGGGTGCGACCCGCGACGCCCGTAGGGCGGGAGAAGCCCGGCGGCCGCGGTGACGACGACGCCGACGACGAGCGCGGTGACGATGCTGCCGGTGGAGACGACGAGCCCTCCGGCCGGCAGTGCGAAACCGAAGCTGTCGAACACCCCCTTGAGCAGGCCGGCGATGCCGAGTCCGCCGACCACCCCGAGCGCCGACGCCACCACGCCGACGGCGAGCGCCTCGATCACGCCCGAGCCGAGGATCTGGCGGCGAGAGGCTCCGATGGCCCGGAGCAACGCCGCCTCCCGCGTGCGCTGGGCGGTCAGGATGGAGAAGGTGTTGGAGATGCTGAACGTGGCCACGAGCAAGGCGATGCCGGCGAAGGCCAACAGAAGCTGCGCAGCGTGTCGAGGAACGTGCCGTTGACCGGAGTGATGTTGTCGCTGGTGAGCTGGGCGCCGGTGATCGCCTCGCACGCCCGGAGGCAGGACCGGCTGGATGCGGCTCACCAGCTCGTCCTGGGACACCCCGGGCGCGGCCTTGACCGAGATGCTGCTGATCTGGTCCGGCCGCCCGGTGATGTAGCGCTCGGCGCCGGCCAGGCTGAAGGCGGTGTAGGTGGCCTGGCCGAACCCCTTGGCGGTGCCGAACGTGGCGATGCCGACGATGTGCACCGTCACCGGCTGGGGCACCTGGACGGTGGTCGTCTGTCCGAGCCGGAGGTGACCGTCCCTGGCCGCGCCCTGGTTGATGACGACCTCGTCGTCGGCCACCGGCGCGCGCCCGGAGACCAGGTGGTACGGGTTGAGGGCGGGGTCGCCGACCCAGTTGCTGGCGATCCGCGGCGGGCCCATGCCCCCGATGGCCTTGCCGTCACTGCCGATGAGCTGGCCGAAACCCATGACCAGCGGCTGCGCGTCGGCCACGCCACCCACCGAGCGCACCTGGGATGCGAGCGAGGCGGGGATGAGCGTTCGGTCGCCACGGGTTCCGGATTCGAGCGTCGTCGCGCTGCGGACGACGGCGTCGGTACCGGCGTTGGCGCTGGTGAACAGCTGGTCGAAATTGCCACGCAGGGTGTCGCCCAGGGCCAGCGCCCCGGACAGGAAGGACACGCCGAGGAACACGGCGACGAGCGTGCCGACCAGACGCCGCTTGCGGGCCCACAGCCCCTTGAAGGTGAGGGTGATCATGGCGTCAGTCCCCCAAGCGACTTGAGGCGGTCGAAGATCGCTTCCGAGCTCGGGCTCGTCGAGCTCGTCGACGATGCGGCCGTCGGCGAGGAACACGACGGCGTCGGCCGAGCCGCGGCCGACGGGTCGTGGGTCACCATCACGACCGTCTGGCCGAGCTGGCGCACCGCCCGGCGCAGGAAGGCCGAGCATCTCCGGCGCCGGAACGGGAGTCGAGGTTGCCGGTGGGCTCGTCGGCGAAGATGATGTCCGGGCGCGATGGCCAGGGCCCGGGCCACCGCGACGCGCTGCTGCTCGCCTCCCGAGAGCTCGGCCGGTCGGTGGGCGAGCGGTCGCGCAGGCCGACGGCGTCGATGACGGGTCGACCCAGTCCTCGTCGGGCCGCGTCCCGGCCAGGAGCAGCGGAAGCGCGATGTTCTCCGCCGCGCGTCGAGGGTCGGGACGCAGGTTGAAGGACTGGAAGACGAAGCCGAGCCGCTCCCGGCGCAGGAGGGTCAGCTCCTTGTCGGAGAGCGAGCCCAGCTCCACGTCGCCGACGAACACCTGGCCCGAGGTCAGGTCGGTCGAGCCCGGCCAGGCAGTGCATCAGCGTGGACTTGCCCGAGCCGGAGGGGCCCATGATGGCGGTGAAGCGGCCGTCGGGCAGCTCGAGGCTGACGTCGTCGAGGGCGCGCACCGCGGTGTCGCCGGTGCCGTAGATCTTGGTGGCCGCCACCGCTCGTGCGGCGACGGCCGTGGTCGTGGTCATCGAGGTTGTCATGCAGCCATGGTGAGGAACGGGGGCGGCCCTGTCGTCGTCCACCGAGACCATTTCGGACTACTGCGTCTGCAGCAGGCTCCGGCGCGTGCCGGACTACTCCAGCCAGCCCGGACGCACGAGGCCGGACTCGTAGGCGAAGACGACGAGCTGGGCCCGGTCGCGAGCGCCGAGCTTGATCATGGCCCGGCTGACGTGGGTCTTCGCCGTTGCCGGGCTGACGAAGAGCCGCTCGGCGATCTCGTCGTTGGACAGCCCGGCGGCCACGAGGCGCGTCACCTCCCGCTCGCGCTCGGTGAGCGGTGTCGAGGCCCGGCGGCGGCTGGGGCTGCTTGGCCCGGGTGGCGAACTCGGCGATGAGGCGGCGGGTGACGCCCGGGACAGCAGCGCGTCGCCGCTGGCGACCACACGCACGGCCCGGATCAGCTCGGCCGGCTCGGTGTCCTTGACCAGAAAGCCGCTCGCCCCGGCGCGGATGGCCTCGAACACGTACTCGTCCAGGTCGAAGGTGGTGAGGATGACGATGCGCACCGCGGCGAGGCGAGTCGTCGGCGGCGATCATCCGCGTGGCCGCCAGGCCGTCGAGGCCGGGCATGCGGATATCCATCAGGACGACGTCGGGCCGGAGCGCTGCGGGCCAGGCGGACCGCCTCGGCGCCGTCGGCCGCCTCGCCGACCACCTCGATGTCCGGCTCGTCGGCGTCGAGCAGCGCCGCGAACCCAGCCCGGACCAGTGCCTGGTCGTCGGCCAGCAGGACCCGGATCACGGGGCGCCGTCGACCGGGCAGCCAGGCCCGGACCCGAAACCCGCCGCCCGGGCGGGGCCCGGCCTGCAGCGTGCCGCCGAGGGCGGCGGCCCGCTCGCGCATGCCGACGATGCCGTTGCCGCCCGTCGGCGCTCCGTTCGCGGGCACCCCGAGCCCGTCATCGTCGATCTGGACGACGAGGTCCCGGTCGCCGTACGAGATGCGCACGCTGGCCTGCGCCGGCCCGGCGTGCCGCGCCACGTTGGTGAGCGCCTCCTGCACGATCCGGTAGGCGGCCAGGTCCACGCCCGGCGGCAGCGGGCCGGGTGGGCCGGCGACCTCGACTTGCACCGGCAGCCCGGTGCCGCGGCCCGAGCCACGAGATCGTCGAGCTGGCCCAGGCCCGGCGCCGGCGAGCGCGGCGCCTCCTCGTCCAGCTGGCGCAGGACTCCCGAGCACCGATCGCAGCTCGACCAGGGCTTCCTTGCTGGCCTCCTTGATGGCCGTCAGCGCCGTGCGGGCCCGCTCGGGCTGTCGTCCATCAGGTGCAGGGCGGCGCCCGCCTGCACGTTGATGAGGGAGATGTTGTGGGCCAGCACATCGTGCAGCTCTCGGGCGATGCGGAGGCGCTCCTCGCTGGTCCGTCGCCTCGCCTCCTCCTCGAGGCTCGCGCGCGCGGACCGCCGCCCGCTCGCGCCTGAACCGGAGCATCTCGGTGGCACCGGCCAGCACGAGCAGCCAGGCCGCCAGCCCGACGGCGTCTGCGAGGGTCGTCCGCTGCGTGCTGAACAGAACCGGGAGCCAGAGGAACAGCACGTACCCGGCGACGATCGAGGACCAGGCCAACCGGCGCCGTCCCGCCATCACCGCGTTGACGAAGGCGACGATGAGCGCGGCGAAGACGGGCCCGCGAGGGTAGTTGGTCACCGAGTAGGCCAGCGTCGTGGCGAACACGACGACCAGGACGGCCCCCGGATGGCGTCGCCGCCAGAACAGGGCGATCGTCCCCGCCGCCAGCAGCACCACCGCCAGGGCGTCCCATGAATGGCGGCCGGACTGGTGGCGCGAGGCGAGGTAGGTGCCGAGGATCTGGACGATGCCGACGGCGAGCACGGTCCCCACGTCGGCCAGCCAGCGGGGACGCCGCCCGTACGGTGCGACGTCGGGCGTGGTGCTCGCTTCGGCGTGTGGCGTCAGCCGTCACACAGGAACGGTACCCAGCGGGCCGCTGGCGGTCATCGCACCGAGGGCCACGCCGTACTACCACGGGGGGAGTAGGGCGACGGGGCGCGCCTACGACGGCGAGCGCATCCTGCTGCCCGCCCGGGTCGATCTGATGCCGTGTCAGGATGCCGGTTAGGATGCCCAGCCGGGCCTGCGACGGCACACGAGATCGACGAGAGGGAGTGACGGTGCGGGAGTACGACCGACTGTTCATAGATGGCGACTGGGTGAAGTCGACGGGGAGCGGGACGATCGAGGTCATCTCTCCCGGCACCGAGGAGCCCATCGGCAGGGTTCCGGACTCGACCGAGGCCGATATCGACGCCGCCGTGGCCGCGGCCCGCCGGGCGTTCGACTCCGGGCCCTGGCCGCGCACCAGCCCCGCCGAGCGGGCCGACCTGCTGGCCGCCGTGTCTGCGACGCATCCAGGCGCGCAGCGAGGAGATCGCCCGCACCATCACCGAGCAGAACGGCTCGCCCATCTCGTGGTCGCTGATGGGCCAGGTTTCTCGGCCACCATGGTCCTGGACTACTACGTCGGGCTGGCTCGGGAGTACCCCTTCGAGGAGGTGCGCGCCGGGCGTCATGGGCCCGACCCTGGTGCGCCGGGAGCCGGTCGGCGTGGTGGCGCGCCATCGTGCCCTGGAACGTCCCCCTGTTCGTCACCATGCTCAAGCTGGCGCCGGCGCTCGTCGCCGGCTGCACGGTCGTCCTCAAGCCGGCGCCCGAGACGCCGCTCGACGCCTACGTGCTGGCCGAGATCCTCGCCGAGGCCGGGCTGCCCGCAGGGCGTGGTCAACATCGTGCCGGCCGGCCGGGAGGTCGGCGAGCACCTCGTCACCCATCCCGACGTCGACAAGATCGGCTTCACCGGCAGCACGGCCGCCGGCCGCCGGATCGCCGCCCTGTGCGGCGAGCGGCTCAAGCGCGTGCACCCTCGAGCTCGGCGGCAAGTCGGCGGCGATCGTCCTGCGACGACGCCGATCTCGACGACGGTGGCGGCCGGCCTCCGTGCCTGCGTCGCTCATGAACAACGGCGCAGGCGTGCGTCGCCCAGACCCGGATCCTCGCGCTCCCGCGACCGCTACCAGCGAGGTCGTCGACGCGCTGTGCGAGCGCGGTCGGCGCCATGAAGGTCGGCGACCCGCTCGATCCCGCGACCGAGATCGGTCCGCTGGTGACCGACCGCCAGCGCGATCGGGTCGAGGGCTACATCGCCGCCGGCCAGGAGGAGGGGGCCAAGGTCGCGCTCGGCGGCGGACGCCCGTCGGCGGCTCGTCCAAGGGCTGGTACGTCGAGCCCACCGTGTTCGTCGACGTCGACAACCACATGCGGATCGCCCAGGAGGAGATCTTCGGCCCCGTGCTCGCCGTCATCCCCTACGAGGACGAGGACGACGCCGTGGCCATCGCCAACGACTCGCGACTACGGCCTCTCGGGCTCGGTGTGGAGCGCCGACGTCGAGCCGGGGCGTCGACATCGCCCGGCCGCGTCCGCACCGGCACCTACGCGCGTCAACGGGTTCATGCATGGACTTCGGCGCGCCCTTCGGCGGCTACAAGGAGTCGGGCATCGGTCGCGAGCTCGGCCCCGAGGGCCTCGCCGGCTATCTGGAGTACAAGTCGGTGAGCCTTCCCGCCGGCTGGACGCCGCCGAACAGCCAGCTGATCACCGCATCCGGGCCGTCAACGCCGGCCCGGATCCCGAGTAGGGTCCCACGGCGATGGCGTCTGGCGGAGGACGGCACAAGTGGCGGGGGATCGTGCTCGTGGCGCTTGGCATCATAGTGCTCGCGGGTGTCTACACCGGCGGCCTCGCGCTGTACTTCGCTGCGCAACACCGCGCCTCTGCGGTGTTCGTCAAGAACGACAACGTGCCTCGGGACCATCTCGAGGCCCTGGCCCGGACGGTCTCGATCGATCCGAACAGGGGCGATCTGGTCATGCGCGTGGAGGTCCGGCCGGACGGCGACCTCGCCGGGCCCGACGGAGTCACCGTGACCGAGCCCGTCAGCGTCGACGTTGTCGGCGGTACAGGCACGGCCAGCTACCGCTACAAGGCCGGTGACCGCATCAGCCCGGTCGATGTCACGATCGGGCCAACGGCGACGTCAACTCCTACCCCTTCGACTCGTATACGTCGACGCTCGTCGTCGACGCAACCGCGACGAGCACGGCCCAACTCGGTGCAGAGCCGACCGAGATCCCCACACGCTTGCAGTTCGACGGCACGCTGAGCGGCTACCGCGTGAATGGCAATCCTCTACGGACCGACAGCAGTGAGGACAATCTCCTGGCCCTCGACCTGACCGTCAAGCGGGCCCCGGTCACCACCGCCTTCGCCATCCTCATGCTCGTCCTCCAGGGGATACTCGCCATTGCCGCAGCCGCCCTGGCCGGCTTCGTCATCCGGGGCCATCGCCGCGTGGAGATCCCGATGCTGACCTGGTTGGCGGCGCTGCTCTTCGCCACCATCCCGCTCCGCAACGCCATGCCCAGTGCCCCACCCATTGGCGCCGAGATCGACGTGCTCGTCTTCTTCTGGGTGGTGACGGTCATCTCCCTGTCGCTCGTCAGCATCCTGGTTACCTGGCTGCGCCAGCCAACCGACGCCGCGCCGAGAAAGGGGCCACCCGGTGTCTGATGCAGGCCCTTGGGAAATGACGAGACGGTGAGCCGACCGGACGCGAGTATGTCGGCGTGCTCGCCACCCGGCGTCTCCACCTGGATGATCTCGAAGGCGCAGCCGCGATCGTGCGCGGGCTTCCGGACTACTTCACCGACGACGTCCCTGAGAAGGTCGAGCACGACGCGACCGTGCACGAGGCTTGGGTGCTCGCCGAGACCGATGCCGTCGTGGGCTTTGCCGTTGCCGAGCGTCGATCCACCGTAGGGGCCGAGATTCTCTGGATGGCGGTCGAGTCGACGCGGCGGGGCGCGGGGCGGGATCGATTCTGCTCAACCATGTGATCGCAGAGCTCCTGGCCGAGGGCGTTGCCGTCGTCGAGGTCAAGACTCTCGACGCCTCGGTCGACTACGCGCCGTACGAGGCAACCCGCGGCTTCTGGGAGGCACGAGGCTTCGTCCAGGTGGACACCATCGACCCTCCGCCTGGCTGGCAACCAGGCAACCGCGCCGCCGTCTACGTCGCCGCGCTGCGACCGACGTGCTGACCCGGGGTGCCGATCAGGGGCGAGGAACCCCGGCGGCGGTCGGGGCACCCGCGCCGGTGGTGAAGCTCCATACGCCGTTGGTGCCGGGAGGAACGGTGCTGGGCCCGGCCTGACCCTCCGACAGGCCGGAGCCGACGAAGACGCTCGGGCCGGCGATCGCGGTACCCGACGCGGCGGCGGCCCCCAGCGGGAAGGCCCAGACCGGCGCGCCGGTGTCGGCGTCGTATGCGTCGGCGCGAGAACTGGTCGTCGACGGCGGCGAACACGACCCCGTTGCTGTAGGTGGTCGCCGCGTAGCTCGGGGTCGACGGCGCCCGCCACACGAGGTGACCGGTGGCCGCGTCGACGGCGCTCAGCGACAGCAGCCGGGCGGGGTCGTTCGAGCACGCTCGGGTCGGGGCACGCCGGCAGCAGCGGGAGCGTGCAGCCCGGCCGGGACCGGGGCAGGTGGCGCCGCTGTCGTCGCCGTCACCCGGCAGCCGGACACCGTCGTCGGCGAACGGCAGGAAGACGGCGGCGTTGAAGAAGGCGGCCGGGCGGCCCTTGGCCATCCCGAGTGACGGGCTGCCGATGAACCCGCCGCCGGCGCCGACGAGCTCGGGCGAGATCTGACCGGGCTGGGCCGCCTGCACGCCCCAGACTTCGCTCCCGTTGCTCTCGCACAGCCCGTAGGCGTATCCCGACTTGCCGCCCTGGATCACGAGCGTTCGTCGTCGGCCCGTCGAGCCGACAGGTGTTGCCGGCGGGGAGGTCCGCGCGATGCCGGCACCGTGGCCAGGATCGAGGAGCTCGCCGAAGTCGGTGTCGCCCGCGCCGCCCTCGTTGGGCGACCCGGTGTTGTAGAGGTTCGGACGGCTCGAACCAGTTCCAGACCCGCACGCCCGTGACCGGGTCGAGGGCGAACACGCCCTCGGTGTGGGCGTAGTCGTCGTGGGCGTAGGTCGTCGCCGGGTCGGGGTTGGCGCCGCAGTTGCCGGTGCCGAACACCGACCAGCCCGTCGCGGCCGGCCGGCCGGTGGCCGTGATCTGCTTGGGAACCACACCGGGTCGGTCGTCGCCGCCGTCCCACCGACTGGTAGGCGTTGTCGCCGGCGGGGTCCACGAAGCCCGTGTCGAGCGACGGCGAGGACCAGACGTCACCGCAGGCGTCGGCCCATGCCGTCGAGTTCGCACCGATACCGGGGACGTTGGAGGGAGTGCAGAATGGGTTGGGGCTGCCGTCTCCGCAGCTGAGGGTGAGGGCATCCGACCCGCCGAACTCGGCTCGGCGTGAGGGTCACGTCGCGCTCGGGCTCGTACCGCCACAGCAGGGCACCGGTGGCAGCGTTGAACGCCTGGAGCCCGGTCACGCCGCGCCGGCACCGCTGTTGTCGTCCGACCCGACGAGGACCGCGAGGCGGATTGATGGCCGGTGTCGACGACGGGCGAGGACTCGACCTCCACCGCACTGGTCGGGCTACCGGGGTCGACGTCCTGTGCCCACTGGCACGCGCCCGTCACGGCATCGAGCGCGAAGAGGCTGCCGCCGCCGCCGACGTACAGCGATCGGGTGGCCGGCGGCGTCGGTCACGCCGGCGCGAACGCTGCCGACGACGTGATCGCATCCGAACCCAGCGTCGTGCTTGTCGGTGTACGGGTCGGGCCTGGTCGCGGTAGCACGAGTTGCGGGCTGGTCACCGAGAAGGTCCACCGGCTGGCTCCGGAGGTCTCGTCCAGGGCGTGAAAGGCGCCGGTGGAGTCCCCCACGTAGACGGTGCCGTCGGCGACCGTGGGTTCCGCCGTGACGGCTCCCGCGGTCGAGGCGAACCATGCGGGATGCAGCGTGGAGCTCGTCTGGGGGCGTCAGGGTCGAGCAGCCGCTGGCCTGTGATGCCGCGTCGTGCTGGTACATCGCCCACGACGACGTGCAGGCGGACGGCGCCCCGGCCGCGGCGGGCGCCACTGTGGCCGCGCCGATGGATGTCATTGCCGCGGGCACGATGATCGCCAGGACACCGTGCCGAACCACCACGCCGCGAAGACGTGCAAGGAGGCTGCTGCTTGACGCGCTCATGCTGCGGATCCCCCGGGGCCGTCTCTGAACGGCACATTCTCTGATCGGCACCGCTCTCAGCGACTACTGGCCCGCCAAGGTTTCGCCGACCTGGTGGTCACCACCTGCCGGACCGCCGGAAGGAGCGGTCCGGCCCCGAGAAAGACCGGTCTCCGATGTCTCGACACACCAGTCTCCGATGTCTCGACACATCACACTGGTCGGGAAGGCGGGATTTGAACCCGCGACCTCAGCGTCCCGAACGCTGCGCGCTAACCAAGCTGCGCTACTTCCCGTTCTCCTGTGGTCGGAGCTTCGCCGATCGTACCCGACGGGGCCCGGACCACGACCTTGGCGACGCGGCGGCGGTCCATCTCGGTCACCCTGAACTCCCAGCCGCCGACGACCAGCTGCTCGCCCTCGGTCGGGATGTGGCCGAAGCCGTCGAAGAGGAACCCGCCCAGCGTCACGTACTCGCCGTCCGGGAGGGCGACGCCCAGGCTGGCCCCCACCTCGTCGACGGGGCAGCTCCCATCGACGAGCCAGCGGCGGCGGTCGACCCTGGTGATGGCTTCGTCGGCCGGCGGGTCGAACTCGTCGAGGAGATCGCCGACGACCTCGCTGACGAGATCCTTCACCGTGAGGACGCCCTCCACGCCGCCGTACTCGTCGACCACGACGGCGAAGGCCTTGCGCCGCTGGCGCATCTCGGAGAGCAGCTCGAGCACGTGCCGGGACTCGGGAACGAGGAACGGCTGCCGGACCCGCCGGGCCAGGTCCAGGCGTCGTGTCCCGCTGTCCTGCCTGGGCCTCCTGGGTCAGCCAGCCGGAGCGCAGCAGATCCTTGACGAAGAGCACGCCCGCGAGGTGGTCGAGGTCCTCGTCGTACACAGGGAACCGGCTGTGGCCCGACTCGCGGACCGCCCGGGTGACGTCGTCGAGGGTCACGGGCACCGACAACGCCACCACGTCGACCCGCGGCGTCATGACCTCGCGGGCGGTCGTGTCGCCGAGCGACGCCAGGGCGGTCAGGATCTGCTGCTCGTGCTCGGTGCCGTCGGCCGCCGCATCCGAGGCGTCGTCGGAGGTCCGATGCCGACGCAAGGCGTTCCAGAAGCGGAGCACGGCTCGCGGCGGCGACGTCAGACGCCGCCGTCCCCGGGAGCCTCGCCCGCGCCGACGAACGTAGGAGCCGGCTGGTACGAGGCGTCCTGGTAGCTGCGTCCGGCGAGCACCTCGTTGATCGCTCGGCGCAGACGGAGTGGATCGAGGGGCTTGATGACCCATCCGTCTGCCGCCGCACGTCTGGCGAGGAACACGTCCGCCCGGCGGTCGAGGAGCATCAGCACGCCCACATGGGGCAGGCGGCCGGCGGTCTCCTCGAGCCGCAGGTCCAGACAGGTGGCCATGCCGCCCATGTTGCCGATCTGGAGGTCCAGCACGACCAGCTCGGGCGGGTTTGCCCGGATGGCGGGGGCCACGGCGCTACCCCTCGTCACCTCGGTGACGGCGGTGTCGTGACTGCTCAACACGGACTTCACGTCCTCTCGGACGGCGGCGGAGTCGCTGGCGACCAGGATGTGCGGCACATTCGAAGGGTAATGCGGCGCCCAGCCCGGGTACCATCCGGTAGCGGTCCGGTCCCACCAGGTCAGGCGGACGCCGGCAGCGGTAGCAAGGAGGACTCCCGTGCTCGACATCCAGATCGACTCGGCCGACGACTACACCATCTGTCGGCCGGTCGGTGAGCTGGACGCCTTCACGGTCAGCCAGTTCCGTCAGGCCCTGGCCGAGCTGGCCTCCAGCCCGCGCCTGCTGATCGACATGTCGGGAGTGCCGTTCGTGGACTCGGCCGGCCTGGGTGCGCTCATCGGCGGGATCCGCCGGGCGCGCGAGCTCGGCGGCGACGTGGCCGTGAGCTGCAGCCGGCCCACGCTGACCCGGCTGCTGCGCACCACCGGCTTCGACCGCATCGTCACCGTGGCCGAGACCGTCGAGGAGGCGGCAGCCTCCCTCGTGCCCGGTCCGTCGCCGACCTGACGCGCCGATCGACGCGCCGAACGGAGCCGTGCGCTCAGGCGACCGCCGGCCTGCTCGTCGTCCGAAGAGGTGGTCGGCGATCACCGCCAGCCCTCGAGGTCGTGGACGTCCGCGGCCAGGAACGGCACCCGCGCCACCGGGAGCCGGGGCGACCTGGGCGGCGAGAGCGGCGAAGTGGCCCTCCTCGCGCCGGCCATGCGCGCCGAGCTCGTCACGGTTCGCGACCAGGGCGTCCAGGGCCCGGCCGTCGTCGCCGGCGGTCGCCGGCTGCGCGTCGCTGGCGCGCCGCTGCCGCCGCCACTGACGACGCCTCGCCGGGCCCGGTGTCGAAGCGCGGGTGCAGGCGGTTGACGACCAGCGCCTCGCACGGCGATGCGGGACCGGCCCAGGCGCTCGGCGAAGAACAGGGCCTCCTCGACCGCGTCGCGGCGGGGCGAGGCGACCAGCACGAACGCGGTCGAGCGGCTGCGACAGCAGCTCGAGCACGCGGTCGGCCCGGTCGCGGAAGCCCTGCTCCATCCCCTCGAAGGCCTTGAAGAAGGCCACGGCGTCGCCGACCATCTCCGCTCCGACCACCTTGGACACGGTGCGCAGGAACGCCTGGGTGGCCACGCTGACGGCTCGCAGGTAGGCGCGGGTCGGCATCACCAGCAGGCGGAAGATCCGGTTGTCGAGGAAGCGGGTGAGGCGCCGCGGGGCGCTCGAGGAAGTCGAGGGCGTTGCGGGTCGGCGGGGTGTCCACCACGATGAGGTCGAAGCCGCCCTCCTCGTGCAGCTCGTAGAGCTTCTCCATGGCCATGTACTCCTGGGTGCCGGACAGGGCGCCGGAGAGGTTGCGGTAGAGGCGGTTGTCGAGGATGCCCTGGGCCTGCTCGGGTCGGTGGGCGTAGCGGACGACGAGCTCGTCGAACGTGCCCTTGGTGTCCAGCATCAGCGCCCACAGCTCGCCCGGCCAGTCTCCCTCGACCCGCCGGCGGCGTGTTGGTGAGCGACTCCAGGCCGAGGGCGTCGGCCAGCCGCTGGCCGGGTCGATGGTCACCACGCAGGCCCGCCGGCCCAGGCGGGCCGCCCTCGAGGGCGATGGCGGCGGCCGTCGTCGTCTTGCCCACGCCGCCCGAGCCGCAGCAGACGATGATCGCGCGCCGGAGACGAGCGAGCCGAGGCTGCTGACGCTCACGACGCCGACTCCGCGCTTCGAGGCCGGCCTCCCGGGCCGGCCATGCCTCGGGCAGGCGCTCCAGTCCGGCGGCCAGCGCGTCGGCCAGCTGGTCGACCTCCGGCAGGCCGAGCTCGGTCGTGAACAGGTATGGCAGGCGCAGCTGCGGCAGCGGAAGGGCCTCGGCCAGTCGGTCCACCTGCTCGGCCTGGAGCTCCTGGCCGCCTCCGGCGGAACACGGCCGCGGCCCGCAGGGCGTCGGCCTCGCCCGGGCCCAAGTGACGCCGGCGGCGGCCGCGGCCTCGCCGGGATCGGCTCCAGGTTCGAGGTGGGGGTAGATGCCGTTGACGACGACCGGGCCCAGGCTGATGCCGACCCGGTCCTCGAGCTTGTACGCCGTCTCCACCGTCTCGTTGACCGGCGTCTCCTCGGGCAGGGTGACCAGCATCACCTGGCAGCGGGCCGGGTCGGACAGCAGCTCGACGACGTCCGCGGCCTGGGTCCGGATCGGCCCCACTCGGGCCGCGTCCAGCAGCCCCTGGGCGCTGGTCAGGAAGGTGATGGCGTGGCCGGCGGCGGGGGCGTCCACCACGATCACGTCCGGCCCGCCGGGCCCGCTCCAGCTGCTTGACCTTGCCCAGCACCAGGATGTCCCGAATGCCCGGAACGGCCGTGGCCACCACGTCCAGCGCACCCGAGTTGACCAGCCGCTTGGAGACCCGCCGCAGGCCGTGGTCGACCAGGTACTCGAGCAGGGCGTCGTCGGGGGTGAGGGTCCGGGCCCGGATCTCCGCCACCGGCCGGCCGTCCTCGGCCCGGCGCCGGCCGGGCTGAGGACGACCTCGTCGTAGGTCAGGAGCTCGGGATGGCCGAGGGCCGAGGTGAGACCGCTCTTGCCCTCGAGCTCGACGATCAGCACCGACAGGCCGCTGCGGGCCGCCGTGCGGGCCAGTGCGGCGCTCACCGTGGTCTTCCCGACCCCGCCCTTGCCGGCGACGATGATGACCGCGCTCTGGGTGCAAAAGCCGGCAATATCCATGCAATTGGCACACTAGCCGTCGTCGGCCAGGGTCAAATGCCCTGGTCAGTGGCCTTTCTTTGCAGAAGACCCTTGTTGACCGGGCGAGCCAGGGGTAGGGTCGAATCGCAGAGAGGGGGAGCTGTGAGCGTTCAACGAGTCGAGGAGACGTGGCAGGTGCGGGCGGCCTGTCGTGGACCACAGGCGGCGGTCTTCTTCCCACCTTCGCACTTCGAGCGTAAGGACGAGCGCAACGTCCGGGAGACTCGAGCCAAGGCCATCTGCGGGACCTGCACCGTCCGGAGAGAGTGCCTCGATTACGCCCTCCGCATCCGTGAGCCCCACGGGATCTGGGGCGGCCTGAACGAGGTGGAGCGCAAGAGCATGCTGGCGGGGAGGGCCGGGTAGGCGGCAGGCGGCATCACGTCCGCCCGGTGCCTCGGCCCTCGTGAACCGGAGCCATCGATCACCGTGACGCCTCGCGCCGTGGCGCGGCCCGGCGCGGCCGTCCGGCCCCTGGTGGCGGCGATGACACCGCTCGTTCAGCTGCCCTGGGTACCCTTGCTCGTGATGGCGAGCGCACCAGCTCGTAGGCCAGGAAAGCTGGAACCGGAGCAGGGCCCCCGGGGTCACCTGGAGTGGGAGCGTACGACCGTCTCGGGCCGCCCCGCCTGTTACGGCGTCGCCGGCACGGGACAGCCGGTGGTCTTCCTGCACGGCTGGGCGCTGGGCCAGCACGCCTACAAGCGGGCCCTCAAGCGGATCGTCAACCTCGGCTACCGGGTGTACGCGCCCGCCCTCCCAGGGTTCGGGGGGACCGCCGACCTTCCCCCGGAGTCCGTGTCCTTCGCCGGGTACGCCGAGTGGCTCGACGACTTGTTGACCGCCCTCGCGGTCGACCAGCCCGTCTCGCTGGTCGGGCACTCCTTCGGGGGTGGGGTGGCGACCAAGCTGGCTCACGACCATCCCGAGCGCGTTCTCGTCGCTCGTCCTGGTGGACGCCGTCGGGCACCCGAGCGGGCGAAGGATGTGGGAGTGGGGTGTGCGGGTACCGATCGACCTGCTCCCCATGTCCTGGCCACCCCGCGTCCTCCCGGCCATCCTGGAGGACGCCCTGCCCAACGTCGTCCGCAACCCGTTGGCCCTCTGGCGGGTGGCGCGGCTCGTCCGCAGCTGCGACCTGACGTCCGAGCTGGCGGGCATCAGACGCCGGCGCCTGCCCGTCGCCGCCATCTGGGGAGCAGGCGATCGCGTCGTGTCCCGGGCCTCGTTCGAGGGGCTGTGTGCATCACTGGGCTCGCAGGGCGAGGTCGTCGCCGGCAACCACTGCTGGCCCCTCGCCGATCCGGATGCCTTCGCCGAGAGCGTCGCCGCCGCCTTCGAGGCGACCGAACGGGCGGCCGGCAGGCTTCGGCACCCCGCCTGAGCACGTCCCGACGAAATTGGCCATGGCGCTGCCGACGCGCCGCTGCCCGCTACCGCGAGGCTGGTAGACGGGGACCGGCCACCCGCAGGTCGCCCCGCCGTCGGGTGACCCCGCTGGCGTCGAGGTGGGCCAGCAGGGGGAGGAGGAACTTGCGGGTGGTGCCCAGGGCGTCGCGGACCGTCGCCACGCGTGACTCCCTCGGGATGGGCCAGGAGCAGACCGGGCGACGACGCGGGCGGCCTCGTCCACGGCCTCGGCGGCGAAGCAGCACCCGTCCCGCTCCACGACCAGCCCGAGGCGGACGCAGCTCGCGCAGCTCGACCCGCTCGATCCGGCCGTCGGGGTCGGGGGGCTGAACGGGCGCGGCCTCGCAGGGCGGCGAGGTACGGGTGCGCGGCGAGGCGACTCCTGGGCGCCTCCGGCCGAGGCCGGGCGCGCCCAGCCGCCCTCGACCATCACCCCGTCCAGGGTGGAGGCCACGGCCCGCTGGCGCTCGTCGAGGGTCGCCAGGTCGAGGCCCAGCGGCCCGGCGCCGGCGACGGCCGTCCCGAGCGACTCGGCCGCCTCGGTCAGGGCGGCCGGGTCCACGACCCACCGGCCCGCCACGTCGGGCGGGCGGCGCTCGCCGGTCAGGCGCTCGAGGCCGTCGGCCTCGACCCAGCCCCGTTCGGCCACGCACCCGGTCGACGGACCGGTCGGGCGGGCCCGACGCCGGGCAGCACCGGGTCGACGTCGAGGACCTCCCCGCCGCCGACGGTCTCGGACCGGCCCGCCTCGCGCAGCACGTAGCGGTCCCCGGGCAGCAGCGGGCAGCGGCCACGGGCAGGTGGAGCCGGACGAGGCCCCCGCTCGCCGGGAGCGAGCGCCTGCGCGCCGAGGACCCGCAGGCCCACGGCGTGCTCGCCCGAGCCGAGGTAGGCCTGGTAGGCGCCCCGGCGGCTGACGTCGTGGTCGAGCGAGGCCAGCACGCCGAGGGAGGCGTCGAGGGTGCGGGCCAGGTGCCACTGCCCGGGTCGGACCACGGCCTGCGCCCCGGTAGGGGCGTCGTGGGCGACGCCCGCCAGGTTGACCGCGACCCGCCGGCCCGGGCCCGCCGACGTCCAGGCTCTCGTTGTGGCTCTGGAGGCGCCCGACCCGGGCCGCTGGGGCCTGCGCACCGGTGGCGACCGACGACGGCAGCTCGTCGCCCACGGCGAGGCGAGCCGCCGGTCAGGGTGCCGGTGACGACCGTCCCCGACCCCGGGCGGAGAAGGAGCGGTCGACCCACAGCCGGGGCCGGCCGCGGTCGGCCGCCGTCGGGGTGGCGGCGAGCAGGCGGTCGAGGGCCGCCCGCAGGTCGTCGACGCCCAGGCCGGCGAGGGCGTCGACCGCGACGACCTCGGCGCCGGCCAGGAACGTGCCGGCCACGTGGTCGGCCATCGTCCAGGCGGGCCAGCTCGCGCCACTCGTCGTCGACCGGCCGACCTTGGTGAGGGCCACCACCCCGTGCCGGACACCCAGCAGCTCGAGGATGCGCAGGTGCTCCTCCGACTGCGGCTTCCAGCCCTCGGTGGCGGCCACGACGAACAGGCAGGCGTCGACCGCGCCGACGCCCGGCCAGCATGTTCTTGATGAACCGGACGTGGCCGGGCACGTCGACGAAGGCCAGCTCGGCCCCCGACGGCAGCGTCGTCGAGGCGAAGCCGAGGTCGATGGTCAGGCCCCGCTGCCTTCTCCTCGGCCAGCCGGTCCGGGTCGGTGCCGGTCAGGGCCTGCGACCAGGGTCGACTTGCCGTGGTCGACGTGGCCGGCGGTGGCGAGAACGTGCACGGTCAGACCGACGGTGGCGCTGCCGCCGAGAGCGCCTTGGCCAGCGACGGGTCGTCGGCCGGGTCGACGCGTGCGCAGGTCGGAGATGGTGCGTCTCCGGCGACCCGGGCGATGACCGGCGGATCGCGGGCCCGGAGGGCCGCGGTGCGTCGCCGGCGAGGGCGACGCCGGCCGACGGGATCTCCAGGCCGGGCAGCGATGCCGCCGCCGGCGACCGAGGAGCACTCGACCGGTTCGCCGACGCCCGACGGCGCGTCGCCCGCCGGCGCAGCTCTGCCACCGTCGATCGGTGGCCATGCGCCAGAACGGGATGGCCGCCGGCGTCGCGGCGCAGGTAGGCCAGGGCGGTCTCCTGGAGGGCGCCGAGCACCAGGCCGCCCGGGCGCAGCGCCCGGGCCAGGGGGTGGCGGGCGCAGGCGGCGACCAGGTCGGCCCGCCCGGCGATGACTCCCGGCCTGCGGACCGCCGAGGAGCTTGTCGCCGGAGAAGGTGACCAGGGCGGCGCCGGCCTCCAGGGTCTGGCGGGCGGCCGGCTCGCCGGCCAGCCACGGCGGCGGCCCGGCCGGCCAGCCACGGGTCCGCGGCGTCGAGCAGCCCCGAGCCGAGGTCGACGACGACCGGGGGCCCGAGCGTGACCAGCTCGGCGACCGTGACCGACTCGGTGAACCCGACGATGCGGTAGTTCGACTGGTGCACCTTGAGGAACAGGGCGGGGTCGTCGGCCAGGGCGGCGGCGTAGTCGCGGCAGGCGGGTGCGGTTGGTGGTGCCGACCTCGACCAGCCGGGCGCCGGAGGCGGCCAGCACCTCGGGGATGCGGAAGCCGCCGCCGATCTCGACCAGCTCGCCCCGGCTGACCACCACCGGCGCGGTCCCGGGCCAGCGCGGCCAGCACCAGCAGGACGGCGGCGGCGCCGTTGTTGACCACCAGGGCCGCCTCGGCGTCGGCCGCCCGCGCCAGGAGGGCCGCCGTGTGGGACTGGCGCGACCCGCGCCGGCCCGTCGTGAGGTCGAGCTCGAGGTTGAGGCCGCGGATCGCCGGTGGCTCGGCGCCGGCCCCAGCGGCGCCCGGCCGAGGTTGGTGTGCAGGAGCACGCCGGTGGCGTTGATGACCGGGCCGCAGCAGGCTGCGGGAACGGGCCTCGGCCCGGCCGGCCGCCGACGCCGGGGTCGCCGGCGGCGATGGCCTCCCGGGCGGCGTCGACCAGCAGCGGATGCGGCAGGCCGGTGTCGGCGAGGCTCCTGGCCAGCGAGTCCACGGAGGGAGGCCTCACCTGGCGGAGCCTACCGGGGGCGGTGTTCGCGGGAGCTGTGCGCCGTGTCACCATGGGGGGCACACAAATGAGACGGCTGCTTCGTCCGCTGGCCGTGTTGGGGCTCTCCGGTGTGGTGGTGCCGTTCGCCGTTGGTGGCACCGTCCTCGCCTCGTTCCTCTATTTGCCCCTCCCCGCGGCCCTGCCCCCGACCAAGCCTGGCGCGTCCGTGGTGAGCCACCTCCTCGATGCCAGCGGCCACGAGTTCGGCCAGTTCCACGCCTTCGGCGAGAACATCCCCGTGGCCGAGCAGGACGTCCCCGCAGTGCTCGACCAGGCCGTGATCTCCTCCGAGGACCGCAACTTCTACGACGAGGGCGCGCTGTCGTTGACCTCGACGCTGCGGGCCGTGTGGGCCAACATCCGGGGCACGGTCCAGGGCGGGTCGACCATCACCCAGCAGTACGCCAAGAACGCCTACACCAGCGGCCAGCGGACGATCGTGCGCAAGCTCCAGGAGGCCATCCTGGCCGCCCAGGTCAGCCGGCAGCTTCCCAAGCACGAGATCCTCTTCCGGTACCTGTCGACCATCTACTTCGGCGAAGGGGCCTACGGGGTGGGCGCGGCGTCGGAGGCCTACTTTCGCAAGCCGGTGAGCCAGCTGACCACGTCCGAGGCCGCCACGCTGGCCGGGCTCATCCCCGCCCCGAGCCTCTACGACCCGCTGGTCAGCCCCGAGCTGGCCGAGCACCGCCGGGAGGTCGTCCTCGGCCTGATGCGCGACCAGCACTACCTGACGCCCGACCAGTACGCAGCGGCGATGGCGGAGCACCTGATCCCGGCGTCGCAGGCCAAGTACCCGGTGCCGGCCACGGTGTTCTATCCGCCGCAGCAGCCCCAGATCGCCTTTCCCTACTTCGAGGACTACGTGCGGCGGTACCTGCTCGCCAAGCTGGGCCCGGGTGAGGTGTTCCACGGCGGCCTGCGGGTCCAGACCACCCTGGACCCCCGCGTCCAGAGCGCGGCCGAGGCGACCGTGGCCAACAAGCTCAACGGCACCAAGCCACCGGTCGACATGTCGCTGGTCTCCGTCGAGCCCTCCACCGGCTACGTCAAGGCCGTGGTCGGCGGCCGCGACTTCACCGCCTCGCAGGTCAACCTGGCCCTCGGCGGCTGTCCGGCCCGGCCGCCGCCGACCATCCAGGAAGTGGTGGCCCCCACCTGCTGGGACGGCGGGACCGTGATCGGCGGCGGCGGCGGTCGCCAGCCCGGCTCGGCCTTCAAGATCTTCACGCTGGCCACCGCCCTGTCCAAGGGGTTCCTGCCCAGCCGCACCTATCCGGCTCCGGACGTGTACCAGGTGCCGAACTGCCAACGGCCCCGGCTGCACGATCCACAACGCCGAGGGACAGGGTGGCGGCCCCGGCCAGCATCGCCAGCGCCACCTGGGCGTCGATCAACACCGTCTACGCCCAGATCATCCGGGACACCGGGGTGCAGGACGTGGCCGAGATGGCCAAGCGGACGGGCGTCACCAGCGCGCTCTACAACCCCCAGCAGTTCGGGCTCTCCTACACCCTCGGCGTGATCGGCGTGTCGCCCCTGGACATGGCCTCGGCCTACGGCACCTTCGACAACCACGGCGTCAGGATCGAGCCGACACCCGTCATGAAGGTGACCGACTCGAGCGGCAAGGTGCTGCTCGACAACACGCACCCCAACGGCGACCCGGTCGTGAGCCGGCCCGTGGCCGACAACGTGACCGACATCCTCAAGGGTGTGATCTCCCAGGGCACCGGCAACCCCAACGCCAACCTGGGCCGGCCCGCCGCCGGCAAGACGGGCACCACGGAGGGCTTCCACGACGCCTGGTTCGTGGGCTACACCCCGACGCTGTCCACCGCCGTCTGGATGGGCAACTCCGACTCCGAGACCAAGTCCCTCGTCGACATCGACGGCGTCGGCCAGGTGTTCGGCGGCACCATCCCCGCCCAGGCGTGGCACGACTTCATGGTCCAGGCGCTGCAGGGCGTGCCCGTCACCGACTTCAGCCAGCCCCCACCGCTCGTCGCTCCACCGACCACCCAACCCCAGGGTGTCTCGCAGGGATCGCAGCAGACTCCGGCCCAGACCGGGCAGGGGGGGCCGTACCTCTTCGAGCCACCGACACCCTCGGCCCAGGAACCCACGACGACCACGACGTCCCCGTCGTCGCTCGGGCACCACGACGACCACCCGGCCGCCCCACAGCACGACCACGACGACCGGGCTGCTGCGCGACGCGGCCTCCCACGACGCGGCAGCGGTCAGGGACTTGGGACCTCGCGGAGGGCGGAGACCCGCCCGCGGGCAGTTGAGGACCTGGTCGCAGGCGGCCTGGATGGGCACCCCGAAGTAGACCCCGTCCGAGGTGAAGCCGAGCGGGTTGTACGAGCGCGAGGCGACGCCCACGACGTCACCCTGGCTGTTGATCAGCGGACCTCCCTGGAACGAGGTGCCCACGGCGGCGTCGGTCTGGATCACGTTGGACGATGCGTCGGCGACGGTGCCGGCCGTGATCGACCCGCCGGACGCCCCCAGGCCGGAGACGGCGTAGACCCGGTCACCGACCTTGAGCGGCGCGTCGCCGGTCGCGAAGTTCACCGTCTTGACGTTGTCCCTGTTGACCGTCAGGAGAGCGAGGTCCTTGGCCGGCTGCCAGGACCACAGCGTCGCCGGGGTGTCGGTGTCGCCCTTGCGCACGTAGATCGTGGGAGCCGGCTGGTGCGTCGCGGCCTGGACCGTGGCGTAGGAGGTGACCATCAGGGTCTTGCCGTTGCTGGACGAGACGGCGAACGCCGAGCCGACCGAGGGCTGACCGTTGGCGTCCACGGTGTGCACGAACCACACCGACGCCTGGGTCTGCTTGAGCAGGTTGGCGACGGCCGCGCCCTGGGACTGCACGCTCTGGATGGGGCCGAGGGAGCGCTGGATGGACGCCTGGGCGTTGGCCTGATCGGCCTGGATGGTGCTCACGGCGGTCTTGAAGCGCTGGTCGAAGCCGTCGACGAACGAGCTCACCCGCTGCTCGGTCTGGTTGAGGCGGTACTGGTAGTAGGCGTAGAGGATCGTGCCGCTCAACGCTGCACCCACCGAGGCGGCCACGATGAGCGAGACCATGCCCCGAACGGTCTTGGGCAGCAGCCGCTGGCGCCACGTCATGGCCTCCGGCGGGTCGGGTAGGTCCGACGCCACCGTCGATCCGGCCGCGGCGGCACCAGCCGCACCGGCCGCACCGGCGGGCCCGGCGCGAAGACCCCGACGGGCTCCGGCGTCGCCCGCACCCGCCTTGTCGACCGCCTCGGTGTCGAACGGGGCGTCGCTCGCCTTCGGGCGTCCGTTGCCGGCCACCCGGCGCGGGGGCGGCGGCAGGTTGTCCCTCCTCGCCGCCCGGTCGTCTCGCGACGGTGGCGGATCCATGCCCGATCGCCGCTCGCCGGCCGGGCGCGCGCTCCGGGTCGCGCTGCGCCGATCGGACTCGCCGGGTGTCCTCCCCTCTATCCCCTGCTCCCGACCCGCCCCTCTCCGGGTCGAGTCTGCTGCTCCCCATCGACACGAGGGTAGCTTGCCTCTGGCTTGGCGATGGACGCTGTCTGGCCTGACGCTCGAGCCGGTAGGTGAATCTCGGCCCGCGTCGAACTAGAACTGGGTCATGCCCGACCGAGACACGGGAAGCCGGCGGCCGGTCTCGCTCGCCAAGGCCGCGGAATACCTCGACCTCCCGGCCGAGTCGGTCGAGTCACTCGTCGAAACCGGCTATCTGGCCACGCTCGGTCCGGCGCCAGCGGGCCGGAGTTCGCCCTGGTCGACCTCAAGGCCTTTCTGGCCCGCAATGCCGAGAACGGGTCGGGCAACATCCTCGACGCCGCGCTGGAGAGCGTCGACCCGCAGGGCCTGCTCGACGCCCTCGACGGGCGCTCCGAGGAGATGGCCAGGCGGGCGTTCGAGATCTTCTCGACCGTGTTCCCCGAGTCCCGGGGATGGTCGCTGTCGGAGCAGGCGCGCTTCATCGATCAGGCCAGGGCCCGGTTCGAGGCGATTCTCGCCGTCACCGGTCAGGGCGCCGAGGTCGACGAGGCACTGGTCGGCGACCTCCAGGAGGTCGGGGCGAGCGCGGCCTGGGCGGGCTCGCCGCTTCCGCAGCTGCTGGTCGTGCTGCGCATCTCGCGCGACCTGGTGGTGCAGACCGCGGTGGAGCTGGCCGAGGAACGGGGCCGCCACTGGGGGCTGGCCCTGTCGCTGCTGCTGACCCGGGTTCTCCCGGCCATGGACCGTCTGACCGACGCCCTGGCCCAGGGCTACTGGGCCGCCGTGGTCGAGGAGCAGAAGGAGAGCCGGGCCCGCTACGAGAACGTCGTCGAGCACTCCTTCAGCGGTATCTGGGAGGTCGATCTCGAGGGTCGGATCCAGTACGCCAACCCCGCCCTGGGGATCATCCTCGGTCGTCCCACCGAGGGGTTGGAGGGCAGCCCGCTCACCGACATCGTCGTTCCGCTGGACCCGAGCGTCCAAGCTCGACGCCCTCATCAGCGAGCCGCCGGAAGGCGCCGAGCTCCTCGAGCTCACCATCGTGCGGGCCGATGGCGTACGACGGGTGCTCGAGGTCCGCACCATGCCCCGCTATCACGACGCCGGGCTCGTCGGCTTCCAGGGCGTCGTCCGCGACACGACCACGGCGCACGACCTCGAGGCGGAGAAGAACGAGTTCCTCGCCCTCGTCACCCACGACCTCCGTACACCGCTCAGCACGATCCTCGGCCTGGGCTCGACCCTCGAGGCCCACGGTCGGGAGCTCGGCCCCGACCACATCCAGCGAACGGGCGAGTCGATCCGCCGTCACGCCGAGCGCATCGCCCGGCTGGCCGACGACCTCTACGACGTGAGCCGGCTGGAAGCCAGCTCGCTGCTCCTCGACCCCCGACCGGTCGATCTGGCCCGGGTCGTCGACGTGGCCCTGCACTCGGTCGACATGCTGTCGAGCCGACCCGCGCCCCTCGGTCGAGGTGCAGGTGCCGTCGGGCACGCCCGTGCTGGCCGACCCGCGGCGGCTGGAGCAGGTCATGGCCAACCTGGTGGAGAACGCCCTCGTGCACGGGGCGGCGCCGGTGACCGTCCAGCTGCGTCGGGCCGACGCCGGCGAGGTGGAGCTGGCGGTCGTCGACAACGGCGGCGGGGTCCCTCCGGTGATGATCCCGCGGCTCTTCAATCGACTGCAGATCCTGTCCCTGCGCGAGCGCGACCGGGCCCGCGGGACCGGTCTCGGCCTGTCGCTCGTGCGGGGCCTGGTCGAGGCCATGGGGGGCCGGGTGTGGTACGAGCCGGCCTCGGAGGGCGGCGCCTGCTTCGCCCTCACCCTTCCCGTGCCCCGCACCGGCGCCGCCGGGGCCTGATCAACACCAGCTGCAGGCGTCAGGTGTCGAGCGCGGCCTCGACCCGATCGAGCAGCCGGGCCGTGCAACCCGACATCTCCACCACCGGGAGGACCTCGTCGACCAGCCGGCCGGCGATGCTGGCGAACGCCTCCGCCGTGGGCCCCTCGCCGTCCAGGGCCACCGGGGTGCCGACGTCGCCTCCGAGCGCCACGGCAGGATCGAGCGGCACGGCGCCGATGAGCGGCACGCCGATGTCGTCCGCGACCCGCTGACCACCGCCCTGGCCGAACAGCGGGTAGGAATCGCCGTGCTCGCAGACGAAGGCCGTCATGTTCTCGATCACGCCCGCCACGCGGAGGTAGCCCTTGCGCGCCATGTCGGCGGCCCGCGTGGCCACCTTTGCCGCGGCCAGGGCCGGCGTGGTCACGATGATCAGCTCGGTGCGCGGCAGCATCCGGGCCAGGCCCATCTGGATGTCCCCCGTCCCCGGCGGCATGTCGACGAGCAGGTAGTCGAGATCGCCCCACCGCACGTTCTCGATGAAGTGCTGCAGGGCGCGGTTGAGGAGCAGGCCCCGCCACATGATCGCCTCGTCCTCGCCCTGGGCGAGAAAACCCATCGACACGACTTTCAGCTGGCCGGAGCCGACGGGCTTGGTGATGGGGATCATCGACCACGCCTCGGTGGTCCCCTCGGCCTCGATGCGCCCTTCGATGCCGAGCATGCGTGGGATCGAGAAGCCCCAGATGTCGGCGTCGAGCAACCCCACGGTCAGGCCGCGCGCCGCCAGCGCGGCGGCGAGGTTCACCGTGACCGACGACTTGCCGACCCCTCCCTTGCCGGAGGCCACCGCCACGACGCGGGCGCTCGCCGGGATCTCGGTCGCGGACGGGCGCTCCCGGGCCTTCCATCTGGCGCGGGACATCACCTGGCTGCGCTCCTCGGCCGTCATCTCGGCCATGCGCACGGTCACCGAGCCGACGCCGGGGAGCCCGCCGACCGCGCGCCTCGACGTCACCCCGCAGCTGGGTGCGCAGCGGGCACCCGGCGATGGTGAGGGCGAGCTCGACCTCGACCTCGCCGCCGGCGCCGACCTGCACGCCCCGGACCATGCCGAGGTCCACGACGTTGTCACCCAGCTCGGGGTCGATGACCCCACGGAGGGCGGAGACGACGGCCTCGTCGGCCGGGGGCGGGGGGGCCTTTGCGGACACGCGTGAATTCTACCGGTCTCTGACAGTAGTATTCGATCGTGGCAGAGGGGCCAGCGACGCACTCGGGGGCAGGGGCGGCGAGGCAGCCGGCACCTGAGCAGCTGTCGGTGTTCCGGGCCCTCGGCGACCGGACGCGGTACGCCGTCTACAGCGAGGTGGCGTCGTCGGCCGTTCCGCTGTCGACCTCCGACATCGCCGAGGTCCTCGACCTCCATCCCAACACCGTCCGGCCCCACCTGGAGCGGTTGCGCGAGGTCGGGCTGCTCGACGTCGAGTCGGCCAGCCAGGGCAGCGTCGGACGACCGCAGCACCGGTACATGCTCACCGACGGCGCCCCGTCGCTGGGCCTCGAGCCCCCGGCCTACCCGCTGCTGGCCGACCTCCTGGCCCAGTTGGCCGCTGAGCTGCGCCCGGAGGACGACGACGTGGCCGAGGTCGGCCGGACGTGGGGCCGCCACGAGGCGGAGGCGTCGCGCGGGAGCGACGAGGAGCCGGGGGGCGCCGGCGTCTCGGAGGACAGCCCCTGCGTGGCCGCTCTGGTGGACGAGCTGGCCGAGCTGGGGTTCGATCCCTCGACGAGCTGCGCCGAGGCCAGCACGACGGTCTCGTTCACGCGCTGCCCGTACCGCGAGCTGGCCGAGGCGCACCCGGAGCTGGTGTGCTGCCTGCACCGCGGCATCGTGGAGGGCATCGTCGAGCGGGTGGGAGGGGCGTCGGTCGCCAGTTTCGCCACCCTGGCCGACCGCGATCCCTGCCGGGTAGAGCTGGTGGTCCGGTAGTCTTTTGGTGCAGAGTCCGAGGAGGCGCGATCCGTGAGCATGACGTCAGTGAGCATCGGCCGGCGGCCCAGTCCCATCATGCTGACCGACCAGGCGACGACCAAGGTGGCGGACCTGCTGGCCCAGGAGGGCAACGCCGAGCTCGCCCTGCGGGTGGCCGTGCGCCCCGGTGGCTGCTCCGGCTTCAGCTACGAGATGTTCTTCGACTCCGAGCTGGAGGACGAGGACATCGTCCGCAGCTTCGGACCCGTCAAGGTCGTTGTCGACCCGGCCAGCGCCGAGCAGCTCGCGGGCGCCACGCTGGACTACAAGGACGGGCTCCAGGGGGCCGGCTTTCACATCAGCAACCCCAACGCCACCCGCACCTGCGGGTGTGGTTCGTCCTTCAGCTGAGCCGCGCCTGGCGGGGCCCTCGGGTCGTCCGCACGTGAGCCGGTGGCGCTGCGTGCCTGATCGCGACAGGTTCGGTCTTCGGAGCCCTTCCGGCGCGACCTTGCAGCGGCCAGATGCGCATAGCGCGCGTACCCACGACAAGAACGGCTCGCGGGCGCCCAGCGATCCGTTCTTGTCGCGATCAGCGCCCGTTCACGCTGCTGCCGCCGCTCCCCTCCCCGTAGCCATGTCCGTCCGCCTGGTCGTCGACGGTCGCCCGGTCGAGGTCCCCGACGACGGGTCGTCGTTGCTCGAGGTGCTGCGGGACCGGCTGGGACTGCGGACGGCGAAGGACGGCTGCAGCCCCCAGGGCCAGTGCGGGTGCTGCACGGTGTGGGTCGAGGGGGCGCCGAGGGTCGCCTGCGTCACGCCGGCGAGGCGGGTGGCCGGCCGCTCGGTCACCACCCTGGAGGGTCTCGAGCCGGCCGAGCGCCGAAGCTGGGCCGAGGCCTTCTCCGCCACCGGGGCGAGCCAGTGCGGGTTCTGCACCCCCGGAATCGTCATGCGCCTGGCGGCGCTGCGACGGCGCGGTGACGAAGCTCCCGAGGAGGCGTCGGTCGGGCGCGCGCTCGCCGCCCACCTCTGCCGGTGCACAGGCTGGCGGACGATCTTCGACGCAGCCCGGCTGGTGGACGGTCGCGACAGCGGTCCGGCGACTGGTCGGGATGGCGCCGCCGCCGCCCGCAGGGCCGCCCTCGAGGGTGGGAACCCGCAGACGGTGGGCCCCGCCGTGCCGCTCGGCGAGGGTGGCTTCGCCGACGACACGGCCCCCGCCGACGCCCTGGTCGCCGTGCCCGACGGCGACGGCGGCTGGGCCGTGGGCGAGACGCTCCGCCAGGCCCGGGCGGCTGCGGGCAAGGTGCAGGGGCGACGCAGCCCGGTCCAGCTGGGCCACCCGCTCGAGGTGCCGCCGGGGGAGTGGCCGTTGACCCTGCGCACGACCTGGGTGGAGCCGGCCTACCTCGAGACCGACGCCTCGTGGTGCCGACCCGGGGGCGAGCCCGCCACGCCCCTCGCCAACGGCGGCGCCTTCGGTGGCAAGCGGGCGTCGCCCGCCCCCGACGCGGCCCGACGGCTGGCCGACGAGCTGGGTCGGCCCGTGCGTGTCCTTCTCTCGCGAGAGGACACGGTGCGACTCGGCCCGAAGCGCCCTCCCGTCGCCGGTGGCATCGGGCTCGACGGCAGCGGCGTGATGCGCGTCGTCCGGACCCCTGGCGTCGCCGAAGCCATCCGTTCGGTCGCTCCTGGTCTGGTCGTGGAGGAGGTGGACGTCGCCGGCCCGCTCACGTCGAGCGCCATTCGCGGCGCGGGCTGGGTGGAGGCGGCAGTGCTCCTCGCCGTGGTGTCGCGCCTCGGAGGTGACGGTGGCCGCGTCGAGGCCGGAGGACCGGTGCGGATCGACGCTGCCCTCAGGGGCGGCGGCCGAGGCGTCGATCGCGCCGGACGGCGCGGTCGCCGTCCGGGTGTCGTGCGGCCTCCCACTCGACGAGATCGTCCTGCGCTCCTACTGCACCGGCGCCGCCCACATGGCGATGAGCTGGGTGCGCTCCGAGGGCCTGGCCGTCGACGAGGATGGTGAGCCCAGAGACCTCACCATCCGCTCCTTCGGCATCCTGTCCGCCAGGGACACCCCGCCCGTGCACGTCGAGATCGTCCCGAGCGAGAGCCCTCCGGTCAACGGCTCCGATGCCGCCTTCGCCGCTGTGGCCGCGGCGGCGTGGATGGCCGACGGCCTGCCCCAGGACTGGCCCACGGGTCGGCGCTGAGCCGGCGGCGCAGCCCGCGCTGCTCAGAGCGACCAGCGCGGCTGTCCGAAGCGGTAGCCGACCGAGCGCACGGTCTGGATCAGGTTGGCGTGCTCCTCACCGAGCTTGGCCCGCAGGCGTCGTACGTGGACGTCGACGGTACGCGCCCCGCCGAAGTACTCGTAGCCCCAGACCCGGCTGAGCAGGATCTCGCGTGTGAAGACCTTGCCCGGGTGGGTGGCCAGGAACCGGAGCAGCTCGTACTCCATGTAGGTGAGATCGAGGGGCCGGCCCTCGACGGCGGCCTGGTACGTCTCCAGGTTGAGCGCCAGGGGTCCGTGCTCGACGAGCTCGGGTCGCGTGCCGCGTCCGCTGCGAACGAGGAGATGCTCGAGCCGCGCTTCGAGCTCGGCGGGACGGAACGGCGTCAGGCAGAAGTCGTCGAACAGGTCCTCTCGCACCTGGAGGTCGCCCACCTGCTGGCCGCTCACCATGAGCAGGATGGGTTGGACCACCGGCTCCCGCTTGCGCAGCGCCCGGCACAGGGCGAAGCCAGCGTCGGCATCCTCGTCCACCGAGATCACGGCGCCCGCCCATCCCTCGATCGGCTCGATCGCCGCCGCCTGCTCGGCCATGGACGCGGCGCGCCACCCGTATCCAGCCAGCTCCAGGGCCTGGACCAGGGTGGCCGGCGCTGGGTCGGGGAAGAGCAGGAGGGGCTCCAATGAGGGTTCCTTCCGGGCTCCTACAGCTGCGGGAGATAGCGGTCCAGCTCGAACTGGCTCACCTGGGTCTTGTAGTCGGCCCATTCGGCCCGCTTGTTCCGGATGAACCACTCGAAGACGTGCTCGCCCAGGGTCTCGGCGACCAGCTCCGAGCCCTCCATGGCGGCGACGGCGTCGGCCAGGCTGGCGGGTAGGGGGCGGATGCCCTCCGACGCCAGCTCCTCGGGCGTCATGGTGTAGAGGTTCGTCGCCGCCTCCGGCGGCAACTGGTAGCCCTCCTCGATGCCCTTCAGCCCGGCGGCGAGGATGACCGCGAAGGCAAGGTACGGGTTGCAGGCCGGGTCGGGCGCCCGGTACTCGATCCGGGTGGAGTCCACCTTGCCCCGCTTGATCACCGGCACCCGTACCAGCGCCGACCGGTTGTTGCGGGCCCACGAGAGGTGGACGGGCGCCTCGTAGCCGCGCACGAGGCGCTTGTAGGAGTTGACCCACTGGTTGGTGACCGCCGTGATGTCGGATGCGTGCCGCAGCAGACCGGCGATGAAGCCCTTGGCCACCTTCGAGAGGCCGTGCTCGTCGCCAGGGTCGTGGAAGGCGTTGACGTCACCCTCGAACAGCGAGAAGTGGGTGTGCATCCCCGAGCCCTGCACTCCGGCCATGGGCTTGGGCATGAAGCTGGCGTGGACACCGCGTTCCTGGGCGATCTCCTTGACGACGAGGCGCACCGTCATGACCGTGTCCGCCATCGTGAGGGCGTCGGTGTAGCGGAGGTCGATCTCGTGCTGGCTCGGCGCGTCCTCGTGCTGGGCGTACTCGACGGGGATGCCCATGTCCTCGAGGGTCAGCACGGTCCGCTTGCGCAGGTCGCCGGCCAGGTCCGCCACCGTGAGCTCGAAGTAGGAGCCCCGGTCGAGGGGACGCGGAGCGTGGGACGGGTCGGCGTCGGCGAAGTAGAAGTACTCCAGCTCGGGGGCGGCGTAGAAGGAGAACCCCCGCTCCCGGGCCCGCTCCAGGCACCGACGCAGCACGTGACGGGGGCAGCCCTCGAAGGGGGAGCCGTCCAGGTTCGTCACGTCGCAGAAGACCCTCGCCACCGCTCCCTCGTCGGTCCTCCAGGGCAGGATCTGAAAGGTCTTGGGATCGGGCCGGGCCAGGACGTCGCTCTCCTGGATCCGGCTGAACCCGTCGATCGACGAGCCGTCGAACGTCATGCCCTCCTCGAGGGCGTTCTCCAGCTCGGCCGGCGTGATGCTGAAGGTCTTGGGTGTTCCCAGGACGTCGGTGAACCAGAGCTGGACGAAGCGGACGCCCCGCTCCTCGACCATCCTCAGCACGTATTCCTCTTGGCTCTGCATGACTGCCCTCCGGATGGCTGCCCTCCGGGCTCGCCTCGACCGACGCGCACTAGTCTCGCAGGCGCCAGCCGCCGTCGAGGCCCGGTTCACAGCATGTTCACACTGGGGCAACAGGCGGGAAATGCCAGGCGACGAGGCTGTCGTCCGGCGCAATGCGGCGTCACGCCGAGCAACCAGCCGGCCCGGGAGGGCGGCCCGAGGACACCGGCCGGCCCGGGAGGGCGGCCCGCAGGACACCGGCCGGCCCGGGAGGCCGGCCCCAGGACACAGGAGGACCAGTGCAGGAACGGACGCCCGCCGAGGTGCTGCGCCTCGCCCAGGACGAGGACATCGAGATCGTCGACTTCCGGTTCTGCGATCTCCCGGGGTTGACCCAGCACTTCTCGGTGCCGGTCGCCCAGCTCACCGAGGATGGCTTCGAGGAGGGCTTCGGCTTCGACGGCTCGTCGATCCGGGGGTTCCAGGAGATCCAGGAGTCGGACATGATCCTCCTGCCCGACGCCAACACCGCGGTCGTGGACCCCTTCCGCCAGCACCGGACGCTCAACATCAACTGCTTCGTCAACGACCCGGTGACCGGCGAGAGCTACACGCGCGACCCGCGGTACGTGGCCAAGAAGGCGGAGGACTACCTCATCTCGACGGGGATCGCCGACACCGCCTACTTCGGCCCGGAGGCCGAGTTCTTCGTCTTCAACGACGTCCGCTTCGACCAGGACCAGCGGTCGGCGTTCTACTCGGTGGACTCCATCGAGGGCATCTGGAACTCGGGCAAGGACGAGGGTCCCAACCTCGGGTTCAAGCCCCGCTACAAGGAGGGGTACTTCCCGGTCCCGCCCATGGACCACTTCCAGGACCTGCGCTCGGAGATGATCCTCACCATGCAGCGCATGGGGATCGACGTCGAGGTGCACCACCACGAGGTGGGTACGGCCGGCCAGGCGGAGATCGACATGCGGTTCGACACGCTGCTCTCCATGGCCGACAAGCTCATGCTCTACAAGTACATCGTGAAGTGCGTGGCCCGCGACGCCGGGTACACGGCCACGTTCATGCCCAAGCCGGTGTTCCAGGACAACGGCTCAGGGATGCACACGCATCAGTCGCTGTGGAAGGGCGGCGAGCCGCTGTTCTACGACGAGACCGGCTACGCCGGGCTGTCGGACGAAGGGCGCTGGTACATCGGCGGGTTGCTCCACCACGCCCCGGCCATCCTGGCCTTCGCGGCACCGACGACCAACTCCTACAAGCGGCTGGTGCCCGGCTACGAGGCGCCCGTCAACCTCGTCTACTCCCAGCGCAACCGCTCGGCCTGCTGCCGGATCCCGCTGTACTCCAAGAGCCCGAAGGCCAAGCGGGTCGAGTTCCGCCCGCCCGATCCGTCCTGCAACCCGTACCTGGCCTTCGCCGCCATGCTGATGGCGGGCCTCGACGGTGTGCAGAACCGCATCGAGCCGCCCGACCCGGTCGACAAGGACCTCTACGACCTCCCCCCCGAGGAGCTGGCTCTCGTACCCCAGGTTCCCGGGATCGCTGGACGCGGCCCTCGAGGCCCTCGAGTCAGACCAGAAGTTCCTCCAGGTCGGCGGCGTCTTCACCCCGGACCTGCTCGAGACCTGGGTCGAGTACAAGCGGACGACCGAGATCGACGAGATCCGCCTCCGGCCCCATCCCTGGGAGTTCATGCTCTACTACGACATCTAGGTCCTGGCCTGTTCCGGTCAGTACTCGTCGTGGCGGAGGAACCAGAGGTCGGTCTCGTTGCGGCCGAGTGGCGCGCCGGTCGAGCCACTGGTACATGCCCCAGAGGCCGTCCAGCCCGCGCGTACGCCGAGTACGTGTGGTAGACGACGCCGTCCTCGAGCGCGAACGCGCTCATGCCGGGCGATTCTCGGCTGTATGTCGCCCAGTCCGTCCCGACGGGTGAGGCGGGCTCAGGGCCCCTGAAGCCTTCCGCCGGGGCGCGGGTCCCACGGTCGGAAGTTGTACTCGCTGACGCCCGATTGCTGCTGCTCCTCGGTGTGCGCGGCCTGGAAGTCGTAGTTGAAGTCGCTGTCGAACGACGACGCCCACGGGAAGCTCCAGCCCATCCGCTGCTTGTACGCCTGCAGCTTGGCCAGTGGCGCCCGGGACACGGCAGAGAGGGTGACGTCGTGATTGGCGAGGTGGACGACGAAGCCGTCGAAGCCGTCGGCGATCGCCGAGCAGGCCGGACATCCCGCCAAGTAGTCGGGTCCGAACATGAAGTGGTAGACGAGGAGCTGGGAGCGCCCTCTGAACAGGTCGCCGAGGGACGCTGGGCCCTCGTCGGTCTCGAAGCGGTACTCCTTGTCGACTCGCACCCAGGGCAGCTCCTGGCGCCGCCGGGCCAGCTCGTCCCCGGTGCGTGTGTGCGCCTTCTCGGCCTCGAGCAGCTCCAGGCGGGCCGCAAGCCACTCGTCGCGGGTTCCGGTCTTGTGATCGGTCATCGGCTCTCCTTCGTCTCACACTGATGGGACGAGTCGGGCAAATATTCATCCATAAGGTTGAATATCCTAGGAGCGGTAACTTGCGGACCGCAACCTGGCGAAGCATCGGGCGAAAGCACGGATGCGGCGATGAGTTTCCGGGTCGCTGCGTGTCTCCATTCGTGATCCCAGGAGGAGATCAGATGACCGATCACAAGACCGGAACCCGCGAGGAGTGGCAGGCAGCTCGGGACGAGCTCGCCAGGCTCGAGGCCGAGCAGGCGGAGCGAGACGAGGAGATCAAGCAGAAGCGTCTCGACCTTCCGTGGGTCCGGGTCGAGAAGGAGTACGAGTTCGACACCGAGGACGGCAAGAAGACGCTCGCCGATCTCTTCGATGGTCGCTCGCAGCTCCTGGCCTACAACGTCATGTTCGGCCCTGACTACACGGTCGGTGCCTGCCCCGGCTGTACGAGCCTGGCGGACGGGCTCGACGGCACGCTCGTCCACCTGAACCACCGCGACGTGACGCTGATCTGCTTCTCGCGGGCGCCGATCGAGCGACTGGCCGCTTACAGGAAGCGGATGGGTTGGCAGTTCCGCTACGTCTCCACCTACAACACCGAATTTCCCTTCGACTTCGGTCTGGCCATGACCGAGCAGCAGTCTGCTCAGGTTCCCCAGATCCAGGAGATGATCGACAACCCGCCCGAGTGGCTGGAGGAGTGGTCCGGCCAGGTGGGCGCGGCGCTGAAGGACGGCCTCCGTGAGGGCCCGGGCTGGATCGCCTTCGCACGCGAGGACGGAGCCGTGTACCACACCTACACGGTGATGGCGCCCGACCCGTTCGTGGCGCCCTACTTCAGCTCCCTGCTCGACCGGACGCCCAAGCCCCAACCCCCCGAGCCCCGAGCTTGGCGGAAGGACGAGTACCCGGACTGACGCCGATCGAGTCGGGCGACCCCCACCACGGTCACGACCTCAGTCGGTCGGTGGCGATGCGGGCTCCCTCGGCCATGGCCCCGAGCTTGGTCCAGGTGATGGCGGGATCGACGGTGAGCATGGATGCGAAGGTGGCGAAGCCGCAGTCCGTCCCGGCCATCAACCGCTCCTGGCCGATCAGCGCGGGCGTAGCGCTCGAGCCGCTGGGCCACCAGCTCCGGGTGCTCGACGTAGTTGGTGGTGGAGTCGATCACGCCGGGCATCAGCACCTTGTCGGCCGGAAGCTTCACGTCCTCGAACAGGGTGTACTCGTGCTCGTGGCGGGGATTGGCTGCCTCGAAGGAGATGGCCATGGGCCGAGCCTTCAGGACCTCGTGGATGATGTCGGCCAGCGGGATGTCGTAGTGGTGTGGTCCCTCGTAGTTGCCCCAGCACACGTGCATTCGCAGACGGTCCGGCGGGATGTCCCGGGTGGCGTGGTTGAGCGCTTCCACCCGCTGGGGGAGTCCTCGCACGAATCCCTCTTTGCCCCCCTCGTGGGCCCGGAGGTGGAAGTCCATGGCCAGGTCGGGGCAGTCGAGCTGGAGGAGAAGACCCGCCCGGTTGATCAGGTCGTACTCGGTCTTCATGGCGTCCGCCAGCGCCCAGATGTAGTCCTCCTCGGTCTCGTAGTGGCGGTTGGGCTGAAAGACGGCGATCACGCCCGGAGAGGCAGCCGACATGAACACCTCCGTCGCGCCGGACCCCTCGGTCGACGCCTGGAGGTTGGCGATGTCGCGCTCCACCTGGCTCGGGTCGGCGTAGGCGATGGGACCGACGCAGGCCGGGACCGACCCCAGGCCGGACGACGCCTGTCCGAAGCTGCGGGCGAGGAAGCTCGGAAACTCCACCATGTCGCGAATGGCGAGATGCTCCAGTCCATCGGTCGCCTCCCCGAACCCCGCCAGCCGGGTGGTCACGTAGGTGGCGTAGCTGACCTTGCTCACCTCGCCGTCGTTCACGACGTCGACGCCGGCTTCGCGCTGGTGGCGCACGGTCTCGGCCACGGCCCCACGAAGGGCGTCGGCGTCGGCCGACAGCACCGTCGTGGGATCGCCCCCGGCGGGAAGGAGGCTCTCGGGCCGGGGCAGGCTGCCGGTGTGGGTCGTGAGGATGCGCTCGGAGCTCGTCTTCACCAGGCCCTCCTTTGCTGGTCCTTTGGCTCAACCTCTACCCACGAGGCCTGCTTGACGGCGTCGGCCTCCCGAGCCCTACAGTCTGGGCCCCCGAACAGGAGGCTGGGACATGAAGCTGCGGGCTGGGGCGTTGGCGGTTCTCGTTCTCGGGGCGCTGGCAGGACCCGCCCTGCTGGCGTCGGCCGAGTCGGCGGGCGCGGCCTCGCTTCCACCGCTGCCCGTCGTCTATTCGTGCACGGCCACCGACACGATCGCACCGACAGGCGCCAACACGCTGACCACGGTCGGCACCTCGGTCTGCAGCGGTCTCCTGGCACAGCGGGCGACGACCAGCATCGCGCTGCTCAGCCCGGTTCCCCTGGTCAGCCTGTCCGTCCCCCTCTCGACGAGCTCGGCGTCCTGCTCTGCGTGCACGTCGCTCGTCGGGCACGACAGCGCCACCGTGGTGCCCGTGCCGGGGTTGACCTACCAGGGAAGCTTCGTCGACACCATCACGGCGCCGGCGGGATCGACCTTCCTGCCCACACCGGGATGCACCGCCGTGACGTCCACTGTCCTCGTCTGCGTTGCCACCAGCACCTACACGTACTGACGATCAGTTGAAGATGCCGTCCCGTAGGGCGAGGCCCACGGCGCCCGCCCGGTCGCGGACGGCGAGCTTGCGGTACAGCGAGTGGAGGTGGGTCTTCACCGTCTCCTGACCCACGAACAGCCGCTCGGCGATCTCGCGGTTGGCCAACCCGTCGACGAGCAGGGCCAGGACGTCGCTCTCGCGCTGGCTCAGGCCGAGGCGCGCGCCGGGCCAGCCGCCCAGGTCCCGCGGAGCGGCCCATGGCCAGAGCGAGCCGTGAGGCGAGCGACGGATCGATGACCACCTGCCCGTCACGGGCCCGCTCGAGGTGGTGGACCAGCTCGACGGCGCTCAGAGACTTGAGCAGGTAGCCCGCGGTCCCCGCCCGCAGGGCCTCGAACAAGCGGCGTTCGTCGCTGCTGTGGGTGAAGACGACGATGCGGAGGCCCTCGCTCGCGCCGAGGAGGCGGGCGAGCAACCCGACGTCGACGCCGCCCTTTCGATCGGCATCGACGAGCACCACGTCGGCTCGGTAGGCGGCCGCTGCGGCGGCGACATCGTCGGAGACGGAGACGGGACCGAGCAGCTGGACGCGGTCGCGGCTGCGATCCAACAGCCCGCTCAGGCCCCGAACGATGATCTCCGTGTCGGCGACGAGAAGCACGCGAACCGGTCCGCGCGACGGGGCGTTCGCCCGGTCTCGAACCGGCTGCTCGGGGGCAGCTTCGGTCCCGTCGTCGTGGGTGGTACCGGCCGAGAGGCTCATAACGGCTCCTTGTTGGACGGGTCACACCGCGGCCGCCTCGAGGTCTAGAAGCTCCTTGGTTCCCTGAGATCGCTCTCCGTCGCCGATCCCTGGTGAACCGGCTCCCCCAAGAGTACTGCCTCTGTCATCTACCGTACAGACGCCCTCATCCTGAGTTCACTGCAAACGGGCATCAGGTGACAAAATGCCCACGCTGGTGAGCAGGGGCGGGCCCGGCCCCCGAGCGACCACGGCGTGCGGGCGAGCGGACGCTCGCCCTCGTCACCGTCGTTGCTGGTCGATCCCGTAGAAGAGCCGTTCGACGACCAGGCGGGCCCGGCGGGTCACGCGCCGGTACTCCTCCCGCAGGGCGACGGCGCTGGTGCCGAGGCTCCGCGCCAGCCTGGACGAGCTGGTCGGCCTGGGTCGGCAGGGCGTCGCCGGGCGCACCCCGGACGAGGTACAGGCGGTTGCGGGTGCGTTCGCAGAACCGGTACGCCGCCGCCAGGACCGTCGGCGTCCGCGCGGTCGAGCACGCCCGCCTCCTCGAGCGCACCGAGGGCGGCCATGGTGCCGGGCGACGGCGATCTGGTGGCGGAGCTGGAGCAGCTGCGCCGTCCACTCGATGTCGGAGAGCGAGCCCCGGCCGAGCTTCAGGTGGAACTGCGGGTCCTCGCCCGGCGGGCAGTCGCTCGCGCTCGACCCGCGCCTTCATGCGGCGGATCTCCCGCTGGCCGTCGTCGTCCAGCGGGCGCCGCCAGACGAAGTCGTCGACCACGGCCATGAAGCGACGCGCCGACGTCGGCGTCGCCGGCGACGGGCCGGGCCCGGATCAGGGCCTGGCGCTCCCAGGTCTGGGCCCACCGCTCGTAGTAGGCTGCGGTAGCCGTCGAGGCTGCGGGCGAGCGGTCCGTCGCGCCCTTCGGGGCGGAGCGTCGGTGTCGAGCGGTGTAGAGCCGCGCCGCCGGCGTCGTGCCCGTTGACCGTGCGGACCAGCGCCTCCGCCGTCTCCTCCGCCGCGCGTGCCTCAGCGTTCGGTCTGGCCGCCGAGACGAGCAGCACGTCGAGGTCGCTGGCGTAGGACAGCTCGGCGCCCCCGAAGCGTCCCATGGCCACGATGGCCATCGGCACGGGTGGGTCCAGCGAGGCCAGCGCCTCGTCGAGGGTGACCTCGGCGAGGTCGGTCATGGCGGCCGCCGTCGTCTCGTCGGTCGTCGATGCCGAGGACGTCGCGGGCGGCGATGCGCGCCATCTCGGTGTCCTTCAGGCGCAGCAGGCCGGCCCGCCACCGCTCCGGGTCCGTGCCGCCAGCCGAGGACGGCGCCGGCCAGGTCGGCCAGCTGGGCGCGGTCGCGGCGGGCCAGGGCGGCGTCGTCGCCGAGCACCGGCCAGCCAGCTCGGGGTTGCGCCGGACCGGTTCGAGCAGCGAGGCGGCTGGTCCCGAGCAGCAGGCACAGCCGGCGTGCCGCCTCCGGGGAGTCCCGGAACGTCGCACCAGGCGTCGCGGCGATGAGCGCCCGAGACCAGGGTGCGCAGGCCGAGCAGACCCAGATCGGGATCGGGTGACTCCGACAGCCACGTCGAGCAGCAGCGGAAGGATCTGCTGCATGAGCCGCGAGGAACGGGTCAGGCCCCGGGTCAGCTCGGCAAGGGCCGCCCGCGTGCGCTCGGCGTCGGTGAAGCCGAAGGCGGCGAGGCGGTCGCACCGCGGCGCCGGACGCGAGCGACGGGTCCGTCACGGCGGACGAAGGCCTCGAGCAGCGGACGGAAGAACAGCCGCTCGTGGATCGACCGGGCCACGGCCTGGTGCGTCGCTCAGCTCGCCGCTCGAAGCGGGCCAGGGCCGTGGCCGAGGCGTCGTCGCGGTAGCCGAGCACCCGGGCCAGGCTGGACACGCGGCCGCCGGCTCGGCCGGCACGGCGTGGACCTGGGCCTCGTCGACGAGCTGCAGGCGGTGCTCCACGGTCGGAGGAACCGGTAGGCGCCGGCCAGGGCGCGGGCGTCGTCAGCGTCCATGTAACCGGCGCCCCGAGCTCGGCCAGGGCGGCCAGCGTCGAGCGGCGACCGCAGCGCCGGGTCGTGCGCGCCGTGGACGAGCTGGAGCAGCTGGACGGCGAACTCGACGTCCCGGATCCCGCCCCGCCCTCGCTTGATCTCCCGGTGCGACAGACCCCGCCGGGCCACCTGCTCCTCGGCGCGGGCCTTCATGCCCCGGACGTCTCGCAGCTCGTCGGCGCCGAACGGCCCGCCTCCACAGCTCGACGCGCCGCCTCGCGCCGAAAGCCGTCGCCGAGCGCCCGTCGCCGGCCACCGGACGCGCCTTGAGCAGCGCCTGGAACTCCCAGGTCTGGGCCCAGCGCTCCCAGTAGGCCCGGTAGGAGCGAGGCGAGCGGACGAGGGGCCCGTCACGGCCCTCGGGGCGCAGGTCGACGTCGACCCGAAAGCACCCCCGCGCCACGTCCATCACCTTCCGCGCCGCGCTCGGGCCGGCGTCGCCGTCGCCGTCGACGAACAGCATGTCGATGTCGCTGGCGTAGTTGAGCTCCTGGCCCCCGAGCTTCCCCATGGCGATCACGGCGAGGCGCTCGCCCGGCGGCACCCGGCCAGGTCGACCGCAGCTCGCAGCACGTCGTCGGCCAGGTCGGCCAGCCCGGCGACCGACCGTCTTCGAGGTCGTCGAGCCCGGTCAGGTCGCGCGCGGCGATGCGCAGCAGCTCGAGGCGCTTCCAGGCGGCCAGGGCGGCCGGGCTGCGAGCGTCGACGCGGCGGCCGCCGTCCGAGATCGGCGAGCACCTCGATGCACCGCGGATCGCTCTGGACCAGGCGGGTGAGCGACCGGCTGGCCGCCAGCACGGCGACCAGGGCGTCTGCGAGCCCGTCGTCCTGCTCCAGCCGGGCGGCGAGCCTCGGGGTGGGCGTCGATCAGCCGCGCCAGGGGCGGCTTGCACGGTGACCGGGGCGGCCGACCGCTCGACCGCCTCGGCCAACGGGCCCGTCGAGGCCAAGGTGGTCACCGGACCAGTGTGTCAGGGCCGCGGGCCGGCTCCGGTCGGACGGCCCGGCGAAATTGTCCTCCGGCGTAGGCTCGGTGCGTGGGTCGTCTGCAGAGTCGCCGCCTGCCAGATCGACACCGTCGTCGGCGACCTGAGCGGCAACGTCGACCGGGTCCTCGCCGCGCTGGCCGAGGCCGACGCGGCCGGCGCCGACCTGGCCGTCTTCCCGGAGCTGGCCCTGACCGGCTACCCGCCCGAGGACCTCCTGCTCAAGCCCGGTTTCGTCGGCGACAACCTCGAGGCGCTGGCAAGGTGGCGCGCAGCGACGCGCCGGTGCGCCGCCGTTGTCGGGTTCGTCGACGTCGGACGCGATCTGTACAACGCCGCCGCGGTCTGCGCCGGCGGCGCCGTCGTCGGCGTGTACCACAAGCGGCTGCTCCCCAACTACGCGCGTGTTCGACGAGCAGCGGTACTTCACGCCGGGCGAGCCGGCCTCGCAGCTGTACCTGATCGCGGGCGTGCGCGTCGGCGTGTCCATCTGCGAGGACGCCTGGAGCCCGACCGGACCCGTGTCCGAGCAGGCCGCGGGCGGGGCCGAGCTGATCGTCAACATCAACGCCTCGCCGTACTTCCAGGGCCGCCTGGACGAGCGGACGCGCATGCTGGCCACCCGGGCGGCCGACGCGTCGTGCTCGCTGGTGTACGTCAACCTGGTCGGAGGCCAGGACGAGCTGGTGTTCGACGGCGCGCTCGCTGGTGCTCGACGAGGCCGGACGGGTGGTGGCCGTCGGCCTCGCAGTTCGAGGAGCAGGTGCTCGATCGTCGACATGGAAGTCCGGCCGGCGTTCCGCACCCGTCTGCTCGATCCCCGCGGCCGACGGCGGGCGCCGAGCCTGCACGCCGGTGGTCATCAGCGAGCGTCCTCGAGCGACACCGCCGACCGCCGGCACCCGTCGACAACGGCGCCGCTCGGCCCCGAGGACGAGGTCTACGAGGCGCTCGTGCTCGGCACCCGCGACTACGTGACCAAGAACGGCTTCTCCGACGTCCTCGTCGGCCTCTCCGGTGGCATCGACTCGTCCCTCGTGGCGACCATCGCCACCGACGCCCTCGGTGCCGAGCACGTGCACGCGGTGGCGATGCCGTCGCGCTTCTCGAGCGAGGCCTCGCTGTCCGACGCGGCCACGCTGGCCGGCAGTCTCGGCATCGAGCTCCGCACCATCCCGATCGAGCCGGCCCACGCGTCGCTGCTCGAGATGCTGGAGCCGAGCCTGGGCGGCACCGCTCACCGGGTCTGACCGCCGAGAACGTCCAGTCGCCGGATCAGGGGGGTGGTCCTCATGGCGCTCTCCAACGCGCTCGGGTGGATCGTCCTCACCACCGGCAACAAGAGCGAGCTGGCGACCGGCTACTCGACCCTCTACGGAGACACCGCGGGGGGGTTCGCCGTGATCAAGGACGTGCCCAAGACGCTCGTCTACCGCCTGTGCCAGTGCCGCAACGCCCGGGCGGGCACGGACCTGATCCCCGACTCCGTGCTGGCCAAGCCGCCGTCGGCCGAGCTCCGTCCGGACCAGCGTGACGACGAGTCCCTCCCGCCCTACGAGGTCCTCGACCCCGTGCTGGCCGCCTACGTCGAGGAGGACCACACCGCGGCCGAGCTCGTCGCCGCCGGCTACGACCCGAGCCTCGTCGAACGGGTCGTGCGCCTGGTCGACCTGGCCGAGTACAAGCGGCGCCAGACGCCGCTCGGGGTGCGGGTCAGCCACAAGGCCTTCGGCAAGGACCGGCGCATGCCGATCACCAACCGCTACGCCGGCAGCGGAGGGTCGCCGGACAGGTCGCCGGGCGGCTCGCCGCCCTCTTGACCGAGCGGTCAACCCGGGGTGATGCTGTGCCATGGCTGACCCCAAGAAGCCTCGGCCCGCATTCGCCCCCTGGGACCGCCGTGAGCTGCCCGGCGCGTTCACGGTCGAGGAGACGGCCCGACGGGTCGGCAACTACAAGTGGGTCGAGATGCGGCTGTTCGAGGCCCTGGGCGGGTGGGTCGCCACCGTCCCCGAGCTCGACGTGAAGACTGCGCCTCGGCACCCACTGCTACAAGCACGCCTGGCACGCCGAGCTGTGGCACAAGCGGCTGCCGGAGCTGCGGGAGATGAACCCCGACCGGCTGACGCTGCCCGCCAACGAGCACGTCGAGCGGTTCATGGCACGCCATCACCGAGCCCGAGGAGCCCGGACAGACGATCGAGAAGCTGGTCGGCGTCTACCGCGTGCTGATCCCGCACAAGATCGCGGCCTACACCTACCACCTCAACAACACCTCCACCATCACCGACGCGCCCACCATCCGCTCCCTCCGGCTGGTCCTCAACGACGAGCTCGAGGACTGGCGCGACGGTGAGATGCTCCTCCAGTCGCTGATCGAGACCGAGGACGAGGTCGATCGGGCGGCCGCCCGTCAGGCCGCCTCGGAGACGATCATGCTGCGGGCGGGCGGCATCGCCGGCGAGGGCAGCATCGGGCAGCCGCGTCGCCGACGCTCGGCGCGAAGCAGGTCCCGGCGTGACGCGGATCGTCGTCAGCCCCGAGCAGTTCCACCTGGTGTCGTTCGACGCCGGCGTGATCGCCGCGGTGGCCGGAGCGCGTCGCCGACTCGGTCGGCCTGCCCGCGGGGATCGAGGTCCGCGTGGAGGTGGACGAGACCTCGCCGCTCGGCAGCGGTCGCCTGACAGGCACCGACCCGGTGACGGTCTCGCTCCAGAGCGGTGCCCTCGAGGACGCCAAGCGCCCTCGCCGGCTCCGGGAGGCCAGCGTGGAGGACATCCTCGGTCGGTTGCTGTTCCGGGCGCGCGATCCGACTGGACCCGTCCTTCGGGGACCCCCCGCCGGAGAAGGACCTCACGCTCGCGCAGGGCACGGCGTGGGACGCCTACTCGGTCGGGCGGTGCGCGCGTCTCGGCTTCGGGGACACCCAGGCCCGCTGGCGGTACCACTTCCGCAACCGTCACGGCTTCACCGACGTGGCCGACGCCACCTTCGACCGCTTGTGGTCGGCGACCGGGCTCGACTGGTCCGACCTCGAAGCGGCCTGCGCCGAGACGGAGGCCGCCCGTCAGCCGGCGTGACCTCCCGGGTCCGGCGGGCCCCGTGGGATGTCTAGGCGAGATCGTGGGCGGAGATGCCGCCGAGCAGGTCGATGACGGGTCGGCGGGCGACCAGGTCCCGGCACGCCGTCGCCATCTCCACCATCTCGGGAGAGTCGAAGTGCGCCCGCTGGGCCGCCGGTGTCTCCCACTTCTCGATGACCAGGAAGCGCCCGGGTCGGTGCGAGATGCGCACAGGTCGATGTTCCGGCAACCCGGTGCCACCGGGAGAGGACGACGTACTTGGCCAGGACACCCAGCAGCCGCTCGGCGCTGCCGTCGTCGGCCGAGCGGGCGTCGAACCCGAGGGTGACGACGGTAAGCTCGACGGGGTCCCCAGGCTCGGGGGCTTGCGGATCGGCGTCGTCCACGGCGCCGAGGGTAGCGGCGAGGTAGTGACAGCGGGCAGGGAGGCGCCCGCCGGTCGTCGAACCCCTGATAGTCCGTCTCACCGCCGCCGACAACACGGTGTTGAGCGGGGGCTGGGTGCCGATCGGCTGCCTTGACGCTCCCGGTAAGCTAGCTCCGGGTCGGTCTCGCCGTGCGAGCAGGGGAAACGGGAGGCGGGGCTGTTTCTGGCCTCCATGGCTGCTCACGAGAGGTTCATCATTTTGGCAAAGGAGCGAGTCGAGCGCGACGAGGAGGACCTCGTCCGGCTGTATCTCACGGATATCGGGCAGTATCCGCTGCTCACCAAGGATGACGAGGTCCGGCTGGCCCAGGCCATCGAGGGCGGCAACGCCGGGCAGGCGGAGCTGGACGGCAGAGCGGCAAGGACCTCACCCCGGCCGCGCCGCCGCGAGCTGCGGCGTCAGGTCCAGGGTGGCGAGGACGCCCAGCGGACCTTCGTGCAGTCCAACCTGCGGCTGGTGGTCTCGATCGCCAAGAAGTACCAGGCGTCGGGCCTGCCGCTGCTCGACCTCATCCAGGAGGGCAACCTCGGCCTGATGCACGCCGTCGAGAAGTTCGACTGGCGCAAGGGCTTCAAGTTCTCGACCTACGCCACGTGGTGGATCCGCCAGGCCATCACCCGCGGGATCGCCAACACGGGCCGGACCATCCGTCTGCCCGTCCACGCCGGCGACACCCTGGCCCGGGTGCAGAAGGCCCAGGCGCGCCTCGAGCTCAAGCTCGGCCGTCCGGCCACCCTGGCCGAGCTGCGGCGTCGAGGTCGAGATGCCGGAGGACAAGCTCATCGAGGCGCTCCGGTTCCGGGCCGAGCCGCTGTCGCTGTCCGAGCCTCTGCGCGAGGACGGCGACGCCGAGCTGGGCGACGTCGTCGAGGACCGCTCGGCGGAGTCGCCCTTCGAGATGGCGGCGACGTCGCTGCTGCCCGTCGAGATCGCTCGCCTCCTCGCCCCGCTCGACGAGCGGGAGCGCGAGATCCTCCGGCTCCGCTTCGGGCTCGACCGGGGCGAGCCCCGCACGCTCGAAGAGGTCGGGGAGCACTTCAACCTCACCCGCGAGCGCATCCGCCAGATCGAGGCCCGGGCCATGTCGAAGCTGCGCCACCCCTCGAGCGACACCGGCGCCCGGGACCTCCTCACCGTCTGATGCGTCTGATCGGCACCTGCGCCGGCCCGTTCGGCGCCGTTCTCTTTTGTCTATCTCTGTCGATGCGGTTGGGGCGCGCGCAGGCGCGACAAGTTCGCCGGGTTTCGTGGGCGGAGACCGTTCTGGTCGCGTTGAGGCCACGGATCCGCGCCATCAACGCGACGAGAACGGCTATCGACAGGCTCTCGAGGCGAACTTGCAGCGCTATGCACCTGCGGCCCACCGCCCACCCGCTTGGGTGCGTGGCGGAGGTGGACGGGAATCGAACCCGCCGGACGGGGATCGCCCGTCCCACCCGCTTTGAAGGCGGGGGGGCCCACCAGGTGCCCGGACACCTCCGAGTCGGGAGGTTAGCTGGGGTTGAGCCGCCCGGACCGAAGGACCACTAGTGAGGGAGCCAGCCAGCCGGTAGGTTGGGAAGCCATGAAGAAACTGCTGATATTGGCTGTGCTGATCGCTCTCGGAGCCGTTGCTGCCAAGAAGCTGCGGGCAGACTGACGGGCTGGCGTCTGAGGCGGAGCCCCAGGCGCCAGCCCACCACTCCTCCGACACCCATGACCACCGCGCCGGCCACGGCGGCAGCCGGTAGGCCCGGCGCGCTCACTCGCGGGCGCAGCGAGACCGGTCGGACGAAGTTCCGCACCTCCCACTGGCGTTCTCGGGCCAGCTTGAGGAGCACGCGATCGGGGTTCACCACCACGGGGTTGCCCACGACCTCCAGCATCGGTAGGTCCGTGTAGGAGTCGGAATAGGCGTAGGACGCGGCGAGGTCGATGTCTTCGCGCTCGGCGAGGGCCCCGATGGCGTCCGCCTTGTAGGGGCCGTAGGCGTAGAACTCCATCTCGCCCGTGTAGCGCCCTTCCTGGTCGATCTTCGCCCTGACTGGATATGGCCCCGTCGACCCGGAGGTAGCTCGCCAGAGGGCCGACGATCTCCTCGGGCGAGGCCGAGACGATGTACACCTTGCGGCCGGCCGCCCGGTGGGTCTCGATGAGCTCCAGCGCCTCGCCGTAGATGACGGGCTCGACGAGCTCCTCCATCGCCTCGCGGACGATCTGCCTGACCTTGGCCTGGTCCCAGCCCCGAGTCAGGGTCAGCACCGATTCCCGGATCCGGGCCAGCTTCTCCTCGCCCGCTCCCAGGTGGAGATAGACCAGCTGGGCCCACAACCCCCGCAGCACGGTCCGGCGCGATATCAGCCCCTCTCGGTACAAGGTCCGGCCGAAGACGGCCATCGACGCCTTGGCGATGACCGTCTTGTCCACATCGAAGAAGGCGGCCTCCATCCCTGGCGATCATACGGGCGCCGGGGGAGTGAACAGCGGTAGCCGCTGGAGGCAGGAACCCCTCGGCGACCGGCGAACAAGTAGCCCTGGCGTTGACCGTCGGGTCTTCGGGCCGCGGCCGGCTGCGACTGAGCTAACCTCTGGCCGGGTTCGGGCCGGTTTGGCCCGACTTGTGACGCAGAGGCGTATTGGTCGACCTCCGTTGGAGGGGAGCGAGAGAGGTGCGAGCATGAGGTCAAGGTTGGCTGGGCTGGGGATGGCCCTCGGGACCGTCGCGGCCGCCAGTGCCCTTATATCCGGCCCGGCCGGGGCGAGCACTCCGGAGGTCTATGGAGGCAGCGCGACCGGTACGGCCCTGAACCTGTCCATCGCGGGTAACAACCTCACCGGCGGGGTCAGTATCGCCAACGCCAAGTCGGCTCCTCTCGCCAATGCCGAAGGCACGGGCATTCTCACGCCGGGCCTCACCCAGGACCTCAAGACGTCGGTCAACGGGAACAACCAGACCCAGAACAAGCCGTTTGGTTGTGCTGGCTCGCTGCCGGCACTGCCCGGCCCGCTCGGCGCCCTCACCCTCAAGGCGGCGTGCTCGTCATCGAGCTCCTCGGTGACCGGCAACAATCCGGTGGCCAACTCGTCCGGTCTGGTCGCGCTCGCCGGCCTCAGCAACCTGAGCGCCCTTCCCGGGCTCTCGAGCGGTCTCAGCCAGGCCTGCCCCACGAACGGCAAGGGCGGCCTCTTCCAGATCCCCCAGCTCGGCGAGATCGTCTGCGGGATCGTGCAGAGCGTCTCGCTCGGTCAGGTCCTCGACGCGCCGCTCGGAGCCTCGCATTCGTCGGTGACCACCGACGCCGGCAAGGTGGTCTCGACGGCTTCCGCTGACGGCGCCACGATCAACCTCCTCAGCCCGACTGCTCTCGCCGATCATGCGACCAATCCGACCGGCGCCGCGGAGGCACAAATCACTGCACCGGGTTTGAAGCCGCTCCTGAGCCTGACGCTCGGCTCGGCGACGGCAACCGCGACGTATGACCGGCACACCGGCAAGGGCACGGGCACGTTCGACCCCGCTCTGCTGACTGTCACGCTCAACATCCCCGGAGCGCCGTCCCAGACCACCAAGATCGTGCCCGGCCAGAGCGTGGACATTCCCCCGGCTGGCTCCGGCGGGCCGGTCCTGCTGAGCGTGAAGGTGGGGGCGGGCTCCACCAAGACGAACCCCGACGGCTCAGTGTCGAGCGTCGCCGATGGCGTCTCGCTGGCCCTGCTGCCGGGACAGGTCCAGGGCAAGGACCTGCTCGATCTCCAGCTGGCCCACGCCGAGGCTGCTGTTGGTGGAGCTCTGCCGACGGTCACGCCGCCGCCGCATCCCCCCACGCTGCCCTTCACGGGTGAGCACCCCTGGATCCCGTTCGCAGGCCTCGGCTTCCTCGGTGGGGCCCTGGGACTCGGGTTCCTCGCCTATCGGGGCGGCTTCCGCTTCGGCTTCCGCCGGTCCTGACCGGCGGAAGCAGCGGGGGGACGCAGAGGTGAGCCGATGGCCAGCCTGACCAACTATCTGAAGACGCACCGCCTGGCCCGGAGCGGGCTCTCCGGGCTGGCCGGGCTGTTCCTCCTCGCTGCCATCGGGCTGCTCGGCTACCCGATCATCACCAACCTGTACCAGTCCCACGTCGAGGGCGACCTGGCCAACGAGCTGGCGAGCCCGGGGACGCGCCAGGCATACCTCCAGCATCGGGTGGGGATCGGCCAGAGCCTCACCCGGCTGCGGATCCCGAGCATCGGCACCAACGTGGTCGTCGTCGAGGGGACGACGGAGACTGCGCTCCGGGCCGGCGCCGGCCACTACCCCGAGACGCCGCTGCCATGCACCAACGGCAACGTCAGCATCGCCGGCCACCGGACCACTTACGGCAAGCCCTTCGCGGACGTCGATCGGCTCCGCCCGGGTGACCCGATCACGCTCCAGACCCCGGTCGGCTCGTGCACCTACACCGTCAGCCAGGCGCCGTTCGAGGTGTCGCCGACCGACGTGTCCGTGGTGGCGCCCACCGCGGGACCGACCCTGACGCTGACCTCGTGCACCCCCAAGGGCCTCGCGGTCAACCGGATCGTGGTCAAGGCGGTCATGAGGGGCGCCCCGGCCACGTCGGCTTGATGGGACGCACCCGGTTCGCCCTGGCCGCCGTCGCTGCCGCCGTGGCGGGGCTCTCTGCCGGAGCAGGCAGCCTGGTCATGGTCGCCGCCCCGGCCGGCGCCGCCCCTCCGCCGCCACCGCAACCCCCCTTCGCCAGCATCACCGACCCGTCCCCGTCGTCAAGCTCGCCGACGGTCGAGCCGACTGCCACACCCACCATCAGGGGGAATGTCTCGCCGCCCCAGGATCCTCGAGGCGACATCAGCTCGGTGCTGATCACGATCACCTCCAAAGACCACCCTGGTGCATCCTTCCCAGCCACAGTGAGCCGGCCGGCCTCAGGCCAGTCCAACTGGACCTTCTCCGGGTCGGTACCAACGTCGCAGGCCCTGGCGTGGAACGGGCCGTACCAGGCGTCGGCGACGGCGACGGAGGACGACTCGGGCCAGAGCCATCAGGGGTCGCCTTCCTCGCCCGTCAACTTCGCCGAGGGCGTGGCGCCGCAGGCTCCATCAGGGGTGGCGGCGGCAAAGGACGCCGACGGGCGCGCGGTCACGGTGTCCTGGCAGGCCAACCCCGAGCCGGACATTCTCGGCTACGAGGTGCAGCGGACGTCGGTGAACGGCTCGGACTGGTCCACCGTCAGCCCCAGCCCCCGCATAACTGACACCAACTTCCGCGACAGCAGCGTCCAGTCGGGCACGGACTACCAATATGACGTCATCGCCGTTCGCTCCGGTGCTCAGCAAGGACAGACGATCCAGTCAAGCCCATCGGCGCCGGCGAGCACCGTCGCACCGCCCGCCGGTGCGCTCATCGGACCTGGAGCCTTCCTCGGACAGCTTCCCGCTGCCGTACAGGCCATCACCGATCCTGTCGCCGGCCTCGTCCATCCGGCACAAGGTCCGGGCGGTCCGGTCACGGGCTCGCCGACCGCTGGTGGCTACGGCAATCTCCCCTACGGAGGCCAGGCCGCCCTCAGCGAGCCGGGCACGCCCGGCGCCCAGGACCCCAAGGGCGGATCGTCCAGCGCCAACCTCATCCGAACCGCCCTGTTCGTCGCAGCGGCCCTGATCCTCCTGGCGATCGCCGCCCACCTGATCCGAATGCGCAGGGCCCTGGACGACAACCTGGAGACCGTGGGGGTCGAGAGCTGGGACCGCCATGCCGCCGGCCTGGGCGAGACGGCGGAGGTGACGACCGTCGGCACCGACCGCAGAGGATCCGACGTCACCCGGGCCATGGCCGCCCAGCGGGGCGGTGGCCGACCGCTCGGACGCCACCCGGGCCATGGCGGCCACCCAACGGCGCCGCTGAATCTCCCCCGTGTGATGGGTCGTCGTGCCTACGCAGTAGCTTGGTAGGTCAGGCACCGTGCCCTGCGAAGTGTCGCCCCGAGGAGGACGCTTGGCCATGGATCTTGGCTTCGAGGTCGACCAGCGCGGCGATTACACCGTGCTCGCGGTGCGCGGCGAGGTCGACGTGTACACGGCACCCCGGCTGCGTGAGCGGCTCATCGAGCTGGTCAGTCAGGGCAGCCATCAGGTGGTGGTCGACCTGGAAGGCGTTGACTTCCTCGATTCCACTGGCCTCGGCGTGCTCGTCGGGGGGCTCAAGCGGCTGCGGAGCCATGACGGGGACATGATCCTCGTCTGCACCCAGCCCCGCATTCTCAAGGTGTTCGAGATCACCGGCCTCACCAAGGTCTTCTCGATCCACGACTCCGTCGAATCGGCCACTGCCGCCTAGTCGTGGCGGCGCCGGGGGAGGCAGTGCGGCCGCTGGGGTGGGAGGAAGCAGACGTCGAGCTCGACATCCCGGCTCGCCCCGAGTACGTGTCCCTGGCCCGCCTGGTCGTCTCCTCGTTGGCGTCGTCGAGGCGGGAGCTCGGCGACGACCGGATCGACGACCTCAAGCTGGCGGTGTCCGAGGCCTGCACCAATGCCATCGAGGCCTACGAGCCGGCCGGCGAGGAGCGCGTCGTCCTGCGGTGGCGGGACGGACAGGATCATCTGGAGGTCGACGTCCAGGACCAGGGGCCCGGTTTCGATCCGTCCACACTTCCCGAGCGGCCCTCGGTGACCGACCCCATGCGCCCCAACTTCGAGCGGGGCCTGGGGGTTCCCCTGATGCGGGCCCTGGTCGACGAGGTCATGTTCGCCTCGTCGGACGACGGCACGTCGGTGATCATGGTGCTGTACTGCCCTCCCGTCCCGCCGGGCGACGAGTAGCAGCTCACCGCCCCGCGCGTCATCCCCCGGTGAGGAGGGATCGCACCACGTCCTCGGAGTCGGCCGTCACCAGGGCCAGGACCTCGTCGCCGGTGTCCAGGACGGTGTCACCTCGGGGCACGACGACGTGGGTGTCCCGCACGACGGCGACGATGGTGGCGTCCCGCGGGACCTCGAGGTCGGCGATCGAGCACCCGGCCGCTGGTGAGTCCTCGGCCAACGTGACCTCGACGAGCCTGGCGCCACCGCCCCTGCCGCCTTCCAGCTGGAGGAGGCGGACGAGTGATCCGACCGACACCGCCTCTTCGACCAGGGCGGTGAGGAGGTGGGGTGTAGACACCGACACGTCGACGCCCCACGCCTCGTTGAACAGCCACCGGTTCTTGGGGTGATTGACCCGGGCGACCACCCGGGGGACGGCGAACTCCTGCTTGGCCAGGAGTGAGATCACGAGGTTGTCCTCGTCGTCGCCGGTGGCGGACACGACCACGTCTGCGTCGGCCATGCCCGCGGCATAGAGGGACGACACCTCGCAAGCGTCGGCGGCGTACCACTCGATGTCCAGGCTGGGCCGGAGGCGAGCCACCAGGTCGGGGTCCTGCTCGATCACGAGCACGTCGTGCCCGGCTTCGTGGAGGTCGGATGCGATGAACGTGCCCACGTTCCCCGCCCCGGCGATCATCACCCGCACGTTTCCATCGCCTTCACTCGGTCGCCTCCGGGCCGGCCAGGAGCCGACGCTCGAGCTCGTCGAGGCTGTCCTTGCGGGCGGTGATGTGCAGCAGGTCGCCCTCCTGGCCCACGACGTCGCGGGTGGTCAGCCTGGGAGCGCCGGCCCGGGTGACGGCGATCAGCCGGATGCGACCCTCCAGGTTGATCCGATGGAGCCGCTGGCCGGCCCAGTCCTCGGGCAGCGCCGCGCTCGACGAGCACCAGCTGGCCGCTGGTATCGGTCCACTCGGTGACGGCGGCCTCCGGGAAGAGCCGACGCATCACCTGCTCGGTCGTCCAGGTCACCGTGGCCACCGTGGGGATGCCGAGGCGCTGATAGATGACGGCCCGGCGGGGATCGTAGATCCGGGCGACGACGTTGGGGATCTGGTAGGTCTCCCGGGCGATCCGGGCAGTGAGGATGTTCGAGTTGTCCCCGCTCGTGACCGCAGCCAGGGCGCCCGCGTCCCGGACGCCCGCCAGCTCCAGGTGGTCCCGGTCGAAGCCGAAGCCCACGACCGTCCGCCCCGTCCACTCGGGGGGTAGCCGGCGCAGAGACCGCGGGTTCTTGTCGATGATCGCCACGCTGTGGCCGTCGCGCTCCAGATTGATGGCGAGCTCCGACCCGACTCGACCGCAGCCCACGACCACGACGTGCACGGGTCCATGGAACACGGCCCCGGCACCGCGCACAACTCCCCGCTGCGCCCACGAGGGCGCCGAGGGCCGGGCCAGGTGGGCGCGAAGTGTTTACTTTGGGGGTATGAGGAGCGCCGCCCCCCGGATCGACCGCCGGGCTCCCGCCGCGCTCCCGACTCCGGAGTCCCTCGAGCTGCCGGAGTCCGTCGGGTATCGCATCAAGAAGCGACTGCTGGGGCCGCCGCTGGTCAGCGAGCAGCTGCGCACCGAGCGCCTGGGAAAGCCCACGGCGCTGGCGGTCCTGTCCTCGGACGTGCTCTCGTCTTCCGCGTACGCGACGGAGCAGATTCTCCGGGTACTGGTCGTGGCGGTTGGCGTCGCCGCCTTCTCGCTCACGGTGCCCGTCACCCTGGCCATCTTGGTGGTCCTTCTCTTTGTGACGCTCTCCTACCGGGAGGTCATCTGGGCCTACCCCAAGGCCGGCGGGGCCTACGTGGTGAGCCGCGAGAACTTCGGCCCCAACATCGCCCAGATCGCTGGCGTGTCGCTGCTCATCGACTACACGCTGACCGTTGCCGTTTCCGTCGCAGCTGGGGTCTCGGCCCTGACCTCCGCCATCCCGTCCCTCACGCCCTACACGGTGGAGCTGTCGGTGGCCTTCGTCCTCCTCATCGCCTTCGCCAACCTGCGCGGCATCCGGGAGGCAGGGCGCCTGTTCGCCGTGCCCACCTACGTCTTCCTCGCCAACATGGCCGTGCTGATCCTCGTCGGCCTGGTGAAGGAAGCGCTGGGCGACCTGCACGCCCACTCGATCCACGTGACGGGGGCCATCTCGTCGGGAAGCCAGAGCAGCGGGCTGCTCCTAGGTGCATCGCTGTTCATCATCCTGCGGGCGTTCTCGGACGGCGGCTCGGCGCTGACCGGTACCGAGGCCATCTCCAATGCGGTGAGCGTGTTCCGTCCACCCGAGCGCAAGAACGCCCGGGCCACGCTCGTCATCATGAGCATGATCCTTGGATCGTTGGTGCTGGGGGTGTCGCTGCTGGCCAGCTGGGTCCACGCCGTTCCCTATGTCTCGCAGAGTCCGACCGTGCTCTCCGAGGTGGCCAAGTTCGTCTACGGGACCAGCCCGGTCGGCACGTTCCTTTACTACTTCCTCCAGATCGCGACGCTGCTCATCCTTGTGCTGGCGGCCAACACCAGCTTCACGGGGTTCCCGTTCCTCGCCAGCTTCGTGGGGGAGGACTCCTTCCTACCTCGCCAGTTGACCCGCCGAGGGCACCGGCTCGTCTTCTCGAACGGCATCATCGTGCTGACCGTCGTGTCAGTTGCGCTGCTGGTCGCCACAGGAGCCAAGGTGTCCTCGCTCATCTCCCTGTACGCCATCGGCGTGTTCACCGGCTTCACCATGGCCGGAGCGGGGATGGTCAAGCACCACCTCGACCTGCCGCGAGCCCGGGTGGCGGCACAGGCTCTTCATCAACGGCGCCGCGGCCGTGCTGTCGTTCATCGTCGACATCGTCATCGTCATCACCAAGTTCACCGAGGGAGCCTGGCTCGTCGTCGTGCTCCTACCGGCGCTGGTCTTCGTCTTCATCCGTCTCAACCGCCAGTACCGCAACGAGGAGGCCGAGCTCGAGGAGGGCGCACCGGCGCTCGCCCAGGTGCCGGTTCCCCGACGCCACATGGTCTTCGTCCTCATCGACCGGCTCGACCTTGCCGCCGTCAAGGCCATCCAGTACGCCCGTACCTTGGGTCCGGACCAGCTGCGCCTCGTGCATTTCGTCCTCGACGAGCGTGCCGCCCGCCTGTTGGAGGAGGAGTGGTCCCGGCTCGGGATGGCGGGGCTGGCACTGGAGCTGGTCGACGTCCCCGACCGGCGCCTGCGGCGCGCCATCCTCGAGATGGTGGCCGAGACCCTCAGTGCCGAGGGAACCGAAGCGACGGTCCTGCTTCCTCGGCGTCTGTACCCCCAGCAGTGGACGCGCCTGCTCCACGACCGTACCGCCGACGGCATCGCCGAGACCATCGACCAGCTCCCAAACGCGCGAGCCACGATCGTTCCCTTCCAGGTCGGCAAGGGCGTGGCGACCCGTCGCATACCTCGCGTCCCGACCCTGCGGCCCGAGGGCCGACGCCGGGCCCGCCATTCGGCCGGCGGGGGGGCAGCGGCGACGGCCCAACCGTTCGTGGGCACGACCCCCATCGGGCAGGTGCAGTGGCGGCAACGGGCGCGGGTGGCCGGACGGGTCAAGTCGGTATCGGTCCAGCCCTCCTCCGTCTCGCCCAGCCTGCTGTGCAAGCTGGTCGATCCCAGCGGGGGCCTGACCCTGGTGTTCCCCGGCCGCCGCAGGGTGGCCGGCATCGAGCCCGGCGCCCGCCTGGTGGCCGAGGGCACCGTCGGCGAGCAAGGCGGCCGTCTCGCCATGTTCAGCCCCGACTACGAGCTCATCGCCCCCGGCGGCTCGGAGGGCTCGGACACCGAAGCCTGACGACCGGAGAGCGCCGAGGGACCGGCACGCTCGGCTGGATCGCCCGCGCTGATCAAGCCGAGGATTCCGCGCCCCGCTTGACGTTTTTGGGCGCCAAAAACTAGCTTGCGCCGAGCCGAATCCATGGACCAGGAACTGTCGAGATCGGAGCGGGAGACGCTGAAGGCCATGTACCGCCTGACCAAGGCGGGCTCGGACACCCACACCGGTGCACTGGCCGAAGCGCTGCGCGTCAGCCCGGGCACGGCGACGGCCACCGTCAAGCGGCTGGCCGACCGCGACCTGGCCCACCACCGTCCCTACCGGGGGGTCGAGCTCACCGACAGCGGGCCGGCAGGCGGCGGTGGCCGCCATCCGCCGCCACCGGATCGTGGAGCGCTTCCTCTCGGACATGCTCGGCTACCCGTGGAACGAGGCGGACAGGCTGGCCACCTCCTTCGAGCACGAGCTGCCCCAGGAGGTGGAGGACCGCCTCTTCGTCGCCCTGCACCGGCCGTCGACCTGCCCCCACGGCTTCCCGATTCCCGAGCCCGAGGTCGGGTACATCCCCGAGATGCCGCCGCTCTACGACCTGGAGCCCGGCGACGCCGCCGAGGTGGCGGTACCTGGCTCGACGGACCCGGCCGTGGTCGCGTTTCTCGACACGCTCGGCCTGCGACCGGGCGTCCGGGTCGAGGTGCGCGAGAAGCACCCGTTCGACGGACCGTTGGTGATCCGGGTCGACGGCCATGACCGCACGGTCGGGCACAGGCTCGCCAACCAGATCTACGTGAAGGTCGACGAGCGGGACGCCCCGCCGGCGCCGTCCCGCCAGCACGGACATCAGGACAGAAAGGAGCACTGGCATGACGCACACCCTCGCCAGCGAAGGGGGCTATCAGGCCTTCACCCTGGGCGGGGGCGAGAAGGTCTGGCTCGTCTTCGCCCTCCTCGCCGGTCTCGCTGCGCATAGGCGTGGGGATCTTCCTCATGCGCGGCGTGCTCGCCAGCGACCAGGGCACGGCAACCATGCGCGAGATCGCCGGAGCCATCCAGGAGGGAGCCGTTGCCTTCCTGCGCCGCCAGTTCCGGGTGATCCTCATCATCGTCGTGCCGCTGGCGGTCCTGGTGTTCCTCACCGCCACCAAGGTGGTGAGGCCCGACGGCTCCGGTCGCTCTGAGCTTCGGCCAGTCGGGGCTGTACCGGGCACTGGCCTTCCTCGTGGGCGCCACCTTCTCGGGCATCACCGGCATCATCGGCATGAGCCTGTCGGTGCGGGGCAACGTGCGCACCGCAGCGGCGGCGAGAGACGGCTCGCTGCCGGCGGCGCTCCGGGTCGCCTTCCGCACCGGCGGCATCACGGGCATGTTCTGTGTCGGGCTCGGGCTGTTCGGTGCCGCAGCCATCATGTTCATCTTCCAGAACACGCGCCACGTCGGTCCTCGTGGGCTTCGGCTTCGGCGCCTCGCTCCTCGCCCTGTTCATGCGAGTCGGCGGCGGCATCTTCACCAAGGCGGCTGACGTCGGCGCCGACCTGGTGGGCAAGGTCGAGGCCGGCATCCCCGAGGACGACCCCCGCAACCCGGCCACCATCGCCGACAACGTGGGCGACAACGTCGGCGACTGCGCGGGCATGGCCGCCGACCTCTTCGAGTCCTACGAGATCACCATCATCGCGTCGCTCATCCTCGGCTTCGCCGCCTTCCGCTCCATCGGGCGCAATCCCGCCGTCGGCGTCATCTTCCCCGTCATCGTCGTGGCCATCGGCATCCTGGCCTCTGCGGTGGGGATCCTGATCGTCCGGGCGTCGAGCCAGGACCGCACGGCCATGGCGCCCATCAACCGCGGCTTCGCCACCGCCGGCGTCCTCACGGTCGCCGGCACGTTCCTGGTCGCCCAGTTCTACGTGCACAACCTGCGGATATTCTGGGCCGTGCTGGTCGGGCGTGGTCCTGGGCCAGGCGGCCAGCCGCATCACCGAGTACTTCACCTCCACCGAGACGTCGCCGGTGCGCGAGATCGCCGAGTCGGCGCGCACCGGTCCGGCCACGACCGTGCTCTCCGGCATCTCGTCCGGGCTCGAGTCGACGGTGTGGGCGATCATCGCCATCGCCATCGCCATCGCCGTCGCCGTCGGGCTCGGCAACGGCAACATCGAGTTCTCGCTCTACCTCGTGGCCCTGACCGGCATCGGGCTGCTGTCGACCACGGGCATGGTCGTGTCCGAGGACAGCTTCGGGCCGGTCGCCGACAACGCCGCGGGCATCGCCGAGATGTCCGGCGAGTTCAGCGGCGAGGCCGAGCGGGTCATGGTCAGCCTCGACGCCGTCGGCAACACCACCAAGGCCATCACCAAGGGCGTCGCCATCGGCTCGGCGGTCATCGCCGCCGTCGCCCTGTTCGCCTCCTTCATCGAGACGATCGGCAACCAGCTCAACCTCGGCGCCACGGGCTCGGCGCTGTTCAACAACGCCCTGACCCAGATCAACGTGGCCAACCCGACCACCTTCATCGGCCTGCTGATCGGCGGCTCGGTCGCCTTCATGTTCTCGGCGCTCGCCATCCGGGCCGTGGGCCGCACCGCTGGCACCGTGGTCCAGGAGGTGCGCCGGCAGTTCCGCGAGCACCGGGGCATCATGGACGGCACCGAGAAGCCCGAGTACGGGCGGGTGATCGGAATCTGCACCGCCGCGGCCCAACGCGAGCTGGCCACTCCCGCCCTGCTCGCCGTGCTGACGCCGATCATCATCGGCTTCGGTATCAACTACCTCGCCCTCGGGGCCTTCCTGGCCGCCGCCATCCTCACGGGCCAGCTCATGGCCAACTTCCTGTACAACTCCGGCGGGGCGTGGGACAACGCCAAGAAGTACATCGAGGACGGCCACGAAGGCGGCAAGGGCTCCGAGGCCCACAAGGCGGCGGTCATCGGCGACACGGTGGGCGATCCCTTCAAGGACACCGCCGGCCCGGCCCTCAACCCGCTCATCAAGGTCATGAACCTGGTGTCGCTGCTCATCCTCCCCCTCGTCATCACCCAGCGTCACAACACGGCGGCACGCTACGCGATCGCGGCCGTCGCGCTCGCCATCCTGCTGGGTGCCATCGCCTTCTCCAAGCGCAAGACCGAGGGAGTCGGCGGTGGCGCTCCAGCTGGCGAGCCCGTCGAGGTGGCGGCCGGCGCCCCCGCCGGTGCCAGTGGGATGCCTGTGGCCCAGACCAGGGCTTCCCTGAGCGCTGCCATCGACCAGTGGGTGGTCGACCTGGGCCAGGAGGAGAACGACCTTCGGGACCGGCTGCTGGAGGTCAAGGGCCGGCTCCAATCGCCGCCGTCAGCGCCAGCTGTCGGCCACCAGGGCAGGCAGACGTGACACCAGCTCAGGATGGGTTTTTCGCTGCCTCGGGCCGACACTGCCCGGGCCCTGCACGTCAGGGCGCCCGGAGACCGGTACCGTCGTCTGGTCGGCCGAGGGGATTGACATAACCCGGCCGTCATCCCAGCCTGGGTCCAGTCATGCCTAAACCGCTCGTAATCGTCGAATCGCCCGCCAAGGCGAAGACCATCGCGGGATTCCTGGGGCGCGACGTCGTCGTCGAGTCGTCGATCGGCCACATCCGGGACCTGCCCCGCAGCGCGGCCGACGTGCCCCCCGCGCTCAAGGCCGAGCCGTGGGCACGCCTCGGCGTCGACGTCGACAACGGCTTCAAGCCGCTGTACGTCGTGGCCAAGGAGAAGAAGGCACAGGTCAGCAAGCTCAAGAGCCTGCTGCGTGACGCCAGCGAGGTGTACCTGGCCACGGACGAGGACCGGGAGGGAGAGTCGATCGCCTGGCACCTGATGGAGGTGCTGGCGCCCCGCGTGCCGGTCAAGCGCATGGTGTTCCACGAGATCACCCGCCATGCCATCGAGCAGGCGGTCGACGACTGGAGGGATCTCGACCGGCGGCTGGTCGACGCCCAGGAAGCGCGTCGCATCCTCGACCGTCTGTACGGCTACGAGGTTTCACCCGTGCTCTGGAAGAAGGTGCTCCCCAAGCTGTCCGCGGGACGCGTGCAGAGTGTCGCCACCCGGATCCTCGTGGAGCGCGAGCGGGCGCGGCATCCGCTTCCGCTCGGCCAGCTGGTGGGACCTGGAGGGCCGGTTCTCACGCGACGCGCAGCCCTTCTCCGCCACACTCGTCAGCCTCGACGACAAGCGGTTGGCGACCGGCAAGGACTTCTCCGAGACGGGGGAGCTGCGAACGCCGAAGGGCTCGCACGGGCCTGGTCCTGCTCGACGAGCCCAAGGCGAGGGACCTGGTCGAGCGGCTGGGCGACGCCTCGTTCACTGTCACTTCGGTCGAGGAGAAGCCGTTCAAGCGCTCCCCTACGCGCCGTTCACCACGTCGACGCTCCAGCAGGAGGCGGGACGCAAGCTCCGCTTCAGCTCGGCGCGCACCATGCAGACCGCCCAGCGCCTGTACGAGAACGGCTACATCACCTACATGCGGACCGACTCGACCGCCCTGTCGACCACCGCCGTGACCGCGCGCGCGCGACCAGGCCGCCGCGCTGTACGGAGCCGAGTACGTGCCGGCCCAGCCCCGCCGTCACGACCGCAAGGTGAAGAACGCGCAAGAGGCGCACGAGGCGATCCGTCCGGCGGGCGAGTCGTTCCGTCAGCCCGACCAGGTGGCGGGCGAGGTGTCGCAGGACGAGGCTGCGCCTGTACGACCTGGTCTGGAAGCGCACCGTCGCCTCGCAGATGGCCGACGCCCACGGGATGAGCGTGCAGGTCCGCCTGGCAGGTGTGGCGGCGTCGGCGAACGGCGCCCCCGCAGCGGGTGAGCGGGCCGAGTTCGCCGCCAGCGGCAAGGTGATCACCTTCCCGGGGTTCCTCCGGGCCTACGTGGAGGGCGCCGACGACCCCGAGGCCGAGCTCGAGGACCGGGAGGTGCACCTCCCGAGGCTGGCCGCCGATGACGGCGTGGACAAGGAGGCGCTGGAGGCGCGGTCGCACGCGACGCAGCCGCCCGCCCGCTACACCGAGGCGTCTCTGGTCAAGGCCCTCGAGGAGCTCGGCGTGGGCCGGCCGTCCACCTACGCCACGATCATCAGCACCATCCAGGACCGTGGCTACGTCTGGAAGAAGGGGAGCGCGCTCGTCCCGTCGTTCATCGCCTTCGCCGTGGTCGGGTTGCTCGAGCGTCACTTCACCGATCTGGTCGACTACGGGTTCACGGCCAGCATGGAGGACGACCTCGACGAGATCGCCGACGGCCAGGAGGAGGCGATCCCCTGGCTCAGTCGCTTCTACTTCGGCAACGGCAAGCCCGGTCTCAAGGCGACGGTCTCCGGGCACCTCGACGAGATCGACGCCCGGGAGGTCAACTCGATACCGATCGGGCTCGACGGCGGCGGCGAGCAGATCATGCTCCGCGTCGGCCGCTACGGGCCCTACGTCCAGCGCGGGCGAGGACCGCGCATCGGTTCCCGACGACGTGGCTCCCGACGAGCTCACGGTCGAGCGGGCCAAGGAGCTGTTGGCGGCGCCGAGCGGCGACCGGGTGCTCGGCCAGGACCCTTCGAGCGGCCTCCCGGTGCTCGTGCGGGCCGGCCGCTACGGGCCGTACGTCCAGCTCGGAGAGGGCGATCCGGGATCGAAGACCAAGCCCCGCACCTCGTCGCTGTTCCAGACCATGTCCCCCGACACGCTGAGCCTGGACGATGCGCTCCGGCTGCTGAGCCTGCCCCGGGTGGTGGGGACGGATCCCTCCGACGGGGCGGAGATCCTGGCCCTGAACGGGCGCTTCGGTCCGTACCTCAAGAAGGGCGACGACAGCCGCAGCCTGTCCGCCGAAGAGCAGCTGTTCAGCGTCACCCTCGACGAGGCCCTGGCCATCTTCGCCCAGCCCAAGCAGCGGGGCGGCCGGCGTGCGGCGGCCGCGCCCCTGCGCGAGCTCGGTGAAGACCCCACGACCGGGAGATCGATGGTGCTGCGGTCCGGTCGCTTTGGTCCCTACGTGACCGATGGCGAGGTGAACGCGTCGCTTCGTCGTGGTGACGACCCGGATTCGCTCACGCCCGAACGCGCCGCCGAGCTCCTGGCCGAGAAGCGGGCGGCGGGACCGGCTCCGCCCCGCAAGAGCGCTCGCGCCCGCCGGTCGACCAAGGCCGCCAAGAAGACCTCGACGAAGAAGACGGCGGCCTCGACCAACACAGCGGGAGCCAGCAAGGTGGGGGCCAAGAAGGCCGGCGCGAAGAAGGCCGCGGCCACCAAGAAGAAGGCGCCGGCGAAGAAGGCGTCCGCCCGCAAGGCGGGCGGCGCCACCGCCCGGACGGCGACGCGCACCCGGTCGTGAGCCGGTGCCCCCGGAGCGGGAGCCGCACGCCGTGGCTGCTCGCGGTCGCCTGATCGCCCTCGAGGGTCGGGAGGCGTCGGGAAAGTCCACCCAGGCCGGGTTGCTCGCCGAGGCCCTGGGTGCCGTGCTCACCCGGGAGCCGGGGGGGACCGCCACGGGCGAGCGGGTCCGCGCCCTGCTCCTCCATCACGACACGGGTCGCATCGACGCCCGGACCGAAGCCTTGCTCATGGTCGCCGACCGGGCCCAGCACGTGAGCGAGGTCGTCGAGCCAGCACTGTCGTCGGGACGCTGGGTGGTGACCGACCGCTTCTCGGCCTCGCTGCTTGCGTACCAGGGCTTCGGGCGCGGCCTGGACGTGGACGAGCTCAGGCGGCTGACGTCATGGGCGACGGGGGGCCTGTGGCCCGACCTGACCGTGCTGCTCGACGTCCCACCGGAGGCGGCGGCGGCCAGGCTGAGCCGCGAGCTCGACCGGCTCGAGCGGGAGGACGTCGCCTTCCACCAGCGGGTGGCGGTGGGCTATCACGCCCTGGCCGCCGCCGACCGGGCCACGTGGGCCGTCGTCGACGGGTTGGGGGCGGCGAGCGAGGTGGCCGATAGGGTGCTCGCCGTGGTGACCGAGCGGTTGGGCGCGCCCGCCGACCCGGCGCGGACCGGGCCTGGCCGGGCCTGACGTGCCCGCGCTGTACGACGACGTCATCGGCCAGGACGAAGCGGTGGCGCAGCTCCGCGCCGCGCGGCGCGATCGCCCGTGCACGCCTACCTGCTCGTCGGTCCGCCCGGTACAGGAAAGCGCCGCGCCGCGCTGTCGTTCGCTGCGTCGCTCCTGTGTCCGGGCGACGATGACGAAGGGTGCCAGTCGCGCGTTGTTGGCGGCACCCATCCCGACCTCGTCGTGCGGGAGCGGGCGGGGCCGTTCATCACCGTCGACGACGCCCGGGAGGTCGCCCGGTTGGCGTCGCGCAGCCCAATGGAGGCCAAGCGCCAGGTGCTCGTGCTGGTCGACCTGCACCTGGTCGACCGGGCCGCTCCTGCCCTGCTGAAGACCATCGAGGAGCCGCCTCCGACGACGGTCTTCGTGCTGCTGGCCGACCGCCTCGCCCCCGAGCTCGTGACGATCGCCAGCCGCTGTGTGGAGATCAGGTTCAGGGCGCTCACGCCTGACGCCGTCGCGGCCCGCTTGGTGAGCGAAGGCGCGGACGAAGCAGCCGCGACCGCGGCCGCGGTCGTCCTCCGGCGGGCGCATGGACCGGGCTCGGCTCCTCGTGTCGGATCCCACCTCGGCCGAGCGGCGTCGGGCGTGGGAGGACGTGCCTGGGCGCCTCGACGGCACGGGTGCCACCATCATGACGCTGGTCGACGAGCTGCTGGCCCACGGCGAGGCGGTGCTCGAGCCGCTGCGGGCGAGACAGCGGGCCGAGCTCGAGGAGCTGGTCGAGCGGGCCCAGATGGTCGGAGAGCGCGGCCTCCCCGGTCGCCGGGAGATCGAGGACCGGCACCGCCGCGAGCAGCGCCGGCTGCGGATGGACGAGCTGCGCTTCGGCCTGGCGGCCCTGGCCGGGGCCTACCGTGAGCGGCTCCAGGCCCCGGCGACGCCGGCGACTCCGGCGGCCGTGCCGGCTCCGGCCGTGGCCGCCACCCTGGACGCCATCGGTGCCGTCAACGACGCCAACGCGGCCCTCGAGTACAACCCCAACGAGACCCTGCTGCTCGAGGCCCTCCTCGTCAGGCTCTCGTCCGCCGGCGCGCCCGTGTCATACTCGCCCACTCGCCCGAGTAGCTCAGACGGCAGAGCAGCTCACTCGTAATGAGCAGGTCTGGGGTTCGAGTCCCCACTCGGGCTCAGATGCAGGGTCGGGCTACCGCGACGCCTGGGTGTACGCGCACTGTGCAGACGATGCGGTAGTCGCCGGTCGACCCCGCAGGTGGGCGCGGCCCTGAAGAGCTTTCGCCCGGGGTGGCAGTGGCACGTCAGCGGGCAGCTCTATGGCTGCCTGGCCCCGACGTCCTGCTCGGTGACCGGCGCCGTCGACGGGGGCCGAGCAACAGTTCGCAGAGTTGGCCGGTGAGACGTTCCTCGCACTGGTCGAGGGTCCAGCCGAACAGAGAGGTGAGCTTCTCGAAGGTCTCGTGATCGGCGAACAGGCTGATCACTCCGGCCGCCGAGGTTTCGTCCAAGCCGTCACGCAGCACCCCCATGGTGGCCAACCGCCCAGCCAGCATGCGGCAACCGGCCATGTGGCGGCGCCGGCCCTCGCCGTAGACGCCGGCGAACTCTGGCTCGACGGCGGCGGCCCCTCGGACGGCGTCGATGATGTCCCCGCTGTGCTCGAAGAGGCTGCGACCGAGCTGCACGGCGGTGGCGAGAAGCGCCCAGGGGTCCTCGCCGCCGGCGAGCGACTCTCTGAAGCCTTCGATCCCTGCCTCCTCGTCGACCAGAGCCAACAGCTCGCCTGCCATGGCCCGCTTGGTGCCGAAGACCTTGTACACGGTGGCCGGGGCCACGCCGGCCTCGGCCGCGATGGCCTCGATGGTGGCCGCGGCGTATCCATCTGCCGAGAACCGTCGCCGCGCCGCCAGGGCGATCTGGCGCCGCGTGACGGCCGCCTGCTGTTTCCTCCAGGGCGACGTCACCCTCTTGACAGTACTGCCCTTCTGAGTAGAGTGACACTGTACTTAGCAATGCGACACTCTAGGAGGCCCCAATGGGCGACATCGCCAGCCCGTACGTACTCGCTGCCGGACAAGAGCGGAGCCACCCCGGTACCAGCCCGGCGATCAAGGCCGGCGCGGCCGACACCGGGGGTGCCATGACCGCCGTGGAGGGTGTGCTCGGACCGTGGGCCTCGGGCCCGCCGCTGCACGTGCACGACAGCGTCGACGAGTGCCTCTACGTGATCGAGGGACGAGTGCTCGTGCAGATCGGCGAGGAGCACCACGAGCTCGAGGCCGGGTCGTTCGCGTGGATGCCCCGGCGCACCCCGCACACCTTCGCCAATGCCGGTCCGACCCCGGCTTCGCATGTTCGGCGTGTCGGTACCCGGCGGCATCGAGGAGCTCTTTGCTGCCCAGAGCGCGTACTTCGCGTCGCTGGACGGGACCCCCCGATCTGGCAGAGCTGGCCCAGATGGGGGCCGGCTGGGGGCGGCTGGTGGGGCCGCCGATCTCATCAGCGTCGGCGCCGTCCGATTCGTCGGCACCGGCGCCAAGGCCCTGAGCCCACCGCCGACCCTGGCGGCCCGCCGTCGGCACGAACAAAGGAGGAGGAACCAATGCACAAGCCCACCGTCGCCGGAGCGACCGCCCTTGTCGTCGCCCCAGTTCTCGCCATCGCCGGGATCGCTGTGTCCCCGACGATGTCGAACGAGTCCGCCGACCAGGTGACAGCGCTCACCGTCCACCATTCGTCCATGATCCTCGGCCTCGCTCTGCAGACCCTCGCGGTCGGCCTGCTCATCGCCGGCACCGCCTGGCTGGCGCTCGTCGTCAGGGAGCGATCGCCGAAATGGGCGCTCGCCGGCGCCGCCCTCGGTATCGGCGGATTGCTCATCGTCCTGTTCGAGGATGGCGTGTCCGCCACCGCGCCGGCCATCGTGAGTGGGCTCGACCATTCGGGGGCGACCGGCCTCCTCGACCGCATCCATTCAGGAGCCCTCGCCGGGCTGGAGCCGCTGTCGCTGCTCGGTGACATCGGCCTCGCCGTCCTGGGGATCGCGGCGGTCAAGGCGGGAGCCGCTCGGTGGACATCGGCGGCCATCGCTGTCGGTGCGCTGGGCGGGGGAGCCGGATTCGCCAGCGGGAGCAAGCCGCTCCTGCTGATTGCCTTCAGCCTCCTGCTGGTAGGGCTGGCCGGCGCGTGCGCCACCCTCTTGTCCGGCGCAGCCCCGCTTGCAGGTCGTTACTCCCATGTCGCCACGGACACCGCCGCGCCGTTCCCGCACGGGCGCGTTGACACCATCGACCATGAACGCCTGGCGTAACGAGATTTCGGTGCCTGCGTGGCGGTTCAGGGCAACTGAGCGGGCGCCGGAACCATATCGGGCGAACCAAGCAGCAGAGGGGGAGAGGTGACTTGTTCGAGGATCCTGAGTATCCCAACTCGCCTCGGCCTGGCCCTGGCGCTGTTGACCGCCCTCGGTGTGGCATCAGGTGGGCTGGCCCCACCCGCCAAGGGAGGCAAGCTCGGCTACACCGCTACGGGCGTGTTCGCCAACGGCACGGTCGAGCCGATCACCTCCCACGTGACCTGGACCTCGACCAACCCGCGGGCCGCCGTGGTGTCACCTCAGGGTGTCGTCACCGGACTGTCTCGGGGCTCGGCGCTGGTCTTTGCCCGCTTCGGCCAGACGCCCGTTGTCCCGGCTGCCGTGGTGGTCCGCTGATGCAGTTCGGGCAGGACCTCGGTACCGTCCGTGGATGGCGTCAAGAACCTCTGACAGGGACCCGGCGGGCGGGCTCCTCCTCGCCGACCTCGAGCTCCTTCACCCACGCGGGTGCGTGGATCCTGGCCCATCGCCGGCTGACCCGGCCGTCGAACATCGACCGCAGGGCGTCGCGATGGGTCAGGGCGAAGCCGATGTGGCCGATCACGACTGCGAAGACGGCGAAGGCGATCACGTCGTGCACGAAGGTCGCGCCCGTGCGCCAGTCCACGGGAAAGGGCTTGTACCAGTGCATGACCGATCCCGTCACCAGCATGGCGACGATCACGCCGGCGGTGAAGGCGGCGTTGAGCTTCTGTCCGGCGTTGAACTTGCCGGGCTCGACCACCGGGTGGCGACCGAGGCTGCGCAGCCAACGACGTTCGTCCGACGTCCACAGGTTGAGCCGCCGAACGTCGCGTCGCAACCTGCGTCCCCACGGGCCGAGCAGCGAGATGATCAACGGAACGGGCAGGGCGACGCCGCACCAGGAGTGGATCTCGGCCAGCAGCGCCCGCCGACCCACCAGCTGGGCCACCGAGCCCACGTAGAGCGGCACGGCGGTGAGCATGAGGATGATGAAGAGCGCGGCGAGGGACCAGTGCGCGAGCCGCTCGACCCCGTCGAAGCGGACGAGGCGCCGGTCGCTAGCTGGTTCGGGCATCGCTTCGGCCGTTCGAGCTTCCCACCCAGGCGTCGACGTCGTAGCCGTTCTGCTCCCAGAACCCCGGGGAGACGCGATCGACCACGTGTATGGCCGAGAGCCACTTGAGCGACTTGTAGCCGTACATCGGGGCAACGAAGAGACGCACCGGTCCGCCGTGCTCGCTCGTCACCGGGCCGCCCAGCATGCGGTCGCCACGATGACGTCGGGTCGGCCCGCCTGGTCGAGGGTGAGGCTCTCGAAGTCGGTCCCGTCGTACGACTCGAAGGTGAGCGCCCTGGCGGCGGGCTGCACGCCGGCGGCGCCGAGGATCTCGGACAGGCGGACGCCGGCCCAGTGGACGTCGGGGACCCGCCAGCCGGTGACGCACTGGAAGTCCCGGACCAGGCTCGTGTGGGGCATGCCCTGCAGGTCGGCGAAGGTCAGCACCATCGGGTGGTCCACGAGGCCGTCGACGCGCAGTCGGTACTGCGAGGTCGGGATGGACGGCAGGGTCGAGGACACCGAGTAGATGCGAAAGCCGTCTGCACCGGGGAGTATCGACGCCAGACCCCCGCCACCTGAGGTCAGCGGGCTGAGCGCCTCGCCGACGACCCTCTGCACCTTCGACCCGAACACGACCCCGAGGACCCCGAGGCCCGCCATCCCCAGGAACACACGCCGGCCGATTGCGACACCGGCTCCATGGTCCTGGCCCACCGAGCGAAACTTAGAGCCCCGCGGCCCGAGAGTGGCGTCGGCCCTACCTGCCGCCGGGGAGCCCCGCTTGAAATAGATCTAGCTAATTTTGCCTGATCTGCTTGACATTGATTTGCACCTTCTCGCAGCGCCCCGGTAGCTTGCCCGGTCGTTGTGCATGCAGCTCTGAGGCTCACGCAGAGGGGCGCAGCGCTCACCGCGGCGGCGGTGGCTGCTCTCAGCTACCCCCTCGCCCTGTCGGCGAAACCGGCAGGCGCGGACGCGGTCTCTGACGACCCCGGCGCTCACCAGGCCGCACCCCAGACCCCGCTCGAGGCGCTCGCCGGCCAGTACGCGGCCGACAGTGCGCGAGCCGACGCCGTCGGCCTGCAGCTGGTCGCGGCCACGGGGGCGTTGACGAAGGCCGAGGCTCAGGTCGGTGTGGCCAGATCGCATCTGCGCCAGGACGCCGTCGCCTCCTTCGTCGACGGCAGCGCCCCCAACGTCGGCAGCGTCCTGGCCAAGAGCGGCTCCGACGACGGGCCCGTACGCGACGAGTACCTCCAGTCTCTGACAGGTGACGAACGCGACGCGGTCCGTCGCCTCGACCAGGCCCGATCGGCGCTCAAGGCCCAGCAGGCGAGCCTCCTGGCGCAGGAGCAGGCCGCGCAGGCGGCGCTGGCCGAGGCGGCCAGGGCCAAGGCCGAGCTCGAATCGTCCGCCCAGCCTCCCCCGGCCGTTGCCGCATCGGCGACGCCCGCGCCGCCGGCGACCGGCGGCGGGGGTCTGCCGCTGCCCGTGCAGTACCTCAAGAACGGCAGCGTCGACGACGGGGTGGACTACAGCGCGCCCGGAGGCACGCCGGAGTTCGCCATGGGCCCGGGGGTCATCATCCGGGAGGGCATCGACGGCTTCGGTCCCAACGCGCCCGTGTTGCAGATCACCGGTGGGCCGCTCGCCGGCCGGGCCGTGTACTACGGACACGCCGGTCCCGATCTCGTGCCCGTGGGCGCCCAGGTGGCCGACGGCCAGCAGATCACCATCGTCGGCTACGGGATCGTCGGCGAGTCGACCGGACCGCACCTCGAGATCGGCTTCTACCCCGTCGGACCCAACGGCGCCGGCCGGCCCATGCTGCAGTACATCAACTCGGTGGTCGGCCACTCCACCGGCAGCTGATCGACGGTCCATCCGGCGTGTCGCTCGGTATCGTCGAGCGCCGTGGGCCTCCAGAGCGATCTCCTGGCGTGGGCGGAGCGGTCGCGACGGGATCTCCCGTGGCGGAGGACCAGAGACCCGTGGGCCGTGCTGGTCAGCGAGCTGATGCTCCAACAGACGCAGGTGGCGCGGGTCGCTCCCCGCTGGGCCGACTTCCTCGAGCGGTTCCCGACGGCGGGCGACTGCGCCGCGGCCTCGGTGGGCGACGTCGTGCGGGCATGGGAGGGGCTCGGGTACAACCGGCGGGCGGTGAGCCTCCACCGCACGGCCGTCACCGTCGTCGAGCGCCACGGCGGTCGTCTGCCCGCCGATCTTGGTGCGCTGCAGGCGCTGCCAGGCGTCGGGCCCTACGTGGCGCGGGCCGTGCTCGCCTTCGCCTTCGAGCAGGACGTGGGGGTCCTCGACACCAACGCCGCCCGGGTGTTGGCCCGGGCTGTCGCCGGTCGTCGACTCGGCACCCGCGCCGAGGCGCAGGCGATGGCGGACTCATTGGTGCCTGCGAGCATGGGCTGGGTGTGGAACCAAGCGGTGCTCGACCTGGGCGCGCTGGTGTGCACCCGGCGGCGCCCGGACTGCGGGCGCTGTCCGTTGGCGCGACATGGCGCGGGCGGGCGCGGCGCCTGCCGTTGGGACGCAGCCGGCCGTCCGGAGCCCGATCCCGTGGAGGGGTCCGCAGGGGTCACCGGGCGCCAGTCGCCCTTCGCCGGATCCGACCGACAGGGCAGGGGGCGGCTGGTCGCCGCCCTCCGGCGCTCGCCCGTGCCGGCGACGGAGCTGCCTGCCGCAGCGGGGTGGTCCACCACCGAAGACGACTTGGCTCGCGCCCGACGAATCGCCGACTCGCTCGTCGCCGACGGCCTGGCCGTCGTCGGAGCAGACGGCTGCCTACGCCTGGCGTGAGCCTTGTTTCGACGCTTGTACGATCGGCGCCGTGATGCGGGCGTTGCTCGTTCCAACGTTCGGGACGCCGGGCAAGGTCGTGCTCGAGGTGCGCTAGCCGAGAGGCACGTCGTCGTCGGCGGGTGGGACGGGGTGGCTCGCGTAGATCACGTCGGCCGGGTCGACGTGCGCCTTGATGCGGCGCAGCCGGTTGTAGCTCTGGGTGCTCCAGAACGAGCTCGGCTCGCGGCTCGTCTCGGCGAGGTTCATGTACATGTGCCGCGCCTGCCACGGTTCCATCGCCTTCCTGACCATCTCGATGTGAGCGTCGATCGCCGACTTGTCCTCGGGCGTGGGCGCCACACCTACGGCGAAGAGCGCGTAGTCCGCCTCGATAGAGGAGAGCGCCCCGCTCTCCGGACGGATGCGCGCCAGCTCACCTCCCAGGTGGCGCACCTCCAGCGAGAGCAGCGGCGAGCCTGCCTCGGCCCCGCCGACGCGCACGAGCTCGTCGACCGCCTCGGCTGGCAGATCGGCCAGGAGGAGCCCGTCGCCCGCAGCGGGCACGGGATGGTCGGGATCCATGTGCAGGTGGACGAGGGCGCCCACCGGCATGGTCTCGATCGTGTCCATCGCCGGTTCCAGGGCGCGGAGCGGCGCGAGCAGCTCGTCGGCCTGCGCCCGCGGTCCGAGATGGATGGCTTCGACCACCGCGAAGGACTTGCCCCGCACGATCTCGGGGATGTCGGGGATCGGGGGCAGCTGCAGATAACGGCCAACCGTGGTCAGCCCGTCGGGTATGCCGCTCTGGGTGAGCTGTCGCCATGCCTGGAGCACCTCGGGACCGCGCTCCATCGGCCAGAACAGGACGCCGGCGTAGACCTCGGTCAGCGGGAACAGGCGCAGCTCGATCGCAGTGACGACGCCGAAGCTGCCCCCACCACCGCGCAGGGCCCAGAACAGATCAGGATTCGAGGTCCGGTCGACCCGCCGCAGCTGTCCGTCGGCGGTCACGACCTCCACCGCCTCGACGTTGTTGGCTGCCAGCCCGTAGGTTCGCCCGAGCCAGCTCAAGCCACCGCCGAGGGTGTAGCCGACGACCCCGACGTCCGGCGACGAGCCGGCGAGGGTTGCCAGCCCGTGCTCGGCTGCCGCTCCGACGACGTTGAGCCAGACCTCGCCGGGCCGGACACGCGCCGTCTTTGCCGCCGGGTCGATCTCGACGCCTCGCATCCGCTCGGTCCTGAGCAGGATCGTGTCGGCCAGCGAGCCCAACGCAGCGGCGTTGTGCCCGGTGCCCTGGGCGGCGACCCGCAGCCCGTGCTGGCGAGCCGAGTTCACGACGGCGATGACGTCGTCGGTCGTCTCGGCCATGGCGACGGCGCTCGGCTGCTGGTCGACGGCGAGGTTCCAGGCCTGTCGGGCCTCGTCCCAGGCCGGTTCGTCGGGTGTGACGATCGTGCCCGACCGCATGGCCGCGCTGGCCGCGAAGGTCTGGCTCACTGACATCTTGTCCCCCTGTCGTTGACGGCGCCTCCGCCGAGAGACTACCGACGACGGCGCCGCCGTGCCGGGGCCTGCTAGGCCGAGATGTTGCGCCGCGGAGCGGCCATCGCTGACGCCACGTCGGCTGCGAGCAGGCCGGCCTGCTCGAGCGGGAGCTCGGCCACCGTGACGCGCAGCCCCGGTGGGCTCTCGAGCCGGAAGACCTCGCCGGCGCGCACCGCCCATCCGTAGGTCAGAAGCGCCTGCACCGTGCTGGCCTCGTGGCTGACCGGGATCCACACGTTGTATCCCGAGATGCCGCGTGCACCGACGCCGTGCTCCTTCAGCGCCTCCCTGAAGACGGTTCGCCGCTCCCCGTACAGCCGGCGGGCCTCGGTGCGCGTGCGCTCCGCGTCCGCATCGTCGAGCAAAAAGGCGGCCAGGTGCTGCACCAGCCAGCTGACCCAGCCGGTCGTCGCCTGCTGCAGCGCGGCCACGCGCGCGTTGGTGGTCGGATCGGCGAGCAGCGCGGCTACCCGCAGGTCGGGACCGAGCGTCTTGGAGAGCGTGCGGACGTAGGCCCAGCGGTCGCGGCCTGCGGCGGTGATGTCCCGCAGCGGCTCGTCGGCGACCTCGGCGAGCGGATCGTCCTCGATCACCAGTAGCTGGGGCTGGGTGGCGAGGACGGCTTCCAGCTCGGTCGCCCGGCTCGAGGACCACGCCGCGCCAGTCGGGTTCTGAGCCCGTGGAGTGAGCACGGCGGCCACCGGTCGTCTCGCCAGCGCTGCGGTGAGGGCGTCCGGCAGTGGCCCCTCGTCATCTGTGGCCACCGGGATCGCCCGCAGGCCGAGGGACTCGAGGAGGTCGAGGAGCCCGCAGTAGCCCGGGTCCTCGACGACGACGCTGTCACCCGGGTGGACGACGGTCCGGAGGGCGAGCTCCACGCCGTCGAGCGCCCCGTTGACCATGGTGACGGGTGCGATCGGGAGCCCGTCGGCCGCCAGGCGGGGCTCGAGCGCGGCGACCAGAGCGGACAGGTTGCCGCCGTCGCCGTACTTGCGCGACCGGCCCGCGGCGGAGGCGAGCCCGTCGGCCACGGCCGCGAGCGCCGGACGGAGGTCGGGCAGCAGCTGGGGGTCGGGGTTTCCGCGCGCCAGGTCGACCACGTGGGGCGGGATCGGCGGAGCCACCCGCCGGGCGGATCGGGGGCGCCCGGCGGTCACGCTGGTGCCCCCTCTGCCGTTGGCGGTCAGCAGGCCACGCTCGCGGAGGGACCGGTAGGCGTTGGCCACGGTCGTGGTGCTCACCCCGAGGTCGGTGGCCAGGTCCCGCATGGTCGGAAGCCGAGCACCGGCCGCGAGGGAGCCGCCGACGATGCCGGTCTCGATCGCCGCGGCGATGTCGATGGCTCCAGTACCCCGGATTGGGTAATCTGAGATACGTGACACAACAAAGAGAATATGTTGTAGCACATAACTCGTCAACCGGTCGGGAAGGTTTGCACGCGGATCGTCAGGGGAGCCCGATGTCCGGCCGCCAGTGGCTCCGCGTGGCGGGAGCGCTGTTCGCCGTGGGTTGGGGCGCCAACCAGTTCTCGGCCATGATCCTCGCCTACCGCCAGCACGTGGGTCTGTCGACGGCGACGACCGAGGCCATCTTCGGCATCTACGCCCTGGGGCTCATCCCCGCCCTGCTCGTCAGCGGCCCCGTGGCCGACAGATGGGGTCGGGGGCGGGTCGCCTGGCCCGCGGCGGCGACCTCGGTGGTGGCCACCGCCGTCCTGATGCTCGGCGCCCACAGCGTGGGTCTGCTCTTCGTCGGCCGGTTCCTCGCCGGTGTGGCCAGCGGGGCAATGTTCGCCGCCGGCACGGCCTGGGTGAAGGAGCTCTCGGTGGCGCCCTACGACCCGGGCGGCAGCGAGCAGAGCGGAGCACGCCGTGCCGCCGTGGCGCTGTCGCTCGGCTTCGGGCTGGGTCCGATCGTCGCCGGCCTGCTGGCGCAGTGGGGACCCGATCCCCTCGTGCTGCCCTACGTGCCCCACCTCGTCGTCATGACGGCCAGCTTGCTCCTCCTGTCGGGCACGCCCGAGACCGTGGCGGATGCAGCCCGGCGGTGGGCTGGGCCCGGCCGGCCGACGGGTGAGCGTCACGCGACCTCGCCCATCCTCGTTTCGTCCGGGTCGTCGTCCCCTTCGCACCGTGGGTGTTTCGCGGCACCTGCAATCGCGTTCGCCTTCCTTCCCGGGGCCATCGGCAACCATCCTCGCGGGGACACCGTCGCCTTCGCCTCCGCCGTCGCCTTCGCCACGGCGGCGATCGGCGTCCTCGTGCAACCCGTCGGGCGACCCCTGAACGCCAAGACCGACGGTCGAGGCCCTGCGGGCGGCCTGGCGTTGCTCGTCGCCGGCCTGCTCGTCGGCGTTCTGGCGACGGCGTCGGAGAACCCCCTGCTCGTGCTCGTCGCCGCCCTCCTGCTGGGTGGCGCCTACGGACTGTGCCTGGTGAGCGGCCTGCTCGAGGTGCAGCGCATCGCCCGTCCCGACGATCTCGCCTCGCTCACAGCCGTCTACTACGCCTTCACCTACGTGGGCTTCGCCGCTCCCATCGTCCTGGCCGAGCTCGCTCCCGTCGCCTCGTACCAGACCCTGCTCGCGGCGGCCGCCGGGCTCGGCGCGCTCACGCTGATGCTGGTGGTCGTGCAGGCCCGTCGGTACCCGCTGGTCCGGGCCTCAGAGGCCTAAGGGGATCCGGGTCCGGCCAGAGCGGGCTGGCGGGCGCCACGGGCCCGCGCTGCCGATTCCTCCCAGCGGTGCTTCGACGCGCCCGAAGCGCCAGATGGCCAGGGCCGCGACCCAGGTCACGACGAAGATGCCGACGATGAAGAAGCCGGCGTGGTTGATGTTGAAGTTGGCCGTCGTAGTCCCAGAAGCCGCCGGTGAGGTCGAGCTGGTCCCGAGGACCGAGAGCAGCTCGACGGTGCCGATGAAGAGCGCCACGGCGACCGACAGCCCGGTGATGGTGATGTTGTAGTACACCTTGCGGACCGGCCGGGAGAACGCCCATCCGTAGGCGAAGTTCATGAACGAGCCGTCGATGGTGTCGAGCAGGGACATGCCCGCGGCGAACAGGATCGGCAGGGAGAGGATCGGCCAGAACGGCAGCCCGCCGGCCACGCGCCGTGCCGGCCAGCACCAGCAGGGCGATCTCGGTGGCGGTGTCGAAGCCCAGCCCGAAGAGGACGCCCGATCGGGTACATCTTCCAGCGGCGTGTCGATCCGCCGGGCCAGCGGCCCGAAGAACCGGTTCATCAGGCCGCGGCGTTGAGCTGGCGCTCGAGCTCCTCGTCGTCGTAGCGGCCGCGGCGCATGCTCGAGGAACACCCGGACGATCGACACCAGGATGACGACGTTCAGGATGGCGATGAGGTACAGGAACGCGCCCGACACCGCTCGTGCCGATCAGGCCGGTGTAGTGGTGCAGGCCGAGCTGTCGTTCTGCACCTGGCCGTTCGAGCGCCCGGATGCCGAAGTTGAGCAGCACCGCCAGCACGAACACGACGCTGGAGTGCCCGAGGGAGAAGAAGAACCCGACGCTGACAGCGGCCGCTTGCCGTCGGCCATCAGCTTGCGGGTGGTGTTGTCGATGGCCGAGATGTGGTCGGCGTCGAAGGCGTGGCGCATGCCGAGGGTGTAGGCCAGCATGCCGGTGCCGACGCCGAAGGCGCCTTGGCCCCGACGTGGTAGTGGCCCGGCACGCGAGCGAGAGCAGGATGCCGAAGCCGACGACGTGCAGCAGGAGGATGAACGCTCGCCATCCCCCCGACCCGGCGCCACTCCGCCCGGGCTCAAACGGTCGCGGACGGCCATCGCCGCGTAGCTTGGCCCAGATGCGAGCTGGACGCAAGTGAGTCCAGCGCGTCTGGGAGACGTCTAGGAGAACTGCGTGTGCGGGCGCTCCTCGAGGACGCCGTCCACGTACAGGTCGACCTTCTCGTTGTAGAAGCACGCCAGACCAGCGATCCTCACGCTCTCCTGAACCGGCGTCCGGTAGACCCAGGCCAGGTCCTCGACCACCTGGTCTGCCGGCCTCCACGGACCAGTAGTTGGCCGTTCCCTTGTACGGGCACCGCGAGGTCGTCTCCGACGGATGCAGGAGGTCCAGGCGGACGTCGACCTGCGGGAGGTAGTAGCGAGTGGGCAGTCCGGTCTCGAACAGGAGACGAGGCTGGTGTGAGTCGGCCACCTTCACGCCGTTGACGACCACCTCGACATGACGGGAGCTGGGGAGGATGTCGACCCGGCTGTAGGGATCACGCGGGTGGACGTACACCTCCTCGTCCTCCTCGAACCAGGCGTCCATCGCCTCCCAGTCGAAGCGGACGTGGCCTCGGAGCTCCGTCATGGGTGACTCCGGGTACGTCCAGGCGGCGTCGACAGCGACGCCGGCTCCCGCTCTTGACGCTGAAGTAGCGCGCCTCGCCTCTGCTGGGTGACTGCTCCCGGCGGTCGGTGGGACTGAGCAGCTCCATGCGGACGTCCTGCTCGGGGATGTAGTAGGCGGGGTAGTAGGGCACCTCCCAGACCAGCTTGGGCCGGACGTGTCGGCGACCAGCTCTCCGCCGAGATAGGTGCGGACCCGCTTGGGCCCGTTCTCCACACGAACGCGTCCTCTGCTCTCGGTCGCCACGGCATGCCCCCTTGGGTCGGCGGCCAGATGACCACTCGTGACAACCGATCTGGCTGCGCCGCCATTCCGAGCGGCTCGTCCAGGAGGCTCCGGCTACCCGGGATGACCGGCGGCGACGGTTGCTCGTAGGCTGCCGCCATGCCTGACACACCGTGGGCCGCCGACGCCTGTGCCCTCATCGATGCCTATCGCGCCGGGGACCGTTCCCCGAAGGAGGAGCTGGAGGCCACCCTCGACGCCATCGCCGCCAGCGAGCTCAACGCCTTCTGCCATCTGGATACCGACGGCCGCCCGCGAGAGCGCCGCCGTGGCCGACGTGGCGAGCGCCCTTCGGTGGGCTCGCCATCGGGGTCAAGGAGCTCGACCCGGTGGCGGGCTGGCCACTGACCGAGGCGTCACGCGCCTTCGCCGACCGGGTTGCCGATCAGGATGCCACCGTTGTCAGCCGGCTGCGGGAGAGCGGCGCGGTCCTCGTCGGCCAGACGACCGCCGAGCGAGTTCGGCGGGCTCAACGTGAGCGTCAGCCTCCTCCACGGCGTCACCCGGAACCCGTGGGACCTCACGAAGACGACGGGTGGGTCGTCGGCCGGCTCCTCGGCGGCCGTTGCCGGCGGGCTCGTGCCCCTGGCGACCGGGGGTGACGGCGGCGGCTCGATCCGGATCCCGGCCGGGTTCTGCGGCCTCGTCGGCATGAAGGGCACGGCCGGCCGGATCCCACGCGGGCCCAAGACGGTCATCGGCCCGCTGACGGTGGTCCTCGGCTGCATGGCCCGATCGGTCCGCGATGTCGCCCGCTATTTCGACGTGTGCAACGGCAACGACGCTCGTGATCCGTACAGCCTGCCTCGGGTCGAGGGGTGGGAGCGCGACCTCGGTCGGCACGACCTCGCCGGCATGCGGATGGCGATCTCCCCGACGCTGGGATCGGCCGTCGTCAGCGCTGAGGTCGAGGAGTTGGTCGTCGAGGCGGGCCAGGCGCTCGCTCGGGATGCCGGGCTCCAGCTGGTCGACGTCCCCGTCCAGCTGCCCAGCCTCGGCGCCGAGTGGGCCATCGTCGAACCTGGCCACCCTGGTCGGTGAGCTGGGCGACCGCTATCCCGGGTGCCTTCCCGACCTGACCACGGAGATGGCGTTCGGGCTGCAGATGGCGTCCCAGGTGCTCAACATCGACATGGTCGCCAAGGCCGAGGTCAATCGCACGGCCGCCAACGAGGCCATGGCCGACGTGTTCGACCAGGTCGATTTCCTCCTGTGCGCGACCAACCCCGACGTCGCCTATCCCGCCGACTGCACGCTCAACACCAAGGTCGGGGATCAGACCGTCGGGCCCGAGAACAACGGCGCCCTCACCATCCCCGCCAACATCAGCGGCAACCCGGCCGTCTCCATCCCCGCCGGCCTGGTCGAGGGGCTGCCCGTCGGCATGCAGGTCATCGGTCGCCACCATTTCGACGCCCTGCTGCTCGACCTGGCCGCTGTCGTGGAGCGGGAACGGCCCTGGCCGCTGGTGGCGCCCGGATCGCCCCGCTAGGACGAGCATGGAACCCGTTCGCTTCGGTTGCCTCGGTGCCGCACGCATCGTTCCCAACGCGCTCGTCAAGCCGGCGAAGGAGTCGGCCGAGGCCGAGGTGCGAGCGATCGCCGCTCGGGACCCGGCGAGGGCGGCCGTGTTCGCCGAGCGTCACGGCATACCGGTCGTCCACCAGACCTACGAGGCGGTGCTCGCCGACGACGACGTGGACGCCGTGTACAACCCCCTGCCCAACGGCCTCCACGCCGAGTGGACGCTCAAGGCGCTCGACGCCGGGAAGCACGTCCTGTGCGAGAAGCCCTTCACCGCCAACGCACCCGAGGCCGAGCGGGTGGCGGCCGCCGCCGAAGGGGCCGGTCGGGTCGTCATGGAGGCCTTCCACTGGCGGTACCACCCGCTGGCGGCTCGGGCGCTCGAGATCATCAACAGCGGCGAGCTGGGCGAGGTGCGCCGAGTCGAGGCTGCGCTCTGCTTCCCCCTGTTCCGACGCGACGACATCCGCTGGCAGCTCGACCTGGCCGGTGGTGCCCTGATGGACGCCGGCTGCTACCCGGTCCACATCGTGCGGACCTTCGCAGGTCGGGACCCCACGGTCACCCAGGCCACGGCGCGGCTCCGCACTCCCGGGGTCGATCGCTTCGTGCAGGCAGAGCTGTCGTTCGGGGCCGGCACGACGGGACGCGTCACCGCTTCCATGTGGTCGTCCAGCGTCCTGAGGTCGAGCGCAGCCGTGACCGGCGAGCGAGGCAGGATGCACATCCTCAATCCGATCGGCCCGCAGGTGTTCAACCTTGTGACCGTCAAGAGCGCGAAGGGCACCCGGCGAGATCGCGTCCGCGGCGACGCGACCTACTCGTACCAGCTGGCCGCGTTCGTCGCTGCCGTGCGGCGCGGCGTCCCGCCGCTCACGCCTCCCGCCGACAGCGTCGCCAACATGCGGGTCATAGACGACATCTACCGAGCCGCCGGGCTGGAGCCGCGCCGCGGCTCGAGCGACTAGCGAGGTCCCGGCTCGGAGCTACGGGGTCGGCGACTGTCCCGGCACGGGCTGCGGGCCGGGACCGTAGTCATAGGTGATGTCGAGCGTCTGCTGCGGCAGGTTCGGCGTCACCGTCGCCGTGTCGACGGCCGAGGGTGTCGTCGGAGGAGGGCTCACAGGTGCCATGACCGGCGTGGTCACCGGAGGCGAGACCGGCGAGCCCGTCGCAGGCGACGGGGACGACGACATCGAGGTGGCACCGACCCAGACGAGCACGGCGACCAGACCGAGGCTGATGCGCAGACCCCAGGAGGACTGCCAGAGCCCGCCGAGCGCCATGGGCTCAGCCGAAGATGGCTCTCTGCCCTCTCCCTCGACTCGCTCGTCCCTCACTGGCATCTCCCCCCAGGCAAACAGCGCTTTTGGCTGTCATTCCGGACTGGCGAGATCCAGCTTGGCTCCGCCCACGGGGAAGCGAAATGGGTAGAAGGGTCCATTTTCGACCATCGGACGGACTAGTCCGGCCGTAGGGTCGACTCCCCGATGCGCGACCGCCGTTCTGGCTACACGAGGCGGATCACGCCGGTCCGGACGTCCGGCGTCTGCCCCTCGGCAGGAGGGTTCCCAGCCACTCGCCCACGGCGTCGGCCACCTCGGAGTCCCGGCGCCGCAGACCATGGTCCCCACCGTCGATCCAGACGTGGGTGACCGGGCCCCGAATGACCGCGGTGGAGCCCTCCAGCTCGTCGGGGCTGGCGAACGTGTCACGAGTGCCGGAGACGAACAGGCACGGCACGCCGATGGCCGGGAAGTGCTCGTCTCGGAGACGCTCGGGCCGGCCCGGGGGATGCAGCGGGTAGCTGACGAGCACCAGGGCAGCCGCGGGCTGTCCCTGGGCGACTGCCATCGAGCACATGCGGCCGCCCAGCGATCGACCACCGAGCGCGATCCGCTCCGGCCCGACGCCGGCCCGCCGCGGCGAGGCGCGCTGCCTCCTCGCCAATGGTGGCCAGCAGGACGTGCGGCGGGTCGGGACTGCGCCGTCCGGCCAGGCGGTACGGAAAGTCGATCCTCTCGACGAGGAGACCCCGCGTCGTCGCCGCCGCGTCGATCGCCACCAGCGCCGACTGCTCCCGCCCGGCGCTGGCACCGGGTGTCAGGACGAGGCCGGCAGGGCCGGCTCGCGGTGGGCTCAGGGGACGGCGACCAGATCGTCGAGCGACTGCTGGAGCCCGGAGAGCTCCTCGAGGGCCGCCTTGCGTTCCTCCTCGAGACGCGCCAGCTCCCGCCGCAGGTCGCGTATGGGCCCCTCGGCACGCTGCCGGATGGCTTCGGCGTGCGCGGCCGCCGCCGCTCGACCCTCCTCGATACACCGGGCCGCTTGCTCCCTGGTTTCCTGGGTGGCGGGGGCGGCCTGTTCCTGATGGCGTCTGGCCGAGGTGGTGATCTCCTTCGCCCTGGCCTGGGCCGTCTGCTTCAGCTCGGCGGCCGCCTGCTCGGACCGCTCCTTGTCGGTCCGGGCCTCGGCCTCGACGCTGGTCTGCAGCTCGTCGGCCGCCTCGCGCGCCATGTCCAGCAGGTGCTCGGCCCGCTCGCTCAGCGTCCGCAGTGACCGCGGCGGTTGCGGATCGCCGCGGCTCTCGAGCTCGGCCAGCCTCGCCTCCAGCGTCTCAGCCCGGCGATCGGTCTCGTTGACCTTGGCGTCGGTGCCCTCCATGTGAGCCTGTGCCTCGCGCGCCCAGCGCTCGCACGCCTCCAGGATGGCGTCCACCTGATCTCGGTCGTAGCCCCGCATCACAACGGCGAATCGGGACCGCTCGAAGGTGTCTTCTTTCATCGCTCTCCGTCGTCCTCGTGTGTCAGCCCAGCCGTGCGCGCAGCCCGCCAACCTCGATGCCTCGCACGACGAATCCGCAGACCACGCATCGCCAGCCCGCCGCGGCTGCCGGGACCCACCGTAGCCGCCCAACTGGTGCACTCGGTGAGGTTTCTCCTTCGCGCCGGATGGGAACAACTACTTGCCCGATGCAGTGTTTGCGTGTGGGCTCCAGATGGCTCCGCGTACGTCGGTTGGGGGTGATCGGGTAGTCACGGGCTCGATCACCCTTGCCTACTGTGCTTGGGATGTGACGCGATCGGGGGGTGCTTCGAGCACGAGCGGTTCAGCGGCCGCCCGCTGACGGGGCGACGGTGACGAGACCGCGGTCGAGCATGGCGATCGAGTCGGCACCGACGAGAGCCATCGTGCGCCGGACGTCCGCGTCGAGCAGCGACAGCACCTTGGCGACGCCGCGCTCGCCCCCGGCGGCCAGCCCGTACAGGTAGGCACGGCCGGCCATGCAGGCGCGTGCGCCGAGACACACGGCCTTGACGATGTCGCCGCCGCGGCGAACGCCGCCGTCGCAGATGATCTCGAGCCGGCCGCCCACCGCCTCGGCGACTGGAGCCACGAGGTCCAGCACGGCGGGTGCGCCGTCGAGCTGGCGGCCGCCGTGATTGGAGAGGGCGACCGCTTCGACCCCGACATCGGCGGCGATGCGGGCGTCCTCGACGGTCTGGATGCCTTTGAGGACGATCGGGCCGGCCCAGGCCGTCCGCAGCCAGTCGAGGTCGTCCCAGCACAGCCCCGGGTCGAACTGAGCGTTGATGTAGTCGGCGAGTGATGCCGCCGTCGCACCGTCGCCGACCTCACGTCCGACGACGTTGGCGAAGCGTATGGGCTCGCCGCGAAGCAGCCCCCAGGTCCACCTGGGGTGGAGGGCGCCGTCGACGAGGGTGTCGAGCCCTGCCTTGGGTGGGAGGGTGAAGCCTCGCCGGACGTCGCGCTCACGGCGCCCGAGCACCGCCGTGTCGACGGTGAGCACGATCGCCTCGTACCCCGCCCCGGCCGCGCGGCCGAGCATCTCCTTGACGAGGCCGCGATCGCGCCAGGCGTAGACCTGGAACCACTTCGGGCCGCGACCCGCCCTCGCCACCTCTTCGATGGAACGGGTGCTCAGCGTGGACAGGGTGTAGGGGAGACCGGCCTCGGCGGCGGCGCGGGCGACCGCCAGCTCGCCGTCCGGATCGGCGATGCGGGTGAAGCCGGTCGGAGCGAGGACGAGCGGGATCGGAACAGGCCGACCGAGCAGCGTGGTGGACGGGTTCACGGCGGCGACGTTGCGAAGGACCGCGCGGCCGGAAGGTGGTTCGAGCGAAGGCGTCGCTGTTTGCGGCCAGAGTGCGCTCGTCCTCCGCCCCACCGTCGATGTAGTCGAACACGCCCCTGGGGAGGCGACGGCGGGCGATGCGCCGCAGGTCCGCGACGCAAGCGGCCCCGGCCAGGCGCCTCGTGACGAGGTCGCCGTCCACGGGGCGGAACCTGAGCACCGACCGGAGGCTCTCGAGCATCGCACCGCGATCTTACGAACGTGTGCCCTCACGCGCTCCGTCGCGTGGTGTCGCGAGGTCTACGCCGCGCAGCACCTTCTTGATGGGATTCGCCATTTGCCGAGACCTCCCGCAGCCGCCGCCGCATCCCGGGCAACGGCAACGCCTATTGCCGCATTATCCGGGTCTCAGGGGTTTGTCCCTTTGGTGACGGGGTACCAAGTTTCTACGGCTTGGCACTGGGGCCCGCATGGGGCAGGGGGATCAGAGGGCGTCAACTGTGTCGGACAACGCGTGCAAAGGTCTGGTAGCGGATGGGCGTTGAGAAGCATCCCTGCGGGAGCTGCAATCAAGTCGTTCGGAGAGCATTTCGGTGCCCCCGCTGCGATTCACGGGAAGCGTTCGCCTGGCACCTGGATTTCTCGCACGCCGATGCGGAGTTGCGCTGCTTCGTGTGCAATGCGGTCCCTCCGCAATTGCGACCGCAGCGAAGTGATGTGCAACGAGCCGCGTAAGTCTCGTCTCTCGGTCATCGCGATCGGCTGAGCCGGGCAGCCAGCCGGGTCATGACGTTGCCGTAGCCCTGCAGCTCCACCGGTAGACCGGGCGTGCCACTGGGCGCCGGTGGGGTGTCGGGCACGCCGACCGCCGTGGCCAAGAGCGGCGAGGCGTCGGTGTGGAAGTAGCGCGACACGAGGCTGTCGTAGAAGGTGAGCCCGGTCGCGCCACCGCCGAGCGCGAAGGCATTCAGCGACAGTCGCCCCGACACCACGCCGGCTTCGAGCTGGGCGACCCGGTAGCCCCGTGGGCCCAGCGCGCTCGACAGCGAACCGAGGACAGCGGCGTGGAACACGGTGAAGGCAGAGTCGCCGCCGAGTGGCTGACCGAGGCACAGTCCGGCTCCGGCGGCGCGGACGTCGTCCACGCGCACCCTTCCCTCGAACCTCCCCTCGCCGCTGTAGCGGTAACCCCCGGGCTCGACGCCCTCCACGTCGTGGACGTTCACGAAGTGCTCGATCAACGTGGCACCTGGAGCCGCATCGAAGGCGGCTGACCTCGCTGCCGCCGGCACCGTCCACTCGAGCAGGTCGGGTGGGGCCCGCTCGGTCCCGAAGACCCGGGTGGAGCCGCGCCGAAGGATGACGTCCTCGACGGCCTGATCGCCGAGAGCGCCGACGGCGCGGGCGGGCCGGTCGACCTCCTCGGGCGCGGGGTTCGACACCGCCGTGGCCACCTGCCGCCAACCGGCGACGCCCGCATGGTCGAGGGCGCCGGCCGACTGGGCCTCGTCGACGAGCGGGAAACGCAGGACCCGTGGAGCGACGGGCAGGGTACGGGCCGCCAGCGCGTCCAGCGAGCCGGCCGGGGGCACGGTGAAAGCGGGGGTTCCCAGCTCGACCAGGGCCAGGGGCATCTCCTCGACGCCGTCGATGCCCACCAGCTCGGTGACGGCGTCGTCGGCGAAGGCGGTCACCACCCGCGTCGCCACGCCGTGGGCCGCTGCCGCCGCCAGCAGGTTGGCCAGCATGGTGCCGGCGTCCCACCACAGATGACGCCACCCCCGCTCGCCGTACTTCCAGCAGGTGCGAAAGGGGATGCCCGTCAGGACGATCGTCGCGCCATCCCGGGGGGCGGGGACCTCGTCGCTGCCGCGGAGAGGAGCCAGCGCGTGGTCCAGGGGGTCGTAGTGGTGCACGCCAGAGCGGACGAGGTAGAGCTCGACGGGGTGGAGGTTGCCGGCCGACATCGCGGTCCGGAACCAGACGCGCTCCTCTCCTCCGAGCCCACCCGCCGTGAACCTGGTGACACCGCCCGTGAGGAACAGCAACGTTCCCAGCAGCTCGTCGTCCAGAGGGCGGGCCGGCCCGTGACCGCCCGAGAGCACCTCGGTGGCCGGCACCGACGATCTGACGATCGTGCGTGGTAGGCGAACCGCCTCGAGATCGGGGTATGTCTTGAACGGGCTGGGGCGGTTGGAGGGATCCAGGGGGCGAAACGGGACCAGCCGTTCCGGGTGGCCGGGTGCCTCGCCGTGGCGGGTCGAGTCGTGGAGCACATCCACCGGGCTCGGGTCGCTCACTCCTCCATCTTGGTACGGAACGGGCCCCAGCCAGAACCCGCGAAGATGGTGGTATGACGCCTGCCCAGGAGTACGCCTGCTTTCCGAAGGACCGCTTCATCACGACCACGGACGGGACGCCGATCGCCTACACCGTGGTGGGCGACGGTGCCGAGGTCCCCGTCCTGTTCGTCAACGGGTGGAGCTGCACCGACACCTACTGGTGGGGTATCGCGCCGGTGCTGGTCGAGTCCGGCCACCCGGCTCTGCTCGTCGACACCCGCGGCCACGGGCAGTCGGGGCTGCCCCGTCCGCCCGGCTTCAACTCCTCTGACCTTCGCCCCGAGGACGTCTCTGTCGAACGCGTCGCCGCCGACTTCATCGAGGTGCTCGACGACGCCGGCATCGAGCAGGCCGCCCTCGCCGGTCACTCGATCGGCGTGCAGCTCATCTTCGAGATCTACCATCAGGCCCCCGAGCGCGTCGCCGCCCTCCTCCCGGTGGCCGGCACCTTCGAGAACCCGGTCCAGTCGTTTGCCGGGCTGCCCCTGCTGGACCGGCTCTTCCCGGTCGCCGATGCGCTGTTCCGGTTGTTGCCCTTCGGCTTCCTCCAGCCCGTGGTCCGCCGCATCTCGGCGCCCGAGACCGCGCTCACCATGCTGCAGGCCCTCAAGGTGGCGGGGCCCAAGGTCACGGCCGAGCGGATCGCGCCGCACGTCGTGCAGATCTGCGAGATCGACTTCTCGGTGCTGTGGCGCATGATCGGCGGCTTTCGCAATCACCGGGCGGCGGCGCTGCTGCCGGAGGTTGCCGCGCCGACCTTGGTGTTCGCGGGAAGGAAGGACCTCTTCGCCCCTCCGGCGGTTCAGCAGCGCATGCACGATCTGATCCCCCAGAGTGAGATCGTCTGGTTCGAGCAGGGCGGCCACATGCTTCCCGCCGAAGAGCCCGAGGCCATAGCCGCAGCCATGCGGGAGTTCCTCAACCGGCGTGCGCGTGTGGCAGCGGCCGCCGGGAGCGACGTCCGGCGCTGATGACCGACTTCCGAGAGGTTGCCACGGGCCTGCAGTTTCCCGAGGGTCCGGTGGCGATGGCCGACCACAGCGTGCTCGTCGTGGAGATCAAGCGGGGCACCCTCAGCCGGGTGCAGCCCGACGGCGACGTGTCGGTGGTCGCGACCCTCGGCGGAGGACCGAACGGTGTGGCCATCGGTCCTGACGGAGCGGCCTACGTCTGCAACAACGGCGGGTTCCGCTGGACCGAACGAGCCGGGATGCTGATCCCGGTCGACATCGCCACCGGCGCCACCGAGCCACCGGGCTTCGAGGGGGGCTGGATCGAGCGCGTCGACCTGGACACGGGCGAGGCGAAGCGGCTCTACACCCACGTCGACGGCCACCCGCTGCGAGGCCCCAACGACATCGTCTTCGACGAGCAGGGCGGCTTCTGGTTCACCGACTTCGGGAAGACCCGGACCCGCGACGTCGACCGGGGTGGCCTGTACTACGCCAGCGCCGACGGGTCGGAGGTGATCGAGGCGGCCTACGGCCTCTGGGGCCCCAACGGGGTGGGACTGTCCCCGGCGGGTGACCGGGTGTTCGTCGCCGAGAGCTACAGCGGGCGGCTCATGGCCTGGGACCTGGAAGGTCCGGGACAGGTACGGCAGCGGCGGGGCACGTGTGTCGCCGCCACGAGGGGGCACTTCGACTCCCTCGCCGTGCAAGCCAGCGGCGCCGTGGTGGTCGCCGCCATCTCCCAGGGTCTCTGCGTCGTCGAGCCCGACGGGCGTCACGAGTACGTGGCACTGCCCGATCCGATGACGACCAACGTCTGCTTCGCGCCCGACGATCCCCGGACGGCCTACGCGACCCTCTCCGGCACCGGTCGGTTGGTCGCTCTCGACTGGCCCCGCCCCGGCCTGGCTTTGGCCTTCAACGCCTGATCGCCTCGATGGCTGACTCGAGAACCTCGAGGTGATGGTCGACCGAGGTCAGCCCTGCGCCCATCGTGTTGACCGAGAGGTGGGTGGCGCCGGCGTCGCGCCACCTGGCGGCCTGGTCCGCCAGCTTTCGGGCCCCACCGTCACCCCAGGTCACGCGACCTTCCATGCCCAGCGCGCCGGGATCCCGGCCGGCATCACGTGCCGCCCCCTCGACGATGGCCCGAGCCTCCTCGAGGCCGTGGCCGGGAGGCACCTGGGGGAACCAGCCGTCGGCGAGCCGACCGGCTCGCCGGTAGGCAGGAGGAGAGGCGGCGCCGAACCAGACCGGGATCGGTCGCTGCACGGGCAGCGGTGCCAGGCCGGCCCCGGTCACCGTCTCGTAGGTGCCCTCGAAGTCGACCGCCCGCTCGGTCCACAGCCGGCGCAGGAGCTCGACCTGCTCGCCGAGCCGCTTGCCGCGGTCCGAGAAGCTCTTGCCCAGAGCCTCGTACTCGACGGCGTTCCACCCGAGGCCGACACCCAGGCGGAGACGACCACGGCTGAGGAGGTCGACCTCGGCCGCCTGCTTGGCGACCAGGGCCGTCTGGCGCTGGGGGAGGATGATGATGCCGGTGACCAGCTCGATCGGGGTGACCGCGGCCAGGTAGCCGAACAGCACCAACGGCTCGTGGAAGGTGGTGCTGACGTCGTACGGACCCGCCCAGCCTCGGTGGCGGGCGGGATCGGCGCCGACGACGTGGTCGTAGGCCAGCACGTGGGTGAAGCCGAGCGCCTCCACCTGCTGCGCGTACCGGCGGACCACCTCGACGTCAGCGCCGATCTCGGTCTGGGGAAAGACAACGCCGATCTTCATGGCCCCTGTCTAGTGGGCCAACCACCCGGGGTGGCGATAGGGTCGACCTGTCGGGGCCAGAGGACGGCTGGACGACTGTGAGGTGCTCGATGAAGTACGTGAATCTCGGCGCGACCGGTCTGCGGGTGTCACGGGTCTGCCTGGGCATGATGGGCTTCGGCAACGACAGCGACCGGCCGTGGGTGATCGACGAGGACGCCGCCGAGCCGATCGTCCGCGCCGCCGTCGAGGGAGGCGTGAACTTCTTCGACACCGCGGACACGTACTCGAACGGGGCCAGCGAGGTCGCCACCGGACGCCTGGTCGGGAAGTACCTCGGTCGGGAAGAGGCGGTCGTCGCCACCAAGGTGTTCATGCCCATGACCCCGGGCGAGAACGGCGGTGGCCTGTCGCGCAAGCACGTCCTGTCCGCCATCGACGCGTCGCTCGACCGGCTCGGGCTCGACTACGTCGATCTCTACCAGATCCACCGGTGGGACCCACGGGTGCCTATCGAGGAGACGATGGAGGCCCTGCACGACGTGGTGCGGGCCGGCAAGGCCAGGTACATCGGCGCCAGCAGCATGTCTCGCGTGGCAGTTCGCCAAGGCCCAGCACACGGCGGAACGTCATGACTGGACCAGGTTCGTCTCCATGCAGAACCACTACAACCTCGTCTACCGCGAAGAGGAGCGGGAGATGATCCCCCAGTGCATCGATCAGGGGGTGGGGGTCATCCCCTGGAGCCCGCTGGCTCGAGGCGTGCTGGCCGGGACCCGGAGCCGCGAGGGCGAGAAGCGCACGACGCGTTCGGAGACCGACCCGTTCACCGACTATCTCTACAGCCAGCCGACCGACTTCGACGTCGTCGACCGGGTGGCCGAGGTCGCCGGTGAGCGTGGGGTTCCCTCAGCCCAGGTCGCCCTGGCCTGGCTGCTCCATCGGCCCGGCGTGACGGCGCCGATCGTCGGCTCCACCAAGCTCGGTCACCTCGAGGACGCGCTGGCCGCCGAGCAGCTCGAGCTCAGCGACAAGGAGATGCAGCAGCTCGAGGAGCCCTACGTCCCCCACCCGGTGCTGGGGCACTTCTGAGCACCTCAGGGGCGAGCGAGTAGGTCCTCGACGATCAGCGTGGCCGCCGCCGGGGCGGCCTTGACGAAGCCGAAGAAGGGACCGAAGTCCCTGGTGGCGGGGAAGCCGGGCAGGTACAGGCCGGGCAGGCTGGCCTGGAAGCTCTCGTCGAGGACGGGAAAGCCGTCGGCTGTGTCGACGGCGTCGAGCACCCCATGCAGGTACGGCACCCGGCTCGAGCTCGGGCTTGTAGCCGGTGGCGAAGACGACGGCGTCCACCGACAGGTGCTCACCGTTCGACAGACGAACGTCGACGATGTCGCGTCTCGGATTGGCCTCGACGACCTCCGCACCGGGCCAGCGCACGACGTTCACACGGCTCAGCCGGGGAGTCAGCCAACCTTCGAGGGTCAGTCGGCCCACCTCCCAGAACTGCTTCGAGATGGCGTCCTTCTCGGCCGACGACAGGTGGCGCCACCAGCCAGGTACGCGCAAGGTGTTGTCGACGTACTCGTCGACGAACTTCCAGCTCACCTTGTCGAAGCGCGGCACGTCGTGACGGTGGACCACGTCGACGCGCTCGGCCCCCTCCTCGCCGATCAGCGCTGCCCACTCGTAGGCGCTCTGGCGACCGCCCACGATCAGAACCCTCGCCCCCGACAGGTCGTCGAAACGGACCAGGTCGCAGCTGTGCGACGCCCGCCCGGCGGCCAGCCCGGCGGCCCAGAGGGGAACCGTCGTGAAGCGGGAGAGGCCCGGCGCGGCGACCACCGCGTCGGCCACGACGCCGTCCCCGTTCTCGAGGGTGGCCTCGAAGCGGCCGTCGAGCTTCGTCAGCCCTGCGACCAGGTCCTCGCGAACCTCGATCCCCTCGGCCTGCTGGAACCACCCGGCATAGTCGACGAACAGGTCGACGGGGATCGGGTCGACCTCGTCGGGGGCGATCTGCTGATCGTCCAGGTACGCCTCGAGGGTGTGGACTCCGGTCGCGTCGAGGTGCCAGTCGGCTCCCGAGCGGAGGAACATCCGTGCCGGCATGTGGTCCCGCCAGAAGCTCATCGGCCTGCCGAGCACGACCGTCTCGATGCCGCGCCGTCGGGCGAGGGCGGCGGCCGACAGCGCGTAGGGCCCGGCACCTATGACGAGCAACTGCGTCGTCGTCGTCGCCATGTCGGCCTCCCCCCGGGCGATGTCGGTACGGTCAGGCTAGCCTCGCTACCAGGCTGAGCGAGAGCGCGTGCATACACAGCCATGGCACCTTCGGTCATCGTCGCCGCGGTGAGGACGCCGGTCGGGCGGTTCGGCTCGGCCCTGCGGAGCCGCTCGGCCGTCGACCTGGGCTCGGTCGCCATCGCGGAAGCTGTCCGTCGCGCCGGCGTCGATCCCGACGGTGTCGACTACGTCCTCATGGGCCACGTCCTCCAGGCCGGGACGGGTCAGATCACCGCCCGCCAGGCTGCGGTGGCGGCCGGCATTCCTCACCACGTGCCGGCCATCACGCTCAACAAGGTGTGCCTGTCCAGCCTCACGGCGGTCGCTCTCGCCGACCAGCTCATCCGGGCCGGCGAGATCGACGTCGCCGTGGCCGGCGGGATGGAGTCGATGACAGCGGCGCCCTACGTGCTGCCCCGCGGCCGCTGGGGCGTGCGGATGGGCGACGCGGACCTGGTCGACACGATGATCCACGACGGGCTGTGGTCCACCTTCACCGGACAGCACATGGGGGAGTCCTCCGACTCGGTCAACGGGGCGCTCGAGATCACGCGCGCGGACCAGGACGACTGGGCGGCGCGCTCCCACCGCAGGGCCGCCCAGGCCTGGGAGTCGGGCCGCTACGTCGACGAGGTTGTCGGCGTCCCGGTACCGGGGCCGCGGGGTGAGACGACCCTCGTCGACCGGGACGAGGGGGTCCGCCGAGGTACGACGAGCCGATCCCTCGCCGAGCTGGCCCCTGCGTTCACTCCCGAGGGAACCATCACGGCCGGCAACGCCTCGCAGCTGTCCGACGGAGCAGCCGCCACTGTCGTGATGAGCGCCGAGCGTGCCGCCGCGCTCGACATCGAGCCCCTGGCCGAGATCGTGGCCCACGGCATGTGCGCCGAGCGCTTCGAGTACCTGCACACGGTCCCGGCCATCGCGTTGGAGCGGGCGCTCAAGAAGGCCGGAGCGCACGTCGAGGACCTCGGGCTGATCGAGATCAACGAGGCCTTCGCGTCGGTGGCTCTGCACGCCACCCGCATGCTCGGCGCCGACGAGGAGAGGGTCAACGTCAACGGCGGATCGGTCGCGCTGGGCCACGCCCTCGGCTCGACCGGCGCCCGCATGCTCGTCACCCTGCTGCACGAGATGCGCCGCCGACAGGTCGAGCTCGGCGCCGCCACCTTGTGCGGCGGCGGCGGCCAGGGAGACGCGCTGGTCCTGCGCCTACGCCAAGCGGGCTGAGACAAGCAGCTCGAGCTCAGCTCGAGCTCAGCTCGAGTTGGTGCCCACGCTGGCGCCGCACACGATCTGACGGAGCTCGTCGACCGAGCGGCCCAGGGCGTCGACCTTGGCCTCGATGCCGGCGAGCCCGTCCGGTCGGGAGCGGTCGTCGCCGTTGCGCGCGGCCCGCAGGCATTCGTGACAGGACCGCAGCAGCCGGGCGCTGTCGCGCTCCTCGGCGATGTAGCGACCGAGCAGCTCACCCGTCCGGATGTCGATGGAATGGTCCTTGAAGATGTCGTCGAAGAGGTCAGGGGCGCCACCGGTGTCGAGCTTGTGCAGCTCGAGGGCTTCCATCTTGTCCAGGTCCGACCGGTCCGAGCGCACGATGTCGAGGGCCTTCCTCGACCCGGGAAGTCCTTCTCCCGGACCTCGTAGCCGAGCTCGTTGATCCTGCGGGCGAAGCTCATGCCGTGCTCGCCCTCGCGGGCGGCCACGGTGAGAAGCACCCGGCGGACCTCGGGGTCGTCGGTGACCTCGGCCCACTCCGTCAGGTAGGCATGGGCGGCGGCCTCGGCGACGGCGATGGTGTTCAGCAGACCGAGGTAACGAGGCTTCTCCTTGTCGGGCATCGGTCGACTCCTTCCCCGGCTTCGCCGTAACGAGCACTGGCGCCAGGGACGATAGCGCCCGCCGGATGCTGATGCCCGCTGGCGGGCGCGGTGCCGGACGGATCGGATAGATTTCGTCGCGACCGGCGGCACGTCGCCCTGGGGCGCGCCGCTTCGCGACGGACCACTTCATCTGGAGCAGGCGCATGAACCCCCTCGCCGCGATAGGCCGATTCTCCGTCAGGTTCCGTTACCTGATCGTCGTCGCCTGGATCCTCGGTGCCGCGGTCGCGGGAGCGGCCCTGCCGACGCTCAACAGCGCGGTCAAGGCCAACAACCAGAGCTTTCTGCCGTCCAACTCCCCGAGCCTCGAGGCGGCGAAGCTGGCGACGCCCTTCCAGCCCCTCAACTCCGTTCCGGTGCCCATCGTCGCCTCGCGAGCAGGCTCACAGCTCACCGTCGCCGACCAGACCGCCGTCTCGCGCATCCAGGCCGCCACCCAAGCGGTGGCGAGCGTGAAGTCGGTGCAGCTCGTCGGGGTGTCGCCCGACGGCCAGGCCATCGAGCTGCGGGTGCTCGCCAACCTGCAAGGCGGCATGAACGCCGACAAGACCCTCGTCGACGCCCTGCGTTCGGCGATACAGGCCCAGCCCGTCCCGCCGGGTCTCAGCGTGCACCTGGCCGGGCAGGTCGCGGCCGGTGTGGACAGCCAGAAAGCCTCCAACAACGCGGGCAACCGCACCGAGCTGTTCTCGATCATCTTCATCCTGGCCCTGTTGTTCCTGGTGTTCCGGTCGGTGCTGGCACCCATCCTCACGGTGCTGCCTGCGATCATCGTCTTCGCCATCGCCGGACCTTTGATCGGCGAGGCGGCCAAGGCGGGGCTGCAGGTCTCGCTGTTCACCCAGGTCCTGCTCATCGTGCTCGTGCTGGGGGCGGGCACCGACTACGGGCTCTTCCTGGTGTTCCGCGTACGGGAGGAGATCCAGGGTGGCCTCGCGCCGAAGGACGCGGTGGTCAAGGCCGTGTCCCGCGTCGGCGAGACGATCAGCTTCTCGGCGGCGACGGTGATCGCCGCCCTGCTCAGCCTGCTGCTGGCGACGTTCGGCATCTACCAGAGCCTCGGCGTTCCGCTGGCGATCGGCATCGCCCTGATGCTCGTGGCGGGCCTGACCCTGCTGCCGGCGCTGCTCGCCATCTTCGGGCGGGCCGTGTTCTGGCCGTCGAAGCCCAAGGTCGGACCTCATCGCTTCGGCCTCTGGGGCCGCGTCGCCGGTCACGCCGTCGAACGCCCGGGTCTGACGCTGGGGATCGGGGTGCTCGTCTTCGGTCTTCTGGCCCTGGGCGCCCTCGGCAACAAGCCGTCGGGCTTCGGGAACCAGACGCCACCTCCGTCCAGCGACTCCGCCCAGGGCAACGCCGCCCTCGCCGCCCACTTCCCACAGGCGGCGGCGAACCCCACCAACCTGATCTTCAGGTACCCCACCTCGGTCTGGGTGGACCCAGCTCCGCTGACGACGCTCCAGTCCTCGCTGGGCCGCGCCTCGGTCTTCCAGTCCCTCAGCACCCCGCTCAACCCCAACGGGACCGCGCTCACGCCGGCCCAGCTGGCCACGCTGCACGCCACGCTCGGCTCTGCGCAGGCTCTGCCGGCGATCGCGCCTCCAGCGCTGGGCGTGCCCGCGACCACGTACAACGCCTACCGGGCGGCCTCGCAGCTCGTGAGCACCGACGGGACGACGGTGATGGTCAACGCGTCGTTGACCGTCGGCGACCCGCAGAGCACGGCCGCCCTCAAGCAGACCCCGGCGATGCGCACCGCCGTTACCCAGGCCGCCCACGCCTCGGGCGCCAGCGACAGTGGGGTGGCGGGCATCGCCCCTGCGTCCTATGACATCAGCTCGGTGTCGAGCAGCGACCTCAGGACGATCATCCCCGTCGCCGTGGCCATCATCGCCGTGCTCCTCGCCCTGGTGCTGCGCAGCCTGGTCGCCCCGCTCTACCTCATCGCCAGCGTGGTCCTCTCCTATCTGGCCGCCCTCGGCCTCGCCGTCATCATCTTCATCGACCTGGCCGGTGACTCGGGGCTCATCTTCTTCCTGCCCTTCTTGATGTTCATCTTCCTGCTGGCCCTGGGCGAGGACTACAACATCCTCGTCATGACGAGGATCCGGGAGGAGGCCCAGGACCTTCCGCTGCGCCACGCCATCACCGAGGCCCTGGGCGCCACCGGCACGACGGTCACCTCGGCCGGCCTGGTCCTGGCCGGGACGTTCGGCGTGCTCGCCCTGTCGGCCGGGAGCGGCTCCAACGGGAGCCAGCTGCGTTCCATCGGCGTCGGCCTCGCCCTCGGCATCCTCATGGACTCGTTCCTCGTGCGAACGCTGCTGGTGCCCTCGGCCGTGGCGGTGCTGGGCCGGTGGAACTGGTGGCCGTCGCCGCTCTCCCGGCCCGAGCACGAGGCTGCGCTCGAGGCCGAGGCGCCGGCCAGCGAGGGCGCGCCCCGGTAGCCGAGGCGGGCCCTCAGATGCGCTCGAGGGCGCCGCCGTCGAACAGCGGCTGCACGTCCTCGGCCGCCCAGTCGTCACGCAGCTGCGCGTCCGTTGGAGGGCTCACCGGAGCGGGGGGCGACGCCGCCTCGAGGATGGCTCGCAGGAGGCGGGCGTCGCTCGAGGTGATGAGAAAGAGCTGCGGCTGGGCGAGCACGTACTGCACGGCGCGCTGGAGGGGAGGGCCGGCCGGAAGCGGCTCGTACCAGCTGAAGCGCGGGCTGCGCGTCACCGGTCCACCGGCGTCGGGCCACTGACTTGATGGTCTGGGTCGCGATCCGGCGCTCGCTGCACACGGCGAGCAGCTCGTCGACGTCCGCCCGGTAGGCGTCGTCGGCCAGCAGCGAGAAGTTGTACGGGAAGAGCACGGAGTCGAAGTCGAAGCGCTCGAGGCTGCGCAGGTGCATGCGGGCGATGCGGAGCCCGTGCCCCGTCACGCCGATGAAGCGGGTCAGGCCCTCCGCCCTGGCTTGTTGCAGCGCCTCGACGGCGCCGCCGGGACCGTGAGCCACCTGCCACTCGTCCTCCTCCACCAGGTTGTGGAGCTGGATCAGGTCGACGTGGTCGACACCCAGGCGCTCGAGCGAGCGCTCGAGGCTGGCGCGGGCGTCGGCCCCGACCCGGTCGCCGGTCTTGGTGGCGAGGAAGAAGTCGTCGCGATGCCGCTGGAGCCACGGCGCCAGCCGCAGCTCGGCGTCCCCGTACGCCGCGGCCACATCGAGGTGGTTGACGCCCGCCTCCACGAGGACGGGGAGCAGCTCGTCCGCCTGCCCCTGGCTCATCCGCCAGAGCGCCGCTGCTCCGAAGATGACCCGGCTGCTCTGGTGCCCGGTCCGCCCGAACTCCGCTCGCTCGACCACCGTCAGAGACGCTACCGCCTCTCCTGCCCGCGGCGCGCCCTGTCCACCATGGCGGCGGCCACGCTGGTCGGAAAGGCGGCTGCGGTCATCTCCCAGATCACCTCGACGCCTGATTCACCGGGTGCCTCGACCTCGTCCGCCCGCTCGGCGACCTTGGCGAAACCGAGGCCGACGGGTATGCCGCTGCTGGCCTCGTTGGCCCTGTCGTGGTGGATCTCGATCCTGTCGATCCCGGGCGTGCCCAGTCCTGCCTCGGTGAGGGCGGCCGCCGCCAGAGACGCGATCCCTCGCCTGGTGTGTCGGACGTCCACCCAGTAGCCGATCTCGAGACCACCAGGCCCGATGCGACGGTGCAGCCCCGCGCTTCCGACGACGACGCCCGCGGCCAGCAGGGCGTAGCCGAAGTCGTCACGGTCCTTCCACGGACCCCCGGTGCCTTCGAGGAAGCTCCGGGCCGCGTCGCGGTCGTACCCGGACGCCCAGGTCATCCACGGCACCAGATGATCGATCGAGGTCGTGACCGACTCCACGAGTGCGTCGAGATCGTCCGGCATCCAGCGGCGAAGAGCCAGCCACCCGGCGTCGATCCGCTCCGGGGGCGCCGGGGATGCGTCGCCCGCGGGGACCGAGGCCGGACTACCCATGTCCCACGATGCACGCCGCGGGGCACCGGCGCAACGAGCCAGCGCCAAGGCCTAAGCTCGTCCGCATGCCGCAGATCATCAACGGCGGCAGGTGGGCGGAGAACCGTCTCCGCCATCTCCGCCAGCTGCTCGAGCAGACGACGGACGAAGACGAGCGGCGCCAGATCGAGCACGAGATCGAGCAGCTCAAGCCCGAGGCCGGGTTCGGGCGCCGGCTGCTCCGCTTGTTCGTGCCGGGCATGAAGTAGCGGGGCCTGGTCGTCCCCGGCCTACGATCGACCTCCACATGAGCGACCGCCTGTACTTCCGCCAGCTTCTCGCCGGCCGCGACTTCGCCAGCGGCGACTTCGTCGCCCGGCAGATGGTGAACTTCGTCTACCTGATCGGCGACCGGCAGACCGGCGACGCCGTCGTCGTCGATCCGGCGTACGGCGTGGGCGACCTCGTCGACCTCCTCGCCGGCGACGACATGCGCCTGTCGGGCGTGCTCGTGACCCACTGGCACCCCGACCATGTCGGCGGTGACCTCATGGGGCACGGCATCGAGGGCCTGCGCGAGCTCCTGGAGCACCGCGAAGTACCGGTGCACGTTCAGGCCGACGAGGCACAGTGGGTGACCAGGGCCACCGGCGTCTCGGACCTCCTCGCCCACCACGACAGCGGCGACGTCGTCGACGTCGGCAGCCTGGGCGTGACGCTGCTCCACACGCCCGGCCATACGCCCGGAAGCCAGTGCTTCATGGTGGAGAACCGCCTCGTGGCCGGCGACACCCTGTTCCTGGAGGGCTGCGGTCGCACCGACCTGCCGGGTGGCGACCCGGAGGCGATGTACGACAGCCTGACCCGGCGTCTGGCCAAGGTTCCCGACGACACCGTTCTCTTTCCCGGCCACCTCTACTCGGCCGAGCCGTCCGCCACCATGGGGGAGACCCGCCGCCTCAACTACGTGTTCCGGCCACAGACCCCCGAGCAATGGCTCATGATGTTCGGCCGCTAGCCGACGACGGGTGCCCGGTCGCGAGGACCCGGCGGAGTGGGATCGACGAATTTGGAGGAGGGTCCTCCTTCGGCGGACGGTACTGTGCTGGGCATGGCCGACCAGGCGACCTTCGCCGACCAGGCAATGGAGTTCATGCCTGCGCTGTACACGGCCGCCCTGCGTATGACGCGGAACGCCGCCGAGGCCGAGGACCTGGTCCAGGAGACGTACCTGAAGGCCTATCGGGCATTTGGGAGCTTCCAGCAGGGCACCAACCTCAAGGCCTGGCTCTACAAGATCCTCACCAACACGTTCATCAACGCCTACCGGTCTCGCCGGCGGCGGCCCGAGCAGACCGAGATCGAGGACGTCGAGGACCTCTACCTGTACCGGCGGCTCGGGGGCCTGGAGGGGGCTACCGCGGGACGAAGCGCCGAGGAGGAAGTGCTTGACCGCTTTACTGACACGGACGTGAAGGAAGCACTGGAGTCGCTCCCGGAGTCGTTTCGGATGACCGTTCTTCTCGCCGACGTCGAGGGATTCTCCTACCGGGAGATCGCCGACATCATGGAAATTCCCATCGGTACGGTGATGAGCCGGCTCCACCGCGGAAGAAGGGCGCTCCAGAAGGCGTTGTTGGAGTTTGGTATGGAACGTGGCCTAGTGGGCGATCGGGACTGATGACGCGTAGAGAGCGGTTCGTGGATGGGAGTTGGTGATGGGTGAACCGGTCCACGATGAGTGCTGGGAGGCGGTTCACCGTCTCTACCATTTCCTCGACGGTGAGCTGACAAGCGAGAAACGTTTGGAGATATCGCAGCACCTCGACAGCTGCCATCCGTGTCTCGAGGCGTTCGATTTCGAGGCGGACCTGCGCCAAATGCTGGCCGCCAAGTGCCGTGACCACGTCCCCGAGAGCTTGCGGGATCGGATCGCCTGGGCCCTCCGCCACGAGCAGGAGGCGGACCCCCACCGCTAGGGCTCACCCGGTGGCGTGCCAGCCGCCGGACCGGAATACCGTCACCGGGGTTGTCGTTGCCCACGACGTGGCAGATCGTGTTGTACGAGGGACATCGCTGTCGGGCAACGACCGGCCGTCTCGCTCGTTCGGCGCAGGGCGGGTGTGCCGGGAGCCAGGTTGCGGCACGAGGCTCTCGATCTACAACAACGGCAAGTTCTGCTATCAGCACGAGCCGATGGCCGTGCCCCGGACCCGCGGCAAGAAGATCGCCTGAGACAGCCTCGGCCCGGCGGTGATGCCAGGTTGTGGCCGGCGCGGGTGCATGATGGCGTGATCCCCCACCCTGCCTGGAGATGCCGTGACTGAAGCCGTGTCCTGGGATCTGGCCGAGCGGGTGGCCGTTCGGGTCGCCGGCCGGGAGCCCTTCGCCGAGTCGTACCACTACGCGTCGCTGCAGCCGGATTTCGAGGAGCTCACGGTCGAGGCCGAGGAGCTGGTCGCCAGGGCCACGGGCCTGCGATCGCTGGCCGGCCCGGCCCGGGCGCGGGTCACCGACCGCCCGGGTTGGGTCCGAGCCAACGTGGCCTCGTTCCAGCGGCTGCTGCGGCCCGTGACCGAGCGTCTCGGCCCCCGGCTGCTGGCGAGCCCGATCGCCCCCGTGAGCCGGGCGGCAGCCGGCGTGCAGGTGGGCACCGTGCTCGGGTGGATGTCGACCCGGGTGCTCGGCCAGTACGACCTGCTCCTGGCCGAGGACGAGCGCATCGAGGAGCAGGACATCGTCTACTACGTCGGCCCCAACGTCCTCAGCCTCGAGAAGCGGTTCTCGTTCCCGCCCCGCCAGTTCCGCCTGTGGCTCGCCCTCCACGAGGTGACCCACCGGGCCCAGTTCACCGGCATCCCCTGGATGCGGGCCCACTTCCTCTCCCTCGTCGATCAGACCCTCGGGGCGATGGACCCCGATCCCCGCCGGTTCCTCGAGGGGCTCAGGCGGGCGGCCGACCAGGTGCGCACCGGGCGCAACCCCCTGTCGGACGGCGGTCTCCTGGGCCTGGTCATGGGGACCGAGCAGCACGCCGTCCTGGGCAAGGTCCAGGGGCTGATGAGCCTGCTCGAGGGCCACGGGGACGTGACCATGGACCGGGCCGGGGCGGCTCGGATCCCGAGCGCGGACCGCTTCAGCCGGGTCCTGCGCGACCGCCGGCGACAGGTGCGCGGTCCCGCCCGCCTGCTCCAGCAGCTGATCGGCCTCGAGGCCAAGATGCGCCAGTACGAGGACGGCGAGCGGTTCGTCGCCGCGGTGGAGTCTGCCGGCGGTCCGGAGCTGCTGGGGTTGGCCTGGCGGGCACCCGAGGCCCTTCCTTCCCTCGACGAGATCCGCGACCCGCCGAGCTGGGTCCGCCGCGTCAGGGGCAGGTGAGGCCGATCCTCGAGGACCTCCTGGGCCGTTGCACCTTCCCGCCCGCGGGGTCGGATCTCACCTGCGCCGTCTCCGGCGGACCCGACTCGCTGGCCCTGCTCGCCCTGGCCTCCGAGGCGGGCTGTGTCGTCACCGCCGTCCACGTGGACCATGGCCTGCGGCCGGGTTCGGCCGGCGAGGCCGACGTGGTCGAGGCCGCCGCTCGTCGGTTCGGGGCCCGGTTCAGGGCCGAGCGGGTGGCCCTCGCTCCCGGTCCCAACCTCGAGGCTCGGGCTCGGGCGGCCCGCCTGGCCGTGCTACCCGCCGCCGTCGCCACCGGGCACACCGCCGACGACCAGGCCGAGACGATGCTGCTGAACCTCCTGCGCGGCGCCGCCGCCGGCGGTCTCGGCGGCATGCGGGCGGGACCCCGTCACCCCATCCTCGCCCTGCGCCGGACCGAGACGGTCGCCCTGTGCCGGCACCTCGGGCTGGCGACGGTGCGGGATCCCTCGAACGAGGATCCCGCCCATCGGCGCAACCGCGTCCGCCACGAGGTGATGGCCCTGCTCGACGAGGTCGCCCAGCGTGACGTCGTCCCCGTGCTCACCCGCCAGGCTGGTCTCCTCGCCGACGAGGCCGACTACCTCGATTCGCTGGCCGCAGCCGTCGATCCAACCGACGCCCGGGCGTTGGCCCGCGCCCCCGTCGTGGTGGCGCGGCGGGCCGTGCGAACGTGGCTACGAGGCGATGGTCCGTACGCACCCACCGCGGACGCCGTGGAACGCGTGCTCGACGTCGCCCGCGGTGACTGCCGCGCCTGTGAGGTGGGTGGGGGACTCCGGGTCCGGCGCCGTCGTGGGCGGTTGACACAGGAAGGCGCGTGCGACGGCGCCGCCGTGCCGCTTGCGCCGGTGGCCGATGCACCCTGACCACCTCACCGGTAGGGTCGGGCAGGTGACGAACCAGGACACCGACGGCCACCGGCCCGAGCCGCTGCACACGGACTCCAACCTCGGGCGGGTCGTGGTGTCCGAGGAAGCCTTGGTGACCCGGGTGGAGGAGCTCGGCCGCCAGATCACCGCCGACTATCTCGATCGTCCGCCGTTGCTCGTGGGTGTCCTGAAAGGTGCCTTCGTGTTCATGAGCGACCTGGCCCGGGCCATCCGGTTGCCCGTCGAGTTCGACTTCATGGCGGTGGCGTCCTACGGGAGCGCCACGAAGACCAGCGGGGTCGTCCGCATCGTCAAGGATCTCGATCTCGACCTCTCCGGACGCCACGTCCTCGTGGTGGAGGACATCGTCGACAGCGGGCTCACGCTCTCCTACCTCCGACGCAACCTGCTGGCGCGCGGACCGGCCAGCCTCGAGGTGTGCGCTCTGCTGGTGAAGGAGGGGCTGCAGCGGACCAAGCTCGACCTGCGCTACGTCGGGTTCAACATCCCTCCCGACTTCGTCGTGGGCTACGGGCTGGACATCGGTGAGCGGTACCGCAACCTGCGGAGGGTCTGCGTCTACGTCGGCGAGGACCAACCGAGGCCGGCACCATGAGCGTGGACCGCGATCGCATCGAGAAGGCCGTGCGGGAGCTGCTCGACGCCATCGGCGAGGATCCCGATCGGGACGGGCTGCTGGCGACCCCCGCTCGCGTCGCGGCCATGTACGACGAGCTGTTCTCCGGCATCCACGACGAGCCGGAGCGCCACCTCACGGTGACCTTCGCCGCCGAGCACGACGAGATGGTGATGGTGAAGGACATCGCCTTCGCCTCGTTGTGCGAGCACCACCTGGTGCCCTTCATCGGCAAGGCCGCGGTCGCCTACATCCCGAACGACGACGGTCGCCTCACCGGGCTCTCCAAGATCGCCCGTCTGGTGGAGGCCTACGCCCGGCGGCTCCAGGTGCAGGAGCGGCTGACCAGCCAGGTGGCGGACACGCTCGAACGGGGGCTGGCGCCCAGGGGCGTCCTCGTGGTCATGGAGGCCGAGCACCTCTGCATGTCCATGCGGGGGGTGAAGAAGCCGGGGGCGCTGACCGTGACGTCGGCGGTCCGGGGCCTGTTCCGCTCCGACGTGGCGACCCGGGCCGAGGCCATGCAGTTCATCCACGGCCGGTAGCGGTCTTTCGTGCGCCATCGGCGGGCCCCTGCTTCCCACCCGCCAGCAGGCCGACAACCTACGCTACCTCCATGCGGGCGTTGGTCATGGGCGTGCTCAATGTGACGCCGGACTCGTTCTCCGACGGAGGCCGGTTCTTCTCCCACGACGCCGCGGTGGCCCACGGTCTCGAGATGGTGGCCGAGGGCGCAGACATCGTGGACGTCGGCGGTGAGTCGAGCCGGCCCGGCGCCGAGCCGGTCGCAGAGCCCGAGGAGCTCCGGCGGGTGGTCCCCGTCGTCGAGGCGCTCGCGCCCCACGTGCGGGTATCCGTCGACACGGCCAAGGCGTCCGTCGCCGAGGCGGCCGTGGGCGCCGGAGCGACCCTGGTCAACGACATCTCGGCGTCGCTGTACGAGGTGGCGGCGGCGGGGGGAGTGGGCTGGGTCGCCATGCACATGCGGGGCACGCCCCGGACCATGCAGCACGACCCGCAGTACGACGACGTGGTCGGCGAGGTCGTGACGTTCCTGGAGGAACGGGCCGATCGCGCCCTGGCGGCCGGCGTCACCGAGGTCTGGGTGGATCCCGGGATCGGCTTCGGAAAGAGGGCCGGGCACAGCGTGACCCTGCTGCGCCACCTCGGCCGGCTGGTCGCCAGCGGCCACCCGGTCATGATCGGCACCAGCCGCAAGAGCTTCCTGGGCCGGCTCACCGACCGTGAGGACGTTCCCCTTCCTGCCGACGAGCGCCTCGCCGGGTCGCTGGCCACGGCCGTGTGGGCGATGGCGAACGGGGCAGGCATGGTTCGCGTCCACGACGTGGCCCCGACGGTGCAAGCCGCCATGATCGTGGGCGACGCCGGCCCGGGAACCCGGCCGGCGGGCAGGGACGCGGCGTGAAGGGTCGCTGGGCCGCCGGGATCGCCCCTCGCAACTTCGCGTGGGTGATCAGGGACCATCTGGCGGTCAGTGAGCGCCCCGGCGGCTATGCCCGCAACCACCGGCGCGTGCGTCGTCAGGAGGAGATCATCTGGCTTCGCGAGCAGGGGTTCACCCTGGTGGTGTCGTTGCTCGGCTCCCCCCACAACCTGCACGCCTACGACGAGATGGACGTGCCGTGGGCGCACTTCCCCTTCGGTCCGACCGCCGAGCCCCGCCTGGTGCTCCCCGACCTGTACGTGCACCTCTCGGGTTGGCTCGCCAACGGTGAGCGCATGCTGTTGCACCAGGAGGAGCTGGGCGACCGGGTGATGGGTGTGATCGCGGGGTATCTCCGTTGGTCGGGCAAGCTGCCCTCGGGGCCGCAGTGCATCGCCGCCGTCGAGCGCATCGTCCGCCGCCAGATGGGCCCGCTCGGCCGGCAGATCGTGGCCCTCTCACCGGAGCTCGACGACGCCGTCGACGAGGGGGGCGGGGCCGAGGATGCGGCCGGCGGGGCCGATGAGGTCCGGTGACGGCCCCGACCGCATCGAGGTCCGGGGCCTCCGGGTCGTGGGCACCCACGGGCTGCTGCCCGAGGAGCAGAGCCGAGGTCAGCTGTTCGAGATCGACCTCGACATCACTGCCGATCTCACCGCCGCCGGGCGGACGGATGCCCTCGAGGACACGGTCGACTACGGCGAGGCGGTCCGGCGGACCTCCGAGGTCGTCAGCCGCCGCAGCTACCGCCTGATCGAGGCTTTGGCCGAGGCCATCGCGGAGGCGGTGCTCACAGACGCCCGCGCCACCTCGGTCACCGTCGGGGTGCGCAAGCTGCATCCGCCCCTGGCCGCCGACGTCGGGTCGGTCGGTGTGCGCGTCACCCGCTCCCGGCTGTAGCGCGTGCGCGCCTTCCTGGGCCTCGGGTCCAACCTGGGGGACCGCCGCGCCACTCTGCGCGGGGCGGTCGCGGCCCTCCCTGACCTGGTGGCCGTCTCGCCGCTCTACGAGACGGAACCCGTGGGCGGCCCCGCCGGTCAGGGGCCCTACCTCAACCTGGTCGTGGAGCTCGACACGGCGCGCACCCGCGCCAGCTCCTGGAGCTCGGTGGCCGCCTCGAGGTCGCCGCCGGACGGGTGCGCGGCGAGCGGTTCGGCCCCAGGAGCCTGGACGTCGACGTCCTCCTGGTCGGTGACCAGACGGTGGACGAGCCGGACCTGACCGTGCCTCATCCCCGGATGTGGGAGCGCCGTTTCGTGGTCGCACCGCTGGCCGACCTGGCGCCCGAGCTCGTGCCTGAAGGCTGGGAGGGGCGCGTTTCCGGCGAGGTCCGCAGATTGGGTACCCTCTAGGCACTGCACGAACGGCACCCTCGTGGAGGGGCTGGAACGTCGAGAGAGGTCACTTGACCAGTTTTCGCGTGATCGGGCCGGGTCGGGCCGGTCGGTCGCTCGCCATCGCCCTGTCGAACGCCGGCTGGGGTCTCGCCGGCATGCTGGGACGCCACGACGACCTGCGGTCGGCGGCGCACGGTGTGGACGCGCTGGTGATCGCCACCCCGGACGGCGACGTCGCTCCGGTCAGCGCGGCTGTCGACCCCTCGCCGACCGCCGTGGTGCTGCATCTGGCCGGCTCGCTGGGGCTCGACGCGCTCGCTCCCCACCCGCGACGGGCCTCGGTGCACCCTCTCGTCACCCTTCCCGAGCCCGACGCCGGCGCCGTTCGGCTCCGGGCGGGTGGCTTCTTCGCCGTGGCGGGGGACCCGCTGGCGCTCGACCTCGTCGCCGCCCTCGGAGGTCAGCCGCTGGCGGTGCCCGACGACAGCCGCGCCGCGTACCACGCCGCCGCCTGTCTGGCGGCCAACCACGTGGTCGCCCTGCTCGGCCAGGTCGAGCGGGTGGCGGCTCAAGCAGGGGTGCCCGTGGCGGCCTTCGTCGACCTCGCCCGCGGCGCTGTCGACGACGTGGCCGCGGTGGGGCCGGCTCGGGCCCTCACCGGCCCGGTGGCCCGCGGCGATCGAGCCACGATCGAGCGTCACCGCGCCGTCCTCGATCCTGCCGAGCGAGCCGCGTACGACGCCCTCGTCGAGCTGGCTGAGCGCCTGGTACAGGAGCGGAATGCGCCGGAGCGCGGTGAGGAAGCGGCACCCGTCGCTGACCGCCCTTCTGACGAAAGGGCGGCCACCGTCGGTGCCGCTCCTTCCGCCCCAACCTCCGTCTTCGGGAAGGACCCAGCGGCGTGCAGGTGATCGAGACGCTCGAGGAGCTCGGGCGCGCTTTGGAAAAGGAGCGCGCCTCGGGCCGCCAGGTGGGGCTGGTCCCGACCATGGGAGCCCTGCACGCCGGCCACCTCGCTCTCGTCGAGCGGGCCAGGGCGGAGTGCGACGTGGTCGTGGTGACCATTTTCGTGAACCCCCTGCAGTTCGACGCCGGCGAGGATCTGGCGAGCTACCCGCGCGACGAAGCCGGCGACATCGAGGCGGCGCGCCGGGCCGGTGTCGACCACGTCTTCGTGCCCGGCGTCGAGGAGATGTACCCCGGTCCGGTCCTGACGTCGGTGCGGGTGTCCGGCGTCGACCGAGGGCCTCGAAGGCGCATCGCGTGCCGGGCACTTCGAGGGCGTGGCGACCGTTGTCGCCAAGCTCTTCGCCGCCGTGGGGCGGTGCCGCGCCTACTTCGGGCGAGAAGGACTACCAGCAGCTGCTCGTCGTGCGCCGGCTCGCTGCCGATCTGTCCTTTCCGGTGGAGGTCGTGGGTTGCGAGACGGTTCGGGACGACGACGGCCTCGCCCTGTCGAGCCGCAACGCCCGGCTGACCCCCGAGGAGCGCGCGGCCGCTCCCGTCCTGTACCGCGCCCTGCAGGCCGGCCGGAGCGCCATCGGGGCGGGCGAGCGCCGGTCGCACCGCGTCGCGGCGGTGATGGCCGAGATCGTCGAGGCCGAACCCCTCGCCCGCCTCGACTACGCCGAGGTCGTCGACGCCTCCGACCTGACCGGCCCCGCCGTCCTCGCCGGCGACGTCCGCCTGCTGGTCGCCGCCCGCATCGGTTCTACCCGCCTCATCGACAACGTCGGAGCGACAGCCCCATGAGGCTCCGCCTTGCCACCACCCTCCTGAAAGGCAGCAGATGCGACGCCGCATGATGAAGTCCAAGATCCATCGGGCCACCGTCACCGGTGCCGAGCTCGACTACGTTGGCTCGATCAGCCTCGACACCCGCCTGATGGAGCTGGCCGACATCCGCGAGCACGAGCAGGTCGCCGTGCTCGACATCGACAACGGCGCCCGGTTCGAGACCTACGCCATCGCCGGAGGGGAGGGCGAGGTCTGCCTCAACGGCGCCGCCGCCCGCCTCGTCCACCCGGGCGACAAGGTGATCGTGCTCACCTACGCCGACTACGAGGACGCCGAGCTCGACGGCTTCGAGCCCCGCGTCGTGCACGTCGACGCGTGCAACCGGGTGCTCGACGAGTTGCCATCCCTCGGGCTCCGGCCCGCTGCTCGGTAGTGACGGACCCCGGCCTCCCGGCGGGCGGTCCGGAGCCGCTCGACGTCCTCATCGTCGGGAGCGGGGTGGCGGGGCTTTCTGCCGCGGTGCGGGCCGCGGGGAGCGCGGGCCTCCGGGTCGGCGTGGTGACCAAGGCCGAGCTGGCCCAGTCGACCACCCGCTGGGCCCAGGGCGGCGTGGCCGCCGTGCTGGGTGTCGACGAGGACTCGACGGACCTCCACCTGGCTGACACCCTGGCCGCCGGCGCCGGGCTGTGCGACGTGGACGCGGTCAAGGTCCTCGTCGGCGAGGGACCCGGCCGGGTGGAGGAGCTCATCGCCCTGGGGGCCGTGTTCGACACGCACCCCGGGGGCGGCCTCGCCCTCACCCGCGAGGGCGGCCACTCGACCGCCCGTGTCGTCCACGCCGGCGGCGCCGCCACCGGCGCCGAGATCGAGCGTGCGCTGGTCGAGGCCGTGCGGGAGACGGCCGCCGCCCTGCTCGAGGGCTGGTTCGCGGTCGACCTCCTCGTAGAGGGCGGTCGCTGCGAAGGCGTGGTGGCGCTGGACCCACGCGGCCGCCCTCACGAGGTCCGGGCCACCCATGTCGTGCTGGCCAGTGGAGGAGCGGGACAGCTGTACGCGGTGACCACCAATCCGTCGGCGGCGAGCGGGGACGGCATCGCCATGGCCCTGCGTCGCGGCGTGCCGGTCGCCGACGTCGAGTTCATGCAGTTCCACCCGACGGCGCTGCACCATCCGGCCATGCCCCGCCCGCTGCTCTCCGAGGCGCTGCGCGGCCACGGCGCCCTGCTGCGCGATGCAGAGGGCCGGCGTTTCGTGGAGGAGCTGTCGCCGCGCGACGTCGTCAGCCGGGCCATGGCGGCCCGCATGCTCGAACAAGGTGTCGACCACCTGTGGCTCGACGCCACTGCGCTCGAGCACTTCGACCAGCGGTTCCCGACCATCTCCGCCTCGGTCCGCTCGATCGGTCTCGATCCCAGCGCCGACTGGCTGCCGATCGCCCCGGCCGCGCACTACCTCTCGGGAGGCCTGCTGACCGACCTCGACGGCGCCTCGGCTCTCCCCGGCCTGTGGGCGTGCGGTGAGGTCGCCTGCAGCGGCGTCCACGGCGCCAACCGCCTGGCGTCGAACTCGCTGCTCGAGGGGATGGTGTTCGCCGCCCGGGTGGTGGAGGCCATCGCCGGCGGTCGGGAGGGGCCCGAGCCGAGCGGCGCCCTGCGCACGGTGGGCGCCGAGGACGGCGACACGATCCCCGTGCGCATCCTCGGCAGCTGGGCGTCCAACGCCGGCCCAGTCCGCGCAGAGGTGCCCGCTGGAGAGGACGGGGAGGTCGACAAGCGCCGGCACCGCCTCCAGCAGGCCATGACCACCGGCGCGGGCGTCGTGCAGGAGCGAGGACTCGCTGGCGGCGGTCCAGGCTGTCGTGGACGACGTCGCCGGGCCGGGTCGCGGGCCCGCGACCTGGGAGCTGGCCAACCTCGTCGAGGTGGCCAGGGCCGTGCTGGCGGCGGCGACTGCGCGGCGCGAGAGCCGGGGCGCGCACTCCCGCTCCGACTTCCCTCACCAGGACCCGGCGTTCCGGTGCCGATTGGCGCTGGTCCGATGAGCAGATGAGCGAGCTGCCTGGAGTCCACCCGCCGCTCCTGGCGGTCCGGGAAGCGGTCGGCCGCGCCCTGGCCGAGGATCTCCTGCCGCTGGGCGACATCACGGCCTCGCTCCTGCCCTCCGGTGCTCGCACCGACGCCCGGCTCGTGGCTCGGGCCGAAGGCGTCCTGGCGGGGCGCGCCTGTGCCGCCGAGGCATTCGGCGCGGTGGACCCGTCGGTCGCAGTGCTGTGGGAGGTCGACGACGGGTCTCCGGTGGTCCCCGGTCGTGTGCTGGCCGCCGTCCGCGGGCCGGCCGCGTCGGTGCTGAGCGCCGAACGAACCGCGCTCAACTTCCTGTGCCACCTTTCGGGGGTGGCCACGCTGACGCGGCGCTTCGTCGACGTCGTGGCGGCGGCGAACCCCGGCGACCCGGATCCTCGACACCCGCAAGACCACTCCGGGCCTGCGGCCGCTCGAGAAGGCCGCAGTGCGGGCCGGCGGCGGAGTGAACCACCGCGGCAGCCTGTCCGAAGGAGTGCTCGTGAAGGACAACCACCTCGGGGGCACCACGATCGCCAAGGCGGTGGCCACGGCGAGAGACCGATGGCCGGGGCGGCTGGTGGAGGTCGAGTGCGACCGACCCGAGCAGGTGCTCGAGGCCGTCGAGTCGGGTGCCGGCCAGGTCCTGCTGGACAACATGACCCCGGAGCAGGTCGCCGCCTGCGTGGCGCTGGTCACGGGACAAGGGCGGCCCTGGCGTCCTCGTCGAGATCTCGGGCGGTGTCTCGCTCGAGACGGCGGGTGCCTTCGCCGCCGCCGGCGCCGACCTGATCTCGGTGGGAGCGATCACCCACTCGGCCCCCGCCCTCGACATCGGGCTCGACCTGGCCGCGGTGGAGGTCTGAGCGATGCTGCTCGCCATCGACGTCGGCAACACCCAGACCGTCGTCGGGATGTTCGGAGCGGGGCCCTCCGAGGCGCCCCCGAGCCCGGACGCAGGGGAGCTGCTCCACCACTGGCGCATCGCGACCGAGTCCGAGCGCACCGCCGACGAGTACGCGCTGCTGGTGACCCACCTGCTCGACCTCAAGGACCTCGACATCGCCGACACCGTGACCGGTGTCGCCCTCTCCTCGGGCGTGCCCAGGGTCACCGCTGCGCTGCGGGAGACGTTCAGCCGCTGGTACCCCGTGCCCGTCGTCGTCGTCGAGCCCGGGACGCGGACCGGGATGCCGATCATGATCGACAACCCCAAGGAGGTGGGCGCGGACCGGATCGCCAACGCGGTGGGCGCTTTCGACCTGTATGGAGGTCCCGCCATCGTGGTCGACCTGGGGACGGCCACGACCTTCGACGCCATCTCGGCACGCGGCGAGTACCTGGGCGGCGCCATCGCCCCCGGCGTCGAGATCGGCCTCGACGCCCTGTTCGAGCGGGCGGCCGCCCTGCGCCGGGTCGAGCTGGTGGAGGCGCCTCGTCACCTCATCGGCAAGAGCACGGTGGAGGCTCTCCAGTCCGGTGCCGTGTACGGCTGCGCGGCGATGGTGGACGGGATGTGCCGACGGCTCGAGGACGAGCTGGGTCCGTCGACGGTCGTCGCCACTGGTGGCCTGAGCGAGCTGATCGGCCGCGTCTGCACCAGCGTGCAGCACCACGAGCCGTGGTTGACCCTCCACGGCCTGCGGCTCGTGTTCGAGCGCAACGTCGTGGCGCGGTAGGCGATCGTCCAGACGATCATGCCCGACGTTCCCTACCGGTTCGATCGCACCGACGAGGCGGCCAGCCTGCAGACCAGGTTCGCCGACCTCGGCGCGGGCGAGGAGACAGGGGTGTCGACGTCGGTGGCCGGACGGCTGATGCTCTCCAGGCCGCAGGGCAAGCTGACGTTCGCCGAGCTGCGGGACTCGAGCGGCGCGATCCAGTTGTTCGCGGGCAGCGCCTTCACGGCACGCTACGACGAGTTCTCCCGCCTCTCGCTCGGCGACTGGGTGGGCGCGACGCGGCGAGGTCGTCCGGACACGCCGGGGCGAGCTGTCGGTGAAGCTGCGCGAGTGGGTGCTGCTGGCGGAGGCCAGGCGGGGCTTCGGCGACAAGTGGCGTGGGATCACCGACCCCGACGTCCGCTACCGCCAGCGCTACGTCGACCTCTGGGCCAACGAGTCGTCACGCCAGGTCTTCGCCCTCCGCAGCCGCACGGTCAGCCGCATCCGCGCCTTTCTGGAGGAGCGCGGCTTCGTCGAGGTGGAGACGCCGGAGTTGCAGCCGGTGCCCGGTGGTGCGGACGCCCGTCCGTTCGTCACCCACCACAACGCCCTCGACATGGATCTCTACCTTCGCATCGCTCCCGAGCTGTACCTCAAGCGTCTGGTGGTCGGGGGCATGGAACGCGTCTTCGAGATCGGCCGCGTCTTCCGGAACGAGGGTCTCTCACGCCGCCACAACCCCGAGTTCACGATGCTCGAGCTCTACCAGGCCTATGCCGACTACACCGACATGATGGTCCTCGTCGAGGAGCTGGTGTCGAGCCTCGCCCGCGAGCTGCTGGGTACCACCTCGCTCACCTACGGAGGCCGCCCCCTCGACCTGGCTCCGCCGTGGCGGCGCGCCAGCCTGAGCGAGCTCGTCGAGGAGCACATCGGTGTGGCCGTCGACATCGATACGCCGGTGCCGCAGCTGGCCACGATCGCTGCCGACCACGGCGTTCCCGTATCGGCCTCGTGGGGGGCGGGGAAGCTGCTCCTCGAGATCTACGAGAAGACGACCGAGGCCGAGCTGTGGGGGCCCGTGTTCGTCTGCGACTACCCGAAAGAAGTGTCCCCCCTCGCCCGCGACCACCGCAGCCGGCCGGGGCTGGTGGAGCGCTTCGAGCCGATCGTGGCCGGGCGAGAGCTCGGCAACGCCTTCTCCGAGCTGGTCGACCCAGACGAGCAGCGGGCCCGCTTCGAGGAACAGGCGGCCCGACGGGCGGCGGGCGACGACGGAGGCCACGATGGTGGTCGACGAGGACTACCTCCGCGCCCTCGAGTACGGTCTGCCGCCGACCGCCGGTCTGGGGATCGGGATCGACCGGCTCGTCATGCTCCTCGGCGACGTCGCCAACATCCGCGACGTCATCGCCTTCCCGACCCTGCGGCCCGAGTCGGGGCTCCCCGGCGACGAGCGCCCAGCCCGAGGGGGCAGGGGAGACCGACAAGCCCGAGAGGTAGGTGGGCCGGCGGGTACCGCCCCCAGGGCGGTCAGCCCGTCGGGATGTCGTCGACCAGGGCGTGGCCCAGCCGGCCCAGCGCAGCGCCGGTCGGAGCCCGAGGCGAGCGTCCCGGCGGCCACGGCGGCCATGTCGGCATAGCGCCGGCCGGCGCCGACGGCCGAGGCGATGCCGCCCGAGCTGGCGACCATGTCGCGGGCCTTGTCCCGCTGGCTCCTGTCCAGCGGCCGGCCGAGCAGGGAGCGCAGCTCCGGGCCGACCCCGGAGTCGCCGAGGGAACGGAGCACCGGCAGCGTGTAGACGCCGCGCTCCATGTCCTGGCCGACGCCTTTGCCCAGCTCCTCCTCGGTGGCGATGACGTCGAGGATGTCGTCACGAATCTGGAACACCATCCCGAAGCACTCGCCGAAGGTGGTCAGGGCGTCCACCTGGCGGCGGTCGAGGCGGGCCGTCAGCCCGCCGATGCGGCAGGCCGTCGCCATCAGCGACGCCGTCTTGTCGAGGATGGTGGCGAAGTAGGCCTGCTCGCTGCGGCTGACGTCGAAGGCGGTGTGGACCTCGCTGACCTGGCCCTCGCACAGCCGGGCGAGGGTGGCGGCCAGCAGCCCGGCCACCTCGGTCCCGAGGCTGGCGGCGATCTCCGGCGGCCCGAGCCAGCAGGAAGTCGCCGGCGACGATGGCGACCAGGTTCCCCCAGCGGTCGTTGACGCTCTGGACGCCCCGCCTGGTCGTGGCCTCGTCCATCACGTCGTCGTGGTAGAGCGACGCCGGTGGACGAGCTCCACCGCGACGGCTCCGAGCAGGACTTCCTCGGTGGTGTCGGCACCCCCTGCGGCGGCCGACGCCACGGTCAGGGAAGGCCTGAGCCGCTTGCCCCCGGCAGCGATAAGGTGGGTCGCGACCTCGGTGAGGAAGGGGTCTTCGGTGGTCACCACCCGGCGGATGGTGACCTCGAGGCGGGCCAGATCGTCCTCGAGCCCGGGAAGGCCGAGCACCTCAGCGACGTTCACTAGCGAAGGAACTTAGGCGAGATGGTGGCCTCGGCGACAACCGAAGGGGGTCGTTCTCCCCCGATCGGGGGCGGGGCAGGTGGGTGGTGGTCCGAGAAGAGGGGGAGCGAGGAACTGGACACCCACGGGTAGAATGAGACCATGGATACGGCCTTCGCAGGAGGCAGGTAGTTGTTCGAACGCTTCACAGACCGAGCCCGACGAGTGCTCGTCCTCGCTCAAGAGGAAGCGCGCCTGCTCAACCACAACTTCATCGGCACCGAGCACATCCTCCTGGGCCTGATCCACGAGGGTGAGGGTGTCGCCGCCAAGGCCCTGGAGTCGCTCGGGATCTCCCTGGAGGCCGTGCGGGAGAAGGTCGAAGAGACGATCGGGCCGGCCGGGACTCGCCCACCGGCTCGCCGCCCTTCACCCCCCGGGCCAAGAAGGTCCTCGAGCTGTCCCTGCGCGAGGCGCTCCAGCTGGGCCACAACTACATCGGCACCGAGCACATGCTCCTCGGCCTGGTCCGCGAGGGCGAAGGCGTCGCCGCCCAGGTCCTGGTGAACCTGGGCGCCGACCTGTCGCGGGTGCGCCAGCAGGTCATCCAGCTCCTGTCCGGCTACCAGGGCAAGGAGTCGGCCTCGCGGCAGGTCCGGCGTCGGGCCAGGAGACCCCGTCGGGCTCGCCGGTTCTGGACCAGTTCGGTCGCAACCTGACCACGCTGGCCCGAGAGCGCAAGCTCGATCCCGGTCATCGGCCGGGACCGGGAGATCGAGCGGGTCATGCAGGTCCTCTCCCGGCGGACCAAGAACAACCCGGTCCTCATCGGCGAGCCCGGGGTGGGCAAGACGGCCATCGTCGAGGGCCTGTCGCAGAAGATCGTGGCCAACGACGTCCCCGAGACGCTCAAGGCCAAGCAGCTCTACACCCTGGACCTCGGGGCGCTGGTGGCCGGGAGCCGCTACCGGGGCGACTTCGAGGAGCGCCTCAAGAAGGTGCTCAAGGAGATCCGCACCCGCGGCGACATCATCCTGTTCATCGACGAGCTGCACACCCTGGTCGGTGCCGGCGCGGCCGAGGGGGCCATCGACGCCGCCTCCATCCTCAAGCCCATGCTGGCCCGCGGCGAGCTGCAGACGGTCGGCGCCACCACCCTCGACGAGTACCGCAAGCACCTGGAGAAGGACGCCGCCCTGGAGCGCCGGTTCCAGCCCATCAAGGTCGAGGAGCCGTCGCTCACCCACACCATCGAGATCCTGAAGGGCCTGCGCGACCGCTACGAGAGCCACCACTCGGTGACCATCACCGACCAGGCCCTGGTGGCGGCGGCCAACCTGGCCGACCGCTACATCTCCGACCGCTACCTGCCCGACAAGGCCATCGACCTGATCGACGAGGCCGGTAGCCGCCTGCGCATCCGGCGCATGGCCACGCCGCCCGACTACAAGCAGCTCGAGGACGAGATCGGCCGCATCCGCCAGGACAAGGAGACGGCGATCGAGCGCCAGGCCTTCGACCAGGCCAAGAAGCTCTCCGAGGAGGAGAAGGAGCGCCTCGACCGCAAGGCGGCCAAGGAGGCCGAGTGGAAGGCCGAGGGCATCGACCTCTTCGACGTCGTCGACGAGGAGGTCATCGCCGAGGTCCTGGCCAACTGGACCGGCATCCCCGTCTACAAGCTGACCGAGGAGGAGACGGCCAAGCTGCTGCGGATGGAGGAGGAGCTCCACAAGCGGGTCATCGGCCAGGAGCATGCCCTGCAGGCGTTGTCACGTGCCATCCGCCGCACCCGGGCCGGCCTCAAGGACCCCAAGCGCCCGAGTGGTTCGTTCATCTTCCTCGGCCCGACCGGCGTCGGGAAGACCGAGCTGGCCAAGGCGCTGGCCGAGTTCCTGTTCGGCGACGAGGGCTCGCTGATCCAGCTCGACATGAGCGAGTACATGGAGAAGCACACCGTGAGCCGGCTGGTCGGCTCGCCTCCGGGCTACGTGGGCTACGAGGAGGGCGGCCAGCTGACCGAGGCCGTGCGGCGCAAGCCGTTCTCGGTGGTGCTCTTCGACGAGATCGAGAAGGCGCACCCGGACGTGTTCAACACCCTGCTCCAGATCCTGGAGGACGGGCGCCTGACCGACTCCCAGGGTCGCTCGGTCGACTTCAAGAACACGGTGCTGATCATGACCTCCAACCTGGGCACCGCCGACCTGCGCAAGGCCTCGGTCGGCTTCGCCAAGACGACCGAGGCGGTGACCTACGAGCGGATGAAGGAGAAGGTCAACGAGGCGCTGAAGCAGCACTTCCGGCCCGAGTTCCTCAACCGCATCGACGAGGTCATCGTCTTCCACGAGCTGTCCGCGGAGGAGGTCACCGAGATCGTCGACCTGATGATCCAAGCGGGTGCGCGAGCAGCTCGAGGGCCAGGGCCTCGGGTCTCGAGCTGACCCGGGCGGCCAAGGAGCTCCTGGCCGAGAAGGGCTACGACCCGCAGCTCGGCGCCCGGCCGCTGCGACGGGCCATCCAGCAGATGGTCGAGGATCCCGCTCTCCGAGCGCATCCTGTGGAAGGAGTTCCGGGCCGGCGAGACCATCATCGTCGACGTCGAGGACGGCGAGATCGTGTTCCGGGCCATCGAGGGCATCGAGCCCCCGCCGGTGGAGCTGGCCGGCAGCGGGTCCCGCGGCCGAGTAGCGTTTCCCGGTCGTCTCCGACCCTCCTACGCTGGCGCCCGTGTACGAACGGATACTCGTGGGAACTGATGGCTCGCGAACCGCGGCGAAGGCCGTGGACCGGGCCGTGGAGCTCGCCGTGGCCACCGGAGCCAAGCTCACCGTGCTCACGGCCGGGCCCGAGGCCAAGTCGTTGCTCACCGCCGAGGCCGAGGTCGCCCGCCACCGCGACAGTGGCGTGGCCATCGAGGCCATGGCGATCAACGGTGATCCGGCTGCGGTGCTCCTCGACGAGGCCGAGCGCGGGCGTTACGACCTGCTCGTGATGGGCAACAAGGGCATGGCCGGCGTCAGCCGCTTCCTCATGGGATCGGTGCCCAACAAGGTCAGCCACCACGCCACCTCCAACATCCTCATCGTCCACACGACCTGAGGCTCGGGCACGCCAGCATCCCCAGCTCTGTCACACCCGCTCGGTAGCGTGCCGTGCGATGGCGCGCGACCGGATCGTTCATCGCTGTACCGGGTGTGGGAGCGTCGTGCTCCGGTGGAGCGGGCGGTGCCCGTCGTGCGACGCCTGGAACACGTTGGTCGAGGAGACGGTGGCGGCGGACAAGGGGCGTCGGGCGGCGACCGCCGGACACGCGGTGGAGGCACCGCGGCCGATCGCCGACGTCGACACGGCGGCGGCGGCGCCGAGGGCGACGGGGCTGGCCGAGCTCGACCGGGTGCTGGCGGCGGGCTCGTTCCCGGCTCGGTGACGCTGGTGGGCGGCGAGCCGGGCATCGGCAAGTCCACGCTGCTCCTGCAGGCGGCTGGCGACGATGGCCGCCACCGGCACCGGGGCCCTGCTGGTGTCGGCCGAGGAGTCCGCCCAGCAGGTCCGCTGCGGGCCGAGCGCCTCGGCGCGCTGCCGCCGGGGCTGTGGCTGCGTCTCGGAGACGTCCCTGCCGGCCATCGCTGCCGCCGTCGCCGAGCTGGAGCCCGACGTCGTCGTCGTCGACTCGATCCAGACCGTGCTGCGACCCCGAGCTCGGACTCCGCGCCGGGGTCGGTCGCCCAGGTCCGCGAGTGCGCCCACGCAGCTGGCTGCAGGTGGCCAAGCAGCGTCGGCATCGCCACCGTCCTGGTCGGCCACGTCACCAAGGACGGCGACCCTGGCCGGCCCCCGGGTGCTCGAGCACGTCGTCGACACCGTGCTGTCGTTCGAGGGCGACCGCCACCACGCCCTGCGCCTGCTGCGCGCCGTCAAGCACCGGTTCGGCCCGACCGGCGAGCTCGGGCCTGTTCGAGATGACCGAGGCGGGCCTGGCCGGGGTGGCCGATCCGAGCCAGCTGTTCCTCGGGCGACCGCCGGCCGGGCGTCGCCCGGTGGCGTCGTGCTGCCCGCCATGGAGGGCCAGCGGCCGCTGCTCGTCGAGGTGCAGGCCCTGGTGGCCGCCGACCGAGCTGCCCATGCCCCGGCGGTCGGCCCAGGGTCTGGACGCCGGCCGGCTGTCGCTGCTGCTCGCCGTGCTCGAGCGCCGGGCCGGCCTGCCGCTCGCCGGCGACGACGTCTACGCTCGGCCGTCGGGCGGGGTCCGGGTCGCCGAGCCGGCGGCCGATCTGGCCGTCTGGCCTGGCCCTCGGCCTCGGCGGTGAGCGGCCGGCCGCTGCCGCCGGACCTGGTCGCCTGCGGCGAGGTCGGCCTGGGAGGCGAGATCCGCCAGGTGGCCCAGCTGCCAGCGGCGGCTGGCCGAGGCGGCCCGGCTCGGCTTCCGGCGGGCCGTGGTGCCGGCGTCGGCGCCCGAGGCGACCAGGCGGTATGCGAGACCATCAGGGTGAGCACCCTGGCCGAGGCCGTCGAGATCCTGTTGGCCGGCGCCAGCCGCACGTGGGCCAGCCGGCCACGGCGGGACCGGCCCGGCACGCCGGCCCGGGCGGGCGGCCAGTGGGCACGGCCGGCCCGGAGGCCGGCCCATGCACCTGCGCCGGATAGCTATCGCTCGCTCTGCGGGCTCGGGGCTGACCGTGCGCCTGTGCTGGCCCGGCGTGAGCGCGGCCATGATCGAGGCGCTGGCGGTGGTTGCCCCCGGACGACCGCTGCGCGAGGGCCTCGACCGGATCCTCCAGGCCAACATGGGGGCGCTGATCGTCGTGGGCGACGGCCCGGCCGTGCTCTACATCTGCTCGGGCGGCTTCCTGCTCGACGCCGAGTTCAGCCCTCAGCGGCTGTCGGAGCTGGCCAAGATGGACGGCGCCATCATCCTGGCCCCGACGCCAGCCGGATCGCCCGGGCCAACGTCCACCTCGTCCCCAACCCCAACGTGCCGACCTCCGAGACCGGCACCCGGCACCGCACGGCCGAGCGGGTGGCCCGCTCGATCGACGTGCCGGTGATCTCGGTGTCCGAGGACATGTCGTCATCGCCGTCTACCGCACACGACCAGAAGCACCCGCTCGAGCCCATCCCCCGGCTCCTCAACCGGGCCAACCAGGCGCTGCAGACCCTCGAGCGCTACAAGAACCGCCTCGACGCGGTGAGCGGCGCCCTGTCCGCCCTCGAGGTCGAGGACCTCGTCACGGTGCGCGACGTCGTCACGGTGCTGCAGCGGGCCGAGATGGTCCGCCGTATCGCCGAGGAGATCGAGGGTACCTCGTGGAGCTGGGCGAGCGACGGGCGCCTGATCCTCCTGCAGCTCTGAGGAGCTGATGGGCGGGGTCGAGGACGACGCGTCGCCTCGTGGTGCAAGGACTACCTCCACGAGCACCGGGGCCGAGGCTCGAACAGGCCATGGAGCGGCTGGCCGGCCTGTCCACCGAAGACCTGCTCGACCTCAAGAACGTGGCCCGCATCCTCCGCCTCCGACCGGAGGGGCGAGCTCGACGCCAGCCTCGAGCCCCGCGGCTACCGGCTGCTGTCCAAGATCCCCCGTCTGCCCGACGCGTGATCGAGCAGCATCGTGGCTCATTTCGCGACCCTGCAGAAGATCATGCGGGCCACGGTGGAGGACCTCGACGAGGTCGGAGGGCGTGGGCGGGGCCCGGGCCCGGGCCATCAAGGACGGGCTCTCCCGGCTGGCCGAGATCCAGCATCCTCGACCGCTACAGCTGAGCTTCGCGGTCGGACGTGCGGACCACCTTGCCGTCGGGCACGCCGGGCCGAGCTGGCGCTGCCGCCGGAGCATCACCGGCCCTACGGCGGCCCCCGGTTGGGCATCGCCCTGGCGCCCGACATCATGGGGCTGCGGCCGCTCTTCGACGACCTGTGTGACCGGCTGGCGCGGGAGCATCGGTTGGGTGGTGTGCGCTCCAGAGCCCTTCGCCGGGCACGGGAGTGGACCCTCGAGCAGCGCATGGCCGGCGCCCGCGAGCTCAGCGACGAGCGCCAGGTCGGCGATCTCGTCGGCCGCGGCCGAGCTGCACGGGCTGCGAACGGACGGCGGTGATCGGCTTCTGCATGGGCGGCATGTACGCCTTCAAGGCGGCCGGCACGGGCCGCTTCGACCGGGCGGTCTCCTTCTACGGGATGATCCGGGTGCCCGAGGGGTGGCGGGGGGCCGGACAGAAGGACGCCGCTGGAGCGACCTGGCCGGACGGCCGGACACGCCGGTGCTGGCCATCGTCGGCGGCAGGGACCCCTACACGCCGCCCGCCGACGTGGAGGCGCTGCGCGGCCTCCCCGACGTGACCGTGGTCGTCTACCGCGACGCCGAGCACGGCTTCGTCCACGACCCGACCCGCCCGACCCATCGGGCGGAGGACGCCGCCGACGCCTGGCGCCGGGCGGTCGAGTTCCTGGCCTGACTGGCGACCACCATGGCGCGGCGCTGCCGGGTTCAGCGCCGCGCCGGCGCCAGCTGGTCGCGGTCCAGGATCCGGTACCGGCGGTCGGTCTGCTCCAGCCAGCCCAGCCGGACGAAGGCGGCGAGCGCCTTGTTGACCCGCTCCCGGGAGGCGCCGACCATGCCGGCCAGCTCCTCCTGGGTCACGGGCAGGACGAACTCGTCGGCCGCGCCGGCCAGCTCGAGCAGGCGCTTGGCCGTGCGCCCGGTGACGTCGAGGAACACGGCGTCGGCCAGGGCCGCGTCGGTCGCCCGCAGCCGGCCGGCGAGCAGGGCCACCACGTCCCACAGCAGCTCCGGCTGCTGCGGCCAGGACGGCCCGCATGGGCCGGTAGGGGACGCCGACCACCTCGGACGGCTCCAGGGCCCGGGCCTCGGCCGACCGGGGCCGCGCCGTCGAACAGCGGCATCTCCCCGAACAGGTCCCCCTGCTCCATCAGCGCCACCATCGACTCCCGCCCGTCGGGCGACCGCTTGGCGATGGCGATGCGCCCGGACCGGACCACGAACAGCTCCTCGGCCCGGTCGTCCTGGGCGAACAGCACGTCGTTGCGCTGGAGCGAGACCGCCCGCGCCGGCCTCGCTCCACCTGGGCGAGGGCCGGGCGGATCGAGTCCCGGAACAGGCTCAGATCCGGCCAGCAACTCCGACCGTGCTGCATCTGGAGCCGCAGCGTAGCTCGCCCCCGCCGGCGCAGGGCCGGGCCCCCGCCTGACAAGCACTTCGCCTGCAAAGTTGTCCGAAGTCGCCTCGCCCCCGTACCCTTGGGACAGCCCCCCTCGCTGTCTCGTCCCTGGGAGTGGTATGTCGTTCGACGTCGGTGACAAGGTCGTTTACCCCCATCACGGCGCGGCCGTGATCGAGCGGCGGGAGAAGAAGGAAGTCTTCGGCGAGAACCGGGAGTACCTCGTGCTCCGCCTCGCCTACGGCGACCTGACCCTCATGGTCCCCGCCGACAACACCGACGAGGTGGGCCTCCGCGAGGTCATCAACGACGAGGAGGTCGAGGAGGTGTTCGCCGTCCTTCGCAAGAAGGAGGCCCGGATGCCGACCAACTGGTCCCGCCGGTACAAGAACCACGTCGAGAAGCTCAAGTCGGGCGACATCTACCAGGTCGCCGAGGTCGTGCGGAACCTCTCCATCCGGGACAAGGACAAGGGCCTGTCCGCGGGCGAGAAGCGCATGCTCACCCGGGCCCGCCAGATCCTCGTCTCCGAGCTCACCTTCGCCATCGGCGTGAGCGAGGAGGAGGCCGAGGAGAAGCTCAACGAGGCCCTGCCCTAGTGGGCCGTGCGCCTCGGAAGCGACGCCTGTAGAACCACGGGTGGGTGAGCCGGGGACCGGACGTGCCGGGGTCTGGGCGATCGTCGTGGCGGCGGGAAGCTCGAGCCGGTTCGGACGGCTGAAGCAGTTCGAGCCGCTGGCCGGACGTCAGGTGCTGGACTGGTCGATCGATGCGGCCCGATCGGTGGCGGGAGGTGTCGTGCTCGTCGTACCTGGACCGGCGCGAGTGGACGAGCGGCGCGTCGAGGCCGTCGTCGGCGGCGGATCCAGCCGCGCCGCTTCGGTCCGAGCCGGTCTCGACGTCGTGCCCGACGACGCCGAGGTGATCGTCGTCCACGACGCCGCCCGCCCTCTGGCCGGCGCCGAGCTGTGGCCGAGCCGTCGTCGAGGCGCTCGTCGCCCGGCGCCGACGCCGCCATCCCCGGTCTCCCCGTGGCCGACACGGTCAAGCAGGTCGCCCGGGACCGGGTGGTGTCGACGCTCGACCGCACCCAGCTGGTGGCGGTGCAGACTCCCCAGGCGTTCCGGGCGGACGGCTCCGCTCGGCCCATCGAACGGGCGGCGAGGCGACCGACGACGCCGCCCTGGTCGAAGCGGCCGGTGGGACGAGTCGTGGTGGTGCCGGGCGACCCCCGCAACATCAAGCTCACCGAGCCCTCCGACCTCGTCGTGCCCGAAGCGCTCCTGGCGGTCATGACCAGCCGGGTGGGCCTCGGCTTCGACAGCCACGGCTTCAGCTGCCGATCCTCGGCGGCCCCTCGTGCTCGGCGGCGTCGCCATCGAGGGAGCGACGGGCCTGGCCGGGCACAGCGACGGCGACGTCGTCGCCCACGCAGTGGCCGACGCCATGCTCGGGGCGGCCGCCCTCGGCGACATCGGCCAGCACTTCCCGGACACCGACCCGACGTGGTCCGGTGCCGACAGCGTGGCGATCCTCGGCCGGGTGACGGCCATGGTGGCCGACGCAGGATGGCGGCCCGTCAACGTCGATTGCACGGTCGTGCTCGAGGCGCCGATGCTGGCCCCGTACCGCGTCCGGCTCGTCGACCGACTGGGTGGCGTCCGTCGACGCGCCAGTCAGCGTGAAAGCCAAGCGGCCCGAGGGCCTGGCGTCCGTCGGCCCGGGCGAGGGGATCGCCTGCCTCGCGGTCGTCCTGCTCGAGGGCGGAGAGCGATGACGGGCGGGTCTCGATCGCCCGGCGGATCTCGGCGACCGCGCCGCGGTCAGGCCGGGCGGCGCGGCGGGCCCGCCGGGGGCGCGGGCCGGAGCGGAAGTCCGCCGAGCGGAAGTCCGCCCGAGCGGAGCCCGGTGGGAGTCCGGGACCAGGGCCGCCGCCAGTCCCGCGGTCTGGGCGGCGAGCAGGTCGAGGGGCGCCGGGCGGTACGCGAGCTGCTGGCGGCCGGACGCAGGCGGGCTCGGGACGTATGGCTCGCCGAGGGCATGGACGACTCACCGCTCCTCGCCGAGATCCGGCTCCTGGCCACCGAGCGCGGCGTGCCCGTGCGCACGGTCGGCAGGTCGCGCCTCGACGCCGAGTCGCACACCGAGGTGCCTCAAGGCGTGCTGGCCCACGCCGAAGCGCTGCCCGAGGCCGATCTCGATGCCTTGTGCCGGCCGTCTCCGAGTGGGCCCGGTCCCTTCCTCGTCGTCCTCGACGGAGTCACCGACCCCCACAATCTCGGAGCCCTGCTGCGCACCGCCGAGGGAGCGGGCGCCACGGGAGCGGTCCTGGGCCGCCACGGCGCCGTCCACGTCACGGCCACGGTTGCCAAGGCCGCCGCCGGCGCCATCGAGCGGCTTCCGATGGCGGTCGTCCCGAGTGTGGCGGGCGGTCTCGCCGACCTCGCCCGCCACGGGGTCTGGACGGTGGGCCTGGACAGTCGGGCCGAGACGTCACTGTTCGGCCTGGCCCTGGCCGACCAGCCGCTGGCCCTGGTGATGGGATCCGAGGGCCGGGGCCTGGCCCGGCTGACCCGCCAGCGCTGCGACCTCGTGGTCGCCATCCCGCGGGTCGGTACCCTCGCCTCGCTGAACGTCGCCGCCGCCGGCGCCGTGGCATGCTTCGAGGTGGCCAGGCAGCGCCTGGCCCTCTCGTACTAGTCCCGGGCCCGAAAATTTGGTGGCCTGTGGTCCCTTCCGGGTAGAAATGCCCTGATCCGGGGTGGGTGTGACGGTTGACACGAGCGGTTGGACTGGTTACAAAGAACTAGTCCGCACACGCCGTCGAGCACCGCAGCTCGGGTCACAGCACCGCAGGGGTGGATCACATGTCGCTTCGAATGGACCGACGCCCAACGTTCGACTCCCCTGACGACGAGCTGGTGGCCCGGTTCCACGACGGGGACAGCTGTGCCCTCGACGTCCTCCTCCAGCGCTACCGACGCTTCGCCCGGGCCAAGGCCCGCACCTATTTCCTCGTCGGGGCCGACGCCGACGACATCGAGCAGGAGGGCCTGATCGGGCTCTACAAGGCGGCCAGGGACTTCCGGCCCGATCGCCAGTCGTCCTTCCGGGCCTTCGCAGAGCTGTGCATCACCCGCCAGGTCATCACCGCCATCAAGACGGCGACCCGCCACAAGCACCAGCCCCTCAACCAGTACGTGTCGATCTCGGCGACGCGGCCCGACGACGAGCCCAACGACCGCCTGGTCGAGAAGCTGCTCGGCTCCGACCGCGGCACCGACCCGGCCGAGCAGGCCATCTCGCGGGAACGCATGGAGGACATGCGCCGGTCCATGGCCGAGATGCTGTCGGTCCTCGAGGTCGACGTGCTCCGCCTGTACGTCGAGGGCAAGTCCTACCAGGAGATCAGCGAGCGGCTCGGCCGCCACGTCAAGTCCATCGACAACGCCCTGCAGCGCATCAAGCGCAAGGTCGATATGCACCTCCAGGAGCGGGCGGCCGAGGACGCCCTCGTCGACGCCTGACGGCGGGCGCACCCTCCATCAGCGTCTCGACCGGGCGCGGCCTGCATCCCACCGGTCCTCGACGCGGCCGAAGTGCCAGATCGACAGGGCGACCACCCACACCCCGACGAACAGCCCGACGATCACGAAGCCGGCCCGGTTTATGTCGAAGTTGGTGGCGATCCCCCAGATCCCGCCCTTGAGCCCCAGCTCGCCGGCCAGGACCTGGGCCACCTCGAGCCCCCCGATGAAGATCGCCACCACGACCGAGAGCCCCGTGATCGTGATGTTGTAATAGACCTTGCGGACGGGCTTCGAGAAGGCCCACGAGTAGGCGAAGTTCATGAACGACCCGTCGAGGGTGTCGAGGATCGTCATCCCGGCGGCGAACAGCGCCGGAAGGCTCAGGACGGCCCAGAAGGGGAGGCCTCCGGTCACGGCTGCGCCGGCCAGCACGAGCAGGGCGATCTCGCTCGCCGTCTCGAACCCGAGCCCGAACAGGATCCCGATCGGGTACATCCGCCAGCTCGAGCTCACGGAGCGGGCGAGCGGCCCGAAGAACCGGTTCATGAGGCCCCGGCGGTTGAGCTGGTCCTCGAGGGCCGCCTCGTCGTATCGCCCGTCCCGGAGGCGGACGAAGATCTGCACGACCGAGACCAACACGACCAGGTTGAGGACGGCGATCAGGACCAGGAACCCGGCGGACAATGACGTCCCCACCAGTCCGGCGTAGTGGTGCAGTGCCGAAGTGTCGCTGCGAACCTGGCCCGCCAGAGCGTGGATGCCGAAGTTGAGCAGCACCGCCAGGAGCAGGACCACGGTGGAGTGACCCAAGGCGAAGAAGAACCCCACGCCCATGGGACGACCGCCGTCGGCCATGAGCTTGCGAGTGGTGTTGTCGATGGCGCAGATGTGGTCGGCGTCGAAGGCATGTCGCAGCCCCAGCGTGTAGGCGAGGATGCCGGTGCCGATCCCGAAGGTCGCCCCCCCGGCACCGACCCGGTAGTGACTCGAGGCTGCCGCCACGAGCAGCGCGAACCCGATCAGGTGCAATGCCGCGATGAACCCGAACATGGTGGCCAGTCGGCCGAACTCGGGTCCAGAGAGCCGGCCGCGCACGGATGCCGGCAAGTTGGCGATGGCCACCAGAGGTCACTTTCCTGCCGCGTCGGCAGACGGCTCGCTCGCTGGCCCACCACCGGCCTTCTGGCTCCCGCCCCAGGGACGGCTACAGGAGTGTCACTGCGCCGGACTCACACCGGTCTTGCCCGGGCGGTAGGTGCGGACGACCCTATCCCAGCCAGCCGTAGGCTGGGAGCGGATGAAGCTCAACGCGGCCGAGAAGGCTCTCATGAACAACCCGGTGCGCGCCCTCGTCCAGCGCCACTACGAGGCACCGCTGCTCGAGCGCCTTGGCGCCCGGGTTGTGGGCGGACGCGCCCTCGAGGTCGGATGCGGGCAGGGCGTCGGCTCGGAGATCATCCTCACGAGGTTCGGCGCCAGGGAGGTCGTCGCCTTCGACGTCGATCTCGACATGGTCAGCCGGGCCCGACGGCGCCTCGCCCGGTGGCGAGGACGTGTGAGCTTCGAGGTGGGAGACGCAGCCTGTATCCCCGCCCCGGACGCCCATTTCGACGCCGTGTTCGACTTCGGGATCATGCACCACGTGCCCGACTGGCGGCGGGCGGTCGGCGAGGTGAGCCGGGTGCTGCGCCCGGGCGGCCGGTTCTGCTTCGAAGAGGTCACGCGCCACGCCCTCGACCGGCCGGCCTACCGCCGGCTGTTCGACCATCCCGAGGAGGATCGCTTCGGCGTCGAGGATCTCGTCGCCGAGCTCGAGCGCTCGGGCATCGCCGTGGGCCGCACGGTCGAACGCTTCTTCGGTGACTTCGTCATCGGCGTGGGCGAGCGGGTGAGGCCCTGAGCCACCCTGAGCCAACGTCAGCGTTTCCTCAGGATTTCGTCAGGTGTTCGTCAGGATTTGGCGGCATGCTGCGACCGCTCGAGGTTCGCAAGGTAGAGCCCGACGGGGGCACTCCGGACCGTCGACGCGACGTTGTGCTGGGGAGGGCCCCACGTGAAGACAGCGGTGATCTATGCGGGCTCCGTGGCCGCGGGCCACCGGGCGGCGCAGCGCATGCAACCGTCGTACCAGTCGGTGGACCGGCACCAGGCGTCGGTGGCCTCGCTGGCCGAGGCGGCTGTCGCCCGCTGGGGCCGCAGCTCGGCCAGCCCGTTTCTCGCCGGACCCGACCGCACGATGGTGCGACTCGGCGCCGGCGCCGCCGGCTACGTCCGCCAGGGTCGCTGGGCGGCGCTCGCCACTGACCCCGCCGCGCCGGTCGATGCCGAGGCTGACGCGCTGGACGAGCTCCTGGAGGTGCTGGCCCGCGAGCGTCTCCACCCGGTGTTCGCCTGCGTGACCGATCCCGAGCCGTATCGCCTGCGGGGGATGCACGCCGTTCCCATCGCCGAGGACGCCGTGATCGACCTGGGCTCGTTCTCCCTGACGGGGGCGCGCCGGGCGAAGGTCCGTCACGGCCTGAGCGCGGCCCGTCGGGCCGGGATCACCATCGTCCCCTTCTCGGCAGATGTCGCCGACGGGGCGGCTGCCATGTCAGCGGCCTGGCTGGCCACCAAGCGAGGCGGCGAGCTGGGCTTCACGTTGGGGCGCTTCGACGCCGAGCAGCTCGGAGGCGCCGATTGCCGAGTTGCGCTCGATGCCGGGGGGCGGGCGGTGGGACTGGTGAGCTGGCACCGCTACGACGCCGGCCGGGCCCGTGTGCTCGACCTGATGCGACGGGCGCCCGACGCGCCCAACGCGACGATGGACGCTCTCATCGCCGAGAGCCTGCTCGGGTTCGCGGCGGCTGGAGTGGAGCGGGCGAGCCTGGCCTGTGTGCCGCTGTCCAGGGGCAGGCTGGCGGAACAGCTCTACCCGACGGCCTCCCTGCGTCGCTACAAGGACAAGTTCGCTCCCGCCTGGGGTCCCCGCTGGCTGGTCGTGCCCACCCGCCGCCATCTGCCGGGCGGCCTGCTGGCCGTGATGCGCAGCTACTGCCCACAAGGGCTGGCGGCGGGGCTGCGACACAACTGAGCAATCCGCTGAGACGGTCGATTCGACCGGAGGCCAACCGACTACCGGCGGAGCGCCGGTACATTCACCCGGGGGTGGCCCGCGACCGCCGGCCCGTAGAGACGGAGGAAATGCATGGCAGGCCTTGACCTCGTTCGACGCCTGGGTGCAGCGGACCACTGGCTGGCCGTCGTCGCCACGACCCGCGCCGACGGATCGGTGCACGCCTCGCTGGTCAATGCGGGCATCCTGGACGACCCCGTCAGCGGCCGGCCAGTCATCGGCCTGGTCGCCGCAGGCGGGACCCGCAAGCTGACGCATCTGCGCCGCAGCGGCCGGGCAACCGTGGTCTTCCGGAGCGGCTGGGAGTGGGTCGCCGTCGAGGGCCCGGTTCGTATCGCCGGCCCCGACGACCCCCTGGACGGCGTCGGGGCCGATGAGATCCCCGGCCTGCTGCGGGCCGTCTTCCGGGGCGCAGGCGGCAGCCACGACGACTGGGACGAGTACGACCGCGTCATGGCGGCCCAGCGTCGTGCCGCCGTCCTGGTCGATCCGGTGAGGATCACCAGCAACGACTGAGGTCCGGTGGCTTCGCACGCTGTCGATTCCGCTGGCCCTCGTTCGACCACCGATTGCCGGCGCAGAGGGCGGCCGGCGGGAGGAGAGGTGAGCGGTGAAGTACCTGTGTCTGGTGTACCCCCCGGAGGGATTCGTTCCGGGACCGGCGACGTCGCCCGAGTACTTCGAGGTGCGTGCGGCGATGGAGAAGGCCGGGGTGCACCTGGCCAGCGGGTCTCTGCAGCCGCCCGACGCGACCACGACGCTGAGCGTCCGCGACGGTGAGACCGTGCTCACCGACGGACCCTTCGCCGAGATCAAGGAGCAGGTCGGGGGGTACTTCGTTCTCGAGTGCACCGACCTCGACGAGGCGGTGGGGTGGGCGTCGAGGATTCCCGGCGTCACGAGGGGCGGCTCGGTCGAGATCCGACCGCTGAGGCGCCTCGGGGGCCAGCCCTGACGGTCGACCTTGATCCGGTCTTCCGTACCCACTGGTGGCGCGCCGTGGCCACGGTGTCCCGCCTCATCGGCGACGTCGAGCTGGCCGAGGACGCGGTCCAGGAGGCGTGCGCCGCGGCCCTGGCCCAATGGCCGACGGCGGGCCTTCCGGCGAACCCGGGAGCGTGGCTGGTCGGCACCGCCCGGCACAAGGCGCTGGACCGGATCCGGCGGGAGTCGCGGCGCCACGACAGGGAGGCGGCCGCTGTGCGAGAGCTAGGAGACCCAGGCGTCCCGCCGCCGCCGGGGACGATCGAGGACGACCAGCTCAGCCTCATCTTCACGTGCTGTCATCCGGCACTGGACGCTGGTGTGCGGGTGCCGCTGACGCTCCGCTCGGTGTGCGGGCTCACCACGACCGAGATCGCCGCCGTCTTCCTGGTGCCGGAGCCCACCATGGCGCAGCGCCTCGTCCGGGCCAAGCGAAAGATCCGCCAGGCGGGCATCCCGCTCCGCGTCCCTCCGCCGGATACCTGGGCGGAGCGTCTCGCCGGCGTGCTGCGGGTGATCTATCTCGTCTTCACCGAGGGGCATCGGCCGTCTTCCGGCGCCAGCGCGGTGCGGGCCGAGCTGTGCGACGAGGCGGTTCGCCTCGCCCGCGTGCTGGTCGGGCTCCTGCCCGACGAGCCGGAGGTGGACGGCCTTCTCGCCCTGCTCCTGCTCACCGACGCCCGTCGGCCGGCGCGCCTCGACGATCGCGGTGAGCTCGTCCTGCTGGCCGACCAGGATCGGAGCCTCTGGGACCACAGAAAGATCGACGAGGGAGCGGCGCTCGTCGAGCGGGCGCTCAGGCGTGGTCGGCCCGGTCCCTATCAGCTCCAGGCGGCCATCGCCGCCTGCCACTCGACGGCGCCGACCGCGGACGCGACCGACTGGCGCGAGATCGCCGTTCTCTACGGCGAGCTCATCCGCTACGAGCCGACGCCGGTCGTGGAGGCCAACCGGGCCGTTGCGGTGGCCATGGCCGAAGGCCCGGGTCCGGGCCTCGTCATCCTCGACACCCTCGCCGGCAACGCCCAGATCTCCGGCTGGCCCCAGCTGCACGTGGCGCGCGCCGACCTGCTCGCCCGTCTCGGCCGCCTGCCCGACGCTGTCGATGCGTACCGCCAGGCGCTGTCCCTCGAGCCGCCGAGCTCGGAACGGGCCTTCATCACCAAGCGCATCCGCCAGCTCACGAGCTGACCACGAGCTAGCGAGGGTCGGCTCGGTCCAGGAACCAGTGGCGGGCGACGGCGGCGAGTCGTTCCGCCCCGTCTTGGCGGGCGGTGAGGCTGAAGCGACTGATCGTGCGTTGACCGCCGTCCTGGTCCCCGTACAGGAGATCGACGATGAGCGGCGCGCCGTCCTCGATGGCGGTGCGCACGAGCTTGAGGCAGGGATCCTCCGGGTCGCGGATCGCTCCCTGCCAGAAGCCGATGTCCCCAGCGGGCACGTAGAGGTCCCGACCCAGCCGCCGGAACTGGTCCGGCTCGGGCGGCGTCATCTCTCTGGACCACGAGACCCGGTCCTCGGGCTGCCGGGAGACGAACCAGCCGTGGAGGACGGCCAGGCCTGAGCCGGCGTTGCGCAGACCCATGACCATGTAGACGTTTCCGTCGCCTTCCTCGACCATGCCCATGCCACCGCGTATGTGCACCCAGTGCTCGTCGAGGAAGTTCACCTTCACGGCGGGATCTTCGATCCGCGACGGCATCAGGAACGGTCGCAAACCGACCTGCAGTGACCGCTCGGCGACACGCGCCGCCATGTTGGCCGAGCGCACCGAGTAGAAGGTGGCCATGGCGAGGACCAGCGTCCCGCCGGCCGTGGCCGCCGATGCGATCGTGGCCCAGTCCATGGCGCGAACGAGCCTAGGCGAGACGGCGCCGACGGCCGTCACTCGGGGGGCCGGCCTACAATCGCTGCCCGTGGTCGGCGGCAGGGGGGACGTGACCGAGACCGCCCCGGGAGGGCCGGTCGTCGATCACCTGGTCGGCCTGGACGAAGCGGCCGTCCGGGATCGTGTCTCGAGGGGCGAGGTCAACGAGGTGCCGGCCGCGCCGTCGCGCACCGTCGCGCAGATCCTCCGGGCCAACATCTTCACGCGCTTCAACGCCGATCCTCGGTGTCCTTCTTGTCGTCATTCTCATCGTGGGGCCGTTCCAGGACGCCCTCTTCGGGGTGGTGCTGGTCGCCAACGCCGCCATCGGGATCATCCAGGAGCTGCGGGCCAAGCAGACCCTCGATCGGCTGGCGGTGCTCAGCGCTCCCCACGCCGCCGTCGTGCGCGACGGCGACATTCGTCGCCTCGCCGCGCACGACGTCGTGCTCGACGACGTCCTGGAGCAGCGCTCGCCGATGCAGCGCCATCGTGCCGAGCTCACCGGCAACTAACCTGTCGCTCGGTGGGCCCCGAGGACCATCTCCCGCAGCACGCCTTCGCCTCCACCACCGAGTGGGAGCAGTGGCTGGAGCACAACCACGCCAGCTCCGAGGGTCTGTGGATCAGGATGGCCAAGAAGGGCGCCGGCATCGACAGCGTCCGCTACCCCGAGGTGCTCGACAGCGCCCTGTGCTTCGGATGGATCGACGGTCGCCGTGAGCCGCTCGACGAGCGGTGCTTCCTCCAGCGGTTCACCCCGAGGCGATCCCGGAGCCGATGGTCGCAGAACAACCGCGACAAGGCCGAGCGGCTGATCGCCGAGGGCCGGATGCGTCCGGCCGGGCTTGCCGAGGTCCAGCGGGCCAAGGAGGACGGCCGGTGGAAAGCGGCGTACGAGGGCCAGCGTGGCAGCACCGTCCCTGACGACCTCCAGCGGGAGCTCGACGCCCGCCCGAAGGCCAAGGCGTTCTTCGCCGAGCTCAACAGCCAGAACCGTTACGCGATCCTCTACCGCCTCCAGGACGCGAAGAAGCCCGAGACGCGGGCGCAGCGGCTGGCGAAGTTCGTGGCCATGCTCGAGGCCGGCGAGCGGATCTACCCCTAGGCCGGTGCCGGGGGGGCTCAGTGCCGGCTACGGCCGCAGGGCCTCCTCCGACTGGGCGGTGTCCTCGGTCCCCCGGTAGTACGAGATGCGACCGTCACGGAACCTGAAGTAGTGGTGCAGGTTCATATCGGTCGACTTCCCTGTGCTCCTGGACCGGGTCCGGCAGTGCACGACCGTCAGCACCGAGTCCTCGTTGCCAGCGAAGGTCAGCGGGGTGAACTCGTTGACCTCCATCTCCGACCCGAAGGCCTCGAAGAAGGCTGCGACCTCCTTCTTGCCCCGACGGACCCCGTACCAGGGCGCCGCCGTGGAGCTGGTGTCCGCCGCCCAGTCGACGTCCTCGGTCAGGGCCTCGAGGAGGGCTGGAATGTCAGCGCGGCCGAACGCCTCGTACGCGGATTGCACGGTCTTGATGTTGTCCTCAGCGCCCACGGGTGCCCCCTGTTCAGATCGGTTCGGCTGGGTCGTCGTGTCCTTGTTCGGTGCCGCGGACCCCGGCGGATCACCTGGAATCCTGTACCAGACCTCCCTACTCCTGCAATGGGCCGCCTCGGGTCGCATACTGGGATGGATGCCGCGGCTCCTCTCGGTCAACGTCGGTCTCCCGAAGGACGTCGAGTGGCAGGGCAGGATCGTCCACACGGGGATATGGAAGGACCCGGTAGACGGCAGCCGGATGGTGCGGCGTCTGAACATCGATGGCGACGGGCAGGGTGACCTGGCCGGACACGGCGGAGAGCAGCGTGCGGTGTTCGTCTACCAGATCGAGTCCTACCGCTACTGGCAGGAGAACCTCGGCCGGGACGACTTCACCTACGGGCAGTTCGGCGAGAACTTCACGGTCGAGGGCCTTCCTGACGACGAGGTCTGCATCGGCGACCAGTACCGCATCGGCGCCGCACTCTTGGAGGTCACCCAGCCACGCGTGACGTGCTACCGGGTCGGGATCCGGATGAACGAGCCCAAGATGCCGGCGCTGCTCGTCGCCCACCGCCGTCCGGGGTTCTACTTCCGAGTGCTGCAGGAAGGGGAGGTCCAGGCCGGCGACGCCATTGTGAAAGTCGCTACCGGCCCCGAAGCCATGACCGTCGCCGAGATAGACGGCCTGCTCTACCTGCCCCGCCACCCGCGTGCGCAGTCTCGCTCGTGCGCTTCGCATCCCGGCCTTGAGTGAGGGCTGGCGGGGGTCCTTCCAGGCTCTGCTCGATCAGGATCCCAGCATCTCTGGGAACGAGGCACTCAACCCGGCGGCCGGACCCCCGCTCGCCTGGGCCGGGCTCCGACGATTCAGCGTGGTCGGCATCAACCGGGAGAGCACGACCGTGATGTCGATCCGCCTTGCTCCCTTGGATCACCCGGGTCCTACTCCTTCTCGGCCCGGCCAGTTCCTGACGATCCGTCTGCGGCCCGATTCCGAGGCGGCTCCTCTGCTTCGCAGCTACTCGCTCTCCGGCCCTCCTGACGGCGACGGCTACCGAATCAGTGTCAAGCGGGAGGCGCACGGCGCCGCCAGCGGCTATCTGCATACTCGGCTGCGAGTCGGTGACACCGTGGAGGCCGGCGCTCCGAGAGGCGCCTTCGTGCTGAAGCCCGGCGACGGACCTGTCGTCCTGATCAGCGCAGGGGTCGGTGCCACCCCCGTGCTAGCGATGCTGCACGCGTTGGCTGCGCGAGCGCTCTCAGCGAGAGGTGTGGTGGGTCCACGGCGCTCGCAATGGTCGAGAGCACAGCTTTGCCGAGGAGGTCCGCGGTCTGCTCGCCAGGCTTTCGGATGCGCACCGCGTCCTGTGCTACAGCAGCCCCGGACCGCACGACCGCGGCGGTGAGGACTACGACGTAGCGGGGCGCCTCACCGCACAGGTCCTCGACGACGCCGGCGTGCCCACCGATGCTGATTTCTACCTCTGCGGACCCGCCCCGTTCATGCACGACCTCGGCGCGGCCCTGGCGGCGCGGGGCATCACTCCCGACCGGATGAGCACCGAGATCTTCGGGCCGAGCGACTCGATAACGCCTGGAGTGATCGCGTCGCCCGAGCGGCCACCGCACCAACCGGACGGATCTCCTGGGAGCGGGCCGACTATCTCCTTCAGTCGCAGCAACCTGGCCGTGCCCTGGGACCCCGCCTTCCTGAGCCTGCTCGAGTTGGCCGAGGCCTGTGACATCCCCGTGAGATGGTCGTGTCGCACAGGCGTGTGCCACACCTGCGAGAGTGGGCTGGTGAGCGGAAGGGTGAGCTACCAGCCCGACCCCATCGAGGAGCCCGGCTCAGGCAACGCTCTCATCTGCTGTTCTCAGCCTCTGACTGACCTGGTCCTCGACCTCTGACGGGTGCGAGCGGTGCGTGATCCGATCGCTCGGTCGCCCGGCAGGACCGCGTTCGAGGCGGTACGGTGCCAGGTCTATGAGCACCCCTGACGGCGACGCCGCCCGCCTGGCGGCGACGTCCCTTCCCTCCGACGCCGTGGGGCTGTTGGAGGGCCTGACGACGACCCGAGCGGTGCGTCGCTACCGCGACGAACCGGTTCCGCGGGAGGCCCTGCGCGCCATGCTGTTCGCGGCGACGCGAGGACCGAGCGGCTCCAACCGGCAACCGTTCCGCTTCGTCGTGTTGACCGACGGCCCCAGAGCCGAGGCGGCGAAGAAGCTGATCGGCGATGGCGCCCGGCGGATCTGGGGCTCGAAGCGCCGTGACGACGGCTACGACACCGGCTCTGGCCAGCTGGACACCTCACCGAAGGCTCGCATGGCGCGCACGATGCAGCACTTCGTCGACGAGTTCGAACGGGTGCCCGTGCTGATCCTGCCGTGCCTCGTGCGATACCGCGACCCCATGCCGATCGAGGGGGCCTCCATCTATCCGGCGTGCCAGAACGTGCTGCTCGCCGCCCGCGCCCTCGGGTACGGCGGTGCCTTCTCGAGCTGGCAGTTCGCCGTCGAGTCGGAGCTGCGGGACCTGCTCGGCATCCCCGATGGGACCTTCGTGGCGGGGACCATCACCATCGGCAAGCCGGTGGGTCACCACGGTCCCGTGCGTCGGCGCCCGATGCGAGAGCTCGTCTACGAGGACAGCTGGGGACACCCACCCGACTGGGCGGTCGACCCGCCCGGGACGCAGTTCACCGCGGCCGGGCCCCGAGAAGCCAGGGACCCGACGAGCCCTCGGCGCTGAGGGCTCGGCGCGCGCCCGCGCTCGACGGCTCGAAAGACGGTCCTCAGGCGAACTCCGGCACGATGTCGGTCGCGAACTCCTCCACCCGACCGCGCCCTTCCTCCGGCCAACCGCACACGAGGTAGTCCCATCCGCTGTCTATCCACTTGGTGATGTAGCGGCGCACGGTGTCCGAGTCGTCCGACAGCGACAGCGACCCAGCCCGCAGGATCTGCGAGGGATCTCGGCCGGCGGCGGCGGCGAGCTCGTCGACCCGGTTGCTTGACTCCCGCAGCGAGTTCGGCGTCCCGAAGCTGTGCCACACGTCGGCGTAGCGAGCGACCAGCGGCAGTGTGCGGCGCGGACCGTTGCCTCCGATCCACAGCGGAGGATGGGGCCTCTGGACGGGAAGCGGTCGCAGCTGCGCGTTCTCGAGCGACACGAGCTTCCCCGTGTAGGACACCCGCTCGCCGGTGGTCAATCGCGTGACCACCTCGAGGGCGTCCTCGAGGAGGTCGAACCGTTCGGACGCTGGAGGAAACGGGATGCCCAGGGCGTGGTGCTCCGGGTCGAACCATGCGGCGCCGAGGGAGAGCTCCAATCGCCCGTGAGACGCGTGATCGACCGTGACGGCCTGCGCGGCGAAGACCGACGGATGTCGGTACGTGACGCCCGTGACGAGCAGCCCGAGCCGGATCGTCGAGGTCTGACCGGCGAGCGCGGCCAGCGTCGTCATACCGTCGAAGGCTTCGCCGGGGCCCTCGCCGTACATGGGTTGGAAATGATCGAATCCCCACGCCCCGTCGAAGCCGAGCCCTTCGGCGAACTGCACCCGGCTGACGATCTCGTCCCACGGCATGCGTTGTTGCGCAACATCGATCCCGAACCGCATGGCGGACAACGTACCGTCAATCTTGTCCTGTTCCCCATCCGGTCGAGCGTGGGCACGGGGCTGGCTGGCCACGACGCCGGTTTCGACCAGATCTGGAATCGCACCGGCGGCCGGATGGCCTCGCCCGCCTGATCGCCGCTGACCGCGGGGCGACGGGACGCCGCCTGCGACCGATGTCACAGCCAGATCCGCACATGACCCCGCCCCAGATGTGGTAAATAATACGAGTTCGGCTCGTTTCGTATTCGCTGGGAAAGGACGACCGCCGTGACCAGCCCCGTTGCCCTCGAGCGCCAGCTCGCAGCTCTCTCCCCGGACGGGCCCCATCGGTCCAGGCGGCGGTGGTGGGTCCTGGCCGTGCTGTGCGTGAGCCTGGCCATGATCGGGCTGGACAACACGATCCTGAACGTCGCCCTCCCGACCCTCGTCCGGGACCTGCACGCGTCCTTCAGCCAGCTGCAGTGGATCATCGACTCCTACACGGTGGTGTTCGCAGGGCTGCTGCTCACCGCCGGCAGCCTGGGCGACCGCTTCGGGCGCAAGTGGGTCCTGCTCGTCGGACTGGGCGTCTTCTGTGGAGGATCGGCCTTCTCGGCCTTCGCCTGGTCGCCGGACATCCTCGTGGTCACGCGGGCGCTCATGGGGGTGGGGGGAGCACTGGTCATGCCGGCGACGCTGTCGATCCTCACCAACGTCTTCGTCGAGCCCCACGAGAGGGAGAAGGCCATCGGGATATGGGCCGGTGTGGCAGGCGTCGGTATCGCCGTGGGTCCCATCGCCGGCGGCTTGCTGCTCCAGCACTTCTGGTGGGGCTCGGTGTTCCTCATCAACGTGCCGGTGATCGTCGTCGGGATGATCGCCGCAGCCCTGTTGGTGCCCAACTCCGCCGATCCCGCCGCGCCCCGCCTCGACCTGGTCGGTGCCTTCCTCTCCACCGTCGGCCTCGCCGTGCTGCTGTGGGGAATCATCGAGGCGCCGACGACGGGCTGGCACTCCGACCGGGTGCTCGTCGGTGTCTCGGTCGGTCTGGTCATCCTCGGCCTGTTCCTCGCCTGGGAGCTGCACACGGACCATCCCATGATCCATCTCCGCTTCTTCCGCAACCGCCGCTTCAGCGCCGCCGGCGGGGCGGTCGCGCTCGTCGTGCTGGCGCTGTACGGGATGCTCTTCGTGCTCACCCAGTACCTGCAGTTCGTGCTCGGCTACTCGGCCCTGGGCACGGGCGTCGCCTTCATCCCTCTGGCCCTCCTGCTCCTCATCGCCGGACCTGCCTCCACCCCACTCGTGCGGCGGCTGGGCACCAAGGTCGTGGTCAGCACCGGGCTCCTCCTGATCGCCGGCGGTCTGGCCTGGCTGGCGACGGCCTCGGCCAGTGCCACCTTCGTCGGCGGGGTCCTGGGGCCGCTCGCCATCCTCGGCCTGGGGTTCGGTCTCACCATGGCCCCCACCACCGAGTCGATCATGGGCAGCCTCCCACGGGCCCAGGCGGGGGCCGGCTCGGCCATGAACAGCACCCTCCTGCAGGTCGGCGGCGCCCTCGGGGTGGCCATCATCGGCAGCGTGCTCTCGGCCGGCTACCGATCCTCGGTGGACGCGGTGATGGCCGGCCACGCCGTCCCCGCGTGGGTTGCCCAGATCATTCGCAGCTCGGTGGGCGGCGCCCTGGAGGTGGCCCATCGGGCCGGCGGCACCTTGGGGCAGGCCCTGGCGGGCGCCGCCGATCACGGCTTCGTGCACGGCATGCACATGGCCATGGTCGTGGCTTGCGGGTTTGCGGTGCTAGGAATCCTGGTGGTGATCATCTTCCTGCCGGCGCGGGGCGGGACCGATCCCGATGCAGACTCGCCTGAGGGTCGCCCGCCAGAGCAGGCGGAGCAGGCGGAGGTCGCACCGGACGGGGACGGCTCGACGACCGCGTCGCTGCCCACTGCGACGGGGGTACGCGGGTGATCACGAGCGTCGCGTCCTCGACGGAGCGGAGAAGCCCTGGGCGTCCCCGGAGCGCCTCTGCCCACCGGGCCATCCTGGACGCCACCATCGAGCTGCTGGGCGAGGTGGGCTTCGGAGCCACCACGATCGAGGCGGTGGCCACCCGAGCCGGAGTCGGCAAGGCCACCGTCTACCGCCGTTGGCCCTCGAAGACGCCCCTCATCATCGAGGCCCTGGATGCGCGCGCGATCGAGCAGATGCCGACTCCTCGGACGGGGAGCGTGCGCGGTGATCTCACCGAGTTCCTCGTCGGCCTGATCGCGGCCATGAGTGGCCCCGACGGCCGCCTGGTGGCGCCGCTGCTGGCCGAGATCAGTCGCAACCAGGAGCTGGCCGAGGTCTTCAGGAGGGACCTGGTCGCGCCCCGTCGGGCTGTGCTGGAGGAGATCCTCCGGGAGGGGATGGCGAGAGGGGAGCTGCGCCCGGATCTGGACGTCGACCTGGCGCTCGACGCACCGGTGGGCATCGTCTTCCAGCGGCTGCTGATCCTGGGTGAGCCGGTCGACGAGCAGTCGGTCGGGCGCATCGTGGACCAGCTCCTTGAGGGTCTCGGGGCCCGCTCGGCGGAGTCCGCGGGGGCGCGCTGACCGGGCGGCCGTATCATGGCCGCCTCTGCACGCTGTCGCACTGGTCATCCTCGTCGGTTGGGCCGCCTTCTGGGTCTACTGGCTCGCCGCCTCCCTCGGTGTCAAGGCCGGACGCGTTCAACGGGGCGGCCCGGTCTGCATCCGAGTGGCTTTCGTGCTCGTCGTTCTGCTCCTGGTGCGCGCTCGAGCATTCAAGGGCCAGACGGTCACGAACGATCCGTGGCTGCAGGGCGTCGGCCTCGCCATCTTTGTGGCGGGACTGGCTCTGGCCATCTGGGCCAGGGCGTACCTGGGACGCAACTGGGGAAGCCCGATGTCGCAGAAGGTCGATCCCGACCTCGTGACGACCGGCCCGTACCGGACGATTCGTCACCCCATCTACGCGGGCATCCTCGTTGCCATGGTCGGCACCTCTGTCGCAGTCAGCTGGTACTGGCTGATCGCGGCGGCACTGCTCGGCGCGTACTTCGTCTACAGCGCCGTCATGGAAGAGCGGTACATGACGAAGCAGTTTCCCGACACCTACCCTGAGTACCGGCGGTCGACCAAGATGCTGATCCCGTTCGTCTTCTAGCGTTGCGAACCGACAACCGACGTCGGTCCTGCTCGTGGCCCCGCTGAACGAACTTCCTCACCGGTCCTGGCCAGCGCAGAGCACACAACCTGCGCCAGCGACCCGTTTGTTTGGGACAATGTCGGGAGGTGGGTGATCCTGAGCGAGCGAACCTGCGGCGGGCGGCCCGCATCGCGATCGTGCTGCCCGTCGCGTACTGGGTCGTCGAGCACGGCCTCGATCGCCGCAGTGGGGCGCTGGAGGCCGCGTTCGCGGTCTTTGCGTTGCTCCTCTTCGCCGACTTCAGTGGGCCGATGCCCCACCGGTTCGCGGCTTACCTGCTGACCGCGCTCGCCGGGCTCGTGATGCTCGTGATCGGATCGCTCGCCGCCTACTGGGGCTGGACGAGCGTGCTGGTTGGCGCCCTCGGCGCGTTCGCACTGACGTATGCCGGCGTACTGCGTGGCTACGTCGCCGCCGCGGGGCTCGCACTCCTGATGCCGCTCGTCATCGCGTTGACGGCCACGCCCGCCGTCTCCGAGATCCCGAACGAGCTGATCGGCTGGTCGACGGGATCCGCGCTGGCGATCGCCGCAGCGATGCTCTTGTGGCCGCGATATGCCCGGAGCAACCTCCGCCTCCGGGTGGCCGGAGCGCTCGAGGCTGCCGCCGCGCTGATCCGCGCCCTCTGGGCCGAATCGATGCAGACGGACGGCGACAACCCGAACGCCGCCGCCAAGGCCTTCGAGGCCGCCGCCGCGGAGGTTGATGCCGCGTACGACGGTTACCTGTTGCGACCCGGCGCCGCGACGTCGCGCGACCGGTCCCTCATGCTGGTCGTCGACGGCATCGACCGCCTGAAGACCTTTCTCGCATGGGTCGCCGAAGCGACCGAGCGCCGCGCCAGCTCGATCGACCGATCGCTGCTGGCGACGTGCGAGCAGATGCTCGCAGCGTGCGTCCGGGCAATACGAGCTGGCGCCGAACCACCGGTAGCCTCGGCGCTCAACGCGGCGCGCGAGCAACACACTACGAGCACCGAGGCCTACGCGAGCGAAGGGCTCGCGCGCGGTCAAAGTGACGCCATCGCGAGGACGCTCCATGACAGCTTCAGAGTACGGATCATCGCGCTCCAGACGCAGCTGATCGCCACCGACGTCCGCGGCGCTGTAGGTGCCCCACCCGACCCGAAGGCCGTGGCCACGTACGGCGGCGTTGCGCTCCGGCAACACCGCCGCGGACTAGGCGATGCGCTCAGGGCTCAGTTCCACGTCGACTCGCCGTGGCTGCGCAACAGCGTGCGCACGGGGATCGCGGTCGGTCTCGGTGTCTTCGTCGCCGACCTTGTCGACCTGGAGCATGGGTTCTGGGTCGTGTTGGGTGTCGTGAGCGTGTTGCGTCTCGACGCCCGCGCGACGCAGAAGGTCATCGCCCGGGCGTTCGCCGGAACCATGATCGGGTTTGCGCTCGGCATCGGCGCGGTCGCGCTCATCGAGGATAGCGACGCCGCCACGTGGGCGCTGTTGCCCATTCTCGCCTTCCTCGCGGCTTGGGCCCCCGGCGCTCGGTCGGTTGTCGCCTCACAGGCGTCGTTCACGCTGTTCGTGATCGCGCTCTACGAGCTCTACGACCCGACGCACTTCCTCACCGCGGGGTCCCGCCTGCTCACCGTTAGCGTCGGCTTGACCGTCGCACTGGTGATGAGCGCGCTGCTCTGGCCGCGTGGGGTCACGGCTGCCATCAGCACGACCGTGACCGCGGCGCTGCGGGCGGCGTCGGACTACCTCGTCGCCGCGTACAACCGCATCACGAGCGGGCCGGTCGACGACGGGCTCGTCGAGCGCCAGGCAAAGGTGGCGCGTGAGGCGATCGAGCGGTCCAACGAGACATTCGACCTCGCGATCAGCAGCTTGGCCAGTCGCCAGCCGACGCGTTCTGCCTGCAGTGGCGTGGGCAGGGCTTGCGAGCGGGGCGACCCAGCTCGCGTCCACGGCCAGCCTCGTGACCTTGCTCGCCCGTATGCACCAGGCGCGCAACCGCTGTCCGTTCGCCGAGGCCGCCATCGTCCTGTCCGCCCAGGACGTACGGGCGCGGATCGCCGAGTCGGCGCAACTGCTCGCCGATCTCGACGATCTGCCCGCCTCAGCGCAGCTCGCCGCATCGCCGAGGTGGCCCGAGTACCCGTCAGCGGCGAACGGCGCGGACCGACTGGACGACGTGCGTGAGGCGGTTCGGACCTGCCTGCACAGCTGGTCGCGTAGCTCCGACGAGGGGCTCGGCCGCGACGCCATGGTCCTGGTCCTCGAGGCCGACTATCTGCAGCCGGCCAGCTGGCTCGCCGATCGCATTGCCGCCACGTGCGGTCGGCGGCCGTCGTAGTCGTGGTCTGAGAAGGAGCCCCCACGAGGGCGACAAGCGTGTAACGCTAGGAAGGTCATGACGGAGCTCACGGTCCGGCGCCCCAAGTTCCAGATCGACGCCACTGTCCCGTTCCAGTGGCAGCCCGCCAACCCGAGCTTCGGGCTGTTCGGCAACACGTTCACCTTCCTCGTCATCGCCTTCGAGCGCTACATCATCTCGGCCATTCGGCAGGCGATTCCCCGCATGACGGACCCGACCGTCGCCGAGGAGGCCGACGCCTTCACTCGCCAGGAAGCCCAGCACGCTCGCGCCCACCGGGCACACGCCAAGGCCATGATCGACCAGTACCCCGGGCTCAAAGAGACCTCTGCCGCCGCCGACGCGGCCTATGACCACCTGCTCGAGCGGGAGGACGTCGAGTTCCACCTCGCCTACATCGCCGACCTCGAGGCCACGTTCACTCCTCTGTTCAAGATGATCTTGGACAACCGCCATCCATTGTTCGAAGGCGGCGACGAACGGGTCGGGACGATGTTGATGTGGCACTTCATCGAGGAGATCGAGCACCGCAGCTCCGCCCTGCTCATCCACCACCACCTCACCCCGGACCCCTGGTACCGGATCCGGAAGGCGCCCAAGGTGTTCGGCCACGTCACCCGCATGTACAAGCTCGTTCTCGCCGGTATCGAGGAGCACGTGCCCCTCGAGGACCGCCATATCTCCACGACCGCCATCGGACCGAGCGGCCTCTGGTTGGGTGAGGCCACGCATCGGCTGTCGAGCCGGCATCAGGGCGACCGCCCGTCCTTGCTGAGCCACGTGCCCGGCGGCGACCTTCGGACCATGGTTCGGCACCTGGCGAGATCACAGATGCCGCGGCACGACCCGGCCCATCAGGTGCTACCGACCTGGATGGACGAATGGCATGCCGCCTACAACTCGGGCGCCGATGTCACCACCTACGAAGGCGCCCGGCTCTGACGATCTGCTGCGGCCGGCAGCACCTTGACATGGGCGAGAGGTGTGTCAGCGAGTGGAAGCCATCGACCTGGTACTTCTCCGAGCGGGATTCTTCGAGCCGGTGTGCAGTCTCACCTCAGGGGTTACAAAAGCGTCTCGGGTGATGGGCGGACACCTCCGGTTAGGACTGGCGGGATCGCTGGGCTCGCTTCTTGCGGATTCCTCTTTCGATTCTCGGAGGACGGTCTTGATCAGGGCGTTGCCCGACCACATGTCGAGCAGCTGGTCGGTGACGTGGACGTCGACGACGGTACCCCCGTAGTGCTTGCCGACGCTGAGGACCTGCCAGGCTACCGAGATGATGCCGTCGGCGGCCACGGTACGGGTGACCCAGTCGTCGCCGGTGCGTCGGTTGGCTATGGCGGACCGCTCGACCGGCAACGGGTCCGGCGGTCGTCCTGAGCGGCGAAGCGCTCGGCCGGAGTGCAGTTGCCGATGGCCTGGTTGGGCCGATCGTTGTTGTACTCGGCCACGAGGGAATCGAAGGCCTACCGGGCCTATCTCATTGAGCGGGATGGCGCAGCCGACCTCCTCAATCGCAGATGGCGCGGCGTGAAGAATTCGTTCGGAGATATGCCAGGCTGCAGGTCATCACATCGGCAATCTCGATTGACCGGTGATGACCTTTCTCCCGGCAGATCTTCGGCGACGTCAACCTCGAAGACGGGCTATCGCAACAGATGTACTGGTTGCTGGACGACCGTGCCGCTATCAAGCGGAGCGCTTCGGCGTCGGGCTTGGCGAGACGTCGGCCTAAAGCAGCACCGAAGAAGCTCACACTAGACTGCAGGTATACCGGTCGATGACTCCGAGCGAGCCACTATCAGCACCAGGTTGCTCGCCTACGTCCTGGACATGTCTTGGACTCTCCCTTCGGCCAGATCGTGCCGCCTACCAGGATGATGCGCCAGTTCGTCACAGCACCGCCGTCTTCATCCCTCGTTCACTGGCCGCCCCGTTCGTCGGCGCATGCCGACGATGGCCCTCGCGATGCGGCCATGTTCGACCTACTCCGGGCGATCCCCGCCCGACTCGGTGTCGAACTGTTTTCCGTACGATGCCAGCCGTGGCAGCCGATCCGCGTGCCCTACAACGAGATCCTTACTGACGAGACTTACCTCGGCCACTGTCGGCTTGACGCGGCGTCCTGTACGGGCCGCAGGGAGGACGCTCTGAGCAGTCGACGGCTCTATCCGATTCATCCGGTCGATATTTTGCTCAGCCAGCGACTCCCGAGATTCGTAACGGCTCATTGCCCCGAGCGAGCTCGAGCAACACCTGGACGCTCCTTTCGATCTGGAAGCGTACGCTCGGGGCCTGTTCGCTGCAAGGCCCGTTCATCGCCCAGCATCCATAGTTGGCGAGGATTCGCACAGCTTGAGCTGCCGATGTCCTTCGGCGTTTCCGGACCACGCTGGCTGACGCCCCCATTTCCGGCTGCCGTCCACGCGCCGATTTCGGGCCGCCGCCGTCGGTCGCCTAGCAATTCTCCGAGCCGGCGGTGGGATTCGAACCCACGACCTGGCGATTACAAGTCGCCTGCGCTACCAACTGCGCCACACCGGCGGCGATAGGCCAGCGTACCGGGGGCCTCCTCGGCCCCGGGGGCGAAGTGCTTGATTCTCGGCGGCAGTATTGGCAGGCTGCCGTGGATGGCGCTCTCCGATCGGGACCGGGCGATCCTCGACTTCGAGCGCAGCTGGTGGATCGAGCCGGGGTCCAAGCGCGCCGCCATCGAGCGACGGTTCCAGATGTCCTCGGGTCGGTACTACCAGCTCCTGGGTCAGCTGCTCGAGTCCCGCGAGGCGGCGGCCTACGACCCGCTGGTCGTCCTTCGCCTGCGACGACGTCGTGATCGCCGCCGAAAGGCCCGCTACGAGGGCTCCTCGGCGGGAGAGCCACCCTCGCCATGAGCAGCGGCGGGGACCTGGGTGGAGGAGACCCGCATCACGAGGTTCCGCCGGTCCGGGTGGTACGGGGCGTAGCCCTCGTCGTCGTCGGCGTCGTCATCGGCGTCGTCCTCTTCCACACGGTGGGACGGCCCCAGGGCGGATCCGCCGCGTCGGTCGCCGCCGCCCCGGCCGCCTCGAGCACGACGACGACGGCCCCCGCGCCCACCACGACGGCGGCCGCCCGCCCACCGGCGCAGGTCAAGACCCTGGTGGCCAACGGCACCAAGACCGGCGGGGCGGGCGCCAAGGTCTCCGACACCCTGCGCAAGGCGGGCTACAACGTCCTGGCGCCGACGAACACAACCACGACGGCGGCGTCCTCCGCAGTCCTGTTCCTCCCCGGCTTCGCCAGCGAGGCGGGAGCAGTGGCCACCGCCCTCGGCCTCGCTCCGGCCACCGTGATGCCCGTTCCCACGCCGTCACCGGTCGCCAACGCCCAGGCCGCGAACGTGGTGGTGGTCGTCGGCCCCGACCTCGCGGGGCAGGGCGCGCCGGCGTCCGGCGCCTCGACCACGTCCACCACGGCCCACACCACGACCACGGCCCACTCGACGAGCTCGTCGGTCCGCTGAGTCCCGAGCGGTCCGGCCCCAGACCCAAGGTGGCGGTGCCCGACTTCGGTGTGGCCTCCCTCACGGAGCTGCGCGAGCATCCGGACCAGGGCGGCGTGCTGGTCGACTTCGACGGGACGCTGTCACCCATCGTCGACGACCCGGGCGAGGCCCGACCGCTCCCGGCGGCCCTCGACGCCCTCCACCGGCTGGCCGGCCGGTATCGCCGGGTGGCGGTGATCTCCGGCCGCCCGGCAGGGTTTCTCGTCGAGCGTCTCGGGCTCGGACGAGGCGCTGCCGGCCACGGCCCGGGCGTGCTGGCATCGGGCCTCTACGGCCTGGAGTGGGCAGGAAGCGGTGGCGTCGTTCACGCCCGCCCCGAGGCGGAACGGTGGCGACCCGTGGTGGATCGGGTGGAACGGGCCGCGCGGGCTGCAGCTCCAGCCGGGACGTTGGTGGAGCACAAGGGTCTCGGTGTCGCCTTCCACTGGCGCACGGCGACCGCCAACGCCGGGTGGGCACGGTCGTTCGCCGAGGAGATGGCGCGGGAGACCGACCTCGAGCTGCACCCCGGCAAGATGAGCGTCGAGCTTCGTCCCCCGCTGCCGGCGGACAAGGGAACTGTCGTCACCGAGCTGTGCAGTGGGCTCCGTGCAGCGTGTTTCGTCGGCGACGACCGCGGAGACCTGGCGGCCTTCGCCGCTCTCGACCGGCTGGCGGCCGAGGGAATGGTCACCTGCAAGGTGGCCGCGGCCAGCGCCGAGATCCCACCGGAGCTGCGGGGCGCGGCCGACCTGGTCGTCGACGGTCCCGAGGGGGTGGCTTCCCTGCTGGGCTGGCTGGCGGCGAGCTGACGGCCGCCGCGCTCCTCAGGCCTCGGCGGCAGCCAGCTGGTCGTCGAGCCAGTCCCTCGGCGACCGCCGTCCGGCGACCGCTCGGATGGCCGCCGACCGCTCGGCTCGTTCGGCCGACGACATGGTCAGGGCGGTCGCCAGGACGTCGGCGGTGCCAGCGACGTCGAAGGGGTTGACTTCCAACGCCGCCTCGCTCAGCTCCGCCCACGCCCCGGCCTCACGGGAGAGGGCCAGCAGCCCGTCGTTGGTGTTGACGATCGGCCCCTCCTTGGCGACGAGGTTGAGCCCATCGCGCAACGGGTTGACCAGGAGCACGTCGTACCGGCGGAGCGCGGCGACCGAGCGCGGATAGTTGTCGGTGATATCGAGCACGATCGGCATCCAGCCCGGTGTCGCCCACCTGTGGTTGACCTGGCTCGCAAGATGCTCGACCTCGGTCCGGTAGGCGAGGTACTCGGGCAGGCCCTGGCGGGAGGCGTACACCAGGGCTACGAAGGTCACCCGCTCCCGCAGCTCGGGATGAGCGGCGAGCAGCTCGTCGAAGGCAAGGAACCCGCGCAGGACGTTCTTCGACAGCTCGACCCGGTCCACGCGCAGGACCATCTGACGATCACCCAGCAGCGACGTCAGCCAACCGTCCCACCTGTCGCTCTCCTCCGAGCTGGCGACCTGATCGAGGTCCTCGGCGTCGGGCCCGAGTGGCGCCACGAACGTCGGCGGCACGCTGCCCAGTACCTCGACGCAACACGCCTCGAAAGCCTGCGCCCAGCGAGGGGCGTGGAATCCACACGACACGTGAGCCGCCATCCCGGCGAGGAGCTCCTCGGCCACCGCCGACGGCAGTATGCGGATGCCGCTGGGATCGGAGAACGGCGTGTGGGTGAAGTGCACTGCCCGCAGGTCGGGACGACGGCGTGCGAGCCCGGCGCCGACCAAGGCCAGGTGGTAGTCCTGCACGAGCACGGTTGCGCCTTCGGGGGCCGTCTCGACCACGGCGTCGGCGAACGCCGTGTTCACCTGCTGATAGGCGGTCCATGCCTCGAGCCAGCGCCGGTCGAGACGCGGCCGGCGGGCGAGATCGAACAGTCCGTGATGGAGGAACCACAAGGTGGCGTTCGACACCACGTCGTATGCCATGCGATAGCGATCGGGATCGAGGGCCAGCGACTGGAGGCGGAAGCCCTCGATCTCCATCAGCCCGCGTTCCGCCGCCGCCCGGTCGTGCTCGCCCATGGCCGCCGCGATCCAGATGGTGTCGGTCCCGGCAACCAGGGGGCTGAGGCTCGACACCAGCCCGCCGGCGCCCCGCCGGGCGACGAGCTGCTCGTCGTCGTCGAGCGAGAAGGACAGCGGACCTCGGTTGGAGACGATGACCAGCTCCGGTCCGCCCATGCCCCGGACCCTACCGGCTCCGCCGCCGGCGACTCCGCCGTGGGCGGGACCTACCTGCAATGGAACCAGACAACCGCCCGACGTCCTCGCGGGCCCGGCCCCGGCCGCGGTCGCCCGCCGGTCGACCCGTCGGGCACGATGGCGCCGTGCCCCACCTCGTGGCCGCTCCGGACAAGTTCAGGGGGACTGCCGCGGCCAGCGAGGTGGCGGCGGCCGCCGCCCGGGCCGGTGCGTCGCGGGGGTGGAGCTGCGCCCAGGTGCCCATGGCCGACGGGGGCGAGGGCATCCTCGACGCCCTGGGCGGGAGGACCCGCCGCACGTCCGTGCAAGGTCCGCTCGGCGAGGCGGTGGTGGCCGAGTGGCATCTGGACGACAGGACCGCCGTCGTCGAGATGGCCCGCGCCTCGGGCCTGGAGCTGGCGGGTGGGGCCGCGGCGAAACGACCCGGTGGCGGCCTCCACCACCGGGACGGGACAGCTGATCGCGGCCGCCGTCGCCGCCGGAGCGCGTCGGGTGATCGTCGGCGTGGGGGGATCGGCGACGACCGACGGCGGGCTCGGCGCCCTCCGGGCGCTGGAGCCACACGCGCGCCTGGCCAGGGTCGAGCTCGTGGTGGCGTGCGACGTGACGACGACGTTCGTCGAGGCCGCCCAGGAGTTTGCGCCCCAGAAGGGAGCGAGCCCGGCCCAGGTGGCCCTGCTGCGCCGCCGCCTCGAGCGCCTGGCCCAGGTGTACGAGGACGAGCACGGCGTGGACGTCCGTCGGCTGCCGGGCAGCGGCGCCGCCGGCGGGCTCGCCGGCGGCCTGGCGGCCCTCGGTGCCACCTTGGTCCCCGGGTTCGAGCTGGTCGCCGAGGCGGTGGGCCTGGCCGAGGAGATCGGCGAGGCCCAGCTCGTCGTCACCGGCGAGGGCTTTCTCGACGAGCAGTCGTTCCGGGGCAAGGTGGTCGGCGGCGTCACCGAGCTGGCGGCCCAGGCCCACGTCCCCGTGCTCGCCGTCGTGGGTGAGGTGGTCGACCGCGACCTGCCTGCCCTCCGGCACGACAGCAACGACGGCTACCGCGACGTCTCCGTCGTCTCGCTCGTCGAGCGCCACGGGCGGGAGCGGGCGATCACCCGAACCCTGGAATGCGTGGAGGACGAGGTCGCCAGCTACCTCGCCGCCCTTCAGGCGGTGCGGCGCGTGTAGGCAGGCACGTCGACGAGTGGCGGAAGGTCGCCAGACGAGACGGTCACCGGGGCGGTACCTGGCATGACGAGGTTCGCCGAGGCCTGCCCCCGGGCCGTCATCCCCGCCCGCTCGAGGGCGACCTGCACGATGGCCACGGCCTGCGGTGCCAGCTCGGACAGGGGGCGGTTGCGGTGGGCTCGGGTGCCCAGGTCGACCTCGGCGATCGAGCCCAGGCCATAACGCGAACCGACGTCGGCCAGCAGACCGATCTCCACCCCGTAGCCCGACGCGAACGGGAGGCGCTCGAGCACCTCGCGCGGCGCCGCGCACTCGCCGGCCAGGGGCTGGACGATGTCCGACAGGTGCGGCAGGAGCACCGCGATCAGCGGCCGGGCCACCAGCTCGGTGACGCGCCCCCCGCCAGTTGCCTGCCCATCGAGGGGGCGCTCGTAGAAGGCCTTGACGAAAGCCACGTCGTCGTAGGTCAGCACCGGCCCGAGCAGCCCGGCGACGAACCACGGCCGGAAGTTGGTCACGTCGGCGTCGAGAAAGGCGATGACGTCGCCCTCGCTGGCAGCCACCGCCCGCCACAGCGCCTGGCCCTTGCCCGGACCACCGCCGTGCTGGCCGAGCACGTCGGCGGCCCGCTCCACCCGAGCCCCCGCCGACCGGGCGACCTGAGCGGTGCCGTCGGTCGACCCGTCGTCGACGACGAGGACCTCGTCGACGAGACCCGACGCCGCGATCGGCCCGGTCAGCACCGACCGCACGATGGTGCCCACGGTCGCCGCCTCGTCGCGCGCCGGCAGGCATATCGACACCCGCCGGCCCCGCTTGGCCGCGGCGAGCGACTCGAGCGAGAACTCGCGGTGGTGGAAGGCCCGCGACCGGCCGGCGACCATGGCGCCATGATCCACTACCACGGCCGGTGGCGCCCTATCCGCTTTGACGGGCCGGCGCCGGTCGATCACTATTGATATCGCCATCATCCAGAGCGGTCGAGGGACCGGGCCCTACGACGCCGCGACAACCAGCGCCGGACCCGCCGAGAGGCGGGAGGCGCCAGGTGCCAATGCCCGAGCGATGAGGAGGAGCTGTGCCCTTCATAGAAGGCCTTCGGTGCCGGGAATGCGCGCGCGTCGTATCCGGCCGAGGCCCTGCACGTCTGTGACTACTGTTTCGGGCCCCTCGAGGTCACCTACGACTACGAGGCCATCGCCGCCCGTGTCACCGCCGAGAGCATCGCCGCCGGCCCCGACACGATCTGGCGCTACGCCGACCTGCTGCCGGTCGAGACCGACGCGCCGCCGGTGGACCTCGGGGCCGGCTTCACCCCGCTCGTCCGGGCCGACCGGCTGGCCGCCGAGCTGGGGCTGGGGGAGGTGTGGATCAAGAACGACACGGTGAACCCGACCGGCTCGTTCAAGGACCGGGTCGTGTCGGTGGCGCTGACCAAGGCGCGCCAGCTGGGCTTCAAGGTGGCGGCCTGCGCCTCGACCGGCAACCTGGCCAACGCCGTGGCCGCCCACGCCGCCCGGGCCGGGCATGGAGTCGTTCGTCTTCATCCCCCACGACCTCGAGCTGGCCAAGATCGTGACCACGGCGGTCTACGGCGGCCACCTCATCGCCGTCGAGGGCAACTACGACGACGTGAACCGGCTGTGCGCCGAGCTGACGGCGGAGCACCCCTCGTGGGCGTTCGTGAACGTCAACGTGCGCACCTATTACGCCGAGGGGTCGAAGACCCTCGCCTTCGAGGTCGCCGAGCAGCTGGGCTGGCAGGCGCCTGACCACGTGGTGGTGCCCGTCGGCTCCGGGAGCCAGTTGACCAAGATCCACAAGGGATTCCGCGAGCTGGGCAGACGTCGGCCTGCTCCCCGAGCCCCCCGAGGTGCGCATCTCGGGGGCCCAGGCCACCGGTTGCGCCCCGGTCGCCACCGCCTTCGCCGAAGGGGTCGACCACATCCGTCCGGTCCGACCCGAGACGATCGCCAAGTCGCTGGCCATCGGCAACCCGGCGGACGGTTGGTACGCCCTGGACACCGTCCGCTCGACCGGTGGGGCGCTGGAGGCCGTCACCGACGACGAGATCGTCGAGGGCATCGGGCTGCTGGCCCGCACCGAGGGGATCTTCGCCGAGACGGCGGGAGGCGTGACGGTCGCGACCCTGGCCAAGCTGGCTGCCGCGGGCGTCGTCCGCTCCGACGAGCGGGTGGTCGCCTACGTCACCGGGCACGGGTTGAAGACGGTCGACGCGGTGACGCCGCACGTCGGGCCCACCGCCACCATCGCCCCGTCGCTGGAGGCCTTCGGCGAGGCGCTGGCGACCATCGAGGGGGTCGACGGGCCGTGAGCGTGACCGTGCGGGTGCCGACCCAGCTGCGCACGCTGACCAAGGGCGCCGGCGAGGTCACGGTCGAGGGATCGAGCGTGGGCGAGGTCCTCAAGGCCCTCGACGTCTCGCTATCCGGGGTTCGCGGGCCGCCTCTTCGACGACGGCGGCAAGCTGCGCCGGTTCGTCAACGTGTTCCTGGCCGACGAGGACGTCCGCTTCCTCCAGGGTCTGGACACCCCGGTGCCCGAGGGCCAGACCCTGTCCATCATCCCGGCCGTCGCAGGAGGCTGACCGGGCGCAGCGCCGGAGCCCGGGCGAAATGGTGCCCCGACGCGGACCACCCCAAGGCGCCCCGGAACCCCGGTGCCGATCGGCCCCGGGGCCCGGTTGCAGAACGGGGCCGTGCGTGGTTTGCTGTTAGCAGTCACGGGATGAGAGTGCTAACGGTCCACCCATTGGAGGGAACCACGAGATGCCCAAGTTGATCGCCTTCGACGAGCATGCCCGCCGGCAGCTCGAGAGCGGCATGAACCAGCTGGCCGATGCGGTCCGCGTCACGCTCGGGCCCAAGGGTCGCAACGTCGTGCTGGACAAGAAGTGGGGTGCGCCGACGATCACCAACGACGGCGTGTCCATCGCCAAGGAGATCGAGCTGGAGGACCCCTACGAGAAGATCGGGGCCGAGCTGGTCAAGGAGGTGGCCAAGAAGACCGACGACGTCGCCGGTGACGGCACCACCACGGCGACCGTCCTGGCCTGGTCCATGGTCCACGAGGGACTCCGCAACGTCGCCGCCGGCGCCAACCCGATGTCGCTCAAGCGGGGCATCGAGGCGGCGGTCGAGGCCGCCGTGTCCTCGCTGAAGGTCTCGGCCAACGAGATCGACTCCAAGGACCAGATCGCCCAGGTGGCGGCCATCTCGGCCGCCGACCCGGAGATCGGCGGGATGATCTCCGAGGCCATCGACAAGGTCGGCAAGGACGGCGTCATCACGGTCGAGGAGTCCCAGACCTTCGGCATGGAGATGGACCTGGTCGAGGGCATGCGCTTCGACAAGGGCTACATCTCGCCCTACTTCGTGACCGACCCCGAGCGCATGGAGGCCGTCCTGGAGGACGCCTACATCCTGCTGGTCGGCTCGAAGATCTCCGCCGTCCGCGACCTCCTCCCGGTGCTGGAGAAGGTCATGCAGTCCGGGCGCCCGCTGGTCATCATCGCCGAGGACGTCGAGGGCGAGGCCCTGGCCACCCTTGTTGTGAACAAGATCCGGGGCACGTTCAAGAGCGCGGCCGTCAAGGCCCCCGGCTTCGGCGACCGCCGCAAGGCCATGCTCCAGGACATGGCCATCCTGACCGGCGGCCAGGTCATCACCGAGGAGGTCGGGCTCAAGCTCGAGAACGTCACCCTCGACCTGCTCGGCAAGGCCCGCAAGGTCGTGGTCACCAAGGACGAGACGACCGTCGTCGAGGGCGGCGGCACCGAGTCCGACATCAAGGGCCGCATCGCCCAGATCAAGGCCGAGATCGAGAACACCGACTCCGACTACGACCGGGAGAAGCTCCAGGAGCGCCTGGCCAAGCTGTCGGGCGGTGTCGCGGTGATCAAGGTCGGCGCCGCCACCGAGGTCGAGCTCAAGGAGAAGAAGCACCGCATCGAGGACGCCGTTCAGCACGACCAAGGCGGCCATCGAGGAGGGTGTCGTCGCCGGCGGGGGCGTGGCGCTCCTGCGGGCCCAGGCCGCCGTGCTCGACGCGGCCGAGAAGCTCGACCACGACGAGGCGACCGGGGCCAGGATCGTGGCCCGTGCGGTCGAAGAGCCCCTCAAGCAGATCGCCGTCAACGCCGGCCTCGAGGGCGGCGTGGTGGTCGAGCGGGTCCGCAACCTGACCAAGCCGAACGAGGGTTTCAACGCCCTCAGCGGTGACTACGAGGACCTGGTCAAGGCCGGCGTCATCGACGCAGCCAAGGTGACCCGCTCGGCGCTGCAGAACGCGGCCTCGATCGCCGGCGCTGTTCCTCACCACCGAGGCCGTCATCGTCGACAAGCCCGAGGAGAGCGCTCCGGCCATGCCGGGCGGTGGGATGGAGGACTACTAGTCGGTCGTCGGCCCACACCGCAGCAGACACACGAGCCGAGGGGCGCCGGAAGGCGCCCCTCGACCGTCCCCGTACACTGAGGACGTGCCGGAGCCCCTCTCCCCGTCGACCGGCTGGGGAGTCCTGCACCTGTTCGGCCGTCTCGGTCCGCGACGCGAGCCGGGAGGCGGTGATCGCGGCCGTGAAGTCGGCCCAGACCGACGGCCAACAGGTCGTCACCTTCGCCGTCCTCGGGCACAAGGCCGATCTCGGGTTCCTCGCCCTGGGACCGGACCTGTGGCGACTGCGGGCCCTGCAGTCCTCCCTCCAGGCGGCGGGGGTCGAGGTGACAGGCTCCTACGTCTCGCTCACCGAGGTCTCGGAGTACGCCCAGGGCTTCCCCGAGGAGATGAAGCGTCCCCGGCTCTACCCCCAGCTGCCGCCCGAGGGCAAGCGGGCCATCTGCTTCTATCCGATGTCCAAGCGGCGCAACGAAGGGCAGAACTGGTACGCCCTCCCGTACCAGGAGCGCGAGGCGCTCATGCGCGGCCACGGAGCGACGGGGCGGACCTTCGCCGGGCGGGTGCTGCAGCTCGTCACCGGCTCGACCGGGATCGACGACTACGAGTGGGGGGTCACGCTCTTCGCCGTCCGCCCCGACGATCTCAAGGACGTCGTGTACACCATGCGCTTCGACGAGGCGTCGGCCCAGTACGCAGAGTTCGGGCCCTTCTACACCGGGCTGATCGGTGATCCCGAAGAGGTGCTCGAGCAGCTCGCCCAGCCCTGATGGGTCCGCATCTCGACACCCTGCGACGGGAGCTCCGCGACCTCGGCCGCGTCGTTATCGCCTTCAGCGGGGGCGCCGACTCCGCCTTCCTCGCCTGGATGGCGAACGACACCCTGGGGCCCGATCGAGCCCTGTGCGCCACCGCCGTCTCGCCGTCGCTGGCACCCGAGGAGCGCGCCGACTGCGAGGCGCTGGCTGCTGACTGGGGCCTGCGCTGGACCGGCGTGGAGACCGACGAGCTGGCCAACTCCGACTACTCGGCCAACGACGGGAGCCGCTGCTACCACTGCAAGGCCGAGCTCATGGCCGTCCTCGGCCCGATGGCGACGGACCGCGGGCGCGGTCGTCGTGCTCGGCGTCAACCTCGACGACCTCGGCGACCATCGGCCCGGGCAGGAGGCGGCGCGCCAGGGAGGGGCGGTGTTCCCCCTCGTCGAGGCCGGCTTCACGAAGGCCGACGTGCGCGCCGCGTCCAGGCGTCTCGGCCTGCGCACGTGGGACAAGCCGGCGGCGGCCTGCCTGGCGTCGAGGGTGCCGTACGGGACACCGGTGACGCTCGGCGTGCTCGAGTCCGTGGCCCGGGCGGAGTCGGCCCTCCGGCGCCTCGGCTTCGGACAGCTCAGGGTTCGCCACTACGGCGACCTCGCCCGCATCGAGCTCGACGGCGGCGAGCTGCCTCGGGCCGTCGAGTGCCGGGACGCCATCGTCGCCGCCGTGCGCGACGCCGGGTACGCCTACGTCACCCTCGATCTCGAAGGCTTCCGGACTGGCAACCTCAACCGGGCTCTGTCGAGAGAGCAGTGGTGATCGGCGCAAAGGTCAAGCTCACCTTTCCGGAGCACCTCATCACCCAGCCGATCGTCGCCCGGCTGGCGCGAGAGCGGGACGTCGTCCCCAACATCCGCCGGGCCAGCGTCGAGGGCAACGTGGGCTGGATCGTGTGCGAGCTGACGGGCGAGCCCGCAGCCGTCGACCGCGCCATCGCCTGGCTCCGCGACGAGGGTGTCCAGGTCGATCTTCTCGGCGATGTGATCGAGAGCTGATCTCAGCTCTCGATCACGGTCCAGGTGGGGAAGGCCAGGTGGGTGACCCCGAGGTGCTCGACCACCCGACCCTTTTGACGGAGGCCCGGCGCGCAGCGCCGGGCCTCCTCGCCTCCGACCATGCGCACGTACTCGGCCCAGGTGACGAGGAGCGGGCCGGCGTCGAGGTCGCCGGGACGGGTGACCGCGTCAATCTCGAGCGTCGGCCGGCACGGGTTCGACAGCTCGACGGCGTGGCAGTGGTAGACGACGCCCTCGAAGACCGAGAGGGCCCTGATCCTCACCGCCCCATCGGTGTGACCGGCTTGGGCCGCACCGGGCCAGCATGCAACATGAGGCCGTGGACGAGCACGCCCAGGCCCTGTTCGACGGCATCGAGGCCGCCGTGCCCGGCTGGGTGGAGCGATGCGTCGAGCGGCGCCTGCTCGACTACCACGGCGTGGCCGACGGCCAGGTGATGTCGACGGCGTCCGACGCCGGCCGGCGGGCGCAGGCCGAGGTGGCCCCCGTCCTCAGGGCGCTCTTCGAGGCGGACATCGACACCCAGGCGACGACACCGCTCAGCATCCTGCGCCAGGCCGTGCGCTACCCGACGGAGGTGCTGCGCTCGGCAGGTGTGCCGCCGGTGCGGCGGGACAGGTTCGCCGAGGAGTCGTTTCCCGACGACGACTACGACCTGGCGCCGGCGTCCCTCGCCGACGTCCACCCCGACCTCCGCGAGCTCGGGCTGGCCTGGGGTGCGGCCAAGGCCATGGCCCACCGCCGCCGCCACGGGGGCGGCTAGGTTCGTGGGGGTGGCCGACCGGCTGTCACCTCACGACCTGATCCGCTGGAGCGAGAGCCTCTCGGCCATCGCCCGGACCGGGCTGGGCTTCACGGAGAACCTCTACGAGCGGGAGCGCTTCGAAGAGGTGCTCAAGGTGGCGGCCGACATCCGAGTGGCGGCCAGCGCCGAGGCCGACGCCGCCACCCTGGTGGAGGAGTGGCTCGACGTGGTGGGCGAGGGCGTCGCCGGCTACGTCACGCCCAAGGTCGCGGTCGGCGCCGTGGTCGGCAACGACCGGGACGAGCTGCTGTTGGTGAAACGGGCCGACTCCGGTGTGTGGCTGTACCCCACGGGGTGGGCGGACGTCGGGTACTCGGCGTCGGAGGTCGTCGTCAAGGAGGTGCACGAGGAGACCGGGATGGAAGTCGAGCCGGTGCGCATCATCGCCGTGCTCGACGGCTTGCGTCTCGGCTTCACCCGCGTCCCGCTGTACTCGTTGATCTTCCACTGCCGGGTCCTCGGTGGCGAGCTCCGGCCGCACCCGCTCGAGTGCGCCGACGTCGGGTGGTTCTCCGAGGACCGCCTGCCCCAACCGCTCGCCGGGGCCCAGTACTGGTCGTCCCACGTCTTCGCAGCCATACGGGGCGAGCCCGTCGAGGTGCTGTTCGACCAGCCCCGCCAGCCGACGTGGCGGGGCGCCGAGTAGGCGCTCAGCCCTCGAGCTGCTCCAGCAGCAGGGCCACGATGGACACCTCGCCCGGCCCGCGCTCCCATGCGTCGCCGATTCGCTCGTGATCCACGAGGCCGACGGCACGGGGCGCGATCCCAAGGGACGCGGCGGCGGCCTGGCCGAGGGGCGCCGGTTCGAGCTCGTCTCCGTAGGCGGCGAACGCCTCCAGCCCCTCCCACAGCGATTCGGGAGCCGCGGCCGGAGGCACGCCCGTGGCCAGCGCAAGGGCCACGGACGGAAAGACCGAGTACGTGTCGACCCCAGGCGGGCGCTGGTAGCCCGCCACCGGGTGCAGGCGCCACTCGAGCGCGACCCCTCCGGGGCCGTCGTCGCGCAGCCACACCTGCGACCCGTTCACGTAGGCGTCGGTCGACTCGCCGAACCGCTCGTCGAGGGCGACGATCAGCTCCGGTGTGGCGTCCCAGACGCACGTCGCCACGAGCCTCCCCATGGCGACACCATACGTTCCCGTGACTAGCCTCCCCCCGCATGGAGACCGTAGTGAACCTGGCCGAGGCCGTGCGCAAGGGTGAGCGAAAGGCCACCGAGGTCCTCGACCAGCACGCCGCCGCCATCACGGCCGCCGACGAAAAGCTCAACGCGTTCGTCCACCTCGACCTCGACCGGGCCCGTGAGGCGGCCGAGCAGATCGACGCCCGCAGGGCGCGGGGCGAGGACCCGGGTCTCCTCGCCGGCGTGCCCTTCGGCGTGAAGGACCTCGAGGACTGCGCCGGCATGCCCACGTCGTACGGCTCGCTGCTGTTCAAGGGTCGGCCGCCGGTCGCGCACGACTCGGTCCACGTGCGCCGCCTCAGGGCCGCCGGGGCCGTGCCCGTGGGCAAGACGGCGACACCGGAGTTCGGCACCGTGTGCTTCACCAGCACGCGGGCGTGGGGGACGACGGCGAACCCCTGGAACCTGGATCGGACGCCAGGTGGGTCGAGCGGGGGCTCGGCCGCCGCGGTCGCAGCGGGGCTGGTGCCCTTCTGCACCGCCAGCGATGGTGGCGGCTCCACCCGCATCCCCGCATCGTTCACGGGGCTGGTCGGCTTCAAGGCCAGCTACGGCCGCATCCCGCATCCCCTCGCCGCTCCGTCGCAGACGACCTGCCTGGGGGCGCTGACGACGACGGTCGCCGACGCCGCCCGGCACCTCGACGTGGCCGCCGGGCCCGACGACCGGGACCGGACCTCGCTGCCGCCGCCGGGCGTGGTCTACGAGCGGGCCATCGAAGAGCTGGACGTGGCCGGCCTGCGGGCGGCGTGGTCACCGGACCTCGGCTTCGCCGTGGTCGAGCCGGAGGTCAGCCGAGCTGACAGAGTCGGCGGCCCTCGCCCTGGCCGAGACGGCCGGGCTCCAGCTCGTCGACCGTCCCATCACGCTGACCGATCCCGTCCGGACCTGGCTGTCGTCGGGCGCCGGCGACCTGTGGATGGACATCGAGCAGGGCATGTACCCGGAGCGGGCGGACGACATGGACCCGCTCAGCCGGGCCATCTTCGAGGCCACCGCTGACCTCGGCATGCCCAGGTACGCCCACATCGTGCAGCGGCGAGCCCGGCTGGAGGAGGAGATCGCGGCGGTCTTCGACGACGTCGACGTGCTGCTCACCCCGGCGACGGCGGTCCCCGCCTTCGCCGCCGACGGGACCGATGCCGAGCCGAGATCGCCGGCGAGAAGGTCCACCCCGCCATGGTCGTGCCGTTCACCATGGTGGCCAACCTGTGCTGGAACCCGGCCGTGTCCGTGCCCGCCGGACCCACCGAGGCCGGCCTGCCCATCGGCATGCAGATCATGGGTCGCCGCCACGCCGACGCCACGGTCCTGCGGCTGGCCCGCATCTACGAGCAGGTCCGGCCCTGGCCGCGCGTTGCGCCTCGACCGTTCGCCCGCTCGGCCTGAGCAGGCGCCGCGATCAGTCGTCGTGGTCGCGGAGGAAGCGCTCCACCTCGGCCGCCAGCGCGTCCCCGGAGGGCATCTCGTCCTCCTCGTCCTCCGGCCTGTTCGAGCTGGGCCACGTAGGCCGACGCCTCGTCGTCCGCCTCCACCAGCTCGGTGACCTGGCGCTCGTAGGCCGATGAGGCGATCTGCAGGTCGACCACCTCGATCCGCGATCCCAGCAGCGACGCAGTCCGCTCGACCAGGGCCAGCGTGGCCTTCGGCGAAGGCGTCTGGCCGACGTAGTGGGGGACGGTCGCCCACAGCGACGCCGACGGCACTCCGGCCCGGGAGAAGTTGTCGTGGAGCACGCCGACGATCCCCGTGGGCCCCTCGTAGCGGGAGCGGCGCAGGCCGAGACGGGCGACGAGCTGAGGATCGGCGGCCGTCCCCGTGACCCGGACGGGCCGGCTGTGGGCCACGTCGGCCAGCAGGGCCCCGAGCGTGATGACCAGCTCGACACCGAGCTCCCGGGCCGTGCTGGCCAGCACCTCGCTGAAGGTCCGCCACCGCAGCTGGGGCTCGGTGCCGTGCAGGAAGATGACGTCGCGTGGCCGTCCGGGTAGGGGTGCCGAGGTGAAGGTGTTGGCCGGCCACTCGATGTGCCGGGTGGTGCCCTCGTCCAGGCGCACCTGGGGCCTCGTCGCGGTGAAGTCGTAGAACTCCTCCGGGTCCAGCTCGGCGAACGGGCGGGCCGACCACGATCGCGCCAGGTACCGGGCCGCGGTGGTGGCGGCGTCGGCCGCGTCGTTCCATCCCTCGAAGGCCGCCACCAGGACCGGGCGGCGGAGCGTCGGGCGCTCGCTCCATCGCAGCGCGTCCATCGCTCCAACCGTAGCGCCCGCGCCCCCCGGAGCCCCGGTCGACCGGTACCCCGTAGACTCGAAGAGAGGCAAGCTGAGGAGGCTCATGACCGACGCCGCCGGACCCCGTACCCGCACTGTCGCCGATGTCATGAGCAGCCCCGCCATCACGGCGACGTCGCGCGAGAGCCTGGCCGAGGCGGCCGACCGTATGTCGCAGCATCGGCTGGGATCGGTCGTCGTGGTCGAGGACCGACGCCCCGTCGGCATACTGACCGAGCGCGACCTGGTTCGTTTCGCCGGATCCGGCGCGGACGCCTCGGTGACGAAGGTCTCCGAGTGGATGACCGAGCGGCCCGACACGGTCGCCCCCGACGTCGAGGTGACCGAGGCGTGGCGCAACCTCGCCGAGCACGGCTACCGGCACATCCCCGTCGTCGAGGACACCGAGCTGGTCGGCGTCGTCTCGATGCGCGACCTGATGCGCATCGCCCAGATCAGGCCCGTCGAGCAGGCCGTCACCGACGTCCCCAAGGGCCTCGAGGGCGTGGTCGTCGCCGAGACGAGCATCGGCGACGTCCGAGGCCTCGAGGGCTTCTACCACTACCGCCAGTACTCGGCGGTCGAGCTGGCGGAGAAGCGCTCGCTCGAGGACGTGTGGCACCTCGTGTTCTTCGGGGACCTACCGAGTGCCGAGCAGCGCGACGAGCTCCGCCGTCGTGTGCGCGCCAGCCGGACCATCCCCGATTCCGTGCGTCCCCTGCTGCCGGCCATCGCCGCTGCGGGGGAGCGGTTCGTGGCCCTCGACGCGCTTCGCTCGGCGGTGTCGCTGTGCGCCAGCTCGCTGGGCTTTCGGGCCAGCCTGGATCTCGACGCCTCGGAGCTGGAGGACGAGGCCATGCAGCTGTGCGCGCTCGTCCCGACGCTGGTGATGGCGCTGTACCGGCTGAGCGAGGGCCAGCAGCCGATCGAGCCGCACCCGGACCTCGACTACGCCGCCAACTACCTCTACATGCTCACCGGCGAGGTGCCCGATCCCGACCAGAGCCCGGGCCGCTCGAGAAGTACCTGATCTCCACGATCGACCACGGGTTCAACTCCTCGACGTTCACGGCGCGGGTGATCACCTCGACCGGCGCCGACCTGGGCGCCGCGGTCGTCGGCGCCATCGGCGCCCTGTCCGGTCCGCTGCACGGTGGAGCGCCGAGCCGTGCCCTCGACATGCTCGACGCCATCGGCCGCCCCGAGAACGCGGACGCCCACATCCGCGGGATGGTCGAGGGAGGCGGCCGGATCATGGGCTTCGGTCACCGCGTCTACAAGACCGACGATCCCCGGTCGCTGATGCTGCGAGACGTGGCGCTCGGCCTCGGCGGCCCGCTGGCGGACTTCGCCCGCCAGGTCGAGGAGACGGTCGTGCGGGTGCTCGCCGAGCTCAAGCCCGGGCGGTCGCTCTACACGAACGTCGAGTTCTACGCCGGTGTGGTGATGAGCGAGTGCGGCGTACCTCGATCGCTGTTCACCCCGACCTTCGCCAGCAGCCGCACGATCGGCTGGTGCGCCCACATCCTCGAGCAGGCCGGTGACAACCGCCTCATCCGTCCGAGCGCCCACTACGCCGGTCCACCGCCGCCCCAGCCGGTACCGGACGCCGGCTAGTGGAGGTGCGGGTCGAGGCGGCGACCGAGGTCACCGCCGAGCTGGTCGAGGCCTTCGCCCGCCTCGTACCCCAGTTGTCGTCGTCGTCCCCGCCCCCGGGGCCGGCCGAGCTGGCCGAGATCGTGGAGTCGCCGTCGACGACGTTGCTCGTCGCCCGGGCACCGGAGGGCGGCATCGTGGGGACCCTCACCCTCGTCATGTTCCGCATCCCGACCCAGGTGCGGGCGTGGATCGAGGACGTCGTGGTCGACGACGCCGCCCGGGGGCGGGGCGTCGGCGAGGCCCTCAACGAGGAAGCAATCCGGCGGGCGGCGGCTGCCGGCGCCAGGAGCGTCGACCTCACCTCCCGCCCCTCTCGGGAGGCTGCCAACCGGCTGTACCGCCGCCTCGGGTTCGAGGTCCGGGACACCAACGTCTACCGGCACAAAGCCTGATCCTGGCCCTGATTCTGGGGGTGCCGGGCCCGCCGTAGATCGTGTCAGGGGTGGCGAGTGGAAGAGGGGCCCAGCCATGCCAGAGAGCATCACCATCACCGACAACCGCAGCGGCCAGACGGTCGAGATCCCCATCGAGAACGGCGGCGTAGCGGCCTCGGCCTGGTCGAAGCTGCTCCCCGGCATCTGGTTCTACGACCCGGGGTTCACGTCCACGGCGGCGTGCGAGAGCGCGGTCACCTTCCTCGACGGCGAGGCTGGCATCCTCCGCTACCGCGGCTATCCGATCGAGCAGCTGGCCGAGCGGTCGTCCTACCTCGAGGTCGCCTACCTGCTGCTGAACGGGCGAGCTCCCGACGCCGACGCAGTTCGAGGAGTGGCGTCGCGAGATCACCCACCACACGTTCATCCACGAGAACCTGCGCAAGCGGTTCCTCGAGGGCTTCCACTACGACGCCCACCCCATGGGCATGCTCGTGTCCGCGGTCGCGGCCCTGTCGACCTTCTACCCCGAGGCCAAGGACATCTTCGACCCCGAGTCAGCGCGAGAAGCAGATCATCCGGCTCATCGCCAAGATGCCGACGCTCGCCGCCGCCGCTCACCGGTTCAGCGTGGGCATGCCGTTCGTCTACCCGGACAACTCGCTGGGCTTCGCCGCCAACTTCCTCTCGATGATGTGGAAGATCGCCGAGCCCCGGTACGACGCCAACCCGGCTCTGGCCCACGCCCTCGACGTGCTGTTCATCCTCCACGCCGACCACGAGCAGAACTGCTCGACCACGGCCATGCGCGTCGTCGGCTCGTCGCACGCCGACCCGTACTCGGCCTGCGCCGCCGCCTGCGCCGCCCTCTACGGCCCCCGCCACGGGGGCGCCAACGAAGCCGTCATCCGCATGCTCACCGAGATCGGCTCGATCGATCACGTCGACGACTTCGTCGCCGCCGTGAAGCGGGGCGAGGGCCGCCTCCAGGGCTTCGGCCACCGCGTGTACAAGAACTACGACCCCCGGGCCAGGATCATCAAGCAGACGGCGGACGAGGTCTTCGAGGTCACGGGCAAGAACCCGCTGCTCGACATCGCCCTCAAGCTCGAGGAGCGGGCCCTGTCCGACGAGTACTTCACCTCGCGGCGGCTGTACCCCAACGTCGACTTCTACTCGGGGCTGATCTACCAGGCGATGGGCTTTCCGATCGACATGTTCACCGTCCTCTTCGCCATCCCGCGCACGTCGGGGTGGCTGGCGCACTGGGTGGAGCTGCTCGACCAGGACTCCAAGATCGCACGCCCCCGCCAGCTCTACGCTCGGCGAGGCCGAGCGCCACTACATCCCCATCGGGGACCGCTGAGCGGGCGCCCCTTCGGGGCGCCCGCCCGTTCGTTCAGACGAGGCGCACCAGCCCCTCCTGCACCACCGAGACGGCGAGCCGGCCGTCCCGCGTGAAGATGGTCCCGCGGGACAGGCCCCGCGCACCTGAGGCCGACGGGCTCTCCTGGTCGTAGAGCAGCCACTCGTCGGCCCGGAAGGGCCGGTGGAACCACATGGCGTGGTCGAGGCTGGCTCCCATGATCCGGGGGTCGTCCCAGCTGACGCCGGTGGGGCAGCATCACCGAGTCCAGGAGGGTCATGTCCGAGGCGTAGGCCACGACGCAGTCGTGCAGCAGCTGGTCGTCGGCCAGGCGGCCGTCGGCGCGGATCCAGAGCCGCTGGCGGGGCGGCCGTCCGCCCACCCTGGAGAACGGGCCGCCGGGGTCGTCGACGTAGCGCTGGTCGATCGGCTGCGGCCGGGTCAGCCAGTCACCGAACTTGTCGACGTAGGGAGCCATGCGCTCCTGGAAGGTCGGCAACGACTCGGGGTCGGGCACGTCGGGCATCGGCAGCTGGTGGTCGGGACCGCTCTCGTCGACGTGGAACGACGCCGACAGGTTGAAGATGGCCCGACCGTGCTGGATGGCCACGACGCGCCGGGTGGTGAACGAGCGCCCGTCGCGGATGCGGTCGACCTCGTAGAGGATGGGGACGCTGGTGTCGCCCGGTCGAAGGAAGTAGGCGTGCAGCGAGTGGACGCTGCCACGCTCGACGGTCCGGCCGGCGGCGACCAGCGCCTGACCGGCGACCTGGCCGCCGAACACGCGCTGGCGCTTCTCCTCGGGGCTGACACCACGGAACATGTTGACCTCGATGGGCTCGAGGTCGAGCAGGGAGACCAGGGCGTCGAGGGCGGCGGTCATCGGGTCATACTGCCATCCTGTCTGCGCCGGCCTCCCGGGCCGGCGTTGCGCCCTGTTCTGCGCCGGCCTCCCGGGCCGGCGGTCTACTACTGTCTGCCGAATGGCGGTCCGGTTCCCAGATGGCTTCCTCTGGGGTACCGCCACGGCTGCCCACCAGGTCGAGGGTGGGAACTGGAACAACGACTGGTGGGCGTGGGAGCACCAGCCCGGCTCGGGGTGTGTCGAGCCCAGCGGTGACGCCTGCGACCAGTTCCACCGCTATCCCGAGGACATCGCCCTGCTCGCCCGGCTCGGCTTCGACACCTACCGCTTCTCCTTGGAGTGGAGCCGCATCGAGCCCGAGCGCGGGGAGTGGTCGCTCGCGGCCCTCGACCACTACCGGCGGATCTGCGCCTGCTGCCACGAGCACGGCCTGGTCCCGGTCGTCACCTTCCACCACTTCACCAGCCCGCGGTGGATGGTCGAAGCCGGCGGTTGGGCCGACCCGGGTGCGGCCGACCTCTTCGTCAGGTACTGCGAGCGGGCAGCCGCCCACCTCGGCGACCTCATCGGATGGGCGTGCACGATCAACGAGCCCAACATCGTGGCCCTGATGGGCTTCCTCGCCGGGATCTTCCCTCCCGGGAGTCGCGATCCCGCGCTGCGGCGGACGGTGAACCAGGTGATGATCGACGCCCACGGCAAGGCGGCGGCCGCCATTCGGTCCGGGACCGGGGACGGCACCGGTCGGCCTCACGCTGGCGATGTCCGACTACCAGGCGGTCGACGGCGGCGAGGCCACCGTCGAGCGCATCCGCAGGTCGATGGAGGACGTCTTTCTCGAAGCGGCGCGGGCCGACGACTTCATGGGCGTGCAGTGCTACTCGCCGCGTGCGGGTCGGCGCCGCCGGCGCCCTCGGCCCGGAGCCTGGGGTGGAGACGACCCAGATGGGCTACGAGTTCTGGCCCGAGGTGCTCGAGGCGACCCTCCGTCGGGCGTGGAAGGTAACGGGCGGCATACCGCTGCTCGTCACCGAGAACGGCATCGCCACCGAGGACGACGAGCGCCGCGTCGCCTACGTTCGCCGGGCCCTGGAGGGGGTTGGCCGCTGCCTCGACGACGGCATCGACGTGCGCGGGTACACGTACTGGAGCGCGCTCGACAATTTCGAGTGGGCGCTCGGCTATCGCCCGACGTTCGGGCTCGTGGGGGTCGACCGCACGACCTTCGAGCGCCACCCCAGGCCGAGTGCGTCCTGGCTGGGGTCCGTGGCCAGGGCCAACGCCCTCGACCTGCCATGACGCCGCGCCCACCGGTCACGATGCACGGTCGACGGGATTATGACGATACGATGAAGGGGGTGAGCCTCGCTCCCAGCGACATGAGGGCTTGGGCGTCGACGCCCACCGGTAGGAAGGCCGTCCGCTACACCCTGGTCTCCGTGATATCGGTGGCGGTCAGCCAGGCCGTCCTCTTCCTCACCTTCGGCATCTTGCGGCTCGGCTCCGCCGTCACCTGCAACATCATCGCCACGGCGGTGGCGACCGTTCCCTCCTACTACCTCAACCGCCGGTGGGCGTGGGGCAAGACGGGGCCGTCGCACCTCTGGAAGGAGATCGTGCCGTTCTGGGCCCTCGCCTTCGCCGGCCTGGCGCTGTCCATCCTGGCCGTCGACATCGCCGAGAGCGAAGCACCCCACATCACCTCGTCCCACCTGGGCACGGCCGTCATCGTCAACTTCTCGGCGCTGGCGGCATGGGGCGTGATCTGGGTGGGCAAGTTCGTCATCTTCAACCGCCTGATGTTCGTCGACCACGGCCACCACCACCGTCACGGCCGCCTCGAGGCCATCCTCGACCGTCCCGGCTCGTCAGACGACTGACCGGGTCGCCGATGCCCCACTTCAGCGACACCGTGGCCCGCCTGGGCCGTCCCGACGAGGCGGCGGCGGGGGCGACCGCCGCCCATCTCGACCGGCTCACCAAGCCGCGGGGATCGCTCGGCCGGCTCGAGGCCGTCGCCGTGCAGTTGGCGGGCATCGCCGGCGAGTCGCCGCCACCGGTTCCCGAGCCGGGCGTCGTCGCCGTCTTCGCCGGTGACCACGGCGTGCTGGCCGAAGGCGTGTCGCCCTGGCCGGCCGAGGTCACCGCCCAGATGGTCGCCAACTTCTGCGCCGGCGGAGCGGCCATCAACGTGCTCGCTCGCCACGTCGGAGCGGACGTCGTGGTGGTGGACGTCGGTGTGGCGCGCGAGCTCGACGCCCGCCGACGGGCTGGTGCGGGCGAAGGTTCGGCCCGGGACGGCGAACCTGGCCGAGGAGCCGGCGATGACGGCCGAGGAGACGACGACGGCGCTCGGCGTCGGTGCCGACGTCGCCGCCGACCTGGTGGCGAAGGGCGCACGGTGCCTGGTCACCGGTGACATGGGGATCGGCAGCACGACCCCGTCGGCGGCCCTCATCGCCGCCTTCACCGGTCGGCCGGCACCGGCGGTGACGGGCAGGGGCACCGGTATCGGTGACGACGAGTGGGCCCACAAGGTCCGCGTCGTCGAACGCGGCCTGGCCCGCACGGGCGCGCTCGGAGCGGTCCCCGGTGACGACCCGCTGGCCGTGCTTGCATCCCTGGGCGGACTGGAGATCGCCGCCCTGGCCGGCTTCATCGTGGGCGGAGCCGCCGCCCGCGTCCCGGTCCTGGTCGACGGGGTGATCGCCGTGGCCGCCGCCGTGGTCGCCGAGGCCCTGGCGCCGGGGTGCACCGCCTTCTGCGTCGCCGGCCACCGGTCGAGCGAGCCCGGCGCCACCGTCGGTCTCGAGCACCTGGGCCTGCTGCCTCTGCTCGACCTCGAACTGCGCCTGGGAGAGGGCACGGGGGCGTGCCTGGCCCTTCCGGTGCTCCAGGCCGCAGCGAGGATCGTGCGGGAGATGGCCACCTTCGACTCGGCGGGAGTGAGCGACAAGACCTAGGGCGGCGGGTCAGGCCGCGTCGTCACCTCCGATGTGGCCGGCGCGCCGGCGGCGGGAGCGCACCTCGAGCGCCCAGGCGGCCAGCACCGCCAGCCCGCCCGCTGCCAGCACGGGTACGTCCCCCGCCCTGGCGTAGGGCGTGAGCCCGGTGCGAAATGCGGGCGACCCCTCGATGACCTGCTGGGACCCCAGGTTCGACCGGGCCAGCACGCGGCCGCGGTGGTCGATGATGGTGGTGAAGCCGGTGGGCGAGGTCTGGATCAGGTCACGCCCCTCCTGGACGGCCTGGAGCCTGGCAGTGGCCAGCTCCTGGGTCGGCACCTGGCTGGTGGCGTAGGAGGCGGTGTTGGTCGGTACCGTGAGCAGCTGCGCTCCCGCCCGCACGGCGGCCCGGCCGGCGTCTTCGTAGAAGACCTCGTAGGAGATCATCACGCCGAGGGGCCCGGCGGGGGTGCGGAGGATGCCCGGACCGTGACCGGGGACCGCGTCGCGGGGCACGGCCGACAGGTCGGCCAGCAGTCCGAAGAACGAGCGCCACGGGATCCACTCGCCGAACGGCACCCGGTGGACCTTGTCGTAGGTCGCGACGACGGATCCGGAGGGAGCCCAGGCCACGGCGATGTTGCGGAAGCCGTTCCTTCCGACCGGCTCGGTCACACCTGCCACCACCGTGGCCGCCTTGGACGTCGCCAGCTCGCTCACCTGGAAGGCTTCGGAGGAGCTCTGCAGTGGCTCGTTCAGGTCGAGCACGTTCTCCGGCCAGAGGATCAGGTCGAGCGGGGGACGGAGGCCGAGGCTCGGGGTCAGCTGGGCGTCGAACACCACGACCGGGTCGACCTGCGAAGCCCGAAAGCCTCTCCGCCCCCCGCCCTGCACCAGGGCGACGCGGCCGCGGCCGACGGCGCCTCCCCCGTCGGGAGCCAGGTCGCCGGCGACGGACAGACCGACGACGACCAGGATCGCCAGCGTCGCGGTCGTGGCTGCCCGGGCCCGGCGACCGGGCTCGACGTCCTGACCGAGCGGTACGAGGCGCGCCGCCTCACCCAGGGCGACCCCGGCGAGGGCGGCGAGGGCCAGCAGCAGCATCGGGCCCCCCAGCCGGGCGGCGGGGCCGATGGGACTGCTGACCTGGCCCAAGGGGACGCCGCCCATCGGGAGGCCCCCGAAGGGCCACGACCCCCGGACCACCTCGGCGAACACGAGAACGGCGGGAAAGGCCAGGCTCCGTCCCCGCACCGGGGGTACCAGGATGCAGGCCGCGGCCACGAAGGCCGACTCGAAGAGCACCAGCACCGCCCATCCGCCGGCGTTGAACGCGGTCGTGAAGTACAGGCCGATGGCGAGCAGGCCGATGCCGAACGTGAGCCCGACCAGCGCTCGCAGCGGCGCGCTCCGGCCTTCCAGCAGGCGGTAGAGCACGGCGAGGCCGACCGGCGCCAGGATCCAGAGGCCCCAGGGCGGCAGGGAGAAGGCCGTTGTCACGCCGGCCGCCAACCCGGCGGCGGCGATCCTGACGGCAGGAACCCTCAGGAAGTCGCGCGTCGCTTCTCCTGTGCGGTGTCCTCCGTCTCGCCCTTCTCCTTCACGGCGGCCAGGCTGGCCTCGAGGGCGGACATCAGGTCGACGACCGGTGCCGCCTTCTCGGGCGGTGGCTCGGAGACGACCTCCTGACCCTGGGCCTTGGCCTCCACGAGCTGGAGCACCTGTTCCCTGTAGGTGTCGTGGTACTTGTCGGGCTCGAAGTCGGCCGTCAGCGATTCGATCAGCTGCTTGGCCACCTTCATCTCTCGACTCGACGGCTCCGCCCCCGCGCCGGGCAGGCCCTCCAGGTCTTCGGTGGACGAGACCTCGTCGGCGTAGTTCATCGTCGTCAGCACCAGGGCGTCACCGAGAGGTCGCACCGCGCACAGGTACTGCTTGGTGCGCAGGACCACGGAGCCGATCCCGACCCGCCCGCTCTCGGTCATGGCGTCCAGCAGCAGGCGGTACGGCTTGACTCCGGGAGCGTCGGGTACCAGGTAGTAGGACGAGTCGAAGTAGAGCGGATCGATCTCCTCGAGGGCGACGAAGTCCTCGATGTCGACCGTGTGGGTGGCCTCGGGGTCGAGCGCCTCGAGCTCCTCGTTGGTCACCACGACGTACTGGCCGGAGCTGATCTCGTAGCCCTTGACCAGGTCGTCCCACGCCACCTCCTGGCCGTCGGCCGGGCACACCCGCTTCTGCTGGATGCGCACGCCGTCGGCGGCGTGGAGCTGGTTGAAGCGCACGTCCTTCTTGCGCACGCTGGTGAACAGCTTCACGGGCACGTTCACCAACCCGAAGCTGATCGATCCGCTCCAGATTGCTCTGGCCACCTCATCACCTCGCTCTCCGGCCCAGCTGCCTCGATTCTCCCAAATTCGCCGTGGGTACCGATCACGGCCGACGCCGGCCCTCAGCGCCGAGCGCCCACGGCAAGGTGGTCGAGCACGTCCCGGGCCGCCCGGCGACCCTGGCCGATGCAGGCCGGTATGCCCACGCCTCCGTAGGAGGCGCCAGCCACGGCCAGGCCCGGCTGACGGGCCACGACGGCCCGGATGCGGGCCAACCGCTCGAGGTGACCGACCTCGTACTGGGGGAAGGCGCGGGGCCAGCGGCTCACCACGACCGCCTCAGGGCTGGCGGTGATGCCCAGGGCATCCTCCAGCTCGGCCCGCAGCCGGCGGACGAGCTCCTCGTCGGCGAGGTGCAGGGCGCGGTCGTCTCCCCAGCGACCCGCCGACACCCGCAGGACGGTCTGCCCGGGCCGCGCCCTGTGGGGCCACTTCGCCGACAGGAACGTGCAGGCGGTGATGAGCCGGCCCTCCACCCGCGGCACGAGAAACCCGCTCACGTCCGGCGGTACCGAGACGGCCGCGGCCGGGTAGGCGAAGGTGGCCAGGACCACCGACGTGTGCTCGATGGCATCCAGCTCGGAGGACGCCGCGGGCAGCTGCGTCGCCACCAGGTCGGCGGCGACGAAGGACGGCACGGCCAGGACCACGGCGTCGGCCGTCACCATCCCCTGCGGGGTGCCCAGGCGCCACCGACCGTCGTCCCGCTCGATCTTCTCGACCGGCGCGGCCGTGCGCAGCTCGACGCCCCGCCCGGCCAGCTCACCGGACAGCGTCTGGACGAGCTGTCCCGGCCCACCGGGGAGGGTGAGGAAGACCGGAGTTGGGGCGCCGGCAGGTGCGCGCTCGGGCGGGCGGAGGCCGCGCAGGAGGCTTCGATGCTCGCACCTCGCCGCGTCGAGCTGCGGCGCGCAGGCGGCCAGGCTCAGGTGCTCGGTTGATCCGGCGTGGATGCCGCCGAGGAGCGGATCGACCAACCGCTCCCGGATCTCCCGACCCAGCCGGTGGTCGACCAGGGCGGCGATGGGCCGGTCGTCGGTCGAGGTGTCGGCGGGGAGGACGAGGTCGAGGCCGGCGCGGGCCAGCCCGGCGACCGAGACGATCTTCGACGCCGCCAGTGTCCGCAACCGGGTCGGAACCCCGAGCACGGTGTCCTCGGGGAGGCGCCGCAGCTCGCCCCGGCTCCATATGAGCGCGGTGGTCGCGGCGGGCGCGACCAGCTGCTCGCCCACGCCGAGCTCCTGGCAGAGAGCGACGGCGTCGGGTACCCGGGCGATGAACGCGTCGGCGCCGGCGTCGACGGGCTGACCTCCGAGGTCGAGCGTGTCGATCCTGCCGCCGAGGCGGGTGCCGGCCTCGAGCACCGTCACCCGGACAGGGCGGTGCCCGCCCGTCGGTCCGGCGAGCTCCCACGCCGCGGCCAGGCCCGTGATGCCCCCGCCCACCACCGCCACTTCGGTGGGAGACGTCACCCGGGGACGCCCTCCTCGTGGACCAGGTCCACGATCCTGCGAAGCAGGTCGGGGTCGGTCTCGGGGAGCACGCCGTGGCCGAGGTTGAACACGTGCCCTGGCCCCCCGCCCTCGGCCAGCACCCTGCGCACCTCTGGGGCCACCACGTCCCACGGGGACAGGCAGGTCGCCGGATCGAGGTTGCCCTGGACCGCCCGCCCCGGTCCCACCCGGCGGCGGGCCTCGTCGAGCGGCACACGCCAGTCGACCCCGACGACGTCGGCGCCGGCGTCGGCCATGAGCGACAGGAGCTCCCCCGTGCCGACGCCGAAGTGGATGCGGGGGACGCCCAGGTCCGCCAGCCCGGCGAAGATGCGCCGTGTGGCCGGCAGGACGAGCTCCCGGTAGTCGTGCGGAGACAGGACACCGATCCAGCTGTCGAAGAGCTGGACGGCGGAGGCGCCCGCTTCCACCTGGGCCCGCAGCGAGGCGAGGGCCAGGTCGGCGATGAGCGTCCACGAGCTGGTTCCAGGTAGGGGGGTCGCTCCGCATCAGGGTCTTGGTGCGGGCCCAGGTGCGCGACGGCCCGCCTTCGACCAGGTAGCTGGCCACCGTGAACGGGCCGCCGGCGAAGCCGATCAGTGGAACGTCCAGCTCCCGCACCACGAGCCGGACCGTGTCGATCACGTAGGGGATGTCCTTCTCGGGATCGAGGGAGCGGATGCGGGCGAGGTCGGCCGGGCCCGAGAACGGGTGCTCCACGACGGGTCCGATGCCCGGCACCAGGTCGACGCCGAACCCGATCGACGCCACCGGGACGACGATGTCCGAGAACAGGACGGCGGCGTCGACGCCGTAGCGCCGCACGGGCTGGAGTGTGAGCTCGGCCGCCAGCTCCGGGTGGGCGATGGCCTCCAGCACGCTGCCGTCACCCCGCAGGGCGCGGTACTCGGGGAGGGACCGACCGGCCTGACGCATGAACCAGACCGGCACCCGGTCGCTGGGCCGGCATCGGCAGGCCTGCAGGAAAGGGGTGTCCTCGAGGGGCACGGGGCGACGTTACCCGGGGCCCTGTCGGCCGGGGCAGCGCAGCCCGGAGCCAGGCTGCCGGGTTCGGCCTCGGCGCTGAACGGTATTAGCATTGTCTCTCCCGCCTGACAGCAGACCCCCCCAGACGCTCCGGTGCCCCATCCCGACCTCGCGAGCGAGCAGGCCTACATCGACAACGCCTACCAGCGGCTGGCGGCGATGCGTGATGCCGCCCGGCGACGACTGGAGGCCGTCCTCGACCAGGGCAGGGGGGGCACCCATCAGGCCCGGGAGGAGCGGGACGTGATCGTCCGCACCAGCCTCCAGCGCCTCGATCAGCTCGAGATCGGTCGCCATTCGCTGTGCTTCGGTCGCATCGACCGGGCCGCCCCCGAGCACAGCGACGGCCCGGGAGGCCGGCCCGAGTACAGCGACGGCCCGGGAGGCCGGCCCGAGCACAGCGACGGCGCCGAGTCCTTCTATATCGGCCGGCTGGCCGTCTCCGGGCCCGAGCACGAGCCGCTGGTGGTGGACTGGCGGGCGCCGATCGCCGAGCCCTTCTACCGGGCCACCGCTCGCCATCCCATGGGCCTCGTCCGACGACGGCACTTCTCGACCGAGGGTCGCCGCCTGCTCGGGATCGAGGACGAGCTGCTCACCCTGCCGTCGGGGGCGCCCGACAGCGAGGGCGTGCCGGCGGACGGAGACGGCCAGGGTCGTGTCGGCACCGGAGCCCTGCTGGCCGCCCTGGAGCGGTCCCGCTCCGGGCACATGCGCGACATCGTGGCCACGGTCCAGCGCGAGCAGGACGAGATCATCCGGGCCCCCCTGCCGGGCGTCGTTGTCGTCCAGGGCGGGCCCGGCACGGGCAAGACCGCGGTCGCGCTCCACCGCGCCGCCTACCTCCTGTACACCCACCGCTTCCCCCTCGAGCGCCAGGGCCTGCTCGTCGTCGGTCCCAACCGGGTGTTCCTCCGCTACATCGAGCAGGTCCTGCCCTCGCTCGGCGAGAACGGCGTCGCCCTGAGCACGGCCGAGAGCCTGGTTCCCGGCCTCCAGGCCCGGGGGTCGGATGACCCGGGCACCGCCGCCCTCAAGGGCGACATCCGCATGACCAGCTTCATCGCCCGGGCCGTTCGGGACCGCCAACGACCGCTGGCCCGCGACGTCGAGGTGCCGTTCGGATCCGCCGTGCTGCGCCTGACGGCGCAGGACTCGGCCGAGGTCGTGGCGTCGGTCCGCAGGCGACCGGGTACCCACAACTCCCGGCGTCGGCAGCTCGAGACCCTCGTGGGCCGCCGCCTGCTGGCCCAGTACCGCGAGTCCCTGGCGCGGGTCGGCGCGGCCGACCGGGTGGCGAGCCTGGAGATCGAGGACGACGAGTTCGTCGGTGAGGTCCGCCGGGTCCCCGCCCTGGCCGAGGCCATCGACCGCATGTGGCCCCGCCTGCGACCCGAGGAGCTGCTCCACGACCTCTACGGCGCACCGCCCCTGCTGCGCCTCGCCGGCCGTCGGGCCGGTCTGGACGACGCCGAGCTGGTCGCCCTGTACCGCCCCAGGAGCGCTGCTCTGGAGGAGATCCCCTGGTCGGTCGCCGACATGCCGCTCATCGACGAGGCCCGCGTGCTGCTCGGGCCGCCCACGTCGAGAGGCGACGACGAACCCCGGTCCTACGGCCACATCGTGGTCGACGAGGCACAGGACCTCTCGCCGATGCAGCTCCGCATGGTGTCCAGGCGATCGTTGTCGGGTTCGATGACGGTGGTTGGCGACCTGGCCCAGGCGACGGGCCCGGTGGCGCCCACGGCGTGGAGCGAGGTCCTCGTCCATCTCGCGCCGGGACGCTCGGCGCGGACAGTGGAGCTGAGCGTCAACTACCGAACACCCGACGAGGTGATGCAGGTCTCGAGCCACGTCCTGCGGGTGGCGGCGCCCTGGGTCCGCCCGCCGCGGTCCGCGCGGGTCACCGGTGAGGCCCCCGCCGTGGTCGCCGTCGAGCCAGGGGGCCTGGTCGCCGAGGTGGCGGCGCGAGCGCTCCGGGAGGCGGCAGTCGTGCCCGACGGCACGGTCGGCGTCGTGGCTCCAGGCTCGCTGGCGCCGGCGCTGGCCGAAGGACTGACCGCCACCGGGCTCACGTTCGGCGAGGCCCGCCGCGACGGGCTCGACTTCCCCGTCACCGTGGTCCCGGTCGAGGTCGTCAAGGGTCTCGAGTTCGACTCGGTGGTCGTGGTCGAGCCCGCCTCGATCGTGGACGAGGAGGCCCAGGGCCTGCGGGCCCTCTACGTCGCTCTGACCCGTGCCACCAGGCGTTTGACCGTCGTGCACGAGCGGCCCCTGCCGTCGGCCATGGCGCCGCGTTCCGGCCCGCCGGAGCCGGTCGGCGCCGATGTGATCGGAAGCGGCCCCTTCGACTAAGAACTGGGCCCGTGACTCAGGCCATCCCGGTCGAGCAGACCCAGCCCTTCGGACCGGCGCACGCCAAGCGCCCGTCCATGGTCGGCGTCGGGACGATCATCTGGCTGGCCTCCGAGCTCATGTTCTTCAGTGGGCTGTTCGCCTCCTACTTCACCATCCGCGCCCACGACGGGACGCCCTGGCCGCCCACGGCCACCCACGTCGATCCGATCCGGGCGGGCATCTTCACCTTCATCCTGGTGATGTCCAGCGTCACCATGCAGCACGCGCGTCTGGCAGGAGGAGAAGCTGCTCCGGGCCTCGGCCCGCTTCTGGACGATCATGAGCTTCCTGCTGGGTGCCGCGTTCGTCGCCAACCAGGCCTACGAGTGGCTGACCGTCGACTTCACCCCCAAGACGAACGCCTACGGGTCGATGTTCTTCATGATGACGGGCCTGCATGCCCTGCACGTGACGCTCGGGCTGCTGGCCATGATCGCCCTGCTGGGCCGCATGATCGGTCCGCGCGGCGACCCCGGCGAGATGCCGGTCTTCCAGGCCGTCGCCTACTACTGGCATTTCGTCGACATCGTCTGGGTAGGTCTGTACGCCTCGCTGTTCCTCCTGCACTAACCGTGATGCGCAACCGACTCCTGCTCCCCGCTGCGCTGGTGGCCTTCGTGGTCGCCCTCGGCCTCCTCTCGTTCGCCGGCCACCAGACGCCGGCGCGGGCCCAGCCCACGACGAGCGTCCCCACGCCGAGCGTCCCCACGACCGTTGCCGGCGGCGCCACGAGCCCGTCGACGACCCCCGCGGCCAACCCCTCGAGCACCTCGTCGACGCTGCCGGTGCCCGCCGCCCTCTCGAGCGTGGGCCAGCCGTTGTTCGTCAACAACTGCTCGAGCTGCCACGGGCTGAACGCCCAGGGGACCGACCGGGGCCCGAACCTCGTCGGGCTGGGCGCCGCGACCGTCGACTTCTGGGTGTCGACAGGACGGATGCCCCTCGCCTATCCGGGCGCCCAGGCGGTGCGCAAGCCCGTGCTGTTCAGCCGGACCCAGCAGCTCTCCATCGTCTCCTATGTCACGTCGCTCGGTGCCGGGGGACCCGGCATACCCGCCCTCAACCAGCAGGCTGCCGACCAGTCGAACGGCAACGACATGTTCGGGCTGAACTGCGCCGGTTGCCACGTGATCACCGGGACCGGTGACGCCCTTGCCAACAGCGCCTTCGCCCCGTCTCTCTACCAGGCGACGCCGACGCAGATCGCCGAGGCCATCCGGACGGGGCCGGGGAACATGCCTCGGTTCGGGCCCGGCACCCTCACCGACAAGGACGTCAACGACATCGTGCGCTACGTCACCTACCTCCAGCATCCGGCCAACCCCGGCGGCGCGGGCCTGGGCCACGTGGGGCCCGTGACGGAGGGCTTCCTCGCCATCGTGGTGGGCCTCGGCGTGATGATACTGGCGGCCTACTGGATCGGGATCAGAGCAGGAGCGACCACGTGAGTACGCGGCGACGATCAGAGCGGGAGCGACGACGTGAGCACGGGCGGCGAGAACCCTGGCGGCACCGGCCCTGGCGCCGGTTCCGGCGGTGCGACGGCGACGAGCACGACGGCCACGGCGGTGGAGGACCTCCGCCTCGAGATCCCGGTCCAGCGTCCGCGCCGGGCCGAGAACTTCGTCGCTCTGTGCTTCACCGTCAGCGTGCTGGCGACCATCGGCCTGGCCATCACCTACTCGCTCGGCGGCCAGACGCAGGCGGAGGGGGCGCTCCTCGGGCATAGCGCTGGCGGGGATCGGGGTCGGCACCGCCGCGTGGGGGAAGTACCTCATGCCCCAGGGCCCGTTCCGCGAGGATCGCCACGAGCTGCCGACGACCGAGGCGGACAAGCAGGCGTTCGGCGCCGCCTTCTCGCGCGGCCAGGTCGCTGTCGAGCGACGGGGTTTCCTCGGCAAGCTTCTGGGCGCGGCCATCGGGGTCTTCTCGATCGTGGCGATCTTTCCCGTCATCCGCTCGCTCTACGGACCCCGTCCGGGGAACTCTCTCGACTACACCCAGTTCCGCCGCGGCTCCCGGTTGGTGCAGATCAACGGTCGCCCCGTGATGGCCGACGACGTCGACGTGGGCGGGGTGCTGACGGTGTTCCCCGAGGGCCACGAGGGCGATGCGGTCTCCCAGACCCTGCTCATCCGGGCCTCGTCGGTGCCGATCACGACCCTGCCGGGCCGGGAGACCTGGTCACCGCACGGCTACCTCGCCTACTCCAAGCTCTGCACCCACGCCGGGTGCCCGGTGAGCCTGTACCAGCAGCAGGTCCAGCAGCTGCTCTGCCCCTGCCATCAGTCCGTGTTCACCATCCTCAACGGTGCCCGCCCCATCTTCGGTCCAGCGCCCCGCCTCATTCCCCAGCTCCCTATCATGGACAACGGCGACGGGTTCCTGAGGGCCCAGTCGGACTACCAGGAGCCGGTCGGGCCCGGCTTCTGGGAGCGCAACACGTCGACGACCTTGAATCCTCCGAAGCCGAATCCGCCAACGGGTGTGAACCAGTGATCAAGCGACCGACGTTGAGGTCCCGCGGGGAGCCGCGCCCCTCGATCGAGGACCGCGGCATCGAGCTGGCGAGGTGGTTCGACGACCGCCTCGGGGTGGCCCGGTTCGGCAAGACCACGCTGAACAAGATCTTCCCGGACCACTGGTCGTTCCTGCTCGGTGAGATCGCGATGTACTCGTTCGTGATCCTGATCGTGACCGGGATCTTCCTCACTCTGTTCTTCGTGCCGTCGACGCGGGAGGTGATCTACCACGGCAGCTACGTGCCGCTGCGGGGACAACGCGTCTCGGAGGCCTACCAGTCGACGGTGAACATCAGCCTGAACGTGCGGGCGGGCCTGGTCATCCGGCAGATGCACCACTGGGCGGCCGACATCTTCGCCGCTGCCATCGTCGTGCACCTGTGCCGCATCTTCTTCACGGGAGCCTTCCGCCGGCCCCGCGAGCTCAACTACATGATCGGGCTCACGATGCTGATCCTCGTCATCATCAACGGGTTCATCGGGTACTCGTTGCCGGACGACCAGATCTCTGGTGCCGGCCTGCGCATCGCCTTCTCGATCTTCCTGTCCATCCCCATCATCGGGACCTGGGGGGCGTTCCTCCTGTGGGGCGGCAACTTCCCCGGCAACGGCGACATCATCCCCCGGTTCTACTCCCTGCACATCCTCATCCTCCCCGCCGTCATCGCGATTCTCCTCGGTGCCCACCTGGGGATCATGTGGCACCAGAAGCACACCGACTTCCCGGGGAAGGACAAATCCAACCGCAGGGTGGTGGGATCCTCCTTCTGGCCCACGTACACGGCCAAGACCACCGGTTACTTCTTCATCATCTTCGGAGGCACAGCGCTGCTCGGGGGGCTGTTCCAGATCAACCCCATCTGGCTGTACGGCTCGTACGAGCCCTTCAAGGTCAGCTACGCGGTGCAGCCCGACTGGTACATGGGCTGGCTCGACGGCGCCTTACGGATCATGCCGGCGTGGGAGACCCAGTTCGCCAGCCGGTACCTGATCTCGGCGCCCTTCTACCCAGCCGTCCTGATGCCGGGGATCACGTTCGGCATTCTCTATGCCTGGCCCTTCATCGAGGCCCGGTTCAGGAAGGACGACAAGGCGTACGAGCACCACGAGCTCGACCGGCCCCGCGACCGACCCGTTCGCACCGCGCTCGGGGTGGGCGTGCTGTCCTTCTACGTCATGCTCTTCCTCGCCAGCTCGACCGACGTCCTGGCCAACACGCTCAGGGTGTCGCTCAACGGCGTGCTGTGGACGTTCCGGATCGGGACCCCGACCATTCCGATCGTCGTGGGCCTGGCGACCTACCAGATCTGCAAGGAGCTGTCGCCGCGCCCCGGGGGCGGGGCTGCGCAAGCGCTCGAACGTGGTCGTGCGCTCGCCCGAGGGCGGCTACGCCACGGTCAAGGCCGACATCCACCCGGGCGACAAGGAAGGGGAGCCGGCGCCGGAGCCGCTGCCCGAGGAGCCGGTCCGCCGGGGCGTCGCCGTGCCTGCACCGGCCGGCGGCGACGGCGAGGAGGAGGTCGGCGTCGGAGCCGAGCGCTCGGACGCCACCGCCGTCCCGCCCCCTCGCCGGTTCGGCAGTCTCCTGCGTCCCTGGCACCGCCCCGCCGGCAGCGGCTGACCGCTGCGGGCGCCCGCCCCACCGGCGCCGGCGAGCCGTTGCCGAGCGTGATCATCGGTGGTGTTGCAGGTGCTGGTTGAGTCTCGCTGCCTGGCGCGTCTGATGGTCGCGTTCTGCGAGGTTGGGTGCGTTCCGAGCTGCGCTGGCATACAGGCGGGCAGCGAGCTCGAGATCGCCGTTCTTCTCGTGGAGGTAGGCGGCGACGGCGTCGCGCCGCGGGACCTTGCTCGTCGACCTCGGCCAGTGCCGCCAGCCCTGCGGGCGAGCCGTCGGCCTCGCCGACGGCGACCGCACGGTTGAGCCGGACGATCGGAGTGTCGGCGAACCTGAGTAGCTCGTCGTACCACTCAACGATCTGGACCCAGTCGGTCTCCTCGACACGCGGGGCGTCGGCATGGAGCGCGGCGATCGCCGCTTGCGCCTGGTACTGGCCGAGCTGATCGCGCGCCAGCGCAGCTTGCGCGATGTCGATTCCCTCGGCGATGAGCCGCTGTGTCCCACTGGCTGCGGTCCTGATCGGCGAGGGGCACGATGCTTCCGTCCGGTCGGGTGCGGCTGCGGCGGCGGGCATGGTGGAGGAGCATCAGGGCGAGCAACCCGTGGACCTCGGGGTCGTCCGCCAGGGCGGCCAGCTGCCGGGTCAGTCGGATCGCCTCGGCCGCGAGATCGACGTCGCCCGAATAGCCCTCGTTGAAGACGAGGTACAGCACCCGCATCACCGTGCGCACGTCGCCGGGACGGTCGACACCGGCCCGACTGACGATGCCCTTGGCCCGGCTGATCCGCTGCGCCATGGTGGGCTCGGGCACGAGGTACGCCCGGGCGATCTGGCGTGTGGTGAGGCCGCCCACGGCCCGGAGGGTCAACGCGACCGCCGACGACGACGTCAGATCGGGGTGCGCGCACAGGAAGTAGAGGTGCAGCGTGTCGTCGGCGCTCGGGACCGCGCCGGCCGGCGGTTCGGCGTCGAACCGGACCTCTCGGTCGCGGCGCGCCGCCTCTGACCGCGTCATGTCGACGAAGGCCCTCCAGGCGACCGTGATGAGCCACCCCGTGGGGTCGGCGGGTAACGCCCTCTCCCAGGCGGAGAGTGCCCGGACGAGCGCCTCCTGTACGGCGTCCTCGGCCGTCGCGAAGTCCGCACCGCGACGGACGAGGACGCTCAAGACCCGTGGGACGAGCTCACGTAGCTCGACGTCGTCCACGGTCACTGGGTGACGGTGGGCGGCTCGGCCAGGAAGGGTCGGACCTCCAGCCATTCGTGGATCGGTTCGCCGCCGGCCCCAGGGGCTGCCGACAGCTCACCGGCGAGCTCGATCGCTCGCTCGTAGCTGTCGACGTCGATCACCATCCACCCGGCGATCAGGTCCTTCGTCTCCGCGAACGGGCCATCGGTCACAGGCGGCCGCCCCTCGCCGTCGTAGCGGACCCACACGCCGTCGGGCGACAGCGCCTGTCCCTCGATGAACTCGCCGCTGCTCTCGAGCCGAGCTGCGAAGTCCCTCATGAACCGGATGTGTGCGTCGACCTCGTCGGGCCTCCACTGGTCCATCGGGACATTGTTGGCGGGCGCCGGCGCGCCCCGGTAGTGCTTGAGCAACAGGTACTTGGCCATGGTGTTCTCCTTGTCTGACGTCGGCCCTGCCGGCCGGATGCACCCCTGGGACGGAGCAGGGCCCGAATTCTCGACATGGCCGCCGGAATTCGGCACGAAGACTCTGAGGACGGGTCAGCTCGAGCAGCGGGGTTGCTCGAGGAGGTGGTGGTGGCACCGGCCACCCCTCACGCCTCGGGTGCGCCCCGATGATCCGCCGCTACGTCGCGTGGCGGAACCGCCCCGCCGACGACCAGGCACTTCCCCAGCTCGTGGAACGCGCCAACGCTGCCTGAGGCGGCACTACACGGCGCCGCCGCGGCGGCTCTCGACGACGACGCCGACGATGGCCGAGATGATCATGCTCCCGCCCAGGACTCCGAGCCAGGCGCCGAACACGAAGGCCGACGCCGAGATGCCGGCGCCGATGCCGAAGACGAAGGGCCAGATGCTCGAGTCGGGGAAGGCGCCGACGTCGCCCGAGCCCTCGTCGAGGACGGCGTCGTCACGGTCCTCGGCCCGGGGGCGCATACGCCGGGACCACCAGAGCAGGTAGCCGCCAGGGAGGAGCCCCAGAAAGGCGGTGAAGATGAGCAGTACCGAGCCGGCCTTCTCGTAGGAGCCGAACCAGTACATGGCGCAGACCGCGGCGAAGAAGACGGCCACGCCCACGAGGAAGCGGGCCTCGACGATCCACGCCCTCCGGTGGCGGGTGAACGCCTTGTCCTCGGGGATCGTGCCCTCGGGGGGGACGCTGGTCATCGAACGGTGACCCCGGTGGGTCCCTCGAGGCCTGGGGCGTCAGGCTCTCCGTGGTTCATGTCCCACACCGGACGTTCGGACCGGATGAGCGGGAGCCGCTCGAAGTTGTGGTGGGCGGGCGGAGAGTCGGCTGCCCACTCGAGGGTGTGCCCGTCCCAGGGGTTGGCACCCACGCGCTCCGGCCGCCGCCACGAGATGTAGAAGTTGATCAGGAGGCACACCACCGACAGGAACAGGATGTAGGCGCCCGCCGTCGAGATCCGGCTGAGCAGGGTGAAGCCGTCGGTGGGCGAGTACACGGCGATACGGCGGGGCATGCCCTTGAGCCCCAGGAGGTACTGGGGCATGAAGGTGACGTTGAACCCGATGAACGTCAGCCAGAAGTGCCACTTGCCCCAGCCCTCGTGCAGCTTGCGGCCGGTGATCTTGGGATACCAGTAGTAGATCCCGGCGAAGCCGGCGAAGACCGCCGTCCCGAACAGGACGTTGTGGAAGTGGGCCACCACGAAGTAGGTGTCGTGGACGAAGAAGTCGACCGGCGGCGACGCCAGCAGAACGCCGGAGAGGCCACCGAGCAGGAACGTCACCAGGAACCCGATGGCGAAGAGCATCGGCGTCTCGAACGTGAGCTGGCCGCGCCACATCGTCCCGATCCAGGCGAAGAACTTGATCCCGGTGGGCACGGCTATCAGGTACGACAGCCCGCTGAAGAATGGTAGGAGGACCACCCCGGTGGTGAACATGTGGTGGGCCCACACGCCCGTGGAGAGCCCGGCGATGGCCATGGTGGCGAAGACCAGGCCCTTGTAGCTGAAGACCGGTTTTCGCGAGAACACGGGGAGGATCTCCGTCACGATCCCGAAGTAGGGCAAGGCGAGGATGTACACCTCCGGGTGCCCGAAGTACCAGAACAGGTGCTGCCAGAGCACGGGCACACCACCGCCTTGCGTCGTGAAGACGTGGGTGCCCAGGTGGCGGTCGGCCATGAGCAGCACCAGGGCGCTGGTGAGCACCGGGAAGGCGATCAGGATGAGGATCCCGGTGACGACCATGTTCCAGGTGAAGATCGGGACGCGGAACATCGTCATGCCCGGTGCCCGCAGATAGAACGTGGTCGTGATGATGTTGACGCCGGTGAAGATGGCCGAGAACCCGGTCAGGATCAGGGCCATGATCCACAGGTCGGGGCCCGCCCCCGGCGTGTTGGTCACGTTGGACAGCGGCGCGTAGGCCACCCAGCCGAAGTCAGCGGCCCCGCTGGCGGTGAAGAAGCCCGAGATCATCATGAGCCCGCCGCTCAGGTACAGCCAGTACGACAGGGCGTTGAGGCGGGGGAATGCCATGTCCGGGGCGCCGACCTGGAGCGGGACGATGACGTTGGCGAAGCCGCCGAAGGCGAAGGGCCCGGCGAACAGGTACATCATCAGGCTGCCGTGCATCGTGAACAGCTCGTTGTAGGCGTGCTGGCTCACGATGGTGCTGTTGGGCTCGGTCAGCTGGGTGCGCATGACCATGGCCAGGACGCCGGCGAGGAGGAAGAAGAGGAACGAGGTGATGAGGTAGCTCTTGCCGATCACCTTGTGGTCGGTGCTCGTGAGCCACTTGTAGATCCCCGAGGGCTCGGCCTCGTGCTCGGGCTCGTGGACGATGGTCGCCGGGCGTTCGCCGATGATGGTCACGCTGCCGCTCCCGAGCTCTGGCTGGCCAGCCAGGTCCTGAACTCACCCCGGCTCACCGTCTTGACACTGAACAGCATCTGCGAATGGTAGAGCCCACAGTACTGCGCGCACCGGCCGACGAACGTCCCGCTCTCGGTCGGGTTGAAGTCGAACGTGTTCGTCACTCCGGGCTGAGCGTACCGGCTGAAGTTGAACGCCGGAATGTAGAAGCCGTGGACCACGTCGTTGGACACCAGGTTGACGCGGGTGGTCACGCCGATGGGCAGCACCAGCGTGGCGGGGTGGCTGGGCGAGGGGAGGAGGGAGACGCCCGACCCCTGGTAGTCGAACCGCCAGCCCCATTGGAACCCCGTGACCTTCACCGTCACCGCCGGCGTCGGGCTCACGGCGTCGATCCGGTCCTCCACGATCACGGTGAAATAGAACAGCCCGATCACGATGAGGATGGGGACCAGGGTGTAGACGATCTCGATGGGGGTGCTGTAGCGGACCTGCTTGGGAAGGTCGTCCCCCCGCTTGCGATACCGGATGACCGACCAGAAGATGAGTATCCAGACGATGGCGCCGACCGCCATGGCCGTGAGGAGCGACCATTCCCACATGTGGAAGGCGGCGTGACCCTGGTCCGTCGCGCCCTTGTAGCCACCGAAGGCCGGGATGGTGCAGGCCGAGCCCGAGAGGGCCACCAGGACGAGCCCGATGGCCACCCAGAGGCCTCGTCGAGAATGGGAGCCGTGGCCACCCGCCCGGCGGAGCTCGCGGTTCACGCGGGGCAATCTAGCGGGGCGCGCCGGCGAAATCGAAAGCCGGAGGGCCCGCACTCCGCGGCTGGTCGCTGTCCATGTCGCCAGGCTGATACGGGACGCGTCCGACGCCTCGGACGCCTCAGCTCCGCAGCTGTCTGCGGACCCGGAAGGCGGCGGTGAACCCGGCCACGAGGAAGGCGAGGACGGCGAGCACGCCTGCGGCGTCTGTCATCCGGCTCGCCCGACCCTGGCCCGACGTGGGGAGGCCGAGGCTCCCGGTGGCGTTGGCGCCGGTGCTACCTGAGGGGCTCGCCACGGGCGACGAGGCGGGCGACGCCGGCCCCTGTGCCTGGGTCCCCGTGGATCGCTGGCCCGTCTGACCGGTGGTGGCGCACCCGAGCTGGCCGGGCGGCTGGTGGCGCCGCCGGACCGCGCTGGGCCCGACGGGGCGCCGGCGGCCGGACCGGCACCGACGGCGCTGGAGGCGTCGAGGCGCCCGGCACAGCCGGACCCGCAGGGCGTGCCCCTGTTGGCCGAGGAGAGCGTGTCGGACACCGCCTGGCTCGGCGTGCGCCCCATGGCGAGGAGGAGGGCCACCGTGCCCGCCACGTGGGGCGTGGCCATCGACGTGCCCTCGTCGTAGCCGTAGGAGTTGGCATGGCCCGGCTGACCAGTACGTGGAGATGATGCAGTGCGCCTGGGCGGCACCGTCGCAGGTGGGCTGGCCGGTCGCGTCGTACCCGTCGCCGCCCGGCGCCACCAGCGACCACTTGGCGTTGCCGGGCGGGCTCGAGTAGCTGGTCGTCTGCCCGTTGGCGCCCGTGGCTCCGACGACCATGGCGTCCGTGTTGCCGTAGTTCTGGCTGCCGAGCCCGAAGTAGTTGGTGTTCCCCGAGGCCAGCACGGGCACCACGCCGTGGCTCCACGCGTACTCGATGCCCGTCTCCAGCGAGTTCTGCCCCAGCACGCCGGGCACGATCGGCGTGGAGTCACCCAGGCTCAGGTTGACCACCTGGGCGCCGTGGTCGACCACCCACATGATGCCGGCGTTCACGTCCGAGAAATTGCCCGATCCCCTCGAGTCGAGGACCTTGGCCACGACGAGCTGTGCGTCCGGAGCGGTGCCTGCCACACCGAGCCCGTTGTTGGTCGCCGCCGCTGCGATGCCCGCCACGTGTGTCCCGTGGCCGTTGTCGTCCTGGGGGCTCCCGGTGCAGTTGGACGAGTTGCCGCCGGAGTTGATGCAGCTGGTGCCGGCGACGACCTTGCCGGCCAGATCCTGATGGCCGACGTCGACCCCGGTGTCGACGATGCCGATCTTCACCCCTCGGCCCGTGCTCGCGCCCCACGCCGGCGGGCAGGCCGATCTGGGTCAGGTTCCACTGCTGCGACCAGAACGGGTCGTTGGGCGCTGCGGGCGCGCCCGAGGCCGAGCCGGCCCACGCCAGCACGGGGAGCAGGCCGAAGAGCGACGCGACGACGCCGGCGCGGCGAACGAGCGGGCCACGAGCCATGACGTGTCTATATTCGCCCCTTTCAGCCCATCCCCTGCCGCGTCGGGGGAGGCCGATGGGGACCCGATCACCCGTTCGTCTGCCGGCGCGACTCGCCCGCCGCCCAGGCGAAGATGCCCCTCGACATGATCGACGCCTCCTCGGCCACGCGGCCCTCGAAGACCTCGGCGCGAGCCCGCTGCACCTCGGGGTCCTCGGGGGCGGCCAGCGCAGCCAGCTCGGCCAGATGGCCGGCCAGTCGCAGGTCACCCGCATCGGCGAGCTGGCGGGCGCGGGCCGCCAGCCGGTCGGCCCCGCCGGCCAGGGCGGCCAGCTCACCGGCCAGGTCAGCCTCGGGGGCCGGCTTGAGGTTGGCCGGGTTGCCGTCGTACCAGCCGCCGTAGAGGCGCCAGATGTTGCGGACCACGAACTCGGGCTCGTCGTAGACGGCGTGCAGGTACGGCCGCTCGAGCAGATGGCGGCGGGGCCCGGACGCTGTGGATCACCTCGTCGAGACGGGCCCCCTGGTTCATCAGGCTCAGGGTCTGGTCGTGGAGGCTCTCGAGGAGCTCGGCCGTGTCCGTGAGGGCACGGGTCACCCGGTCGGCGCCCACGATCGGGAAGCCGTGCCCGGGCAGGAGCACCTCGGGGTCCAGCGCCGCCATCTTGCGCAGCGCCGCGGCCCACTCGCTCGGGTACCGCTGGACCTTCTGCGGATTGCCGGCGTTTGGCGAGGCCCAGATGAAGAAGTCCCCGCAGCACAGCACCCGATGCTCGGGTACCCAGGTCCAGGTGTGGTCGTCGGTCTCACCCCGGTCGTGGTGGAGCTCGAACAGCACCCCACCCACCTCGAGGCTCATCTCGTCGCGATAGGTGTCGTCCGGGTAGCGGTAGTTCGTGGGCCAGGCCAGGTCGGGCACCTGGAACTGGCGCTGGTTGACGATGGCGTTGTAGCCGGCCGTGAGCACGTAGCGGTCGAAGCGGCGGGGGAGGGCCTCGTGGCTCACCACCGTGGGCGGGGGCCACCCCTCCGACCGGGCCTCCTCCTCGAACGGGCCCACGCCGAAGACGTGGTCGATGTGGCCGTGGGAGTAGATGGCGGTGTGCAGCTTCTCGGGCGACCACGCCCGCAGCTGGTCGTGGATGGCGACGGCGAAGAAGGGGCTGCCGGTGTCGACCAGCACCAGGCCGTCGCCGGTGACGAAGGCGCTCACGTTGGCGAAGGACCGCACGAACGACACGCCGTCGGCGACCTCGGCCACGCTCGTGTCCGGGAAGAACTGAAACTGCTCGGCGATGTCCGTCTCGCCGCGCCACAGGCGGTCCGCCGTCTCCAGCACGTTGTCGCTCACCGTCGCCCCCTCGCCCTCGCGGGCCCGTTGTGGTGCCTACGGTCGAGATCCTAGGATTCGCCCGCACCGACGAGCAGGAGGAACGTCCGTGGCCGAGAACGCCAACCAGCTGGGCCGGGAGCAGCTGGCCGAGCTGGTCGATGGAAGGTCGGACGAGGAGATCAACGAGTTCGTCTCCGCGACCGGGGTGGACGCCGTGCTGGACCAGATCTTCGAGGGCATGCAGGAGGCCTTCCTCCCCGAGAAGGCCGCCGGCCAGTCCGCCCTCGTCCAGTGGGACATCGCCGCTCCGGACGGGACCCGCAGCTACCAGTTCAAGGTCGACGACGGAGCGTGCTCGGTCGCCAAGGGCGCCGCCGACTCCCCGCGGGTGACGCTGGGGCTGGCGCTGGCCGACTTCGTGCGCTTCGTGTCGGGCAAGCTCGACGGCATGCAGGCGTTCATGTCGGGCAAGCTCAAGCTCACCGGCGACATGTTCTTCGCCCAGACCATGCAGACGTGGTTCGCCCAGTAGCTCTGCGCTCGACGTAGCGATCGGGTCAGCCGCTGCGGCGGCGGTTGGCGCGGCCCAGGGCCGTGCCCAGACGCCGGGCCCCCCCGCCCAGCGTGCGGTCCGAGCCAGCCCCTCGCCGGCGGGCCCGAGCGGCGAGGACGCCGAGGGTCCAGGCCGTCGAGGGCACCGGGCGCGGTGCGCTCCGGGGCTCCGCTTCCTTTGGCGGCTCTTCACTAACGGGGCTGGCCGGAACGGGTGGCGGTGGCTCGGCTGCGACCGGGGCCGCCTTCGTGCCGGCAGCGGCGACAGCCGGGACCGGCGCCGGCACGTAGTGGGTCCGAAAGGCCATCCGGAGGAGCACGACGGCGAGCGCCTCGGCCACGATGATCCCCGCCGTGTCGAGGTCGCTCCGGCCGAGGATGAGCACGACGATGAGCGGGGACGCGACCAGGGCGCCGACCAGTACCAGGTCGAGCGCCTGGTGGAGGCGGGGTCCCAGGACACGGATGGCGCCCAGAGGGCCCCGGGACAGCACCGCCACTGCCACCAGATAGGCGGCGGCGGCGAGGAGGACCTTCCCCATCGGCCCGCGCACGTGAAGCGATGTCTCGCCGAGGATCACGGCGAAGACGTACTCGACCCCCTGATGAAGCCCGAACGGAAGCCCTCCCCGATCGGAGCGGGGTGGCTCAGGTACTTGCCTTCCCCTTGTCCTCCGTCGTGGCCTTGTCCTCGGCCTTGCTCTTGTCCTTGCCCTCGGCCGCCGTCTTGTCCTCCGCTTGGCTGCCGTCCTCGACGCCCTTGCGGAACTCGTGGGACGCCGATCCCAGTGAGCGGGCCAGCTTCGGGAGCTGGCTGCCGCCGAAGAGCAGCGCGACCACAGCCAAGACGATGAAGAGGTCCGGCCCGGCGATATTGGCGAGCACTCGCGTCTCCTTCCACTGCGGTATCCACCAGGCTAGAGGCCCGGAGCGGTTGGTGTAGCCCGGGCCGGAGCACGCAGCCGGGGGAAGGCAGGGCGGGCCTCCGCAGCCGCCCGCCCCGGGACGGTCACCCCGCCAGCCGGTCGAGGCGGGCGAGCAGCACGCTCGCTCCGTCCACGGCCGCCCCGAGTCCTTCCAGCTGCTGGCGCAGGGCCCGGTCCGACGTGAAGACCTGGATCGACCCGGGCTCGGGATCGTCGGCCACGAGGGCGAGGATGCGCTCGTCGGCTGCGTCGGGGCCCGCCCTCCGGGCGTAGAGGATCCGCACCCCGGCGTGGTCGCCTTCGGCCAGGTCGGGTTGCGGCCGCCCGTCGAGCACCAGCGTCACCTCGGCGTCGGTGGTGGCCCGGAGCCGCTGCAGGCGCTGGAGGAGATCGCGTGCTGCACCGTGGCGGTCGCGCCACCACCCCGTCGGCCGGGAGCCGATGACGTTCATCCCGTCGACGACGATCCGGTCCACGTCCGGCCACCATACGCGGGTCCCGATAGCGGCGGCAGCCATCTGGAAACCGGCCACAGGCTGAGAGGTAGGGTGTGCGCCCTGCGCCGGGCGCCCGGTGCGCTAAGGGCGGGGAGCTGGGGATGAGCCCGACCGACGACAAGCCAGGAGCCGCTGCCGGCATCGATCGAGGAATTGGTCGCACCGGCGTGTCCCGGCGCGCCCTGCTGGGCAGCATGGCCGCCGCCGGTGCCGGCCTCGCCCTTCGCCCCGCTGCCGCTGTCGCGGCCGCCAACCCGCCGAGCTCCCGGCCGGCGGCAGCGCCGTCGGGCAACCGGGGCGCCGACGTCGTCATCGTGGGAGCGGGGATCGCCGGCCTGGTGGCGGCCCGGACGCTGCGATCAAAAGGGCTGTCGGTCGTCGTGCTCGAGGCGCGCGGACCGCGTCGGCGGCCGGACGCGCAATCAGGACCTGGGCGCCAACGGCTTTCCGGGACGGGTCGTCGAGATGGGAGGTCAGTTCGTCGGACCCCTTCCGAACGAGGCGCCGGTCGCGAGCGTGCCGACCCAGGCCGTGTACTGGCCGCAGTCGCGCATCTTCGGTCTCGCCGCCGAGCTCGGCATCGGCACGTTCAAGACGTACAACAACGGCGACTACCTCAACTACCTGCACGGTATCGGCGCGACGCGGTACAGCAGCTCCAACCGCATTCCGCCCGATCCGAGCACCACCAACGCCGGGCTCGCCCTCGGGCTCCTCAACCAGATGGCGCGGGAGGTCGACCCGGCCGCTCCCTGGACCTCGGCCCACGCCAGCGAGTGGGACAGCGAGACGGTGGAGTCGTGGATGCGCCGCACCCTGGTGCCGCCCGCCTCGCCCGACGCCGCCACCAACCATCTGGTGACGCTGGCCGTCGAAGCCGTGCTCTCGGTCGAGCCGCGAGAGATCTCGCTGCTCTACCTGCTGAGCTACATCGCCTCGGCGGGCAACCTCGACAACCTCGTCGACACCGCCAACGGGGCCCAGGACAGCCGGTTCGTCGGCGGCTCCCAGGCGATCTCGATCGCCATGGCCGCCGAGCTCGGTGACAGCCTCGTCCTCAACGCCCCCGTGCGGGCGCTCCAGCAGTCGGGCGGCTCGGTGACCGCGACACGGCGACGGCTTCAGCGCCACGGGGCGCCGCGCCGTGGTGGCCATCCCGCCGGCGCTGGCTGGCCGCGTCGCCTACGACCCGCCACTGTCCGCCCTGAGCGCGGACGGCTTTCGGCGCGATCAGCTCACCCAGCGATTTCCGATGGCCAGCATCCTCAAGGTGAACGTCATCTATCCCCGGCCCTTCTGGCGCGACCAGGGGCTGGCCGGTCAGGTCACCAGCGACAGCGGGGCCGTCCGCGCCACCTTCGACAACACACCGCATCCGGATCCACAGACGCCGCAGGTCACCCCCGGCGCCATCCTGGGCTTCATCGAAGCCGACGAGGCTCGCTACTGGTCGGCACGGACACGGGAGGAGCGCTACCGCCAGGTCGTGACCGACCTGGCCAACTACTTCGGGCCCCAGGCGCTCCAGCCCCTCGGGCGGCATCGACGGCTACTACGAGGCCTTGTGGAACCGGGAGGAGTTCAGCGCCGGCGGCCCGATCGGCTTTCCGACTCCCGGCACGCTCGTCGACTACGGGTCCGTCCTGCGCCAGCCGCTGGGGCTGGTCCACTGGGCCGGGACCGAGACGGCGACGCGATGGGCGGGGTACATGGACGGCGCCGCCGAATCGGGTGAGCGCGCCGCCACAGAGGTGGTCGCTGCGCTCGGATCCCGCGCCGCCGCGCCGGCATGATGACCAAGCTGGGGGTCGGCCGGCCGCAACACCACCCGGGCCCGGTCGGTACAGTTCTCGGGGCGTTGCCTCGGTGATGGACCGGGCCGCGCCAGCAGGGAGTTAGGACTTCGACGTGGCCAAATCCGGACGAACGTCCTCGCGGGGGGTCGGCGGACCGAGCCGGCCGCCGCCCAGCCGCGCCAGGCAGGCCCGGCCGGCTCCCTTCCCGCCAGGCGCCGCCGGGAGATCGCGGACCTGGTGGCCCTGGGCGGCGGGCGGGCTCGTCATCGTGGTGGTCGTGGTCATCGTCGCCGTGGCCGTGACGAACGGCGGATCCAAGGCGACGGCCACGACGCCGGCGCCGGCCGACGTCGTCCAGGCGACGACCAACGTGCCCCCCGACAAGCTGGCCGCGGTCGGGCTGGGCCCGGCGGAGATCCAGGCGCCGAAGCCCACCACGGGCAACCAGCCCCCCTCGCCAGCAACGGCAAGCCCGAGGTGCTCTACATCGGGGCCGAGTACTGTCCGTTCTGCGCCGCCGAGCGCTGGCCGATGGTCGGTGGCCCTGAGCCGCTTCGGCACCTTCTCGAACCTGGGGGCCACCGAGTCCGCGACCATACGACGAGTTTCCCGGGGACCAAGACGTTCAGCTTCTATCGCTCGACCTACTCCAGCCCCTACCTGGTGTTCACGCCGGTCGAAGAGCAGAGCAACCAGCTCTCGGGCAACAGCTACGCGCCGCTGCAGAACCCACCGCCGATCAGCAGAAGCTCCTCCAGCAGTACGACGCGCCACCGTACAGCCAGAGCTCGGGCGGGATCCCCTTCGTGGACTTCGGCAACCGCTACATCGTCTCCGGCGCCAGCTACAGCCCCCAGGTCCTCCAGGGCCAGTCCATGGCGGCGATCGCGGGAAGCCTGGTCGACCCCTCGAACCCGATCGCCCAGAACATCAACGGGACCGCCAACATCCTCACGGCGGCAATCTGCCAGCTGACCAACAACCAGCCGGCGCCAGGTCTGCAGCCACCCCGACGATCGCCGCGGCCAAGGCCAAGCTGGGCGGATGACCTGATGACGCCCGGGCTCGAGGTCGACCGCCCGCCAGCGGTCGAGCGACGACGACGACGTCGAGCCCGCCGGCGTGAGCAGCTGGTTCCCGGCCCTCGGCCTGGTCTTCGCCGTCGCTGGCGTCGGCGTCTCCTCCTACCTCACTGCGGCCCACTACACGACGACCTCGATCCTCGCCTGCAGCGGGTCCGGCGCCATCAACTGCGCCAAGGTCACGACCAGCTCGCAGTCGATGCTGATCGGCATACCGGTCGCCGTGCTGGGACTGGCCTGGTTCCTCGCCATGGCGTGCTCAACCTTCCGGCCGCGTGGCGGTCGGCGCTCGCCCGCTGTGGCCGTCATCGCGGCTGGTACTGGCCGTCGGAGGCATGGGCTTCGCCCTGTACCTCATCTCCGCCGAGCTGCTCTCGATCAAGGCCATCTGCCTGTGGTGCACCACCGTGCACGTGCTCACGTTCGCGCCTGTTCGTGCTGACGCTGGCGGGCACGTCCCGCCTGCGGCTGACCGGCGCCCCTCGCGGCGTCGTCCGCTGACGCTGGACCCCACGGACGGCGTGGTTCGCCCGCCGTCCGCGGCGGCGGCTCGAGCTCCCGCTCGTCGCTGGGCTGGCTGGGCACCGGGCTCGTCCTGCTGGTCGCCCTGGCCTGGCTGAGCGCCGTGCCGTACCTGCTGGTCGGCAGCGGCGTGCGCTCGCCGCTTCGTCTGGCGACCGCTGACGCGGTCCATCTCTACGTCGGCTCGGCGATGGTCGTCTTCCTCGTGGCCAAGGTGGCCAGGGTCGGCCTCCGGACCGACGGTGCCAGGCGTGTCGGGGCTCGTGCTCTGGCAGCGCTGGCTGTCGTGGTCGCTCGGGCTGGGCTACGGCGCGGTCGTCGTCACCGGCGCCCTCGCCTTCGTCCCTGGTCGGCCCCTGTCCGCGGCGACCTGGCCGACGCCCACCTGATCGCGTCGGTCTGGATGGTCGTACCGACCACCTGGCACGTCGTCCACCATCGATGGCGCGCGCCTACGACCGGCTCCGGCGCCTTCGCGCGCCCCGGTGGCTGGGCTGGTGGTCCTGCTGGTTCCGATCGGTGCGGCGGCGCTCCTCGGTCGGGCCGCCGCCCTGCCGACGCAGACCGGTGCCGGCGTCGGCGTGGACGCCGGCGGGACCGCAGGTGTTCCTCGATCGGCTGGCGCTGACCCCGGATCGGCGGCACCTCGTCGCCGGCGGGGCCGGGCTCTTCGTGCAGCGCTGTCGGCGACTCCGCTGGCGTCGCGTCGGCCCGTTCGGCGCCGACGATCCCGTGCTGGGGCTCGAGCTGCCGGGGCGGGGCCCGTACGCGGTCCTGGCCGGCGCCGTCGACGGGCTGTGGGGTGCTCCGCAGCTGGAGGGACCCTACGAGCGGCTACCGGTCCAGGCCACGGACGTCCACGCCGTAGCGGTTGATTTCGCACAGACGGACACCGTGTGGGCCAGCTCCGACCAGGGGATGTGGCGCACGACCGATGGCGGGCGCCGGTGGGAGCTGCTCAGCTCCGGCCTCGCCGATCCCGCCAGCGCCTGGTCGCTCGCGTGGCGTGGGCAGAGCCTGTTCGGCAGCGACGGGCAGGCCGTCTACCGCTGGACCGGAGACCGCTGGGCGCGAAGCTCGAGCCAGTACGGGGTCGTGATGCTCGACGCCGACTCCCGGCGGTCAGCTGGTGGCGAGCTCCATGGGCGACGGCGTGCAGGCGTACGACGGCGGCTCCTGGCGCCGGACCCAAGCCGGGCTCGACGGTCCACAACCACCGTTCTGGTCCGACCGGCGTCCACGTGGTGAGCGTCAGCTTCGGCGCCGGCGGACGGGCGTACGCCGGGACCATGGAGGACGGCGTCGAGGCCAGCCTGGACGGAGGCCGCACGTGGAGCCAGAGCTGGCCCCAGCTGGCGGGCGACGGGGTCACCTGGCGGGTGTTGCCCATCGGGTCACACCTCGTCGCCGCGACCGACCGCGGGCTGCTGGCCTACCGCCTCCCGACGGCGGGCGGGGCTGGCTGGTGGTGGTGGTTGGGCCTTGCCGGAGGCGGCGTGTCGCCGCCGCCTTCGCCGTATGGGTCAGTCGCTCGCCGACCGTCGCCCCAGACGGTACAAGGCGAGGAGCGATGCTCCGACGCCGACCCCGGCCACGAAGATGATGCCGTGCTGGAGGTCGTGGTTGAGCTGGCTGGACTCGGCCCAGGACGACAGCACGAACTGGGCGACCAGCGCCACCGCGACGCCCGCGACGAGGACGCCGAGGGCGACCACGGCAGCGCTCAGCCCTTCTGCGCCGCCGCTCGCTGCGGGGGACCGGGCGAGGTAGTCGAGCGCCATCTGGGTAGAGGCCTCCTGGATCGGGTGGTGTCCGGGGCGCACGTACCGAGGCACGGCACCGTACAGCATGGCCGGCGGAGGGGAGCCGCTCCTGGCGGGCCGCCCGCAGCCAGTCCCGCCACCGGGGCTTGGCGCCGCCGGAGCGACGGGTCGTGGCGCATGAGGAACTGGACGCCGAGGACCCAGAAGAGCGACAGGAAGAACACCGACCTCGGCCATGGTCGTGGCCCGCTGCAGGTAGCTGCCCGAGACCTCGTTGTGGACGTCGAACACCAGCGACCGGTGCTCGACCTCCTCCGCTCCGTGCCAACGGAGGAGGTCGAGCATGACCGGGTCGGCGCCCGGCCCGCTCGAGCCCCTCGTTCTCGATGACCCATCGCGCCCAGCACGCACGTGTAGTGCTCGATGGCGGCGACCACGGCGAGCCGGCGATTGAGCCACCAGCGCTGGAGCGACTTCGGCCAGCCGGGGTGGTCGGCGAGCACCCGGCCGAACCACTGCTTCTCCAGCCGCTCGGTGTATGCCTGGTGTCGATGCCCTTGCTCGGCGAGGTGCTCGAGGACGACGGTATGGGCCCAGGCGTGCCAGCCTCCTGCTGGACGAAGGGCTTGATCTCGCTCCTGCAGCTCCTCGTCGTGGACCAGGGGTCGGGCCTTGTTGACGACGTCGATGAACCACCGCTCACCGGCAGGCAGCAGCAGGTGCAGCACGTTGACCACGTGGCGTGGTGAACGGATCGTCCGGCACCCAGTGCCTCTGGGTGTCGGACCAGTCGAAGCGCACCTTACGGCGCACGATCGGGTGTCCTTCGGGGACGGTTTGGCCCTCGGCGGTGACGACGGGTGCTCTGTACGGCCATTGCTGATCACCTCGCTTCCGCCACAGTTGGGTGAGGCGCCTCGGACAGATCGCCGGATCGCCTATGCGGGTCAGTCGGCACCGAGAAGTGCCTGGTCCCCAGCTGCCCGTTCTGGGTGATGTACCCCGTCCGCCCCTGGCGGCAATCCCCTGGTCAGGGGAGGTGGCGCGGCTCCGCCTCAGTGCTCGGCCAGACGGGCGCCGTTGTAGGACCGGATCCTGGGAGGTCCGAGGCGGACGGCGTCGAGCAGGCGCTCGGCACTGGCGTCGTCCATGAGGGCGCACACCTCGTCGGCGGTGAGCCAGCGTCCGGCTGCAGCCTCGACGCGGCGGTCGATGTCGTTGCCGATCAGTTGCACCGGAAAACGAGCGCTACCTCGCCCTTGTCCATGTCCTTGTAGACCCCGGTGAGGATCACGGGCCGCACCAGCAGGCCCGTCTTCTCCCAGACGGTGCGGCCGACGGCCTCGTCGACGGTCTCGTCGCGCTCGAGATAGCCGCCCGGCGCGTCCCAGCGATCGGTGTCGTGCCGGCACACGGCGAGCAGGCGGTTGCCGTTGCCCGGGATGGCCGCGGACACGACGACAGGATGTCGCGCGGAGGAACTTCGCCCTCCTCGGGTTGAGGACAAATGGTGCAGCGGAGTATAGAAGCGAACAACGGAGCCCGTCCTGCCCGGCGGACGGCCCGGGTGGCATGATCGAGCGCAGCGGAGGGGGCAGTTCCCGATGAGCGTGGAGAGCTTCGTGCGGGACGTGCCCAAGGCCGAGCTGCACCTCCATATCGAGGGGACGCTGGAGCCCGAGCTGATGTTCGAGCTGGCGGGGCGCAACCAGGTCTCGGTGCCGTACCCCGACGTCGAGGCGGTCCGCCGGGCCTACGTGTTCGACAACCTCCAGTCCTTTCTGGACATCTACTACGCCGGGTGCGCCGTGCTGGTCACCGAGCAGGACTTCTACGACCTGACGTCTGCCTATCTGTCGCCGGGCGGCAAGCCAGGGCGTCCGCCACGCCGAGATCTTCTTCGATCCCCAGACGCACACCGAGCGGGGTGTCTCCTTCGAGACGGTCGTCACCGGGATCCACCGCGCCCTGGAGGACGGGCTGGCGGACCTGGGGATCTCGTCGCGGCTTGATCATGTGCTTTCTGCGCCACCTCAGCGCCGAGGCGGCCATGGAGACGCTCGAGCAGGCCGGACCCTTCGCGTCCTGGATCACCGCCGTGGGTCTCGACTCCTCCGAGTCGGGAAACCCGCCGTCGAAGTTCGAGGCCGTGTACCGGCAGGCCCGGGAGATGGGCCTGCTCGCCGTCGCCCACGCCGGCGAGGAGGGTCCGCCCTCGTACATCTGGGAGGCGCTCGACCTGCTCGGCGTGCGCCGCATCGACCACGGGGTGACGTGCCTGGAAGACGACCGGCTGGTCGCCCGCCTTGCGGCGCGAGCAGGTGCCGTTGACGGTGTGCCCGTTGTCGAACGTCAAGCTCCGCGTCTTCCCGTCGTTGCGGGAGCACAACCTCCCGTTGCTGCTCGACCGGGGGCTGCTGGTGACCATCAACTCCGACGACCCGCCCTACTTCGGTGGTTACGTGGAGGAGAACTTCCGCGGTGTTGTCGAGACCTTCGGCCTGGGGATGGGCGACGTCGCCCAGCTGGCGCGCAACTCGTTCGTCGCCTCCTTCCTCGACGACGGGACCAAGCAGCGACACGTTGCCGCCATCGACGCGGCGCTGGCGGCGGAGGGCTGAGGCGTGCGCGGGCTGGCTCCGTGAGCGGGTGGAATTAGAGTAAGACCCGCTTCTCAGCTGCTCCAGGCCCCCGTAGCTCAGAGGATAGAGCGTCGGTTTCCTAAACCGTGCGTCGGAGGTTCGAATCCTCCCGGGGGCGCTTAAAAGTCCTGGTAAATGGCCTGAGGGTCCTCCGACCGTGTCCTGCCGGCCCCAGTTTGGTCAATCACTTGGTGAATTCCCTGCTGAGTTGGCTACCGTCGCTGCTATGCGGGGAATCTCGAGCAGCGTGGAAGAACGCCTGGCGCGCCGAGGGTCTACCTGGGCGCGATGCTGCTGGCCGCCAGGCGCTACCTCACACGCACCTTCCATGGTCCGAAGCGAATCGCCGATGGGAAGCTTCGTGAGCTCCTGGCCGAAGCTGGGCGGAAGCGGCGTGGTGATCGAGGAACGGTTGCCGAGTTGGTGGAGCGCTGGAGGGCGACGGCCGACGCAAACCTGTCGCCTACGACTCTGAGGAGTATCGGCGGCTCCTGGACCGTCTCATCCTTCCCCGCTTCGGCAGGGTGCGGGTGAGAGACGTCCGCGCCAGAAGGCGAGCCTGGGCCGGTATGCCTCCCTGCGACGACGATGACGCCAGGGGACGGATCATCGAAGCGGCCGCGCGCTGCGTCGATAGGCTCGGTCCGCAGGCGCTCTCCTTGTCCGAGGTCGCCAAAGAGCTCGGGGTCAGCCGACCGACTCTGTATCGACACTTCCCCAGTTCCGATGATCTCCTCTCAGCGGTGGGTCAGCACGTAGCTCAAGAGTTCCGCGACCAGATGCGAGCACGGCTCGACCGGTATACCGATCCCGTCGCATGGATCGTCGAGGCCGTAGCGATCCCTATCGAGTGGCTTCCGTCCCGGCCTCGCATGACTCTCCTGCTCGACGCCGGCCGCGCCGAACTGTTCGCCCGAAGCATGACCTCGCCCGTGGCCGTCGAGATGATGCGTCAGGAGTTTCGGCGCTCGACCATCGACTGGACGGGGCTGGGTTTCCGCCGGGCCGACATCGATGAGGTGATCGAGGTCATGCTCCGGTTGATCGCCTCCATGCTCATCGACCCGCCCGATCCCCCGTGGTCGACCGCAAGGCTCCGCCGGTTTATCGGTCGCTGGATCGGTCCCGCCGTCGAGAGAATCACCGTCGGCGAACAGAGCGTTCTACCGACCGGATGATCGGTACGCGACCTATTGAACCCTAGGAGGAAGGAGAGCGGCGATGGATTTCGGGAATGAGTTCCGGTTCGAGAAGGAGGGTCCGATCTACCGGATCACGCTGAACCGGCCCGAGAAGCACAACGCTCTTACCGTGTCGATGCAGAAACAACTGCACGAAGCTGTCCGGGCTGTCCGGTTCGATGAAGAAGCGCGTGTACTCATCTTCACCGGCGCGGGCAATACCTTCTGCGCCGGCGATGACATCGCTGAGTTCCCAGTGCTCGACACCCGCAAGCTCTCCTACGACTCCGCGGTCGCGCTCGAGGAACCGGCGAGCCTGCCCGAGAGCAACGCGTTCATCGTCGTATCGATGTTCCAAGAGACGGCGGCGATGATCGAGAATCTGGTCGACGTCGTAACGATCGCTGCTGTCGATGGCGTGTGCATGGGAGGCGGCTTGGAGATCACGATGTGCTGTGATTTCGTGCTTACCACGCCCGAAGCACGCTGGGGCATGCCTGAGATCGACTACGGACTCACCCCTGGTTGGGGTGGCTGCACACGTATGCAGCGAGTGACGAGCCGCCGGCGCGCTCGTGAGATCAACCTGCTTGCCTACGAGTTCACCGGGCGGCAGGCCGTTGACTGGGACCTCGCCAACCGGGTCGTCGAGCGGGATGACCTGGAAGCCGCGACCCAGGCGCTGGCCGAACTCATCCTCGCGAAGAGCCGTCACGCGATCCGGCGCACGAAGTACGTGTTGCGCGGTGCTGCCGATGGGCCCATCAGCCAGGTCGCAGCATTCGAGCTCCCTGTCGACTACGCCGCCGGACCACGAGAAGCCGACGGGTTCAACTCGTTTACGTCGAAAACAGACAGCTTGAAGGACCTGCGCAAGCGGTCCTCTGCGATGTGGGCCGACCAGCGGATCTGAAATACCTGACTCTCATCAGCTCAGCTGCGCGCCCCATTGTCCACTGACTGGGTGTCCCTTATCCACGATCGATCCGTGACCCCGATCGCCGGTTGCTGGACTAGAGATGAGCCAGCGCACGAGGGAAAATCGCTCGCATCAGTGTGTGCTGCTTGCCAGCATTTCCTATGACCCTGGGAGTATCGGCGATAAACGCTCCGGAGTCCGTGCTTGAGAAGGCGCGTGACTTTCTGGTGAGCGATCCTGTCCGTCACAACATCATCCTGACGTTGCTCCGCACGCGCATCGTCCACCCCGAGCCCGGCCGGTATTGGGTCGTTGACGACCGTGGGCGGGTCGCCGGTGTTGTCTTTCAGTCTCCGGTTGACTACCTGGCCACTATGACACCCATGCCGTCCGAAGCCGTCGTTGCCGCCGCTGACGCGGTGGTCGATGAAGGTGTCCATCTCCCGGGAGTAAACGGCGAGGCTTCAACGGTTGCTCGTTTCGCGGGTCACTGGACGGAACGCACGAGATCACCGGCCCGCCCGGTTCAGGGCCAACGCATCTACGAGGTTGACAGCGTCATTGCGCCGACGCCGACGAGCGGGGAGTTGCGGCCAGCGGCCATCCACGACCGCGACTTGCTCGCAGCGTGGCTCCAGTCCTTCCAAACCGAAACCGGTGACGCTGTTGGCGATGCTGCCCAGATCGTCGCTCGTCGCCTTAGCGCCGACCAGCTCTGGGTCTGGGATGATCGAGGACCGGTTTCGTTTGCAGGACTGTCGGAAACGGTGGCTGGCGTCGCGAGGATCGGTCCGGTGTACACGCCGCCCGATAGACGCAATCACGGCTACGGTTCGGCGTTGGTGGCCGGCGTATCCACAACGCTGCGCACCAACGGGGATCGCTGCATCCTCTACACCGATCTGGGCAATCCCACCTCGAACTCGATCTATAGGGCCATCGGCTATCGGGCTGTGTCCGAGGTGCTCAGGTACGAGTTTGGTTGACCCCTCGGCTCCGGATCTGGCCCAGCCCGGCCAGCGCCTACCCTCTGGTCGGCGCTGCTGACGGGCCAGTCGGAGCGAGTCAAGCGGAGGTCTCGGAGTTGCCGGCTCATCGACACGGTCGGCACCGCCCCCGAACAGGCGAACAGTCCATCCCAATATCCCATCAAGGACTTGTCACGAACGCCGGCGCGGCGGCGGTCTTCAACTGACGCGAGGAAGGGCCCATTCCCTAGCCGTTGAGTCCGTACGGGACGGCAACCTGTGACCGCGTCGTGGGTCGCAAGTGTTCGACGGCGAGGAGCTCGGGACCGGTCGGCATCGATGCCGATCGCCGGTACATTGCGTTCATCGCCGAGCACCCAGACAACGGCAGTTCGAAAAGGGAGGAGATCAACACAGTGTCGGCAACGCTGAAGTTGACGCATAAGGCAATCGGAGCGGAGGTCCGTCGTGGCCCGTACGATGTCGTGGTCGACGGTGAGCGGGTCGGGGCGGTCGAAATGAACGACTCGATCAAGCTACCAGTCGAGCCTGGACGCCATACCCTGCAGATCCGCAACGGCCGAGAGTCGAGCAGCACTGAGACCTTCGACGCCGCCGAGGACGGGATCGTCGCCTTCCGATGCACCGGAAAGAGATTCTTGCCGATCTTTCTGGCATCCTTCATTGTTCCCAGGCTTGCACTGAAACTCGTTCGCGATTGATTCCGCGTCGCCGAGCGTGGCGCTCACCAGCACGCCGTTTCGCACTCTTCATCGGTGTAGCTTCTGGTCGTGAACGGTTTCGAGAGCATCGCCGATGTCGGCCCTGGATGGGTGCCGACCAAGTCAGACGTACGCCGGCAGCGTGAGTGCGAAGAATTACGACAGCACGCTCGAAAGGTCGCCGCAGCAATCCGTCAGATCGGAAGGTCAGTAGCGAGCTGCTCGACGGCGATCTAACACAACTCGTACTCGACGCCTGGTGCACACACGCTGAGCTACAGGCTGGGGGTGAACGAACGTTCCGCCCCCCCGCAGCGTAAGCTCGTCGATCTCATCTCGCATGGGATCACTCTCGACGACAGGCCCTCAATCGACCTGCTTGTCAACCAAGAGGCTGTTGGGGACGTGGACAGGACAACGACACCAGCCGGAGGTCGGCCCGACGAGCAAGGAGCCCTCCATTCGTGAGGCGGCCAGCTGTGCCCGATCGCGGGTGCTCGCCCGGCGCTGACGTTCCGGTGGGCTGCTCGGTGGCCCATCCCCCACCATCGGTCGGCCCTCCCGATCGCCAGTTGAGGTGGGCGGCTCCGGCGTGGTTCGTTCCGCCGATCCCACCCCCGTTGAGCCGCCTCCTGAGCGAGCGCCCGATATCCCCTCTTCTTCGGACCATGCTCGGGGCCCTGGTCGTGCTGAGCGTGCTTGGTGTCCTCGGCCAGCGTCGCGGCGCACGCAGGACTGACTGAACGGCCGCGAGAGGTGCTCTAGCGAGCGCACGTTTTGCCGCCGGATTCGCTACGAGCCGTTCCGCGGAGCGCCTGAGTTCGTGCTGGACTTCCGGCCATGACCCGATGGGAGTATGTGATCGTTGCACTTCCCGAGTTTCAGCCGCCCACCGACGTCCCGGGGGCGTCAGCGGCGGTGGAGGCGCTCAACAAGGAGGGGCGCATGGGCTGGGAGGCCGTCGGCATGACCTTGCTCAGCGGTGGGCACGTGGCCGTCTTGCTCAAGCGTGGTGTTGAAAACTGACGCTGGCGCGCCGACTAGTTAGGCGCCAGGCGGAATAGGGACCCATTGCCCCTTACCGCAGGGACGGAGGGACGCGGTCCCATTCTGGTGGCTGGTTCGGTGGCGGTCGACTTAGCCACCCTGGTTGAGCTGATCGCGGACTGTGAGCGCCGTTGATGCGCTCGTGCGTCGCTGGCCGATGACCGGCTCGCCCCAATCAAATGTGTGCAGGCCAAATTAGACCTTGTGGTTCTCTCGGCGACCGACAAGGATCGCAGTACTAGCGGCACCACGAAAGGTCGTTGACGGCCCGTCAGGTGCGGGCCGGCGGCGAGGGGAATCTTGCTGGGGGCGACGGCCGGGCATCACCGCAGGGAAGGACAGGTGATGGACGAGACGGTCACATCCCGGAAGTCGTCCGAGGAGGAGCTACTAGCCGCCGGTACACCGGTCGACGTTCGGAGTCGGTACATAGGCACCTGGAGTCGCGGGTTCGAGGTCGCCGAGATCGTTGGAGACACCTACCGGGTTCGCCGGCTCTCGGACGGCAGCGTGCTGCCCACCGAGTTCTCCGTGAACGACGTCAGTGCGCAACGCCCCAAGAAGACCGGCTTGTGGTGGTACTGACGCCCCACCGCTAGGGCAGAGATCCCGGTCCCTTGGTTCGATGTCTTCTACCTTGACGGCCCCGCCACTGGCCGGGCGCCCCGAGCGCCCCTTGAGGTGGGTCGACGCCGGGCGGCGGGCCCGCCACATCGTGATCCGGCGTCGGCCCACCTGAGCAGGGAGGATGCTAGCTCTCTTGCACGGGGGAGGGGCTGGTGCGGCTCCGTTCTCCGCCGGGCGGAGCGTGCTCGGCCTTGGTGTCCTCGTGAGCGAGCAAAGCCCGGAGGCCGTCACTGAGCCGATCGAGGCGACCCTGCACCTCGCCTAGCTCGCGGAGCAGCCGCGGGGCGTCCTCTCGCGTCATGGCCAGTGAGCCTGGTTGGAGCATGGCGATGGACCGACGCAGCTGCTCGGTCTCTTCGCGGGGAGGCGAGCCCGGCACGAACAGCTGTTTCCCATCCGAGTCGTACGGGGGCAGGTCGTCCGGGGGGCTCGACAGGCGCCAAACCGAGGCGCACACTTGCGATAGGACGCCGCGGGTGTGGGCTGGCCCGCAGATAGCCCCCCACGGTTCCGACGCCGGCTTCGTTCCCACGAGCGGAACCGGCGCGCCCAGCCTCCCCCGTGGGTGATTGACCCCGTCCCCCTTTCTTGTCCGATCGGCTGCACCGTAGGTTGGGCGCGACCGCGGATCTGTCCCCCCTCATTCGTGGTCAGGGAGCGTCGCCGGACGGACCTCGGAAGACTCGGAGGCCGGACCCCGCGCCGTCCTTCCCGCCCGCCGCGGAACCGTTTTCCTCCGGGTAATGATGCCCGGGGGCCGGTGGCCTCCCCTCCCTGGGGGCAGTTGATCGCACCGACGGGGCGGGGTACTCGGAGCAGGCAGATGGACCAGGAAGCTGCACAGCAGATTCGGGTACGAGCGGTTGAATTGCATTCGCTCGAGGCCAAGATCAGACAGGCCAGTCTCGACCAGGTCCACGCCGAGCAGTCAGAGGCGGCTGGCGCTGCGGAGATCCGTGATGTGGCCGAGGTGTTCGCCTGGTGACCAATCGAGCCTATGGCCACGGCTAACCGGTCATCACGCCCAGCAGTCATTTGGAGCCAGGTGCGATGGGTGTGGTGAGGATCGCTCGCGGATTCCACCCCAACAGGTGACCCCTCGTCCCCTTCTCATCGCGGCTCACCATGCCTACCGTAGAGAGTGAACCGCGACGGGCTCCCCCTCGTGGTATCGAGACGGACGGAGACCCTGGATTACCTGGCGAGGGGCCAGGGTTTCCCGTTCGTCCTTTTCCGAGGCTCCCCGGTTGGCTAGGCAGTCAGTGCTCGGCAGTCGCCACCGGTGAGCACCTATTGGGAGCGCTGGAGCGCCCGGGTCCTCTTGGCCGAGTCTCGGAGACCCGAAACGGCGCAGCCCGAATGCTCGTTGCGTCGGACAACCACGCTCTCAGGGATGACGTGGATGGGATCGAGCGACGGTCAGTGGCCAGAGGTCAGGCCGAGAGATCATTCTTACGTCCTCGCGGCGGCTTGGACTACAACCACGACCATGGCATCGGGCGCGACCTCGGCCACGGCCTCGGGCGGTGATCCAGAAGTGGGTGTCGTCGTTTATCAGGGCTACTGTCATTTAGTTCATCGTGCAATAGTGCGCTGAGGGGCGAAGCATCGCAGTGCCAACGAGGGAGCCGGGTCTCGCGCAGCTGGGGCGGACAGAGCTAGGAGCGCGGCCCAAGGTCGTCGCCCGCCCAAGTCAGCTCCCCGCGCACCCAGTCGAGATGGCCGCCGATGCCGTCGGCTGAAGTTGCCACCATCCCCCATGGCAACCGCCTCCTCGACTCCCTGTCGCCCGCCAAGAAGGCCGACCTGGCTCCGCATCTCGAGCAGGTGCGCCTGGAGCTGAAGGAGCAGCTGATCGAGCCCGGCACACGCATCTACAGCGTCTACTTCCCGCTCACGGCGGTGGCGTCGCTGCTCAACCTGGTGGAGAACATCTCAGGGGTCGAGATCGCCACAGTGGGCAACGAGGGACTGGTCGGCCTGTCTGTCTCCTGGGGGATCAACACCTTCAACCCGCGTGAGTTCGTCCAGGTCTCGGTGCCCGGCGAGGCCCTGGTGATGGACACAGAGACTTTTGCCGCCAAAGTGGCCGAAGGGAGAGAGCTCACCTGGCTCGTCCACCGCTACACCCAGGCCTTCGTCACCCAGATCAGCCAGCAGGTGGCCTGCAACGGCCTGCACACGATCGAGGAGCGCTGCGCCCGCTGGACGCTGCTCACCCAGGACCGGGTCGGCTCAGACGAGTTCCCCCTCACCCAGGAGTTCCTGGCCCAGATACTGGGCGTGCGCCGGCCCTCGGTAACGGTGGTGGCCGGCATCCTCCAGCAGGCCGGCTTCATCCGGTTCCACCGGGGCCGGATCACCATCACCGATCGCCGCGGTCTCGAGAGCGCGTCCTGTGGGTGCTATGGGGTCCTGAGAGAGGTGTTCGACCGGCTCGTCTGAGGCGCTGCTCTGTACGGTAGCGGACAGAGCAGTAGTACACTGAAGTCGACCAGATGTCCGGGCGGAATCGCACCCGGGGAGGATGGCTTGGAATTTCCGACGCCCTTCGATCTGAAGACCTCGGTGCACGACGGCCTCGCCGTCGTGGTCGTGGTTGGGGAGCTCGACCTCGCCACCGCCCCCCGACTGTCAGAGGCGCTAACCGATCTGGCTGAGCCCGGTCGAGTGATCCTGGTCGACCTGAGCGACACCGAGTTCATGGATTGCGCCGGCCTTGCTCCGCTGGTCGCGGCTTGCGAACACCAGCGCGAACTGGGCGGCGATCTGTTCCTCGAGGCACCGAGTGGAGCCGTCTCCAGAGTCATCGAATGCATCCAGCTCGACAAGGTTGTGACCGTAGCGTCAGCCCCCGGTCCGGAATCGGCAGTAGGGAGCGGAGATCGTGCTTGATGACGACACCGCAGAGCAGGTCCGCGAACTGGCCGTCGGGTCGCACGTGCTGGAGGCGAAGGTCAGACGGGCGATCCTCGAGCAGCTGCTGACCCAGGGCGAACAGGTGGTCGGCGCCAGGGAGATCCTCGACCTGGCCGAGGCCTTCGCGTGGGCGACCAACCCTGGCCAGGCTCACGGCGGCAGGTGAGGACAGGTCGCCTAGGTTTCGACGCCGTGAAAGTCTTGGTGGGAAGGGACCAAGGCAAAGCACGAGGCGGAAGCTGCCCAGGAGGAAGTCCTACGCCTTAGGTGGGAACGGTCGCGGCAGGGAAGCACTGCGCTCTATAGATTTGAGCGAGGTCGCCTCCGCTATCGCTACAGCTGTTCGTGACGAGCTGGGGATGCCTGAAGACTCGGAGGTGCCAGCGTCTTCCGACGATGACCCGGCGATGAACGTGCTTTCTTCGCAGGCTCTGCCTGCGCTGACGGAGCTAGTCGAAACGGGAGACGGAGTACTGACCTTCACAGAGTCCAACGACGTGAATCCACCGGATGAAGAGGGACCCGAGGTCTGAGCGACGATTCGTCAGTTCCGGAAACGGGTCCACGCCGCTATGGCCACGCGATCCCGAGCGATCGGGCCGCGTCACTCGCCTTCATCACCAGCCGGCGATTGTTTTCCGGCACTTGGATGAACCCGTGGTGACCGTAGAACGAGCGAGCTGCGTCGTCGATGGCGTCGACCACGATTATTCGGCCTCCCGCCTTTGCGATGGCCTCGACGGCCACGCTCATAGCGTCCGCAAGGAGCGCTCCTCCGTTGCGCTCAGGTGTCCCCTGGAGGCTCTCTGCGAGGGCGAGGCGGGCCAGGAGAATGGCTGGAATTACATTGGGAGCACCCCGACCAACGGATCGCGGCAACTCCGATCGGCGGATGAGATGGGGCGTCAGGGTGAAATAAGCAACTACCTCACCTCCGTCATCCACCCACACATACGTCCTCCCCGTCCCCGACCGGTCGGCATGGAGGGCCGACTCCCTCAGCCAACGATCGAGGACCTCTTTTCCGCAAGCAAAGCGAACGAGGACGTGATCGGAGCGCAAGCGCTCCCGGAAGAACACCCGTAGCTCAGCGGGGGGTCACGAGCTTCCGAGCCCGTTCGCCGGCCTTCTCCAATGCGGGGACGGCGGTCGTAGGCTCGTCCAACGCCGCTAGCAAATCGTCGAAGAAGTTCGATGGGACGGTTGTCTCGCCATGCTCGAGCATGACGCGCTCGGCCCTCTCCTCGGCAGCGTCGATGACAAACGAGCTCACCGACTGGTGCGCAAGCTCCGCGGCCTGGCGGATGCGCTCGGCCCGTTCGGGGGCCACCCGAGCTTCGATGCGATCGACCCTCGTGCTCATTGAGCCTCCTTCCGTACAACCACCGTACCGTACAAACGCCGTAACGGCAACGTCCCTGGCCAGCGAGGTCTTTTGAGGGTTACGGTGAGGCAATCATCCCTTTTGGGCGTTCTGGGGTGCGCATGGAGAAGCTCGTCTACCACTTCCACGGCGTGCTCAAGGCCTTACGCCCGGTACGACCGTCCGGAGAACAGCGAACGCCATACCCTCTGGCTCGCTCCAGTCCGGAGGTCACGTGTGCCAAAGGCGGTGTCAGCGAGCAGTCGTTCGGTCCTCGACAGCCTGTACGGCGGCGGATCGACGGAGCAGGACATTGCCATCGTCGAAGCGGCGATGAGATAGATCGTAGGTATGGATCCAGAGATAGATGTCAAACTGCCCGCCCTCGGGGCGAGTTGGCATTCTGCCGTCGAGCCTGTCCGTCGACCCGCTGCCGGTCGACGGCACGCCAGCGTTGGCGTTTCTAAGTCTTGGTCAGGCGCCGGAGCTCGACGAGGGACGGGAAACCGACGACGCAGGTCTGCGCCGCCCAACGGCCCGGTGGCAACCCGTAGCGCCGGGCAGTGCGAGCTGCATGGCGCGCCTCCAGAGCGTGTATGACGGCGGTACCGGCGAGCATCGCCCGCAACCCCGGCCGGGAGGGCAGGGGAACCTGTTTGCGGACGGCGTCGTAGACCTGATTACTCGAGGCCAGCAGGGCGAGGATGGCGATGCCGCCGTCTAGGAGCACGAACCATCCTGTCGCCGGACAGGCAAAGCCCGCTGGCGGGCGACCCCTCTGGGGAGCCGCGTGGCCGGTCACCGGTGGCGTCGCCAGGTCCATCGCCTCAGGCTACTGCCGGCCATTCGACCGGAGTGGGTAGCGGACCATCCTGGCCCGTCGGGACTCGTCGTCAGCCCACGACGAGCCAACGCAATCAGGCCTACGGCCGCCGCTCTGGTCCGCGGTGCTGGGGCCGAGTCGCTCGGCGCCTCGCCTATTGGGGCCGTTGTCAGTGCCCTCCGACTTGCGGCTTGCCGATCCGTCTTACAGCCGATTTACAGCCTACGCAGGCCAGCTGAGCGCTCGGGAAGAACTCACCGGACGGCGGACCGAACCTGAGCTGCCCAATGTACGTGCCGCTATGTGCTGGACCGCCCGGTCACCCTCTCAAGGTGAAGGTATCGCTAGTCCAGTTTCTTACTTGTGGACCATCCCCTGGGTCATCCCCGCTCCTTGGCGATCACGTTGTCCGCGAACCAGCGCAGGTTGTCCATCTTCGTCCCCAGCGACTCCGTATCGTGCTCGGTCTGGTACGGCCAACGGAAACCGACGATCACGTCGGTCACGCCCTGCTCCTCGAGGCGGCGCACGCCGTCGATGCTGAAGGCGTCGAGGGAGATTACGTGGACCTCGAAGGGCCGCTCTGCGGTGCCGTGCTCGTGGCGCAGCTGGTCGAGCCGGGCCAGCAGGCCAGGCAGGTCGGCCGGGTCGCCGCCGCCGTGCAGCCAGCCGTCGCCTACGGTCGCCGCCCGCCGTAGCGCCGCCTCATGGTGGCCCCCGATCAGGATCGGCACCGGCCGGGTCGGCACTGGCGCCATCTTGATCGGCGGCACGTCGAACACATGGCCGTGGTACTCGAAAAAACCACCTGCAGCCAGGCCCTTGATGATGTCGAGCTGCTCGTCCATGCGCCGGCCCCGTCCCCGCCATGGGACGTCACACACCGCATAGTCCTCGGGCCACGGGCTGGTGCCGACGCCCAAGAGCAGACGGTTGTCGGTGAGGACGGCAGTGCTCGTCACCTGCTTCGCCACCAGCACCGGGTGCCGGATCGGAAGCTTGAGTACGAAGGTGACGAAGCGAAGCCGCTCGGTCACCGCCCCCATGGCGGGGATGAGGGAGAAGGGCTCGAGGAACGGCTTGTCTTCGAGAAACTCACGGGTGCCGTCAGGGTTGTACGGATACTGGGCGTCTGACTCCTGTGGGTAGCAGATGCTGTCGGGCACCACCATCGAGTCGTAGCCGGCCTCCTCGACGGCCTTGGCCAGCGGCAGGTAGAAGCCGGGGTCCGTCATGGACTCGGCATAGGAGAACCGCACGTGACCTCCTGGGCGAGACGGGCGCTCACACCGCGAGTCATGCTGCCAGGTCGGACCGGCGTTGCCCAATCCCGCTCGGCCAAGTCACTACGCTAACGCTTTCGACGTCAGCTAGGGAGAGGCGGTCACAAAGAACGCGTCTCAGTCGCAGGTATTACCTAACCCAGACGGACGGCGTCCTGTTGGCAGCCGGAATGGTCGGGGGGCTTGGTGATGGTGTGGGCGTCGTTGAGCCGTCCGGGCGTTACCTTGTTCCCCCGGGCGCTCGAGAGGTTGAGGCGTCACGAACGAGCCGCTAGGCGCTGGCGGCTTCCGCGATACTGGTGGCTACGACCACGGGGGAGGACGAGTTCGATGAAGGACGATTCTCTTGCCTATATAGCCATCACCCGTCTGTACGCGGACTACGCCGATGTGGTCACGCGTCGAGCCTGGGACGAACTTGACACCCTCTTCCTCCCGGAGATCGTCATCCACCTCGACACGGTCAGCGCGCCAGACATGGAGATCTGCGGCCCTGCAGCCTTCGTTGACTTCGTCGCCGCTTCGATCCAGCGCTTCGATTTCTTCGAGTTCGTGATCCTCAACACTGTTGTGCGTGTCATTGAAACCGGTATCGCCCGAGGGCGCTTATATATGGTCGAACTGCGCCAGGAGCGTGAGAGTGGCGAGTGGAGCAATGCCTTTGGCGTTTACCACGACCACCTCTCGCTCGTTGACGGGGCTTGGCGCTTCGCTGAGCGGCATTACCAGAGCCTGGCCCGAAAGATCGGCAACGCTCCGGCCGAGGTCTTTCCGTTCCCCCAGTCGCACACCGTCTGACGAGTCGCCGGAACGGTCCCCAAGCGACCTTGACGATGGTCATACGACGGCCGGTTGGCTGCCCGTGGGAGCAACGCTCCCCGGGTGGGGGAGCAGCTGATCCCCACAGACGACGCAGTTTTGCCACTCCTCGGATCTCGCAGAGCGCTATGGGCCTGATAGCGCGGGACCTCGTCTTGAGCCCCACGAAGAGATGTCGCCCGCGCCGCCCTTGACGCCTCGACTAGCTTCTCCCACGTGGTCGACAGGCGGCAGGAAGCGCTCGCAACGTACAAGCAGATGGTGGCCTTGCGCGGCCGGATCGAGGCTGGCGAGCTTCCGTGGTCGGCGCTGGGTGACTACTTCACCCAAGATGCCGTGTATATCGATTCGGCCTGGGGCCGCGTCGAAGGCCAGGCCGCGATCAAGCGCTTCATGGAAGACAGCATGGTTGGTCTCGATGACTGGCGGTTTCCCGAGGAGTGGACCATGGCCGATGGGGATCGGGTCGTGAGCATGTGGTGGAACCAGCTACCCGGCGAGCGGGCCGACGGATCGCCCTACCGGGTCGCCGGCTTGTCGCTATTGCGCTATGCCGGCGACGGCAAGTTCGACTATGAGTATGACGTGTTCAACATGGAACAGGTCGTGGAGGTGATCGCCGAGAGCGGGTGGAACCCGACGAGCCCGATGAACGCGCCGCCCGACCATCCCAACCGCGACACGACCCCACCCGTTAGTCACTGATCGCCGATGGTCAGATCGCCAGTCTCTCCAGCTGATGGCCTCCTCCGGAGCACGATTGCGCGTTACCAGTCGACCTTCAACGCAGGTGACCGAGACTCCTGGCTTTCGCTCTTTGCCGACGGCGGCCTGCTCGAGGATCCCGCTGGTTCGCCGCCGCGCAGGGGCCGTGAAGGCCTGACTGCCTTTTGGGACGAGATTCACCAAGGAAGGAGCGCTGGCGGCGGAGGCATGGTCCGCATGGTCCAAGGGCCGGCGGTGTGCGGCCTCGAGGCCGCTTGGGCCTTTGAACTGCGGATGCCGCTCGGCGATAAGGCAGCGGTGGTGGAGATCATCGATTTGGCGGTCTTCACCGAAGACGGCCGGATTCGTCGCCTGCGCGCCTTTTGGAACGAGGCGACGATCCGTGTCGAATAGGGGGGATCAGCCGCCCGAGGAGGATCGATCTCGACGATGTCGAGCAGCCGTTCGAGACGGCGGTCAGAGCGGTGTTTCGTTTGACGGCGAGGAGTCAGTTCCGGTGGTAGAGGGCGGGGTCTGGTCGAGTCATCCCGGCGGAAGCCGTCGGTAGAGGCACTGCCCGCCCCCCGACGCGTGAAGCCCTGCAGCTGTCGACCACACGCGCGCAGTCCAGCCAAATAGCCCCCCGGTCGAGAGTGGGGCGGCGCCGTCGCACAGGAGCCATTCCTGCCCTGTGGGGGGCTGGTGGAAGGCGACGTGCAGGTCGAGAGTCGGCGCCGTGAACGGCGGCTGGCGCCAGGCGTGGGGCCGATGGGCCGCTGGCCAGCTCGGTAGGTCGACCAGGATCACGCATCGGGCGGCGTCCACCCAAGGGTCCTCGAAGCTCGCCGTGGGGAGAAAGCGCAGCCATTCCTGCCAGGTCGGGGGCGCGGCCCGGACGGGGGCCACTCGGCCTCGAAGCCGATCGGCTTGGCGTCGAAGTTCTTCCAGAACGGGTACGGCGGCTGGGCGTCTGCCGGCAGGAGCTCGCCTATGCTCGCCAGCTCCGCGGGACCTGGGACGTGAGGGGCCACCGTCTCGTCGTGGTCCAGGCCCTCGGACTCGCCCACACTCCAGAGCATGGCGTCCAGGATGGCTCTGCCGTCCTGGGTGACCTCGATACGCCTGGAGGTGGCCGTGCGTCCTCCCCGGCGCGTCTCGACTCGAAGGTCGATGGGACCGAACCGAGCGACGCCGAGGTAGTGACAGGAGAAGGCCGCCGGGCGGAGGTGCTCGGTCGCAGCGCCACCCGCTCGCAGTGCGCAGGCGGCGACGTAGCCACCCATTGGCCCCCAGATCTCCCAGTCGCCGCTCAGCGTCGCCTGGTAGTGGCCGTCGTCGCAGAGTTTGAGCGCCGTGTCCTGCCCCAGATCTCCCATTACGTCAGCCTGACGTGCGGGTACGGGCACCCACAAACTCAATTTGGTTTTCGTGACCTCGTCGGCCCCTCCGCGAGCGGTCGAGGTCACCACGTCTGGTGTGGAGGGTCCGCGATTCCGTGACACCTAACAATCAGGAGCAGACCACCGTTCATGTGACGGCGTCCATTGGCCGCGAGGCCTACAGGTCGCAAGGAGCACGCTGTCCATATGGTGTTGAAACAGCCCTTTGGCGCGGCGATCCCAGCGGGTGGAACTCTGAGGAGAGGCGTTCAGGCGCGCGGCAGAACCGTGATACAGGACGGCGCTGAAGGATCACCCTCAGGCGTTCGATGGAGTACCGCGGCGGCGGGAGTGATCGCTAAGGTTGCCTCCGCCTCCGTCGACTCGGCCCGCACACGAGCCGTGCCGTCGACGATCAGGCCATACGGGCCACCTGGTGCAGCAGGCCACAACAGCGTTACATCGGGCCGCGTCGAGACATTCATCGTGGTCTGGCGCCCGGCGCCGACTACCAACTCCCCGTCATCCCATCGTGCCCGGACGGACACGACGTGCGGCAGGCCCGCGCCGCCCACCGACACCAGGTAGGCGACCTCGCCGAACTCGTCGACGCGCTCAGTCAGCGCAGCCAGCGCAACAGGGACGCTCACGCTGACACTTTACTGAGTGACCGAGCGGTCAGCGGATCGGCCCGATGTCTCCTCGCCCGGAGCCGGGCACCAGCTTCATGCGCAGTGGTCGCGGAGCGTTATGAGAAACAGGATCGGCCCAGCCCGGGGGCGTGTGGACTAGAGGCGGCCGTAGGCTCGCGGTATTCCTGATGCCGCGCGGCTCGAGGCGAGATACGGTCAGGTCCGTGGACGTGACTTTCACCAAGCTCGTTGAGAAGCGGGCCGCCACCTGGGAGGCCGTCCGGGCCAAGCGCACCCGCGTACCGGGGACCGCCATGGCCCTCGGCCGGGGCGGGCTTCCCCACGACCTGGTCCAGATCATCGTCGAATCCACCCTGGGCCTGGAGAACGGGTTCTGGGGCTCGGTCGCTTCCGGGGCGACGTTCAAGAGCACTGGCCGCAAGCGCACTCGGCCGGGAAGGGCGGTGATCGCCGCCAACCGGACCGCGATCGCCGAGGCCGAGGGAATAGTGGGTGAGCATCACGCCCGGTGGAGGAGGGGTGCTCCAACGCCGACCGCGGCGCGCTTCGACGAGCTGTCCCGCCTCTGGGATGGTCTCGGCGACGGCGGACAGTTGAGGGTGGAGTGGCCGAGCCTGCGCGTCCTCGGCGGGGCCTAGCTCAGGCACCATGTCGCTGTACCTCGGCTGGGACCCACCTCGACCCGGATAGGTGTGTGCCGAGTGCGGATTGGACTACGACGCCACCGCTCCCGGCGCCGTAGGTGAGCTGCTGGGCGGACTGGTCCGCGGGTACCACGCTCGACTCCTCGCCGACGTCGAGCTTCTCCGGGCCCACCCCGATCCGCCGACCTGGTCGGCGCTGGAGTACGCCTGCCACGTGCGGGACTGTCTTGCGCTCTACGACTGGCGGATCCGCAAGGTCCTGTCCGAGCGGTGTCCCCTCCTGCCCCAGATGCGGCGCGACGCGGTAGTCGTCGAGCGTGCTTACAACGGGCCTCGACCGCCTCGGCCCGTCGGGCGACGAGAGCAGGTGAGGGGAATCTCCATGCCCATGTAACCCAGCGATACCGCCTTCGTCTTGTAGACCAGAGACGAGGAGAATCGAGCGCAGATGGAGACCAACGACTCGATCCGAGCCGCAGCGCAGGTCATCGAGAACATGACAGACGAAGAAGCCACTACCTGGCTCGCTGCCGGCGATTACACCTCGGTTGCTGGGGTACCCCTGCCCGAAGAGGCGTCTAGGAGAATCGCCGACTTCGCCTCCGAGCATGAGGTCCAGGGATTCGCCATGGACCTGAACCCCTTGGGCCCCGTCCAGAGCTCGTTAGCGACTGTCGGCGCTAGCGCAGGTCTGAAAGACGTAGGACAACAGGTTGCCCAATGCCTCTTGCTTGGGGGCAACAACAATGACAGAAAGGGCGGACGCTACTTAGGCATGCCCTGATCCCCGCGTCCATAGCTCGGCGAGGGCTGGCCAGGTTCACGGTGCCGTCGGCCAAGTCTCGTTCATATCCTTGACATCGCTCACGAGGTCCGTCTCCTGGAGAAAGTCACCGGAGACGACATTCAGGTTCGCCTTCGTCTTGGGGTCCTTCCGCCATTGGGAAACGAGCTTCGAGAGGACGTTCTTCTCGTCGGGAAGCATTTTCTCCGGGTCGATATTGCATACATCCGACAAGTCGTCCGGGGTCCCTTGAATGAACAGGGTGTACACCCCTCCGACCATGGACGGACCAGGTGGGGTAGGGGGGCCGGTGCCGGTTCCATCAGTGCTCCGGGACTTCACCGCCGAAGACACCGGCCGCCAGACGCCAACCCCCTGCGTCGGTGGGTCCGGCGGCTGGTCCTCGAGGCCGTTGGCCGAGCACTGGTTGGCGTAGTAGCTCTGACCATTGCCCTTCCCGAACGGCGGGTTGGAGCTCCACTGCCCGGCGGAGGGGTCTGCGGCGTCCAGGCACTGGGCGTTGTCCATGATCACCCGCGCCGCGCCCCCGGAATCGGGCAGTGACCACAGCTGCCCCAGGGTCACCTGACCGGGGTCGGTGGTTCCGAAGTGGGCCTGGAGCATGTTGGGGGTCACCAGGGCGTCCCCCAGTTGCCGCCCGAACGCCTGGCAGTCAGCGGTCGGGACGCCGCCGTCGATGCTGAGATTGAGCAGGATGATCTCCTGCTTCCGAGGCCCTGGCTCCGCACCGGCGCTACCCGGTTCGTCCGTGGCCCACTCGCGTACGTCCTTGAAAATGCGGTTCAGCCGCAGCCAGGGTGAGACTGCCTCTCCGTGGTTGAGGTAATAGCCTCCCTTGGTCGCCTTCACACGGATGTCGAATTCCCGGGCGCCGTCGTTCAATTGGTGAATGAGGTCCTCGGACTGCGTGATGGAGTCATTATCCGCCGAAGCGAGGCTGTACGTGCCGGTGTCGTGCGAGCCGGGGATGACGATGTCGCTCAGCTTCCGATCCGACAGGTGGGAGGCGAGGTCGTGCATCCAGTGGCCGTCTTCACCGCTTCCCGACTTGTGTGTGGATCGGGTGCCGACGATTCCAGCGATCGCTCCCACTAGCACGACAGCGGCGACCCCGCCCACGACCCACGGCCATCTCCGTCGTCTCGTAGGTCCGCGTGGAGTCCTCCATGGTTGGACGGCCGGTGCTGGCCGCGTCTCAGGCCATTGCCGGGGTGGTGGAGCCCAAGCTGGTGGACCACCTTGCCCTCCCCGAACCGATGCCGCCTCGGGCACGGCGGCCCCGCAGGTTGGGCAATCCCGTGCTCCCGCTGGAACCTCGTGGTCGTTCGGACAGGTCCCCCGGACCTCTCCTGTCGTCATCCCTCTCCTGGCACCCGGTTGTCGACGGGTGGAGACATCCCGACCATCCGATCGCCGCCGGTTCCCTGCCGACCAGCCCGCCAGCTACTGCTGCAGCGCCTGGACAGCATGGGCGAGCGAGTCCTCCCACACCCAGTTGATCTCGAAGTGACGGTTGGGCTCGTTCATGATGTTGTGTGTCCACCAGAGCGAATAGATCCCGACGGTGACGATGCTGACGATGATGCGGGCGACGTAGTTGTGCTTGTTCTTCATGCGAGCCGGGTCGGGCTGGGGAAGGGGCTGACCGAGCCATGTGTAGATGGTGGCCAATTCGGCCTCGACGCCGCCCTCCGCCAAGTCGTGCTTGATGAGATCGCCGTCGAGACTGCAGTACACGAAGAAGACGACGAGTATTCCCCACACGATGCCGAACCCGGAAACGGCGTAGCTGACGATGGGCGCCGGAGTCAGGCGCGCGCTGGTGAACCAGAAGGCGGCGATGTAGATCAGCAACCAGATGACGGGGTCCTTGAGTCTGGTGCCGAGAAGGCGAAGGCTCTCGAGGTCACCGGCGGCGCGCTCGAAGTGCGGGCCGAGCTCGTCCTGAAGGCCTCGCTCGCCCGCAACCTCCCAGGCGAACGCGTTGGCCCCGTTCAGGAGGTCCAGGCGACGGGCGTTGTGGTCCCGCATCCGACGAATGAGCTGGAAGTACATGTAGAGATAGAAGAACCCGACAGTGAGGATCCCCCATCCCAGCGCGCTCCAGAAGTTGGCGATGTAATCGGTCTCATGGCGCCGCTGGTACGCCGTGTGGAGGCGCTCGATGGGCGGTACCGTCGGGACGCCGGACCCACGTGCGGGCGGGGCCGCGGTTGCTGGCCGGGAGCTCTGCCAGGTGGATGCTCCGCTGTCGATTCCGTCGTCCATTCTGCTGTCGCTGGACTGCCAATCCTGGCTAGACGACGGGTCGTCGCTCATCGCGCTCTCTTCCGCCTCGGGCTGAGCAGAAGGAAGGGTACCAGCGTGACCTTCGCGACGCCCGTCGCGGTAGAGGCTTTCGATCGGGTGTCCCAGGGTAAACGAACGTCCATGGCTGAGACCCGGCTCGACCGGCATCTGTGGATTCCCATCCTCGTCGTAGGGGTCATGCTCTTCGTCGCCGATCAGCAGACCCTGGTGGCGACCAGAGACCCGAACTTTGTGCCTTCGGTCATCCTCCTGGGCTCCACTGCCGTTCCCGCAGCGTTCCTGGCCTTCATGTACGGCCGACGGCTTCCCTACGACATCCCCGTCACCATCGTCATCGCAACCGCCGTGCTGGGTGGCGTGATCGGCACGGTCGTAGCGGGTGTCCTCGAGTTCAAAACACTTCGGCAGTTGGGCGTGCTCCCTCTCGTGTCCGTCGGGTTCATCGAGGAGGCGGCCAAGCTCATCGTGCCACTGGCCATCGTGCTCCGGTTCCGCTATCGGCGGCCCGCGGACGGCATCGTTGTCGGAGTCGCATCGGGAGCAGGCTTCGCCGCCCTGGAGACGATGGGATATGCCTTCGTGGCCTTGATGCGGACCCACGGCAACGTCTCGGCCGTCGAGAACCTCCTGGTGCTCCGCGGGTTTCTCAGCCCTGCCTGTCACATGGCATGGACCGGTGTAACGGCCGCAGCACTGTGGTCCGCCGCCAACCGAGGCTGGTCGTTTCGAGGTGTCAGTCGCTTTGTCGGCGTCTTCGTGAGCGTCGCACTGCTGCACGCGGTGTGGGACGGAGTGACGAACCTCATCAGCTATTCCCTCATCGCTGGCTGGAGCCTGGCCCTGCTCGCCTGGGTGACGCACATGGCCGCGAACGACGAGGATGTCTTTGAGCTCGAAGAGCCTGAGGACGTCGAGCCCCCGATGGTCGGGGCCCGCTAAACGCTAGGGCAGCCCAGAGCCGCCAGTTGGGCGGTGGAGACGACGCTCGAAGATGGCCTAGGGCCACGCGCCGGTTCTGAGCGACCTGGCTCGGATGCGTCAGCCCGGGCAGCGTGTGTCCTGTATCCCCGGTTGTGCGGATGGGGCATAGGGATCGGGGTTGGCCTGGCCGGCGAAGCGGTCCGAGATCCACCGGATCATGTCCGGCATCGAGACCGGGACGACCCCGGCGTGGTCCTGGCCAGGATAGATCCAGCGCTCCAGGTCCTGACCCAGCCCGCAGAGGTGGCTGGCGAGGATCTGGGTCGACACGGGAGGGATCTGCTCGTCGGCGGACCCCTGGATGATGAGAAGGGGCGCGCGACTCGCAGTCGTGAAGCTCTGGGGGTCGTTGTCCTGCAGCAGCTTCTGCCACGCCGGCACCGAGAACGGATCTGCCTTGGCGATCTGCGGCAGTGAGTACCTGTCGATCTGGCTGGCCACGTAGTCGGAGCACCCCTGCTCGAGAACGGGAAGCAGGCTGATGGCCTTGGGGGTCAACACCTCGGAGAGCGGGGCCGCCGTGTCGCCGTAGGCGGCGTTGAATCCGGCGGCGGCCATGAAGACGTAGTACCGGAACGGGCTGTTGATCAGGAACTGGTAGATCAGGTTGAACTGCGACGGTGGGGCACCGGCTACCACGCCCTGGAGTCGGAGATCCGGAGCGTACGAGGAGCCGACATCCAGGGCGAACATGGCGGTCTGCCCGCCTTCGGAGTGGCCCCAGACCACGTAGTTCGGGCTGGCATTCGCCGCAGCAAGCTGACGGGCGGCACGCACGACGTCGATGGTGTTGCGGGCTGCGCTCTCCCCGACGATGTACGGCAGCAGCCCCGGCGTCCCCTCGCCCTGGTAGTCGCTGGCCGTGACCTCCCACCCCCGGTCGAGCAGCTGGTTTGCCAGAGGCACGGCGGACGTGGGATCCAGCGAGGGAGCGCACTGGTCGGCCATGCCGTTCGTGCCGTGGCCCCAGCTCACCACCGGGTACCCGCCGGCCGGCGGCGGGCTCGTCGGAACCAGCACCAGACCGGTCACGGGCACCGGTCGATTCTGGACCGACTGCGACAGATACATGACTCGATAGACCGAGGCGTGGAGGCCCGTGACGGTGACCGGCTGTGACTTTATGAGCTTGCCGGGAGGGCCGGACGGTAGAGGAGCAGGCACCGAGTAGAAGCTCGGGAGACCGGCCGGCGCAGGTGTCGAGGCCGCTTTGGCCGATCCTCCACACGCCGCGAGCGCACCCCCAGCGGCGAGGACGGCGAACGAGGGTGCAAGGAGAGGACGCAGTCCCGACCACGCCCGCTTCCGAAACACCATTAGCCGGAGCCTAAGGTTCCCTGCCGTCTGCCCGCGACCGCCCCGTTCGTAGTCCGCGACGATGTCCTGATACTCGCGTGGGGGCGGATCGGCGAGGTGGCCCGGGCCGACTACGCGGCCTGCGCTCCGTGCCCGTAGCCTCGCTGGAGCAGGAGCTCACGCCAAGGTGGGAGAAGTATCGATGGTGCCGGCGACTGGCGGTCGAACCTTCGCGGGGTGGCGCTCCTCCAGGCGCTGGAAGATGGCGCCCCGAGCTGCCTGCGCCATCCTGGCGTCGGCGCTGCTGGCCTCGTGTGCCGCCTCGGGCCACGGAGCTGCGACGGCTCATACCAGGAGCACGCCGTTCACCACGGCGCCACCCGCCACGTCGCCGCCGACACCGCCCACCACGCTGCCTCCCCCCAGCCCGGCACCCCCAAGCACCCCGCCCACGACCGCGCCGCCACCGCCCCCACCTCCGGCGTTGGGGCCAGGTGACCACGGGCCCGCCGTCCTCGCTCTCCAACAGCGACTGACCTCTCTCGGCTACTGGCTGGGGAGCCCGGATGGCAATTTCAACGCCACTACCGAGCAGGCCGTCTACGCCTTCCAGAAGGCGGCCGGCATCGGTCGTGACGGCTCCGTCGGTCCCGTGACGAGCGCCGCCGTCGCCCAGGGTGCCGTCCCGCATCCCCGGAGCACGTCGGGCCACGTGATCGAGGTCGATCTCGCACGTCAGCTCGTGATGCTGGTATCGGACGGCAAGCTCGACTACGTGCTCAACACCTCGACGGGTGGTGGGTACAGCTACACCGACCAGGGGGTCACCTACAAGGCCGATACGCCCGTCGGGACCTTCCACGTCTACCGCCAGACGGATGGCATGGTGACCGACAGTCTCGGCCAGCTGTGGCGGCCCAAGTTCTTCGACAGCGGGTTCGCGCTCCATGGCGACAGTGAGGTCCCGCCGTATCCGGTGTCCCACGGCTGCGTCCGGGTGAGCAACGAGGCGATCGACTGGATCTGGGCAAACAATCTCGCCCCCATCGGTACCGAGGTCTGGGTCTACTGATGAACGTTCACGCCCGAGACACGCCGTCTGTCTAGTCGTTAGGCTTGCTCCGCTGAAGGAGTCGACATGGCTGGGTCATCGCAGTGAGGTGAGCGGAGCAGCGCCTGTCATGCCCCCCGCCTACCGGCACGACGCCGGCCGCACCCGGATCGACCCCTCTCTGACATTGGCGCTCGTCGCCCTGCTCTTGGTCGGGCTGTTGACGTCGTGCGCCGTGACGCGGCCACAGGCCCAGCGACAACCTGCCCGCCACCCCGGCACCCGCACGAGCGCGTGCCCCCGCCTACCACCTCCACGACGACCTGCAGCAACGCCACTGTCCTGGCGACATGGCCCGTTGCGCGTCGTGTGGCGCAGTTGGTCGTCGTACCCACGGATGAGAATACGGTTGGTAACGCCTTGCCGGCCGTACGGCAGGGAGCTGGCGGAGTGATCCTGTTCGGATCCTCGGCCCCGCCCGATCTCGCTCAACAGCTGGCCGGCCTCAAGGCCCAGGCGCTGGATGGCCTGGCTCCAATGGTGATGACCGACGAGGAGGGCGGCCAGGTCCAGCGCATGCCGAATCTCGTCGGGCCATTCTCGTCCCCACGATCCCTGGCTACGAACCTCGACCCGGACGCTGTTCGCCAGCTCGGTGAGACCACCGGGCACCAGATGCTCGCCAACGGCGTCGACGTCGACCTGGCGCCGGTCCTCGATCTGGCGAGCGGACCTGGGCCCGATGCGCAACACACCGATGGGCCCCGCTCGTTCAGCCCCGATCCCGGTGTCACCACGACGTACGGGCTCGGCTTTGCTCGCGGCCTCATGACTGCCGGCGTCCTGCCCGTCGTCAAGCACTTCCCCGGTGAGGGGCAGGCCACGGCGAACACCGACGACGCAACCGCGTCGACTCCCGCCCTACCAGCGCTGGAGCAGGCCGATCTGATGCCGTTCAGGGAGGCCGTTCAGGCCCAGCTGCCGGCCGTCATGGTCGGCAACGCCGCCGTCCCCGGGCTCACGACAGGGCCCGCGAGCCTCTCCCCGGCAGCCATCGGCGAGCTCCTCGCCGGCCAACTCGGTTTCGGAGGTCTGGTGCTTACCGATTCGTTGTCGGCGACCGCCATCAGATCAACAGGCTTGGACGTCCCCCACGCCGCGGTCCAGGCCGTGGCCGCCGGCGCCGACATGGTGCTGTACGACCTCTCGGCGGCGCCTACCGACCTCGTCCAAGTGGTGAACCAGCTGGCGGCCGCTGTCGCTGATGGCACGATCCCCTTGTCGCGCCTCGATGACGCCGTCGGCCGTGTGCTGGCGGCAAAACGGGTCAATCTCTGCTGAGAGGTCGCCGCCCCGTCTCAGGTCACCACCCGGATGGTCCAGAAGTCGCTGGAGAGGCCCCGTTGGTTGAGATACGCATAAGGAAGGGTGAAGTAGCCGGCCATTCCCCAGGTGGTACCCCACGAGTTGCGCACCACGAACCACTGCGACGCTGTCATCGTAACCGACCGCCATGACCGCATGCCCTCCCAGCACCTTTTCCCCGCTCGCTGGCATGGTGGCGTGCCCACTCTTCGCCATCGCCTGGCTCTCGAAGCTCTCGTAGACGGTGAACCCGAAGACGAAGGGATAGCCGGAGGCCAGACATCCCTTCATCTGGGCCGGATCCCGCACCACACGTTGATAGGTGACAGCCTTGTTCTTGGTTCCGTCGGCGTAGCACGTCTGCGGCGGCTTTTCGGTGAACTTGGAGATGTCGTATGGCCAGAGCGCCTCGTGGCAGGCTCCTTGTGCGGAGACCGACTTGATCCCATCCCGGATCTGGGCGCCGCTGTCGGAGGTAACCGTGCCCTCGATCGAGCGCTCGTTGTAGTAGATGAACAGCCGCGAAGGCACGAACACGTCTGACAGCTTCTGCTTCATTTGATCGAACTCGATCGCCCCTCCGATGGCATTGGCCGTACAGCTACCGAGCTGACCCTGGTCGTAGACCGGGGGGCAATCCGGGCGGAGGTCGGCGCTGGGGGGCAGAGCCGACACCACGGGCGGTGGTGCGGCGTAGAGGTGGTCACGCTGATCGGGTAGGTCCGGGATCCAGCCGTAGCCGGCAATCTTGCGAGGCATCCGCCAACCTCCTTGGACTGCGGTGTCAACGACTCCACGGTGGCCCCGCGGGTCGTGAGTGTCAACAAGAGCCGCGGATTGTCGCCGGAATGGAATGGGTCAGGGCTCAGGGCGACCGACCGACTCGCTGATCGACCAATCGGCCGCTCTTGAACGCACCGATGCGCGTGCACCGTTCAACCTTCAGAGGCGCCTCGGACTGTCAACTCGTGGACGGTCCCAGGGCGGTCTGCCAGTTCGTGGCGATGGCGCGCTGGGCGGTGGCCAGGTCGAGCCTGCCCGAGCAGACGAGGTTGTGCAGCCGGTTCTCGACGACGTCCTTGGTCTGACTGCCGGGGAACCCGACGCGGTCGTGGGGCTCCGGCCACAGGTTGGCCTGGGCGTTGTCGCCTCCGAGCTCGAGCGAGATCAGGTGGTCGAGCTCGTAGCCAGCCCGCTGCGCGTACGGTATGCCGTAGGCGGCGAAGGCGGCGCGGCGCTCGGCTTCGGGGACGTCCCGATGTGAGGTGGCCCAGCCGGGCTGGCACACCTGGGCCGCCGTCACACTGGGGAATGACTCACCGGGGGTGAGAAGAGGGTTCGGCAGGGCGCCGGGCGGTGCCGGGGCTGTCGGTGCCGGTGGTGGCAGGGTCGGCGGGGCGGTGGTGGTCACGGTCGAAGGCGGGGTCGACCCGGTGGTCGTGGGCACCGCCGACGTTGGTGTCGGCGCGGAGGTCGGCTCTGAGACGGCACAGCCTGCACCGAGAGCCGCGGTGACGAGAACCACGCCGGCGGCCCGGAAGGCGCCTCGACGACCGAGCAAGTACCAGAACATGAAGCATCGACCTCGGTGAGAGTATGCCGCGAGCCTGTAACGCTCAGCTCCAGTCGGGCGACGTCGTCAAGGAGACCGATGAGTTCCGCGCCCCGCCGCGGTCGTACGCGGTCGAGGTGCAGTACGTTCGAAATCCTGCCAGCACGACGAGTACGAGGAGCTCGGCCAATGACCGCTGTAGACCTGGAGCCAGCGACCCGACGGATGGCTGCCCTGGTCGGGGCCGTCCCCGACAACTTGCTCGACCGGCCGACGCCTTGTCCTGCCTACGCCGTCGGCGACCTGTTGGACCACATCGGTGGACTGACGCGTGCCTTCACGGCCGCGGCGCGGAAGGACTTCGGCGACCTCGGTGATCAGGCACCGTCGGCGGATGCGTCTCGACTCGGCGACGATTGGCGGACGCGGATCCCCAGGGACCTTCCCACCCTGGCGGAGGCGTGGCGCGACCCGCCCGCGTGGACCGGGATGACCCGCGCCGGCGGGGTGGAGCTTCCCGGCGAGATCGCTGGCGTGGTCGCCCTGGACGAGCTCGTGATCCACGGTTGGGACCTGGCCCGGAGCACCGGCCAGCCGTACGAGTGCGACGCAGACTGCTCGAGGTCGTGCACGGCTTCGTCGCTCAGTTCGGCGACGACGAGGCGGCCCGCCAGGGGCTCTTCGGTCCCGTCGTGCGCCTACCCGCGAGTGCGCCACTGCTCGACCGCGTGGTCGGCCTCACCGGTCGAGACCCGGCCTGGTCCCCAGCCTGACGGGGGCCTTGACGTCGAACACACGTTCGGGTACACTGAAAGTCAGCAGTCAGCCTTCGTGGGCGAGGCAATCCACCGCCCTCCTCCTGCCCGTCGTGGCGCGCCCGTCGAGGGCGCCCGAACAGCGAGGAGTGGTATGCCCGACAGCCCCGTGGTCGTCGCCAGAGCCCTGCGCTCGGCACTGCGTGGCTTCGAGCCCGAGGCGTTCACGGGGGCCGACTGCGCCGCCCTGGCCGAGGAGCTGGCCCTGACCGAGAAGGCCTGCGGCGCGGCCAAGGCCCGCGCCGCCGAGCGGGCCGCAGGCTGCGGAGCCCATCGGGCCCGAGGCTCGGGCGACGCCAACGACTGGCTGGCTCGGATATCGGGCACCTCGCCGACCCAGGCCCGGACCCTGCTGGGCACCGCCGCCGCCCTCCAGGGCTGCCCCCAGACCCGCGAGGCGGTGGTCACCGGCGAGCTGTCGCTGGCTCAGGGAGCCGAGATCGCCAAGACCGAGGTCGCCTGTCCGGGGGCCGAGGCCGAGCTGGTGGGGCTGGCCCGGAACGCCAGCCTGGGGGTGCTGCGGGAGCAGGCCCGCAGCCGACGCCTGAAGGCGATGGACCCCGAGGAGCTCTACGCCCGCCAGCACGGCGCCCGCGATGTGCGCCACTGGCGAGACGAGATGGGCATGGTGCGATTTGCCGGGGCCCTGCCCCCGATCGTGGGGGTGCCGATCGTCAACCGCCTGGAGGCCGAGACCGGCCGCATCCACACCGCCGCCCGCCGGGAGGGTAGCGACGAGCCGCGAGCCGCCCACGCCGCTGACGCCCTGGTGAGGATGCTGCAGGGCGCGGGCAAGGGAAAGACCGACCGGGCCGAGCTGGTCATGGTGTACGACCGCTCAGCAGATGCGGTCGCCGCCAGCGAGGACGGCGAGGGCCAGGCCCACATCGTGGGTGGGGGTCCCATCCCGGTGTCGGTGGCCCGCAGGCTGGCCGAACGGTCCTTCGTGAAGGCGGTCATCCACGACGGCGTGCGCATCGAGACCGTCAAGCACATCGGGCGCACGCTCCCCGCTGAGCTACGCACGGCGCTCGAGCTGGGCGATCCCCCCGGCTTCGGCGGCCTGGTGTGCGTGGACTGCGGCAAGCGCCGCGGCATCGAGCGCGACCACATCGACCCCGTCGCCAACGGGGGCCTCACCGCCTACGACAACATGGCCGGCAGGTGCTGGGAGTGCCACCAGCGCAAGACCGAGCAGGATCGTCTGGCCGGGCTGCTGGGCAACGGCAAGGGAAACGGCAAGGCAAGGGGAGGTCGAGGGAGGGAGCCGCCGTGAGCGGTGGGGGAGTCAAGGGCGAGGGAGCGACAGAGATGATGCGAGGGAGATGGCGCGAGGCGGCTCTCCGGGGCCTGCCGACGGTAGGGTGAAGGCATGAGCGTGCAGCTCAACCACACGATCGTCTGGTGCAGGGACAAGGAGCGGTCGGCGACGTTCCTCGCCGAGCTCCTCGGGCTGGCGAAGCCGACGTCGTTCGGGCCGTTCCGTGTCGTCGAGGCCGGCAACGGCGTGTCGCTCGACTACCACGACGTGGACGGCGAGATCGCGTCGCAGCACTACGCGTTCCTCATCAGCGAGGATGAGTTCGACGAGATCTTCGGTCGGATCTCCGAGTGGGGGCTCGAGTACTGGGCCGATCCGGCGCTCAGCCGACGGGGGGAGATCAACCGCAATGACGGCGGTCGGGGCGTGTACTTCCGGGACCCGGACGGCCACCTCCTCGAGATCATCACCCGTCCGTACGGGTCCGGCCGGTAGCACCAGCGTGCATCCGCAGAAGTGGGTGGACGTCGACACGGCGGCGATCTCCGACAACGCCGCGGCCGTGAAGGCGATGCTCGGGCCCGGAGTCGGCGTCATGGCCGTGGTGAAGGCCAACGGGTACGGCCACGGGTTCGAGCTGGCGTCGGCCGCCGCGCATCGAGGGAGGCGCGACGTGGCTGGGGGTCTCGTCGGCGGCCGAGGCGCTGCAGGCGGTGCCGTTCGGCGTGCCCGTCCTCATCCTCGGCGCCACGCCCGATCGCTTCTACCCCGAGATGCTGGAGGCGGGCGTCGAGCTCACGGTCTTCGACGCCGAGTCGGTGGAGTCGCTGGCCCACGCCGCCGCGCAGGCCGGACGACGGGCGCGGGTCCACGTCAAGATCGACACCGGGATGAACCGCCTGGGCGCGCGGGCGACCGACATCGAGTCCCTGCGGCGGGCATTGCACGCGACGCGCGCCAACGTCACGGTCGCAGGCATCTTCACCCACTTCGCCGACTCCGAGGGCCCCGACGTCGAGGTCACCCGCGTCCACAACGCTGCGTTCCTCGAGCGGGCCGAGCCCCTGCGCCAGCTCGCGCCCGAGGCGATGATCCACGCCGCCAACTCCGGCGCCATCCTCCGCCTGCCCGAGGCGCACCACGATCTGGTCCGCCTCGGTATAGCTCTCTACGGGTACCCCCCGGTGCCCACGGCCGTCCCGTTGCGGACGGCGATGACGATGCTCGCCGAGGTCACCCACGTGAAGGAGATCGAGCCAGGCGAGACCGTCAGCTACGGCCGCACCTGGACCGCGCCGCGGACGACCCGCGTGGCCACGCTTCCCGTCGGCTACGCCGACGGCATTCACCGGTGGCGGGCAGGGACCGACACCGTGCTGATCGGCGGGACGCGGAGTCGCATCATCGGGCGTGTGACGATGGACCAGATCATGGTCGACGTGACCGACTGCGACCCGGTGGCCAAGGGCGATGTCGCCGCCCTCGTGGGCGACCTGGACGGCAACCACCTCGGAGCCGACGAGATCGGTCTGGCGGGCGACACCATTCCCCACGAGGTGCTGTGCGCGACCTCGTCGCGCGCAGCCCGCATCCCGCGGCCGTCGACCCGGGCGCTGCCCTGAGGGCCCGCGAAGCTCAGCCCACGGGCGACGGCAGCTCCGCCGTCTTTGGGTACAGGCCGGTGCCGTGGGGGGCGTTGGGGGGCGCGGGCCCGGCGTCGGGTGAGGTGACCAGCGTCAGGTACGAGTAGACGCCGGGCTGGCCGTCGTTGGCGACGAGGCCGGGACAGCCGGTCCGCATGTCCTCGCAGTCGAAGGTGCCGCCGCCGGCCCGATGAATGTCGAGCCGCGACTGGTAGAAGAACGAGAACATGTTGGGATCGTGGTTGGGGTCGATGCTCGCCTCGGGGAGGTCGCGCTGCCAGCGTGTCGTGAGGAGCCGTCGGTCAGCCGCCGGGTCTCCCTTCACGTACTTGTCGAACCACGCCGTGGTGTACCAGTCGATCATGTCGGCGCCCCGCAGGGATGCCCCGAAGGCCGCGTTGGGGATGAAGCTGAAGTCCAGGTGGCTGCCGCCCCGGATGATCAGCTCGCCCGTGTCGGCACCCGCCTTGGTATAGGCGAACGACTCCGTCGTCTTGGCCGTCGGGTCGGGTTGGGACGTGTTGGGCAGCGGCGGCAGACCGTAGTCAGCTGACATCCCCAGCGCCGGCTTGGTGATCGGGGCCACCCGGCGCGCCGCCGGGTCGGAGGGGCAGGGCTGCTCGATGGGGCCGCGGCTGGGACCGAACCCGGAGTTGGGATCGGGAGCGCCGAGGTTGTCCCACGCCACGATCGCCTTCACCCGCGGGTCCCACTGGCCGATGTAGGAGACGCCGGCCGCCCCGTAGGAGTGTCCGGCGAGCCCGAGCCGGGTGGGATCGAGGATGGCCGAGAACGGGTTGTAGGCGTTGTCGAGGCCCTGGGCGACACGCCCGTCCTGCTTGGCTGCGTGACGCGTGCCCGGTCGTGCAGCTCGGCACGGGCACGTAGGGCTGTGACGGCGTCGAGAGGAAGAAGTCGACGGCGTCCTCGGTCCCGTCGAAGAAGGGGCGACCGTCGCTCTGGGCCGGCACGCCCTCCTGCTGGTCGGGCGCCTCCCCGAAGGTGTCGCTCTGACCCTGGCCCTGCTCGTCCCAGGTGAGGACCACGTAACCGGCCTTGGCCAGGGCCTGGGCGGCGTACCAGTACAGCTGCTCGTCGGCCTGCACCGAGCCGTCCGTGATCACGATGCCCGGACGCGAGGCGGGACCGGTCGCGCGTGGCCCACACGTGCCCGGAGATCGTGGCCCCGTCGCGAGCGGTGAAGTAGACGGGCTGCACGATGCCGTAGCCGCTGGTCTGCCAGGCGTACAGGCGGGCATCGCCGGCGCACCCATCGTCGCCCGTCGAGCAGAGGTGGTCGTGGAACTCCCGGCCCGGATCGTTCACCTGCTCGAGGTTGGCCGCGATCTCGTTCCGGGCGCTGACCGTGCGCAACAGCGCCTGGTACCCGGGCGTGTCGTAGATCGTCTGGCGCTCCTCGACCTTGGAGAAGTTCTGCGCCTCGGTCTGTGGCGTCCAGGGCCGGGGCTTGAACGCCGACGCCGCGCCGGCGACCCCGGTCGGCGCCAGGGCGAGCCACGCCGCCGACGCGACGAGCACGAGAGTCGTCCCCAGGATCCGGGCCCGCACAGGAGAGTACTTCGAGCCCCGCGCCCGACTTCCTCCGAGCTTCGGCGCATGCTCAGCGCACGTCGGGGCACGGTCGGGGCGGGCGGGCCCGTTGGCAGCGGGACGGGGCCGAGGCGAGAATCCGTGGCATGCCCGACAGAGCGTTCATCGACCAGCTCGCCGAGGTGTGGCGGTCAACGGCCGCCGCGTGCGAGGACCTGAGCCCCGAGCAGTGGGACGCCATGACCGAGTGCCCCGGTTGGACGGTGCGGGACCAGCTGGCCCACGTGATCGGCACCGAGTCTTCGCTGCTGGGCCGGCCGTCGCCCGATCCGGCCCCGGCCGGCCTACCTCACGTGCACAACCCCATGGGCGAGATGAACGAGGCGTGGGTCGAGGCCCGTCGCCAGGTCCCCGGCGACAAGGTCCTGGCCGAGTTCGAGGACGTCACCGGCGCGCGACTGGCCGCCCTCGGCGCCATGACCGACGAGGAGCTGGAGGCGGACACGCCGAGCCCCCTCGGTGTGGTGCCCTACGCCACGTTCATGGAAGTCAGGGTCATGGACTGCTGGACCCACGAGCAGGACATCCGGCGCGCCCTCGGCCGCCCGGGGCACCTCGACGGCGCGGCCGCCGAGACGGCGATCGGACGGTTCGTCTCCTCGCTCGGCTACGTCGTCGGCAAGCGGGTCGCGCCTCCCGAGGGCTCGACGGTGGTCCTCGAGCTGGCGCCGTCGGCGCCGTCGGCGCCATCGGCGCCATCGGAGGCACGCACGGTCGCCGTGGTCGTGCGCGACGGCCGGGCCAGGCCGACCGATCCACCTGCCGACCCGACCGTGCGCATCACGACCGACGTACAGACCTATTCCTGCCTGGCCACGGGACGGTGGACGGCCGAGCACGCCATCGCCGCGGGCCGGGTCACCCTCACCGGCGACGAGGCACTCGGTCGACGCGTGGTCGACAACCTGTCCATCACGCCCTGATAGCGACCCTGATCGCCATCTGGATCGCGACCGAGCCGGTCACATCTGCTTGACGAGGCCGATCAGGTTCCCCGAGGGATCGGTGAAGTGGGCGATCGAGGGTCCGCCGGGCACGTCCATGGGCGGCGTGGCGGTCTTGCCGCCGAGCTTCTCGGCCTTGTCCAGCGCCGCCTGGAGGTCCGCCACCTCGACGTAGAACGTGACGACCGGCTTACCATCCGGCGACGCGCCAACACCTCCGGCGATCCCGTTCTTGCCGGGCTCGACCATGCCGTAGTTCATGGGATTGTCGGCATTGATCTTCCAGTCGAACAGCGCGCCGTAGTAGTCCTGAAGCGCCTTGGCGTCCTTGCCCATGATCTCGAAATGGATGACGGGTTGGGTCATGGTGTCAATCTCCTCTCTCTGTTCTTATTGTCACGTACGAATGCGAGGCTCACGCCACGTGGGCCGTCAACCACTCCTTCAGGGGTGCGGAGGCGTGCAGGAAGTCGACCACCCGCTTCTTGGCCTGACTGGTGCCGAGCCAGCTGCCCACCGGCCATCGCCGCCACGCCACGAGGCCCTTGTGTCGCAGCAGCTCGGCCCGAGGATGGTCCCTGGGGTACCCCCTCGGGGCGGTCTTCAGGGTCTCGTGGGCGGTCACCTCGATCCCGCGTCTGGTCGTCGCGCTCACGATCCTGGCCAACTGGGAGCCGGTGCGATCATCGGCGACCGCCCGCCGGTAGCGGTCGAGCTGGTCGGCGTCGGGCATGTAGAAGCCACACCCCGCGCCCAGTCCGTCGGCTGACAGCTGGATGTAGCCGCCCTCGGCCAGCGAGGCGGCGATGGCCGTCTTGTAGGGCGACTTGTCCGCACTGAAGCGAATGTCACGGTAGGGGCGGAAGATCCGTCCCTCGCCGAACTCGTCGGCCAGCTCGGCCAGGAGCTGCTGCATGGGCTGGTAGACGAGCTGCTCGTACTCGGCCTTGTGGGCCTGCCAGTACGTCTTCGAGTTGTCCGCCTCGAGGCCCTCGTAGAACTCGATCGCCTCCGCCGGCCACCCCCGGAACGCCACGTCGGGCGACGCTAGTCGCGTGATCGTCATCGCGGCGGCGGCTCGCGGTACGGATCGGGTCCGGGGTCGCCGCCGGCCGCGGCCACGCCCAGGCGGGCGAGGAAGTGGTCCCATCCTTCCCCGTGGCGCTCCGCCTGCTCCGGTGTCAGATCCCGGTGGACGAAATTGAGGATCGTCGTGTCGCCGTCGGCGGTCAGGCGAACCTCGACGGTCGACGAGCCCGGCGGCATCTCCTCGTTCGCCTCCCAGCCCCACGTGAACACCACCAGGGCCGGGGGCTCCACCTCGACGAAACGACCCGCGGCCACGTTGCGACCGTTCATGTCGACGCGGAAGGCGCCGCCGGGCACCGGGTCGAGGTGGTGCTCGATCCCCATCCAGCGGGCCATCTTGGCCGGGTCGGTGAAGTACGAGAACACGGTCTCCCGAGAGGCGTTGATGCGCAGCTCGCGGGTGAAGGTGGTGCGGGCTTCAGTTGCGGGCATCGGTCTCCTCCTGCTCTGCGGCTTCCTTCAGGCGGTCGAGGTGGTCCGTCCAGAACTCGTCGACGAACGAACGCACGCCGGCGAGGGCTTCCGGGCGGGCGCGGTAGAGGCGCCGGTTGCCGTCCCGCCGCTCGGTGAGCAGCCCCGCTTCGCGCAGGATCGTGATGTGCTGCGAGATGGCAGGGCGGCTGACGTCGAAGCGAGCGGCGATCTCTCCTGCCGACAGCTCGCGGCGACGGACGAGGCGGATGATCTCGCGACGCCGGGGGTCCGAGATGGCCCGGAGCACCGCCTCCACGTGAGGCTCAGGGCTGGCGACCCAGGAAGCCCACGAGCTGGTCGGTCGGCGTGGCGTCGTCCGGGACGGGCACGATCGGACCGAAGGCTCCGCGGTCGCGGATGTCGTCGGTGATCGCCGATCGGCAGAACTCGAGGGCCGCGGTCGCCAGCGCGGGGTCGATGGTCAGCGCCTGTCCCGTGGCCCTGGCCAGGTCCCAGCCGTGCACCAGGGTGTCGACGACGTTGATCCCGGCGGCGGCGGGAGCCGGGATCTCCATGCCGATGGGCAGCCGGCAGGTTCCCTCCAATGCCTGAGGGCGGGCCCAGGCGGCGAGCGTCGACGCCGCCGCGGCGCGGTACGCAGCCGCGAAGTCGTCGGCGACCTCTTCGTCGGCGATCGCATCGGTCACGGCGTCCTCGGGCGGGCTCTCTCGGCGGGCCGTCCAGCCGAACCGGGTGAGCACGCCGGTCGTGTGGCCCAGCAGGGTCCGCACGTCCCATTCCTTGCACGGTGTCGGCTCGGACAGCTGGTCCGGCTGGATGCCGGCCACGATCCGCCCGGTCGTACCGAAGGCGCCTTCGAGCTGCTCCAGGATCTCCACCCCTACCTCCTCAGGTCGACGAGGAGGCTATGTAAGCAGACTCTTACAAAGGCGTCAAGCAGGAGAGGCGAGCAGCCGGGGCCGCAGCTCTGGGGGGGAGGGCAGCTGCGACCCCGGCCACTGCGATCGTCAGGTGGTGTTGCCCGACTGGGCCCCGCCGCCCGGGCCGCCGGGGGGAGCAGGAGGCGTCCCGTTGGGGGGCCTCTGCGGGCGGTCGGGTGCGATCTGGACGGAGGACGCCGTGAGGTCGCCGTTCGACTGGCGGTCGCCCATGGCCACGACCCGTACGCCCTGCTTGACGTCGGAGAGAGCGGCCTGGGCGCGGCCCTTGTGGAAGGTGGTGCTGCCCGAGGTGGTCACGGTGTGCTTCGCACCGTCGACACCCTGGACGACGAAGCTCGAACCCGAGACGGATTGGACGGTGCCGGCCACCCGGGGCAGGAGCACGGCCACCTTGCTGGCGTCGAGGTCGGCCGGTGCCTTCTGGTCGACGGTGCCCTGGGCCGCGATCTGTGCCCCGTTGGTCACCGCCGAGCTGGTCGCCGACTGCCCACCGCGGGTGTAGGTCGTCGACGGCGACGTGTGGATCGTCCGGGTGAAGCCCATGAAGTCCTGGACGGTGATGGTCGATCCGTTGACGCTCTTCACCGTGCCGGCCAGGGCGGGCGTCGGCTTGTGGCCGTTGGCCGGGCCGTTCGGCCCCCCGCCGCCGAAGGGTCCTCGAAATCCGAAGCCGAAGCGTCCCGGACCCCCGGGACCCGGACCGGCGGCCGCCTGTCCGGGATCGGCCAGAGACTGGCTCTGGTCACCCGACGCCAGCGACTGGTTGGCCTGGGCGGGGGCGGGGCTGGCCGAGCTCGAGCCGCCCGAGCCCGAGGTGACGGCCCACACGATGCCGAAGGTGCCGCCGGCCAGCGCCACAGTGGCGGCGCCGACCCCGGCCTTCTTCTTCCATCCCAGCGGGGCACGCCGCCGCGACTGTGGCTGCGTGTGCTGGCCGCCGCCCGGTTCGCCCGGTCCCCATGGCCAGGCCAGCTCGGAGGGGGGAGAGTCGGTCCCGGACTCCCCGGACTCAGGGTCGTGGTCCATGGTCACACATGATGCCCAACGAAACTGAGCGCACCCTGAGACAGCACTGAGCCGGCCCATAGAGTTGCTCCATCAGGTCTCGAGACCGAGACCCGCTGCCAGTGCCGCCCCCAGCTCCCAGCAGCCGTCGAGGTCCCGCTGGCTGGGCTGGCCGATCACGGTCACCGGCTCCTGGGCCCGACGCCAGTCCAGCCCGGTGGTGATCGAGTCCACCGCCCGCACGGCGCCGACCGTGTCGTTGTTGCCGTGGACGTACAGCCCATAGGGACGGCGGGCCGTGGCGTCCAGGCACGGGTAGTAGATCTGGTCGAAGAAGTGCTTGAGGGCGCCCGAGATGTAGCCGAGGTTGGCGGGCGTGCCGAGGAGGTAGCCGTCCGCTGCCAGCACGTCGACGGCGGTCGCCGCCAGGGCCGGGCGGCTCACGACGTCGACGCCCTCGATGCGCCGGTCGGTCGCCCCCGACATGACCGCCTCGAACATCGAGTGCAGCGACGGAGAGGCGGTGTGGTGGACGACGAGCAGGGTGGGCATACGCCGCCCGAGCATGTCAGCTCGTCGCCGCCACGTGCGCCACGGGCAGACTGGGTGCATGGCGGGCGGCGTCACCAGGTCGGACGACGGCATGCCGCGGTGCCCGTGGGGCGCGGCGCCGGCCGAGTACCGCCGTTACCACGACCAGGAGTGGGGCCGCCCGGTCATAGACGAGGTCGCCATCTTCGAGAAGCTGTGCCTCGAGGGGTTCCAGAGCGGGCTGTCGTGGCTGACGATCCTGCGCAAGCGCGACGCGTTCCGCCGGGCCTTCGCCGGGTTCGACATCCCGACCGTGGCCCGCTTCGGACGGCGCGACGTCGACCGCCTGCTGGCGGACGCCGGCATCGTGCGGCACCGGGGCAAGATCGAGGCCGCCATCGGCAACGCGCGCGCCGTGCGCGACCTCCAGGCCGACGGTGGCTCGTTGGCCGCCCTCGTGTGGCGCCACGAGCCGGCGCGTCATCGGGCTCCGCGCACGCTCGATGACATCGTGGCGTCGTCGCCCGAGTCGGCGGCGCTCTCCAAGGAGCTGCGTCGTCGTGGCCTTCGCTTCGTCGGACCGACGACGGTCTACGCCTCGATGCAGTCGCTCGGCGTGGTCGACGACCATCTGGTCGGCTGCCACGCCCGCGGTTCCGTCGAGGCCGCCCGCACGTCGCTCGTGCGGCCAGCGCCAGCTCAGGACAGCGCCTTCAGGCCCAGCCTCTCGAGGTGCACCGTGAACAGGCCGGGGTAGCGGTACATCCAGTCGTGGTCGACCGGAGCCGCTCCCTGGGGCCGGTCGACGACGGTGAACGTCGCGTGCAGGTCCCGGGCGAACTCGGAGCCGTCGCTGCGCCGGAGGAGCGTGTCGCGATTGGCCCACAGCACGTGGCAGGGCAGGCCCTCCCGGGCGATCGTCGCCACCTCCTGACGACGATCGCTCACGAACCCCCACCAGGCGGCCCGGACCATCTGCATGGGATGGCTGACCCAGGAGCGGGTGAAGTCGAGGGCCGCCGTGGGCGTCGCCAGTCGGAACAGCGTCATGGGCCGGACGGCTTCCTCGGCCAGCACCCACTCGCGGGACATGCCGAGCGTGTCAGCGAACACCAGCTCGACCACCCGCTCGGGATGGCGGGCGGCCAGCCCGAGCTCCAGCCCACCACCGAAGGAGTGCCCGATCAGGGTGACCCGCTCCATCCCGAGGCGGTCGAGCGTCGCCACGAGCGCCGTCAGGGCCCGCTCGTAGGACCAGCGCCCGTGCAGGGCGAAGATGGCGGGGACGGCGACCCGTGTGCGCCAGGCGAGCAGCTCCGCCAGGCCCCGGTAGCTGAACGGCGAGAGCCCGTAGCCGTGGAGGATCACGACGGGCGGACCGTCACCGACGATCAGGGTCCGCAGCGTGTCGGGCGACCAGTCGAGCCCGCTGCGGACCGCACCGTTCCCGGTTGGCATAGCGTGGCACCCTACCGGACCAGACGGCTCGCGGGCGGCGCCCAGGCGTGGAAAGATTGTGGTGTCGCCCTCACCAGTCCGGGGTTGGCGGTCCCCGAGAGGAGCACCGTGCCAGTCATCACTCGCGGCGTCCCTGACGCCCCGCGCCGAGCCGACGACCTGCCGACGGCGTCGCTGACGCAGCGGATCAGCGCCTCCATCCTCGTGGTCGGGCCGCTGGTGGCGCTCGTCGTTGCCGTCGTCACGCTGTGGGGTCACGGCATCAGCGCCCTCGACGTCGTCATCGGGGTGGTGATGTACGGCGTGACGTGCTTCGGGATCACCGTGGGTTTCCATCGCCTGCTGGCCCATCGCAGCTTCCGGGCGAACCGACCGCTGCGGATCGTCCTGGCCGTGATGGGCAGCATGGCGGTCGAGGGCTCGGTGGTGACCTGGGTCGCCCAGCACCGCAAGCATCACGCCCACACCGAGCAGGAGGGGGATCCCCACTCGCCGTTCCGGTACGGCACCGGCTTCTGGCCCCAGCTCAAGGGCCTCGTCTACGCCCACGTGGGCTGGTTCTTCGACGCCCACCCCTCCGAGCCCGAGCGGTGGGCCCCCGACCTCCTCGCCGACCGCGACATGGCGTTCATCTCGAGGACCGCTGTGGGGTGGTCGGCAGCCAGCCTGGCCCTCCCCTTCTTCATCGGCCTGGCCGCCACGGCCAGCCTCGGGGAGGCGCTGCTGGCCTTCCTGTGGGGCGGCCTGGTTCGCATGATGCTCATGCACCACGCCACCTGGTGCACCAACTCGATCTGCCACATGTTCGGTCGGCGGCCCTTCGACACGGCCGACCGCAGCTCCAACTTCGCGCCGCTCGCGCTCGTCAGCTTCGGCGAGTCGTGGCACAACGCCCACCACGCCTTCCCGTCGTCGGCCCGCCACGGGGTGGACCGCGGCCAGCTGGACCCGTCCGCCCGGGTGATCCGCGTGCTCGAGGCGTTCGGGTGGGCGACCCACGTGCGCTGGCCGAGGCCCGAGCGGCTGGATAGCCGGAGGAGACGGCCCAGGGCGGAGGAGCGGGACCAGCCTGGATATGATCCAGACGCCGGGGACCGAGTCGAGGAGCTGTCATGCCCGAGCCAGTGATCGTCGCCACCGCCCGCACGCCGATCGGCCGAGCGTTCAAAGGGACGCTGGTCGATTTCCGGCCCGACGACATCTCGGCCACCATCGTCCAGACCGTGCTGGGCAAGGTGCCCGAGCTCGACCCGGCCGAGATCGACGACCTGATGCTGGGCTGCGGCCTGCCCGGCGGCGAGCAGGGCTACAACATGGCCCGCGTCGTGAGCATCCTCGCCGGGCTGCCGGACGTGCCCGGCACGACCGTCACCCGCTACTGCTCGTCGTCGCTGCAGACCATCCGCATGGCGGCCCACGCCATCCGGGCCGGGGAGGGCGACGTCTTCCTGGCGGCCGGGGTCGAGATGGTCAGCCGCTTCATCAAGGGCAACTCGGACAGCCTGCCCGACACGACCAATCCTCGTTTCGCGGAGGCGGCTGAGCGAACGGCGGCGCGGTCCAAGGGCGGCGCCGAGTCGTGGAAGCCGGCCGACGGGCTTCCGGACATCTACGTCGCCATGGGCCAGACGGCCGAGAACGTGGCCGAGCTCGAGAACGTCTCCCGCGAGGAGATGGACACCTTCGCCACGCTCTCCCAGGAGCGGGCGGTGAATTCCCAGGAGAACGGGTTCTTCGAGCGGGAGATCACGCCGGTCACCCGGCCCGACGGCACCGTCGTGTCCAAGGACGACGGTCCGCGCCCTGGCACCACGGTGGAGAAGCTGGCCACGCTCCAGCCCGCCTTCCGTCCCGACGGCAAGGTCACCGCAGGGAACTCGTGCCCCCTCAACGACGGCGCCGCCGCCGTGGTGGTGATGAGCGACACCCGCGCCGCCGAGCTCGGCATCCAGCCGTTGGCCCGCATCGTCTCCAGCGGTGTCACCGCCCTGAACCCGGAGATCATGGGCCTGGGCCCGATCGAGGCCAGCCGCCAGGCGCTGCGGCGGGCGGGGATGACGATCGACGACGTCGACCTGGTGGAGATCAACGAGGCCTTCGCAGCCCAGATCGTCCCCGCGGCCAAGGCGCTCGGCGTGGAATGGGACAAGCTCAACGTCAACGGCGGCGCCATCGCCCTCGGGCACCCGTTCGGGATGACCGGCGCCCGCATCATGACGACGCTGCTCAACGGCCTCGAGGACGCCGACAAGAGCGTCGGGCTCGAGACCATGTGCGTCGGCGGCGGCCAGGGGATGGCGATGGTCGTCGAGCGGCTCTCGTGAGTCAGCGGCGCCAGCAGAGATAGATCTGGGTGGTGTAGGAGAGCCGGATCGGCTCCGGCTGCCGAGCCGCCAGCTCCTCGATCTCGGCGACCGCGGCGCGCTGCTCGTCGTCGGGCAGCGCGGCCATCACGCTGGTCGACATCACCCGTTCGACCAGCCCGGCGCGGTCGAGCTCCTGGCTGTGGGGGACGAGGTGCTCCTCGAGGGGGCCGAACAACTCGGTCGCCTCGAAGGCTGATCTCCACCGGCCGCTGCGGTGGGTGGGGACGTCGCCCCGGTGCCGGGCGACCAGCCGGTCCGTGGCGGCCTGGAGCGGCTCGTCGAGGTCTCGCCGGTTCCAGACGAGGGCGAGGCCGCCGCCGGGCCGCAGGACGCGATGGATCTCGGCCAGCGCCTCGGCCGTGCTGAACCAGTGGAAGGCCTGGGCGACCGTGACGGCGTCGGCAGAGCCGTCGGGAAGAGGCATGGCCTCGGCGGTGCCGTCCACGACCTCGGCCAGCGGCACCACTCGCGCCAGTGTGCTCCGCATGCCGGCCACGGGCTCGACAGCGACGACGCGGGCGCCCGTCGGTAGCAACAGCCGGGTCAGCTTGCCGGTCCCGGCGGCGAGGTCGACGACCGTCCGTCCGGGCCCGAGCCCGAGGCGGTCCTGCAGCCAGGCCACCGCCTGGGCCGGGTAGTCCGGACGGCCCCGTTCGTAGGCCTCGGCGGCGCGACCGAACCCGACGGCGGCGCGGGGGTGAACCGTCACCGGACCATCTTCACACCTCTAGTCTCGGCTCGATCATGTGTGGACGATTCGTGGCTGCCACTCCGCCGTCGGTGCTGGCGGAGCGGTTCATGGTGGACGAGATCGTGGTGGACGACCGCCCGCCCAGCTGGAACGTCGCCCCCACTGCGGACGTGTACGCCGTGGCCCGCTCGCGACAGGGCCGTCGACGCCTCGGTACCCTGCGCTGGGGACTGGTGCCGTCGTGGGCCGACAACCCGTCGGCAGGCGCCCGCCACATCAACGCCCGGGCCGAGACGGTGGCCACCAACGGGGTGTACCGGGAGTCCTTCGCCCGGCGCCGGTGCATCGTCCCCGCCGACGGCTTCTACGAGTGGCAGGCACCGGCGGAGCCGGGCGACAGCAAGCAGCCGTACTTCATCAGAGCCGTGGACGGGCAGGCGCTGGCCCTGGCCGGGCTGTGGGACTCGTGGCGCGACGCCGAGGGACAGTGGCTGCGGACCTGCACCATCGTCACCACCGGGGCCAACGACGTCGTGGCGCCTCTGCACGACCGGATGCCGGTGGTGCTGTCCGAGGAGGCCTGGGCGGGATGGCTGGACGCCTCCGCGCTCGACGTCCGGGGCGCCCGCGCCCTGCTCGCGCCGGCTCCGGCCGGGGTCCTCGAGCGCCATCGGGTGTCGACAGCGGTCAACAGCGCCCGGAACGACGGCCCCGAGCTGGTCGAGATCCTCCCCGCTGAGCGGCGCGGGTAGGGTTCCCCGCCATGGGTGGAATCCTTGGTTACGGGGCCTACGTGCCGTACAACCGCCTGGACCGGGCCGATATCGGCTCTGCCCTGGGCGGTCCCGGTGGACGAGGCACCCGGGCTGTCGCCTCCTACGACGAGGACAGCACGTCGATGGCGGTCGAGGCGGCCCGGTTGGCCCTGCGCTCGGCACCCCCGGGCACGAGCCCCCAGGCCCTCTACGTGTCGACCACGTCGCCGCCGTACCTCGACAAGACCAACGCCACGGCCGTCCACGCCGCCCTCGGGCTCGATTCGAGCACGGTGGCGGCCGACTTCAACGGATCGGTGCGGTCCGCGGTGGCTGCTCTCGGGCTGGCCCTCGAGAGCGCCGGCGGTCCCGTCCTCGTCGTGGCGTCCGATGTGCGCACGGGGCTGGCGGGCGGCGCGGACGAGCGCGACGGCGGCGACGGTGCGGTCGCCTTCCTGGTGGGTCCGGGAGCGTCCGGGCTGCCGGTGCTGGCGGAGCCGATGTCCGCCGCCTCCACCACGGCGGAGTTTCTCGACCGTTGGCGGACCCCGGGCCAGATCGCCTCGCGGGTGTGGGAGGAGCGCTTCGGCGAGCACGCCTACGTTCCCCTGGCCGAGGCCGCCTTCACCCACGCGCTCAAGGACGCCGGCATCACCGCAGAGGAGATCGACGTCCTCGTCGTGACCGGTACCCACAGCCGGGCGGCGCGGCGCTTTCTCGCCGTCTCCGGGGTGCGACGCGACGCGGTGGCGCCCGACCTCACGCCGTCCGTCGGCAACGCAGGCGCCGCCCAACCCGGTCTCGCGCTCGCCGACGCGCTCGACCGCGCCGCACCGGGGCAGGTCGTCGCCCTGGTGACGCTCGCCGACGGGGCCGACGTGCGCGTCTTCCGCGCCACCGACGCCGTCGCCGGCTACGCCCCCGCCAGCACGGTCGCCGAGCAGATCCGGTCCGGGCGACCAGGCCTGTCGTACACGGCGTTCCTCACCTGGCGCGGGCAGCTCGTGCGGGAGCCGCCGCGCCGGCCCGATCCCGAGGCGCCGGCGGCGCCCCCGTCGTTCCGGTCGGAGGCCTGGAAGCTGGGCTTCACCGGCTCCCGCTGCACCTCGTGCGGGACCCGGCACCTGCCGCCCAATCGCGTGTGCGTCAACTGTCGCGCCGTCGATCACATGGTCCCCGAGCGCCTGGCCGACGTTCCCGCCACCGTGGCGACGTTCACCGTCGACCGCCTGGCCTACTCCCTGAGCCCACCGGTCGTGGCCGCGGTCGTGGACTTCGACGGAGGCGGCCGATTTCGCTGCGAGCTGACGGACGTGGACCCCGAGGCCGTCGCCATCGGCGACCGGGTCGAGATGAGCTTCCGGCGCCTGTACACCGCCGGCGGGGTGCACAATTACTTCTGGAAGGCCCGCCCCGTGCGGGCCGGCCGAGACGAGAGGGAGGAGCAGAGCTGATGGCATCGAACGGGATCCGCGATCGCGTCGCCATCGTGGGGATGGGGTGCACGCCGTTCGGCGAGCACTGGGACAAGGGGGCCGACACGCTGTTGATCGACGCGGCGACCGACGCCTTCGCCTCGGCCGGCGTCAGCGTCGACGACATCGACGCCTTCTGGCTCGGCACCTACGGCTCCGGCATCAGCGGCCTCACCCTTTCGCGCCCGCTCAAGCTCGACTACAAGCCGGTCAGCCGGCTGGAGAACATGTGCGCCACCGGGTCGGAGGCGTTCCGCAACGCCTGCTACGCCGTCGCCTCCGGCGCCTACGACATGGCCATGGCCATCGGGGTGGAGAAGCTCAAGGACTCCGGCTTCTCGGGCCTGGTCAGCACCAGGCCGGTCGACGACGGCACGGCCGCCAGCCTGACCGCGCCCGCCCTGTTCAGCCTCCTGTCGCCGGCCTACGCCCACAAGTACGGAGTGGACCAGGCCGAGCTCAAGGACGTCTTCACCCGCATCGCCTGGAAGAACCACCACAACGGCGCCCGCAACCCCCGGGCCCAGTTCCGCAAGGAGGTGGCCAAGGAGGACATCGCCTGCTCGCCCATCGTCGCCGGTCCCCTCGGCATCTTCGACTGCTCGGGGGTGAGCGACGGGTCGGCGGCCGCGGTGGTCGTGCGGGCCGAGGACGCCCACCGCTACTGCGACAATCCCCTCTACGTCAAGGCGCTGTCCTTCGCCGCCGGCCCCGCCGCCGGCCCCATCGACCCCGGCTACGACTACACCACCTTCGAGGAGGTCGTGCGCTCGGCGGCCGACGCCTACACCCAGGCGGGGATCACCGACCCGCGCGCCGAGATCGCCATGGCCGAGGTGCACGACTGCTTCACCCCGACCGAGCTGGTGCTGATGGAGGATCTGGGCTTCGCCGAGCGGGGCTCGGCGTGGAAGGAGGTGCTCGCCGGCACCTTCGACCTCGACGGCGAGCTCGCCGTCAACCCCGACGGCGGCCTCAAGAGCTTCGGCCATCCCATCGGCGCGTCGGGACTGCGCATGCTGTTCGAGTGCTGGCTGCAGCTGCGGGGCGAGGCACCGGCGGACCGCCGGGTGGCGTCGCTCGATCGGGGCCGGACCCTCGGCCTCACCCACAACCTGGGCGGCTCGCCCGGCGAGTGCGTCAGCTTCGTGAGCGTGGTGGGCAGCGAGCCCAGCGCCTGAGCCTCGCCCGCCACTGGCGGGTGGATCAGTCCACGTCGAGTCGGGCGGCCGCCGGGCTGGCCTCCACGACGCTGCGGACAGAAGCCGCGATTCCCTTCCCGTCCAGGCCGAGGTCGGCGAGGATCTGGGCCGGCTTGCCCTGGGGGATGTAGGCGACCGGGATGCCGAGGACGAGCACGGGCGGGATGTGCCGGTTGTCGTCCAGGGCGGCCATGGCGTCGACCAGGAAGGCGCCGGCACCGCCCACGCGGATGCCGTCCTCGACGGTGACGACGACGCTGTGGCCGACGGCGTCGCTCAGCATGGCCGGGTCCGGCGGCTTCACCACCCGTACGTCCCAGATGGTGGCGCCGACGCCCTCGGCGGCCAGCTCGTCGGCCGCCTCCTCGGCCGCCCCGAGCATCTTGCCGACGGCGAGGAGACAGACGGTGCCGTCGCCCTGGCGAACCTTGCGGGCCGAGGTGCCCGAGCCCACGTCGGCCGGGTCGACCTGGCGGGCCGGCCCCTTGGGGTAGCGGATGGCGGCGGGGCCGTCGAGCTCCAGGGCGGCCCGCAGCATGACCGGCACCTCCTGGGCCGACGAGGGCGCGAAGACGGTCATGCCCGGGATGGCGAGGGTGAGAGCCAGGTCGAGCACGCCGTGGTGGGACGGGCCGTCGTCGCCGGTGATCCCGGCCCGGTCGACGGCGAAGACCACCGGGAGCCTGTGGAGGCCGACGTCGAGGTTCGCCTGGTCGAAGGCGCGGCACAGGAACGTGGAGTAGATGGCCACCACGGGTCGCAGGCCCATCATGGCCATGCCCGCCGACGCCGTCACCGCGTGTTGCTCGGCGATCCCCACGTCGAAGCAGCGGTCGGGGAACTTGGACTGGAAGGGCAGGAGCCCGGTGGGACCGGGCATGGCTGCCGTGATCGCCACCACGCGTGGATCGTCCTCGCCGATCTCGACCATCGCCTGGGTGAACGCGTCGGTGCACTGGATCGGCGCGTCCCCGTCGCCCGCCGGCCCGGCGCTGGCCGGCCGCACCTTGAGGTCGTGCAGACGCTGCACCTGGTCGTCCTCGGCGGGTGCGTATCCCTTGCCCTTGTGGGTGAGGACGTGGACCACGATGGGGCCGTCCCACTCCGCCGCGTTGCGCAGGGCCAGCTCCATGACCTCGATGTCGTGGCCGTCGAGGGGACCGGTGTAGCGCACGCCCAGCGACTCGAAGAACACGTGCGGCTCGATGACCTCGCGCAGCGCCGCGGTCAGGCCCTGGGCGCTCGTGTAGGCCAGGCCGCCGATGGCGGGCACGTCACGCAGGAACTGCTTGACCCGGTTGCGAGCCTGCACGTACGACGGGTTGAGCCGCAGGCGGGTGAGGCTCTCCGACAGGTGCGACACGGTCGGGGCGTAGGACCGGCCGTTGTCGTTGAGCACGATGATGACGCGGCGTCCGCTGTGGCCGAGGTTGTTGAGGGCCTCGTAGGCCATCCCCCCGGTGAGGGCGCCGTCGCCGACGATGGCGACGACCCGGCGCTCGGGATCGTCGTGGAGGTCGAGCGCGGTCGAGATCCCGTGCGCGTAGCTCAGGATCGTGGACGCGTGGCTGTTCTCGACCCAGTCGTGCTCGGACTCCCGCCGCGACGGGTACCCCGACAGGCCCCCGGCCTGGCGGAGCTGGGCGAAGCCTCCCCGCCGCCCGGTGACGAGCTTGTGCACGTAGGCCTGGTGACCGGTGTCCCACAGGATCACGTCACGGGGCGAGTCGAAGACGCGGTGGACGGCGAGGGTGAGCTCGACCGCACCCAGGTTGGAGCCCAGGTGGCCCCCGGTGGCCGACACGGCCTCCACCACGAAGGCTCGGATCTCGTCGGCCAGCTGGGCCAGCTCGGACTGGTCGAGTGCCCGCAGGTCCGCCGGGCTGTTGACGTTCTCCAAGATCATCGGCGGGGGGACCTCCGTGCCTAAGTTATCGAACCCCGCCCCCGCCCGGATAACGGTGCACGACCTTCCCTGGCTGATCCTGGTTAGCGTGGGCGCCGCCGAGACGGGAGGACGAGATGACGACGAAGGGCCACGGCGGGGAGCTGGTGCTGGCCGGGCTGGCGGATCAGGGCGTCGACGCCATCTTCACGCTCTCGGGCGGCCACATCTTCCCCGTCTACGACGCCTGCGTGAAGTCCGGCGTACGCATCGTCGACGTGCGCCACGAGCAGACCGCCACCTTCGCCGCCGAGGGGGTGGCCAAGCTGACCCGTCAGCCGGGTGTGGCCGTCCTGACCGCCGGGCCCGGTGTCACCAACGGCGTGAGCGCCACGACGACCGCCCACTTCAACGGGTCGCCCCTGATCGTCCTGGCCGGGCGGGCGCCCCAGGGACGGTGGGGGGCGGGCTCCCTCCAGGAGCTGGACCACGTCCCGATCCTCGCCCCGATCACGAAGTCGGCCGGCACCGCGTCGGCCACCGCCGACATCCCCGCGGCGGTGCGGCGCGCCGTCGAGACGGCCCTCACGCCCCACCGAGGTCCGGTCTTTCTCGACTTCCCCCTCGACGTCCTCTTCGGTGAGGCCGAGGCGCAGGTCCCGCCGCCGGTCGCGCCCGTCGGGGTCGAGCCCGACCCCGACCAGGTGGCCACGGCCGCCTCCCTGGTGGCGGCGGCCGAGCGTCCGGCCCTGGTGGCCGGCAGCGACGTGTGGTGGGAGGGGGCGTGGGACGCCCTCCGACACCTGGTCGAGTCGCTGCGGGTGCCGACCTTCGCCAACGGCCTGGGCCGCGGGTGCCTGCCGGCCGACCACGAGCTGGCGTTCTCCCGGACCCGCCGGGCCCTCAAGGATGCCGACGTCGTCGTGGTCGTCGGGACACCCTTGGACTTCCGGCTGTCGTTCGGCAGCTTCGGGTCGGCGAAGGTCGTCCACGTGGTGGACAGCGCCGACCAGCGTCCGTCCCACGTCCAGCCCGCGGCGTTCCCAGCCGGCGACATCGCCACCACCCTGACGGGCATGGCGCAGCTCGGCGCCGCCGCGGCCGGTGGGCGCGCCGACCACGAGCCCTGGATCGAGCGGCTGCGCGACGAGGAGCGGGCGGCGAGGGAAGCGGAGCGGCCCGAGCTCGAGGCGGGCGGCGACCTCGTCCACCCCGCCCGGGTCTACGGAGAGCTGCGCCGCCGCCTCGATCGCGACGCGGTCGTCGTCTGCGACGGCGGCGACTTCGTCTCCTACGCCGGCCGGCTCATCGACTCCTACGAGCCCGGCTGCTGGATGGACCCCGGCCCCTACGGGTGCCTGGGCACCGGCCTGGGCTATTCCATCGCCGCCCGGGTCTGCCCACCCCGACCGCCAGGTCGTCGCCCTGCTCGGCGACGGCGCGCTCGGGTTCTCCGCCATGGACGTCGACACCCTCGTGCGGCACCGGCTGCCGGTCACCATGGTGGTCGGCAACAACGGCATCTGGGGTCTCGGAGAAGCACCCGATGCACGCCCTCTACGGCTACGACGTGGCTGCGGACCTCCAGCCGGGCTGTCGCTACGACGAGGTCGTCGGGGCCCTGGGTGGAGCCGGCGAGACGGTGTCCGAGCCGGGCCAGGTCGGGCCCGCCCTCGACCGCGCCCTCGCTTCGGGCGTCCCCTACCTGGTGAACGTCCTCACCGATCCGAGCGTCGCCTACCCGCGGCAGCTCGAACCTCGGCCTAGTGCGCCTTCTTCAGGAAGGGCTCGGCCTCGACGACGACCCGGGTCAGCTTGCCCGCGCCGACCAGGCCTCCGACGTCGTTGGCGGCCACGGTGAAGGTCAGCCGTCGCCCCTCGATCCTCTCGAGGGTGGCCTCGGCCGTCACCTCGCGACCGACACCGGTGGGCGCCAGGTGGTCGAACTGGACCCGGATGCCGACGGTCGTGAGACCGGGGGGCACCTCGCCGTGGAGGGCCTGGACGCAGGCTTCCTCGCACAGGCCGACCAGGCGCGGGCGTGGCCAGGACGGGCACATCGCCGGACCGTAGGGTCGCAGCGGTGTCGGCCTGGGTGACCCTCAGGGTCGCCCGGCCCGTCAGGCCGGTCTCGATGGACACGGCGGTACGATACGGGTCGGCCGGCGCCGCTGGCCAGACGGTTCCCGACGGCAGCCCGCCGGAGGGCAGAAGGAGTGCTCGTGATCGACTCTTCGGTGGTGGACCGCGTCCTCGGCGAGGCACTGCGAACCGGCGGCGACTTCGCCGAGCTGTTCGTCGAGGACCGGCGGATGTCCACGGCCTCGCTCGACGACGGCAGGGTGGAGGAGCTGTCGTCGGGGCGGGACCGGGGCGCGGGCGTCCGGGTCGTGGTGGGGGAGACGACCGGCTTCGCCCACACCGCCGACCTGTCGGAGGCGGGCCTTCGGGCCGCCGCCGGCGCGGCGGCGGCCGTGGCGCGCCGGAGGCGACCGGCCGCGCCGTGGCCGTCTCGGCCTCCTCGGCTCCCCGGCACGGCGAGGTGACCACGTACCCCGAGACGGTTGCCAAGGCGGAGAAGGTCGAGCTGCTGACCCGCGCCGACGAGGCGGCCCGGTCGGAGGGGGCGGCGATCACCCAGGTGTCCGCCGGGTACGGCGACAGCCGCCGGCGGATCCTGGTGGCCAACAGCGACGGGCTCCTGGTGGGCGACGACCAGGTCCGGACCCGCCTCGGCGTCTCCTGCGTCGCCCAGGGCGACACCGGCATGCAGACGGGGTACGAGACGGCCGCCCTCACCGTGGGCTTCGAGCTGTTCGAGCGGGTGCAGGTCGAGGAGGTGGCCCGCGAGGCGGCGCGGCGGGCGCTGACCAAGCTCTCCGCCCGCCCGGCCCCGAGCGGCATCGTCCCCGTCGTGCTCAAGGGCGGCACGGGCGGGATTCTCTTCCACGAGGCCTGCGGGCACGGGCTCGAGGCCGACCACATCGCCAAGGACAGCTCGGTCTACACCGGGCGGGTCGGCGACCTGGTGGCCAGCCCGCTGGTCACGCTCGTGGACGACGGGACGATGGGGCCGGAGTGGGGAAGCTTCGCGATCGACGACGAGGGCCGCCCGGCCCAGCGCAACGTGCTCATCTCGGAGGGCGTCCTCACCGATTACATGTGGGACTTCCTCCGTGCCCGCAAGGAGGGACGGGTCTCCTCGGGGAACGGCCGGCGCCAGAGCTACCAGCACCTCCCGATGGTGCGGATGACCAACACCTACCTGATCGACGGGAGTGACGAGCCCGACGAGATCGTGGCTCAGACGCCCAACGGTGTGTACGTGGCCAAGCTGGGCGGCGGCCAGGTCAACACGGCCACCGGTGACTTCGTCTTCGGGATGAACGAGGCCTACCTGATCGAAGGAGGCAGGATCACCGAGCCCCTCCGCGACGCCAATCTCATCGGCAACGGACCGGACGTGCTGCGGAGCATCGACGCCGTCGGTGACGACTTCGCCATGGGACCCGGTACCTGCGGCAAGGACGGCCAGGCCGTGCCGGTGGGGTGCGGCCAGCCGACGGTTCGCATCAGCGGTGTGACCGTCGGAGGCACCGCCCGTGGCTGACCTCTCCGACGTCGCCGCCCAGGTGGTCAGCCGGGCTGGGGACGACGAGGAGGTCGAGGCCTACGTGTCCCGCACCAGGGACACCGCGGTTCGCGTCTACGGGGGTGACGTCGAGTCGCTCTCGTCGGCGGAGTCGGCGGGAGTGGGCGTGAGAGTGGTGCTGGGGGACCGCCAGGGTTTCGCGTACACCGGGTCGCTCGACGAGGCCGATCTCGTCGACGTCCTGGCCGAGGCGAGGGACAACGCCGCCTTCGCCACGCCCGACGAGCACGTGGGTCTGGCGACGCCCGACGGCGTCGAGGCCGCCTCCCTCGATCTGTGGCGACCGGGCCTCGCCGACCTGCCGGCCGACCGCAAGGTGGCCATGGCTCTCGAGCTCGAGCAGCGCGTTCGTGCCGGGGACTCCCGTATTCGGCAGGTGGAGTCGGCGAACTACGGCGACGCCAGCGTGGAGGCCGCCGTCGCCAGCACCACGGGGATCGCGGCCGCGCACCCGGCGGACGGCCTGCCACCTGTCGGCCTACGCCATCGCCGGCGAGGGCAGCGACACCCAGACGGGCGGCGGGTACTCGGTCGGGCGGGAGCCGGACGAGCTCGACCTCGAGGAGGCCGCCACCGACGCCGTCGACCGGGCGACGCGCCTGCTCGGGGCGACCAAGGCCCGTTCGACGCACCTCACCGTCGTCTTCGATCCGCGCGTGACGACGGTGCTGCTGGCCGTCGTCTCGAGCGCCCTGTCGGGCGAGGCCGTGCTCAAGGGCCGGTCGCTCTTCGCCGACCGGCTCGGTGAGGAGGTGGGCGCCTCGACGTTGACCCTGATCGACGACCCCACCGATCCGCTGGCCTACGGCGCCGCCACCCACGACGCCGAGGGCCTGGCCTGCCGGCGCAACGTGCTCGTCCAGGACGGCGTCCTCAACCGCTTCCTCTACGACACCTACGCCGGCCGCCGCGCCGGCACCGCCTCGACCGGGTCGGCCGTGCGGGGTGGCTTCAAGACCGCACCCGGCGTGGGGTGCCGTGCCCTCTCGCTGGTACCCGGCACGGCGAGCCAGGAGGAGATCGTGGCCTCGGTCGGACACGGACTGCTGGTGCAGTGGGTGACCGGCGTCCACTCCGGGGTGAACCCCATCAGCGGGGACTTCTCGGTCGGCGCCGAGGGGATGCTGATCCGTGACGGCGCCCTGGCCGAGCCGGTCCGCGAGGTCACCATCGCGTCCACCATCCAGCGCATGCTCGGCCACGTCGTGGCCGTGGGCGGCGACCTCGAGTGGCTGCCGGGCATCGCCGCCGGGCTCACCCTGGCCATCGGCGAGGTCAGCCTCAGCGGCGCCTAATCCGTCGGCCCCTCTGCCAGCGGTCCTCCGGCGACACCCTCGGCGCACGCGCACGACGGCACGTCCGGGATGGCCGGGATGGCCTTCATCAGCAGGCGACGGGTCTGGTCGACGCTCGCCTCCAGGACGGCGAAGGCGGCCTCCATGGTCACCGGCTCGATGCTGGCGTCGCCCTCGAGGCCCGTGTCGTAGTCGGTGATCTGGGCCAGCCCGCCGTAGCAGATGCCGAGCTCGCGGGCCAGCGCCGCCTCGGGGTACTGGGTCATGTTGATGACGTCGCACCCGGCAGCTGCGGAACCAGCGCGACTCGGCTCGGGTGGAGAAGCGGGGGCCTTGGATCACCATCACCGTGCCCGAGCGGTGGGCTACGGCGCCGATGTCCGCCGCGGCCTGGGACAGGATGTCGCCGAGCTCGGAGCAGTAGGGGTCGGCGAAGCTCACGTGGCCGAGCACGGGTCCGTCGACGAAGGTGTCGGGGCGTCCCCACGTGCGGTCGATCAGCTGGTCGCAGACGACCAGCTCCCCGGGATGGATGTCGGCGCGCAGCGAACCGGCGGCGAACGGGCCGATCACGCGGCGCACGCCGAGCTGGCGGAGGGCCCACAGGTTGGCCCGCGAGTTCACCCGGTGGGGCGGGTACTCGTGGTGCTGTCCGTGGCGGGGGAGGAAGGCGACGGTCCGGTCGCCGACCGGCGCCAGGGCCACCGGAGCCGACGGAGGACCGTAGGGGGTGTGGACGGGGAGCTCCGTGACGTCGTCGAGGAACCTGTAGAAGCCGCTGCCGCCGATCACGGCGATCTCGGCGGTGGGCCCGCTCACGGATCGGAGACTAGGACCCGGACGGCTACGACGCGCTGCTCGATGCCGCCTTGGAGTCGCTCTTGGCGTCGCTCTTGGAGCTGTCCGACGAGCTCTTGCTCTCCGACGAGGAGGCTCGCGGTGGACGACTTGTCCGAGGACCCTTGTCGGAGGACGCCTTGTCCGACGACGCCTTGTCCGAGGACGCCTTGTCGGAGCGACGCCTTGTCCGACGACGCCTGGACGAGAGGACGGCCGCGGGCCGGCTGTCGGTCCGGTAGAAGCCGCTGCCCTTGAAGGTGATGCCGATGGTGCCGAACACCTTGCGCAGGGGGCCGCCGCACACGGCGCACGTCGTCAGCGGAGTCGTCCGTGAACGACTGGACGACCTCGAGGTGCTGGCCGCAGGACTTGCAGGCGTACTCGTAGGTGGGCATCTCCGGTAGAGCCTCCGTGGCGTTAGCACTCACTAGACCTGAGTGCTAAGTGTACCGTCTCGAAGGCGTGAGTCCTCCGCGGGTTGTCCCGACGAAGAGACGATGACTCCGGTGCGCAAGGCAGTCCCGCGCCGGTCTCGGGACCCGCTTCCTGCCGGCCACCAAGGCCCAGCCCAAGGAGATGCTGCCGCTCGTCGACAAGCCGGCCATCCAGTACGTGGTGGAGGAGGCGGTCCGCGGCCGGGATCAAGGACATCCTGATCATCACCGGCGGGGCAAGGCAGACCCTCGAGGACCACTTCGACCGGTCCTTCGAGCTCGAGCAGCACCTCGAGGCAGCGAGGCAAGTCGAGCGAGCTGGCCGGAGGTCAGGCGATCGCCGACCTGGCCGAGATCCACTACGTCCGCCAGGGAGAGCCGAGGGCCTGGGCCACGCCGTCGGCGTGGCCCGCCAGCACGTGGGCGACGAGCCCTTCGCCGTGCTGCTGGCCGACGACATCATGCACGAGCGGGCCGGCGTGCTGGCCGGCATGCTGGCGCGCCTTCGAGCGCCACGGCGGCACCGTGGTGGCCCTCAAGCGGGTGCCCGCCGAGAGATCTCCGCGCTACGGCTGCGGCGGGGTGGAGCCGGTCGAGGCCGGCCTCGTGCGGATCGCTGGAGTGGTGGAGAAGCCGCAGCCCGGCGAGGCGCCCTCCGACCTGGCCGTCATGGGCCGCTATGTCTTCACCCCGGAGATCTTCGACGCCATCGAGCGGCTGAAGCCGGGCAAGGGCGGCGAGATCCAGCTGACCGACGCCATCGGCCTGCTCATCGAGAGGAGGCCGTCTACGGCTACACCTTCGACTGGGGCCGCTACGACGTCGGCAACAAGCTCGACTACCTGAGGGCCACCATCGAGCTGCCCTGGAGCGCGACGACCTGGGCCCGGCCTGCGTCGCCTGCTCGCCGACCTGGCGGCGCGCCGAGGGCGAGAGCCTGAGCGGCCTGCCATGATCCCGCTGGCCGAGGCCCGCCACGGTCGTCCTGGACGGCGCTGCCCGCCGCCTGGCGCCGCGTGCCGATCGCCCTCGACGAGGCGCTGGGCTGTGTGCCGGCCGAGCCGGTCGTCGCCGGCGAGCCGGTCCCCCGTTCGCCAACACGGCCATGGACGGCTACGCGGTGCGGGCGGCCGACACCGTCGGTGCACCCGGTGCGCCTGGCCGTCGTCGGCACCCTGGCCGCCGGGACGGCCCCGGACGACGGAGGTCGGCCGGGCCAGGCCCTGCGGATCATGACCGGGGCCCCTTCCCGGCCGGGTGCCGACGCCGTCGTCATGGTGGAGCGGACCCGAGCCGGACGGCGCGGACGGTCGTCATCGTGGAGGCCGGGCGTCAGCCCGGCGAGCACGTGCGCCCGGCGGGGGAGGACATCGCCGCCGGCCAGGAGGTCTTCCCCGCCGGCACCGTGCTCGGCCCCGGCCACCTCGGGGTCCTGGCCAGCATCGGCCGTGACGCCGTGGTCGCCGTTCCCGCGGCCGCGGGTCGGCGTGCTGTCCACCGGCGACGAGCTGGTCGAGGGCGCCGGCGCGCTGCGGCCCGGCCAGATCCGGGACTCCAACCGGCCACACCCTGCTGGCCCTGCTCGGCCCAGAGCGGCTGTCGTGCCGGTCGACCTCGGCGATCGCCCGCGACGACGAGGCGGCGATCACCGCGGCCATCGCAGGGCGCGCTGCCGAGCTGCGACGCCGTGCTCACCAGCGGCGGGGTCAGCATGGGCGACTTCGACTACGTCAAGGTCGTCCTCGACCGGCTGTCGGGCCGGCACGATGCGCTGGATGCAGGTGGCCATCCGGCCGGCCAAGCCCTTCGCCTTCGGCCTGGTCGAGGGGCACGCCGGTGTTCGGGCTTCCCGGCAACCCGGTGTCGTCGATGGTCAGCTTCGAGCTGTTCGCCCGGCCCGGCCTGCGGCAGATGATGGGCCACCCGGACGCTCGACCGCGTCCGCGTCGCAGGCCGTGGCCGACGACGGCTTGCGGCGGCGCCCGCGACGGCAAGCTGCACCTGCTCCGGGTGGTGGCCACGCTCCGGCGAGGACGGCCGGGTCCACGTCCGCTCCGCCGGCGGTCAGGGCTCCCACCAGCTGCTCGGCCATGGCCCTGGCCAACGCCCTGGCCCTGGTCCCGACGGGGAGGGCGTGGAGGCCGGGGAGACGGTCGACGACCTGGCTGCTCGGGCGAGCCGTCCGCCGACTGGTCCGGCCCCGTCCGAGCGCGGCCGCTCGCCGGCCTGCCGCCACTGGCCGTGACCTAGGAGCGGGTGAGCGCGCTCGACCAGCCGCTGGTCGACCCCTTCGGGCGGACCGTGCGCGACCTGCGGATCTCGGTCACCGACCGCTGCAACTTCCGCTGCACCTACTGCATGCCCGAGGAGGGCATGAGTGGCTGCCCGCGACGAGCTGCTGACCTTCGAGGAGATCGAGCGGGTGGCCCGGCGTCTGCGTCGAGCGCTTCGGCTTCGACGGCATCCGGCTCACCGGCGGCGAGCCGACGGTGCGGGCCCACCTGCCGGTGCTGGTCGAGATGCTGGCCGCGCCTGCGGGTGCCGGCCACGGGCGGCCGGTCGACCTGGCCATGACCACCAACGGCGCCACGCTTCGGCCTGCTGGCCGCCGACCTGCGCCGGGCCGGGCTGCAACCGGGTCAACATCTCCTGCGACTCGCTGCGCCCGGAGCGCTTCGCCGCCATGACCCGGCGCGACCAGCTCGGCGCGGGTGCTCGACGGCATCGACGCCGCCCTGGAGGCCGGGTTCTCGACCCGGTCAAGGTCAACTGGTGCTGATCCGGGGCGTCAACGACGACGAGATCCTCGACTTCGCCGCCTTCGGACGGGAGCGGCGGCGTGGAGCTCCGCTTCATCGAGTTCATGCCGCTCGACGCCGACGGCGGCTGGACGATGGACCAGGTGGTGCCGGCCGACGAGATCGTGGCCGCCATCGACGCCGTCTATCCCGCTCGAGCCGGTCGCCCACGGGCCCGAGCCGGCGGCCCGCTACCGCTACCCCGACGGCGGGGGCGAGATCGGCGTCATCGCCAGCGTGACCCGGCCGTTCTGCGGCGACTGCGACCGGGTCCGGATCACCGCCGAGGGCCAGTTCCGCAACTGCCTGTTCGCCCTGGACGAGACCGACCTGCGGGCCGTCCTGCGCGCGGTGGCAGCGACGACGACCTCGCCGCCGCCATCGAGGCCGACGTGGGCCGCAAGTGGGCCGGCCACCGCATCGGCCAGGTCGACTTCATGCGCCGCCCCGGAGCATGAGCCAGATCGGCGGCTAGAGCCGCCGGCTCGAACTGACTGGTCAGGCGACCAGGAGCGTCAGTGACCTAGACTCCGGCCATGTCCGACCGCGGCCTGACCCATCTCGACCCTCTCGGCCGGGCCCGGATGGTCGATGTCACCCCCAAGGAGGCCACCCACCGGCGGGCCATGGCCCGCTGCAAGGTGTTCATGCAGCCCGAGACCACCTCCAAGGTGGCCGCAACGCCATGACCAAGGGCGACGTGCTCGGGGCGGCCCGCATCGCCGGCATCCAGGCGGCCAAGCGGACGGCCGACATGATCCCCCTGTGCCACCCGCTGCTCGTCGGGCTCGGTGTACGTCAACTTCACCATCGGCGACGACTACGTCGAGGTCGAGACCCAGGTCGAGACGGTGGACCGGACCGGTGTGGAGATGGAGGCCCTGACGGCCTGCGCCGTCGCCGCCCTCACCATCTACGACATGTGCAAGTCGACCGACCGCTCGATGGTCATCGGCGAGCTGGCCCTGTGGGAGAAGACCGGTGGCCGCAGCGGCCACTGGCGGCGGACCGCCGGGGAGCTCTCCATGCCCCTCGTCAACACGCCGATGCCGCACGCCACGATCTGGACAGCAGGACATCGACGCCCTGATCGGCGACAGCGGTCGACGACGACCGCCGTGCCGAGCATAGCGACCACTGGCGTGCGGCAGGGCTCTCCCGTTGGGTAGTCACGAACTCGACGTCGGCTGAAGCCCAGTGCATCGCTGGAAGTCGGCTGAAGCAGTCGGCTGGACCGAGGCTGGCTGGGCCGACAGTGGGATCCACCACTTCGGCGCGCGCCGTGGCTTACGGTCCCTGAAGCGAAGGGTAGGCCGAGGAGTCATGACGACCGTGGTCTTCTGCTCCTGGCGTCGATGTGGGGGGCGCTGCTCGTCTCGTGGCTGCGCTCCCGCACCGAGAGGCCGTCGTTCTCCGACTCCGTCGGGGACGTTCCGCGCCACCTGACCGTGCTGGAGCGGACCCGGCGCGCCAGCGTCGGCCATGGCCTACTCGAGCCAGCCGGCTCCGTGCCGCCGGGCCGCCGGTGCGCGCCGTCCGGGGCCGGACCTGCCGGCCCGCGGCCATCGGTGTCGGACCGGGCGCCGGTCGCGCCGCCCAGCAGCCGGTCGCCTGACGTCGCCGCCAGACCGCTCAGGCGCCGCCGGGACGTGTTTATCGCTGCTGACCGGGTCGCCTGGCCTTCCTGCTGGGCGCCGGTCCCGGCCTGTCGGTCACGTGGGCTGTTCAGGTGGTGTTCGACGTGCTGCTCGCCACCTACTGGCGGCGTCTGGTGCAGCTGCGCAACCATCGCCGTCGAGCGGTGAGCCAAGCTCGCCTTCATCCGAGCCCGCACCGACAGCCGGAGCCGGCGTTCGTGCTGCGGCGCTCAGCGAACTGACGCCGGCGTCGGCGGTGCCCGAGCCGGGCCGCGCGGAACGAGCTGTTGGCCGCCTGGGGGAGGCCGTCGCGGGCGCCGGCGCTGCGAGCAGGTCAACCAGGCTCGCGAGGCCGGTCTGGCCGCCTGCCGGCGGACCATCCGGGCCTGCGGGCGAGTCCATCCGGGCCGTCCACCGCCTCGAGCCCGACGAGCAGCCGCCCGCTCGGGCCGAGAGCGAGGCGGCCTGCGCCGAGGCCCAGGAGGCGCTGCGCCCGTATCCGGCCGTGGCCCACGCCGGCTTCCTCCACGACGCCGAGAAGGAGTACGCCGAGGCCGGTCCTGACCCGGCCCTGGTCGACGGGTCGCCGCTGCCCGTCGGCCGCCGAGCTCGGCGGTGGCGGACGCCGGCGTGGCTCAACGGGCTGGCCGAGGCCGCCTCGGAGCTGCGCCGGCACCTGCTCGACCGGCTCCGGCGGGGCGAGCTCGACCGGGCCGAGGAGCTGCTCGCCGCCATGGAGGACGTCTACGACATGCTCGTCACGGTCGACTTCCCCGACGCCATCACCGGCGGCCTGCGCCGGACCGCCGACGCCCTGCGGGCGGTGCTCGAGCGCACCCGCAGCGACGTGACCACCACCCTCATCCAGCTCGGCCTGCGCCAGGCCCTCGACCGGCTCGACGGCGACCGCGCCCGTCGGGGAGCGCTAGGCCCTGCGACTATCCTGACCTGCCGCGGGGGTGTAGCTCAGCTCGGTAGAGCGCTACGTTCGCAACGTAGAAGTCGTCGGTTCAAGTCCGATCACCTCCACTCGTCGAGCTCCGTCGCCCGTTCATCGCAGAGGGTGGGGTGTACCTCTGTCGCCAGTCATCATCCCGATCGCAGCTGACCGTTGGGAGGAGGCCTCATGCGAAAGCTGGGCGTTGTTGAGTTCGTCACGCTCGACGGCGTGATGCAGGGCTTGGGCGGGCCGGACGAGGACCGCGAGGGCGGGTTCGAGCACGGAGGCTGGAGCGCGCCCGTACGGCGACGAGGTGCTGGCGGGCCAGGCCGGATCCGGTGTGGGTCAGACCTCGGCCTACCTGTTCGGCCGCAAGACCTACGAGCACATGGCCGCGCACTGGCCGCACGAGCCTGTCGAGAACCCGATCGCGGCCAGCCTCAACGCCACGCCGAAGTACGTCGTGACGCGAACGTTGCGTCGGCTCGACTGGGCCAACTCCCACATCGTCGACGGTGACGTCGTCGAGTCGGTCCGGGACCTGAAAGCCGACGGTGAGGGCTTCATCACCGTTCTGGGGAGCGGAATCCTCGCCCAGACGCTCTTCATCAACGACCTGGTGGACACGTACAGGATCATGTTGCATCCGCTCGTCCTCGGCACGGGCAAGCGGTTGTTCGGGGAGCTGGCCCGTCCGCTGCGGTTGCGCCTCGTCGACTGCACACCCACGACGACGGGCGTGTTGCTGCTCAACTACGAGCGCGAGAGGTCACCCACGTAGGGCTTGGTGACCGGTTCACGCCGAACCGGTCACCAAGCCCAGGGACGGTCATCAGGTCAGGTCGAAGCGATCGAGGTTCATGACCTTGTCCCACGCAGCCACGAAGTCACGCACGAACTTCTCCTTCGAGTCGTCCGATGCGTACACCTCCGCGATGGCCCGCAGCTGGGAGTTCGAACCGAAGACGAGGTCGACGGCAGTGGCGGTCCACTTGGCCTCGCCCGTCTTGCGGTCGTGACCCTCGTAGACGTTCTCGGCCGTGGCGGACGCCTTCCACTCCGTGTCCATGTCGCACACGTTCACGAAGAAGTCGTTCGTCAACGCCTCGGGCCGGCCGGTGAAGACCCCGTAGGCCGACTGGTCGAAGTTGGTGTTCAGGGCGCGCATGCCGCCGACGAGAGCCGTCATCTCCGGAGCCGTCAACGTCAACAGGTTGGCCCGCTCCACCAGGGCGTGCTCCGCCGGGAACTTCTCTCCGGTTCGGAGGTAGTTGCGGAACCCGTCGGCCGTCGGCTCGAGCACCGAGAACGACTCCACGTCGGTCTGCTCCTGCGAGGCATCGGTGCGCCCCGGCACGAACGGAACCGTGACGTCGACCCCGGCGTTCTTCGCCGCCTGCTCGACGGCCGCGCATCCGCCCAGGACGATCAGGTCGGCGAGGGAGACCTTCTTGCCGCCGGACTGCGAGCTGTTGAAGTCCTGCTGGATCTGCTCGAGGGCCTGCAGCGCCTTGGCCAGCTCGGCCGGATCGTTGACCTCCCAGTCCCTCTGGGGCGCAAGGCGGATCCGTGCCCCGTTGGCCCCGCCGCGCATGTCCGTGCCGCGGTAGCTCGCCGCCGACGCCCATGCGGTGGACGCCAGCCGGGAGATCGAGCAGCCCCGATCCGAGGATCTTGCCCTTGAGGGCAGTGATGTCCTTTTCCCCGATCAGCTCGTGATCGACGGCGGGAACGGGGTCCTGCCACAGCTGCGCCTCGGGAACCCACGGGCCGAGGTAGCGCGTGACGGGCCCCATGTCGCGGTGCAGGAGCTTGTACCACGCCCTGGCGAACGCGTCGGCCAACTCGTCCGGATGCTCGTGGAAGCGCTTGGCGATGGGCGCGTAGATCGGGTCGACCTTCAGCGCGATGTCCGTCGTCAGCATCATGGGAGCGTGCCGCTTCGACGGGTCATGGGCATCCGGCACGTCGTTCCGAGCCGCGGGGTCCTTGGGCGTCCACTGGTTCGCACCGGCGGGGCTCGTCGTGAGCTCCCAGTCGTACTTGAACAGGTTGTCGAGGTACCCGTTGTCCCACTTCGTCGGCTCGTTGGTCCAGGCACCCTCCAGCCCGCTGGTGATGGTGTCGGGGCCCTTGCCGGTGCCGAAGGTGTTCTTCCAGCCCAAGCCCTGGTACTCGACGGGGCACGCCTCGGGCTCGGGGCCGACGTACTCGGAACCGGCCGCACCATGGCACTTGCCGAAGGTGTGGCCGCCGACGATGAGCGCGAGCGTCTCCTCGTCGTTCATCGCCATACGACGGAAGGTCTCTCGGATGTCCTTGGCGGCCGCGAGCGGATCCGGGTTGCCGTTGGGCCCCTCCGGGTTCACGTAGATGAGGCCCATCTGCACGGCACCGAAAGGATTCTCGAACTGCCCTGGCGCGCTGTAGCGGTCATCTCCGAGCCAGGTGTCCTCGGGCCCCCAGTAGATGTCGTCTTCGGGGGCCCAGATGTCCTCTCGCCCGAACCCGAAGCCGAACGTCTCGAAGCCCATCGCCTCGTAGGCGACGTTGCCGGCGAAGATGATCAGGTCGGCCCAGGAGATCTTCCGGCCGTACTTCTGCTTGACCGGCCAGAGCAGGCGGCGCGCCTTGTCGAGGCTGGCGTTGTCGGGCCAGCTGTTGAGGGGGGCGAAGCGCTGGGCGCCCGTGCCGCCACCGCCCCGGCCGTCGTGGATGCGGTACGTGCCTGCCGCATGCCACGACATCCGGATCCAGAGCGGCCCGTAGTTGCCGTAGTCGGCGGGCCACCAGTCCTGCGACGTCGTCATCACCTCGACGATGTCCCGCTTCAGCGCGTCGAGGTCGAGGGTCTTGAACTCTTCTGCGTAGTTGAAGTCCTCGCCCAGCGGGTTGGCCTTGGGGCGAATGCTGGTGAAGTACCTGCAGGTTCAGCTGGTTCGGCCACCAGTCCAGGTTCGTCCTCCGCCGGATCGGGGCGGGGTACGGGAGTACCGGGTTCTCGCTCTCGCTGCGATCAGGCACGTCGGTCCTGCTCCTCTCTCGTGGCGCTCGTCGCCAGCCGGTTCACCTTTGCAGAAATGAACGCGGTCTGGCCCCTCTGACAGCTGTAGGCTACCTACAGGGTTAGAATCAGTCAAGAGCGACAACCCGTCCAGTATCGGCTCAGGTACCGTCGCCAGCACAGGGCAAGGAGGCAACCATCAGCGAGTTGATCCAGCGTTTGAGGGATCGGGAGTGGCGGCTCACGGCCCAGCGACGGGTCGTGGCGGAGGTCCTGGCCGGTGAGCACGTCCACCTGACCGCCGACGCCGTGTACAACCGGGCCCAGCTACTTCTCCCGGAGATCAGTCTGGCCACCGTGTACAACACGCTGAACGAGCTGGTGGACATGGGCGAGGTGCTGGAGATCTCCACCGGCGACGGACCGAAGCGGTACGACCCCAACACCACGGCCGCCCACCACCATCTGTACTGCGTCGCATGCGGAGCCCTGCGTGACGTGAACCCCAGGGGCACCGACCGGTTGGCGCTGCCGGGCAGCCAGCAGCACGGCTTCGAGCTGCTGGACGTGGACATCGTCTTCCGAGGCCGCTGCCCCGACTGTCGCGCCACCGCCACCCAAGCCTCCACGACCTGAAGCGCCGCACGATCGCCGCCGTAGGCAGCGAAGCTGCAGGCGAACGCTCGGCGGCATACATCCCGCGGTCGAACGGGACAGCCATATGCAACCGGCGGTTGCATACCTTGGTCTGACGTGCTACCTTCGGTTGCACATCGAAACCGACACAAACCCTGGAGACACCGCGGTGGTTCGCGCCATGAGCATGAACGTTCGATCGGAGAGACAATGACCGACCACAAGACCGGAACACGTGACGAGTGGCTTGCGGCCCGCCTGGAGCTGCTCGAGGCCGAGAAGGCGCACACGCGCACCGGGGACGAGCTGGCCCGGCGGCGCCAGGAGCTGCCCTGGGTGCGAGTCGACAAGGAGTACCGCTTCGAGACCGACGAGGGCCCAGCGTCCCTCGCCGACCTGTTCAGAGGGCGCTCCCAGCTCCTCGTCTACCACTTCATGTTCGGCCCCGACTACTTGGCGGGATGTCCGTCCTGCTCGGCGATCGCCGACGGCTTCGACGGCTTCGTCGTCCACCTCGCCAACCACGACGTCACCCTCTCTGCCGTGTCCCGGGCGCCACTGGCCAAGATCCAGGCGTACAAGCAGCGGATGGGCTGGAGCTTCCCGTGGGCGTCGTCGTTCGACAGCGACTTCAACCACGACTTCCAGGCGGCGAACACCAAGGAGGAGTGGGAGTCGGGAGCCGTCGAGTACAACTTCCGCAGGTCCGATCTTCGGCCACCAGCCGGTCAGGACAGTGCCGGCCTCGACGAGTTCGCATCGACCATGGTGGGAACGGACTGGGAGACCTTCCGGCGAGAAGGGCCCGGCATGAGCGCGTTCGCGCTCGAGGATGGCGTCGTCTACCACACGTACTCGGCCTACGCGCGCGGGCTGGACGGCCTCTGGGGCATGTACCAGTGGCTCGACCGCGCGCCACTCGGCCGCAACGAGACCGATTTCTGGTACCGCCGCCACGACGAGTACGCCAAGCAGTGATAGGTGCGGAAGAGCCCCGCCTTACCGACCGCCCGGGGGCTAACCGCTCGACATCTGCCCAGGCGCCACCTTCTGGGCCAGCTCGGCCAGGTCGACGTTCGGGTCGCTGAGCGACGTGGCGTCCACGTGGCGCCCCGAGGCGACGAGCGCGGCGATCGGCTCGGTGACGTCCCAGACGTTGACGTTCATCCCGGCCCGTAGCCTTCCCTTCTCGAGCCAGAAGGCGATGAACTCCCGGCTCCGGGGTCGCCCCGGAAGACGAGCTGGTCCCACTCGGTCGCGTGCCCGGAGTACTCCATCCCGATGTCGTACTGGTCGGAGTAGAAGTACGGGATCTTGGTGTACGGGGTGGGGCGACCGAGCATGTTGCGGGCGGCCACCGGGCCCTGGTTGAGGGCCGATGACCAGTGCTCGAGGCGAATGTTCTGCTGGAGGGTGGGGTGCCAGGCGTTGGCCACGTCGCCTGCGGCGAAGACGCCTGGGGTGCTCGCGGTCAGGTGCTCGGAGGTCAGGACGCCGTTGTCGAGCGTGAGGCCGGCGGCCTCGGCGAGCTCGACCCGAGGTACGACGCCGAGCCCCACGACCACCAGGTCGGCCGACAGCGTCCGACCGTCGGCGAGCACCACCTCACCCACCGACCCGTTCCCGCGGAGGGCTCGGACCCCCATGCCGAGGTGCATCTCGACCCCGTGCTCGAGATGCACGTCGCGGTAGAACCCTCCGAGCTCCGGACCGAGCGCACGCTCCAAGGGCACCGTCGACGTCGCCACCATGGCCACGTCGGCGCCCAGCTGACGGGCCGAGGCCGCCACCTCGCAGCCGATCCACCCGGCTCCGACGACCACCAGGCGGCCAGCACCCCGGATCGCCTCCCGGATCCGGTCGGAGTCGCCGACCTGGCGCAGGTAGTGGACGCCGTCCAGGTCGGCGCCCGGTATCGCAAGCGGTCGGGGGGTGGCCCCGGTGGCCATCAGCACCGCGTCGTACCCGATGGTCTCGCCCGAGGCGAGCTCGACGACACGATCCTTCGTGTCCAGCGATGTCACCCGGCTCGACAGGCGCAGGTCGATGTCATTGTCCTCGTAGAACGACTCGTCGTGGACGAAGACCTTGTCCCTGCCTGACTCACCGCGGAGGTAGTCCTTCGGACAACGGCGGACGCTCGTAGGGCCGGACGTCCTCCTCGCCGATCAGGGTGACGCGTCCCTCGAAGCCCTCCGTGCGCAGGGTCTCGGCGGCCTTGGCGCCGGCCAGGCTGGCGCCGACGATCACGAATGTCGGTCGCGAGGTCAAGCCGACTCCCCGTTCTGCGGCGACGCCGCGCGCCGCCGGGCGGAGAGGAGCGGCGGAGTGAAGACGGCGGCCAGGCGGGCGAGCGCCAGGGCGCCGAGCAGGAGGCCGAAGTCGCGCAGCGCGATGTCCCAGAAGACCTGGGTGTGGCCCCCGACCGCGGCGCTCTTGATCACCAGGTCGGTCACGATCGCCTCCCAGCCACGCGGCGACGACATACGGGGCGACGCGAGGAACCAGCAGTACCAGGATCCCGGCGGTGATCTCCACCACCCCGACACCCATCATGATCTGGTGCGGGGTACCGGGCAGGTGGTTGGCGAAGCCGGCCCACAGGTACTTGGTCCACGGGGTCATCCAGTTGAAGAACTTGTCCACCCCGAACACGATCGGCGCCACCACGAACGCCGTGCGCAGGATGAGGTAGGCCTGGAAGACAGGGTCGGAGAGGCGCCCGGCTACCGGTCCTCGCAGCCTGTCGAAGGGGCGGGCTCGTCAGTGCCCGCCTGCTCGATCGATGTCGTTGTCGCCATCGCTTCGTCTCCTCGGTGGGTCGCTGCTGTAAAATCTACGGATCGTGACTTTAGACCGGGCTAGACTCTTGAGTCAAGCTAGATGTTTTTTAGAAGGAAGGCCGAGTGGGCGAGCACGACGAGCACGACGAAGCCGAACGACGAACGCATCAGCGCGCTGGCGGCCCTCGACGAGCCGCTCCGTCGCCGCGTCTACCGCTACGTCACCGCCCAGGGCTCACCGGTCGGGCGCGACGAAGCGGCGGCGGCGGGGCGCTCGGCGTGGCCCGCTCGGTCGCCGCCTTCCACCTCGACAAGCTGGCCAAGGTGGGGTTGCTCGACGTGGAGTACCGCCGCCCCCCCGGTCGGGCAGGTCCGGGAGCGGGCCGGCCGGCCAAGCTCTACCGCCGAGCATCGGGAGAGGTGTCGGTCAGCCTCCCCGAGCGACACTACGACCTCGTCGGCCGCCTGCTGGCGGACGCCCTCGTCATGGCGTCCGACGAGCCCGTCGACCCGACCGAAGCAGCACGGGCCACGGCCCGCGAGCACGGCCGGGTGCTCGGTCGAAGCGTGGCTTCGAGCTCAGCCGTCGATGAGGAGGCCGGCCTCGATGGCGTGGCCGGGGCCCTACGGAGCCAGGGCTACGAGCCCCAGGTCCACGATCACACGGTCGTCCTCGAGAACTGCCCCTTCCACGCCGTCGCCGAGGAGCAACGCGATCCTCGTCTGCGGCATGAACCTCGAGCTCGTCGAGGGTCTGATCGAGGGTATGGAGCTGCCACGCGTGGAGGCTCGGCTCGATCCCGTGCCCGGCCGCTGCTGTGTCCGGGTCGACGAGCGCACCCGCCGCGGGCGACGTCCGGCCTGAGGCACCTGGGAGCATCTACCATCGGGCTGCTGTCTCCCACCCTTGGCGGGCGGTGACGATGACCGAGCAAGCGGACAAACGAGCGGACCTGGTGCTCGAGGGCGGTGGGGTGAAGGGCATCGGCCTGGTCGGCGCCATCCTCGAGCTCACCGACGCCGGTTTCACGTTTCCACGGGTCGCCGGTACCAGCGCGGGCGCCATCGTGGCCAGCCTCCTCGCAGCTCTGCAGGCCGCCGGCGAGCCACCCAGCCGGCTGCGCAGCTTCGTCGAACAGATCGACTACAGCCAGTTCGAACGCAAGGACTCGCTGCAGCGCATGAACGGCAGGCTGGGTGACGTGGTGCACCTGCTGCGCCACATGGGTCTCCACGACGGCGACTACCTGATCGAGTGGCTCGGGGGCGTGCTGGACGAGATCGGCGTCACGACCTTCCGCCAGCTGCGCATCAGCGAGAGCGACGACCCGGGAACGGCGCTGCCCGACGGATGCCGCTATCGCCTGGTGGTGCATACCGCCGACATCACGCGAGGCAAGTGCGTGCGACTGCCGTGGGACTACCCGGACTATGGCGCTGCGCCCGATGACCAGCGGATCGTCGACGCAGTACGGGCCTCGATGTCGATCCCGATCTTCTTCGACCCGGTGCGCTTCCCGGCGCAGGCGGCCACGGTCGGCGGGGTCGCCTACCCCACCGGGTCCGTGACATGGGTCGACGGTGGGCTCTTGTCGAACTTCCCGGTCGAGGTCTTCGACCGGGGTGACGGACAGCCAGAGCGGTGGCCCACGATCGGCATCAAGCTCTCGGCCCGCCAGACGGTCATGCCGCCCCCGCAGCCCGTCCGCAACATCGTCGGGGAGCTGCGGGGCTGCCTGAGGTCCCTACTGGCCAACGCCGACCGCTACTACGTGGACCCCGCAAAGGCGGCCCGCACCATCTTCGTCGACAGTGGCGACATCAAGGCGACCGACTTCCACCTCACCATCGACGCGCAGCACATGCTGTTCCAGAACGGCCAGCGGGCCGCCCACGAGTACCTGGCCGCATCGGCGAAGCCCTAGAGCCCGGGCAACATCGTCCAGCGGGGGAGCGGTGGTGACATCCCTCAGTCGTGGCGTCCCAGCACGGCCAGCAGGCGGGTCTGAGGGTCGCTGTCGGGCGAAATCGTGACCTCGCTCAGCGAACATGCCGCTGCCCTGGAGCAGCTCGGCCTGCGGCTGGACCACGTCCCAGCAGGCCTCGACGAGCTTGGGGTCGAGCGTCCGATCCTGGCCGGTGGCCGCGGCGAGATCCCAGCCGTGGATCAGGACGTCGATGAACCGGTGGCCGGCGTACACCGAGCCAGGCACCGGCCCGTAGGAGACTGCACACGGTGCGTCGAGCGCGCCTGGCGCCTCGAAGGCGGCGGCTGCCGCCTCGGCTGACCGGTCGTAGGAGCCCAGCGCATCGTCGCCGAGCTGGTCACCATCCAGCTTCGATCCGACCTGCTCGATGGTGGCGCCGCGCCCCAGCTCGGCAGCCCACCAGTTGCCGGCGATGATGTGATTGAGCAGCTGGCCGACGTTCCACTCGGCGCACGGCGTCGGCTCGGACCACTGATCTCGACCGACGCCCGCCACCACGCGACGCGTGGCTCCGAGAGCATCCCGATGTCGAGCGGCGATATCGGTCATGGGTCCTCCAGGCCTCGAGTCTCAGCCGATGGTAGGTCACACCCGTACGGCGGTGACGTGAGTGAACACAAATCGGGCAAAGGCCCGTGCTGTTCCCTGAGCGCTTGACAACGGCGCTGCGCGCGGCCCAGCGTGAGCCGAGACGAAGGGAGCGCCCCCATGCCGTCCGCCACCATCATCAGCGACGTCGTACGCACGGTCGAGGCCACGCCCGGCGACGGCCGGCTCCTGATCGCACCGGAGCGACTGGACGATGCCATCGGGTGGGAGCTCAAGCCCCAGGGGCTGTGCCGGGAGGACACGTGCGTACCCGTGCGTGACCGGGCCGCCCTCTTCCAGGGAGACGACCTGGACCTGTCGGCCGTCGCCGCCGCGCTGGGGCGACCGTCGGTGATCGACGCCGGGGGCGGGATCGCCGCCGTGGCGATGGATGCCGATGGTCGCCGTCAGGCCCTCGACTCGCTGCGCGCCCCCTCGTTCGGTCTCGACGACCTCGACGGCAACCCGCACCGCCTGGAGCAGTGGCGCGGGCAGAAGAAGCTGTTGGTGGCGTTCGCCTCGTGGTGAGGCTGCCGATACGACCTGCCCGGGTGGCAGGCGCTGCAGGACGAGCTGGGCGACGGGCTGACCGTCGTAGCGGTCGCCATCGACGACTCGCCGGACGACGTCCGGCCGTGGGTCGACAACATCACGTTCCCGGTGCTCATCGATCCGAACCATCTCCTCACCGAGCTGTACGCCATCAGCAACGTGCCGACCGTCATCTGGATCGACGAGGACGACCGGATCGTGCGACCCAACGGCGTCGCCTTCGGGACCGACACGTTCAAGGACTTCACCGGCGTGGAAGCCGGTCCGCACCTCGACGCGGTGCGGCGGTGGGTCCGCGGCGGTGAGCTGCCCATCGCGGCTGACGAGGCCCGCCGGGCGGTCGGAGATCTCTCCGGCGACGAGGTGCAGGCCCGCCTGCACTTTCGTGTTGCCGCTCAGGCTCGTCGACAGGGCGACGAGGTGACGGCGCGCCGCCACTTCGCGCTGGCCGGCGAGCTGGCCCCCAACGACTTCACGATCCGGCGGGCCACGATGCCCCTCGTGGGCGGGGATCCCTTCGGCCAGGAGTTCTTCGACCTGTACCAGGAGTGGCAGCGGGCGGGCAGCCCGTACCACGGCCTGCCCGCGAGCGACGCCACCTGAGCGGGAGGGCATCCGTGACCGCCCGGCCCGCCAAGGCGGCGCGAACCGCCAAGGTCAACAAGGTCGCCAAGGCCGCCAGGCCAGCCCGCCGGGCGACGCATGCGTCCGCCGCCCGTGAGCTGGCGGCCAGGGACCCGGTGATCGCCCGGTTCCTCGACACCGTCGGACCGCCGCGGTTCCGCCCGCCCCACGACAGCCACTTCGCCGCCCTGGTGCGGTCGGTGACCTACCAGCAACTGGCCGGGCCGGCTGCCGCCGCCATCCACGGCCGGCTCATCGCCGCCCTCGGCGACGAGGTCACCCCCGACAGAATGCTCGGCCTGTCGGACCAGGCGATGCGGTCGGCCGGCCTCTCGGGCAACAAGATGGCGTCGCTGCGGGACCTGGCCGCCAAGGTCCTGGACGGAACGGTCGTCCTCGACCCCCGCGGGCTGTCGCGTGAGAGCGACGAGGAGGTGGTCACCCGGTTGTCGACCGTGCGGGGGATCGGCCCCTGGAGCGCCGAGATGTTCCTCATGTTCCAGCTTCGCCGGCTCGACGTGTGGCCGACCGGCGACCTGGGGGTGCGGCGCGGCTTCGGCCTGGCGTGGGGCATTCCGATGCCGACGGCCCGCCAGCTCGGGCCGCTGGGTGACCCGTTCCAGCCCTACCGCTCGGTCGTCGCCTGGTACTGCTGGCGAGCCAGCGAGCTCTATGGCGGCGCGGCCGAGAGCGCGGTCACCCGGTGACGCCCTCGACCGAGACGGGCAGGAGGCGTCCCGCTAGTCTCGGCCCGTGGTCGATCAGCTGGATCTGAAGGACCCCCGTAAGCGCCAGCTGCTGCGGATCAAGGTGGTCCGCCGGGACGATCTCGAGGTGATCGCCCATCAGCGCAAGCCGCGCCCCGCTCATCTCAAGGCGCTCAGCGCGTCGATCGAGCGGATCGGCTTCATCACACCCCTCGTCGCCGTCGAGAGCGGTGGGAGCTACGTGATCATCGATGGACAGCACCGCTTCCAGGCCGGCGTCGATCTGGGCGTGAAGGAGTTCCCGGTCGTCGTGGTGCCGGAGAAGCTGACGCGGCGCATGATGAGCCTGAACATCGAGCAGGGCCTGAACATCCGCGAGCGCTCGACGATCGCGCTGTCGATCTACCGCGAGATGCTGGAGGAGTCACCAACGCGCTCGGAGGACCACGGCGAGGTCGTCGACACGATCGAGACGGCGCACCTCGTGACGCTCGGCCTCGCCTACGAGCGATCCGGAAGGCTGGCAGGGAGCGCTTTCGAGCCGATCTTGAAGAAGTGCGATGGCTTCCTCGACAGCCCGCTCAGGCACGCGTACGAGGTGCGCCAGGAGCGCGCCGACAAGGTCCTCGAGGCGGCGAAGCGGGTCAAGGCGGTGGAAGACTCCCTCAAGGCCGAGGGGGCGTGGCACTCGATGGCGCGCTATCAGATCATCAGCTACGCCAACCCCACGAAACGGGCACGCAAACCCTCCGAGTTCGACAAGACCTTCTCCAAGTTCATCGCCACCCTCGACGACCTCGTGACGTCGCCCAAGAAGGCGTTGCGGGAGAAGGTCGGCGCCGAGACGTGAACGGCCCTACCAGTAGGCGGCCGCCTTCATAGCGGGTAGCGAGCATCTCCTCACGGGATGATCACACTTCTCGACGCCGGAGCTAACCCGAGGCTGGCATCATCGGCCCGTGGCCGTGACCGAGACCCAGGTCCCGTGGGCAGTCTCGACCGAGGATGGCGCGACGGCTTGGGGCCGACCTCCCGCGACGGCGGACGACGCGGAGCGGCCCAGACTCGTCCCCACCGCTCCTCACCGTAGGTCTGCTGGTGGCGGGCGTCGCCATCCGCAGCCGACTGCTCTTCGGCTTCGTCGTGCTGGTCGCCGTCTTCGTGCCCATGGAGAAGCTCTTCGCCCTGCACCCCCGGCGGGTGTTCCGCAAGGGCTGGGCAACCGACCTCGTCCACTTCTTCGTCACCAACCTCTTCATCACGGCGGGTTTCCTCGCCGCCGCGGCCATCCTCACGACCGTGCTGCGCGCTCTCCTCGGGGACGGGCTGGCCCACGTCGTCCACGCCCAGCCGCAGTGGGTCCAGATCGCCGAGGGCCTCCTGCTCGCCGAGCTGCTGTTCTACTGGGCCCACCGCACCAGCCACCATCTCGGGCTGCTCTGGCGGTTCCATGCCATCCACCACAGCATCACCGAGATGGACTGGCTGGCGGCCGCCCGCCAGCATCCGCTCGACGCCGTGTTCCACCGGGTCTTCGTCGCCATCCCCCTGTTCCTCCTGGGGTTCACCAAGCTGGCGGTCGGCGTGGTGGTGCTCTTCACCGCCTTCAACGCGCTGTTCATCCACTCGAACGTGCGCTTCCGGTTCGGGCCCCTACGCTGGGTCATCACCACCCCGGAGTTCCATCACTGGCACCACGCCAACGAGCCCGAGGCGGTCGACAAGAACTTCGCCGGTGGCCTGCCCGTGCTCGACGTGCTGTTCGGCACCGCCTACCTGCCCAAGGGTCGAGTACCGGCGGCATACGGCATCGACGAGCCCGTCCCGGGCGAGTACCTCCGCCAGCTCACCCTCCCACTACGCCGCGCCTAGACATCCCGCGGCCTCCCGGGCCGCGCCTAGCCTCGGCGCCAGGTCTCGGAGGAGAGGTGGAGCAAACGTGGAGCCTGGAGCGTTCAGAGGCGTCATCGGCCGCGACTTCTCGGAGTCGACCCCGTGGTGGCCGGAACCGGTCCGGGCGCCCGACGGGCACGCCCAACGTCGTCCTCGTCGTCCTCGACGACGTCGGCTTCGCCCAGCTCGGCTGCTTCGGCTCCGACATCGACACGCCGGTCCTGGACGGGCTGGCCGCGCGAGGCCTGCGCTACACGAACTTCCACACCACGGCCCTGTGCTCGCCGACCCGAGCCTGCCTGCTGACCGGCCGCAACCACCATGTCAACGGCATGGGGCGGGTCATCGAGCTGGCGACCGGCTTTCCGGGCTACGACGCCGTCATCCCGAGGACGAACGGCTTCCTGTCGGAGATGCTCGTCCCCCACGGCTACGCCGCCTACGCGGTGGGGAAGTGGCACCTCACACCCGAGGACGAGTGCCACGCCGCCGCGCCGCGACACCGGTGGCCGCTGGCGCGGGGGTTCGAGCGCTTCTACGGCTTCTTCAGCGGCGAGACCCACCAGTTCGTGCCGGCCCTGGTGTCCGACAACCACCAGGTGCAGCCGCCGAAGCAGCCCCGAGGAGGGCTACCACCTGACCGAGGACCTCGTCGACCACGCCATCGGGTTCGTCGGAGACCTGCGGGCCGCCGACCCGGCCAAGCCCTTCTTCCTGTACTTCTGCACCGGCGCCTGCCACGCCCCGCACCAGGCACCGGCAGAGTGGATCGAGCCGTACCGCGGCGGTTCGACTCGGGGTGGGACGCCTGGCGCGATGCCACCCTGGCCCGCCAGATCGAGGCCGGCGTCCTGCCGGCGGGGACCGAGCTCTCACCTCGTCCGGACTGGGTGCCGGCCTGGGACTCGCTGTCCGCGCCCGAGCGCCGGCTGTACGCACGGTACATGGAGGCCTTCGCCGGGTTCCTGTCCCACACCGACCACCACATCGGTCGGCTGCTGGAGTTCCTCGACGACACCGGCGATCTGGACAACACGATCGTCTTCGTCCTGTCGGACAACGGTGCGAGCTCAGAGGGCGGCCCGACCGGGTTCGGTGAACGACGTGCGGCCGTGGAACGTCGCGCCCCGTGATCTGGACGAGGCGCTCGAGCGGATCGACGAGATCGGCGGTCCGTACTGTCACAACAACTACCCGTGGGGATGGACGGTGGCCGGCAACACCCCGTTCCGGCGCTGGAAGCGGGAAGTCCACGAGGGCGGGGTCGCCGATCCTCTGATCGTCCACTGGCCTGCCGGCATCGCCGAGCGCGGCGGGTTTCGCCGGCAGTACGTCCACGCCATCGATCTCGTGCCCACGGTCCTCGACGTGCTGGGGCTCGATGCTCCCGAGGAGCTCGACCACGTCGAGCAGCGCCGGCTCGACGGGACCAGCTTCGTCGGACACGCTTCGGAGACGCCGGTGCGCCCGGGTCGCCACGAGACCCAGTACTACGAGATGTTCGGCTGCCGCGCCCTGTACCACCGCGGCTGGAAGGCGGTCACGTACCACCCCATCCAGGACACGAGGGTCGGCTTCGACGACGACCGGTGGGAGCTCTACCACGTCGACGAGGACCCGTCCGAGTGTCACGACCTGGCCGAGCAGCACCCGGCGAAGCTCAGAGAGCTGATCGAACGCTGGTGGACCGAGGCCGGGCGCAACCAGGTGCTCCCCCTCGACAACCGGCCCTTCTCCGAGCTGGTGTTCGAACGTCCCGCCGCCGTTCCCGCCCGGTCGCACTACGTCTGCCGTCCCGGTGCGGCCGCCGTGCCCGAGGTCGGTGGCGGTGAACGTTCGCAACCGTTCGCACACCATCACCGCCGAGGTGGAGATCCCCTCCTCCGGGGTGTCCGGCGTTCTCGTCGCCCAGGGGTCGGGGCTGGGAGGGTGGTCCTTCTACGTGGCCGATCGTCGTCTCGCCTACGTCCACAACTTCGTGAGCCTCGAGGAGCACCACATCCGGTCCGACGGCGAGCTGCCGTCGGGCCGCCACCAGCTCCGCTTCCACTTCGACAGGACTCGCGACCATCAGGGGACCGGCAGGCTGCTGGTCGACGGCGAGGTCGTCGGCGAGGGTCCGATCCCGCGCTTCACGCCGACCCGGTTCTCGCTGACGGGTGCGGGGCTCACCTGTGGCTACGGCGACGGCCTGGCGGTCACGCGGGAGTACCGCCCCCCGTTCCCGTTCACGGGCCGCATCATCCGCGCCGTCGTCGACGTCGACGGCCCGGCCTTCGTCGATCCCGAGGGGGAGGCCCGCGCCGCCATCGCCAGCCAGTGAGGGGGCCCGATAGGCCCTTTGCTTGCCTGGAAGATCGGGATAGAGTGCGCAAATGCCGCCCGATCGCGGGGGGCTCGGGCAGGTAGGTGGGGCGGGCATGGGGAAGCACAGGTTGTGAACGCCCGAACCCTCGTCGTCGAGGACGAGCAGGTCGTCCGGGACCTGCTCGTCGCCGTCCTCAGGGCCGAGGGCTACGAGGTCGCCGCGGCCGCCGAGGGCGGTGAGGCCCTCAAGCAGGCCAAGACCTTCGCGCCGGACCTCGCCGTCGTCGACGTGCGCCTGGGGACGGGACCCGACGGGTTCACCGTGGCCCGGCGGCTGCGGGAGCAATCCGACGTGGCCCTCTTGTTCCTCACCGGCGCCGACGAGCCCGACGAGCTGCGGGCCGGTTTCGAGGCGGGCGCAGATCTCTACGTCACCAAGCCGTTCTCGGTCGACGCCCTGCTCGTCCAGGTCGAAGCGGTCCTGGCTCGCAACGGCAAGTCACGGGGAGGCAAGTGGGAGATCGGCGACCTGGTCGTCGACGAGGGCTCCCGGGTCGTCACCCGGGGGGGCCACAGGCTCGACCTCACCCACGTCGAGTTCGAGCTGCTGTGCCGGCTCGTCCGGCGGCCCGGTCGGGTGCTCACCACCACCCAGCTGCTGTCGGAGCTCTGGGGCTACAAGGGCTACAGCCGCAACGTGGTCGAGCGCCACGTGAGCGCCCTGCGTCGCAAGCTCGAGGAGCACGGACCCCGCCTGATCCACACCGTGCGGAGCAGCGGCTACGTGCTCCGGGGCTGAGCGCGCAAGGCCGGCCCGGGAGGCCGGCCCGCGGAGGCGGCCGTCGGCGCTTAGCGCCCAGGCCGACTCGGGCGGCCGGCCTCGGAGCGCCTAGGCAGCCGGGGTCCGGGTGACCACGTCCTCGGGGTCCTCGCAGCCCCAGCACGGATCGGGCGGCACCACCCGACCCATGCCCTCGCGGCCGAGGGACGGGTTGGCCGGGGCGGGACCGTGGAGGTGCGCCGCCCACGGGTGCGACCGGGTCCGGTTGCCTCGCCGCTGCGAGAGCTCGATCACCGACCACACGCGCCCAGCCGACGGGGACGAGCGCCCAGAAGCTCACCGCCGGTACAGCAGCGTCGCCGCCACCGCCCGGTCCGCCGGCATTCCGTAGGCCACGAGCAGGGCGGCGAGGCTCCCCTCGACGACGCCCATGCCTCCGGGCGTGATAGGGAAGCTGGCCGCGATCTGGGTGAGCGCGTAGGCGACGAGCACGCCGCGCCACGGCACCCCCCCGCCGAGGGCGAGGATGCAGGCGGCAAGGGCGACGGCGTCCCAGACCCAGTTGGCCGCGCCAAGCTGAACGCCCCGAGCCACCCTAGGGGCGTCGGGCGCACGGTCAGTATCCGCGCCCACAGCCGTCGCAGCGGTCCTCCGCCGACTTCACTCGGGGCTGGCGGCGTTCGGCCTCCCACAGGTGTCGGGCCCTCGGCCGAAGTGCCGGCACAGCGGGCCAGCAGCACGGCCCCGATGGCGACAGCCACGGGGATGGCAGCGAGCACCGCCGCCAGCCGGCGCAGATCGGCGACCGGTCCCCTCGAGCCGGCGACGAACGCTCCGAGGGCCAACAGGACGAACAGGGCGAAGCTGGCCAGGGCACCGGCGACCAGGATGACCCACCCCGACAGAACCCGGTCGGCGCCCCGGCGCCGGAGCTGGCCGAAGGCCCAGGTCGCCGACCAGGCTGCCCCGCCCGGCAGCGTGGTGCCCATGGCGTTGCCGGCCACGGTGATCTCGACCATCGAGCGAAGGCCGATGCGTACCCCTCCGGCCCGCAGCAGCCAGCGCTGGAGGCGGGCGAAGACGACCATCGAGCCGGCCTCGGCCCCGATGGCCAGCACCAACCAGTACCACTGGAGGTCGGCGATGACGTGGGATGCCGAGGTCAGGTCGTGGCGTTGATCGACGAGGATGGCCAGGGCCAGCGCCAGCACGGCGATCCCCACGCTGTTTCGCAGCCACTGCGACCGCAGCCACCGCGTCCGGCTGCGGTCCGACGCGGCGGTACTGACAGCCATGTCAGCATCAACCGGGGGAGAGGAGCCGTTCTTCCCGGAGGACGGCTGATCGAGCACGCCGCCGGCGTCCGGTCAGGGGTGCGACGGGGCCGGGGGCGCTCCCTCGAGCTCGAAGGCGAGGTTGTCCTGGTAGCACCAGTACCAGTCCTCGCCGGGCTCGTAGGACCGGATGATGGGATGGGTCGCAGCGTGTGAAGTGGGCCGTGGCGTGCCGCATGGGGGAATTGTCGCAACAGCCGACGTGCCCGCACCGCTGACAGACGCGGAGATGGACCCAGTCCCGTCTGCCCGCCGCCAGGCAGTCCTCACAACCGGTCGACGAGGGCTCGACCTGCTGGATCTGATCGAGATGGGCGCAAGTCTGTGCCATTCGAGCTGCTCCTGGTGTTGTGTCGGTGAACCGATGGTAACCGTGGACCCGTTTGCTCCGGGCTGCTCGCCGGTCAAGGCTGGCGACCGACGCGGCTCGGTCGGCACCGACGCCACGTAAGGGAGGCAGCCGTGGACTGGCAGGCGTGGGCACGCAGGTTCGAAGCGGTGGACGACCTCGACTCGTGGGTGGCCCTGTTCGCCGCCGAGCGGGCCTTCCGGGACCCCGTGACGCCGTGGACATCAGACATCCAGGGCGTCGCCGAGCTGACCCGGAGCATCTTTCCCGACTGGACCCAGCGCGTCGACAGCATCCGCGGCGACGACCGCTGGGCGGTGTTCGAGTGGACCGGCCGCGGCACCTACAAGGGGCCCGGAGCCGAGGGCACCCCCGGCGTCGCCGTCAGGATGGAGGGCGCCACGATCGTCGAGGTCGACGCCTCCGGCAAGGTGACGCGCTGGCGCGACTACCTCGACACGAACGAGTCCATCCAGCAGATCCAAGCGGGCCTCGAGGCACCACCGCCGACCTCGTCCTGATCCGCTGACGGTGGTGGTCGTCAACGCCCGGCGCCGGCGCTCACCAATTTTTGCTCGACCTCATCCTCACGCTCGAGCTCGGGCGTCACCGAGACGTGCGGCAGGCGACGGTCGAGCCAGGACGGGAACCACCAGTTGGCCCGGCCGATCAGCAGCATCAGCGCGGGGATGGCCACGCTGCGGATGACGACGGCGTCGACGAGGATGGCGGCGGCCAGGCCCAGACCGAACTCCTTGATGACCCGTTCGCCCCCGAGGATGAAGGATCCGAAGACCAGCACCATGATGGCGGCAGCCGCGGTGATCGTCCTGCCCGTGGCGGCGAGGCCCCGGCGGACCGCTTCACGATTGTCGCCGGTCCGCAGCCACTCCTCGTGGATGCGGGTGACGAGGAACACCTCGTAGTCCGTCGACAGCCCGAACAGGATCGAGAACAACATGACGGGCAGGAACGCCTCGACCGGGCCGCTGCGGTTGACGCCGAAGACCGAGCCCAGCCAGCCCCACTGGAAGACGGCCGTCACGATGCCGAAGGCCGCGCCGGCTGACAGGAGGTTCATGAGCGCGGCGGTGACCGGGATGACCAGGCTACGGAACAGCAGGACGAGCAGCAGGAACGACAACCCGACGATCACGCCGACGAAGACGGGGAGCTTGGACCCGAGGCACGTGGCTGAAGTCGGAGAAGATCGCCGTACTGCCGCCCACGTACACCACCAGGTGCGGACCCGGCGATGGCAGGCGGGATCACGTTGCTGCGGAGGTGCTGGATGAGGTCGGCGGTGGCGGCGTCCTGGGGTGCCGACCGCGGGTACGCGTTGACGAGCGCCACCTCGCCACCCCCGGGCGCCGGCACGAGAGCGGGGTGCCCGACTCTGGCCACGTCCGGCTGGCTGCCAACGGCGGCGACCATCCGCCTCGAGCGCGGCCGGCGTCGCCGGGTCCGTGCACGACGGTGGTCAGCTGGAGGGGGCCGTTGAAGCCGGGACCGAAGCCCGTCGCCAGCAGGTCGTAGGCCTGACGGGTCGTGGTCGTGCGTCGGGTCGTTGCCCTGGTCGGACGCGCCCAGCCGGAGAGAGAAGAACGGCAGGGCGAGGAGCACGATGACGGCGACCGCGGCCATCGCCGGCACCAGCGGAGCCCGCTCCAGGCGGGCGGACCAGCGGGCCCACGCGGTCCGGTCGCCATCGCCCACCCCTCCGTCGGCGGCCAGGGCGGCGCGCTGGCGTCGCGACAGGACACGCGCGGACCCATGAACCCGAGCAGCGCCGGCAGCAGGGTGAGCGAGGCGGCCATGGTGAACAGCACGCCGATGCTCGCCGCCACGGCCAGGCCGTTCAGGAAGCTGACCCCCAGGGCGAACATGCCCAGCAGGGCGATGCAGACGATGATGCCGGCGAAGAGCACCGCGCGGCCCGACGTGTCGAAGCGCGGTGGTGAGCGACGACTCCACGTCACGGCCGGCGAGGAGGCCCTGCCGGTGGCGGGTGACGATGAACAGCGCGTAGTCCACGCCGACCCCAGCCCGATGAGCAGGACCAGCTGCGACGAGAACTGGGGCATCTTGAGCACGTGGCTCAGCAGCCCGATGAGCGAGATGGCGGTACCCGAGGGACACCAGGGTCGAGATCAGCGGGAGGGCCATGGCGAGGAGCGAGCCGAACACGAGGAACAGGACCACGGCGGCGGCGACGATACCGAGGCCGCCACCGCCCAGTCCCGGGCGGTTGGACTTCTGGGCCACCTGACCGGACACGGCCACCTGGATGTTGGCGGCATCTGCCGACTTGGCCGTGGCGACCAGCGCCGTGGCCTCGTTGTCCGGGACGCTCTGCGCCAGCTCGTCGAAGGTGACCGAGGCAAAGGCGATCGTGTGGTCGCCGCTGAGCTGGCTCGCCCCGGCGGGGCCGTACGGAGAGACGATCGTCGTCACGTGCGGCAGGGTCGCGACCCTGGCCAGCATGGCGTTCACCCGTGACTGGACGGCGGGATCGTCGACCGTCGCGCCGCCCTTGGTGGCGAACGACGATCTGCTCGGTATCACCCGACTGCCGGGGCGATGCCGCCTTGAGCAGGTCGATGGCCCTGGTCGAGTCGGTGTGCGGAAGTGTGAACGTGTTGGAGTACGACGCTACCGACGGCGTTCGAGATGCCGAAGAAGGCGACGAGGCCCAGCAGCCAGGCGGCCAGGACGATCCGGCGGTGGCGAAAGCACCAGGTGGCGATGGAATGCACGCGTTGCAGTCTCCTGTTGCGGCTTGCGGCATTTGCGGCTTGCGGCGATCTCAGGCGGTCAGGCGGCAGCTACCGGCTCGGGCATGATCTCGGCGGCCGAGGGCGACCGGGCGGGGTTGCGGAGGAGCACGAAGGCGGCCAGGGCGGCGACCAGGGCGACGCCCGTCCCCACGAGGAAGGCCGTCTCCAGCCCGCTGGTGAACGAGGTGAGCGAGGCGTGGGTGACGGCGTCCGCCAGCGCCGGTGCGCTCCCGACCGTGGGCACGATGCCCTGGGCGACGGAGTGCGACGCCGCCGCCAGCTGGTGGGCGGCGGCGGTCGGTACGCCGGCCGAGACCAGGTTCCCGGTGAAGACCGAGGCCACCCGGCTCGACATGATCGTGCCCAGGACCGAGGTGCCGAGCACTGCACCCACCTGGAGCGCGGTGGTCTGGATGCCGGACGCGATGCCTGCCCGGTCTCTGGGCGCGCTGCCGACGATGGCCTGCGACGCGCCCGTCTGCACCATCCCGACGGCGACACCCATGAGCAGGAACCAGGGCCAGACGCCCAGATAGGAGGAGCTGGGGCCGAGCTGGGACAGCCCGGCCAGGCCGGTGGCGATGAGGACGAAGCCGGCGGTGAGGGGGAGTCGCGGCCCGACCTTGCCCACGATCATGCCGCCGAGCGGCGCGCTCGACGCCGATGACGGCGGTGAGCGCGAGCATCCTCACCCCGGCGCCGACGGGGGAGTAGCCGTGGACCCGCTGCAGGTAGAGCGTGATGTAGAAGAGCACGCCGAACAGGCAGAAGGCGACGGCCACGACGAGGCCGACGCCGGCCGAGAAGCGCGATGACGCGAACAGGCTCAAGGGGATCAGGGGCGATCTCACCCGTCGCTGCCGGACCACGAAGGCGACGAGCAGCACGGCGGCGGCGACGAAGAACGACACCACCGACGTGCTCCCCCATCCGTGGGTCTCGGCCTGGATGAGCCCCCATATCAAGCTGAAGAGACCGCCCGAGAGCAGCAGGACACCGGGGATGTCGAATCCCCGACCCGAGCTGAGGTCCTTGGAGTCCCTGATCACCCACGAGCCGATGGCGAGGGAGACGGCGGCGACGGGCAGGTTGACGAAGAAGATCGCCTGCCACGAGACGTGCTCGACGAGCAGCCCGCCGAGGATCGGCCCCGAGGCGATGGCGACCGATGACGCCCCCGCCCAGAAGCCGACCGCCTGGGCCAGGCGCTCGGCGGGGAACGTCGCCCGGAGGATGGCCAGGGTCTGCGGCAGCAGCATGGCCCCGAACAGCCCCTGGACGACGCGGAAGGCGACCAGCTGGGTGAGCGATCCCGACAGTCCGCAGGCGAGGGACGCCAGGGCGAACCCCGTCGTGCCGGCCAGGAAGATGCGCTTGCGCCCGAAGCGGTCGCCCAGCTTGCCGCCGGTGATCAGCCCGGTCGCCACGGCGAGGAGGTAGGCGTTGGTCACCCACTGCAGCCCCCCGAGGCTGGCGCCGAAGTGACGGCCGATGGTCGGGTTGGCGACCGCCACGATCGTGTTGTCGAGGCCGACCATCATCAGCCCGAAGGCGACCGCCACGAGGGTCAGCCACGGGTGCCCGTACCCGCGTCGCGCCGACCGGACGGCCGCCCCGCCGTCGAGCACGAGGAGGTTGGCGGGCCCGTCGGTGGTTCGGTCCGTCATGCTTGCACCCCTGCTAGCCGCCTGTCGCTAGAATCGGAGACGTGGTTCCGCTTGGCAACATACGGAGGCACGGTTCCGGTTGTCAAGGGATTTCAGCGTGACAGATGTAACAGCAGGTCGGATGCGGGCCGACGCCCGCCGCAACCGGGAGCGGGTCCTCGAGGCCGCCGAGGACCTCTTCGGTGAGATCGGTCTCAAGGCCCAGATGGACGACGTCGCCGAGCGAGCCGGCGTGGGCGTCGGCACCGTCTACCGCCACTTCCCGACCAAGAACGACCTGCTCGGTGCCGTCATCCAGGTGCGGGGCGAGTCGATGCTCCGCGACATCCAGGCCGCCGCCAGCGACCCCGATCCCGGCACGGCCCTGCGCCGGTATGCCTCGGCGATGGCCGATCATCAGGCCCGCAACCGCGCCCTGGCCGAGGGGATGGCCGCCGAGATCGACCTGCCCGCGGTCATGGCGCGGGTCAAGGAGTCGATCTTCGAGACGGTGATCCGACTCGTGAACCGCGCCCAGGCGGCCGGCACCATCCGGCCCGACATCGGCGCATCCGACGTGTCCATGCTCTTGTCGGGGATCGCCCACGTCGTCGAGCTGGCGGGCGACCTCGGGGCGACCCTGCGCCAGCGCTACCTCACCATCGTCCTGGACGGCCTGCGTCCGGTGGACGCGTCCCCGCTTCCAGGCCGTGCCCTCGACCTCGACGAGCTCCACCGTCTCGTACGCGAGCACCGGGCCTGCGAGCGCGACTGAGCCGGTCGCTCGGGTGGGGCGCGCCCTGGACCGTGAGTAGCTTGGGCGGCCATGGCCAAGCCGACCCGCGCCGCCCGCACCACCGCAGCCACGACCGTGCAGGCGCTGCGCAGAGCGATGTCGCGAAAGGCCGCCGACCTGATCCGCAGCGACCCCGACACGGCGGCCACGGCCCTCGAGGTCGGGCTCGTCGACCGCCAGTGGCTCGACGACCCCGAGGCTCACCCCATCAGCTCGGGCACGCCGACGGGTGTGCTCGAACGCTTCCTCGAGCGTTCCGTCGAGCAACGACCGTCGCGACTGGCGGCGCTCGGCCTGAGCGCAGTGCAGCTGCTGTCCTCGACCGAGGTCCAGGGGGACGGTGAGCGCCAGCCCGTCACCGTCGTGTTCACCGATCTCGAGGGCTTCACCTCCTTCACCGCCGAGCACGGCGACGCCGCCGCCTCGACGCTGGTCCAGGACCACCGCCGCGCCGTGGGGCCGATCGTGCGCAGCTGGCACGGCCGGGTGGTCAAGCAGCTGGGCGACGGGTTCCTGCTGTCGTTCGCCGAGCCCAAGCCCGGGGTCCTGGCGGCGCTGGAGCTGTTGGGCACCGACACGGCGCCCCTGCGGCTCCGGGCGGGCGTGCACGTCGGCGAGGCCGTGGTGAGCCGCGACGACCTGGTCGGTCACGTGGTCAACGTGGCGGCGCGCGTCACCGAGGCCGCCCGAGGCGGCCAGGCCCTGGCGACGACCGACGTACGCGACGCGGTGAGCGGGATGCCCGGCGTGCACTTCGGGCGCGCCCGTACCCACCGCCTGAAGGGCGTGTCCGAGCGCATCGGGCTCTGCGACCTCTCGGTCGCCACCGGCTGAGGGGGCTGGACCGAGCGGCTCCCCCGTGGGAACATACGTTCGTGACCTGGGAGCTCAATCCCGAGCAACGGCGGGCCGTCCAGCACGACGACGGGCCTCTCCTGGTGCTGGCGGGGGCCGGGACCGGCAAGACGGCCACCCTCGCCGCCCGTCTGGCCCACCTGCTCGAACGGGGAGCCGAGCCCGAGCGGGTGTGCCTGCTCACGTTCTCGCGCCGGGCGGCGGCGGAGATGCGCACCCGGGCTGGCCACATGGTCGATCCGGCGCTCGCCGCCCGGGTGGTGGGCGGCACGTTCCACGCCGTCGCCCAACGGATCCTGCGTCACCATGGCCGGCTGATCGGGCTCGATCCGGGCTTCAGCGTGATCGACGCCGGCGACAGCACCGACCTGATCGGGCTGGTCCGCACTGAGTCGGATGCCTGCGCCCGAGAGGGCACCCGCTTCCCACGCAAGGAGACGCTGGCCGCCATCCTCAGCCGGGTGGCCAACGCGCAGGTCCGTCTGTCCGAGGTCGTCGCCCGATCGTTCCCGTGGTGCAGTCGGGACCTCGACGCCATGCGCGCCGTCTTCGCCGCCTACACGACCCGCAAGCGGGCGCAGCAGCTGTGCGACTTCGACGACCTGCTGCTGCTGGTCCGCGGCCCTCGGAGGGTCGGAGGTCGGTCGCCGGGTGTTGTCGGGCCTGTTCGACCACGTCCTGGTGGACGAGTACCAGGACGTCAACTCCCTGCAGGCGGACCTGGTGGACCTCCTGCGACCGCGTGGTCGCGGCGTGACCGCCGTGGGCGACGACGCCCAGGCCATCTACGGCTTCCGGGCCGCCTCCACCGCGGCCATCCTCGATTTTCCGCTCCGCTACGCCGACGCCGAGGTGGTGAGGCTCGAGCACAACTACCGCTCGACGACGCCGATCCTGGCCGTGGCCAACCAGGTGATGGCCGACGAGCCTGGCGGCCCGGCCAAGGCGCTGTGGTCCGAACGACCCGGGCGGCGGCGACCGCTGCTGCGGACCTGCGCCGACGAGGCGACGCAGGCCGAGGCCGTGTGCAGCTCCGTGCTGGCCCATCGGGAGGACGGGGTGACGCTCCGGTCCCAGGCGGTGCTGTTCCGCGCCGGCCACCACTCCACGACGCTCGAGGTCGCGCTCGGACGGCGCCGCATCCCCTACGTCAAGTACGGCGGGCTGCGGTTCGTCGAGGCTGCGCACGTCAAGGACCTGCTGGCGCTGCTCCGGCTGCTCGACAACCCGTGGGACGAGATGGCGTGGTTCCGCGTCGTCCGGCTGCTCGAGGGTGTCGGTCCGGCCACCGCCGCACGAGTCCTCGGGCAGCTGGGCGTGCGTCGGGCGGCAGATGCCGCCCAGCGACTCGGGCGCCACGTCGCCGCTCACGACCCTGCTCGCCGCCGCGCCGGCTGTGCCCGAGCCGGCGCGCGAGGACCTCAACGGACTGCGAGCGGCGCTCGCAGCGTGCAGCGGCGCCGCGCCCGACGTCGACTCGGCCCCGCCGGTCGGGGCGCAGGTCGATCGCCTCCGCCAGTGGCTCGCACCGGTGATCCTGCGACGCTACGACGCTCCCGCCGCCCGCTGTGGGGACCTCGAACGGCTCGCAGAGCAGGCCTCGGCGGCATCGAGCCGCGGCGGCTTCGTCGGCGACCTGACCCTCGATCCGCCGACCGTCACGGGTGACCTCGCCGGCCCGCCGTCGCTCGACGACGACTGGCTGGTCCTCTCCACCGTCCACTCGGCCAAGGGTGGTGAGTGGGACGTGGTGCACGTCATCCACGCCGCCGACGGCATGTTTCCCGTCCGATCTGGCCACCGGCGACGAGGGTGCCCTGGCCGAGGAGCGGCGGCTGTTCTACGTCGCCGTGACGCGGGCGCGGAACGCACTGGAGATCAGCGTGCCGCTGCGCTACCACCGCCACCGCCACCGGCTCGACGACCGTCACGGCTACGCGCCGGTGAGCCGCTTCCTCAGCCCCGCCGTGCAGTCGCTGATGGACACCGATTCCGCCCTGCCGCCGTCGGGAGCCATGTCCACCCGGGACGACGCCTCGGGCGGCGCCGGCGGGGTGGCGGCGGTCGACCGCCTGCTGGCCGAGCTGTGGTCCTGAGCGGCGCGTCGCCCGGTGCTTCGCGCCCGCTAGCGCACGTGGCGGAAGAAGGCGCGGCAGCTCGTCGACGAACGTCTCCGGCTGCTCGAAGGCGGCGAAGTGGCCGCCCTTGTCGAGCTCGTTCCAGTGGCGGAGGTCGGAGAAGCGCTGCTCCACCCAGCGGCGGGACGAACGGATGATCTCCTTCGGGAAGATCGAGCATCCCGTGGGAACGGCGACGGGCTCCCGGTCGAAGCTGACGAAAGCTCTCCCAGTAGAGCCGACCGGACGAGGCGCCCGTGCCGCGGGACCCAGTAGAGCATCACGTTGTCGAGCAGCTCGTCGCGAGTGAGCACGTTCAGCGGATCGCCGTCGCAGTCGGTCCACGACCAGAACTTCTCGACGATCCACGCGCACTCTCCGGCAGGTGAGTCGACCAGGCCGTAGCCCAGGGTCTGCGGCCTGGTCGATTGCTGCTTGGAGTAGCCGCTGTCCCACGTGTCGTAGTGCGTCAAGGCGGCGAGCGCAGCCTGCTCGGACTCGTTCAGGTCCGCCATGGCCGAGGGGTCGGGCAGCGCCACCGGCATGTTGAGGTGGATGCCGGCAAGGTGCTCGACGTCCTGGTGGCCCATGCTCGTGGTGACGGCCGCTCCCCAGTCCCCACCCTGGGCGCCGTAGCGCTGGTACCCGAGGCGGCCCATCAGCACGGCCCACGCCCGGGCGATGCGATCCACGCCCCATCCCTGACGGTCGGGCTTGTCGCTGAACCCGTAGCCGGGTAGCGACGGGCAGACCACGTGGAAGGCGTCGGCGGGGTCACCGCCGTGAGCGGCGGGATCGGCCAGGGGACCGATGACCTTGTGGAACTCCACGATCGACCCGGGCCAGCCGTGGGTGATGATCAGCGGCAGGGCGTTCTCCTGCGGCGAGCGCACGTGGACGAAGTGGATGCCGAGCCCGTCGATCGTGGTCCGGAACTGCGGGAAGGTGTTCAGGTGGGCCTCTGAACGCCGCCAGTCGTACTCGTCGATCCAGTAGCGGCACAGGTCCTGGACGTAGGCGAGGGGAATGCCCTGTGACCAGTCGTCGACCGTCTCGGCCTCGGGCCATCGTGTTCGCCTGAGTCGTTCGTGGAGGTCGGTGAGCACGGCGTCGGGCACGTCGATCCGGAACGGCGTGATCTCGTTGGTCATGCCGGACGCAGCACCGCCTGCGACTGGGTCACCCGGGCGACCCGCTTGCCGTCGGCGTCGGTCACGTCGGTCTCCACGACGATCACCGTGCGTCCTGCGTGCAGCGGGCGGGAGGCGGCCTCGACGTGTCCGCCGCGCACGGCCCGGAGGAAGTTCGTCGTGGACTGGATGGTGGTCGTGCCGCTGGCGCCGTCGGGCAGGTTGAGGAACGCGCAGGCGCCGCCGGTGCTGTCGGCCAGGGCCATGATGACGCCGCCGTGCAGGACGCCGCCGCTGGTGCACAGCGCCTCGGACCAGCTCAGTCGGGCCCGTACCTCGCTGGCGGTGTTGACGAGGGTCTCGATCCCGAGCGTCTTGGCCAGCGGCATGATCTGCTGGAGGGAATCTCCTGGGACCTCAGCGGCACTCGCCAACTGCTGACCACCTTCCCGGTCACGGAGGGCCGAACGTGTTCTAGCTGGCTCGCCTGGGCGGGTTCAACCCAGCGACACGCGGTGGCGGAGCCGGTCGAGGACCGCCACGTCGCCTTCGATCGTGACCTTGCGACCCCACGGGCTGTCGGGCTCGAGGAGCCCCATGACCATGCCCAGGATCGCATCGGGCGGACCGCGGAGCACGAGATCGGGCTCGGCCGTCACTCCCGTGCGGGCGTGGACCCGCCCGCCGCTGGACTCTACGACGAGCGGCTCGTCGCCGGTGTCGAGCTGGACGACCACGTCGTCGGGAACCTCGCCAGCAGGGTGTTTCAGCAGGGCCTCCACGGGATGGACGAGCCATCGCGTCCGGAACTCGTCGCCGCCCGTGGGCTCGACCATCAACGGCGCTCCCCACCGGAGGAGCTGCTGGATGACCGGACGCAGCTGCTCGCCGCGCTCGGTCAGCCGGTACAGCGTGGTGGCGACCGGCGGCTCCGGCTCCTCACGCTCGACGACGTCTGCCGCCTCGAGCTCGCGGAGGCGCTCGGCCAGCAGGTTGGTGGCGATACCCGGAAGCCCGTCGCGGAGATCGGTGTACCGGCAGGGCCGGAGGAGCAGCTCGCGGACGATCAGCAGGGTCCATCGATCGCCGATCACGTCCAGGGCTCGGGCCACGGCGCAGAACTGTCCGTACGACCGCATGGCTCCATGGTACCAGATCAGTTGACTTTCAGCAGTCGATACTTTACTTTCTTGTCTTATGACTCGTCGGGGACCTGTGCTCGCGGCCCTCCTGCTGGCCGCCTTCATCATCAACCTGGACACGACCATCGTGAACGTGGCCCTGCCCAGCCTGGTGCGCCAGCTGGGTGCCTCCACCACCGACCTCCAGTGGATCGTCGACGCCTACAACCTGGTCTTCGCCGCCCTTGTGCTGGCGGCCGGGAGCCTGAGCGACCGGCTGGGCCGCAAGGGCATGCTCCTGGCCGGCCTGGGCCTGTTCGGCGCCGCCAGCCTGGCCGGTGCCTTCGGCACCTCGCCCGGTGAGCTGATCACGGCCCGGGCGGTGATGGGCCTGGGCGCGGCCCTGATCTTCCCGGCGACGCTGTCGCTGATCTCGAACGTCTTCACCGAACGACGGGAGCGGGCGCGGGCAATCGGGCTCTGGGGCGCGACCGTCGGCGTCGGCATCGCCATGGGCCCGATCGTCGGCGGGTGGCTCCTCGAGCAGTTCTGGTGGGGGAGTGTGTTCCTCTTCATGGTGCCGATCAGCGTGATCGTCGCCGCCATGGTCGCCGCCTTCGTGCCTCCGTCCCGAGACCCCAGTACGCCGCCGCTCGACCTTCGTGGGCTCCTCCTCTCCGCCGCCGGCATGGGCACGCTCGTGTTCTCGGTGATCCAAGCGCCGAGATGGGGATGGGGCTCGGCCAGGACCATCACCGGTTTCGTCATCGGCGCGCTCCTGTTGGCGGGCTTCGCCGCCATGGAGGGGCGGATGCGCCACCCGATGCTGGACGTGCGGCTCTTTCGGAACCTCCGCTTCACCGCGGCCAGCGGCTCTGTTGCCATCGCCTTCTTCGCCCTGCAGGGCTTCATCTTCCTCATCACCCAGTACTTCCAGTTCGTGAAGGACTTCAGTCCCTTCGGAACGGGCGTCCGGCTGCTCCCGGTGGCGCTGTCGGTGGGGGCGTCCTCGGTCCTGGGAACGAGGCTCGCCGTCCGCGTCGGCAACAAGGCCGTCGTCACCCTCGGCATGCTCCTGTTCGGTGGCGGCCTGCTGTGGGTCTCGACCGCAACGCCGGGCACCAGCTACGGGATCATCGCCGCCCAGATGCTCGTCCTGGGAACGGGGATGGGACTGACCAGCGCCCCCGCGACCGAAGCGATCATGGGCGCGGTCTCCAAGGAGAAGGCGGGGGTGGGCTCGGCCGTCAACGACGCCACCCGCCTGCTCGGGGCCACGTTGGGAGTGGCGGTCATCGGCAGTGTCGCTGCCTCGCTCTACACGTCGCGGCTGACGCCGAGCCTGCCGCGGGGGCTACCGAGCCAGGCCGTATCGGCCGCCCAGGGGTCGGTCGGCGGCGCCGTCGAGGCGGCCCATCGCGTGGCCCAGGCCGGGTTCACCACGGTCGCTCACCAGCTGAGCGACGCCGGGGTGCTCGCCTTCATGCACAGCCTCGCCGGCGGTTGCCTCGTCGCCAGCGGGGTCGCCCTCGCCGGCGTCGTCGTGGCGGCGACGTGGTTGCCCGCCCGGCCTCGGGTCGACACCGAGCAGCCGGCGGGGTTGCCGGTCTCCGGGCCCGAGCTCGAAGACGTGACCGCCGGCCCGGCAGCCTGAGGAGCCGACGCCGTGGCGGGTCGTCGGTCAGCGATCGCCGGCTTCGTAGCGGGCGGCCCGCCGCGCCAGCCGGTCCAGGAGCTCCTGGTCCTGGGCGGCCGCCCGGCTCAACGCGTCCTCCAGCTCGCGCCGGTCGCGGAGGACGCGAAAGCCGCCCGGTAGTTCTCTCGAGCCTTCGGGAGCGCCCACTTCCTCTGGTGCGTCGCGTGGATACCTGAAAAGCCGCATCGTTCACTCCTTCCGGGACCTCGATACTCTGACGGGCCAGCCTGGGGATCTGCTGGGAGACAGCCACGAAGATCCTTTGAATCGGGTGTCCGGCGTCTGTGCCCGAAGCTGTGAGTGGACGCCCACGCGGGGCTCAGCTGAGGCCCAGGTACGTGTTCGATCGTGACGGCATGTCCACAGCTCAGGATGTGCAGGACCGGTCCGCGGTGCGAGACACCACCGCGACCCTCGAGCTCGCCATCCCCGTCTTCAACGAGGAGCGCGATCTCGAGCGAAGCGTGCGACGCCTGCGCCGGCTACCTCGACCGTTGCTTCCCGGTCTCGACCCTCGTCACCATCGCCGACAACGCCAGCACCGACGCCACCTGGTCCATCGCCGAGCGCCTCGCCGGCGAGCTCGAGGGTGTGCGGGCGCTGCGGGTGGATCGCAAGGGCCGGGGCCGGGCGCTCCGAGCCGTCTGGAGCGCCAGCCCGGCGCGCGTGGTCGCCTACATGGACGTCGATCTCGCCACGGATCTGGACGCGCTGCTTCCGCTGGTCGCACCGATCATCTCCGGGCACTCAGACATTGCCATAGGCACCCGCCTGGCGCCGGGGGCGCGGGTGATCAGGGCGCCGAAGCGTGAGGTCATCTCCCGTTGCTACAACCTGATCGTCAGGACGGCGTTGCGGAGCCGCTTCACCGATGCCCAGTGTGGGTTCAAGGCGGTGCGCAGCGACGCCGCGAGAGCGTTGCTTCCGCTGGTCGAGGACGACGAGTGGTTCTTCGACACCGAGCTCCTCGTCCTGGCCGAGCGCAACGGCCTGCGCATCCACGAGGTCGCCGTCGACTGGACCGACAGCGCGGACACGAGCGTCGACATCGCCCAGACGGCGGCCGCCGACCTCAGGGGCATCGGGCGTCTCGTCCGCCGCTTCGCCTCGGGGAGCGGGGCTCTTTCTCTGGGCCGGCCTCCCGGGCCGGCCGAGCTGGCCAGCTTCGCCCGCATCGGCCTGCTCAGCACCGTCGCCTGGTTGCTGCTGTGGCTGGCGCTCCGGCCCGCGCTCGGTGCCTTCGCCGCCAACGCCCTGGCCCTGATCATCTGCTCGGTTCCGAACACCGCCGCCAACTGGCGGCTCACCTTCGCCGGGCGCGCCCCGTTCCATCGCCGCGACCGGATCGTGGGCGGGCTGGCGTTGCTGGCGGCCAGCCTGGTGGCAACCACCTTCGCCCTGGCCGTCGCCATCGGGGTGGGAGCCACGTCGGCCGCCGCCGAGGGCGTCGCCCTGCTGCTGGCCAACGGAGTGGTCGCCTTCGCCCGGTTCGTGCTGCTCCGCGCCTGGGTGTTCCGCGGCCGCCCCGGCCAGACGACAGCCGATCTCCGGAGGGCCCAGTCGTGAGCACGCCGACCGTCACCGTCAGCCAGCCGGAGCGCGAGCCGTTGGGCGAGGCACCGCCGCCAGCCCGACCGGATCGCCAGACCTGGTGGATCCGCTCGGGCCGTCCGGCCTGGGCCCTTCCTGCCCTCGGTGCCATCCTCCTCGTCGCTGCGGGTCTGTACACGTGGGACCTGTCCAGCAACGGGATGGCGAACACCTTCTACGCCGCCGCCGTCAAGTCCGGCACCGAGAGCTGGAAGGCCTTCCTCTTCGGGTCGATCGACCCGGGATCGTTCATCACGGTGGACAAGCCGCCCGCCTCGCTCTGGGTCATGGAGCTGTCGGGCCGCATCTTCGGGTTCAGCTCGTGGAGCATGCTGCTGCCTCAGGCGCTGGCCGGCATCGGCTCGGTGTACCTGCTGCACCGCACGGTGCGGAAGTGGGCGGGCGAGCTGGCCGCGGTCCTCGCCGCCCTCGCCCTGGCCCTGACGCCGGTGGCGACGCTGATGTTCCGCATCAACGACCCCGATGCGTTCCTCACGTTCCTCCTCGTGGCGTCGGCCGCCGCCCTGTGGGCCGCCCTCGAGTCGGGCCGGACCAGGTGGCTCGTCCTGTGCGGCTCCCTCGTGGGCTCTGGCCTTCATCACCAAGATGCTCGAGGCCTTCATCGTCCTGCCCGCATTCGGGCTCGTGTACCTGATCTGCGCCGACACCCCGCTCAGGCGCCGGATCGTCCAGCTCCTCTGGGCCGGCCTCGCCCTGGTGGTGTCGTCGGGCTGGTGGGTGGCCCTGGTCCAGCTGTGGCCCGCGGGGTCGCGCCCCTACGTCGGGGGCAGCACCGACAACTCCGAGCTGAACCTCATCTTCGGCTACAACGGCTTCTCCCGGGTCTTCGGCTCCGGCGGCGGTGGCCCCGGCGGTGGTGGTGCGGGGTTCGGTGGCTCGCCGGGCTGGCTGCGCATGTTCAACGACATCGTGGGTGGCCAGATCTCGTGGCTCATCCCCTTCGCCCTCGCCGGGCTGCTGACCGGGCTCTGGTTGACCCGGCGCCGCCGCCGCACCGACCTCGGTCGCGCCGGCTGGATCCTGTTCGGGGGATGGATGCTGGTCGAGATGGCCGTGTTCAGCCAGGCCAAGGGCATCTGGCACCCGTACTACACCGTCGCCCTGGCGCCACCGATCGCTGCCGCGGCCGGCGCAGGAGCGCTCGCCATGTGGCGGGCCGGCCGTCGGACACGGTGGCTCGCCTGGATCCTGCCGGTGGCCATCGTGGCCACGGCGGCGTGGGCCGTGGCCCTGCTCGGGCGCACGCCCGGCTACGTCACCTGGCTCCGGCCGTTGCTCCTCGTCGGAGCGATCGGGTCAGCGGTCGCGCTGGGTCGTGCTTGCCCTCGGCCACGCCCGCGGCCGGTTGCTGGTCGCGGGCGCCGGCGTGGCCGCCGCCGCCAGCCTCCTGGCCGGTCCCGCCGCCTACTCGCTCACGACGGTCGGGAGCCCGAGCACCGGCGCCCTCGCCTCGGCCGGCCCCGCCAGCACGGCCGGCGGCGCCGGCGGCGGCGTCGGCGGGCCTGGTCGCTTCGGCGGCGGCTTCGCCGGTGCTCCCGGCGGTCTCGCCGGCCGTCCCGGGGGTGGGCCCCCGCCCGGTGCCGGCGCCTTCGCCGGCGGGACTCCACCGCAGCTGCCGACGGCGCCGGGGACGGCTGGAGCGGGGGCCGGCACCGCTCCGGCTGTCCCCGGTGCTGCCGGCGGTCGGGACACCGTCAGCGCCGGCCTGATCTCCTATCTGCGATCGCATCAGGGGTCGGCCGAGTACCTCGTCGCCGTCAACGGCTCGATGCAGTCGGCGCCGATCATCCTGGCGTCGGGCCAACCCGTCATCACCATGGGCGGTTTCAACGGCTCCGATCCGGCTCCGACGCTGGCCCAGCTCCAGGCCCTGGTGTCCTCGGGCAAGGTCCACTACGTCCTGCTGGGCGGCGGGCTCGGGGGCCCGGGTGGCGGGGTCGGCGGCTCGGGTGGCGGCCTCGGGGGCTCGGGTGGTCCGCCGGGAGCCGGCGGCAACCAGGCGGGCGGCGCCGACCGGTCCGCCATCGAGCAGTGGGTCACGGCCAACGGCAAGGAGATCCCCTCCTCCGACTACGGCGGGACCAGCAGCGGGACCCTGTACTACGTCGGATGACCCCGGTCTCCCACGATTGGGGGACCTAACCTACGATCAGGATGTCACGGGTCGAGCGCCTCGCGAGGAGAGTCGACGACTTCCAGCAACGGCATCGACCGCTCGCCTTCCTCTACGGGGTGATCAAGAAGTTCGGCGACGACAAGGCCGGATCGCTCGCCGCCCTGCTCGTCTACTACGCCGTGCTCTCGCTGTTCCCCCTGTTGCTCATCCTCGTGACCGTGCTGGGCCTCGTCGCCGGCAGCGATCCGAGCATCGAACGACAGATCCTCAACTCGGCGCTGAAGCAGTTCCCGGTGATCGGCGAGCAGCTGCGCTCGAACGTCCACGCCCTTGAGCGGGGCTCGGGGCTCGGGCTTGCGGTCGGCCTGCTCTGGCTCGTCTGGAGCTCGGTCGGCATCAGCCAGGCGGGTCAGCACGCCATGGCCGAGGTCTGGAACATCCGAGGCGTCAGGCGCCCGGGCTACTGGGCCCGACTGGCCCGCAGCGGGCTGTTCATCGTGCTGCTGGCGACGTTCCTCGTCGTCACCACCGGGCTCGCCTGGGTGGCGAGCTATCCCACCCACGGTCTCGACTACGCGTGGCGGGTCGGGGGCGGCCTGGTCTCGGCAGTCGCCAACGTGGCCACCTATCTGGTGGCCTTCCGGGTGCTGACACCGGGCGGTCCCAAGCTCCGTCAGCTGATCCCGGGAGCCGTGGCGGGCGGGCTGGTGTGGACGGTGCTCCAGACGGTGGGCGGTTACCTCGTGGCTCGCTACGTGCGCGACGCGACACCGGTGTACGGGTTCTTCGCCATCATCCTGGGGTTGATCTTCTGGATCTACCTGGGCGCTCAGATGACCCTGTACTGCGCCGAGCTCAATGTCGTGCTCGCCCGACGCTGGTGGCCGAGGGGCCTGGTGCAGCCACCGCTCACTCGTGCCGACAAGGAGGTTCTCGTCGCCCTGGCCAAGGAAGAGGAGCGCTTCAAGGGCCAGGAGGTCGACGTCCGGTTCGCCGATCCCACCGCCAGGCGGACGCCTCGCGGGGACTGAGCTGCCGTGGCTGGCGGCCTGGCCCTGATCAGGCCGAGCGGCGGCTGTTCGTATCGATGTCCGTGAGGAGCCTGCGTACCGACCCGGCGATCTCGTCGACCGCGCCCTCGAACGACTCCTGGTTGGCGCGCGAGGGCTGGCGGTAACCGGAGACCTTGCGCACGAACTGGAGGGCGGCCGCCTTGACGTCGTCGTCGGTCGCCGGTGTCGGACCTCTCAGCGTCACGATGCTTCGGCACATGCCCCGAGCCTTGCACAGAACCGCGCTCTTGACGATGCCACCGCCGCCGGTCGCGCGATTCGGCAAGACTCGGGGCATGGACCTGGAGGAGGTGGTCGGCGAGCTGTACGGCCTCGACGCCTCCGAGTTCGTCGCCGCCCGGGACGGTCGAGCCCGGGCGGCACGCCAGAGCGGCGATCGGGCTCTCGCCGATCAGGTCAAGGCGTTGAAGCGCCCGGCCGTGGCCGCCTGGGTGGTCAACAACCTCGTCCGCCAGCGCCCCGGTGAGATCGAACGGCTCGTGCGCTTCGGGGAGTCGTTCCGCGACGCGCAGGCGAACCTCGCCGGTGACGAGCTCCGCCGCCTCGGTCGCCAGCGCCACCAGGTGCTCGGGGCGCTCGGGCAGGAGGCCCGCCGGCTGGCGGAGGAGCGAGGTCAGCCGGTGAGCCCGGCCGTCGAGCGAGATGTCGAGAGCACGCTGGACGCAGCCGTGACCGACCCCGGCGCCGCGGACGCCGTCCGCTCGGGCCGGTTGCTCCGGTCGCTCAGTCACGCCGGCATGGGCCCGGTCGACCTGACCGGCGCCGTGGCGGCGCCGGAGGTAGCCGTGGCTCCGCTGCCGGCGTCGGCCGCGTCACCTCGAGGAGCCGACTCGGTGCCACGTCCGTCCCCGGAGGACGACAAGATCGCGGCGGCGCGAGACGCGCTCGAGGACGCCGAGGCTGACGTCGAGCGGGCGGACCACCGCGTCGCTGTCGCCGAACGGGAAGCCCAGGAAGCCGTGGATCGCCGGGAGGACGCCGAGCGGCGGATCCGCGCCCTGGAGGACGACCTGGCGCGAGCGCGCGAGCAGCGCACTGCGGCGACCGACGACGTCACGAAGACACGCAAGGAGCGCGAGGCGGCCCGGAAGGCGCACGAAGCCGCACGCCGCCAGGCCGGCCGGGCGCGGGCGCGCCTCGGCCGCCTCGAGAACACCGGCCTACGCGTGGTACGCGACCCGGACGACGAGCGCCGCCGGACCTGAACGCTGCAGGTACGCCCGGCGCTGGTCGTGGAGCCCGTTCTCGTAGCGTGCAGACCGCAGAAACGCAGCGCAGTCGCTGCAGGTTCGGTCCTCGGAGCCCTGGCTCGCCGTTCTTGTCGCGTTCACGCGCGGGAGCGGCGCCGGCGAGGGGCGCGCCCGGGCGAGTCACCGTATGAGCCAGGTGCGGGGCTCGGCCTGCATGTGCAGCACCCCGCGGGCATCGGACAGGCCGAGCTCGCCGGCGAGCTCGCCGACGGTGCCGAGCGCATCGAGGACACCCGCCAGCCGCGCCCGCAGGTCGTCACTGCTCTCACCCTTGGCTCCGCGCAACGCCGCCAGGGGACTGACGCGCTTGGGAAACGGCCTGGCGCGGAGACGGGCTCCGGGCTCGATACCGGCCAGCTCCCTGGCCGCCGACAGCGCAGCCGGGAGGCCACCCAGCGTGTCGACGAGGCCGACGGCGTGCGCGTCCTCGCCGGTCCACACCCGCCCCCTGGCGACCTCCTGGACCCGTTCCCGCGGGAGGCTCCGTCCCTCGCTCACTCTCGTCACGAACGTGTCGTACACGACGTCGAGCGTCTTGGAGAACCGCTCTCGACCACTGCCGTCGAAGTCCCGGTTGAGCGACCACATGAGCGCGTTCGCGCTGGTGTGGGCCTCGTCGACGCTGAGCCCGATCCGTTCCTTGGCCCTCGCCACCACGGGCTTGCCGGCGATGACACCGATGGAACCGGTGACCGTCCCGGGTTGGGCGACGATGCGGTCGGCGGCGGCCGATATGTAGTAGCCACCGGAGCCGGCGACGTTGCCCATGCTCACCACGAACGGCTTTCCGGCTTCTCGGGCCAGCACCGTCTCGCGCCAGATGGCGTCGGAGGCCACCGCCGAGCCACCGGGGCTGTCGACGCGCATCACGATCGCCCGCACCTTGCGGTCGGCGGCTGCCTGGCGTATCGCCTCGGCGGTCCGGTCGGCCTGGATCTGGTCGAGCCCGGTCAGTGGATTTGGCGCCGTCCGGCGCCGCACGATCGGCCCGGTGGCGGTGACGATCGCCACGGTAGGTCGTCGACCTCGTCCCCGCCGGCGGCGGGCGTGCTTGGCGTACCGGTCGAGGAAGAGCAGCGACGCGCCCTTGCCGGCGCGTTCCTTCACGAGCGAACGCGCCTCGTCGCGGTACCCGAGCCGGTCGACCAGGCCCGCCGCACGGGCCTCGTCGGCGACCAGCGGACCGGTGTCGGCGAGCCGGCGCGCCTCGTCGGGTGACAGACCCCGCGCCGCCGCCACGCCGTCGGCGATCTGGCCGAACTGGGAGTCGAGGATGCGCTGGAGCTGCTCGCGCTCGGGTTCGGAGAGCGACGTCCGGAGCAGCTGGCTGGCGGCGCTCTTGTACTCGTGGCGTCCCTCGAAGATCGGGTCGACGCCAACCCGGTCGAGGGCCCGCCTGACGAAGTTCATCTCCCGGGCGAGACCCACGAAGCCGACTTCGCCCGAGGGCTGGAGGACGATCTCTTCGCACGCGGTGGCGAGGTAGTAGGCCCCGTTGCCGCCCCCGGCCTCACCGAAGGTGTCGCTGAAGGCGACCGTGTGCTTGCCCGACCGTCGCAGGGCGAGGACGACGTCGCGCAGCTCCTGGATCTGGGCCAGCCCGCCGCGGTCGAACGTGGCGTACACCACCATCCCTGCCACGCGCCGGTCGGCACCCGCCTGCTCGACCAGCTCCACCGTCTCGCGCATCGTGAGCTGGCGGCGACCCCGGACCTGGCCCAGCCTGCTCGGACCGGTCGTCTCGGGTGGCAGCGCGGCGAGATCGAGCTCCAGGACGGTCCCCGGGGGAAGGCCGGGACGCACCGCCCTGGCCACCACGCTCAGGACGACCCCACCGACCACGACGATGCCGGTGATCTCGAGGAAGGCGTTGACGTGATGAGCGAACCGGTTGGCCGCGATACCGAGGCCCAGCACCACCCCGACGACGAGGGCCAGGGCCGAAGCGCCCAGGAACAGGCTCCGGCCGTTGGCGAGCCACGACCGAAGCTGCGTCACTGCTCGGGCCGCTCGGTCAGGACGAAGGCCGGATGCTTGTGGGCGATGGCTCGGATCTCCTCGTCGCTCGACTCGGGGCCGACGCCCTCGAAGAACACACCCACCTCGGACTTCCAGCGCCGAAGATAGGCGCGCAGGATGGAGACCCTGTCGTCGTCGGACAGCTCCCGCGCCCGCCAGTGCTGGCGCCGCCGCCCGACGAGCAGGTCGAGCTCGCCGTCAGCTGCCCGGACGTTGCGCACCCACTGCGTCTCGCCTCGTGGGGACACGAGATAGTCCCTGCCGTCGAGGGTCAGGAGGTTGACGGGGATCCGTTGCGGTTGACCGCTCTTCCGCCCCCGCACCTCGAGGACGCGGCTTCCCCGCAGGCTGACCCCGGCGCTGGTCAGACCGCGGACAGCGCGGTTGAACACGTTGCGCGTGAACCAACCAGGCTCCCGGTAGTGCGGCTGGGCGTCGGACATGGCCGTGCTCCTCTCGTCAGCCCCCATGGGCATGTGGATGCGCCAGCGCCTCGCCCAGGGCCAGGCGGAGGCAGACATTGCAGCTGGCCACCGCGCATTCGACGCGCTCGCAGAAGGCGCAGAGGTCGATCGTTCTGCCGCAGTCACAGCAGGCGAGGGTGGACGCGGTGCGTGCGGACGCGGCGGGCGTCATTTCGAAGAAGATTGCGTCGTCGTCGACTCGAGCTCGCGCGCGGCCCGCTCGACATCCTCTCGGACGAGCAGACCGACGAGCCGGCCGTCGGACGTGGTCACCGGGGAGCTTTCCAGCTTGTGGGCCCCCATGTACTCGGCCATCTCGGTGATCGCCACGTGCGGACGAAACGTGCTCGGGCCCGGACGCATGGCCTCTCTGATCGAGTGCGTTGGGTCACCACCGAGCTGCTCGGCCCGCAGGAGACCCATGACGATCCGCTCGTGGTTGACGACCACGCAGACGTTCCAACCCGCCTCTCGCACCCGGTGGCTCACCGCGCCCAGATCGTCGTCGACGTGGCACGTCGGCACGCCCGTCCGGGCGACGGTCCCGGCCCGTGGACGGCTGGCGTTGGCGCCCTCGGTCGGCAACCCGGCCGCCAGCCAGTCCAGCTTCCCGGCGGTGTAGTCGTGGACGGCCACAAAACCGAGGCTCTCGAGCCGCCACGCGGCCCGCGGTGACAGATCTCAAGCCGAGTCCCAGCAGTAGACGACGACCGGGCTGCCCGGGTCGAGGGTGGTCGTCGCCTCCGTCTCCACCCGGCGCAGCGGCAGATTGATCGCTCGTGGAAGGTGCTCTTCCTCGTACTCGTCGCGGGGCAGCACGTCGACCAGCTGGGTTCGCTGTTCGAGGAGCCGCTGGAGCTGATCTCGGTCCACCTTGACGGGCATGGCACCGATCCTCCGATACAGCCGGCCCGAGAGGCCGGCCCTGCAAGTAGGAACTCGTTCGGACCCTACCCGGTGCCGCGGACAGCTCAGTGCGTGACCAGGACCTTGCCGTGCTCCACCGGGTCACGGAGGGCGGCGAAGGCGTCGGTCACCCCGTCGAGGCCCACCCGCAGCGTGATGAGGGCCTCGGACGGCAGCTCGTGGCGGCCCAGGGTCTCGAGCGTCGTGGCGAACTCGTCCGGGGTGTAGCCGAAGGCGAAACGGACGTCGAGCTCCTTGGCGACGGCGAGGAAGGGCTCGATGCCATCGGGTTGCATGCACACGCCGACCACGACGACCCGCGCCCGCGGCGGAGCCCCGTCCACGATGCTCTGGAGCACGCCCGGCGCTCCGACCGCCTCGAAGATGACCGTCTCACGAACGGGCATTCCGAGCATGTCCATCAGCGTCCGCTCACCCACACCGGTCGGAATGCCGAGATCGCCCCAGCCCGCGTAGGGCGAGCGCGCCGCCGGGTCGATGACCTCGTCGGCACCGGCAACCTCGGCCAGGCGCCGGCGTGTCGGCGAGAAGTCGGCGGCCATGACCGGACCGGCGCCGCGCTCGCGCAGCGCGGCGACGACGGCCAGACCGACTGGTCCGGCCCCGATGACGAGGCAGACCTCGCCGCCGGTGAGGTCTGCCCGGGCGACCGCGTGCCGGCCGACAGCCAGAGGCTCGGTCAGCGCCGCCTGCTCGGGCGAGAGGCCCTCGGGGACAGGGAGCAGCAGTGCCTCCTGGAGGGTCATCCGCTCGGCCAGGCCACCGGGAAACTCGTTCGAGTAGCCGATCGGCTGAGGTCCGCTCGGGCCGACGATGGCCGGAAACGAGCACACGTGCGTTCCGATCGGCAGCCGTCGCTCGGTGCCGGGCCCGAAGTCGACGATCTCGGCGCAGAACTCGTGCCCGAACACGAGGTCGCGGTCGGGATCGAGGCTTCCGGGCCCACCCACGCGTCCCGTCAGCTCGATGAAGCGGCGAAGATCCTGGGCGGCGTGCAGGTCCGAGCCGCAGATGCCGCAGGCGAGCGTATTCACCAGCACGTGGCCGGAGCCGGGCTGCGGATCGTCGAGCTCGGCGACCTCGAGCCGGTCACGCCTCGCCACCGCTGCTCGCATCAGATCCGGCAGCGTAGCCGCCGGCCCCGCCCGGGGGGGAAGGGCGGGGCCGGCAGGAGCTCGATCGTCGTGTGTCAGGCGGGCTCGAGGACGGGCGCCTCGATGTGCACCGTCTCGACCTCCTCGGCCTTCGGCTTCGGCTTCGGCTCGACGAGCACCGCAGCGGCGACGGCCCCGAGGAGCGACAGGGCGGCCAGCACGTAGAAGGCGATCTCGAAGCCGTGCGTGAGGGCGGCGCCGGTAGCCAGGCTGGCCGGACCGTGCGAGCTTCACGAAGTGACTGGTGACCGTCGTCGAGATGGTGGCCGCGGCGGCCAGTCCGATGGCCCCGCCGATCTGCTGGGTCGTGTTGATGAGACCCGACGCGACCCCGGCGTCAGCTTGCCGGACCCCGGTCAGGCCCCCGATCGAGACCGGCACGAACGACATCGCCAAGCCGATGCCGCTCAGCACGAAGGCGGGGAAGATGTCCCAGAAGTACTGCCCGTGCACCGGCAGCTGGGTGTAGAGCAGCAGGGCGCCGGCGGAGACGAGCATCCCGATCGGCAGCACCCGACGAACGCCCAGCCGGGTCGTCAGGGCCTGGGCCACGCCCGAGAAGCCGATGATCGCGAACGTGAGCGCGATGTAGGCGATGCCGGTCTTGATCGCCGAGTAGTGCAGGACCTGCTGCATGTAGAGCGTCAGCAGGAAGAACATGGAGAAGATCGAGGCGCCGATGAGCAGGCTGGCGACGTTGGAGCCGGCGAGGGTCCGCAGGCGGAAGATCCGCATCGGTAGGAGCGGCGCCTTCGAACGCAGCTCGATCACGAAGAAGGCGCCACCAGCGCCGCAGCGCGGCGAGGAGGATGATCGTCTCGACCGAGCCCCAGCCGATCTGGGTGGCCCGCGTCATCGCGTACACGAGCAACATGAGCCCAGAGGTGATGGACACCGCTCCGGCGACGTCGAAGGTGCGGTGCTGGACCTCGGCTCGGCTCTCCCGGAGCAGCCGGGGGGTCACCACGATGAGGAACAGTCCCACCGGCACGTTGATGAAGAAGATCCACGACCAGCTGAGGTACGAGGTCAGCACCCCGCCGAGGAGGACGCCGGCGGCCCCGCCGCTGCCGGCCGCCGCTCCCCAGACGCCGAGCGCCACGTTGCGCTCCTTGCCCTCGGAGAACGTCGTCATCAGGATGGCGAGCGCCGCCGGCGAGAGGAGCGCCCCGCCGAGCCCCTGGAGAGCCCGGAAGGCGATCAGGGAGCCTTCCGACCAGGCCAGCCCCGAGAGGAGGGAGGCGACGGCGAACAGGGCCAGGGCGGCCACGAACAGTCGACGGCGGCCGAAGCGGTCGGCCAGCCGGCCCCCGAGCAACAGGGCGCCACCGAAGAAAATCGAGTACGCCGTGATCACCCACTGCAGGTTCACCTGGGAGAAGTGCAGGTCGTTCTTGATCGACGGCAGGGCCACGTTCACGATGGCCACGTCGAGGACGACCATGAACTGGGCGGCGACGATGACGGCCAGCGCGAGCCAGCGACCCCTGTCGGATCGGGCGGTGGGACTGGGCGCAGCGAGGGAGGTGGTCATTTGTGTGAGCCCCTATCGTTGAGTCTGCCTACGATCGTATGGGACAACGATGATCACGGGTACACTATTTCCGTGGTGACCGAAGACACGTGTGCTGGGAGGCTGTCGCTGGCAGGACGGCCGCGGGAGCTGCTCGACAGCCCGGTGTTCCTCCTCGGCTACCTGGGTTCGGCCGTCAAGGCCGCCGCCTGTGACGCCTTCGAGCGAGCCGGGTCGAACCTGTACGACCTGGGCATCCTGGCCCTGCTCGACGAGGGCGCGAGGGACACCCAGGCTGCCATCGCCGATGCTCTCGGGCTCGACCGCGGTCAGCTCGTCGGGGTGCTCGACGAGCTCGAGGAGCAGGGACTGATCGAGCGGCACCGCGATCCCAAGGATCGCCGGCGCCACATGGTGAGTCTCACCGCTGCGGGACGGCGCCGGTTGGCACGCCTGCGGACCGTCCTCCAGGAGGTGGAGGACGAGATCCTGGCGCCCATCGGTTCCGAGGGCCGGTCGACACTCCGCGAGCTGCTCCTCGACGTCGGCCACCGCGAGGTGCCTGGCGACGTGCTCCGCACCGGCTAAGGGGCGTCACGCGACTAAAAAGGCGTACGGGTAACGCAGCTGCGCTGCAGGGGTGCCGAAACTCGATTGCCTGTTGTCCGATGCGCTCGCTGGCCCTAGGCTCGCCCATGAGAGGGGAGCTCGCCCGATCGTGAATTTGGCGGGATCGGGGGGGTCGTTGTCGCAGCTGGCGGAAGGGGGTCGGAGATTCGCCCCCTTTTGCCGCGCCCGGTGCGGGTGGCATGTAACCCGGGGACCCTTCGGGCGACGTGTAGGGCTGAAGACCCGAGGCGCCGAGGGATAGTGGTGCTCTAACCTCCCGCTCCATGGGACCGCTCCGCGGCGAGAAGATCCTCTTCACCGGACCGACGGGCCAGGTCGGCAAGCCCATCGCCCTCGCCCTGGCGGCGGAGAACGAGGTGTGGGGTCTGGCCCGCTTCAAGGACGCCGGTGCACGGGCCGAGATGGAGTCCGCCGGCGTGAGGTGCGTCGCCCACAACCTGGCCACCGAGGACTTCAGCGAGCTGCCGGACGACTTCACCTACGTGCTCAACTTCAGCGTCGTCAAGAGTGGCCGCTGGGATCGCGATATGGCCGCCAACGCCGAGGCCGTCGGTCTGCTGATGCACCACTGCCGCCGGGCGAGGGCGGTCCTGCACTGCTCGTCGACCGCCGTCTACCAGGCGGACGGCCATCATCGGTTCGCCGAGACGGACCCGCTCGGCGACAACCATCGGGTGCTCATGCCCACCTACAGCATCACCAAGATCGCGGCCGAGGCCGTGGTCCGGTCGGCAGCACGCCAGTGGGGGATCCCCACGACCATCGCCCGGCTCAACGTGCCCTACGGTGACAACGGAGGCTGGCCGCTGTTCCACCTCGAGATGATCCTGGCCGGCCAGCCCATCGCCGTTCACACCAACGCGCCGAGCATCTTCAATCCGATCCACGAGACGGACATCGTCGCCATGGTGCCGCGCCTGCTCGAGGTGGCCGGCGTGCCGGCCACGATCGTCAACTGGGCGGGGAACGACGCCGTGAGCATCGAGGAGTGGTCGGAGTACCTCGGCCGCCTGGTGGGCCGCGAGCCCCGCTTCGAGCACACCGAGCTGGCCCTGGAGAGCGTGACGACCGACAACAGCCGTCTGCGCGAGCTCGTCGGAGAGACCACGGTCCACTGGCGAGAGGGCATGCGCCGCATGGTGGCGGCCCAGCACCCGGAGCTGACGCTCGCCGCCGTCGACTGAGCCCGACGCCGGGCCCGGCCCCGAGGTGAGGGGGCGCGGGGGCCGGACGTAGGCTGGCGGCGTGCGTCGCACCTGGCTCACGCCTCGGGCCGTTCTCCTGCACGTCACGATGCTCGTGCTGGTGGCGACCATGGCCGGCTTGACGTGGTGGCAGGCCAGCCGGGCGCTGTCGGGCAACACGCTGAGCTACGTCTACGCCTTCGAGTGGCCACTGCTGGCGGGCGTCGTCGTCTACATGTGGTGGGACCTGCTGCACGAGCGACCCGACCGCGCCAGCGTCAGGCGCCGGGAGGCGGCCCCCGGCGTCAGCACGAACGGGGCGAGCGCAAACGGGGCCAGTGCCAACGGGACGGCCACAGCAGAGCCGCGGCCTGCCGCTCCGAGGTACCGGGACGAGGAGGACGAGGCGCTGGCCGCCTACAACCGTTACCTGGCCCAGTTGAACGCCAGCGGCAGGCGCAAGACCTGGCGGCACCCCACGTGAGTGGCGCGCTCCTCCGCTACCGGGTGATGGCGTACATCGTGGGGGTGGGCCTGCTGATCCTCGTGCTCGTCGGTGTTCCGCTGAAGTACGCCGCCGGCTATCGCGGGGTGGTCGCCGTGGTCGGCCCCATCCACGGCATCCTCTACATCGTCTACCTGGCGGCCGCCTACGATCTGGCGCGGCGGGGCCGGTGGACGGTGCGCCAGATGGCGGCCGTCGTGGGCGCCGGTTTCGTTCCCTTCCTCGCCTTCGTGGTCGAGCGTCAGGTGACGCGCCGCGTCGAGCGGGAGATGCGCTAGGGGCCTCTGCTAGCCGCCGGACATGCCCTGGCCCGCCTGGGCGGCGCGCAGGACCGACAGGGCCTCGTCGGCGTGCTTGTCCATGTTGAGCTCGCTGGAGATGCTGGCCAGCAGGCGCCGGTCCGAACCGATGACGAAGGTGGCGCGGCGATTGAAGAGCGGCCCCGGCCGCTTCACGCCGAAGACCTGGGCCACCCGCCGGTCACGATCCGAGAGCAGCGGGTAGTCGAAGTCGTGCTTGGTCCTGAACTGCTGCTGCCGCTCCACCGAATCGGCGCTGATGCCGAGGCGGCGAGCGCCGAGGGCCTCGAACTCGGCTCCGAGGTCGCGGAAGTGGCAGCTCTCCTGGGTGCATCCCCGCGTCATGGCCTTGGGGTAGAAGAACAGCGTGACCGGGCCCTTGTCCAGCTCCTCGTAGAGGCGGACGGGCTGGCCGTTGTCGGCCACGAGCTCGAAGTCGGGTACCTCGTCACCGGGGCGCACGGCAGGGCACTCTAGACCGCACGCCCGGCCGGGGTCGTTCGACAGCTCGGGCGCCGTGGCCTAGACCGACCTCATGTCCGCGTCGACCGCCGTGGCGATCTTCGCTGCCGGGTTGGCCGCCGGGACGATCAACACGATCGTCGGCTCCGGGTCGCTCATCACCTTTCCGACCCTGCTGGCCGTCGGGTACCCGGCGGTGACCGCCAACGTCACCAACACCGTGGGACTGGTGCCCGGTGTCGTCAGTGGCAGCGTCGGCTACCGGCGGGAGCTGTCGGGTCAGCGCCAGCGGCTGGTGGTCCTGGGCGTGCCGGCCGTCGCCGGCGGGCTCACCGGAGGCGTGCTGCTCCTCGTGCTGCCGGGCGCCGTGTTCCGCACGATCGTTCCCGTCCTCATCCTGGTGGCCTGCGGGCTCGTCCTGGCCCAGCCCGAGCTGAGCCGGCGCCTGGCCGCCCGGCGCGAGGGGGGCGGCCGCCACGGTGGCGTGGGGCTCGGCGTCACCGTGTTCGCCACCGGTGTCTACGGCGGGTACTTCGGGGCCGCCCAGGGCGTGATCCTCATCGCCCTCCTCGCCATCTTCCTGTCCGACGACCTGCAGCGGCTGAACGCGGCCAAGAACGTGCTGGCCATGCTGGTCAACGGGGTGGCGGCCCTTCTCTTCATCGCCGTCGCCCACGTGGCCTGGGGGGCAGCGGGAGTCCTCGCCGCCGGTTCGATCATCGGCGGACAGCTGGGCGCCACGGTCGGCCGCCGCCTCTCGGCTTCGCTGCTGCGGGGAGTGATCGTGGTCGTGGGGACGGCGGTCGCCATCGTGCTGCTCGTCGAGTAGCGCCGCTCTCTTCCTGGCGGCTTCGCCGCCCCGGACGGGGCGCCATCCCCGCCGCCGCCAGTGCTCAGCCGGCGGGCACCTTCCAGCCGTACGACTGGGCGATCTCCTTGCACGTGGGGCACAGCGGGTAGCGGCGGGGGTCACGTCCGGGGACCCAGACCTTGCCACAGAGGGCCCGGACCGGCACCTGGTTGATGATGCCCTCGGCCACGCTCGTGCCGGTGGGGACGAACTCCTCGCCGCTGCGCAGGCCACCGAGCACGATGTGGGTCATGCGGTCGTGGTCGCCCTCGTCGGCGACCGGATCGGTGTTGGCGGGTGCGACGTCGGGGGACGTCTCGACCTGGCTCACGGTGACCCCAGCGTAGCGACGCCCACGAGCCTCACCGGTGCTCGCCATCCCCCAGACCTTCCCCGGACAGGGCGGAACCCCAAGGAAATTTCCTCCGGACCTTCCCTCGAGGTTTCCCTCTCGAGCCGGCCCTTCGGTCGTCCCCTCGGGGCTCCAGCGAGAACATACGCCCGGGCCCTTCGGTCGTCAACGGAAAAATCGCCTCGGTCGGGAGACCGTCGGAGCCCGACCTGACGGCTTCTGCCGGGGCCGGCGCCCTGTGTGGCCGGGTTGGCGGTTATGAGGTTTGGACTCCGGTGAGCGGGTAAAACGAGGACGCTTTGCCCCGTCAGAGTCCCCGATCCCCTTGTCCGACCACTTCGCCGCTCCAGCAAGCAGGCCTCGCGGTGTCTCGAGGAGAAAGCCTTGAACGCAGTGTGGACGCTCTCTAACGTCGAGCGAGATCCACGATGCAGTGATGAGCACGTTCACCTGCGCTTTTCTACTGATTTGCGTCACTGCGGGGTGGTTGTCTAAGTTAGCGGCCGCTGCACATATTTATCTGTTTCGGCGCGCCGTCGATGTCGATGGCCCGGTGTAGCCAAACCTCAGCCAGATCCCACCAAGCGCGCCCAGCCGACAACCTGCTCAAGGTCTTCCACCACAACTGAAATCTCGATCGAACGCGGCCAGTCGTCAGCGGGAACTTCCGCTGGGGCCACAGAAAGGAGGAGTGCCCCTCGGTCCAGCGAAACAGGGTTTTCCGTCCGCACCTCGTACGGACCTCGACATCCAGGGCCAGACGCTGGGGATCCAGTCCGGCTCGCGAGTCGCATGCGTACCGACGGTCTGCCCGCATTTCACGCCACACCTGAAGCCCCCCGGGGTTTCCGTGACTTCAAGGAGGCGCATAAATGCGCAAGCACCGACTCTCCGCATTCGCTAGCTCGGCGGTCGCCGCAGGCGCTGCCATGGGTACCGCTCTCTCTACTGGCCAGCCGGCCACCGCCGCCCCCGCCACTCCCGGCCCGAAGCCGGCGACTCCGGAAATCGGCGATCTCGTCCTCGCAGCCATCCCGCACTTCTCGCTGGCCGCGACCACAGCGGCGCCCACCCGTGAGCTGTCGCTCACGGCGCCTTGGCAGCAGGGCGCGGACGTCCAGACGTTCCAGGCGGCAATCGCCCGGGACGGGTTCACCCAGGTCGGCCCCATCGATGGGATCTTCGGTCCCCTGACCGAGGGCGCGACCCGTGCCTTCCAGTCCTCGAAGGGACTGAGTGTCGACGGCGTCGTCGGCCCGAACACCTGGGCGGCCGCCCTTGGGCAGCAGGCGCCCGTGACCCACAGCGCGCCGGTTGCTCCGGCGCCGGTCCAGCACACGGCGACGTGGACCGCTCCGCAGCACCAGGCGGTCGCCTCGTCGTCCAACTCGAGCGTGGCTGGTGGCGTGTGGGCCGCGCTTCGCCAGTGCGAGTCGGGTGGCAACTACTCGACCAACACCGGCAACGGCTTCTCCGGGGCCTACCAGTTCACGCAGCAGACGTGGAACAGCGTGGGCATGTCCGGGAGCCCTGCCGGGGCCTCTCCGGCCCAGCAGGACGCCGCCGCCCAGAAGCTCCAGGCCCAGCAGGGCTGGGGCCCCTGGCCGGCCTGCTCGGCGAAGCTCGGACTTCGCTGACACGGCCACACGCGATCTCCGGCCACGCGCCGGACCGTGACGCACCGACCGGGGTCCTTCGGGGCCCCGGCCGGTGCGCGTCTGGGCCTCTGTAATCCGGCCAGGGACGGCCCCGTGGGGGACCCGCGCGGTTCCATGTGTTGTCGAAATTGGGCACCGCGACCGCCAGCGCGTCGCCCACTTTCGACGAAAGGTGGAACCGGGGAAGTCCCCAAGCGGCTTCGCCGCCCCGCGCCCGAGCAGCCCAAATGCTGGCGCCGACGCCCACGATGCGGTCGAATTGTCCGTCTGCCGAAGGAAAGGTGGCTGGCCATGCTCGAAGGCGACGAGCCGCGATCGGGGGGTCGGCCCGACACGAGGAGGATCGTCGTCGGGGTGGACGGCTCCCCCGGCGCCCGCCAGGCGCTCAGCTGGGCCCTGACCGAGGCGAACCTCCGGCGAGCTTCGGTCGAGGTCGTCCACGCCTGGAGCTACCCCGACCAAGGGCCGAAGTCAGCGGCGTCACCTGGCGCGGCGCTCACCGTCGAGGCGCTCGAGGAGAGTGCCCTCCGGGTGGTGGAGGACAGCCTCGCCGGCCTCGTCGTTCGGGATGACCTCCAGCTCCGCCGGCACGTGGCGCCGTCCCCGGCGTCGCTGGCGTTGGTGGAGGCGGCCGAAGGGGCCGACCTGCTCGTCGTCGGCGCCCGGGGCAGAGGCGGGTTCGCCGGCCTGCAGCTCGGGTCGGTCGCCCAGCAGTGCGCCCAGCACACGCCGTGCCCGCTGGTGATCGTGCCCGTGCCCGGCGAGCGCTACGAGTTCGATCCGAGCAGCAGCAGGCCCGAGTTCGCATCGCTGTAGCGCCGGTCGGCGACTAGGGCCGGCCCGGGAGGCCGGCCGAGGGAATGTGCCGCCGCCGCGAAGCGGCCGCCTGACGCTCTGTTAGGTTTCTGCGCGGGCTGGTTCTGCGATGTTCCTCGACTACACGACCGAGCAAAAAGAGCTGCGACAGCAGCTGCGCCAGTACTTCGCGCGGCTGTTGCCCGAGGAGGTCCGCACCGAGCTCGGCGGGCCTGGCGAGGGTGGTCCGCTGTACCGGCGGCTCGTTCGTCAGATGGGTGCCGACGGGTGGCTGGGGATCGGCTGGCCCAAGGAGCACGGGGGACAGGGTCGGCCGCCGACCGACCAGTTCATCTTCTTCGACGAGGCGCAGCGCGCCGGTGCGCCCATCCCCTTCGTCACGCTCAACACCGTCGGCCCCACCCTCATGAGGTTCGGCACCGAGGACCAGAAGGCGCGGTTCCTGCCCGGGATCCTCGGTGGCGAGATCCACTTCGCCATCGGCTACACCGAGCCCGAGGCGGGGACCGACCTGGCGTCGCTGCGAACGAGGGCCGTCCGGGACGGCGACGAGTACGTCGTCAACGGGAACAAGGTCTTCACCAGCGGGGCGCAGGACGCGGACTACGTCTGGCTCGCCGTGCGCACCGATCCTGACGCGCCCAAGCACAAGGGGATCTCGATCCTCCTCGTGCCCACGGCGTCGCCGGGCTTCAAGGTGTCCCCGATCGTCACCGTGGGCGGCGTCCGCACCAACGCCACCTACTACGACGACCTGCGGGTGCAGGCTGCCAACCTGGTGGGGAAGGAGAACGAGGGCTGGCGCATGATCACGACCCAGCTCAACCACGAGCGGGTCGGTCTCGCCGCCATGGGCGGGATGGCTCACCGGCTCTGGGACGAGGTGCGGGCGTGGGCGGCAGCCACGCCCGCCGCCGGCGGGGACGCCGTCCTCGACCAGCCCTGGGTCCAGATGGACCTGGCCCGGACGCACGCCCGGCTGGAAGCCATGAAGCTCCTCAACTGGCGCATGACAGCTGACACGGCCGCCGGCACGCTCAACCCGGCGGACTCCTCGGCGGTCAAGGTCTACGGCACCGAGTGCCTGATCGACGTCTACCGCACGCTCCTCGGCATACTGGGACCGCTCGGCTACCTGCCGGCCTCGGAGCCGGGCGCCGTGCTGCACGGTGACCTCGAGCGGGCGGCGCGGGCCGCCCAGGTCAACACCTTCGGCGGCGGGGTCAACGAGGTCCAGCGCGAGATCGTGGCCAGCGTGGGACTGGGTATGGCCCGGTCACCGCGGTGAGCGACGCCTTCCTGGAGAAGGCGCGGTCCTTCGAGGGCCGAGGCGTCGGGCCCGCGGAGCGCGGCGCCGACGCCGTCAACCAGGCGATGATCCGCCACTGGTGCGAGGCCATCGGCGACACCAACCCCGTCTACACCGATGACGAGGCGGCGCGCCGATCTGTCCACGGCGGCATCGTTGCGCCGCCGGTCATGCTCCAGGCCTGGGTGATGCGGGGCGTCAGGCCCCGTCCCGCGACCGGTGGCGAAGCGACGCGCGACGAGCTCATGGCGATCCTCGACGCCGCCGGCTTCACGTCGGTCGTCGCCACCGACTGCGAGCAGGAGTACCACCGCTACCTTCGCCTCGGGGACCATCTGTCGATGACGTCGACGATCGAGTCGATCTCCGACGAGAAGAAGACGGCGCTCGGCGACGGCCACTTCGTCACCACGCGCAGCGACTACCACGATGCAGCAGGGCGAGCTGGTCGGGAGCATGCGGTTCCGGATCCTCAAGTTCCGGCCGGGCACGGAGCGCGAGAGACCGGCGACCGGCCGAACGCGTCCGCGGCCGGCGGTGACCCAGGACAACGCCTTCTTCTTCGAGGGAGCCCGACGACGGCCAGCTTCTCATCCAGCGTTGCCAGTCGTGTGGCGAGCTGCGTCATCCGCCTCGCCCGATGTGTGCCCGGTGTCGCTCGCTCGAGTGGGACACGGTCGAAGCCACGGGGCGGGGGACGCTGTACAGCTTCGTCGTCAACCACCACCCCCAGGTGCCCGCCTTCGACTATCCCCTCGTGGTCGGTCTCGTCCAGCTGGAGGAGGGGACCCGGCTGGTGTCCAACGTGATCGGCGTCGACCCCGCCGACGTGCGGATCGGCATGCCCCTCGAGCTGGAGTTGGTCGCCTTCGACGACGAGCTCACGCTGCCCCAGTTCCATCCGGCGCCAGGCTGATGGACTTCACCCTTTCCGAGGACCAGCAGGCGATCTCCGACCTGGCGGCCCGGATCTTCGCCGACCAGGCCACGCCCGAGCGGGTGAAGGAGGTCGAGAGAGGAACCGACCGGATCGACCGCGCCCTGTGGTCCAAGCTGGCCGAGGCCAACCTGTTGGGCATCGCCCTACCGGAGGACGTCGGCGGCGAGCGGCTACGGGATCATCGAGCTGTGCCTGGTGCTCGAGCAGCAGGGGAGGCGGGTGGCGCCGGTGCCGCTGCTGCCGACCGTCGCCATGGGGGCGTTGCCGATCGCCGAGTTCGGTACACCCGAGCAGCGCGCCGCTGGCTGCCCGGCGTCGTCGAGGGCGAGACGGTCCTCACCGCGGCGCTCACCGAGGTCGGATCGGGCACCCTCGCCCCGGGTGTCGACCGCGGCGCCGACGGCGACGGGCTGGCGCCTCGACGGCACGGCGGTCGAGCGTGCCCGCCGCCCATCTTGCGGCCCGCGTGCTGGTGCCGGCCCGCTGCCAGACGGGGGCCAGGGCGTGTTCATCGTCGATCCCGCCGGCGCGGGCGTGGGCCGCCGAGCCGGCCGAGACCACCGACCGGCGGATCGCCGCCCACCTCACGTTCGACGGCGCGCTCGTTCGCCCGAGGATGTGCTCGGGACGCCCGCGACGGCGACGACGGCGCCGTCGGTGGATCCTCGACCGGGCCGTGGTGGCGCTGTGCGCCATCCAGCTGGGCGTGGCCGAGGAGGCACTCAGGATGGCGGCCGAGTACACCGGCGGACCGTCATCAGTTCGGCCGGCCGCTGTCGACCTTCCAGGGGGCCGCCCTCAAGGCGGCCGACGCCTACATCGACACCGAGGCCATGCGGGCCACCATGTGGCAGGCGGCCTGGCGGCTCGATCGCAGGGAATGGACGCCGTCGACGGCGGTCGCGGTCGCCAAGTGGTGGGCGGCCGAGGCCGGCCAACGGGTGGTCCACGCCACCCAGCACCTGCACGGCGGGACTGGGGGCCGACGTGGACTATCCCGATCCACCGGTACTTCCTCTGGGGCAAGCAGATCGAGGTGATGCTGGGTGGCGCCAGCCGCAGCTGGCCCGGCTCGGGCGCGACATCGCGGGCGGCCACCAGATGACGGCCGCGACGACGCTCGCCTATCGACGACGTGAACGTCGGCGAGACGTGCTGCCCGAGCTCGTCGATCCCGCTCACCCGCACGCTCATCGTCGCCACCGCCATCGCCAGCCGCGACTACCAGGACGTCCACCACGATCCCGGCCTGGCCGTCAGAGCGCGGGTCGAAGGACATCTTCATGAACATCCTCAGCACCAACGGCTTCGTCGGGCGGTTCGTCACCGACTGGGCCGGCCCCGACGCCGTGCTCGAGCGGGTCGCCATCCGTCTCGGCGCTCCCAACTACCCGGGCGACACCATGGTGACTGACGGGCACGGTCACCGCGAAGGACGACGGACGGCCGGTCGAGGTGGCGGTCAAGGGTGCCAACAGCCTCGGCGACCACGTGACCGGCACCGTCGTCTCGCTCTTCCGAGAGACGACGACGTGACGACCTCGAACCAACTGGCGGGACAAGGCCGCGATCGCCGGCATCGGCGCCACCGAGTTCTCCAAGGACTCCGGACGCAGCGAGCTGCGCCTGGCCGTCGAGGCCACGGCGGCGGCGCTCGACGACGCCGGCCTCGACCCGCCGACTGGTCGACGGCATGGTCACCTTCACCATGGACACCAACCCCGAGATCGAGATCGCCCGCAACCTCGGCATCGGCGAGCTCAGCTTCTTCAGCCGCATCCACTACGGCGGCGGCGCGGCGTGCGGCACCGTCCAGCAGGCGGCGATGGCCGTCGCGACCGGCGTCGCCGACGTCGTCGTCTGCTACCGGGCGTTCAACGAGCGATCGGGCCGGCGCTTCGGCGCCGGCGTGCAGGACCGGCCGCCGGTGCCGACGGCCGAGAGCGCCCACTTCGCCTGGTACGCGCCCTTCGGCCTGCTCACGCCGGCCCAGTGGGTCGCCATGTTCGCCACCGCGCTACATGCACGAGTACGGGGCCACCAGCGAGGACTTCGGCCGGGTCGCCGTCGCCGACCGGCAAGCACGCGGCGACCAACCCGGCGGCCTGGTTCTACGAGCAGCCGATCACGCTGGAGGACCACCAGGCGTCGCGCTGGATCGTCGAGCCGCTGCACCTGCTCGACTGCTGCCAGGAGAGCGACGGCGCCCAGGCTCTGGTGGTCACCAGCGTCGAGCGGGCCGCCGACCTGCGTCAGCCGCCGGTCGTCATCAAGGCCGCGGCCCAGGGGGCTGGCGACGAGCAGGAGATGATGACGAGCTACTACCGCGACAGACCTCACCGGGCTGCCGGAGATGGGCCTCGTGGCCCGCCAGCTCTGGGCGACGGCGGGCCTCGGCCCCGACCGACATCCAGACTGCGGTCATCTACGACCACTTCACGCCGTTCGTGCTGTGCCAGCTGGAGGAGTTCGGCTTCTGCGGGCGGGGCGAGGCCAAGGACTTCCTCCGCGACGGCAACATCGAGCTCGGCGGCGCCCTCCCGATCAACACCCACGGCGGCCAGCTCGGCGAGGCCTACATCCACGGCATGAACGGCATCGCCGAGGGCGTCCGCCAGGTGCGGGGCACGTCGGTCAACCAGGTCAAGGCGGTCGAGCACGTCCTCGTCACCGCCGGCACCGGCGTGCCGACCAGCGGGCTGATCCTCGGCGTCGACCGCTGACCGCCAGCCACTAGTGGCCGGCAGGCGGCCCCTCGGTCGACGCCTCGGGACCGAACTGCTCGACGTAGGCGCGGTTGATCTCCTTCCACCGGTCGCCCCAGGGCCGCAGCGGCGTCCCGTCGAGGTGGTCGCCGAGCCGGTCGAGGCACTCGTGCCATCCGGTCGCGTCGCGTGCCGCCTTGCCGAGCTCGTCGAAGGTGTCGGTGAGGGTGAGCGTGCAGCCGGCGCCCCGGGGCGCGATCTCCAGACGGAGCGTGTCGGGCCCCCATCGGAACTCGAGCAGCGAGCCCTCCTCGACGGCCAGCACCTCGCCGTCCATCATCGGGTACTCGCCGTGGAACTGGAGCTTCGAGCCCACGACCCATTCGCCGACGATGCGTCCGGGGAACCAGGCTTCGAGGTGCTCGGGCTCGGTGATGGCCCGCCACACCTTCTCCGGGGAGTGTGCGAGCTGGCGGCTGAAGCGCAGGCGGAAGCGCTCATCGGTCTGGAGCAGTTGGCCGTCCATGTCGGCCTCCTTTCGGCTCGGGGGAGTCGTCCATGTCGTCCGTGTCGTCCATGTCGTCGAGGTGGCGTTCGAGGGCGTCGAGGCTGGAGGTCCACAGCGCCCGGTACGGCGCGATCCAGTCGTCGATCTGGCGCAACGGCTCGGCCCTGACGCGGTAGAGGCGGCGCTGGGCGTCGATCCTCGCCTCGACGAGACCGGCGTCGCGCAGCACGCCGAGATGCTTGGACACCGCCGGCTGGCTCACGGCCAGGGCGTGGACCAGGTCGCCGACGGGGCGCTCCCCGTCACGGAGGAGGTCCAGTATGCGCCGCCGGTTCGGCTCGGCCAGCACCTCGAACGCAACCATCGCCGTACAGCATGACCTATCAGCTATATATCTGTCAAGAGATATGACCCGCTCAGCCCGCCTCGAGCGAGCTCAGCCGGCCCCTCGCTGCGAACGCGGCCCGCAGGTCGGCGATGTCCTCGCCGGTGACACGCCGGTAGGGCTCGGACGTGCTCGGGCGCCACCACACAGGATCGCTGCACTCCCAGCGCTCGCGCCGCAGCACGCGGTTGAGGACCTTGCTCGTCGGGGTGACCGGGAGCTGGGCGGTGACGCGGACGAAGCGGGGAGCCCATTTCGTACCGAGGTCTGGCTGCGCGGCCAGGAACTCGGCGAACCCCACGGGATCGAAGTCCCGCCCACTCCGAAGCTGCAGGGCCGCCATGACCTGGTCGCCCACGCCGGGATCGGGGATGGCGTAGACGGCGGCCAGGACCACGTCGGGATGACGGGCCAGGATGCGCTCCACCGGCGCGGCGGCGAAGTTCTCGCCGTCCACCCGGAGCCAGTCGAAGTCCCGCCCGGCGAAGTAGAAGAAGCCCTCGGCGTCCCGGTAGGCCAGGTCGCCGGTGCGGTACACGCCTTCCCTGACGCGCTCGGCATCGGCTTCCTCGTTCTTCCAGTAGCCCTCGAACCCGAGCCCCCCCGATCGGGCGGACAGCTCGCCGATGGCCGCGTCGGGGTTGAGCAGCCTGCCGCGATCGTCGAACTCGGCCGGCGGGCACTCCTCGCCCGTCTCCAGGTCGAGCACCACCGTGCCCTCGGGCGCCCGGCCGAGGGCGCCAGGTGGCATGTCGGGCGTTCGCCCGACCGTGACGCCGCCCTCCGTGGAGCCGTAGGCGTCGACCACCCTGCAGCCGAACCGGGCGCCGAAGCGCTCGATGTCGAGGTCAGCCGCCTCGTTGCCGAATGCGAGGAGGAGCGGGTTCTCGCCGTCGTCGGACCTCTCCGGTGTGGCCAGGATGTACGACAGCGGCTTGCCCACGTAGTTGAAGTAGGTGGCGCCGTACCTGCGCACGTCGGGGAGGAACCCGGAAGCCGAGAACCTGCGCCGCAGCGCTGTCGCCGCGCCCGATGCCAGCGTCGGCGCCCAGCCGGCCATCAGCGCGTTCGAATGGAACAGGGGCATCACCTCGTAGCAGACGTCGTCGGGAGTCATGCCGAAGTTCTTGGCGGCGGCTTGGCCGATGCGCGCCAACCGGCCCTGCGAGCAGATGCACGCCTTGGGCTGCCCGGACGTGCCGGAGGTGAACAGGAGGAGGTACCGCTCGCTCGGAACCGGCCGCGTCTCGGGTCGCGCCGCGCCCCGAGCCTGGGTCAGCAGCGTCGCGTACCGGTCCGAGTCGACGTCGAGCACGCGGTCCTCTGACAACCCCAGGTCGAGGCCCTCGAGCAGGGGCCGGTGGATCCGCTCGGTGACGATGAGCTGGCACTCGGTGTGGGTGATGTCGCGCTGCAGCTCGGCGCCCCGCCTGGTCGGGTTGACGCCGACGATCGTGGCCCCCACGAGCGCGCCGGCGCCGAGCCACATGGGGAACTCGGGCACGTTGTCGAGAAGGACGCCGACGTGGAACGGGCCCGGTCGGCGCATCTCGACGAGGACCGATGCCCGCTCGACGCAGGCCTGGGCGTACTCGGCCCACGTCCAGGCTCGGTCCTCGAAGAGGACGGCCGTCCGGGCCCCGTGCTCCTCGGCCCGGCTGAGGACGAGCTCTGCGATGGTGGTCATCGGGGGCAGTCTGCACCGCGCGGGCGAGTCGGCGCATCAGGGACTCCCCAACCCGGGGCCGTCGGTCGCGCCCGCCGGCAGGCGTCGTCCCTGAGTCCGCCGGACCCACCCGATCGGGCCCGCCGCTCGTTGACGGCCACGCCTGCGCCCTCACCTAACATCGGGTCAGGAGAGCAGGGAGGCAGGTTGCGCGACGAGCTGGAGCAGGGTGTCGAGGTCGACGCCGGTCGGCACCACGTCGTGTTCCTGTGCACCGGCAACGCGGCCAGGTCGGTGATGGCGGGCGCCGCCCTGGCCCGATCGGGCTCGGTCCGGATCACCACGGCGGGTACGCACGTGGTCGAGGGCCAGCCCATGAGCTGGCGCACCCGGTCCGCTCTCGAAGGCGTCGGCCTCGCCGCCGACGGGCACCGCAGCCGTCAGATCCGCCAGCGCGACCTGGACGAGGCCGACCTGGTCGTGGGGCTCGCCCGCGAGCACGTGGAGCACGTCCGCCGTCGGCATCCTTCGGCTGCCACCCGCACGGCGACGCTCCGTCGGCTGTGCAGGGATCTCCCCGGTACACCGGGAACGCTGCCGGACCGCGTCGAGGCCCTCCACCTGGACGAGGTCGAGCTCGAGCCCTGGGAGGACGTGGACGACCCGGCCGGGGGAGAGGTCGAGGACTTTCACGGCTGCGCGGCCGAGATCGTCGAGCTGGTCGCCCGCCTGGAGCGGGAGCTGGCCTGAACCCGTGATGACCCAGTGAGCAGCTACGGGTCGCCTCGCACCGTCCCGGCGCTCGTGGCCGCCTCGGCCGAGCGCTACGCGGATCTCGAGGCGCTGGTCGACGAGACCAGCCGGTTGACCTACGCCGAGCTGGCGCCCGCGGTCAGCCGGGCGGCCGGCGCGGCGATGGCCGTCGGCGTCGAGCGCGGGCGACCGCGTCGCCATCTGGGCGCCCAACGTCTCCGAGTGGGTGATCGCCGCCCTGGGTGTGCTGTCGGCTGGCGGGGTGCTCGTGCCGCTGAACACCCGGTTCAAGGGACCAGAGGCCGCGTACGTCATCGCCAAGAGCGGGGCGCGCGTCGTCCTCACCGTGTCCGGCTTCCTCGGCGTCGACTACGTCGAGTCGCTGCGCCAGGCCGCCGGTCCGTCCACGCTGGACGCCATCGTCGTGATGCGGGGCGAAGCTCCCGACGGCACCCTGTCGTGGGCCGACTACCTGAGCGGCGCCGACAAGGTGGATCCGGCCGACGTCGAGCGCCGGATGGCTGCGGTCGGGCCCGACGACCTGTCCGACATCATCTTCACCTCCGGCACCACCGGGCGGCCCAAGGGCGCCATGGTCACCCACGACCAGACCCTCCGGGTATTTCGCGTCTGGGCCGACGTCGTGGGCCTGAGCCAGGGTGACCGCTACCTGATCGTCAACCCCTTCTTCCACACCTTCGGCTACAAGGCCGGCTTCCTCGCGTCGATCATCGTGGGGGCGACGGTCGTGCCCCACGCCGTGTTCGACGTCCCGGCGGTGCTGGAGCGCGTGGCCGAGGAGCGCATCTCGATGCTGCCGGGGCCGCCGACCCTGTACCAGTCGATCCTCGACCACCCCGACCGCCACAGCTACGACCTGTCCTCGCTGCGCCTCGCCGTCACCGGTGCGGCCGCGGTCCCGGTCGAGATGATCCGGCGCATGCGCAGCGAGCTGACGTTCCAGCACGATCATCACCGGCTACGGGCTCACCGAGTCGACCGGCACCGTGAGCATGTGCCGCTACGACGACGACCCGGAGACCATCGCCAACACCTCCGGCCGCGCCATTCCCGACACGGAGGTCAGGGTGGTCGACGACGCCGGCCACGAGGTACCGACTGGTGAGCCCGGCGAGGTCGTCGTCCGCGGGTACAACGTGATGAAGGGCTACTTCGACGAGCCCGAGGAGACCGCCGCCACCATCGACGCCGACGGCTGGCTGCACACCGGCGACATCGGCGTCATGGACGAGCGCGGGTACCTGCGCATCACCGACCGCAAGAAGGACATGTTCATCGTCGGCGGGTTCAACGCCTACCCGGCCGAGATCGAGAACATCCTGCTCGGGAACGCCAAGGTGGCCCAGGCCGCGGTGGTGGGTGTTCCCGACGAGCGGATGGGCGAGGTCGGCGTGGCGTTCGTGATCCCCCGGCCTGGCGAGGAGCTGACGCCGGCCGAGGTCATCGACTGGTCCCGTGCCGCCATGGCCAACTACAAGGTGCCCCGCCATGTCGAGCTCGTCGACGCCCTCCCGCTCAACGCCAGCGGCAAGGTGCTCAAGTACGAGCTGCGCCAGCAGGCGGCTCGGCTCGGGCTCGGGCCCGATCGTGATCGCGACAAGAACGACCGCTTGGACCGCCGCGGCACGACCCTGCAGTGTCTGCGGCGCGTTTCCGCTATGCAGCCGCGACAAGAACGCCTCCGGCCCGCCGACGCCGGCGAACGTGCAGCGATCCGCGTCGGCGACGCGACTCAGCCGCGCCCCTGACGCCGCCGCGGCGGCGTCGCGGAAGCGGGTCGACCGGTGCACCGGGTCGCCGTCGAGCTTGGGGATGATGTGCTCGCCGAACAGCCGGATGGTCTCGAGGGCTGCGTCCATCGGCATGTCGATCGGCAGGCCGAAGACGAGCTGGTCCGCGCCGACGCTCTCGTAGCGCCGGACCTGCTCGAGCACCTCGTCGGGATCCCCGCAGAGCATGTAGCCCTCGTTGATGCGGAGATCGACGTCCTCGGGCGTGGGCTCGGGCAGCAGAGCCGGCCAGTCGGGCACCTCCTCGGGCTTGGGGAAGGTGTCGTGGTACCGGAAGACGAGGCTCTGGAGATAGCCGAGCCCCATGTCCTGGACCACCTGGCGTGCCCTGCGGCCGTCCTCCAGGCACACCACGCCGTTGGTGATCATCACGTTGTCGTTGACGTAGGCGCCCACGGGCTCGGCTTCGCCGATGGCGTTCTTGTAGGCCTGCACCATCGGCGCCATGGCGCTGATGGCCGAGGTGTTGAAGCCGAGGACGCCGACCCCGAGCCGGGCGGCCTTCTCGTAGGTCGGCGGGTTCCCCGCCGCCATCCACATCGGCGGATGAGGCCGGCGCCAGGGCTTGGGCAGCACGTTGCGAGTGGGCACGGCGAAGGCCTTCCCGTGGTGGTGGTACTCGGTCTCGTTCCACATCCGGAGGAACTCCGGGATGACCTCGTCGAACACCTCCTTGGTCACCGCCGTGCTCTCGATGCCGAAGCCGGTGACCTCACGGCTGCCGGCGCCCCGCCCCGTGCCGAACTCGAAGCGGCCGTCGCTCAGATGGTCGAGCATGGCCACCCGCTCCGCCACCCGGACCGGGTGGTTGACCTGCGGGTTGAGGTTGAAGATGCCCGAGCCGACGTGGATCCGCTCGGTCACCGCGGACAGGTGGGCGAGGTAGACCTCGTTGGCCGACATGTGGGAGTACTCGTCCAGGAAGTGGTGCTCGGTGACCCACACGTACTTCCACCCCGCCCGGTCGGCCGCCTTCACCAGCTCGACCTCGTTCATGATGGCGTGGTGCTCGGCGTCGGGGTCGGCCTCCAGCCGGCGCCGAGGCAGGTGAGCCTGGACGAAGATCCCGAACTCCATGGCGGTCGTGGCCTCCGATCCCAGCTCGCATCCGACGGTGTGTCAGATACTAACCGCAGGGCAGCAGCAGGTAACGCCCGATGTCAGCGTCCTGTCAGCGCCTTTTCACGAAACGGTCGGTCGAGGGTCACGGTGGAGGCGTCATATTGAGCCTCTCGGGCGGCTGGACGACATAGTGGACGATCAGCACGATGAGCATCGCGACGACGATGCCGACCGCCTCGAACACTGCGTAGTAGTCGAGGACGGTGCCGGTCGGTGGGTTCCCGGGGGCGGCGGTGCGGAATGAGAAGAGGGCGAAGATCAAGGCGCCCAGCCAGAGCAGCAACCCCGTGTCCCACTGACGCTTCCGCCGCAGGACCATGACGGCCACTGCGACTGCGCCAAGGGCCACCACCCAGTAGATGGCCATCATGACCACCACCCACGCGTGGATCCCCACGGTTCGCCGGATCTGGAGAACGATCGTGGACGTGTCGTCCTTTCCGACCTCTACCTGTGCCGTGGGCGTGAAACCGGATAGGTTGCTGACGCCAAGGACGTTGAGCGCCACCTTCGGCCGGGGGTTGCCGGCCGGGACGATCGGAGCAGTGCCCTCGAAGGCAGAAATGCGGATGGTGCTCCCGTAGTCCTCGAATGGATAGCTCGACTCGTCCCCCTTCTGAAAGAGGGTCGTGGCGTCTTGTTCCTGGGTCTCGACGTTGGGAGCGACGGGGATCGTGGGAATCTCGCCGATCGAGGTGAAGACCACGGCGCCGGCAGGTGGCAGGCGTGGTCCTGGCGAGGCGTCGAGCCTGAGATGCATCGTGCCTGTGCTCGTGTCGATCGAATCGAGGGCGAGCGTCAGATTGACCGCGCTCGGGATGGGGGGCGTCTCTTTGAAGGCCCGCTGGCTGGCGCCGCTACGGGACACCGTGGAGAAGACGAGGACTGCGACGCCGACGAACGTCGCTATGACGGCCAGGAAAGCCACCTTCGTCCGTGGGTGTGAGCGAATCCATCGCATCATCTCTGCCCGGGGTGACGCGGGCATTGGAGCGAGCGGTGTATGCGGCGAGGGGTGACCGGGCCGAGCTCGGCTCGAGGAGCACGGACGACGAAGGCCGAGGTTGACTCTCTCCGCCTTTGGGCCGCCTGACTCACGTGTGCGCTCACCTGGACCGGAACGTAGGTTAGGACAGGGTAGGACAGGCGCGGCTTGGTTGCCCGGCCTGCCTATCGGGTCGTACGGTCCACGGTGCGATCCCCCGCTCGCATCCGACGGTGTGTCAGATAACCTACCCGCCATGACGCCGACGGTCACTGGTCACGACGAGCGCCACCTCTTCATCGGGGGGAAGTGGGTGGAGGGCTCGGGGTCTCCCTACGAGATCGTGAACCCGGCGACCGAGCAGCCGATCGGACTGGCCCCCGAGGCCACGGCCGACGACGCGGCGCAGGCGGCGGCCGCCGCCCGGGAAGCGTTCGGCGCCTGGTCCCGCACCACGCCGGGCGAGCGCTCGGCGCTCCTCAGCGCCGCCGCCGAGCTCGTGCGCAAGCGAGCCGAGGAGCTCCTGCCGCTTCTCATCGCCGAGACCGGCGCCACCGTCAGCGTGGGCTCCAAGCTCCAGGTCCCGGTGTGCGCCGATCGCTTCGAGCGCTACGCGCGCGGCGCCCTCCAGGACCTCAACCTGCCCCTGGCCCCCAAGATCACCGAGGCCACCCCTCTGGCCCCGGGCGGGGTCATCGGCGCCACGGCCGTGCGCCAGCCGGTTGGCGTCGTGGCCTGCATCACGCCCTACAACTTTCCCATCGGCAACATGGCGGGCAAGGTGGCGCCCGCGCTGGCCATGGGGAACACGGTCGTGATCAAGCCCGCGCCACAGGATCCCTTCGGCGTGATCGAGCTGGTGCGGATCCTGGAGGAGGTCGGGGTGCCGCCCGGGGTGGTCAACCTCGTCAACAGCAGGGGAGCCGAGGCCGCCGCCGCTCTCGTCGAGTCGCCCGACGTGGACATGGTGAGCTTCACCGGCAGCACCGCCGTGGGCGTGCGGATCGCCGAGGCCGGCAGCCGCACCATGAAGCGCCTCCTGCTGGAGCTGGGCGGCAAGGGCGCCTGCGTCGTGCTCGACGACGCCGACGTCGCCAGCGCCGTGACCGCCATCGGCAGCACCTTCGCCTTCCACTCGGGCCAGATCTGCACGGCGCCGACCCGGGCCATCGTGCACCGGGCCGTCTACGACCAGGTCGTCGAGCGGCTGGCGGGCTTCGCCGGAGCGCTCAAGGTCGGTGACCCGATGGAGCGCGACACGATCGTGGGGCCGCTCATCTCGGCTTCTCAGCGCCAGCGGGTCGAGGACTACATCCGCCTCGGGGTCGAGGAGGGGGCAAAATTGGTCGCCGGCGGCGGCCGGCCCCCTGCCCTGGAACGGGGGTACTACGTCGAGCCGACGCTGTTCGCCGAGTGCCGCAACGACATGCGCGTGGCCCGGGAGGAGATCTTCGGTCCCGTCGTCGTGGTGGTCCCAGTGGACGGCGAGGACGAGGCCGTCGCCCTCGCCAACGACAGCGACTACGGCCTCTACGACTACGTGTACTCGAAGGACTCGGCGCGGGCCTTCCGGGTGGCCAGGCAGCTGCGGGCGGGTCACGTCGGCGTCAACACCGCCCAGCGCAACCTGGAGGCACCGTTCGGCGGGTTCAAGATGAGTGGCGTGGGCCGCGATGGCGGCGACTTCGGGTTGTACGCCTACAGCGAGCTGCAGAGCGTCATCTGGCCGGGCTGACGAACAAGGAGGAGTCGTGAAGGGCGTCGTCTGGAACGGCAAGATCGACGTGACCGAGGACCTCGAGGCCCGAGGTCCGGGCGCCAACGAGGTGAGCGTGCGCATCGCCGCCGCCGGGGTGTGCCACAGCGATGTCAGCGTCATCGACGGGACCATCCCGTTCCCCACACCTCTCGTCATGGGTCACGAGGGCGCCGGGGTCGTCGAGGAGGTGGGTTCGGGCGTCACCAAGGTGAAGACCGGGGACCACGTCGTGCTGGTGACCCTCGGCCACTGTGGCCAGTGCGACGCCTGCGAGAGCGGCCACCCGACTCACTGCCGGGACACCTTCGGCAAGACCTCCCAGCCGTTCACCTACAAGGGCGAGCCGGCCTACATGTTCGCCAACACGTCGGTCTTCGCCGAGCACACCGTGGTCAAGGAGAGCCAGGCCGTGGTGATCGACCCGGCGGTGCCGCTCGAGGCGGCCTCGCTCATCGGCTGCGGCGTGCTGACCGGCGCCGGCGCCGTCTGGAACCGGGCCAAGGTCGGTCGGGGCGACACCGTGGCCGTCTTCGGGGTCGGCGGCATCGGGCTCAACGCGGTGCAGGCGGCGTGGATCGCGGGAGCCGTCCGCATCGTCGCCGTCGACGCCAACCCGGCCAAGGAAGCCATCGCGCGCGACTTCGGAGCCACCGACTTCGTGGACGCACGGGCGACCGACGCGGTGGCCGCCATCAAGGAGATCCTGCCGGACGGTGTCGACCACTCGTTCGAGTGCGTCGGCCACCCCACCGTCCTCCGTCAGGCCGTCGACATCCTGGCCTGGGGTGGCAACTGCATCATCATCGGGGTGCCGCCGCCGACGGCCGAGGCGTCGTTCCGCGTCGCCGCCCTCACCCACATCGACCGCGGCATCCTGGGCTCGCGCTACGGCTCCGCCCGACCGCACGTCGACGTCCCGATCGTCATCGATCTCTACCGGCAGGGGCGCTTCAAGCTCGACGAGCTGGTGACGCGGACCTACCCGTTGGACGAAGTCGAGACGGTGTTCGCGGACATGGCCGACGGCAAGGTGGCCCGAGGGGTCCTCATCCCCTGATGGCCTACCCGGAGCGGTTCCACCAGTTGGCGAAGAAGGTCAACAACTGGGGGCGGTGGGGACCGGACGACGAGATCGGCACGATCAACTTCGTCACTCCCGAGGTGCGCCGGCGGGCGGCGGCCTGCGTGCGGACGGGCCGGTCGTTCTCGCTCGCCCTTCCACTGTCGGAGGCCGAGGGGATACAGACCGGGATCCTGCCGGGCCGGATCAACCCGGTGCGGGCCATGGTGCAGCTCAACACCCCGCTCACCGGCGACCCCGCCGAGTTCTGCTCCAGCGACGACATGGTCGTGATGGGGCTGCAGGCCGCCACACACTGGGATGGTCTCGGGCACGTGAGCTACGAGGGACGGCTGTACAACGGCAACGACGCGTCGAGCGTCACCGTCTTCGGGGCCTCGGTGTGCGGCATCCACAAGATCCGGACCCTGGTGAGCCGCGGCGTGCTCCTCGACGTGGCCCGCGCCCTCGGTACGAACCGGCTGGACGGGGGCTATGCCATCACTGCCGCCGATCTCGACGCCGCCGAGGCGCGTGCGGGCGTCGAGGTCGGCGCGGGAGATGTGGTCCTGGTCCGCACCGGACAGATGGAGCTGCTGGCGCGCGGCGACAGGGCCGGGTACGGGGCGCCGTCGCCGGGCCTGTCGACCATGACCGTCGAGTGGTTCCACGATCGCGACGTGGCCGCGGTGGCGACCGACACGCTCACCTTCGAGGTGTGGCCGGGCGAAGACGACGCCACGATCCTGCCCGTGCACCTGCTGCACCTGGTCGAGATGGGAATGACCCAGGGTCAGAACTTCGTGCTCGACGAGCTGGCCGAGGACTGCGCCCGCGATGGAGTGCACGAGTTCCTGCTCGAGGCCTCGCCCCAGCCCTTCACCAACGCGGTCGGCTCGCCGGTCAACCCGGTGGCCGTGAAATAGGAGGTCGGCGCTTGAGCCCCATAGGCGACAGCTTCACTGACGGCACCCTGTGGGCGCTCGTCGAGCGCCGGGCCGGCGAGACTCCCGATGCCCTGATGGCGGTCGACGAGGCAGGTCGCCGCGTGAGCTTCGGCGAGTACAGGGCCGCGGCCGAGCGCGCCGCCGCCGGGCTGGCGGCCCTCGGGGTGGGCCCGGGCGTCGCCGTGTCGTGGCAGCTGCCGACCTGGATCGAGTCCCTCGTGCTCGTGGCCGCCCTGGCGCGACTGGGCGCGGTGCAGAACCCCGTGCTTCCGATCTACCGCGACCCGCGAGCTGCGCTTCATGACCGCACAGACCGGCGCCCGCCTGCTGGTTGTCCCGCCCGCCTGGCGCGGCTTCGACTACCCGGAGATGGCGACCGCCATCGCGGCCGAGCGCGACGGGCTGGACGTGCTCGTGGTCGACCGGGCGCTGCCCGACGGTGATCCGTCAGCCCTTCCGGCTCCACCGGCGCCCCGCGGACCTGCCGACCTCCCGACGGCGTGGATCTTCTACACCTCGGGCACCACCGCCGATCCCAAAGGCGCCCGCCACACGGACGCGACGATCGCCGCTGCCGCCGTGGCCATGAACGTGGCCCTGGACCTGCGGCCGGCGGACCGAAGTGCATTGGTGTTCCCCTTCACCCACATCGGCGGGATCACCTGGCTGTTCTCCAGCCTCATGACGGGCTGCGCCAACATCTGCCTCGAGCGTTTCGATCCCGCCGAGGCCGTCGCCATCCTGAGCCGGGAGGACGTCACCCTCGCCGGGTCGGGCACCCCCTTCCACCTCGCCTACCTCGAGGCCCAGCGCCGCCAGCCGGGGAAGCCGATCTTCCCCGCAGTGCGCGCCTTTCCCGGCGGCGGTGCTCCCAAGCCGCCCCAGCTGCACTACGACGTCAAGAAGGAGCTCGGCGGTGTGGGCATCGTTTCCGGCTACGGGCTCACCGAATGCCCGATCCTGGCCATGGGCGCCGTCGGCGATCCCGACGACAAGCTGGCCGACACCGAGGGTCGCACCTCGCCCGGCGTGGAGCTGCGCATCGCGGACGGCGAGCTCCGGGTCAAGGGACCCCAGCTGTTCCGCGGCTACGTCGATGCCAGCCTGGACGCGGACGCGTTCGACGAGCACGGCTACTTCCGGAGCGGGGACCTCGGCGTGGTCGACGAGGAAGGCTTCGTGGCCATCACCGGTCGCCTCAAGGACGTGATCATCCGCAAGGGTGAGAACATCAGCGCCAAGGAGGTCGAGGATCTCCTCTATCGGCATCCGAAGGTTGCCGACGTGGCCGTCATCGGCCTGCCCGATCCGGCCCTCGGCGAGCGCTGCTGCGCCGTCGTCGCCAGCAAGGACGGATCGGACCCACTGGAGTTCACGGAGATGGTCGACTTCCTCAAGAACCAGGGCCTGACGATCCAGAAGGTCCCCGAGCAGCTGGAGCTCGTCGACGTCGTTCCTCGCAACCCGACGGGCAAGACGCTCAAGCACGAGCTCCGCCAGCGGCTGTCGAGCTAGCGATGGGCACGCGGCTGGAAGGGCGGGTCGCCCTCGTCACCGGGGGTGCGTCCGGCATCGGGCGGGCTTCCGCCCTCGCCTTTGCCGACGAGGGGGCGACGGTGGTCGTCGCCGACGTGGACCAGCTCGCCGGGGCCGAGACCGTGCGGGCGGTCAACGAGGCCGGTGGCACGGCGCGGTTCGTCTCCTACGACGTGACGAAGTCGGACGAGGTCGCGGCCATGGTGGCCGACGTGGTCGCCGCGTACGGGCGGCTCGACTGCGCCCACAACAACGCCGGCACGTCGGGTAGCACCGCGTTCACCGTCGACTATCCCGAAGCGGAGTGGGATCGGGTGATGGCGCTCAACTTGCGCAGCGTCTTCCTGTGCATGAAGCACGAGATCCCCCCGATGGTCGAGCAGGGTGCCGGGGCCATCGTGAACACGTCGTCGGGCGCCGGGCTGATGGGGTTCGCGGGCCTGCCCGCGTACGTCGCCAGCAAGCACGGCGTGGTCGGTCTGACGCGGGCGACGGCCCTCGAGTACGTGAAGTCCGGGATCCGTATCAACGCCGTGTGCCCGGGCAGCACGCGCACGCCGATGCTCGAGGCGTTCATGGGGGGCGACCCGGCGATGGAGAAGATGATGGCGCGCAGCGCCCCCATCGGCCGCCTGGGTGACCCGCGCGAGATCGCCGCCGCCGTGGTGTGGCTGTGCACCGACGACGCCTCGTTCGTGGTCGGTCACGCCCTCGCCGTCGACGGCGGAGCCGTCATCCAGTAGCCACCAGGGGGACGGTGGTTACCTGGGAGTATCCTCTGTCGGATGACGGCCCCGGTGAACGACACCTCGTCCACGGATCTACGGGCCACCGACGGCCGGGTGCCCGGGCGGCGCGGCCAGGCGACGCGGCGCCGGCTCATCGACTGCACGGCCGATCTGCTCGGATCGACGTCGTGGCGGGACATAAAGGTCATCGACATCGCCAGCGCCGCCGGGACCTCGCCCGCCACCTTCTATCAGTACTTCGCCAACGTGGAGCAGGTCATCCTCGTCCTGGCCGAGGAGCTGGGCGAGGAGGTCGGGTCCCTGGCGGCGCTCGTGCACGGCCAGTGGAAGGGCGACAGGGGCTGGGACACGGCGGTCGGGTTCGTCCAGGCGTTCATGGACTACTGGGAGCGGCACCGCTCGGTCTTCCGGGTGGTGGACCTGGCCACCGAGGAGGGAGACCTCCGCTTCAGGGGCATGAGGACCAGGGCGCTCAACGGCATCACGGTCGCCATCGCCGACGTCATCGAGACCAGCCGCCAGGAGGGCAGGTCGCCCGCCGCCGACGCCATGGCCATGGCCGGCTCCATCGTCGCCATGCTGGGCCAGGTGGCCGCCCACCGGTACGGGTTCGAGTTCTGGGGGATCCGCACCGCCGGCCTCATCGAGAGCCAGGCGTCGCTCCTCTATTGGAGCGTCACGGGCCGCAAGCCGCCCCACCACTAGGCGACCATTCGCACCCCGGCTCCGCCTCTGCCTAGACTGAAACAGGTTCTAGATAGGAGACCGCGGTGTACATCGGCTTAACGCCCGAGCAGCAAGCCCTGCGCCAGGAGCTGCGTGAGTACTACGGCAGGCTCCTGACACCAGAGGTCGAGGAGGAGCTCGCCCGCGGCGAGGGGGTGGGCCCGACCAACCGCCGGATCGTCAGGCAGATGGGCCAGGACGGTTGGCTCGGCATCGGCTGGCCCAAGCAGTACGGGGGCCAGGGCCGGTCGGCCATCGAGCAGTTCGTGTTCTTCGACGAGTCGATGCGCGCCGGCGCGCCGGTGCCCATGCTCACCATCAACACGGTGGGTCCCACGCTCATGAACTTCGGCTCGGACGAGCAGCGCAAGCGGTTCCTGCCGAGGATCCTCGGCGGTGAGATCCACTTCTCGATCGGCTACACCGAGCCGGGCGCGGGGACGGACCTGGCTGCCCTCCAGACCAAGGCCGTGCGTGACGGCGACGAGTACGTGATCAACGGGCAGAAGATCTTCACCAGCCTGGCGACGGGTGCCGACTACGTGTGGCTGGCCGCCCGCACCAATCCGGAGGCCCGCAAGCACAAGGGCATCTCGATCTTCATCGTCCCGACCGACACGCCGGGGTTCAAGGTGCAGCCCATGCAGCTCATGGGCGAGCAGAACACCAACTACACCTTCTACGAGGACGTCCGGGTCCCGGCGACGAACCTGGTGGGCGAGGAGAACGGCGGCTGGAGCCTCATCACCAGCCAGCTCAACCACGAGCGGGTCACCCTCTGCTCGCCCGGCATCGTCGAGCGCAACCTCGCCGAGGTACGACGGTGGGCCCAGGAGACGAAGCTCGCCGATGGCCGGCGGGTCGTCGACCAGGAGTGGGTCCAGGTCAACCTGGCCAGGGTCCACGCCCGTCTCGAGTTCCTCAAGCTCATGAACTGGAAGGTCGCCTGGACGGCCACCCAGGACCGGCTGGACGTGGCCGACGCCTCGTCCATCAAGGTCTTCGGCACCGAGTTCTACCTGGAGGCCTTCAAGCTGCTCTTCGAGATCGTCGGCCAGGTGGGCTACGTGAAGCGGGGCTCGCCCGAGTCGGTGCTCTCCTCGCGCCTCGAGCACCTCTACCGCGGACTGCTCATCCTCACCTTCGGCGGGGGCACCAACGAGGTCCAGCGGGAGCTGATCGCCATATTCGGTCTCGGCCTGCCCAGGTCCCGATAGGAGCTGACATGGACTTCGCCCTCAACGAAGAGCAGGAAGCCGTGCGGGACCTGGCCAAGCAGATCCTCGACGGGCACGTCACCCAGGAGCGGCTGAAGGAGATCGAGGCCGGCACCCAGGGCGTCGACCGGCGTCTGTGGGCCGAGCTGGCTCGGGCCAACCTCCTCGGGATCGCCGTGCCGGAGGACGTCGGGGGCAGCGGCCTCGGCTTCCTGGAGCTGTTCCTGCTCCTCGAGCAGGCCGGGCGCACCGTGGCGCCCGTCCCCCTCGTGCCCACGCTGGTCCTCGGCGCCCTGCCCATCGCCGAGCACGGGACGCCCGAGCAGCGCCGGCGGTACCTGCCCCCGGTCGTGGCCGGGGATCTCGTGCTCACCGCCGCCCTCGTCGAGGTGGGCACCGAGCCGACGCGGCCCGTGACCGTCGCTCGACGCGACGGCGCCGTCTGGCGCCTCGACGGTGTGAAGATCTGCGTGCCCGCCGCCCACGTTGCCGGACGGGTGCTGGTGCCGGCGGCCACGGGCGAGGACGCCGTGGGCCTGTTCCTGCTCGACCCGACGGCCGACGGTGTGCACGCCGACGATCAGCAGACGACGAGCCACCAGCCCGAGTCGCGCCTCGAGCTGGCCGGCGCACCGGTTGCGGTCGAGGACGTGCTCGGGGACCCCGAGGGCGGCGGCCCCGTGCTCGACTGGCTCCTCGAGCGGGCCACCGTGGCGTACTGCGCCCTCGCGGTAGGCGTGTGCGAGGAGGCCGTACGGCTGACCGCCGAGTACACCAAGACCCGCGAGCAGTTCGATCGGGTCATCGCATCGTTCCAGGCGGTCGGGCAACGGGTCGCGGACGCCTACATCGACACCGAGGCGATCCGGCTCACCGCCGTGCAGGCCGCCTGGCGACTGGCCTCGGGTATCCCAGCCGCCGAGGAGGTGGCGGTGGCCAAGTTCTGGGCCGCCGACGGCGGTCAGCGGGTGGTGCACGCGGCCCAGCACCTGCACGGCGGGATGGGCGTCGATCGTGACTACCCCCTTCACCGGTACTTCCTGTGGGCCAAGCAACTCGAGCTGACCCTCGGCGGCGCAACGGCACAGCTGCGACACCTGGGTGCGCTGCTGGCCAGCGAGCCGGTGGGGTCCGGCTAGGCGAGGCGATGGCCGAGATCACCCTTACGGGCGCGCAGGCCGCCCGTCGCCAGCGGGTCATCGACGCGGCGATGGAGCTCGGGGCCGAGGGCGGTTACGACGCGGTGCAGATGCGTGACGTGGCCGCGCCGCGCCCAGGTCGCCATGGGAACCGTCTACCGGTACTTCTCGTCCAAGGACCACGTGCTGGCCGCCGCCCTGGCCGGGTGGGCCCAGGCGCTGGAGGGCAGGCTGGCCCAGGCGCCGCCGCGCGGTGCGACCTCGGTCGACCGGGTGGTCGACGTGCTGCGACGGGCGGTGCGGGGCATCGACCGTCAGCCCCGGATGATGGCCGCCATGGTGAGCGCCATCTCGTCCCTCGACCCGGGGGCCGTCGCCTGTCAGCACGACCTGGACGCCACGATGGGGCGGATCCTCCGCCGGGCCATCGGCGAGCCCGAGCCCGCGGACGTCGCCGACATCATCCGCATCCTCGAGCACGTGTGGTTCTCGTCCCTTCTCAGCTGGATGAACGGGCGCAGCGACGTGCAGAACATGGGATCGGAGCTGGAGATCGCCGCCCGCCTCCTGCTGCGGGGCAGCGACGGCGCCCGCCGTCGGGGCCGGTCGTCGTGAAGCCGCGCCCTCGTGGAGCCGGGTCGTACGGCGGTGCTGACCATGGAGATGCAGCGTGGCGTGGTGGGCGACCTCTCCATGATGGACAGCCTCGTCGCCGAGGTCGCCGCCGCCGGGACCATCGAGCGCACGGCGCGTCTGGTTGCCGCGGCCCGTGGCGCGGGCGTCCGGGTGGTGCACTGCACGGCTGAATTTCGCCCCGACCTCGCCGGCACCGCCATCAACAGTCCTCTCATCGCCCACTGGGCACGCCGACCTGGTCACATGCGGGCGGGCACACCGTCGACCGAGATCGTGCCCGAGATCGGTCTCGACGAGGTCGACCTCGTCGCGTCCCGCCGGCACGGCGTCTCTCCGTTCACCGGGACCTCCCTCGACGCCACGCTGCGCAACCTCGGCGTGCAGACCGTCGTCGCCACCGGCGTCTCTGTCAACCTCGCCATCCTGGGGCTGTGCATCGAGGCGGTCAATCTCGGCTACCAGGTCGTGGTCGCCGACCGACGCCGTCGCCGGCGTGCCGCGTGATTACGCCGACGCGGTCGATCGAGAACACCCTCGCCCTGGTGGCGACCCGGTCCACGGTGGACGAGATCGTGAGCGCCTGGCAGACCTCCGCCGCAGGGGTGCAGGCATGAGGTTCCACCAGGCCGTGGCCTTCCTTCCGACCGATCAGGTGCTCGAGCTGGGACGGGCCGCGGACGGCATGGGCTACGCGGGGGTCTACGTCTCCGACCACCTCTTCTATCCGCGGGAGCTGAAGTCGCGGTACCCCTACTCGCCGCACGAGGACGGGTCGCCCGTGTGGCCACCCGAGACGGACTGGCCCGATCCCTGGTGCCTGATCTCGGCCCTGGCCGCCATCACGACGAACCTCGAGCTGACGACCGGCGTCTATGTCGCGCCGGCCCGCGACCTGTTCACGGTGGCCAAGCTGGTGTCCACGGCCGCGGTCATCTCCGGCAACCGGGTCCGGCTGGGAGTGGGCGTGGGCTGGTGCCGTGAGGAGTTCGATGCCACCGGGCAGTCGTTCGACGACCGCGGCGGACGGCTCGATGACATGATCCCCGCCCTCCGGGCGCTGTGGGGCGGAGGCTGGGTCGAGTACCACGGCCCCCACTACGACGTGCCGCCCCTCCAGATGAACCCGGCACCGACGGCGCCGATCCCGATCTACGGCGGCGGCCACAGCGAGCCGGCGTTGCGCCGGGCGGCGACGCTCTGCGACGGCTGGTTGACCGCCAGCGCCTACACGCCCGACGACGCCCGCCACCACCTGGCCCGTCTCCACAAGCACCTCGAGGCCGCCGGCCGCGACGGCGAGCCCTTCACCGTCTACATGGCGCTCAAGGCGATGCCCGACCGCGACCTGTACCTCAGCATGCAGGATGCGGGCGTGACCGATCTGCTGTGCGCGCCGTGGATGTTCGCCCAGACGCCATCCGGCGCCGATCCCCGTTCGAGCCTGGACGCCAGGATCGCCGCCACCGAGAAGTTCGCGACCGACGTGATCGCCCGGATGTGACACCGACCGCGCCCGACGAGAGGAGCAGACCACACCATGGAGTTCGGAATCTTCAACAGCCTCTACCTTCCGCACCACCTCACCGACAAGGACCCCAAGAACGCCGAGCACCGGCGACTGATGGACGAGGTGGAGTACGTGAAGGCGGCCGACCGCTCCGGGTTCAAGTACACCTGGGCCACCGAGCACCACTTCCTGAGGGAGTACTCGCACCTCTCGGCCAACGAGTCGTTCCTGGCCCACGTGGCAGCTGTCACCGACCGCATCCACCTGGGCACCGGCATCTTCAACATCACCCCGCCGGTGAACCACCCTGCCCGGGTGGCGGAACGGGTGGCGATGATCGACCACCTGAGCGGTGGTCGCTTCGAGTTCGGCACCGGCCGGGGATCGTCGACGACCGAGCAGCGGGGCTTCGGGATCCTCGACCCGGACCTCACCAAGGAGATGTTCGACGAGGTCATTCCGGAGTTCAAGCACATGTGGCGTGACGGCGAATACAGCCACGAGGGACGGTTCTTCTCCATGCCTCCGCGTCACGTGCTGCCCAAGCCCTACACCAAGCCCCATCCTCCGATGTGGGTGGCGGCGGGCAACCCGAGCACGTTCGAGAAGGCCGCCCGCATGGGACTGGGCGTCCTGTGCTTCGCCATGGGATCGCCGGACTCGCTGGCCCCGCTGATCGAGATCTACAAGAAGACGATCCAGCAGGCCGAGCCCGTCGGCGAGTTCGTCAACGACAACGTCATGGTCACCAGCCAGATGCTGTGCCTCGAGGACGGCCAGCGGGCGCGCGACATCGCCTGCAACATGAACTCCAGCTACCAGACCAGCCTCGTCTTCCACTACCTGGACACCTTCCCCAAGCCGCCCGGCATCCCCGAGTGGCCCGACCTGATCCCCGAACCCACCCCTGAGGGCCTCGACCGCCAGATCGAGCGGGGCCTGGTGTGCGTCGGCACGCCCGAAGAGGTGACCCGGTCGGTCAAGGGCTACGCCGACATCGGCGCCGATCAGCTGGTGTTCGGCATGCTGTCGACCACGATGCCGATCGAGGTCTGCACCGAGGCGCTGGAGACCTTCGGTCGCCACGTGATCCCCGAGTACGACAAGGACCCGACGCACAGCACCAATCGCCAGCGCGAGGCCCACCTCGCGGCGGCCCCCCCGGCCGAGCCCGAGGGCGGCATACCGCCGCTGCGCGTCTAGGCCGGCCCGGGAGGCCGGCCCGAGCAAACGGCCGCCGGCGCGCTAGCGCCTCGGCGGGGCCGGCGCTCGCCCGACCGGGGCTAGCCGGTCGGTACGGGCTCGCCACCTCGGGCCCCGACCGGGGCCAACGGGCGGCTGGGCTCGTAGTCGTCGACGTCGACCTCCACGCCCAGACGGGGGACGATCCGGTCCAGCCGCCTCGGGAACCACCAGTTGGCCTTGCCGAGGAGCTCCATCACGGCCGGGACCAGCACCATGCGGACGATGGTGGCGTCGATGAAGACTGCCACGGCCAGGCCGAGACCGAACACCTTGAGCACCCGCAGGTCGCCGATGACGAACGACCCGAAGACGCAGACCATGATGGCGGCCGCGGCCGTGATCACCCGGGCCGTCTTCGCCAGCCCGTCGGCGACCGCAGTGGCGTTCTCACCTGTTCGTCGCCATTCCTCGCGGATGCGTGACAGCAGGAACACCTCGTAGTCCATCGACAACCCGAACAGGATCGTGAACAGCATCAGCGGGATCCACGGGTCGATCGGCCCCGTCCTGTTGACCCCGATCACCGAGCCCAGCCAGCCCCACTGGAACACGGCCACGATCACCCCGAAGGCGGCACCCACCGACAAGAGGTTCATCACCGCCGCCTTGAGCGGGATGACGAGGGACCGGAACACCGCCATGAGGAGGAGGAACGACACCACCACGACCCCGGCGATGACCCAGGGCAGCCGGCCGCTCATGTAGTTGGCGGCGTCGACGGCAGCGGCCGTGACCCCGCCCACCAGCACGTGGACGCCGGTCCCGTTCGTCACCGAAGGTGCGATGTCGTCGCGGACGTTGTGCACGAGCGTCTGGGTGGCGTTGTCCTGCGGCGACGTGGTGGGGATGACGGTGATGACGGCGGTGTTGTCGGCCGCGTTGAACGCCGGCGGGGCGACCTGGGCCACGCCGGGCGTGGCCCGCAGCTGGGTCGCCAGTCGCTCCACGGTTGGCCGGCCGGCAGCTCCAGGCATCTGGGCGGCCAGCACCAGGGGCCCGTTGGCGCCCGGTCCGAACCCCTCGGACAGCAGGTTGTAGGCCTGCGTGGTGGTGAGCGAGGGCGGGCCGTTGCCGTCGTCGGTGAAGGCCAGGTTCATCGAGAACATCGGGATGATGAGCACGACCAGCGTGGCGAGGGCGGCGATGGCGGCCGGCCACGGCCGCCGCTGCACCACCCGGCTCCAGCGGTACGAGATGGGCGGGCGCTGGAGCCCACGGTGCTGGCGGGTCGGGACCCGCAGCCGGTCGATGGCGTGACCAGCGAAGCCGAGCATGGCCGGCAGGAGGGTCAGCGTCCCGATCATCACCAGGGCGACGGCGGCGATGGCACCGAAGGAGAGCCCGTACATGAACGGAAGGTTCATGACCAACAGGCCCAGGAGCGAGATGACCACGGTGGTGCCGGCGAAGAGCACCGCCCTACCGGACGTGGCCAGCGAGAGCGCCACCGAGTCGCGCGGCGACAGACCGTCGGCCAGGGCGCGGCGGTGCCTGGTGACGACGAGGAGGGCGTAGTCGATGCCAACGCCGAGCCCGATCATGCCCGCCAGCTGGGTGCCGAACGAGGGCACCGTCACGGCGTGGCTGATCACGTCGATGATCGCCACCCCGGCGCCGATCCCGAACAGGGCGATCAGGATCGGCAGCCCCATGGCGATGACCGAGCCGAAGGCGATCAGCATGATGATGATGGCGGCCAGGATCCCGATGGCCTCGCTGGCCCCTGGGGAGGCCTGCACGGCCTTGTCGATCGGCGCGCCTCCCAGCTGGACGTTGAACCCGGGGGCAGCGGAGGCCTGCGCCGTGTCCACGACCTTCTGAGCCGCGCTCTTGGGCAGGTCGACCGTCTGGGAGTCGAACTGCACCACCGCGTAGGCGATGTGGCCGTTGGACGAGATCTGGTTCGCCGCTCCCGGCGCGAAGGGGCTCCGGACGGCCGACACGTGGGGGAGTGGTTGCAGCTGCCCGACCACCCGGGCGACGGCGGCCTGGCTGGCCGGAGAGGTGACGGGCTGGGCGGTCTGGAACACGACGTCGCCGTTGTCGCCGGCGCGGGTCGGGAACTGCTGCTGGAGCAGAGTCTGGACCCGGTCCGACTCCGAGTGCCCGGACCCGAAGCGGTCGCTGAACTGCCCCGTGACCGCCTGGGCGACGATCGTCAGGACGATGAGGCCCGCGATCCACAGGACGAGGACCATGCGGCGCCGGTCGTAGCACCAGCGGCCGAGGCGACCGAGCCCGCTGTCGAGGACCTGGGTCGGGGGGCGTGTCACGCCATCGAGCTCAGACTTCACCACTCACCTCCCATCCGGCACGCTGGCGCCGGCAGTTGTTTCGTCGAAGAGCGGACGCCGGTATCGACGCCCGGGGGCAGAGAGATTCATCGGTCGTGCCTCGCCATGTCTCGATCCTCGGGTACCACGCTGGTTGCCGCTATGGGGAATGACCCCGATCGGACCCTGATCGTGACCGGGTCCGACCTCCGCCCGAACGGGTGCTGCCTCCGATAGAATTCATCGCCAGTGAGTTCTAGCACAGAATTCCCCACCGATGAAACCTCTTCTCCGACGGTGCCGAGAGGGCGCCGACCGGGGAAGGCGGATACCCGGGCCCAGATATTGGCGGCCGCCGACGACGCCTTCGCCGAGGACGGCTACGCCGAGGCCAGTCTCAGGGGCATCGCCCACCGGGCGGGTGTCGACCCGGCCCTGGTCCACCACTACTTCGACGGGAAGGCCGCCCTGTTCGTCGAGGTGACGGGGTTGCCGAGAGACTTCCGCCAGATCCGCGACGAGGTCGACCGGGCCCCTGGCTCCCGTGGCACGGCCCTCGTCGACCGGTTCCTTCGCTACTGGGACGAGGAGCCTCCGGAGGGGCGAGCGAGCTCGTTCCATTCGTTCGTGCAGGCCGTCTGCTCCTCGGACCAGGCGGCGGACAGCTTCAAGCAGTTTCTCGTCGACCGCGTGTGGTCCCAGGGCGCCAGACGACCCCGACGACCCCGAGTGGCTCATCCGACGCTCTCTGATCGCGTCCCAGCTCGTCGGATTGGGTTTCCAGCGCTACGTCCTGCGTCTCGAGCCCCTCGTCTCGGCCGAGCCGGCCGAGGTGGCACGGTGGGCGGGGCCGACCATCGACCGGTACATGGACGGCCCTCTGGACACGGCGCCGACGACGCCCGACGGGTCCCGACGCGCCGGTCGCCCCCGTCGCAGGGTGCGGCGGCGTTGATCGCCGTCACCGCTTACCATGCGACGTGCGTCCCGCTGATCCTCTGAGCCCGCTGAGAATCCTTCGGGGCAGAGTGGGTCTCGGGCTGCTCCTCGTGGCGGCCATTGCCTCGGCGTGCGGTGGATCGTCCTCTTCCTCGTCCTCCTCGACCACCTCGACGTCGGGCGCGCCCAACGGCCAGCTCCTCGCTCAGCTGGGCAACGGGCCCAGCGGCGACCCGGTGGACGGCGTCGCGTGCAACACCGGCGAGCAGCTCGCCTACCACATCCACGCCCACCTGGCCGTGTACGTGAACGGCGAGCCCCGAGCGATCCCGTACGGCATCGGCATCAAGCAGCCGGTGCCCGAGCAGACGTCGGCCGGTCCGTTCGTCGTCCAGGGGGACTGCTTCTACTGGATCCACGTCCACGATCTCAGCGGGGTCATCCACATCGAGTCGCCGACCCAGCGGACCTACACCCTCGGACAGTTCTTCGACCTGTGGGGCCAGCCGCTGTCGAGCACGCAGGTGGGACCGGCCTCGGGACCGGTCACGGCGTTCGTCAACGGCGCGCCCTATCAGGGAGATCCGCGTTCGATCCCGCTCTCCGCCCACCAGGTGATCCAGCTCGACGTGGGCACCGCGGTCCCGCCGCAGCCCTACCAGTTCCCGAGCGGGCTCTAGACGCGCGAGACGTCTGCGGAGGAGCGCGAGACTGACGCCATGTGCTTCGGAGATCGTGCCCGACCTCCGCTGCCGCCAGTGCGCGGCGGCGCCACCGACCATGGAGACCTGGTTCTTCGCTCAGCCGACGGGACCGAGCTCGGCGCCTACTACGCCCACCCGGATGCGCCCTCGAACGCGGGCATGATCGTCATGCCCGACGTGCGGGGGCTCCACCAGTTCTACAAGGAGCTGGCCCGCCGCTTCGCCGAGGCGGGGGTGCACAGCATCGCCATCGACTACTTCGGCCGGACGGCCGGATCGGACCCCGCACCGACGACTTCCCCTATCGCGAGCACGTCGACAAGCTCGAGCCCCGGAGGGTGAGCGAGGACGTCGCCGCGGCCCGCGATTGGCTCCGGTCCCTCGCCAACGGCACGGTGCGATCGGTCTTCACGGTCGGCTTCTGCATGGGCGGGGCCCTCTCCTGGGCGCAGTCGGCAGCCGGGCTGGGTCTGAGCGGCTGCGTCGGCTTCTACGGCATGCCCTCGCGGGTGGCCGATCGCATCGATGCCATGGAGGCCCCGCTGCTGTTGCTGGCGGCGGGCCAGGACTTCACGCCCGTCGCGGATGTCGAGGAGTTCGCCGAGCAGGTGCGGGCGACCGGTGTCGAGGCCGAGCTGCACGTGTACCCAGACGCACCTCACAGCTTCTTCGACCGCAGCTTTGCCGAGCACGTCGATGCCTGCGACGACGCCTGGCGTCGCATCCTCGACTTCGTCGAGCGTCACCGTCAGGCCTAGCGCCCGGCGATCACCAGCGTCCCCGCCGAGTAGGCGATCACGACGGCGCCGAAGGCGTGCAAGACATCGGAGCCCAGCAGGCCGCTGATCTCGCCGCTGGCGCCGGGGACCGACACCGACTGCAGGGGTTGGGGATGGAGCGAGACCGTTCCCAGCGACCAGGCGCCGCTCTGGACCTGTGGAGCTTCCTCTCGGCAGCCGATGCCGGAGACCTTGTGCTGCTTGCCTGTCTGCTGTAGGCCGATCGAGCTGACCAGTTGCGGGTCGACCGACGACACCGAGGACCCGGTGTCCAGGATGAAGTTGAACGGGCCCCGGTCGCGCATCTGCATCGGGACGAGCGCCAGCGTCTCGTCTTCGACGTGGACGACGATGAGCGGGACCGTCGTCGACGGCGCGGCCAGGGCAACGCCGGATGGGACCGCGACCGAGCTCGGTCCGTGCACGGCCGTGTCGGGCCCAGGCGGTGGGCCCTCGGGACCGGGGAGAGCCAGCGACTGGTGCTGATAGTCGAGCTGGACGGCGCCGAACCGGCTCAGCACGTCGGATCCGAGCAGGCCGGCAGGACTGGCTCGCAGCCCAAAGCCGGGGATGTCGATGCTCGACACCGTCTGAGCAGCGAGGGGGACCGTGCCCACCGACCAGCTCGGTCCGGCAGTGGGCGTCTCCTGGGTCGTGCAGTTGGCGCCGCTCACGGTCTGGCCGGGGCCGTTGGTCGCCAGGTGGAGCTCCTTCACCAGCTGCGTGTCGAACGCCGACGTGGTGGCGCCGCTGTCGACGACGAACGCGTACGGCCCGTGCCCGGCCACGCACACCGGCGCCAGGGCGATCGCCGCCTGTCCCTGCTTGACGACCTGGAGCTGGACCCGGCTGACTGCTCCGGCGCCAGCCGCCGGCTGGCTGACGGCTGGACAGCGCCCGGGAAAGATCGGCTGGTTGGCGTCGGACGCCGATCCGCCGCCACCGCAGGACACGAACGCCAGGCCGGCCAGCACCACGCTCGTCGCGAGCGCGCCAGCCCGGTACAGGTGCCATCCTCGTCCGCTCCGCCTGGTCACTGCGTCGCCTTCCGTCTGCCGCCGCAATGACGGCTCGGGACGACCCTAGGCCAGGAGCCGCTCGCCTTCGGGGCCGCAGGGACGGGGGTCGGGTCGCCAGCACCCCGACAGGGCCGGGCTCAGCGTGCACGATGCGCTCGGTGCGAGGATTGGCCATGGCCGACCCCGAGCTCGAGGCTGTCGCGAACCTTTTCAGCCTCTTGGCCGACATCGACTTCCGGGGGGCGTCCCCCCTGTACGAGCGCCTCGCCCGGGATGCGGCCGACGACACCGAGCTCCTCGAGCTGCTCCTTCCTGCCGCGCCGGGGGACCGCATGCCACACCTGCTCTTTGCCGCAGTCCAGTACGTCCTGCTGGGCGGCGGCAGCGACCCGATCGCGGTGTTCGGGTCCGAGCCCTACGCGGCCTTCCGCTCCTGGTGTCTCGACCGTCGCTCCGAGCTCGAGCGCCTCATAGGCACGCACGTGGTGCAGACGAACGAGGTGGGTCGCTGCTCTGCGCTGCTGCCGTGCCTCGCCACGGTCGCCGAGAGGGCACGACAGCCGCTTGCCGTGGTGGAGGTGGGCGCCAGCGCCGGCCTGAACCTGCTGTTCGACCGGTACCGCTATGTCTTCGGCCCCGGCCTCGAGACGGGGCGGGAGGACTCGGAGGTCGTGCTCCGCCCTCGCCTTCACGGTGATCGCGTCCCTCCGTTGTCGGTGCCGGACGTTCCGTGGCGCAGGGGACTCGATCGCCAACCCGTCGACGTCACCGACGACGACGCCACTCGATGGCTGCGAGCGTGCATCTGGCCCGAGCAGCAGTGGCGGATCGAGCTCTTCGACCGGGCTGTCGCGCTTGCGCGGCGCGACCCGCCGACGCTGGCCGCCGGCGACGTCTTCGACGCACTACCGGCGGTGGTACGGAGTGCGCCGTCGGAGGCCGCTCTCTGTGTCGTCCACACGGCCTTCCTCGGCTACGTGCCGGACCACCCCCGCTTCGCGGAGCTGCTGAGCGAGCTGGCGCGCGAGCGACCTCTGTGGTGGGTGTCGGGCGAAGGCGCTGGCTTGGTCGCGCAGCTGCCGGCTCCGCCGATGGAGGCGCCCGCCGAGGGGATCTCGTTCCTCTACGGGGTCGTGCCGATGGGGGTTCCCGACGAGCCGCCCCGGGCCCTGGCTCGGGCCGGAGCCCACGGTGCCTGGCTGGACTGGCTGGCCACCGAGGACTCGTCTCGGCGCGCAGCAGGGTAGGCGGGCGGCCAAAGGGCCGACCGCCGTCACCCCCGTGGTCGGCCGGTGCAGAGGATGATGCCGGTGGACCAGCTCATCTCCACGGCGACGAGGCGGGCACCGGTCGATTTTGCGGGAGCCCGTGCGACTACTGGTCGCCGGTGGCGACAGGCGCCGGCGGGCTCCGGCCCTGTGGCAACCGGTAGGAGGACATTCTCATGGTTTCCGGATCAGACCGTCTCTCGCACCTGGTCGAGCCGATGATCGAGGTGCGCCAGCTGCGCAAGACCTATCCCGGCGGCGTCGAGGCAGTGAAGGGGATCGACTTCGAGGTCGACACCGGCGAGGTGTTCGGCCTGCTCGGACCCAACGGGGCGGGCAAGTCGACCACCATCGGCATGCTCACGACGACCATCGCTCCGACCGGCGGGTCGGCGACGCTGGCCGGTTTCGACGTAGTCACCGAGCCCATCGCAGCCAGAGCAGTGAGCAGCGTCGTGTTCCAGGACGCTGTCGTCGACCGCGGGCTCACGGGACGGCGCAACCTCGACATTCACGCCCGGCTGTGGGGGGTCGACCCAGCGACGGCCAAGGTCCGCATCGCCGAGGTCGTCGACAGCGTCGGGCTCACCGAGCTGATCGACCGACCGGTGGGGAGCTACAGCGGCGGCCAACGCCGTCGGCTCGAGATCGGCCGGGCGCTGGTGTCCCGACCGCGCGTGCTGTTCCTCGACGAGCCGACGGTCGGCCTCGACCCGCGGATCCGCTACGAGCTGCTCGACGTGATCAAGGAGCTCCGGGCGCGATCCGAGATGACGATCATGCTCACGACGCACTACCTGGACGAGGCCGAACGGCTTTGCGACCGCGTGGCGATCGTGCACGCCGGCCGGATCGTCGCGCTCGACACACCCGAGGCGCTGCTCGCCACCCTCGGTCGGGAGATCGTCGAGGTGCGCGTGCACGATCACCCCGAGGCGGCCCTGGCGTCCCTCCGCTCGAAGGGCGTCGCCGGCGATGACGCCTTCAGCGTCGGCTCCACCGTCACCGTCCCCTGGCACAACGGCTCCGCCAGCCAGGCGGTGTCGGTCATCGGCGAGATCGGCCTGCCCACGGCGGCAATCAGCACCCGTCAACCCACCCTCGACGACGTCTACCTCCGGCTCACCGGCGACCGCCTGGCTGCCTGAGGTCCAATCTCAGCGAAGGAGTGAACGACCATGACCACCATCACGACCACCGTCCCCGCCCCCACCCGGGTTGGACCCCCGCCGGCTCGGGTGAAGCAGCTCAGCGCCTTCGCCACGCTCTCGCGTCGTCGGTTCGCGCTCAGCGCCAGCACGCCTCGCGAGCTGCTGGTCCCTCTGCTCACGCCGATCCTGTTCGCCGTGGTCATCGCGCCGGCCCTGGCCAAGATGGTCGGCATCGGCAACGGCCTGGACTACAAGACCTACGTGGCCGTTGGCACCGTGGGGCTGCTCGTGCCGCTCAGCTGCATGTTCGCCGGGCTCGGCGTGATCGTCGACCGGGACAGCGGCGCTCGACGCGAGCTGCTGGCCGCGCCCATACCCCGACCGCTGCTGGTGTTCGGCAACCTGTCGGTCGCCCTCGTGGTGAGCGCGCTGCAGCTCGTCGCCCTCATGGTCTCGGCCATCTTCCGCGGTGCCAGCTTCCACGTCAGCACGTCGGGGATCGCGTGGTTCGTCGCCGCAGCCCTGGCCTTCGCCGTGTTCAGCTACGGCCTGGCCGAGACCCTGGCCAACCGCATCCCCAAGCAGGAGGAGTACATCGGAGCCGTCCCCGCCTTTGCCATCCTGCCGTGGTTCCTCGCCGGGTCCCTCTTCCCGATCAAGGCCCTGCCCGCTGGACTGGCGGTCTTCGCCAAGCTCCTCCCGCTGACCCATGCCCTCGCCGTGATGCGGTACGCCCTGGTCGATCCGCACGGCACCGGGCTGCACGACATCTGGGGTATGTCCAACACGACGGCCATGGCTGCCATGAGCCTGGCGGTCGTCGCTGCCTACGCCGTGGTGCTCACCATGGTCTCCATCAAGGCGTTCAACCGGGCCGCCGTGCAGTGAGCCCCTGAGCGGGCATCGGAGGGATCGCTCAGGCGATCCCTCCGCTCGCGTGCGCGGCCGGGTCAAGCGGGCCGCCCTACGGCGCTGGGCGATGCCGTTCGCTAGGCTCGGGGCAGACGAAGGGAGGCTGCATGCACGTGCACGTCGACCGCGAACGCTGCCAGGGCCACAACCGCTGCTACGCCCTGGCGCCCGAGCTCTTCGATGTCGATGACCTCGGGAACTCCTTCGAGCTCAACGACGGGGTCGTCCCTCCCGGCCTCGAAGAGAAGGCCCGGCTGGCGGTGGCCAACTGCCCCGAGCGCGCCATCTCGATGAGCGAGTGAAGCCATGAGCTCGCAGACATCCGCCTGTCGTGCGACTGGGCGACCGACTTCGACCACACCGACAGCGAGTGGGTCGCCGACCCCTATCCCATCTGGGACGAGCTGCGCCGCACCTGTCCCGTCGCCCACAGCGACCGCTACGGAGGTACCTGGCTCCCGGTCCGGCACGAGGACGTCGCCGCCGTCGCCTACGACACCGAGCACTTCACCTCCCGCTCGGTCGTGGTGAGCGAGATCCGTCCGGGACCGGACGACCTGCCGGCGCCCATCGGGCTGGCGCCGCCCATCACCTCGGATCCGCCGTTCCACGCGGTCGCCCGTCGGATGCTCCTCCCCGCCTTCTCGCCCAAGGCGATCGCCGCCCTGGAGCCCCTCACCCGCGACCTGTGCCGGGAGCTCCTCGACGCCACCGATGGCCAGGCCGAGATCGACGCCGCCGTCGACTACGCCCGGCACATTCCGCTTCGGGTGATCATCGGCATGCTCGGCTTCCCGCAGGAGGACGCCGACATCTTCCGCCGGTTCATTCGCATGGTCCTCGAGGACGTCGACCAGTCGGAGGAGGAGCGTCAGGAGGTCATCGTCGCCGGCGAGATCGACGAGTACATCGACGCCCGGATCGCCGAGCACCAGGCCGAGCCCCAGAACGACCTGACGACGTTCCTGCTCGAGGCCGAGATCGACGGCAACAAGCTGGAGCCCGATCACGTACGGGGCACGATGGTCCTGCTCATGATCGCCGGCATCGACACCACCTGGTCGGCCATCGGCGCATCCCTGTGGCATCTGGCCCAGCACCCCGACGACCGGAACCGGCTGGCCACGGACCCCGGACCTGATGCCCAGCGCCGTGGAGGAGCTCCTGCGGGCCTACGCGCCCGTCACCATGGCCCGCCTCGTCGCAGAGGACTTCGAGCTCCACGGTTGCCCGATGAAGGAGGGCGACTGGCTGCTCCTGCCCTTCCCGTCGGCCAACCGCGACCCCGAGATGTTCCCTGACGCCGACGAGGTGATCCTCGATCGTGCGGAGAACCGTCACGCCGCCTTCGGGCTCGGCATCCACCGGTGCCTCGGGTCCAACCTCGCCCGCATGGAGCTGCGGGTGGCGCTCGAGGAGTGGCTGGCGACGGCATCCGGCCTTCGAGCTGGTCGACCCGGCGGCCGTCACGTGGTCGGCCGGCCAGGTGCGGGGGCCGCGAACCCTGCCCGTGCGGATCCTGGGCTGATCGCGCCGGCGTGTGCCCCGGCGGCTGGTCCCGGGGACCGAAGGAGGACGGATATGTTCCTGGTGACAGGCGCGACCGGCAACGTCGGAAGCGAGCTCGTGCGCTCGCTGGCGGGCGCGGGCGACGAGGTGCGCGCCTTGACCCGGGCGAGCGGTCAAACACCCCTGCCAGCCGGCGTGGAGGGCGTGACCGGCGATCTCGACGACCCGGGTACGTTGTCGTCGGCGCTGACGGGCGTTCGGGGCGTGTTCTTGATGAGCGGGTTCCGGGACATGCCCGGTGTCCTGGCAGAGATCCGCCGAGCCGGGGTGCAGCGCGTCGTGCAGCTGTCCGGCAGCTCGGCGGTCGCCAGCGACACCAGCAACGCCATCTCGCGCTACATGATCTCGTCCGAGGCGGCGGTCCGGGAGTCCGGCGTACCGTGGACGATCCTGCGCCCAAGGGGTTTCATGTCGAACGCTCTCCAGTGGGCCCCGCAGCTCCGGGGCGGTGACGTGGTCCGTGCTCCGTTCGCCGGCGTCCGGATCGCCGTCATCGATCCCTACGACATCGCCGCGGTCGCGTCCCAGGCTCTGCGCTCGGACGGGCACGAGGGCCAGGCCTACCCGTTGACCGGCCCCGAGTCGCTGCTGCCCGCCGACCGCGTCCGGACCCTCGGCGCGGTACTCGACCGAGAGCTGCGTTTCGAGGCGCAGCCCGACGCCGAGGCGCGAGCGGATATGAGCGCGAGCATGCCGAAGGAGTACGTCGACGCCTTCTTCAGCTTCTACGTCGAGGGCACGCTCGACGAGTCGGAGGTCTTTCCGACCGTGGAGGAGGTCACCGGAAGACCGCCGCGCACCTTCGAGCAGTGGGCGCGTGCCCACGCCGCCGCGTTCCAGTGATGATCAGCAGGGCTCGGCCAGCCCCCGAGGCTCGACCCGGTTCGCCCGGCTGACCGGATCCTCGTGTAGAAAGCCCGAGTGCCCGACGGCCCCCACGCTCCTCTCCGAGACCGGGTTGCGCTGGTGACCGGCGCCGACCAGGCGTTGGGTCGGGGTCTGGCGGTCGCCCTGGGGCGGGCCGGCGCCGACGTCGGCCTGTTGGCCGGCGACCTCGACGAGATCGCGGGCGCCGCTGCCGACGTCGAGGACGTCGGCGCCCGGGCGGCCCGCCTGGCGGCCGTCTTCGAAACCCGAGCCGAGATGGAGGCGGTCTTCGTCGAGGCCGCCCGAGTTCTCGGGCCGGTCGACATCGTCGTGCACACCGCTATCGACCCGGTCGCCGTCCAGTCCGTGCCCCTCGCAGACGTCGACGAGGACCGCTGGGAGGCGATCTGGGAGGGGACGATGCGGTCGAGCCTCCTCTGCTGCCAGGCGGCGTTCACGCAGATGGCAGGGCGGGGAGGCCGGATCATCTTCTCGACCCCGACGGTCTCGATGTCGGGGGCAGCCGGTCTGGTCGCCTACACGGCGGCGGTGGAGGGACAGCGGCTGCTGGCGAAGTCCGCGGCCCGCCAGTGGGGTTCACAGGGGATCACGGTCAACTGCGTGGCACCTGCGCCGGCCGCCGGAGGTGTCGACGGGACCGGTGGCCGCGCCCACCTTCCGCTCAACCCGCCCCCGCTCGGCGGCCCGGGTGACCCCGAGACCGACCTCGGGCCGGTGGTCGTGTTCCTCGCCAGCGACGCTGGCCACTTCGTGACGGGGGCGACGATCTGTCTCGACGGCGGCGTCTGGATGGCACCGTGAGCGGGTTCCTGGAGGGACGCACCGCGATCGTGACGGGTGCCGGGCAGGGCGTGGGTAGGGGCATCGCCCTGGCCCTTGCGGGCGCGGGGGCGAACGTCGTCATCGCCGCCCGCCGGGCGGAGACGGGCGAGCCGGTGGCATCCGAGATCAGGGAGCGGGACGGGTCGGCGATCTGCGTCCAGACCGATGTCACCGTCAGAGCTGACGTCGAGGCCACCGTGGCTGCGACCGTCGAACGTTTCGGCGGGCTCGAGATCATGGTCCACAACGCCTTTGGAGGCCGGGCCGGGAGCAGCCACCGGTTGGAGGAGGTCGACGACCGGATGTGGCGGGGGTTCTCGCGCACAGCGGTCTGGGGATCGTTCTACTGCGCCCAGCTCGCCTTCCCTCATCTCCGCGCCGCAGGACGCCGCGGTCGCCTGGTTCTCGTCACGTCGCCGGCGGGCATCGAGGGGAGCGCCAACATTCCCATCTACGCGCCGGTCAAGGCCGCCCAGCGCGCCATGGCCAAGAGCCTGGCCCGAGAGTGGGGTGAGCACGGGATCACCGTGAACTGCATCGCGCCGGTGGCGGAGACGCCGGCCCTCCTGCGCGCGTTCGAGGCCAATCCTGAGTTGCGTGAGCGGGTGACGGCCCGCGTCCCCCTGGGCCGGGTCGGCGATGCCGAGCGCGACATCGGCTCAGTGGTGGTCTTCCTCGCCGGAGACGGCTCCAGCTACGTCACCGGCCAGACCGTCGTCTGCGACGGCGGCAGCTTCACGGGCCTCTGAGCAGCGGCGCCACCTCGGCGGCGAAGGTGTCCATCTGGTCCAGCAGCTCCTGCAGCGATCTGTTGCGAAATCTGATCTGGATGTGGCTGACTCCCATGCCCGCGTACTCGTTGAGGCTCTCGGCCAGCTCCTCCGCCGGGCCGGAGATGGTGCGGGCACCGACGTCCCACCCGGGCTTGCCGACGTAGAGCACCTCGGTGATCACGCCGATGTCGATGGGCTCGTCTCCGAGCGTCGCCTTCCGGTGCTCGAGCAGGTAGGCGATCGAGTCGGGCATCTCGTTCCGGGGGGTGCCCTGGGGGAGCCAGCCGTCTCCTCGCTCGGCTACTCGACGCAGGGCCGCCCGCGACGACCCGCCGATCCAGATCGGTACCTGAGCCTGGCGCGGGCGCGGTCCCAGCCCGGCGTCGTGCACCGACCAGGTAGGGGTCTGCACGTCGGGGTACTCCTGGGTCAAGGCCGCCCGGACGACGTCGATGGCGTCGTCGGTGCGCCGGCCCCGCTCACGGAAGTCCACCTCGAGGGCGCCGAACTCACCTTCGAGGTGGCCGACGCCGACGCCGAGCACCACCCGGCCACCGGACAGCTCGTCGAGCGTCATGAACGCCTTGGCCGTGAGGAGTGGGTGGCGGTAGGCGAGGACGTAGATGTGCGACAGGAGGCGGACGTTGCGAGTCAGCGCCGCGATCCACCCCAGTGTGGCCACGGTGTCGTACCACGTCGTGCGCATGTGGGCGTCGAAGGGCCGGGGAACGGCGACGTGATCGCACACACCGAGGTAGAAGAAGCCCGTCTCGTCGGCCTTGCGGACGATCGACTCGAGCTCGTCGCGGCCCGAGCCGAGCTCCCAGTCCTCGGCGAAGGTCTTGCTCTGGGCCTGCACCTGGAGCTGCATGCCGTAGACCAGTCGGCCGGGCGGGACGATCGACACAGACATACTCGCGACCTCCTCGGAGATCTTCAGGACCAGCGGTCGCCGCTCCCCAGTTCGTCGGCGACGCCGGGCGGGGGAGCGAAGGTCGGGTTCGGCAGTCGAGTGATGCCGCGCTCGTCCAAGAGCCGTTGATAGCCGGCCTTGTCGGCCGGGACCGGTGTGACGTCACCGGCCCACGTCTCGAACAAGAGGGCGCCGTTCTCCCCGGCCACCAGTGGCCCGAACGCGGCTCCCGTCTCGAGCACGATCAGCGTCCCCGGCGGGCAGTGGCGATCGCCCACCATGAGCTCGCCCTCGAGGACGTAGACCAGGTTGTCGCTGGCGTGACCGTGGCGCTCGACGACCATCCCCGGGTCGTAGCGACCGAGGACGACCATCCGCTCCGGAGTCCACTCGAGGAACTTCTCGTGGACCGACACCCGACGATCCCCGTGCTGCTGGGCGATGACCTCGGTCCAGGGCACGTCGTCGGCGTGGACGAACGCCAGGCGCGGCTGCTGTGGCTCCTCGGCCATCGACGCACGCTAGCTCACCTTGCTCGGCGGAGGCTCAGCGTGCTGCCGCCGAGCACGAGGGAAAGCGGAACGACCCGATTCTCGTGTCGAAGTTGTGGTTGTCGCCGTTGGTCTGGCTCGTGTAGTACTCGCTGGTGAACCAGAAGGTGCAGTCGTCTACCGGGTCGACGGCCATCTGGCTGTAGTCGCCGAAGGAGATGCTGTCCGTCTGGGATCCGGCGCCGGGAGCGAGTGTCACCTCGGGTCGGAGGGTGCCGGGCGGGTCCGACGGCGTCCGGGCGGCGTAGGCCACTGACGGGAAGCAGCCCTGGTTGGGGTTGGGGCTGGGTCGAGCACGCGAAGGGGCCGGAGACGTCGAAGCCGAGCGCGATGTCGCCCTGGCCGTCCATGGCGATGCTGCCGAGCCACCGGTCGTTGCCGTCCGGGGGAGCGTAGGTGCCCTGTTGGAAGATCGACCACGGGCTGAAACCGGTCTTGCCGAGCTCGTACCAGCGGACGCCGGTTCGGGTCGAGCTGCCGGGCGCGGCGACCGTCTGGTTCAGCAGCAGCGAGGCGTGATCGCCGAAGTTGCGGTAGATGAACCGGAAGCCCATGTAGCCGTAGGCGAGCGAGTCGAGACGCTTGCGCGTGTTCGGCTGGACGATGCAGGCCTGCTCCCCGCAGACGTCCGAGTTGAAGCTCTGCGGCGTGAGCAAGTCGGTGATCCCGTAGGTAGAGCTGGCGGGCTGCGTCCAGTCGACCTGGAGGCCCCAGATCGCCAGTCGGTCGCTCGGCCAGCCCTCGTTGTCGTCGCGAGCCTGGGCGAAGTACTCGGGCGAGCCGGCTGGCGGTGACATGTCCCCGTCCCAGTTTGCCGGCTGCATCATCGAGTTCTCGGAGATACCCGTGGGACCAATCTGGCGAGGCACGAAGAACTCCACCTCGCCAGCGTCCTGCCCCTGGAGCATCCGGGTCCGGTCGAAGGCCAGGACGTAGATACCCTTTGCTCGACTACGGAAGATCTTGTTGGCGTCGGCCGTCATGTAGTACGCGTCAGGCGAGATCCCGAACTTCGGGTAGTCGTTGAACCACGGAAACTGGTCGCTGCTGACCTGGAACCGGTAGCGGTAGTACCCGCCTAGCGGATCCGAGGACTCGGACACGGCGACGCACTGGTACCACGTGCCGTTCAGGTGCTGGAAGCGGCTGGCGAACCACCTGCCGGCGTGCCTGTCGTAGAGGACGACACCGTCGCTGTCGCGTCCCGTGCCGCAGGACGTTCCCGCCCAGAACGCGCCGTTGCCGGGCGGAGGGTTGCACAGCAGCGTGCCGTCCTTCGTGTAGATCCCGACGGCCTGATTGATCATCTGCACGTAGCGATCGGGGCTGGCGGCGCCGTTGGTATCGGCCGCGCCATCCGCCTGGATGGCGCTCTGCGTGCGGGCGAGGCCGGCGAAGTTCTGGATCGGCGGGGGAGTGGCACCCGACGCTGCCGACGGGGGTACTGGCGCGGGTACGGGGGACGCAGCGGCCGGTTGGGTGCCGGTGTGGTTGCAGGCCAGGTGGTCCAGGGGGCCGAGGTTGACCGCGCTCAGCTGGCCGGGGCTCACGAACGGCCCGTCGACGGGGATGGGGCTGGAGAGGGACAGAGGCCCGAGCCAGCGACCGCCGCTCTCGACCCAGGACACGTCGACGAAGCCGTTCTTGCCGGAGACGAACACGTCTGTCTGGTCGGGCACGCCGAGCTGCGGGCGTTGCCGCCAAACCAGCTCCCGGCAGAGCTTCGTTCGGTCGGGAGACGGCGAGCGGACCGCTCCAGCGACCGGCGCCCTGAACCCAGAGCACCTGGACGGCCCCGTTGTCGGTCGCCACGAACACGTCGGTCTGGTTGGGCACGCCGAGCTGGGCGGACGCAGCCAGTGCCGCTCCCGCCGGGGCGATGCCGGTCGGCGAGATCGTCAGGGGCCCGTTCCATTGAGCAGCTCCCTGCACCCAGAACACCTCGGTCGCGCCGGTGTCGGCCACCACGAACACGTCGGTCTGGTCGGGTACGCCGAGCTGCGGCGCTGCTGCCAACGCCGCCCCCGGCGGGGCGAGGCCGACGAGCGAGAGCGTCAGCGGTCCGTTCCACCGGCCGCCTCCCACGACCCACAGCAGCTGGGTCGTGCCGTTGTCCCCCACGAGGAAGACGTCGGTCTGGTTGGGCACGCCGAACTGGGGCGATGCCGCCAACCCACCTCCCGGTCGGGCGATGCCGGTCGGCGAGATCGTCAGGGGCCCGTTCCATTGAGCAGCTCCCTGCACCCAGAACACCTCGAGAGCGCCGTTGTCGGCCACCACGAACACGTCGGTCTGGTCGAGCACGCCGAACTGGGGCGATGCCGCCAACCCAGCTCCCGGTCGGGTGATGCCGGTCGGCGAGATCGTCAGGGGCCCGTTCCAGCGACCGGCGCCTTGGACCCAGAGCACCTGGGCCGTGCCGTTGTTCGCCACCACGAACACGTCGGTCTGGTTCGGGACGCCGACCTGCGGGGAGACGGCCAGCGCCGCGTTCGGCGGAGCGAACCCAGCCGGGCTGATGGTGAGGGGTCCGTTCCAGCGACCGGCGCCCTGCACCCAGGAGACCTCGACCGTGCCGTCGCTCGCCACCCTGAACACGTCGGTCTGGTCGGGTACGCCGAACTGCGGAGAGGACACGACCGATGCAGGCGTAGGCGCCGACCCCGGCCCGGGTGGCACGGCGTTCGTGGCGGCGGGGGGATTCCCACCTGGCGTCTGGGCGCCGGTCGGCGAAGCACCGGTCACGGTGAGCAGGAAACCCACCAGCGCCGTCGCCACTGCAGCGGTTGCCCCCCGGCTGAGTGGCCCGCCCACCCGCGACCGCCGCGGCATCGACACCCTCCCGGTTTGTCGGTTGTCGGGAGGTTAGCCAGGGATTGGCGAGTTTCGTCAACCGCGCCCTTGCTGGTGGAATGCATCGAGCTCGAACCGGGGCGTGCGGGAAGCGAAGGGGCCCGTCCGCTCGAAATAGAATGCGTTCTAGTCGTCGTCACCGGGACGGCCCGAGGAGGATACGTGGCAGGCACCGAGCACCTGACGGTGGAGCGCGAGGGCTCCACCGTGATCGTGACCATGAACCGGCCCGAGGCCAAGAACGCCTTCAGCCTGCCGATGCTCGTCGGCATGGCCGACGCCTGGGCCGAGATCGACGGTGACGACGACGTCCGTTGCGCCATCCTGACCGGCGCCGGTGGCACCTTCTGCGCCGGCGCCGACCTCAAGGCCATGGGCGGTTCCCAGCAGCCGGACGCCTACCGGCAGCGCATGGAGGCCGACCCCGACCTCCACTGGAAGGCACTGCTGCGTCACTACCACGTCAAGAAGCCCCTGATCGCGGCCGTCGAGGGTTACGCCGTCGCCGGGGGGACCGAGATCCTCCAGGCGACTGACATCCGCGTGGCGGCAGAGGGTGCGACCCTTGGCGTCTTCGAGGCCCGCCGGGGCCTGTTCCCGCTCGGCGGCTCCACCGTCCGCCTGGCCCGGCAGATCCCATACACGGTCGCGATGGAGATACTGCTGACCGGCCGGGAGGTGAGCGCCCGAGAGGCCCACCGCATCGGGCTCGTCGGCCGGGTCGTACCCGACGGTGAGGCCCTCGCCGAGGCCAAGCGGATCGCCGCGGTCATCGGCGAGAACGGGCCGCTGGCCGTCGAGGCGATCAAGCGCTCCGTGCGCGAGACAGAGGGGCTCCCCGAGGACGAGGCGCTCAAGATCGAGCTCGAGATCGGTTGGCCGGTGTTCGGCACCGAGGACGCCAAGGAAGGGCCGCGGGCCTTCGCCGAGAAGCGGCCGCCGGCCTTCCGTCGGCGCTGATGGGCCTAGCTCAGGACGACCCGGTTACACCTGCCCCGGTTGCCAACGCGTCGGCCCACAAGCTAAACCGAACGCGATCTGATACCGAGTCAGGACGACGAGAAGGGCACCGATGGCCGATACGGACGTCCTCGTAGCTCCCAACATCCTCGAGTACCCCTACACCCGCACCGTGGGGCCCGTCCTCGGCCGCTTCATGACGGGCCTTCGCGACGGCCGCATCGAGGGCGTCCGGGCCAAGGACGGGCGGGTGCTCGTACCGCCGACAGAGTACGACCCCGTCACGAGCGAGTCCCTCGACCAGTTCGTGGAGGTGGGCCAGGCCGGTGTCGTGACGACCTGGGCGTGGGTCAGCGAGCCTCGTCCTCCCCACCCCTTGGAGCGACCGTTCGCCTGGGCCCTGATCAGGCTGGACGGAGCGGACACGGCCCTGCTGCACGTGGTCGACGCGGGCGACGAGTCGAAGATGGCGACGGGCATGCGGGTCCGGGTCCGGTGGCGGGACCAGCGCGTCGGCGAGATCCAGGACATCGCCTGCTTCGTGCCCGAGGAGGGGCAGTGAGCGACACCGATACCGTCGAGCCGGTCCGGAGCATCCGTGCCCCCGCCCACCTCGAGTACCGGTTCACGGCCGGCGCCGCGCAGTCGCGGTTCCTGCGTCACCTCGTCGAGGGCAAGATCCTCGCCCAGCGCTGCCCGCAGTGCGGGAAGGTGTACGTGTCGCCGCGTGGCGCCTGCGCCGCCGACGGCGTGGCGACCAGGGAGGAAGTGGAGGTGGCCGACCGAGGGACGGTGACGACGTTCTGCGTCGTCAACGTCAAGTTCGCCCAGCAGGTGCTCACGATCCCCTACGTCTCGGCCACGATCCTTCTGGACGGGGCAGACATCGGCCTGATGCACCTCATCCAGGAGGTCGAAGCCGACCAGGTGCACATGGGCATGCGGGTCGAGGCCGTCTGGGCTCCGCCGGAGGAGCGGAAACCGACGCTCGAGAGCATCAGGTACTTCCGGCCCACCGGTGAGCCCGATGCGGACTACGAGAGCTACAAGGAGTACGTGTGATGCGCGACGTCGCTGTGGTGTCCTTCGCCCAGCTGCCCAACGTCCGCAGCGAGGACAAGCGCAACGAGGTCGAGATGCTCATGCCGGTGATCTCGGAGGCCATCGAGGGCTCGGGCATCCCCCGCAAGGAGATCGGCTTCACCGTCTCGGGCAGCTGTGACTACCTGGTCGGCGCGCCCTTCTCCTTCGTCACCGGTCTCGACGCCGTCGGTGCGTGGCCCCCGATCCAGGAGTCGCACGTCGAGATGGACGGGGCGTGGGCGCTCTACGAGGCGTGGGTGCGCCTCCAGCACGGCGACCTCGACTCGGCGCTGGTCTACTCCTTCGGCAAGTCCTCGCTGGGGCCGCTCCGCGACATCATGGTGCTCCAGCTGGATCCCTACTGCGTCGCCCCGTTGTGGCCGGACTCGATCAGCGTGGCCGCCCTCCAGGCCCGAGCCTGGCTGGAGTCGGGCCACGAGGAGTCCGAGATGGCCGAGGTGGCGGCGCGCAGCCGGCGCGACGCCAAGGCCAACCCCATGGCCCAGCTCTCGGAGGAGCGCGATCCGGCCACCCTGCTCGAGGAGCCCTACCTCGTGTCCCCGCTGCGTCGGCACGACTGCCCGCCGTTGTCCGACGGCGCCGCCGCGGTGATCCTCGCCGCCGGCGACCTCGCCCGCGAGGTGTGCGAGCGGCCGGCGTGGATCAGCGGGCTCGACCACCGGATCGAGGCGCACGGCCTCGGGGTGAGGGATCTGACCACGTCGCCCTCGACGGCACTGGCCGGCCGCCAGGCGGGCAGCGCCGACGTCGAGGTCGCCGAGCTGCACGCACCGTTCACCCATCAGGAGCCGATCCTCCGGGAGGCGCTCGAGCTGGGCCCGCAGGTGACCGTCAACCCGTCCGGTGGTGCACTTGCCGCCAACGCCATGATGGTTGCTGGCCTCACCCGCATCGGCGAGGCGGCCCGGCGGATCATGGACGGCAGCGCGACGCGCAGCCTCGGGCACGCCACCTCGGGCCCCTGCCTGCAACAGAACCTCGTGTGCGTGATGGAGGCCCGCTGATGGCCGAGACCTGCGCTGTAGTGGGCATCGGGCAGACCAAGTACTCGGCAACCCGCGGAGACGTCTCGATCCCTGGCCTGCTGCGCGAGGCCGCGTCCCGCGCGCTCGAGGACGCGGGGTATGGCTGGACCGACATCGATGCGGTGGTCATCGGCAAGGCGCCCGACATGTTCGAGGGCGTCGTCATGCCGGAGCTGTACCTCGCCGACGCGCTCGGCGCCGTGGGCAAGCCCATGATGCGCGTGCACACCGCCGGCAGTGTCGGCGGGTCGACGGCGCTGGTCGCAGCCAGCCTCGTCCAGGCCGGTATTCACCGGCGGGTGCTCACCGTCGCCTTCGAGAAGCAGTCCGAGTCCGAGGCCATGTGGGCCCTGTCCCGGCCGCTGCCGTTCGCCCCCCCGACCCTCGCCGGGGCCGGCGGCTACTTCGCACCGCTCATCCGCGCCTACATCCGTCGTTCGAACGCGCCCGACCACGTCGGCATCATGGTGGGCGTCAAAGATCGCGAGAACGCGCTCCGCAACCCGTTGGCCCACCTCCACATCGAGGACATCAGCTTCGAGATGGTGGCCGAGTCGGCGATGCTGTGGGACCCGATCCGCTACCTCGAGACGTGCCCGTCGTCCGACGGCGCCTGCGCCATGGTGGTGGCCGACGAGGCCGCCGGCGATCGATCGCCTCACCCGCCGGCGTGGATCCACGGCACGGCCATGCGCAGCGAGCCCACCATGTTCGCCGGCAGGGACGCGGTGAACCCGCAGGCGGGACGGGACTGTGTGGCCGACCTCTACCGCCAGGGCGGGATCACCGATCCGCGCCGCCAGATCGACATGGCCGAGATCTACGTCCCGTTCAGCTGGTACGAGCCCATGTGGATGGAGAACCTGGGGTTTGCCGCCGACGGCGAGGGCTGGAAGATGACCGACGACGGCAGCACGTCGTTCCACGGGGACCTTCCGATCAACCCCTCGGGCGGTGTGCTCTCGTCGAACCCGATCGGGGCGTCGGGGATGATCCGCTTCGCCGAGGCCGCCCTCCAGGTACGGGGTCAGGCGGGCGAGCACCAGGTCGACGGGGCCCGGCTGGCGCTGGGCCACGCCTACGGCGGCGGATCGCAGTTCTTCGCCATGTGGCTGGTGGGTGCAGAGAAACCGTAGGTGGGCGCGTGACCTACGACGAGATGGGTCTCTTTCGCGAGAACGCCGACGAAGCGGGACTCGAGTGGAAGGGCCCGCCTGCGGTCGCACGTCGTGACGTCGAGGTGGCCGACGGCCGGCGGGTGAGCGCGCTGGTGTGGGGCGAGGCGGATCCCGACCTCGTCCTGCTGCACGGTGGTGCGCAAAATTCCCACACCTGGGACACCGTGGCCCTCGCCCTGGACCGGCCGCTGGTTGCCATCGACCTCCCGGGGCACGGCCACTCCGACTGGCGCGAGGACCACCACTACTCGCCTTCATCGCTGGCCGACGACGTCGCTGTGGCGATGGGCGAGCTGGCGCCTCGGGCCGCGGCGGTCGTGGGGATGTCACTCGGCGGCCTGACCGCCATCAGCCTGGCCGCCCGTTACCCGGCGTTGGTGCCGCGGCTGGTGGTGGTCGACGTCACGCCAGGCGTCGACCGGGCCAAGGCCGAGCCCATCATCGCCTTCGTCTCCGGGCCCGAGCGCTTCGCCAGCTTCGACGAGATCCTCGACCGCACGGTCCAGCACAATCCCACCCGCACCGTCTCGTCGCTGCGGCGGGGCGTCCTGCACAACGCCCGCGAGCTCCCGGACGGGTCGTGGGAGTGGCGCTACGACCGGGTGCGGGGCTCGTTGTCCGATGGAGCCCTGCCCGACATGGCTGACCTGTGGGACGAGCTCGAGTCCGTTCGTGCTCCCTGCCTCCTGGTGCGCGGGGGAAGCTCAGGCGTCGTGGGTGACGAGGACGTGGCCGAGCTGCAGCGTCGGCAACCTGCGGCCGAGGTGATCGTCGTCGACGGCGCCGGTCACAGCATTCAAGGGGACAGGCCCGTCGAGCTGGCGGGCATCATCACCGAGCTCCTGGGCCGTCCGTAAGCGTCGGCGAGCTGACAGCTCCGCCTGTTTGTCAGGCCTCGGACGCCCCGTTGTGTCCGAGGTAGTGCTCGAGGTCCTCGACCGTTCCTCGCACGTGGCTCAGCTCCGCCAGCACCGAGCGTCGCTCGTCTTCGACGCGCTCACGCTCGAGCCTCAACTCCTGGATCCGACCCTGGGCCTGGTTCCAGACGGCACCGGCCAGCTCTTCGGCCGTCTCTCTGCCTTGATCGAGGTACAGGTCGATCTGCCGGTGGGACTCCAGCTGCAGACGGGCCGCCTCCTCCTCGTCGCGGCGGGCTGCATCGGTGATCTCGGTGGCTCGGGCCCGCGCCGCCGCCAGCATCTCTGCCGCCACCCGCTCCGCCTCGAGCTTCTCCCCCTTTGCCTCGTTCTCCATCTTGATCATGAGCTCGTGCGCATCGTCGGACGTGACGCTGAGTATCTGGTCGGTGACCTCATGCAGCCACTGGACCGACTCCGGCGGTCCGTCCGATCCGCGGTCCTCGAGCTCTGCCACCTTGGTCTCGAGGACCTTCGTGCGGTGATCGGCCTCGGTCAGCTCGGCCTCGATGTCCTGCAGGCGAGCTTGGACCTCCTCGGCTCCGCGGTCGTTCTCGACCAGGCGGGCGTCGACCTCGTCGCGGTCATACCCCCGTGCTGCCACCCGGAGGCGGATGCGGGAGGGACCGGGCTCGCTCACCGAGCCTCCGAGAGCGCGCGCCTCCCCAGCCCTACCTGCATCTGCTTGTAGTACACCCCCGGCCCTGGGCCAGGCAAACGGGGGTCAGCGGCGGCGGGCCCCTCAGGGGTCGACGGAACCGCGGACTGGTCGCCGTCACCCCCCGATCGGGGGACCCGGTGGCGCCGAGCGCCCGAAGTGGACGGCCACCTCGTCCCAGAAGAGGGCGAGGGTGTCGGCGGCCCGGCTGGCGGGGCCCATGGTCCAGTCGGGAACGATCAGCTCGTCGACGCCCGCCTTCTCGTACTCGCCGACCTGATCGGTGACCTCCGCTGGCGTCCCGACGAGGCGGGGGCGCGCCGAGTCTCCGCCGCGGTGGCGATCCAGCCAGCTCTCGTCCTTGCTCAGGTACAGCAGCGCCTGGGTCGAGCGGGCGATCGAGGCGGGGTCTCGGCCGATGCTCTCGCAGTGGCGGTCGAGCACGGCGCTCTTGTGGCGGAACATCTCCGCCGTCGTCCACGAGTTCCATTCGTCCGCGAAGCGGGCGGCGATCAGCATCGTCCGCCGCTCGCCGCGGCCTCCGACGAGGAGCGGGAGCCGTCCACGAAGCGGCTTCGGCTCGCATGGTGCGTCGGTGAGCTGGTAATGGCGCCCCGTGAAAGTGGTCGTCGGCTCGTGCAGGAGCGAGGTGATCACCTCGCACGCCTCCTCCAGGTGGTCCAGACGGGAGCGCACGTCGAGGAGGTCGATCCCGTAGGCGGCGTGCTCGTTCACCTGCCAGCCGGCGCCGAGCCCCAGGACGAACCGGCCCCCGCTGACGTGATCGACGGTCACGGCGGCGTTGGCGACGACGGCTGGATGGCGGTACAGGTTGCCGCAAACGAGTGTGCCGAGCCGGAGCCGGTCGACGCGCGAGGCGAGCGCGGCGACCAGGGCCCAGCTCTCCAACACGGGGCCCGGCAGGGGACGGCCGTTCGGATCGTTGGGCATGAAGTGATCGGCCACGTAGGCGCCGTCCCAGCCCGCCCGGTCGCAGCCAGTGACCAGATCGAGGATCTCGGGCCAGGGGCGCTCGGGACTGGGCCACACGCTGAACCGCACCGGATCAGCCTAGTTGGCAGGCCGCTCGGTCAGAGAGTGCCCGAGCACCCGTTGCAGACCCGAGACGCGCCGCAAGCTCCGCCCTCGCCTTCAGCGGAGGTCGCGGAGCCCCGAGACGAGACGAGAAGCAGGGAGGTCGTGTCGAGATGACGACCCTTCAGGCCGACGGTGCCAGCGCCGCCGGGGCGAAGAGGCGCAGACAGCGTTGGGCGGCCTCGGGGTCTCCCTCGGCGTGCAAGCGCTCGCCGGCGTCGGAGACGAGGAGCGCGCCCCCACCGATGGCGGCGAACGTGTCGAGGTCTGTTCGCACGACGAGGTCGGGCGGTCGGGGGGCCGGTCCGGCCTGCGCATCGACGTGCCCGTCGTCGACGACCACGTGGAAGACGCCGTCGTCGACGTGGAACTCGTACAGGTCGTGGACGCCCGCGGCGACGGCAGTGTCCGCCGTCGCCCGGAGAAAGAGCAGCACCCAGCTGAGGGAGAACGTCTCGCCCTCACGGCGGGCGTGCAACCGGCGCGCTCCCCAACGGGCCAGAGGCACCAGCGCCGTCGCCAGCTCGACCCCGTCGTCGGTGAGCTCGTAGACGGCTCGGGCCGCGGGCCGCGGCAGGTACCCCCGCCGCACGACGCCGTCGCCCTCGAGCTCGCGTAGGCGCTGGGTGAGGAGGCTGGGGCTGATGCCGGGCAGGCCATCCAGGAGGTCGGCGTACCGGCGGGGTCCGATGGCGAGCTCCCGGAGGAGCAGCGGGGTCCACCGCTCCCCGAGCACGTCGAACGCCCTGGCGAGGGCGCAGTACTGACCGTAGGTGCGCTTGGCCATGGCTCCAGTTTACGTGGTGTGACCTTCGTCTCAAAGAGTTGACACTACAGAAAACTCACGTAGATACTGACCGGGATGGTGCGAGCTGGGGTCTTCACCCGTCTGGGCCGCCTTGCCGTCGCCAGGCCGAAGGTGGTGCTGGGCGCCGCCGCCGTCTTCTTCGTCCTCGCCGGGGTGGCCGGCAGCAGCGTCGCCCGCCACCTCTCGACGGGGGGCTTCGACGACACCGGCTCGCAGGCGACCCGGGCGGCGGCCGTCCTCGAGCGGGTCTTCCACCAGGGGAGCCCCGACGTGGTGTTGCTGGTGAAGGCCCGCCACGGTTCCGTCGACGACCCGGCCGTGGCGGCGGCGGGGACCGCGCTCACCCGCGACCTGGCGGCGCAGCCGGGGGTGGAGCAGGCCACCTCCTACTGGTCGCTCGCTCGGGTGCCGCCGTTGCGGAGCAGCGACGGCACCGTCGCCCTGGTCTTCGGCCGCATCCCCGGCAACCAGAACCATCAGAACGACGTCATGAAGGCGCTGTCGCCGCGCTTCTCCCGCACCACGCAGCTGTTGCAGGTGCGCGTGACCGGCTTCGCCGAGGTCTTCCGCCAGGTGACGAGCCAGGTGCAGGACGACCTCAAGAAGGCCGAGCTCATCGCCGTTCCGCTGAGCATGATCCTGTTGCTCTTCGTCTTCCGGGGCTTCGTGGCCAGCGCGCTGCCGCTCGCCGTGGGCGGCCTCGCCGTGGTGGGGACGATGTTCGTCCTGCGAGCGGTCGCCGCCACGACCGAGGTCTCCGTCTTCTCGCTCAACCTGACGACCGGCATGGGGCTCGGGCTCGGCATCGACTACAGCCTCCTGCTCGTCAGCCGCTACCGGGAGGAAGTCGCCAGGGGCTTAACACGCGAGGATGCGGTCGTCCGGACCGTGGAGACGGCGGGACGCACGGTCGCGTTCAGCGCCCTCACCGTCGGCGCGTCGTTGACCGCCCTCCTGGTCTTCCCGCTGGTCTTCCTGCGCTCGTTCGCCTACGCCGGCATCCCCGTGGTGCTCGTCGCCGCCCTCGGCGCAGTCGTGGTGCTCCCCGCCATCCTGGTCGTCCTCGGACCCCGCGTCGACGCCCTCTCGGTGAACAGACGGCCGCTGCCCCCGGTGGGCGAGGGCTTCTGGCATCGGGTCGCCATCGTCGTCATGAGGCGCCCGATCCCGATCGCCACGGCGGTGATCGTCGTGCTCGTCGTTCTGGGCACGCCGTTCCTCCATGTGCACTTCGGGTTCCCCGACGACCGCGTGCTGCCGAGCAGCACCGCCGTGAGCAAGGCGGGGCAGGAGCTGCGCCAGGAGTTCTCGTCGTCGGACGCCTTCCCGATCTGGGTGGTGGCGCCCGACAGCGGCTCGCCGACGGCCAGGGCCGGCGACATCGACCGGTACGCCGCCGCCCTCTCGCAGCTGCGCGACGTGGGCCGGGTCGACGCCTTCACCGGCTCGTACGTGCACGGCAGCCGGGTCATCCGTCTGGCCTCCTACGCGTCCGGGTTCGCCGCTCGCAACGCCACCTACCTCACGGTCGTGTCGACGGTGGAGCCGTACTCGACACAGGGCGAGGACGTCGTGCACCGCGTGCGCGCCCTGGCCGCGCCCTTCCCGGTGCAGGTCGGCGGGCGTACTGCTGCCCTCATCGACAACAAGGCTGCGGCCTTCGGCCGCATGCCCCTGGCCGGCGGGATCATCGTCCTCGTCAGCTTCGTCGTGCTGTTCGCCCTCTTCGGGAGCGTGATCGTTCCGATCAAGGCCTTCGTGCTCAACCTGCTCAGCCTCTCGGCCACGTTCGGGGCCATGGTGTGGATCTTCCAGGACGGCCATCTCTCGGGCATCCTGCACTTCACACCGACCGGTACGATCGATCTCTCCACGCCCATCCTCATGTTCTGCGTGGCCTTCGGTCTCTCGATGGACTACGAGGTGTTCCTCCTCAGCCGGGTGAAGGAGGAGTACGACCGCACGGGTGACAACGCGGCCTCGATCGCCCTGGGTCTCGAGCGAAGCGGCCGCATCATCACCGCCGCTGCGCTCCTCCTGGCCGCCGTGTTCCTCGCCTTCGCCACCTCTGGCGTGGCGTTCATCAAGCTCTTCGGCGTCGGCCTCGCCCTCGCCATCGCCATGGACGCCACGCTCGTTCGGGGTGCGCTGGCGCCCGCCTTCATGCGGGTGGCGGGCGACCTCAACTGGTGGGCACCGGCGCCCCTTCGTCGTCTCCACGATCGCCTCGGCGTCGCCGAGATTCCAACCGAGCCGGAGCCGGCGCCCGCCGTCGGCGACGGGCAGCCGCTGTCCAGCGACGAGCGACAGCTGGTTGCCGCCGAGCGCCAGGAGCGCTGAGAGCGTCGGGTCCTCAGGAGGCGCGGGCGGTGAACGCCTCCCCGGACAGAAAGCTCAGGGTCACCAGGGCCGAGGCGACGAGCCGATCGCCCTTGCCCGCGTCGCAGACCCGGACGTCGGCGACGCCGTGGTGGCTGCCGATGCGGATCGCCGACGCCCTCGCCACCAGAGGCCCGACGCGCCCCGCGGCCAGGTAGCTGATCGACGCGTTGGCCGTCGCCACCGGCCGCTCGCTGGCGCGGGCCACGGCGACAGCGCCGGCGCAGTCGATGACGCTGGCGACCAGGCCGCCGTGGACGGCGCCGCTGGGCCCCCGCATCTCGTCGGTGACGTCGAGCTCGAGCGTGACGTGACCGCCGTCGAGACGGACTCGGTGGGACAACTCGTCGAGCATCGGGCAACCCAGCGGCATGGCGATCCTCCTGCATCGGTCAGTAAGCTGCCACAAATATATGTAACATGATCTCGTGACGCAATCGCGGCCCCTGCCGGGCTGGTGCACCATCGACGAGCTGGCAGCCGCGGCAGGCACCACGAGCCGCAACGTGCGGGCCTTCCAGTCCCGCGGACTGCTGCCCCCGCCCCGCCTCGTCGGCCGGACGGGCAGGTACGACGACGGGCACCGGGCGCGGCTGGAGGCGATCCTCCGCCTCCAGCGGCGGGGCTACTCCCTCGCGGCCATCGCCGATCTGACGGCGGCGTGGGAAGCCGGTGGGACGCTCGACGACGTGCTCGGGTTCGAGGAGCCGGTTCGGGGGCGACCGCCGAGCAGGTCGAAGGGCGAAGGCGACGCCGACGTTGTCTTCCTGGACCAGCTCCGGCAGTGGCGGGTCCCGAGGGGCAGCGCGCTCGCCCTGCTGCCGGGAACGGTCCTGCGCTCGTGGGAGGAGCCCGGCGGCCCCGAACGCTGGTCCTGAGGCCGGCGCAGCCAGCGGAGACCGGGCCACAGACTTGTCGACTCGGTTTTTCAGTTATGTCGCGCGACATAACTGATCAATGGCGGCACATAACTGCGAACCACAATTTCGTACCACCTGACAGGCCCGGCGCTCACAGTCCCGAGGGCGACGCACCCCACGCCGGCGGTCGCAGCTGACCTCGGCAGGCGAGCGAGCTCAGCGCCGGCCGGCGAGCAGCCGGTCGGCTCCCTCGGCGAGCTCGCGCACCACGTCGGCGGCGCGCTCGACCCGGCGCACGGCACCGACGGACTGCCCGGCGTAGAGGGCCATGGCGTCGGTCCGTCCCGTCGTGCCCCGTCCGGGGCAGGGCGGGCTGAGGCGGGGGATGGGCAGCCGGGCGCCCCCGGGGACCTCCATCTCGCCGACGACGTCGTCGTGGATCGCCTCGGCGGCCTCGATGCACGACCTCAGCACCCGGTGCGGAGCATCGGGCCACATCACCGAGAAGGTCGTCGTGAGGACGGTGTCCTCCGGTCCTGCGGCGACCAGCGCGTCGACGTAGGACGGGTGGGCGTCCGCCTCGGCGGTGGCGACGAACCGGGTGCCCACCCGGGCGGCTGCCGCTCCGGCGGCCAGGACCGCGGCCATCTCCCTGGCCGTGGCGATCCCGCCTGCAGCGACCACGGGCACGTCCACCGCCTCGAGCACGGCGTCGAGCAGCGGGAGCAGGGCGACCTGACCGCGGACGTGCCCGCCCGCCTCGACGCCCTGGGCCACCACGAGGTCGCAGCCTGCACCGGCGGCCGCCCTGGCCTCGTCGACCGACCCGACCTGCCACGCGACCAGCGCTCCACCCTCATGGGCGAGGGCGACAAAGTCAGGGGCCGGCTCGTCGTAGAAGAACTCGACGAGGCGGCAGCGACCGGCGGCCGCCGCCACCACGTCACGGTCGACGAAGGGCATGAGGAAGTTGACGCCGACCGGGCCGGCGGTCCGACGACCGACCGACTCCAACACCTCGGCTGCTGCTCCCGGCGCCGCCGTCGGCATGCCGAGCATCCCCAGGGCCCCGGCGTCGGCGACGGCGACGGCGAGGTCGGGGCCGGCCACACCGCCCATGCCCGCCTGCTGGAGGGGAACCGTGCAGCCGATGAGCCGGGTGAAGGCAGTGTCCATGCCGACCTCCGTCGTCACGACGGTCTCTGCAGCGGGTCCGCACTAGAACGCGTTCGGCCCCAGAACCTAGTATGTGCGGCGGCCGAACGATCGCAGGAACCGAGGATGATCCAGTCATGCGGGTAGTTGTCGACTACGACCTCTGTGAGAGCAACGCCCTGTGTATGGGCGTGGCCCCCGAGGTCTTCGAAGTGCGGGATGACGACAACCTCTACCTCCTGAACGAGAACCCGCCCGAGGAGCTGAGGGACAAGGTCGAGCAGGCCGTCAGGCTGTGTCCCAAGGCGGCCATCTCGATCCAGGACTGAGCACCCTCTCGATGCCGGACCGGGCGCCCGTGATCGTCGGCACGGGCCTGAGCGACTACCCGCAGGCGCCGCACCTCGACGGCGTGCAGCACCACGCCCAGGCCATGCAGCGGGCGCTCGCCGACTGCGGCGTGCCCAAAGACGAGATCGACGGCTATCTCGACGCCGGTGGCGGTGGCGGGATGATGATCGACGACGCCGTGACGATGGCCGAGTACCTCGGCGTCGACCATCGCTACATCGACGGCACCATGACCGGCGGCTCGTCGTTCGAGTTCCACGTTCAGCACGCGGCCGCTGCGATCAGACAGGGTCTCTGCGACACGGTCCTCATCACCTACGGCTCGGACCAGCTCTCCCGGATGGGTCGGGGTCTCGGCACGGGCGGGCTCGGTCGGGGCGTCAAGCGGTTCGGCGGTCCGATGCAGTACGAGGCCCCCTTCGGAAACTCGCTGGTGGGCTCCTACGCCATGGCCGCCCAGCGACACATGCACGAGTTCGGGACCACGTCCGAGCAGCTGGCCGAGATCGCGGTCGGTGTTCGCGAGCTCGCCGGGCTCAACCCCGACGCCATGTACCGAGATCCCATCACCGTCGACGACGTCGTCGGCTCGCGGCTTATCGCCGATCCTCTGCACAAGTTGGACTGCTGTGTGATCTCCGACGGCGGCGGTGCCCTCATCATGACGACCGCCGAGCGGGCGAGAGACCTGCGCCAGCCTCCCGTCTACGTGCTCGGCGCGGCCGGGGCCCAGACCCACTGGAACATCAGCCAGATGCCGGACTTCACCGACACGGCGGCGAGCCGCTGTGGGCCCGTCGCCTTCGGCCAGGCGGGCCTGACGCCAGCCGACATCGACACGATCCAGTTCTACGACAGCTTCACGATCACGGTCCTGCTGTTGCTCGAAGGCCTCGGGTTCTGCGGTCGCGGCGAGGGTGGCGCCTTCGTCAAGGAGGGACACCTGCGCCGGAGTGGCGACCTACCGCTCAACACCGACGGCGGGGGGCTGTCGTCGTCGCACCCGGGCATGCGGGGCATCTTCCTGCTCATCGAGGCGGTGCGACAGCTGCGGGGCCAGGCCGGGGAGGCCCAGGTGCCCGACTGCGAGGTCGCCCTGGCGTGTGGCAGCGGGGGATGGCTCTCCTGTATCGGCGCCGTGATCCTCGGCCGGGACCACCCGTCGTGACCGAGACCGGAGACGAAGCGGCCGGGGTGACGCAGCCAGCCGAGCAGTGGGAGCGCCCCCTTCCGAGCCCCGACAACGTGTCCAAGCCGTTCTGGGAGGCGGCGTCGCGCGGCGAGCTCCTGATCCAGCGGTGCCCGTCCGGGCATCGGCAGTTCTATCCCCGCGCCGTGTGCAGGGTGTGCGGGGCGGACCCGGAGTGGGAACGGGCATCGGGCCGGGGCACCGTCCACACGTTCACGGTCATCCGCCAGAACCACGCCCGCCCCTTCCGCGACGAGCTGCCCTATGTGGTGGCCATGGTGGAGCTGGACGAGGGCGTGCGGATGATGGGCAACGTCACGGACTGTCCCATCGACCAGGTTCGCATCGGGATGCCGGTGGAGGTCCACATGGTCCGGGCCGAGCCGGCCGTGGGCGTCCCCTTCTGGCGTCCCGTCACCGGAGAAGGTGGGGCATCGTGAGCCGCAGAGACCAGATCACCATGACCGACGCGGAGATCGCCGAGTTCCTCGCCCCGCCGCGCAACCTGCAGGTGGCGACCATCAACCGCGACGGGACTCCCCACCTGGTGACGATGTACTACGCGGTGATCGACGACCGGATCGCCTTCTGGACCTACCGCAAGTCGCAGAAGGTCCTCAACCTCCGCCGCGACCCCCGCATCACGGTCCTCGTCGAGGACGGCACGGCCTACGGCGAGCTGCGCGGCGTCCAGATCGCCGGCCGCGCCATCCTGTCCGACGACCACGAGGCCGTGATGGACGTCGGCAAGCGCCTGTTCGTCCGCTACTTCGGAGACCTCGACGACGCCGCCATGGCCGGCGTCGAGGCCAGCGGGGCCAAGCGCGTGGCGATCACGGTGGAGCCCGACCACGTCGTCTCCTGGGACCACCGCAAGCTCGGCGGCACCTACTGACCGCCAGAGCATCGGGGCCGCCACCGGGCCAACCGGGGCGGCGCGACCGGCTCGCTCTCGCCGTCGCTCACCACCACCCACCCTCCGTCGGACGACTCCACGGTGGCGCCGGCGCACTGGTCCGCGTCGGCGACCAGATGCGCCACCACGTCGGCCATGGCCACGTCCAGCAGCCCTCCGTGGCCTGACGCCAGGGCGGCCAGGGCCCCGAAGGCGGCGTGGATCCCGGTGACCGGATCGGCGTAGGCGTCGGCGCAGAACACCGTCCGGCCGGGACTGCCGGTGAGGGCCACGATCCCTCCCGCGGCGGCGGCGTCGTCGCCGAGGGCGACCCGGTCGCGTCCCCGTCCCGTCCGTCCGTAGCCGGTGATCGACACCCAGAGCAGCTCGGGTCGCTCGGCCAGCAGCGTCTCGGGTCCGAGCCCGAGCTGGTCGAGCACCCGAGGACGCGAGCTCTCCACCACCACGTCGGCCCGTTCGAGCAGCCGGCGCAGGGCGCGCCGGCCGTCGGGTGTCGCCAGGTCCGCGGCGGCGTGCTCCTTGCCGTCGTCCAGCAGCTGCCACAGGGCCGGCGCGGACCACCGCGTCGGATCGGGTCGGCTCGGCGACTCGACCCGCACCACCCGGGCCCCGGCCCGGCCCAGCAGGGCGGTGCACAGCGGCCCCGCCCACAGCGAGGTCAGGTCGACGACCAGCGGAGGGTCCGAGCGGGCTGCGCCGCCCGAGGCACCCGACCACGAGAACGGGGCGGGGGCGACCGCTCCATGGGGCGAGGCGGCGGCGGCGAACGGCAGGCCGAGCAGCTGGGCCCGCTCGACCCCTTCGACGGCACCCAGCCGGGCCAGGCCGCTTGCGACCGTGCGCCAGGGGTCGCCGGAGACGGGTCGGCGCGACCAGGCCTCGAGGAGTGCGACGTCGTCCGGGCGCGGCAGGCCGGCTGCCACGTCGACCCCCTCGACGACGAACAGCCTCGTGCTGCCCCCGCAGCTGGTGCGACCGTGACGGGTCAGGCCCTGGGCGGCCGCCCGCCAGCCGAGCGAGGCGGGCGCATCAGCCGGTGGCAGCGGGTCCTCCCCGCTCCACCACGGGAGGAGGCGAGCGACGAGGCCCGCCGCGGCCGCAGCCCCGGTCACGTAGGCGGCCTGCCACCCCGGGCTGCACCGCGGAGGCCCGTCGGCCTCCCCGGTGAGCGCCATGGCCCCTGAGGCGGCCCAGTCGAGGGCGGCGTCGCGCTCGACCGGTACTTCCACGACGGGCAGGCCCGGCGGCGGTGGGCTCCCCTGCGCGACCAGGGCGGCGTCTCGCCGGACGCCTTTCGAAACTGGTCGCGGCTGCGGTGCGCGCCCCGCCCACTTTCGACCAGACGTGGAACCGAACGTCTTTCCCTCGGCCAGGAAGGCCCAGCTGCGCGGCCACTCCCGCACCGGGTCGCCGCCAGCGGGCTCCTCCTTCACCACCTCGGCGCCGGCCAGGCGCAGGAGGTGGCCGGCGTAGCCGAGGCTGCGGCCGCCGCCCAGCTCGGCGACCGACCGGCCGGCGAGCATCACGCCTCCCAGGCGACGTCTCCGCCCACGATCGTCGCCCGCACCAGATCGGCGTCCAGGCGCCGGCGGGCCGCGGCCCACGGTTCGTGCAGCAGGCACAGATCGGCGAGCGCGCCCCGTCGTACGGCGCGCACCGGCCCGCCCGGATGGGTGGCGGGACCGAGGAAGAGGCGCAGCGCCTGTTCGGGGGAGAGGCGCTCGACCGCACCGAGCACCATTTCGTCCGGACCCGTCCTGGAGACGGCCGCCCGCATCGCCGACCACGGGTCGAGATCGCCCACGGGTGCGTCGCTGCCGGCGCCGAGGGCGACGCCGGCGTCCAGCAGGGTGCGGAGCCGGTACAGGCAATCGCGGTCGGCAGGATCGGCGTCGGCGACGTAGGCGTCGCCTCGACGGGCGACGAAGTCGGGATGGGTGACGATCGTGAGCCCCAGGTCGGCGATGACGGGGATCGTCTCCGCCGGCAGCACGCTGGCGTGCTCGACCCGGTCGCCGCCCGACGTGCCGGCCTGGGCGAAGGCGGCCACCGCGGCCACGGTCTCGGCGCGCGTCACCGCATGCACCGCCACGCTCCAGCCGGCGCCGTGGGCCTTCTCGATGGTGGTCGCCGCGTCCTCGACGTCGGCGTCGTCCTCGCGCAGGACCAGCTTCAGCGTCCGAAGCGTCACCCCGGGCACCTCGGGCTCCTCCGGCGGCGCCATGGCCCTCGCCCGCACGGCCACCGACCGCATGTGCTCCAGGTCGGCGGCCGTGTTCGCCGGCGTGGTGTCGGTGACCCCCGTGATGCCGTACCGGCACAGCGTCGTCGCCACGCCTCCGAGATCCGGCCTGGCGGCGGGCGCCACCTCCTGGAGCAGGCGGTCCTCACCGATCAGCACGCCGTCGGCGAAGCGGGACTCGAGCCCCGTCACTCGCAGGGCCTCGGTGTTCAGGGTCCACGACAGCCCCGTGCGGTCCTTGACCCGCACGGGGCGATCCTGCACCGCCGCGTCCAGACGTGCGCGGTCGAGCGGGCCGGCGCGCCGGCTGTCGTAGGCGACGCCCCGCAACCACTCGCCCCGACGGAGGCCCCGGCCCGCTGCTCGCAGGGCGCGGGCCAGGCTGGCCTGGTCGACGACGTCGGGGGGCCCGCAGGACACCGACGACCGCCGGGCCGCCTCGGCGAACAGGTGCAGGTGATGGTCGTGCAGGCCGGGAAGCAGCGCGCCGCCGCCGGCGTCGATATCGACCTCAGCGGACGCTGACGCCCGCTCGGGCGAGCGCGAGACGGTCGCCACACGATCCCCCTCGATCACCACGTCCAGCCCGCTGCGACCGCCGACCTCGCAGTTGCGAACCACCAGCCGGGGCCCGCTCATGGCCTCGCCAGCTCCAGCACCCGGGCCCGCAGGCGGGCACCCGGGACCACCTCGTCCACCAGCCCGTGCGCCAGCGCCGCCTGGGCGTCGACCGTACCGCCCGACAGGAGGAGGTCCAACAGCACGGGGGAGCCCGCCCGGCGGGGGATCGACACGGTCCCGCCCGCACCGGGTACCAGCCCGAGGTCCAGCTCCGGCAGCCCGACCCGGACGTCGTCGGCGGCGACGACGCGACGGGCGAACGCCGGCAGCTCGATACCGGCACCGAGACACGACCCGTGGATCCCCACCACGATCCGCTCCCGCATCTCGCTCACGAGCAGGGCCAGCGACCGGCCCAGGCGGACCGCGTGTGCGTCGACCGGACCCGGTGCGGTGCCGAACTCGTCGAGGTCGCCGCCGGAGCAGAACGACGGTCCGTCGCCGCGCAGCACCACCGTGACATCGGGCCGCGACCGCGCCTCGTCGAGGGCGACGTACAGCTCGTCGCGCATGCGGGCGTCGAGCGCGTTGTGACGATCGGGTCGGGTCAGCACGATCTCCCAACAGCGGTCGTCGCGCTCGACGCGCACCCGGGGCCGGGCGTCGGCTCTGGCGGCGCGAGTCCGGTGCTCCAACCAGTCGTGGAACTCGGGCCCCGCCTGGAGCAGCGAGTACGTCGTGGACTCCGCCACCAGGCCCGGCCAGGGGTCGCCCGAGACGCTCCCCGCCCGTACGAGGAGGGCGCCGCACATGGCGGCCCGGGGGGCCCGGTCGAAGCCCTTCGCCCACCGGTCGGCGTCGGCCGGGTCGGTGGTCCACAGATCGAAGGCGCCCGCCAGCTCGGGGGGCGCCGGCCCGACACCGACCGTCAGCGCCGCCACGTGTCCGAGGAACCGCCGGACCTCGGCCCGGGCGTCGTCGTCGAGGCCGGCCAGCTCGGCCCAGGACGGGGCGCTTCCCTCGATGCGCAGCAGGGCCGGCGCTCCACCGAGGTCGGCGGCCACGAGCTCGGCCGGGGACGGCCCGGCACCGGGCGCCAGCAGCCGGGGATCGAGGGTGGCCCCGGCCAACGGCTCCTCAGTCCGAGGAGGGCAGCGGCTTGGGCTGCATGATTTCCATCGGCTGGCCGTGGCACTCGAGGCCGCCGTCGCCGGCCTTGGTCACCAGCACCTGCCCGCCGCATTCGCCGCAGGAGTACCGCTTACCGAGGTTGTTGGCCACCTGCCGCCTCCTCCTCGGAGCGGGACACCAGCGGTCGGCCGCAGCACGACAGCGCGCCCGTGGGCGCCTTCACGACGATGATCTCGGTGCCGCAGCTGGTGCAGCGGACGCGCTCTCCGACTCCGGTCATGGCGACATCATACGGAATCCGACGATTCGGCCACTCCCGAGGTGGCGGTGGCGAGCGCCCACGGGTAGTCGGGCTTGCCGCTCGGGCTCCGTTGGACCGTCTCGACGACGTGCAGCTGCCGGGGGATCTTGTAGCCGGCCAGCAGCGTCCGGCAGTGGGCCTGGATCGGATCGAGGGCCAACTCGGCGCCGGGCCGGGGCTGCACCACCGCCGCCACCCGCTGGCCCCACCGCTCGTCGGGCACGCCGACGACCACGGCGTCGTAGACGTCGGGGTGGGACTTGACCGCCGCCTCCACCTCCTCGGGGAAGATCTTCTCCCCGCCCGAGTTGATCGACTGCGATCCCCGTCCGAGGAGCGTGATGGTGCCGTCGGCCTCGACGGTGGCGAAGTCGCCGGGCATGGCGTAGCGCACGCCGTTGGCCTCGAAGAAGGTGGCGGCCGTCTTCTCAGGGTCCTTGTAGTAGGCGAGGGGGATGTCGCCCGTGCGGGCGAGCTTGCCCACCACGCCCGACCCCGGCGCCACGGGCTGGAGGTCTTCGTCGAGGACCACGGACCCGGCGATGGGCTGCACGGTCGGGCCACCCTTCATGGCCGTGCGCCCCGGCTGCACCAGCACGAGACCGTTGCTGCCGGTCTCCGAGGAACCGATGGCGTCGGTGATGACCAGGTTGGGCAGCCGGCCGAAGAACGCCTCCTTGACCGTGGGGGAGAAGATGGCCGCCGTGCTGACGACCGCCAGCAGCGACGAGAGGTCGTAGCCGGCGCCCGGCGCCTCGAGGGCCTCCACCAGCGGGCGGGCCATGGCGTCACCGGTGACCATGAGCACGTTGACGCGCTCCTTCTCGACGAGCTGCCAGACGTTGTGGGGGTCGAAGCGGCTCACCAGGATCACCTTGTTGCCGATGAAGCTGCCGCCCATCACCGCCCACTGGGTGGCGCCGTGCATGAGCGGAGCGATGGGGAGCGAGGTCACCGGGCCCGCCCGCCCCTTCTCGACCATCTCCTCGGGCCTGAGCACGCGCTCGTTGGATCGCGGGTCGATGCCGCCGCCCAGGGCGAAGAACACGTCCTCGTGGCGCCAGACGACACCCTTGGGCATGCCCGTCGTTCCCCCGGTGTAGAGCAGGTAGAGATCCTTGCCGGAGCGGGGACCGAAGCCGCGCTCGGGCGACGCCGTGGCCACGGCCTCCTCGTAGTCGATCGACTCCACCCCGGCCGCGTCGGCCCCGCTCTCGTCCTCGATCACCAGCGAGTGACGCAGCCGGGGAAGCTGGTCGCGCACGGCGGCGACCCGAGGCGCGAACTCCCGCTGGTGGATCAGCGCCACCAGGTCGGCGTTGTCGAAGAGGTAGCGGAGCTCGTCGTCGACGTAGCGGTAGTTGATGTTGACCCACACGGCGCGGAGCTTGAAGACGGCCCAGAGCGCCTCGACCCACTCCACCGAGTTGTAGGCGTAGATCCCGACGTGGTCGCCGGGTCCCACACCCTGGGCCGACAGGTGGTTCGCCAGTCGGTTGGCCCGCTCGTCCATCTCCGCGTACGTGCGCCGCTTGCCCTCGGCCAGGAGGTAGTCGCGCTCGCCGAAAGCGTCGACGGCGGCCTCGAAGAGGTCGGCGAGGTTGAACTCCATCGGTGGGCCTCCGGGGCCGAACTGGAACGTGTTGCCTTTTCCACCCCGATGCTAACGTCGCGTCAGGTTTCGCGGAAAAGACGGCTCGCGAGCGAGGGAGCAGGAGGCCTGGTTGGGCGGGTACCTCGAGGGAAAGGCCATCGCCGTGACCGGCGCCGGGCGCGGCATCGGCCGGGCGGTGGCGCTCGCCTGCGCCGCTGAGGGGGCCCGGGTGGTCGTCGCCGACTACGGGGTTGGTATCGCGGGGGAGGAGCCGACCAGCGACGTCGCCGACGCCGTGGTGAAGGAGATCGCGGACGCCGGGGGCACGGGCGTCGCCGTGGCCGACACGGTCACCACCATGGCCGGGGGCGAGCGCATCGTGCAGACCGCGCTGGACAACTGGGGGAGCATCGACGGGGTCGTCTGCGTAGCCGGGATCCTGCGCGAACGCATGCTCTTCAACATGTCGGAGGAGGAGTTCGACCCGGTCGTCGAGACCCACCTCAAGGGCACGTTCACGGTCTTCCGGGCAGCCTCCGCGGTCATGCGCAAGCAGGGCTCGGGCACCCTCGTCGGGTTCACCTCCGGGGCGTTCGCCGGCAGCGTGGCCCAGGCCAACTACAGCGCGGCCAAGGGCGGCATCGTCTCCCTGGTCCGCAGCGCGGCCGCCGGCCTGTCGCGGTACGGAGTCACCGCCAACGCCATCGCCCCCGTCGCCCGCACCCGGATGTCGGCCAACGTGCCCATGGAGCTGGGAGAGATGGGAGAGCCCGAGGACGTGGCGCCGCTCGTGGTGTACCTGCTGTCCGACCAGGCCCGCCACGTCACCGGCCAGGTGTACACCGCGGTGGGGGGCAAGATCGCCGTGTGGAACCAGCCGACCGAGGTCCGGGCCATGTACAAGGACGGGCGCTGGACACCGCAGGAGATCGAGGCCCGCCTCGACTCGACGGTGGGCCAGGAGCGAATGGCCCTGCTCGACCGCCTCGAGGCGATGCGCCAGGCGGCCGCGGCGGGGGACCAACCGAACGCCTAGCGGGGTCGGGCGCCGGTGAACGTGCGCTTCAGCGCCGAGGACGAGTCCTTCCGCAAGGAGGTCCGCGAGTGGCTGGCCGACCACGTCGTCGGCGAGGTGGCTACCCTCGGCGCCCGAGGCGGCCCGGGCTACGAGCACGAGGGCTTCGAGGTCCGGGCGGCTTGGGAGCGGACCCTCGGCCGGGCCGGCTGGATCGGGCTCGGGTGGCCGCCCGAGCACGGTGGGCGCGGTGCCAGCCTGCTGCAGCAGGTCATCTTCGAGGAGGAGTACGTGCGGGCGGGGGCGCCGGCCCGGGTCGGCGTGGTGGGTGAGACGCTGCTGGGCGCCGACGCTGCTCGCCTTCGGGACACCCGAGCAGCAGCGGCGCTTCCTGCCGCCCATCCTGCGCGGCGAGGAGCTGTGGTGCCAGGGCTACTCCGAGCCCGACGCGGGGTCCGATCTGGCCAACGTCAAGACCCGGGCCCAGCTCGACGGGGACGAGTGGGTGCTCCACGGCCAGAAGGTGTGGACCTCCCTGGCGACGTGGTCCGACTGGTGTTTCGTCGTGTGCCGGACCGACCCGCGCGCACCGAAGCACCGCGGCATCTCCTACCTCCTGTGCCCGATGCGCCAGCCGGGGTGGAGGTGCGCCCGATCGTGCAGCTCACGGGCACGTCGGAGTTCAACGAGGTGTTCTTCGACGGCGCGCGGACGCCGCGTGCACAACGTCGTCGGCGATGTCGACGGTGGCTGGCGGGTGGCGATGGGGACGCTGGCCTTCGAGAGGGGGGTGGCGACCCTCGGCCGCCAGGTCGCCTTCGAGCGCGAGCTGGATGCGGTGATCGACGCGGCGCGCGCTCGCGGCGTCACGGCCGACGCAGTGGTCCGCCAGCGGCTCTCCCGAGCCTGGATCGGGCTGCGGATCATGAAGCTCAACGCCCTCCGCACGCTGGCCCAGTCGGAGCGCGGCACCCCCGGACCGGAGGCGTCGATCTCCAAGCTGTACTGGGCCAGCTGGCATCGCCGGCTGGGAGAGCTGGCCGTGGACGTGCTGGGGCCGGCGGCAGAGGTGGCTGACGCGCCGCCGTACGAGCTGACCGATCCGCAGCGAAGCTTCCTCTTCACCCGGGCCGACACCATCTACGGCGGCTCGAACCAGATCCAGCGCAACATCATCGGGGAGCGGGTGCTCGGGCTGCCGCCCGAGCCCCGCGTGGAGGGGCGCTGATGGGTTCGTCCGGGCTGCCGGGGGTGCCGCCCTATCCGAAGGGCCACCAGCTGCTCGAGGGCCGAACGGTGCTGGTGACCGCCGCAGCCGGGACCGGCATCGGGCTGGCCACGGCGCGGCGGTGCGCCGAGGAGGGCGCTTTCGTGGTCGTCAGCGACCGCCACGAGCGGCGCCTGAACGAGGCGGCCGAGGAGCTGGAGCCGATCATGGGCGCCAGGCCACCCGCGGTGCCGTGCGACGTGACGAACGAGGCCGAGGTGCAGCGACTGTTCGAGTCGGCCGTCGGCGCCACCGGCCATCTCGACGTGTTGGTGAACAACGCCGGCCTCGGGGGAACGGCCGAGGTCGTGGAGATGACCGACGAGCAGTGGGGGGCCGTGCTGGACGTCACGCTGAACGGGACCTTTCGCTGCACGCGCGCCGGGCTGCGCCACATGGTGGCGCGAGGGTCGGGCGCCATCGTCAACAACGCCTCGGTGATCGGCTGGAGGGCCCAGGTGGGACAGGCCCACTACGCCGCGGCCAAGGCCGGCGTCATGGCCCTGACCCGCTGCGCGGCCCTGGAGGCGGCGCCCGCGGGGGTGCGGGTCAACGCCGTGTCGCCCAGCCTGGCGACCCACCCGTTCCTCACCAAGGTGATGGCCGAGGACGTGCTCGACGAGCTCACCGACGCGGGAGGCCTACGGTCGGGGGGCCGAGCCGTGGGAGGTCGCCAACGTCATCGTGTTCCTGGCCAGCGACTACGCCGGGTACATGACAGGCGAGGTCGTGTCGGTGAGCAGCCAGCACCCCTGAGGGTGGCGCCCCGCCGGGTGTAGCGTCCGGGACAGCTTGGCGAGACAGGGAGGGCCTCGATGACCGGTGACCGCCTGAGCCCGCTCGATTCGTCGTTCCTGCACCTCGAGGACCGGGTCAGCCACATGCACATCGGCTCGATCGCCATCTTCGAGGGCCCGGAGCCGCTCTTCGAGGACGTCGTGGCGAGGATCGAGGGGAAGCTTCCCCTCGTCCCCCGTTACCGGCAGGTCGTCCGGGAGGTGCCGTTCCAGCTCGGACGTCCGGTGTGGGTCGACGATCCCGACTTCAACATCGACTACCACCTGCGCCACACGGCGCTTCCCGCGCCGGGCGGCGAGGAGGAGCTGCGCCGCCTGGTCGGACGGGTGATGTCCCAACAGCTCGACCGGACGAAGCCCCTGTGGGAGATCTGGGTGGTCCAGGGCCTGGAGGAGGGCCGATGGGCCATGGTGTCCAAGACCCACCACGCCATGGTCGACGGCGTCTCGGGGACGGAGCTGCTGACCGTGATCATGGACACGTCGCCCCGGCCGTCGCCGGCGGCGTCGGACGACTGGCACCCGTCGCCACTTCCCTCTGGTGGTCGACTGGCGGCCGAGGCCGCGGTCGACCTCGCGGTGAGCCCCTACGAGCAGGTGCGGGCCGTGCGGGCCGCCACCCGCGTGCCGCGCCAGGCGCTGCGCCAGCTGGGCGAGGTGGTGCGGGGCATCTCGTCCATGGCCGGGGTGCTCCGCGCCAACCCCGTATCCACCCTCAACGGGCCGATCGGGCCGCACCGGCGCTATGCATGGGCGTCGACGTCGGTCGAGGACGTCAAGGTGGTCCGCAAGGGTCTCGGGGGCACCTTCAACGACGTGGTGCTGGCTGCGATCACAGCCGGGTTCCGCGAGCTGCTCCTATCCCGGGCCGAGCCGGTCGACCGCGTCGTTCGAACGCTGGTGCCGGTGTCGGTGCGACCCCGCGATGCGAGCGGACGGGCGGTTGGTGACGCCACCTACGACAACAAGGTGTCGGCCATGTTCGCCTCGTTGCCCGTCAACCTCGACGATCGGGCCGAGCAGCTGCACGCCATCACGGCCCAGATGGAGGGGCTCAAGGAGTCCAAGGAGGCAGTGGCCGGGGAGGCGCTCACCTCGCTGTCGGGCTTCGCCCCTCCGATGCTGCTGGCACTCGGGATGCGGGTGGCCGGTCGCGTCGGCCAGCGGAACATCAACACGGGCACCACCAACGTGCCTGGGCCACAGTTTCCCCTCTACCTGGTCGGCAGACGGATGCTCAAGGCCTACCCCTACGTTCCCCTGTTCGCCCAGGTTCGCATCGCGGTCGCGATCTTCTCCTACGACGGCCAGGTCAACTTCGGGGTGACCGGGGACTACGACAGTGCGCCGGACCTCGACGTGCTCTGTGGCGGGATTGTGGACGGCATGAGCCAGCTGCTCGAGCTGAGCGCCTGACGCGTCCGCCGCTCACGCCAGGCGGCGATCGGTCGCCCACTTGGTGAGCTGGTGCCGGGAGGAGAGCTGGAGCTTTCGCAGCACGGCCGAGACGTGGCTCTCGACCGTCTTGGTGGAGATCGACAGCTCCCGGGCCAGCTCCTTGTAGGTGTAACCGCGGGCGATGAGACGCAGGACCTCCCGCTCGCGCGCCGAGAGCTGGTCGAGCTCGGGGTCGAACGAGGCGGGCACGCCGTCGGCGGCGGGCATCGACGCGAAGGCGTCCAGCACGAACCCGGCGAGGCGGGGCGAGAACACGGCGTCGCCGTCGGCCACGCGCCGGATCGCCGCGATCAGCTCGGGACCGGAGATCGTCTTGGTGACGTAGCCGCGGGCGCCGGCGCGGATGACGGCGATGACGTCCTCGGGGGCGTCGGAGACCGACAGGGCCAAGAAGCGGATCTCGGGGTGGTCGGGCTTCACCGCTTCGAGAACCGCCTGGCCCCCTCCTTCGGGGAAGTGCACGTCCAGGAGCACTACCTCGGGAAGACGCTCGAGGATGAGCTCGACGGCAGCGCCCGACCTCGTCGGCCTCACCGACGACCTCGACCTCGTCGCCCAGCTCGGCCCGCACCCCGGAGCGGAAGAGGTGGTGGTCGTCGACCAGGAACACCCTGGGCCTGGTGACCGGGCTCATCCGCGGTCGCCTCGCCTGGTGTGTGGCCGGCCTCCCGGGCCGGCCTCGGCATGGTGAGCTCCACCTCGGTACCCGTTCCCGGTGTCGAGCGGACGGCGGCGGTGCCGCCGTGGCGGGCCATCCTCCCGCGGATCGACTCGGCGATGCCCTGGCGGTCTGGCGGGATCTCGGTCGAGTCGAAACCCTGGCCCCGATCGCGCACGAAGAGCGTCACCTTGTCCGGCTCCACCTCGGCGAACAGGGACACGACGGGCGCACCGGACCACTTGGCCGCGTTGACCGCCCCCTCCTTGCCGGCGGCGAGCAGGGCCTGGAGCTCCTCGGCCAGCGGGCAGTCACCGACGGTCACGGCCTCCACGGCCACCCCGTGGGTGGTCTCCACCTCGTGCTCGATCAGCTGCACCCCGGCGGCCAGGGTCGACGCCTCCTCTTCCCCGAACGATCCAGGACGGCGCCCGTCGAACAGCCACGAGCGGAGCTCGCGCTCCTGGGTCCTCGCCAGCTGCACGACGCGCTGCGAGTTGTCCGACGACTTCTGGATCAGCGCAAGGGTCTGGAGCACCGAGTCGTGGACGCGGGCGGCCATGTCCGCTCGTTCCTCGGCCCGCACGCGGGCTTGACGCTCGTGAACCAGCTGTCGGGCGAGGCCGAGCCACCACCGCCCGAACAGGACCACGAAGGCGGCGATGACGAGAACCGTCCCCGCCGCGGGCCGGAGCAGGGCGGTGTTGAGACGACCGAGCAGGAGGAGGTAGAGCCCACCGGCGAGCAGCGCGACGCCGGCGACGATCCTCAGCACCAACATGCTGCGCGACCGTCGGGGCTCGTTGCTGACCTGGAGCAGGGTGCCGGCCACCTGGCGCATCCAGGAGCTCTCGTCCGGCTCGGCGTTGCGGTAGATCAGCACCAGGCCGGCGAGGCTGAGATAGAACGGCCAGGCGACCGAGCTCACGTAGCCGATGCCGAGGGCCGAGGCCACCAGAACGGTGAGCACCAGCAGCGGAACGAACGCGATCGCCACGGCCACGCCGGCTCGATCGGACCTGGCCCGGCTGGCGATCGACGTCGTCTCGCCCGCCACCGGGAGGAGGAGCCAGGCCAGAACGTAGGCGGCGACCCCGATGCCGCTGGCCAGACCGAACAGCACCACGGCGATGCGAACGAGCGTGGCGTCGATGCCCAGTCGTGCTGCGACCCCGCCGGCCACACCCGCGATCAACCGGTCGTCGGGGCTGCGGCGGAACGGCCCTCGGCCGCGAAGGTGGCGTCCCCAGTGGCGGTGGAACGCCGCGGCACCTCGGTGCCAGTGGCGGGGGTCGTCCCATCTCCAGCTCCGCCAGGGTGGGGTGCCGCCGTCGGCTCTCTGCCAGGGTGGGCCGGGCGGCGCCCGTGGCGGCGGGGGTGGTCGGGAGTCGATCGGATCGGCGATGCTCCGATCATCGCGCCACGCCGTGGGCGTGGCCATCGGGGAAAGCCCTGGTCGGCCGGGGTGCGGGTCCGGGTCCGATCAGGGTGATCCCCGATAGCGGCGACGGGCTGCGTGCCGCATGATCGGAGGCATGGAAGAAGCGACACCGCAATCCACCGCCGGCAGAACCAGGACCCTCGACCGTCCCCACGCCGGGAGGATGGTGGCGGGCGTGGCCGCAGGTATCGCCGACTACCTCGACCTCGACGTCACCCTCGTCCGCATCGTGCTCGTGGTCCTCGCCTTCTTCGGGGGGCTGATCATCCCGCTCTACGTCGCAGCGTGGTTGCTCATCCCGGAAGAAGGCGCGGAGACGAGCGTGGCCGAGGACCTCATAGAGCAGTTCCGCTCACACTGAACGTTCGATCGACGTGCGTCACTGCGTCGAGAAAGGATGGACATGCAATCGCCCTGGGAACCCCCCTGGCCCGGCCCTCGCCGAGCCCCCCGGGACAACGACCCGCACCTGCGGATCTCCAACGCCGAGCGCAACGAGATCGCCGACGCCCTCTCGAAGCACTTCGCCGAGGGCCGCCTCGACAGCGAGGAGTTCGACGAGCGCGTCGGGCGGGTCATGAACGCCAAGACCCGCGGTGACGTGGCCGGCGTGCTGGACGACCTGCCCAGGCTGGGCCCGCCGCCCCCTCCGGCACCCCGCCACCGGCCGGTCGGGCAGTGGGTCCTCGCCCTGCTGTTGCTGCTCTTCGTGGCCAGCATCGCCGCTGTCCCGGCCCACGTGCACGTGCCGTGGCTGTTGATCGGCATCGTGGGCCTCCTGGTGTGGCACCGGTTCCGCCGTCGCCACTACTGGCGCCGCCGCGACCTTGCGTCGCGGCCGTGGTGAGGGCCGCCCGAGGCGCGATAGTTGACCTGCTGGACGAGGTGGAGGGAGGCCGCGGATGGGAACGGCGAGGGAGGTCTCGACCCACATCACAGCCCCGCCGGCTCGTGTATGGGCGATGGTCGCAGACGTGAGCCGGATGGGCGAGTGGAGTCCCGAGTGTCAACGCTGCCAGCTGCTCGGCGGGGCCACGCAGGCCGAGGTGGGGACGAAGTTCCTCGGCAGCAACCGGCGCAAGGGCGGCTGGAGGACCGAGTCCACGGTGACCGAGGCCAAGACCGGAGAGGTCTTCGCCTTCGCCGTCGGGCGCAAGGCGCCCGACGATCCCGACACCACGTGGCGCTACACCTTCGCACCCGAAGGCGACGGGACCCTCGTCACCGAGAGGTTCGAGATCGTCAAGGAGCCCGGCGCCGTCGGGCGGTGGTTCACCAGGCTCGGCACTGGCGTGAGCTGGGCCCGACGTCCTGACGACCTCGAGGCCGGCATGCGGCGCACGCTCGAGCGTCTCAAGGAGATCGCCGAGTCGCTGCCGCAGCCGACGTGATCGGCGCCGGCTGACCGGAGCTCGGGCTCACCTGGCGTCCTCGTCGTAGAAGGTCGCCGCCTCAGCCAGTGGGCTGGGGCAAATTGCCTGGCGCCGAGGTGAGCGCTCGGGGGATCCTTGGCCTGTGCACCTGATCATGGACGCCCTGGTCGCGGGCCTGGAGGAGGTCCGTCGGGCGCCAGCTGACGACGGGTGCGTCGAGCTCATCGTGAGACGACCAGCGGTTGACGACCGCGAGGTGCTGAGGGAGGGCCTTCTCGACCCCGCCGAAGGGCTCGTGGGAGACACCTGGCGCGTTCGGGGGAGCTCGCGGACCGCGGATGGTGCTGCGCATCCCGAGAAGCAGCTGACTGTGATGAACGCGCGGGCTGCGAGCCTCGTGGCCGCCGACCCGGATCGCCGCCCTCTGGCCGGCGACCAGCTGTACCTCGATCTCGACGTGAGCGTGACGAACCTGCCTCCCGGCACCCGGCTCGAGATCGGCTCAGCCGTGATCGAGATCACAGACCAGCCGCATCGTGGCTGCGCGAAGTTCGCGGCGCGGTTCGGGCGCGACGCCCTCCGGTTCGTCAACTCGGAGGTGGGACGCGAGCTCAACCTGCGAGGTGTGAACACCAAGGTGATCGTGGGCGGCTGGGTCCGGGTCGGTGACCCCGTCCGGAAGGTGACGGGGTAGGCCCCCGCCCGAGTCAATGCCGCAGCCGACGTGATCGCCGCCGGCTGACCGGAGCTAGGAGAGGCGCTCGATGATCGTGGTGTTGGCCTGGCCTCCGCCCTCGCACATCGTCTGCAGCCCGTAGCGACCGCCGGTCCGCTCGAGCTCGCACAGCAGCGTCGTCATGAGCCGGGTGCCCGTCGCGCCCAACGGGTGCCCGAGGGCGATGGCGCCGCCGTTGACGTTGACCTTCTCGAGGTCGGCTCCGGTCTCCTGCTGCCAGGCCAGCACCACCGACGCGAACGCCTCGTTGATCTCGACGAGGTCGATGTCGCCCAGCGTCAGGCCCGAGCGTTCGAGGGCGTAGGCCGTGGCGGGGATCGGCGCCGTCAGCATGTAGACCGGGTCGGCGCCTCGGCAGCTGAGGTGGTGGACGCGCGCCCTCGGCGTCAGATGGTGATCGCGCACCGCCCGCTCCGACGCGACGAGCATGGCACTGGCAGCGTCGGAGATCTGGCTGGACACCGCGGCGGTGAGGCGGCCCCCGTCGACCAGGGTGGGCAGGGAAGCCATCTTCTCGAGCGAGGTGTCGCGCGGCCCCTCGTCGGTCGCCACGGCATCGACGGGCACGATCTCCCGCTCGAAGCGGCCCTCCTCGATGGCCTGGAGGGCCCGGCGGTGGCTCTCCAGGGCGAAGCGCTCCATGTCCTCGCGCGAGATGCCCCACTTGTCGGCGATCATCTCCGCCCCGCGGAACTGCGAGATCTCCTGGGTGCCGTAGCGGGCGACCCATCCCGATGACCCGGAGAACGGATCGGAGAAGCCGAGCGGTTCCGCGGCGGTGCAGCGCGGAGGCGATGGGGATCATGCTCATGTTCTGCACGCCGCCGGCGACCACGAGGTCGTTCGTGCCGCTCATGACCGCCTGGGCGGCGAAGTGGAGCGCTTGCTGGGACGAGCCGCACTGCCGGTCGATCGTCGTGCCCGGGACCTCCTCGGGCAGGCCTGCCGCCAGCCAGCACGTGCGGGCGATGTCGCCCGCCTGGGGCCCGATGGTGTCGACGCAGCCGAGCAGCACGTCCTCCACCGCCGCGGGGTCGACGTCGCTGCGCGCCACGAGCGCCTTCAGCACGTGGGCGCCGAGGTCTGCGGGGTGTACCTGGCTCAGGCCGCCGCCGCGCTTGCCAACCGGGCTCCGCACGGCGTCGACGATGTAGGCCTCGCTCATCTCACCACCACCACTGACGATCCATGGCCGAACAGCCCCTGGTTGACCGTCACGCCGACCTTGGCGCCCTCGACCTGTCGGCCGGTTGCCTCGCCCCGCAACTGCCACGTGAGCTCGCAGACCTGGGCGATGGCCTGGGCCGGGACGGCCTCACCGAAGCAGGCCAGCCCGCCGCTGGCGTTGACGGGTATGCGCCCGCCCACAGCGGTGTCCCCGTCGTTGAGGAGCCGCTCCGCTTCGCCCGCCTTGCACAGCCCGATGTTCTCGTACCAGTCGAGCTCGAGGGCGGTGGACAGGTCGTACACCTCGGCGAGGTCGAGATCGTCGGGGCCGACGCCCGCCTCCTGGTAGGCCGCGTGCGTGATCGAGTCACGGAAGGGACGATCGGGCGTGGCCACGCCGGCGGACGAGTCCGTGGCGAAGTTGGGCATCTCGATGACCGTGTTCGGGTAGCGGGGTGTCACGGTGGAGACGGCAGCGATCTTCACCGGCCGCGGTCGTCGGCTCCGGGCGAAATCCATGCTCGACAGCACCACGGCCGCGCCCCCGTCGCTCGTGGCGCAGATGTCGAGGAGCCGCAGCGGGCTGGCGACCACCGGCGAGGCCAGCACCTCGTCCTCGCTCACGGCCTTGTGGTAGCGGGCGTTCGGGTTGGCCGCGCCCTGCCGGCTGTTCTTGACCTTCACCCGGGCGAAGTCACGCTCGGTGGCGCCGTAGAGCTCCATGCGCCGGCGGGCGTAGAGGCCGAAGTAGGTGGGGTTTGTCGCGCCGAGGAGACGGAAGCGCAGCCAGTCCGGGTCTTCCGGCCGGTCGCCCCCCACCGGTGCGAAGAAGCCCTTGGGTGTCGTATCGGCACCGACCACGAGGGCGACGTCGCACAGGCCCGCCAGGATCCTCGCCCGGGCGATGTCGATGGCGGTGGCGCCCGACGCGCAGGCCGAGTAGCAGCTCGACACCCGCGCGCCCGACCACCCGAGGGCCTGGGCGAACGTCGCCCCGGCCACGTAGCCCGGATAGCCGTTGCGGATCGTGTCGGCTCCAGAGACGAACTGGACGTCGCTCCACCGCAGCCCGGCGTCGTCGAGCGCCGCCCGGGCCGCGCTCGTGCCGTACTCCACGAAGCTGCGACCCCATTTGCCCCACGGGTGCATCCCGACGCCCAGGATCGCCACCTGCCGGTCTGTCTCAGGCACCGGTCGGCCTCCACTTCCACACGAGGTACTCGCGCTCGTCGTCCTCGTAGAGAGTGCCGAGCGCCAGCTCCATCTCGGCGCCCACGCCGAGGGCGGCCACGTCGGTCCCGGGCACGAGCTGGCCGAGCACGACCATGTGCTCGTCGGCCAGCTCGACGGCCGCGATGGCGTAGGGCTCGAACGGATCGGGCGCGACGTAGGGCGGCGGAGGCTGGTAGCGGTTGTCCGTGAACGACCACACGCGGCCCGTCCGGCTCAGCGCCACCTCCTCGATCTCGCCGCGTCCGCATTCGGGGTTGCGACAGGCGCCGGTCTTCGGAAAGAAGCGGGCGCCACAGGACCTGCACCGGCTGCCGAGGAGCTGGGGCCGGTCCTGGTCCGTGGTGAACCAGCCCTCGATGACCGGCACCCGTGCCTTGCCGTCAGCCACGGCCGCCCGGCACCTCCACGGTGTCGGTGTCACGTCCCGAGCGCAGCAACGTCCCCGGGCGCTGATCGCCGAGGCCGTCCGGGCCCACGATCTCGGTGCCGTTGACCAGTACGTGCTCGATGCCCTCGGCCTCGGCGTAGAGGCGGCCAGCGCCGCGGGGCAGGTCGTAGCGGGTGGCCACCCGCTGGGGCGCGACACGATCCTCGTCGAAGACGACGATGTCGGCGTGGCAGCCCTCGGCGATGCGCCCACGGTCCCTGATGCCGTAGAGGCGGGCGGGCACGTCGGTGATGAGGTGCACCGCCTCCTCGAGGGGGAGGAGCTGGCGGTCCCGGACCGACGGGCCGATGAGCGACGTGGTGTAGATGAAGGTGGCCAGCATGTCGAGGTGGGCGCCGGCGTCCGACGCCCCGATGACCACTCGGGGATCCCGCCAGAGCTTCGCCCGCAGCCGCCAGCTCTCAGGATCGCCGCCGGCAGCCGGAAGCAGCAGGCCGGTGCGCAGCTCGTCGGCCACGACGATGTCGACGAGGGCGTCGAACGGATCCTGGCCGCGCTCGGCGGCGATGTCGCCCACGAGCCGGCCGGCCAGACCGGCGTTGTCCGGGGCGAAGGTCTCGGCGATGCGCATCGTCTTCCAGTTGGCCATCGCCCGCAGCATCCCGGCGTCGGGCGACGCGGCGCCGTCCCGGAGGCGGCGCCGCTCGTCGGGGTCGCTGAGCGCCTTGATCTTCTCGGCTGGCGGCAGGCTCATGGTGGACGACCACCCCGGCAGCGCCTCGAGGATGAAACCCGACAGGAAGCTGAGGCGGACCTCGACCGGGTCGGCCACGGCCAGGGCCACGACCCTGGCACCCCGCTCGGCCGCGTAGTCCGACGCCCGCAGCTGGTTGTTCGGGGCCATCCGGGTTCTGGGAACCGACGGCGAGGAGGTTCCAGTTGAGCGGCCGGTTGGCGGCGAGCGACAGCGACGCCATGAGGTCCATGTGCTCGTCCTCGAAGGCACCGACCGTAGGGATGAACTCGATCGTCGTGCCCGGGTGGTCGCGCACCGCTCCGGCCAGGGTCACCAGCTCCTCGGTCGTCGCCGAGCGAGACGGCACGGGCTTGCCGTCTCCGTCGTTGTGGGTCGGAGCCCGTGACGACGAGAAGCCGAGCCCCCCGGCGGCCAGCGACTCGTGGAGGACGCGCACCATGGTCCGCCAGCTGCTCCTCGGACGCCTCCGACCCGACCGCCGCCTCGCCCATCACCGCCCGGCGCACGGCCGAGTGACCGACGAGGAAGCCGGCGTTCACCATCAGCCCGCCGTCCAGCCGGTCCAGCCAGTCGCCGTAGGAGCGCCAGTCCCAGTCCAGGCCGGCCTCGAGAGCCTCGATCGGCATCCCCTCGACCCGTGCCAGCATGCGCATGACGTAGTCGGCGTGCTCGGGCGCCAGCGGGGCGATGCTGAACCCGCAGTTGCCGCCGACGACCGTGGTCACCCCGTGGAACGGCGACGGGCTGGCGCTGGGGTCCCAGAAGAGCTGGGCGTCGTAGTGGGTGTGGATGTCGATGAACCCGGGCGCCACGACCAGCCCGGTGGCGTCGATGGTCCGTCGGGCGGGCTCGTCCACGTCACCGACGGCGGTGACCCTGCCGTCACTGATGCCCACGTCGGCCCGCCGCCTGGGCGAGCCCGTACCGTCGACCACGCTGGCACCGGCGATCTTGCAGTCCAGCATCACGGACCCCCGCTCTGAAGACTTGACGTCCCGTCAGACTATCCGGGCCGGTCGCCCGGCGTCCCCGGTGAGGTGCTGAGCCAGGCCGTGTCCTGGATCCGCTCTGCGATCCGCCACCCGGCGTCGGTCCGGCGCAGCTCGGTCGCGGTAGTAGCCGCCGACGAACATCAGGGCGAGGGTGCCGTCCCGCTTCGTCCGCCCCATGGGGTTGTAGAAGTAGCTGCGGCTGGTCGCGGCGTCGCCCGCCACCCGGATGTCGCGGTTGGTCACCATGTGCTGGCTCATCGAGAAGCCCGACAGCGCGTCGGACAGCCACTCGGTCACCTCGGCCAGCTCCCCGCGGATCCCGCCCGACGAGGTGTAGTCGATGACGGCGTCGGCGGTGAACACTGACCGGTAGAGGTCCCAGTCCCTGGTGTCCACGGCCGTGGCGTAGCGGGTCAGGAGGTCGTCGATCTCCATCCGGTCGGCGAGCTCGGCCTGGGTCATCCGAGTGCGAACGGGCCCTCGTCCCATCTGCTCCCGCACTGGGACGACCTCGGGGTTGGTCAGGGACCGCCGTTGCCAGTTGGCACCGTCCACGACGAGGGTGTGGCCGGAGATGAAGCGGGCGTAGGGCGAGGCGAGGAACGTCGCCGCCCACCCCAGCTCCTGGCGCTGCCCGACGCGCATCGCCGGCTGGCAGGCGTCCTTGTCGTGGGCGCGGTCGAGGTTCGCCTGGATGTCGTCTGTCATGTCCTCGTGCGGGAACAGGCCGGGGACGAGGCCGTTCACCTGGATGCCGTACGGTCCCCACTCCACGGCGAGCGTCTCGGTGAGGTTCTTCACGCCGGCCTTCGCCGCCGCCGAGTGGGCGAAGCCCGGCCCTCCCGTCCACGCGTACGGACGCGGCGACGTTGATGATCGAGCCGGGCGTGCCGGCGGCGAGGTGACGCCGGGCGAACTCGCGGGAGCACAGGAACGTGCCGTTGAGGGTGATGTCGACGACGGTGCGCCAGGCGTTCGGAGACATGTCCTCGGCCGGCACGGGGAAGTTGGCGGCCGCGTTGTTCACGAGCACCTGGGGGAGCCCGAAGGCGTCGGTCGCGGCGTCGAAGGCCGCGACCACCGATTCGGGGTCGCGGATGTCGCAGGCGGCGGTGAGGACCGGGGCGCCGAGTGCCTTCATCGCCGCTGCCCCGGCGTCCAGGTGGTCCTGCTTGCGGCTGACGATGGCGATCGACGCTCCCAGGCGGGCGAACTCCGAGGCGATCGCCTTGCCCAGACCGGTGCCGCCTCCCGTCACGAGCACACCGACGCCGTCGAAGGTCCCCGCGGGTAGGGCGCTGGCGCCGGGAGGCGGTGGAGGGGGGAGTCCCGGCAGCTCGTCCATGGCGGCTCAGCTCCCTCGGTACTCGGGTGGCCGGTTCTCGGCCCGGGCGGCGCGCATCTCAGCGAAGTCGTCGCTCTTGTTCATGAACGTCTGGTAGATCAGCTCGTCGCCCATCGCAGCGCGCTGCTGGGGCTGGGCGAGGCGGGCGATGACCCGGCGGGCCATCTTCACGGTCGCGGCCGGCGCCGATGCGATCTTCTCCGCCATCTCGCGCGCGGTGGCGTCGAGATCGTCGCGGGAACGACACGCGACACGATGCCGTGGGCCAGCGCCTCCTCGGCGGACAGGCGTCGGCCCGTCAGCACCATGTCGCTCACCAGACCGTGCCCGCACATCTCGTACAGAACGCCCACGCCGCCGGTGTCGGGGATGACGCCGTAGGTCACCTCGGGCAGGGCGAACCGGGCGTCGTCGGCCGCGATCCGGATGTCGCACAGCAGGGCCCGCTGGAACGATCCCCCGATCGCCCAGCCCTGTATGGCGACGATGACCGGTGCATCGAGATCCCACAGCTGCTGGATCCCGCGGTGCCCGCCCACCATCAGCTCGTGGTGCGAGGCAGCCCGGGTCAGCGTGCCGATGGCGCTCACGTCACGCCCCGACGACCACGACTTGCCCTCGGCCCGCCAGATCACGGCGCGCAGTCCGGGGCGTCGCTTCAGCTCGTCGAGGATCTCCAACAGCCGGGCGTCCATCTCGTCGTCGAAGGCGTTCTGCTTGTCGAGGTTGGCGTTGGTGATGGTGGCGATGGGGCCGTCGAGCTCGAGCCTGACCTTGTCAGTCATGCACGTTCAGATGGCCCGCTCCCGCCCCTCCCAGTAGGGATCTCGCAGCCGGCGCTTGTACAGCTTGCCGTTGGGATCGCGGGGCATCTCGACGACGAAGTCGAGCGATCTCGGTGTCTTGAACCGGGCCAGCTTGTCGGCACAGAAGGCCAGGATGTCCTGGGCCAGCTCGGGAGAAGGCTCCACGCCGGCGGCCGGCTCGATGACCGCCTTCACCTCCTCGCCCCAGTCCTCGTTGGGGACCCCGAACACGGCGGCGTCCCCGACCTTCGGGTGGCCGAGCAGGACGGCCTCGATCTCGGCCGGATAGATGTTCGCCCCTCCCGAGATGATCATGTCGGCCTTGCGGTCCCGAAGGAAGAGGTAGCCGTCATCGTCGAGGTAGCCGATGTCGCCGACGGTGAAGAAGCGGCCCATCCGGTTGCTCTCGGTCTTCTTCTTGTCCTTGTAGTACTCGAACTCCACCCCGGGCATGGCCATGTACACGGTCCCGATCTCGTTGGCGGGAAGCTCCTTGCCCTCGTCGTCGAGGATCGCCACCTCCGAGATCGGCCACGCCTTGCCGACCGTGCCCGGCTTCTTCAGCCACTCCTCGGGCAGGACCATGGTGCCCCCGCCTTCGCTGGCCGCGTAGTACTCGTCGATCACGGGCCCCCACCACTCGATCATCCGGCGCTTCACGTCGATCGGGCAGGGCGCGGCGGCGTGCACCATGTGACGGAGCGACGAGAGGTCGTAGCGGGCCTTCACCTCGTCGGGCAGGGCCAGGAGGCGGTGGAACTGGGTCGGCACCATGTGGCTGCTGGTGACCCGGTACCGGTCGATCAGCTCCAGCATGCCCTCCGGCGTCCACTTGTCCATCAGCACGACCGTGTGGCCCAGCTGGAGCGAGCCGCCGGCGAACACCAGCACGGCGGTGTGGTACAGCGGCGAGCCGCAGATGTGGACGTTGTCGTCGTGGGGCTGCAAGCCGAACAGCAGCAGCATCCCGCCGGACGCGATGGCGGTCGACTCGGGGTCGGCGGCCGGGAGCGCCCGCCGGACGCCCTTGGGCTTGCCCGTCGTGCCGGAGGTGTAGTTCATGACCGCGCCGGTGCGCCGGTCGGTCGGCAGCGAGGTGGGCTGTCCCTCCTTCAGCTGCTCGTACGGCAGGAAGCCCGGCACCGACCCGACGGCGAAGCTGCGCTCCTCGGGGAACCCGAGCTCCTTGGCGGCCGCGGCGCAGGCGTCGGCGAAGCGCTCGTGGGCCACGAGCACCTTGGCGTCGCAGTCCTGGACGATGTAGGCGATCTCGGGTCCGACCAGGTGATGGTTGATCGGTATCAGGTACCAGCCGGCCTGGAGGGCCGCGAGGTACAGCTCGAAGACCTCGACGCTGTTGGGCAGCACCATGGCGATCGAGTCGCCGGGCTCGAGGCCGAGCTGGCGGAGGCCGTGCACCAGCTGGTTGGCCGCGCCCAGGAGGTCTCCCGCACGGATCTCTGCACCGTCGGGTCCCACCACCGCCAGATGGTCGGGGTCCTCCGCGGCGATGCTCCAGAATCCGAGGTCAGCCATCGGCACTCCTTATGACTTGTCACCACTTGTCGCCCGTGGGCCCTGCGCCGGGGCCACAGACTAGAACAGATTCCAATAAGGTGGCCCCGACCAACCGGGCCAGCGAGTGAGGAGAGCACCAAATGGGCCAGCCCGTGATCGTCGAGGCGGCACGCACGCCGATCGGTAAGCGAAACGGCGTGCTGTCGGGCATGCACGCGGCCGACGTCCTCGCCGCCGCCCAGGTCGAGGTCATCAAGCGGGCGGGCGTCGACCCGGCCGAGGTGGAGCAGGTCGTCGGCGGCTGCGTCACCCAGGCCGGCGAGCAGGCCTCGAACGTCACCCGGAACGCCTGGCTGGGTGCAGGCCTGCCGTTCGAGACGGCGGCCACCACGGTGGACTGCCAGTGCGGCTCCTCCCAGCAGGCCAACCACATCGTCGCCGGGCTGGTCGCGGCGGGCGCGGTCGACGTCGGCATCGCCTGCGGCGTGGAGGCCATGAGCCGGGTGGGCCTCGGGATGAACGTGTTCAACGGCCCGGGCGATACCGCGTCCCGAGGGGTACCCCGCCGACATGCCCGACCAGTTCGGTGCGGCCGAGCGCATCGCCGCAGCGTCGGGGCATCACCCGTGAGGACGTCGACGCCCTTGCCCTGGCATCCCAGCAGCACGCGGCGCGCGCCCAGGCCGAGGGACGCTTCGACCGCGAGATCGCGCCGGTCGAGGCGCCCGAGGTCGGCCCCGACGGACCGACCGGGACCCGCCGGCTGGTGGACCGCGACCAGGGCCCGCGCGACACGACGACCGAGGGTCTGGCCAAGCTCAAGGCCGTCCGCGAGGGCGGCATCCACACCGCAGGCAACAGCTCGCAGATCTCCGACGGCGCCGCCGCGGTGCTGTGGATGTCCGAAGATCGCGCCCGGGCGGCCGGGCTGCGGCCTCGGGCCCGCATCGTCGCCCAGGTCCTGGTCGGCTCCGAGCCCTACTACCACCTCGACGGGCCCGTCGACGCCACCCGGCGGGTGCTGGCCAAGGCGGGGATGACGATGGGCGACATCGACCTGTTCGAAGTCAACGAGGCCTTTGCGTCAGTGGTGCTGTCCTGGGCGCGCATCCACGAGCCCGACATGGACAAGGTGAACGTCAACGGTGGCGCCATCGCCCTCGGCCATCCGGTCGGCGCCACCGGCAGCCGGCTGATCACCACCGCCGTGCACGAGCTCGAGCGCTCCGACCAGACGACCGCCCTGGTGTCGATGTGCTGCGGTGGCGCCCTGGCCACGGGAACGATCCTCGAGCGCATCTGAGCCTCGGCAGGCGGCCGGTCGCCACCGCGCCTATCCGGGCATCAGCCCCTCACGGGGAGCGATGAACAGGATCGTGGCCTCACAGAGCAGCGTGTCGCCGTCCCAGGACTTGCCCCAGCACAGGATCTTGCGCCCGTCGACCCGGTCGAGCCCGGACTCGAAGTCGATGCGCCGGTCCAGGGGCGTGGGCCGACGCATCTTGACCGTGAGGGTGCCGGTGTAGCCGGCGAAGCCCGATGCCATCTGGGCGAAGCCCATCATGTCATCGAAGGCCGCGGCCACGAACCCGCCGTGCAGGCAGCCCGGGGGCCCCTCGTAGGCGGTGGTGTACACGGCGTGTCCACGGGTGACGCCGCCGGTCATCTCGAGGTGCAGCGGTGGGGCCAGCGGGTTGCTGCGCCCGCTGACGCCGCTGCGCTCCATGAGGGCGGCGTCGTCGGCTCCGGCCGTGGCCAGCCCGCCGAACCGGCGCAGCGACGGCATCCCGTGGAGCCGGTCGCCGAGGGCGCGGGTCTCGTCGACGAGCTGGGCCAGCTCGGCCACCCCGGTGCGCTCGGGGTCGAGGAGGGCGATGCGGTCGATGACCCGGCGGCACTCGCCGACCAGGGCGTGCTTGAGGGCCCGGTGCTCGGTCTCGACCGGATCACCAGCGGTGTAGGCGACCCGGGGGTCGGGGGGCAGGCTCATAACCCGGGGACCCTACCGGGATGCGCGGGCGACAGCTGGGTGGGCCCCTCAGCCCATCCGCCGGGCCCGGGCTGCGGTGCTGCCGCCGTCCACGGGAAGCGTGACACCGCTGATCACCTCGGCCTCCCGGCTGGCCAGGAAGAGCGCGGCGTAGGCGACGTCGGTCGCCGTGGCCAGGCGGGTGAGGTGCATCTCCTCCAGCCGCTGCCGGCGCTCGTCGGTCAGGTCGGCGTCCCGCGCCTCGTGCAGGATGTAGCCCGGCTGCACTGTGTTGCAGCGGATGCCCTGGCGGGCGTAGTCGACGGTGATGGATCGGGTGAGGGCGTTGAGGCCCCCCTTGCTGGCGGCGTAGGCGGCCAGCCGCGGGTGTGGCCAGCTCGGCCGCCCGCGACGAGATGTTGACGATCGAGCCGTGGCCCGCGGTGAGCATGTGCGGGATGGCCAGGCGGCACAGGCTGGCGACGGCGACGAGGTTCACCCGCAGGATCGACTCGAAGGCCCAGGGACTCACGTCGGCAACAGGTCCGTCGCCCGCGTCGCGGCCGCCCGTCACGGCGTTGTTGACCAAGACGGTGAGCGGACCGAAGCGCAGCCCCGCAGCTTCGACGAGCGCCTCGCACTGCTCCTCGTCGCCCAGATCGGCGGGCACGAACAACGCCGCGCCTCCCGCCGCCGTGATCGAGTCGACGATCTCGCCGCCCCGCTGCTCGTTCCGACCGGTGACGACGACCCGAGCGCCCTCCTCGGCGAAGAGTCGGGCGATCTCCCGCCCCAGTCCCGCGTCGAGCCCGTGACGAGCGCCACTTCGTCGTGGAGACGGCCGGCCACGGCCGGCCTCAGGAGGGCTGGGCGGCGTCGAGGTACGCCGGCCGCTCGCCGCCACCGTGGGCGACCACGTTGCTGCCGCTCACGTAGCCGGCCAGCGGGGAGGCGAGGAACAGACACACGGCGGCGACGTCGTCGGGCACACCCATCCGGCCGAGCGGCACGGTCGCCCCCACCGCTGCCATCGCCGCCTCGTCGCCGTAGTAGAGGTGGGCCTGCTCGGTCCGGATGAGCCCCGCGGTCACGCAGTTGACCCGCACCTTCGGGGCCCATTCGACGGCGAGGGTCTGGGTGAGGTTGAGCAGGCCGGCCTTGGCGGCGCCGTAGGCGGCGGCGCCCGGGGACGGGCGCAACCCGCTCACGCTGGCGATGTTGACGATGGCCCCGCCCTCGGGCTGCTCCTGCATCACGGCGTTGGCCCGCTGGGAGAAGTTGAGGGGAGCGACCAGGTTGAGCGAGATGATGGCGGCCGAGAAGCGAGGCGAGGCGGTGGCGGCCGGCGCCGTCGGAGCGCCACCGGCGTTGTTGACGAGGACGTCGAGCCGGCCGAACCGGTCCGTCGTGTGCGACACGACCCGGTCGATGTGGTCGACCTCGCGCACGTCAGCCTCGACGAAGACCGCCTCGCGTCCGCCCGACGACAACGGCTCCTCGGGTTGATGGCGACAGCACACCACCACGTCCGCCCCCGCCTCGAGGAACCTCGTCGTGATGCCGCGGCCGATCCCCCTGCAGCCGCCGGTCACGATCACCACCTGGCCGGACAGGTCGAGCAGATCGCCCATCGCCCGGTCTCGGTGAGCTACCAGAGCTCGTCGACGTAGGTGTCGGTCCCCACGACCGTGGGGATGAACGGCGCGGCCAGGGCGGCGTGCGCCAGCCCGCTGCCCGACAGGGCCTTGCCCAGCTCGACGAAGCGGTCCCAGGACTCCCTCGGATCGGCGTCCAGGAAGTAGAGGTGCATCGACCGGCGGTCGGCGCCCTCGTCGCGAGGAACGAACGAGGGGGCGTCGCCCCTGAGTGGCACCGGCGACCAGGAGGAGACCGACGCCACCGGGGAGCCAGGTAGCCACGACGGCAGCAGCTCGTCCTGGCACCAGCTGGTCGACCTGCTCCTTGCCGACACCAGGCTCGCGCTCGACGCTCACGGCCACGAGCCCACTGAAGGCGTGATCGAGCGAGAGCTCCAGGGGCACGGGGTCCTCGTCACGGTAGCGGCGCCAGTCGTGGGTGTAGAGCGCGGTGTGGATGTGGGTGCGCTGGTCGAAGCCGCGGCCGTCGGCGTAGAGCGCCTTCACCTGGTCGGTCGCCCAGCCGAAGTGCTCGCCGTGCTTGCCCTCGAGGACCCAGTAGACGGCCAGGTACGACCCGGCGTCGACGGGATCGGCGACCGGGCTGCCGGCGGGAAAGCGCAGGTCCTTGAGCGGCCGGGTGGCCACCCAGCGGCGACCGGAGAAGAGCCACGGCCCGATGAGGCAACCGGCATAGAAGTGGTCCCGCTCGTACCAGCGGTTGTACTCGACCTCGTGGCCACGGTGGGGGTCCACCATCGTGAAGAGCATGCTCCCCACCCGGATCGGATACTCCCTCATCGCTCGGCGTCCCTTCCTCCGGCCACGTGACGGTGTGTCAGAATCCTAACCTATGGGCATCTCGCACGGCATGGCCGACGGCGCCGACGGGGTGGCCGAGGTCGTCATCGACGTCCCGCCGGTCAACGCGCTCGACGTGAAGAGCTGGTTCGACCTTGCCGACACGGTCCGGGGGCTCGGCGCCAGCGACGCCGTCCGGGTGGTGATCGTGGCCGCCGAGGGCCGGGGCTTCTACGCGGGCGTCGACATCAAGGAGATCCAGCGCGAGGGCAGCACCGCCCTCGTCGGTGTGAACCGGGGCTGCGCGGCCGCCTTCGCCGCCGTCTACGAGTGCGAGGTGCCGGTCATCTCCGCCGTGCAACGGGTTCTGCCTCGGCGGCGGCATCGGCATCGTCGGCAACTCCGACATCATCGTCGCGTCCGAGCGACGCCACCTTCGGCCTGCCCGAGGTGGACCGGGGCGCCCTCGGGGCCGCCACCCACCTCGCCCGGCTGGTGCCCCAGCACAAGATGCGGGCCATGATGTACACCAGCGCCACGGCCACGGCCGAGGAGCTGCACCACTTCGGCTCGGTGCTCCGCGGTTGTGCGCCGCGAGCGAGCTGCGCGCCACCGCCCGGGAGGTGGCGGCCCAGATCGCGGCGAAGAACCCCACGGTCATCCGCGCGGGCCAAGGAGTCGCTCAACGGCATCGACCCCGTCGACGTCAAGCGCAGCTACCGCTTCGAGCAGGGCTTCACCTTCGAGCTCAACCTGTCCGGACGTCTCCGACGAGGCCCGGCAGGCGTTCATCGACAAGGGCGACCGCGGACGCGCCGTGGCTGACAAGCGCACGACCGAGGACGAGGTCGTCGCCGAGCTGGCGCGACGGGATGACCGTCGGCATCGGGGGTGGGGGTCGCGGCGCAAGCCCATGTCGCTGGTACGGGCCATCCTGCGCTCGGACGTGAAGGACCTGACCGTCGTCTCCTACGGCGGCCCCGACGTGGGCCTGCTGTGCGCGGCCGGCAAGGTCAGGAAGGTCGTCTACGGCTTCGTCTCGCTCGACTCGATCCCGCTCGAGCCGCACTTCAGAGCCGCCCGCCAGAGCGGCGCCGTCGACGCCATGGAGCTCGACGAGGGCATGTTCCAGTGGGGGCTGTACGCGGCGGCGTTGCGGCTCCCGTTCCTGCCCACCCGGGCCGGGCTCGGCTCCGACGTGATGCGGATCAACCCCGAGCTGGCCACGGTCACGCTCACCGTACGACGGCGAAGAGCTGGTCGCCGTGCCCGCTCTGGCACTCGACGTCGCCCTCGTCCACATGAACCGCGCCGACGCAAGTGGGAACGGGCAGTTCCTCGGACCCGACCCCTATTTCGACGACCTCTTCTGCATGGCCGCCCGCCGTCGGTTCCTGTCGTGCGAGCGCCTCGTCCCCACCGAGGATCTCCTGAAGGAGGGACCGGTCCAGACCCTGCGCATCAACCGCATGATGACCGACGGCGTGGTCGAGGCGCCCCACGGGGCCCACTTCACCTCGTGCGACCCCGACTACGAGCGCGACGAGGAGTTCCAACGCGAGTACGCCACCGCCGCGGGCGACCCCGAGGCGTGGGCGACGTTCCGAGCGCACGTACCTCGAGCTCCCGACCGAGGCCGACTACCAGGCGGCGGTCCGGGCGTCATGACGGCGGCGGCGACCCTCGACGAGGTCTGCGTGGTGGCCTGCGCCGAGGCCTGGCGCGGCGACGGGGAGATCCTGGCCAGCCCCATCGGCGTGGTCCCGACCATCGCCGCCCGGCTGGCCAAGGCGACGCTTCGAGCCCGACCTGCTGCTCACCGACGGGGAGGCCTACGTCGTGGCCAACCCGCTGCCCGTCGGCCGGCCGCCCGAGCACAAGGTGATCGAGGGCTGGCTGCCGTACCGCACGGTGTTCGACGTCGCTCTGGTCCGGGCGGCGCCACGTGATGATGGGCGCCACCCAGATCGACCGCTACGGCAACCAGAACATCGCCTGCATCGGCGACTGGGACCGGCCCGAAGGCCCAGCTCCTCGGCGTGCGCGGCGCGCCCGGCAACACCGTCAACCACCCCACGAGCTACTGGGTGCCCGACCACTCCGGCGCGCCTTCGTCGAGCAGGTCGACGTGGTGTCGGGCGTCGGCTACGACGCGCGCGCCGAGACGCGGCGGTCCGCGATCGCGCTTCCACGAGATCCGGCGTGGTGGTGACCAACAAGGCCGTCCTCGACTTCGAGACCCCCGACCACTCGCATGCGGCTGCGCTCGGTGCATCCCGGGTCACGGTCGACGAGGTGGTCGAGGCCACGGGTTTCCCCTCGTCGTCCCCGAGCGACCTCGCCGAGACCCGGCGCCCGACGCGACGAGGAGCTGCGGCTCGTCCGCGAGCGTGCTCGACCCGACGGGGCTGCGCAGGAGCGAGGTGAAGTGAGCGGGGCGCTCGCACACCCGGCTCTGCGAGCTGGTCGGCGTCCGCCATCCGATCGTGCAGACCGGCATGGGCTGGGTGTCGGGGCCGCGGCTGACCGCGGCCTCCAGCCAGGCCGGCGGCCTCGGGATCCTCGCCGGCGGGACCATGACCCTCGACGAGCTGGAGCGGGCGGTCAACGAGGTGAAGGAGCGGACGGACCGCCCCTTCGGAGTCAACTTCCGCACCGACCAGCCCGACGTGGAGGATCGGGTGGCGCTGATCGTGAAGTCGGGCGTCAAGGTGGCCAGCTACGCCCAGGCGCCCGCGCCCCGACCTCATCCGCCGCCTGCGGGACAGCGGCGTGGTGAACATGCCGACCATCGGAGCCCGCCGGCACGCCGAGAAGGTGGTCGAGTGGGGCGCCGACGCCGTCATCGCCCAGGGCAGGGAGGGCGGCGGCCACACCGGGCAGGTGCCGACCTCGCTGCTGCTGCCCCAGGTGGTGGACGCGGTCGACGTGCCGGTCGTGGCCGCCGGCGGCTTCTTCGACGGCCGGGGACTGGTGGCGGCGCTCGCCTACGGCGCCGCGGGCGTCGCCATGGGCACCCGCTTCCTGCTCACCAAGGAGAGCACGGTGCCCGACGACGTGAAGGGGATCTACCTCGCAGAAGTCGGTGACCGACACCGTCGTGTCCGCGCCACATCGACGGCCTTCCCCAGCGGGTGATCCGCACCGACGTCGTCGACTCGCTCGAGCGGTCCGGTCGGCTCACCGCCCTTCCCCGCGCCGCCCGCAACGCCTTCGCCTTCCGCAAGCTCACCGACACGTCGCTGCGCGACCTGCTGTCGAGAGGGCCTGGCCATGAAGAAGCGCCAGGGCCTCACGCTGGAGCCAGATGGTCATGGCGGCCAACGCCCCCATGATGACCAGGGCGGCCATGGTCGAGGGCCGGCCCGAGGTCGGCATCCTGCCCACCGGGCAGGTCGTGGGCGTGATCGACGAGCTCCCGGCCGTGGCCGAGGTCATGGCCGGCATCGTGCGGCAGGCCGAGGAGACGCTCGCCCGCCTGGGCTGGGTGACGAGGCATGGATCTCGACTTCACGCCCCACGAGGAGGAGTTCCGGCGGATCGCCAGGGCCTGGCTGGAGGACCACGTGCCGGCCGCGCCGCTGGCGTCCATGGACACCGCCGAGGGGTTCGAGCAGCACCGCGCAGTGGGAGCGCGTGCTCCACGGCGGGGGCTGGTCGGCGGTCTCGTGGCCGGTCGAGTACGGCGGCCAGGGCGCGAACCTGATCGAGTGGCTGATCTTCGAGGAGGAGTACTACCGCGCCGGCGCCCCCGGTCGGGTCAACCAGAACGGGATCTTCCTCCTCGGGCCGACCATCATCGAGCACGGCACGGACGAGCAGAAGGCGCGCTTCCTGCCGGCCATGGCCGCCGGCGACGAGATCTGGTGCCAGGGGTGGTCCGAGCCCGACGCCGGCAGCGACCTGGCCGCCATACGCAGCCGCGCCGTTCGCGACGGTGACGACTACGTGCTCGACGGCCAGAAGACGTGGTGCTCGCGCGGCGCGTTCGCCGACTGGATGTTCGGGCTGTTCCGGACCGATCCCGACCGCCGAGCGCCATCGGGGGCTCACCTTCATCCTGGTGCCGATGGACGCGGACGGGCGTGACGGTCCGGCCCATCGCCCAGCTCGACGGCGAGACGGGCTTCGCCGAAGTCTTCCTCGACGGACGTCCGCGTGCCCGCCGCCAACGTGGTGGGGGAGCAGGACCGGGGCTGGAGCGTGGCCATGGCGACCGCCGGCTTCGAGCGGGGCCTCAGCCTGCGCAGCCCGGCCCGCTACAGCGAGACGGCCGAGCGCCTCGTCGACCTGTTCGGCCGGGCGGGCGGGACCGTCGACCCGGACGCTTCGCGACGATGTCGTGCAGGCCTGGATGGACGCCGAGGCCTACCGGCTGCACACGTACTGGACGGTGTCGCGCATCATCGACGGCGGCTCCATCGGGGCCGAGTCCAGCCTCAACAAGCTGTGGTGGTCGGAGATGGACGTCCGCATGCACGAGACCGCGCTGCGGCATGCTCGGGGCCGTCGGGCGAGCTCGTCGCGAGGCGCCCGGCGCGGTGGACGACGGCCGCTGGCTGGACGGCTTCCTCTTCGCCCTGGCCGGACCGATCTACGCCGGGACCAACGAGATCCAGCGCAACGTCGTCGCCGATCGGGTCCTCTCGCTTGCCGCGGAGCACGTGATGCGGTTCGCCTTCACCGAGGACCAGCTGCTGTTTCGGACGACCGTGCGGGAGTTCCTCGACAAGGAGTGCACGCCGGCCGACGTCCGGGCGGCCTGGGCCAGTGCCACCGGATGGTCGCCCGACCGGTGGACCAAGCTGGCCGCGCTCGGGGTCACCGGGCTGACCGTTCCCGAGGACCACGGCGGGCTGGGGATGGACGAGCTCGTCCTCGTCCTCGTGCTCGAGGAGTCGGGACGGGCCGCCCTGCCGGAGCCCATCGTCGCGACCACGGCGGTGGGAGCACCCCTGCTGCGGCGACGTGGGGTCGGAGGACGTCCGTGAGCGGTGGTTGAGCGCGGTGTCGGCCGGGCGGGCCGTGCTCGGCGTCGGGCTGGCGTCCCTTCCCTACGTGGACCACGCCGCATCCGCCGACCTGCTGCTGCTCCAGCGGGGTGACGAGCTCCACGCCGTCCCGAGAGACGATGCGACGCTGTTCGCCCAGCCCGCCGCTCGACGGCGCCCGCCGCCTCGCGACCGTCGAGTGGGCAGCCCGGCGCCGCCACACGACTGGCGACCGGCGAGCGGGCGCTGTGGGCCGCCGAGTGCGCCTTCGACCGCGGCGCCCTGGCCACGGCGGCCCAGCTCCTCGGCGTCTCCCAGCAGCTCATCACCATGGCCGTCGAGCACGCCCGCCACCGCGTCCAGTTCGGCCAGCCCATCGGCGCCTTCCAGGCCGTCAAGCACATGCTCGCCGACGCGCTCCTGCAAGCTGGAGCTGGCCCGGCCGGTCGTCTACCGGGCCGCCTACTCGGTGGCCCGCGACCTGCCCGAGCGCGCCCTCGACGTCTCCATGGCCAAGGCCTTCGCCTCCGACGCGGCGACGCTCGCCTGCCGGGTCGCCCTCCAGACCCACGGCGCCATCGGCTACACGTGGGAGCACGATCTCCAGCTGTGGATGAAGCGGGGCTGGGCGCTGGCCGCGGCGTGGGGGGATGCGGCCTGGCACCGGGCTCGCGGTGGGCGCAGCCATCGTCCCCGCGCCCTAAACTGATGGAACGTCAGATTTCGAGTGGTCCAGGAGGGACATGGACTTCGAGCTCTCCCCCGAGCAGGTCGCCTTCCGGGAGGAGGTCGAGCGCTTCCTCGACGAGAACGACGATCCCGAGGTGTTCGACGTCACGCGGGAGAACATGGCCCAGATCGTCGACACCCCGAAGAAGCGGGAGTTCATGCGCAAGGTGGGCGACCGCGGCTGGCTCGGGATCACCTGGCCCAAGGAGTGGGGCGGCCAGGAGAGCGACGGGGTGTACGAGTACCTCCTCAACGAGGCCCTGGCCCGCGGGGCGGACCGCAGATCGGCAAGGGCGTCGGGATCATCGGCAAGACGATCCTGGCCCACGGCAATGAGCGGCTGAAGCGGGAGTTCCTGCCCAAGATCCTGCGCAACGAGGTCGAGTTCGCCGTCGGCTACAGCGAGCCCGATGCCGGCTCGGACGCCGCGTCGATGAAGCTGCGGGCCACGCGGGACGGCGACGGCTGGCGGCTCAACGGTCAGAAGACCTGGACGACCTCGGCCCACTTCGCCGAGTGGTACTGGGTGGGCGCCCGCACCGACCCGGACGCGCCCAAGCACAGCGGGATCACCCTCTTCCTCGTGCCCCTCGACCAGCCCGGCATCACCATCAACGCGCATCTGGACGATGGGCGACGAGCGCACCAACGACGTGTTCTTCGACGACGTCTGGGTCTCCGACGACTACGTCGTCGGCGATGTGAACCGGGGATTCCAGTACATCTCCGAGGCGCTGGACCTCGAGCGGTTCACCATGTTCACGTTCTCGCCCATCGAGCAGCGCATGGACCTGCTGCGCGAGTACGTGGCGACCGAGACACGCGACGACCGGCCGCTGGCGACGACCCGCTGGTCCGCCACGACATCGCCCGGCTGGCGACCAGACTGCGAGGTGGCGCGGGTGCTCGGGCTGCGCTTCGTGGCCAAGTCGATGAAGGGCGGCGCCTCCGCCGACGACCGAGGCGTCGGAGTACAAGCTCTTCGCCACCGAGCTGTCCAAGCGGCTGGCCAACGCCTCCATGGACATCGGCGGGCCCGGCAGCCAGCTGCGGGTGCAGACCGAGGACGCGCCGATGGAGGGGAGGGCGGAGTCGACCTACCGCTACACGGTGATCGACACCATCGGTGGCGGCGCCTCCGAGATCCAGAAGAACATCATCGCCCGCCGCAAGCTCGGCCTGCCCAAGAACTTCTGAGCGTGACCGGCTCGTTGCTCGACGGTGTCACCGTGCTCGACCTGGCCAGCGTCGGGCCGGCGGCGCGGGCGTCGCGTTGGCTGGCCGACTACGGCGCCACCGTCGTGAAGGTCGGACCCGTCCCGGCCAGCGAGGCGTGCACATCACGCCGCCGTTCTTCGCCTACAGCGCCCACCGGGGATGAAGCGGGTCCTGGTCGACCTCAAGGCCGGCGCAGGGCACGCGACGCCTTCCTGCGCCTGGCCGAGCACGCCGACGTGGTCATCGAGAGCTTTCGTCCGGGTGTGGCGGCCAGGCTGGGCATCGGCTACGACGACGTCCGGGAGCGCAACCCTCGCATCGTCTACTGCTCGACGACCGGCTACGGCCAGTCCGGGCCGCACGCCGAGCGGGCCGGCCACGACCTCGACTACCTGGCCGTGAGCGGCTTTCTCGACTGCTCGGGGCGCGGCCCCGACGGCAAGCCGCCGATCCCGGGGGCGACCGTCGCCGACAGCGCCGGCGGCGGGATGCAGGCGGTGATCGCCATCCTCGCCGCCCTGGTCGGCCGGGGCGCCGACCGGGGAGGGCGCCTACCTCGACGTGTCCGTGGCCGACGGGGTGCTGGCGCTCATGGCGCTGTAGATCGACGAGTACCTGGCCACGGGCGTCGTTCCCGGCGCCGGCCACGGGCTGCTCACCGGCCGCTACGCGTGCTACGACATCTACGGCACGGCCGACGGCGGGTGGCTGGCGGTGGCGGCGATCGAGCCGCGGTTCTGGGCCAACCTGTGTCGGCCCTGGGGCTTCCGCAGTGGGTCGACGTGCAGACCGACGACGCCGTCCAGGACGCATCAGGGCCGACCTGGCTGCGGTGTTCGCGCACGCGGACTCGCGACGAGTGGGTCGCCCAGCTGGCCGCCGCCGACACCTGCGTGGCTCCTGTGCTGTCGGTGCCCGAGGTGGTCGAGGATCCCCAGCTCGTCGCTCGGGGCGCCTTCGCCAAGGCGACGCACCCGAGCACGGCACCTTCCGCCAGGTGGCGCCGGTGCTGGCGGGCATGGAGCGGCCCGACGATGCTCGACGGTGCGCGACGCCGGCGAGACCGACACCGACGACTTGCTGGCCGGGCGCCGGGCTGTCGCCCGGCGAGCTGCGCCCGCCTGCGGGCATGCGGGAGTCGTGGCGTGAGCGACCGAGTGACCGAGTGACCCCCCGACCGACGTGGCCGAGCTGATCGGGCGCACGCAGTACGAGGAGACCGCCGACTTCCCGGTCGAGCGGGGCTACCTGTGGACGTGCTGGCGTCGGTGGAGAACGGCAACCCCCTGTTCTGGGACGACGAGGTGGCCGCGCACGCTCACCGGCGGCCCGATCGCTCCGCCGACGACGCTGTCGCTGTGGTTCCGGCCCCACCACTGGGCGCCGGGGCGGGAGGGCGAGGCGCTGGCGCTCCAGGTCCACTTCGACCTGAAGGACGCGCTTCGGCCTGCCGGAGGCCATCATCAGCGAGAACACCATCACCTTCTACGAGCCGGTCCGGCCGGGCGACGTGATCTCCACGCCCAGGTCCTGCGCTCGGTGAGCGAGGAGAAGACGACCAAGCTCGGCACCGGGCGCTTCTGGGTCATCGACGTCGAGTACCCCAACCAGCGCGGCGAGCTGGTCGGCGTCGAGTCCTACACCGGCTTCGGCTACCGGAGGCGCGACGACGTGACCTGCGCTGACGCTCGACGACGTGAAGGAGGGCCACGAGCTGCCGCCGCTGTCGCTACGACGTCACCGCCACGACCGTCGTGCTCGGCGCCCTGGCCACCCGCGACTGGCGGCCCATGCACCACGACTACGACTTCGCCGTCGACCGCAACGGCACCAAGGACATCTTCCTGAACACCCCCAACCAGGCGGCCTGGTTCGAGCGCTACCTCACCGACTGGTCCGGGCCCGAGGGGCGGCTCGGCCGGATGACCTTCCGCATGAAGGGCTCGGTGTTCCCTGGCGACACCATGGTGCTGACCGGCACCGTGCGTCGGTCTCGAGACCGACCACACCGGCTGCGGGTGGGCCGAGGTCGACGTCGCCCTCGCCGTCGACGAGCGACCCGAACCGAGTGCGCGGCCCGCATCGCCATCCCCGTCTCGGTCGACGACAACCCGTGGGCCCGGCGCGGCGACCGCTGGCGACCCTGACGAGACGAGGCCTGCCGCCATGGATCTCGAGTTCACCCCCGAGCAGGAGCTGCTCCGCGACGCGGTGCGGGGCCTCTGCGCCACGCCACGCCTCCCTCGCCGTGGTGCGCGAGATGGAGGATGACCCGGTCGGGTACCCCGCGCGCTCTGGGCGCAGCTCGGACGACTGGGCCTGCTCGGCATGACCATCGCCCGAGGAGCACGGCGGCTCGGGCATGACGATGCTCGACGCCGTCGTCGTCTACGAGGAGCTGGGCCGGGCCCTCGCGCCGTCGCCGCACTTCGCCAGCTCGGTCCTGTGCGGCGGGGTCATCGCCCGGTCGGCACGGAGGAGATGAGCGGCCGTGGCTGCCGGCGATCGCCTCGGCGAGGTCGTCGTCACGCCCGCGTGGCTCGAGCCGGGCGCGGGTTCGGCCCGGCCGGGGTGCAGCTGCCGGCGATCGCCTGACGGCGAGGGCGCGCTCTCACGGCGCCAAGCGCCACGTCGTGTTCGCCTGCGCCGCCGACCGGCTGCTCGTGCTGGCCCGCGACGGCGACGGAGGTCGGTGATGCTGCTGGTCGACCCCGGAGCCGACGGTGTGAGCTGAGCCCAGCAGATGACGGTGGCGTCGGACACCCAGTACCAGGTCGACCTTCGACGGGGTCGGCGTGCTCGGCGGCGCCGTCGTCGGTGGCCCTGGCGACCGGCCTGGTCGGCGTGGGACGACGTCATGCACGACGGGATCATCCTGCCCGCCGCCCACGCCGCGGGCGGGGCCCGGCACGCGCTGGACATCACCGTGCAGTACGCCAAGGACCGCCACCAGTTCGACAAGCCGCTGGGCGCCTTCCAGGCCATCGCCCACTACCTGGCCGACGCCGTGACGGCGGTCGACGGGGCCGAGACGCTGGTGTGGGAGGCGGCGTGGGCCCGGTCGAGGGCCGGCCGGTGGCCCGCCTCGCGCCGATGGCCAAGCTGTTCGCCTGCCGGACCTTCCGCGACGTGACCGCCATGGCCCAGCAGATCTTCGGTGGCGTGGGCTTCACGCGTCGACTACGACATCCAGCTGTACTTCCGCCGGGCCAAGCAGCTCCAGCTGTCCTGGTGGGACTACGCGCTACCTGGAGGAGCTGGTCGCCGCCGAGGTGATCGACGCGCGGGCATAGGCCGGGGCCGACACGTCCGGCCAGCTGACACACCGTCAGCTCGGGCGGTACGATCGGGCCATGCAGCTCCCCAGGATCATCTCCGTCGACGACCACGTCGTCGAGCCGCCGACCGTATGGTCCGA
>CAVSUO010000005.1:0-738713 GCA_963731255.1 uncultured Actinomycetes bacterium | reverse complement strand
GGGGGGACGTCAGCACTTACGAGCCACCCTCCGGCAGAGTTCTCGGCGCCGCCGGATCCGTCGTGTTCTCTTTGGGTCGCTCGAGCTGTTCCATGAACTCGAGGCGGATCCCGCCAGGCGCTTTGACGAAAGCGATCCGGCGCTTCCCGAACGTGCCCTCGACGACTTCGGGTCCGAAGATGACCTCGTGCCCATCCAGCTCGCGGTCGAGGTCATCGGTGAACAGCGCGGGATGGAGGAATCCCTCATCGGCCAGCTCCAGGCAGTCCTCGTAGATCGCCCGTGTGAAGAGGGTGATCATCACGGGACCGAGGTGAACGTCCGCCCGCTCACTGCCTCGCCACTGGACCCTGTCGCGCACATCGGCGCCAGCCTTCTCGTAGAAGCCGCAGGCGGCGTCGAGATCAGCCACCTTCACCGCCAGGTTCGCCATGCCCGTGATCGCCACTCTGTCCCTCCCGTCCTCGGCCCAGTGATGGTACGTCCGATCGAAGAAGCCGACTGGGTTCAACCTGGACCGCATCCGCAGCTTCAGCACGACGGACCGGGGGAGTCGAAGAGCTCGCGTGGCTGCTCGGACAATGCGGGTGAACTCCGTGAACCTCGGAGGGTGAGACCTGCACACGGGTATCGGGACCAGGCACGAGAACCAAATCAACGATCCAGAATCGCTAACGCGCCGTTCTCAAGGCCGGCGATATCGTCGTCGGAGAGGGTCACGCTGGCGACCTTCATGTTCTCCTCCAGGTGCCCGACGCTCGACGTACCGGGAATCAGCAGCACGTTGTCGCGGTGTGCGAGAAGCCAAGCCAGACCAACCTGAGCAGGCGAAGCGCCGACACGCTCAGCGACGGCCCGGACAGCGGCGCTCTCGGTGACCTTCGGCAGGCCAGGCAACGCGGACCCGAGGGGGAAGTACGGCACATATGCGACGCCGGACTCGTGGCAGAGGTCCAGCACGTCGGCGTCCGTTTGGTCGACCAAGCTGAAAGCGTTCTGCACGCACACGATGTCTGCCTGCGCGATGGCCTGCTCGACCTGTGCCCGGGAAGCGGTCGAGATGCCTACGCCAGCGATCTTGCCCTCGTCGCGTAGCGCGACCATCTCGGCCAGCTGTTCGTCGAGCGGCACCCGCTGCTCAGCGGGGAGCCCGTGCTCGCCCGTTAGCCGCAGGTTCACGGCGCCGAGCCGGTCTGTGCCAAGGCTCCGCAGGTTATCCTCGACCGCCGAGCGCAGCTGCTCGGGCCGCTGGCCAGGGAGCCAGCCGCCCGGTCGTCGCGGAAGGCGCCGACCTTGGAGACAAGGACAAGGTCGTCGGAGTAGGGGTGGAGCGCCTCGTAGATCAGCTCGTTCGAGACGTCGGGTCCGTAGTACTGGGCCGTGTCGATGTGGTCGACACCAAGCTCGACTGCGCGCCGCAACACGGCAACAGCCTCGTCGTGGTCGCGCGGCGGCCCCATAACGCCGGGGCCGGGGAGCTGCATCGCGCCGAAGCCGATACGGTGCACGGTGAAGGCGCCAAGTGAGTACGTGTGTCCATGCCGCCGACGTTACCGCCTGGTCGAATGGCACGGCCCGCCGCGAAATCGGAAGCGCACCACCAACCTGCGAACTTCTCGTCAACAGTGTTACAGGCCGTTGATATGGTCAGCTCATGAACGATCTAGAGGGCAACCCGGTCGTTGCGGGAGAGCGAGGGTTGAGGGCGGGGTGATCACAGTTCACAGTTCGCAGGTCAATTGCGAACGGCTTACCGAGTGCCTTCTCGCCGGTGGCTCTGGGAGACCTGCGCCAGGGCCGCTTGGTCGACCTGCTCGGGCTGAGCGATGGCGACGGTGAGGTTCGTGACCGCTCGAAGCGTTGCGGTCCGCTGGCTCCCTTCCAGTAGGGCTGGCTCGCCCAGGATGGCTCCTGGACCGAGCTCCGCCAGCTTGTGGCCGTCGACCGTCACGCTCAGAACACCGTCGAGGAGTAGGAACAGCTCGTGGCCGGGCTCTCCTTCTCGACGAGCGTCTCGCCTCGGCCGATCCGTTGGATCCCGGCCTTGCTCCACCTCGCATGATCGTGGTCGAGAGTTGGCGCTCGAGGGCGCTCGGCCAGGGTGACCAGTGGGCGAGACTCCCGTTCTCCCCACGGGGTGTGGGGCCCGAAGGCGGTGCGGTACCAGTCCTGAAGTCGGCCGATCCGGCTTTGGACACGAGCTGACCGGAGTGGTCGTAAATCCAGAGTCGCGGAAAGGAGCTCGCGCCGGCCACCTCGTGCTCCGAAGAGCCGTCGGCGTGGAACGTGAGTGTCAGGGTCGTCCACACCGTGGGGGCCGACCACTGCAGAAAGGGCTTGCGGCGCACACGGCGGGGAGCTGGCGTCGAGTCCGGCCGCCGTTGGTCTGAACGAAACGGGCCGACGTGCTCGATAGCTCGGGCTCGGGTCGTAGCTCGGGAAAGGCGAGGGCTGGAAGGTCACCTGAGCTCGAGAGCCGATGCTCACAAGGGTCGAGCTGAGGTAGCCGCCGCCTCGTATCCGGCGTCCATGATGTGTCCCTCCTCGACCTCGATCCATGCCCACAAGGAGTTGGCGAACCGAAATTGGCCGGCGGTCCGCATGGATTCGAGGGCTTCCAGTGATCCGGAGGTGGATCGTCGTACTGGGCCGCGCCGAGGTCGAAGGGAACGCGTGGCACTCCCCGGACTGCCTCTGACGGAATCCACGACGCTGAAGTGACCGACGACTCGATGCGCATGAGAGATATCCCACCACACGCCGGACTGGTCAGCATACTCTCCAATTGTGGGCGCCAGCGGCGGCGAGTCACAGATAATGGTCGTCGAATGCATGCTCGCCAGCAGAGGAGGAACGATGAGCTATGTGATGCGTCCCGTCACGAAGGGGCCACCGATCGAGATACTGGATGCGCAGTTCGGGGGGACCGCGGACAACTTCATGCCCCACTACGAGATGGCCCTCCAGCGGCTGGGCGCCGGCGGTGCGCAGCCGCCGCATCCCTCGCCGACCTCGCCGCCGCTCGAGTCGGGCAGGACGCCGCAGACCACTTTGCCCAGGACTGGCTCCAGAGCTGGTGGCCCCAGGCACAGCCCATCGAGCCCATCCTCCGACAGGGTCTCATCGAGGCGATTCAACAGGGCCAGGCGGCGCGCATCCCGATGACCGCGCTCTGGGTCGTCACCGCAGCCTCGGATGAGTTCGAGATCGGCATCTCGACCAGTCCCCAGCAGGTGACGCTGCTGATCATCACCCCGCCGCCGCCCGTGGACCCAGAGGATCAACCTGTCGAGTCGACCGGGGTCACGACCGTGCATCGCAAGAACGGGCAGATCGTCACCGACCCCCCGGCACCTGCAACCGGCTGAGGGAGGCGAAACTCAGCCGGAGAAGGTATCACACAGCGACGGTGAATAGGCGCCACTCTCCCGGCACGCCCTTCAATTGGAAGAGGCCACGTTCGACGAATTCGATTCCCGAGCCGACCACGAGGTCCTTGACGGTCTGAGAGACTAAGACCTCTCCCGCTCCGGCCTTCGCCACGACACGCGCGCCGATGTGGACAGCCAGTCCGGCGATGCCGGCTGGCGTCAACTCGCATTCACCGGTGTGGATGCCGGCACGGATCCGGATGCCCAGCTGCACGACGGCTTCCGCGATGGCGCTGGCGCATTGGATGGCCCGACCTGGCCCGTCGAAGGTGGCGAGGAAGCTGTCTCCAGCAGTATCCACCTCTCGCCCGTTGAAATGGGAGAGCTCCGCCCGGACCGCCACGTGATGGCTGTCGAGCAGCTCCGCCCACCGCCGATCGCCGAGCTCGACCGCCCGCTCGGTTGAGCCGACGATGTCGGTGAACAGCACAGTCGACAGTACCCGGTCGGGCCGAGGAGGGCGGCGTGTACCGGTCAGGAAGTGCTCGACCTTGCCCAGGAGGAGATCGGCATCGAGGACGAAGATGGCGTGGTCTGGTCCTGGGAGCTCGACGTAGCTCGCCCCAGGGATGTGCTCGGCCAGGAAGCGGCCGTGGTCTGCAGGCGCCACCAGGTTGTCCTTGGTGTGAAGGACGAGGGTGGGCGCTGAGACCGAGTGCAGGACCGGGCGGACGTCCAGCTCCATGGCCACCCGGGCGTTCGCGATTGCCTGACCCGGGCTCGCAGACGCCTGCTCGTGCCGGGCCCATGCCTCGTGCACGGCAGGGTCATCGGGAATGCTCGGGGCGATGTAGCGGATGCTGAACCCCGTTCCCCACTCCGTCCGGTACAGGTGCTGTCCCGCCCGCAGCAGCTCGGGTGGGTGACCCCACGGGTAGTCATCGGACTTGGCCAGGCGGGCCCACGTATTGCACAAGACGAGAGCCGTGACCCGCTCGGGGTAGGTGGCCGCGAAGGTGATACTGGCGGCTCCGCCGTCGGCCGCTCCGAGGAGGGCGGCTTTCTCGAGCCCAGCGGCGTCCATGACCGCCCTGATGTCGTCTACCCGCTCCTCCAGGGTTTGCGGGTGGTCGGGTGCTATGGGATCCGAGCGACCGACGCCTCGCTGGTCGAAAGTGATGAGCCGGGAGAACGAGGTGAGGCGTTCAAGGAGGCTGGTCGAGAACGTCTCCTCCCACAACAGAGAGGTGCTGGCCGCACCGAGGACGAGGACTATGTCAGGCGGCCCATCTCCCTGGACCTTGTAGGCGACATGAGATCCACCACTTCTGGCGTATCTCGTTGGCGGAGGGGCCGTCATGGGCTCATCAACCCCATCCAGTCCATCGTACGGAGCCGGGCTCAACAGCAAGAAACCCCGCCCTGGACGAGTCCTGAGCGGGGTTTCGGAATGATGAGGCGTCCCCTTTCGGCAACACCCCTTCGTTCGTTCGTGGAGGTGGCGGGAATCGAACCGGCCAGGGCCACCGCGAGGACGTCCTGGTCAAAGGCATCCCTGCAGGTCAGGACCCATTTTTCGAGTGACCGTGGTTGACCGATGTAGTCCGTTCTGGACCCCGATTCCGCGGCCCACCGCGGCCCACGAGCGGCCCACGACCGTGACGAAGGCAGTCAGGACTGCGGGTTCCCACGCCCGTCGTGCGCCCGATCGATTCTCGGCCAAGAGCGTTCTCGGCTGCCTTGCGTCTTAGCTCATCCAGCAGCTTGCTCACCCCATCTTGGGCCCCCTCGGAGACGTGTCCCGTACTCCCGAAGGGTGACGCTCGCTGCACACCGTTCAGCTGCGTCAAGCCGCCAGGGCTGACGGCCGAGCGGCGATATCGCCCTAGCGATATCCGGGCCTGCTCATCGTCCGCCCCGCCCCGGGGATGAAGCTAACGCCAACTCACCGCATTGCTACCGCCTCCAGCGCAGAGCCTCTTCCACCCAGTGGGCATCAGGCAGAGCATCGGAGGGTGCGGTGGCGACGGCCGCTGAGGTACACCGGCAAAGCTGCGGCGGCGTGATTCCGTTTCCCGGTAGCTTGGTCGGCGTGGAAGGCGTCGACGGCATGGAGGTCGAGGTCCGGCGGGTCCAGCCGTTCCAGGCCATCAAAACCTACCGGTGCCCGGGTTGCAACCAGGAGATCGCGCCGGGCACGGGCCACCTCGTCGTCGTGCCTCTCGACGCGCCTGATCTGCGCCGCCACTGGCACCGGCCCTGCTGGGATTTCCGGGACCGCCGGCGGTAACGCCAGAATTTCCGTTGCCCTCACGGTCCTGCCTCCGATGGGAGGTGGGCCTGGCCCCCGGCGATCTGGGTGACCTTGGAACCCTCCCGCAGGCTGATCATGAGGGATACACCGAGGCGCCGAGGCGCTCAATCGCTGCGACGAGCTCGGAGTTGCGAAGGGCTGGCGAGAAGTTGGCATGGCCGTCGGTCCACGCTGACCGTTCGAACCATCAGCTACGTTGCGAACGGCCTATCGCTATCGGTCGGGCTGCTCCTGCTCCGTTAAGAGCTGGACGACCTGCAATGGCTCATTGTCGTTGGTATGTCCAACATCCACCCGTGTCACAGAGCTGGAATGCATTTGCTGTCAGAAACCGAAAGCTCGGGGATGCGGTAAAGCTGTGTCGCGCCATTGGGCGAAATGGGCACGGTGCCAACTGCATAGGACGCAAACGACTTCCTAAACCGCCTTCGCCAGAAACGGCGTCCAACAACGTGGATCGCATGATTAGTCGACGTCCCACATAAGGATGTGGGCCCAGATTCGGCCATCCGACACCGACTGCTAGTCCGCGAGCGGCGCACCCCGCTGATTTCCGAAGGGCCACTTTCGTCCCCGGCCGTCGGCGCGGCTCGACAGAATCCGGCGAGGAGGAGCGGCAGGCAACGGCCTAGGAGGGCGGAGATCGCCTAGAAGGAACTTGAGGGGATGACCGCTAAGGGAATTCGCGATCATCGGATCCAGCGATCCCCGCCCTCGCTCTAGGTAGTACACCTGGCCGGCCCGAAGTCCACGTCGGCCCTGACGGACTAGCGCCGTCGGCCCAATGCCCGGCGGCGATGTACAGGGCGCTGAGGGCTGCGAATCGCCGTCAGGGCAGCCCACCACCACACCACCAGAATACGGTACGTCTATTGTGCCGCCCGTCGTCCAAGGTCAGTGAGCCCTGTGACGACGACGGGACAGCGTTGCTCCTCGACGGCGGTGCCCTCGATGAAACGACCCTCATAGAGGCCGCTGAGCACGATCGCCTCCTGCTCGTTAGTCACACCAGGGACTCCGATGGGCGGACTCAGTTGAGCATCAGAGGTGGCGAAGTGGTCCCGCAGGTAATTGAGCACTCGCCAAGTTATGAGGTCTGGCTCAGCCATTTGCTGTCCCCTTGCCTCAGTACCTCCCACGGTATCGATGCAGGCCTACCGGCGTGGTAGACCGCAATCGAGGCCAGGGCCGGGTGGAACCAGCCAATACACGACACCCGTGGACCCTGCCCTGTGGGCTCGTTACCACTCCTCTGGCAAGCTCGCTGGCCGTTCGGTTGGGTTGTCCTGCTCGGGTCCGGATGCTCGAGTCGGACGTGACTCAGGAGTCGGACGCTCATAAGGCCCCTCAGCAGCCCGCTGGTGGGATTCGTCATCCTCTGCGGTACTGGCGTCCGAGGAATCCTCCGCAGCGTATTGGGCGGGGCGGGCGACTCGCTTTGGAACCATGCTCAACCGAGCCATGCCGACCCCGGCCAAAAATGCGATGGCCGCCCCCAAGCCGTAGAAGACGCCCACCCACTCGAGGGCTTGGCGGATGTGACCACCCAGCGGCACTCCGATGCCGAAGCGCCGAGTGCCTTGCCAGAAGGTGCTCAGTTGGACGCCGATTGCGAACCAAGCTCCGGCGGCCGCGGCAAGCAGGCCGCCGAAGACGGCCTTCGCTCCGCTTGCCGTCACCATCAGGATGGCGCCTCCCACCACTGCGGCGAAACCGGGCAAGACGTCCAGGTATAGGCGCTCCCACGTGAAGTGCCACGCGGTGTCGGGCGTGAAGCCGTAGTGGAAGTACGGGCCCACGAACGGGATCAGCCCGCCCCAGACACCCGAAAGGAGAATGGTCAGCCCGGCGATCGCCCCGGTGGTGCGACGTCGTCTGGACACCGGCGCCGGAGCAGCTTCAGACATATCTACTTGACACCTCAACTACGTGACGTTCTTCGCTCTGGCTGTCGCACCGCGCTGAAGGGGTGTAGAAGTGCACCTGCCTCAGCCTTTCACAAGTAAGCCCCGCCTCGACGACGCCTTCGCCGAACGCGGCACCCTTGGCGGGGTTAGCGTGAGGCCGTGGCGCCGAAGGAACGTCACGCAGCGAACAGGGGGGTATCTGAGCCATGAAATACCTAGTGTCATGGACCACGCGGAGTGGGGCGTCAGCGGCCGACAACGAGGCTGCCGTGGCCCGCGTCCTTGAGGTCTACAGCAAGTGGTCGCCGCCGTCGGACGAGACCTTCCACGAATTCCTCGGGCGACTGGACGGCCGGGGTGGCTATTCGGTCGTGGAGACCGACAATCCGGATTCCCTGGGCGAGGCTCCGGCGAAGTTCGGCGCATACTTCGACTTCGAAATCGTCCCGGTCGTCGACATCGCTGACAATGTCCGCCTCATCGCAGAAGGAATTGAGTTCCGGAAGGGGGCTTAGTAGGCCGGCTACGGGAATCCTGTGGCTGACGGTTGACTTCGAGATCGGGAAGGTTAGCCTGTGGTACTCCGCTGGATCCTAGGAGGGCGGCTCCAAGTGTCTGAGAATCTCGTCTCCTCTATGTTCGGGCGCGACATGGCCGTTGATCTGGGGACGGCCAATACGGTCGTGTACGTCCGCGGCAGGGGGATCATGCTGAACGAGCCCTCGGTCGTGGCCATCAACGTCAAGGACGGCCGGCCCCTCGCCGTCGGCGCCGAGGCGAAGCGGATGATCGGGCGGACCCCGAGTCACATCCAGGCCATCCGGCCCCTGAAGGACGGGGTGATCGCCGACTTCGAGATCTGCGAGAAGATGCTTCGGTACTTCATCCACCGGGTGCACCAGCGCCGCTTCGCCAAGCCTCGCATGGTGATCTGCGTGCCGTCGGGCATCACCGGGGTGGAGCAGCGGGCCGTCCAGGAGGCGGCGGAGTCGGCCGGCGCCCGCAAGCCCGCCTACATCATCGAGGAGCCCATGGCGGCGGCCATCGGGGCCGGGCTGCCGGTGCACGAGCCCACCGGCAATATGGTGGTGGACATCGGCGGCGGCACGACCGAGGTGGCGGTCATCTCGCTCGGCGGCATCGTGTCCAGCCAGTCGATCCGCATCGGTGGCGACGAGCTCAACGAGGCCATCATCCAGTTCATCAAGAAGGAGTACAGCTTGGCCCTCGGACTGGCTACGGCTGAGGAGATCAAGATCGCGCTGGGCTCGGCCTGCCCGCTGTCCGAAGAGCTCCATGCCGAGATCCGGGGGCGTGACCTGATCACCGGTCTGCCGAAGACGATCGTGACCACTACTGAGGAGATCCGCAGAGCCATCGAGGAACCCGTTGGCTCCATCGTCGACGCCGTTAAGGTGACCTTAGACACCACGCCGCCGGAGCTGGCCGCCGACATCATGGAGCAGGGCATCGTGATCACGGGTGGCGGCGCCCTGCTGCAGGGCCTCGACACCCGGCTGCAGAGTGAGACCGGGATGCCAATCGTCGTGGCCAAGGACCCCCTGAACTCCGTTGCCATCGGGAGCGGTCAATGCCTCGAGGAGTTCGAGGCCTTGAAGCAGGTCCTGATCTCCTCCAGGTCGAGGTAGCCCAAATCAGTCAATCAGCAACGTCGAGACCCGACCAGCGGCGACGATTCTGTACCGACGGCTCGTCGGCCGGCACGCCTCGAGGTCTCCTTGCTGCTGACAGTGCCTGACGAGCGTCTGCAAAACGTCGCCCGATCGGTTACTCGACTGGCTGGAACGGTCGCCCACGCCACAGCCCTCCGCCAGTGCGGTCAGAAGGAGGGCTCGTCCGGTGTCACGCCCCTGTGAGGTTAACTCGCCCGCGTTCTGCGGGGTTCGGACTTGCGAGCAAGGCATTGGTGTTGAGGTATGGATCAGACTCTGTGTGGGTACGATGTAGATAGAGATTCATGGCGGCTGGGGTGTCTGGTGACCAAGCGTCAAACGCTTATCCGATTGCACGGCGCGTGTTCCTACTCTGCGGATCCAGACGATCCGTCGAGCTTGTTCGCCGTTAGCGACGAGCCGACTGCGGCCTACGACCCCGAGGATCCAGCCGTGGTGGAGGCTATCCGCCTCTTGCTGGAGGGCGACGTGATGGCCGATGGGGTCGGTCCTCAGGCTGATGACCAAGGCGCGGTTGTCGAGGAGCTAACCACGCTCGTGGTCGCCGGATATCGAGTAAGCCGGTACCTCCTGAGCCTCGATGACGATGGGGGGCATGAACCCGAGTCCGATGGGTCCCCTCCTGAGAGCACAGACCAACGGGCGGAGAGGCTCGCCGCCTACGTGCTCAACGACAAGTACCAAAAGGCCACGGCGGACATCCTGAGGCTGCCCAGCGTGGATACGGCGATCCACCATCGCGGGCCTTCCAACCCGTTGCTCGCTGCCTGCGGGGGTCAGGAGGAAGTCGCCCTCGGTTGGGCGCGCCTGGTCCAGGACTATGGGTTCCTGCTCGGAGTGGCCGACTACGAGGTCGCAACGTCGCCGCTGCCTGCCCATGGCGCGTCCGTCGCGATGCACGCGCAGCCGGCCGAAGGGAGCGCATCACGTTGAGGCGAGCCACCACAATGGCGGATCCACCGGAGGCGCCGCCGAGCGACCGGGAGGCCCTGGCCACTTTCGCCCCCATCCGAGGCCGCAAGACTCGCACGATGCAGAATCCCGTTGAGGCCGTCGATCGTTTCCAGCAACGCCATCTTGTCACCGCGTTAATCGCTCCGGGGGCGTCGATGGGTCTCGGCACCGACGGGGAGGTTGGCGCTCGACCAGCGTCAGCCTCGTAGGACCGTGCCTGGTCGGGCGTCGAGGCCTTCGGCCCGAGGCTGGCCGTCAACACGGATCGGCACCCCGTTGACGAGCACGTGCGTCATGCCTACCGGGGCGTCGGCGGTCAGTCGCTCGCCGTCGGCCGGGAAATCGTGCAGGCGCCGCAGCGGTCCGGGGGCCACGGTCTCGGGATCGAACACGCACAGGTCCGCCATCTTGCCCATCTCGACCGTCCCCCGGTCGACGAGGCCGTATACGGCGGCCGGTTCACCGGTCAGCTTGTGCACGGCCCGCTCGACCGGCATCACCTCCTGTTCGCGCACCCAGTTGCCGAGGAGGTCGGTGGCGAAGCAGGCGTCACAGAGCTGGGAGACATGCGCACCCGAGTCCGCCAGTCCCAGGAGGACGTTGTCGCGGGGGAGGAGCCAGGCGATGGCGTCGGGGTCGTCGTTGGCCAGCACCGACCAGAACCTCGTCCGCAGTTCGTCGTCCAGCGAGATGTCGAGCATCACGTCAAGAGGCGTGCAGTCCCACTCCTTCGCCAGCTCGACGACGGAGCGCCCGACGAGGTCCGCTCGCGTCGGCGACTCGGCCACGGACACCGACGGCCAGTTGAAAGGCAGCCCGCCTCCTCCGGACAGCTCCTCCCACGTCGCCGACCGCCACGCGGGGTCACGGTAGGCAGCGATGCGCTCGGCGGGTCCAGTACCCATCAGGCGGGCGAAGCTCTGCCGGCTGTTGAGCGTGAACGGCTCCGCCAGGTTCATTTGGAAGACGAGGGGCCGACAGGACACCTGGGGCCACACCTCGATCCCCTCCGCCCGGGCCGCATCGTGCTTGGCGATGACTCCTTCGTGATAGGGAAGGCCCTTCACGGTCAGGAGGGCCGTCCAGGTCACCGGCCGACCGATCTCGCGCTGGATCTTGAAGACCTCATCGTTGGGGATCACCCCGCCGGGAAGCAGGGCGACCACACCGCGGCCCGCGTCCCGTACAGGAACGAGCAGGGCCCGGAGCTCGTCGAGGTCGGCGACCCGCGACGGCACGGGTCTCCCGCCGTCCCCGTTGTGGGTCGGCGATGCGCTCGAGGCGAAGCCCATCGCCCCGGCCGCCATAGAATCAGCCACGGTGTCCTGCATAGTCGACAGCTCGTCGGCAGTGGCGGGTCGCTCGTAGGCCTCGGCTCCCATCACGAAGAGCCGGATGGCGGTGTGCCCGACGTAGCACCCGTAGTTGAGCGCCACCCCCCGACGTTCGATGGCCGCCAGGTAGTCGGGGAAGGTCTCGAAGTCGGACCACGGCACGCCCGCCGACAGGGTGTCGAAGCTCATGTCCTCGACGTGCTGGAGGGTCCGGGCCATCAGCTCGACGCCGTCCGCTCGGATGGGTGCGATCGAGAACCCACAGTTCCCGGCGATGACGGAGGTGACGCCGTGAAACGACGACGGGGTCAGCGATGGGTCCCAGAAGACCTGGGCGTCGTAGTGGGTGTGGATGTCGATGAACCCCGGTGCCACGACCTGGCCGGCGGCGTCAAGCTCACGCTGGCCCCGGAGCTCCTCGGCGATGCCAACCACGCGCCCTTCGGCCACCGCCACGTCTGCCCGTCGCCCGGGTCGTCCTGTCCCGTCGACGAGCGTGCCTCCTCGGATGACGATGTCACCGTCCATCTCGCCTCCTCGGGTGATGTCGCAGGATCAACCTACTGGTGGCCCATCGCAGATGCGAGACAGCGGGCGACGACAGGCTCGGCTGTCACCCCTCCAGTCGTCTGCACGTGCCACGCGGGATGCAGGCTCGTGACGCTGCCCTTCGCAATGCTCGAGCAGCTCGCCGCCGCGGTGTGACCCGGATCGTTGGTAGGACACCGCATTGCCCATGGGGGAGCCCCCCGACGAACCACCCAGAACGGGCCGAAAGTGCGCGAACCGCTCGAATCCGAGAGGCAGGTTGTCGGGCCGCTCGGAGGCACGCGCCCTTTTGGCCTACCTGCGTGTGCCTTTGAGCAGGACCACGGGGTGCCACCGTCGAAGAGTCGCGCCCAAAGCTGACGAAGGTGTCAGGAGCCAGCCCCGGCTGGGAGGGGGAAACCGATATGCGTCGAGCCGCTCCGCTAGCGCTGGTAGCCGGATTGGCTGGATTGATCCTGTCCGTGCTGGCGGCGGGGGCCGCGTTCGCCGTGAGCGGGGGCACCTACAGCCCGCCCCAGCAGGACTGCCCGTGGTACGGGGCAGACTGGAACACACCCCAGTACCAGACCTACCCCGGGTGCCACAACGTCCAGGCGAGCGTGGAGAGCGGCGGCACCACCAACGGCAATCCCAACAACGGCTACAACGACTCCAAGTCCCCGGGCGACCACGGTGCGACCAACACCACCTGGGTGCAGTACGGCAACGACCAGGCCCCCAACGACCCGAACTCGAAGGGCACCCCCACCCCGTTCAGCCTGGGCTACCCAGGCCAGACCGGCTCGCCGCACGCCGGATGCCTGTCGGCGAACACCGACGGCACGAACGGGGGACCGCCCCCGCCAGGCACCAAGCCGGAGTCGACGTCGGCCGCCGAGAGCCAGCAGAGCTACGGCTGTGGCAACAACCCCAAGGGCACCGGCTTCGCCCTCAACTACGACTACTACCCCTACTACTGCCCGGTGGCGGCCGACCTGGCTAAGGCGCGCTACCCGTACGCATGCGAGCAGGTCACCTGGCGGCGACCAGGGCAAGCAACACGCTCACGCCTGACACCGGATCCCAGCAGAACCTCACCCAAGTCCTGTCCCAGGGGATGCTCGTCTACTTCGGGATGGACGACAACACCGACAACGGCGAGCACGACGGGGAAGGGCCCTACAGCTCCCCGCAGACCGCAGGTGCGATCACCGGCCCCTCCGACGGAGGCGGCATCATGGTGGCGCTCACCCCGCAGTCGGCCACCGCAGCCCCGTCGCTGACCCGCCCTGAGGGGCTCATCAACGCCTCGTTCGGGTTCTGTGCAGACGGGAACTGCGCCAACGCCACGACCGAGCAGCAGACCGTCTACCAGGGCTGCAACGCCAACACGGGCGAGAACCACGGCCGACGACCGGTGCACCGGATCCAACGGTCCGAACTCGAGCCGCGACGTCTACAACTACAGCGGCAAGCAGTGGGATCCGTACAACTGCAGCAGTGGCGGCGCAGCAGGGCCAGCAGGGCCCGCAGCCGGACTCCCCCGCCGAGTGCGACACGTCGCCGACCAACCCGTCGCCCAGCGGCAGCACGAACACCAACGGCGGCGAGGACACTGGCGGCAGCAGGAGGCCCACAACGTCAACGCCGAGCCGGGCGTCCAGGAGTACGAGGACCCCGATCCCCAGGGCTCGCCGGCCACGCCCGTCTACCCCAATCCCGCCCTGTACGCCGGCACGCTGCGGCGTGGTGGCGGGCGGTGGGGCGGCTCCGGCCGCGCCCGCCTCGCCGGTGACGAACAAGGCCGGCCAGGTGGATGTCTCCACCGGCTGCTGAGCAGCGTCGATCTACCAAGCCGGCAAGGAGCCCGGACGCGGTCCCCGCCCGAGGCTCCGACCGGCGCTGGACCGTGAGCCAGGTACTTGCCATCGTGCTGGCAGCTGCCCTGGTCTTCGCGGCGGTGATGGCGATCATGGAGTGGCGACGAGCCAACAGCGTGAGCGGCGACGCTGCCGTACGCAATCGCATCGCGGCCACCGCGGCCAGCGAGGGAGCCGCCCTCTACACCTACGACTATCGAGACCTGGCGTTATCACAGAAGCGGATCCTGGCCCTGGCGAGCGGGGGATTCGCCCAGCAGGAGGAGGCGCACGCCACCGCTGTCGAGGCCAACCTGGCCAACCTCAAGGCGACCGGCACGGCCACCGTGCATCAGGTGTCCGTGACTGGAGAGGTGCAGGGGCGAGCAGGAGCGTTCGTGGTCGTCGACACCCGGGCCCAGGCGACAGGAGGATCGACGACCGCGACGCAATACCTCAACATGAGCCTGACCCTTCAGGGCGACCAGTGGAAGATCTATGCCGTACAGGTCCTGCTTCCACCGCCGCCGTAGCCGTTTCGTGATTCCGAGCTCCTGCGATGGCGACGGCCTTCACCGGCGCCAGTAACGGCGAGCATCCGGACGGCGGCGTCAGCCGAGTATTTCTCCGAGACCCCGACAAGCCAAACGCGGGAATTACCACAGCTTGCAGGTCAGGGCGCACCGACCTGTCCGGCAGTGACGCGTCTGCAATCGGCCGCGTGTTGACTGATCGTCCCCGATCGGCGCGTGCGGGGCACTCCTCGGCCCGCAATGGCGCGCGCGTTTAAGGGACGCCTATCCAAGCGCAGATCGCCGAGTTTGCGTACTCGGGCACGTGAGCTGGTCGGTCGTTCTGTGTCCACGACGTCCAGCTATAAGTGGCGGTACGGACCGAGCACGGGTCGAGTCGATCTGTTCGTGAGATATACCAGCGTGAGGCGGAATACCAGTGCTGCAGCATCACATCGTTGGTACGATTCGAGCCGGTTCGGGACCGCCACCGCGCTGCGCAGTGCGCGCGAGCCGTGGCTCGAGGGGGATGTGGTGAAATGAAGATCCTGAAACTGGCCGGCGTTCTATTGACAGTGGCGCTTGCCGGTGGATGCGCGACCGGTGAGTCGGGCGCGAGCAAGGCTCCATCACCCCCACAGCTCCCCGAGAACTTCAACTGGAAGGGTCGATACATCGTCTCCGATCTCAGTGTGAACGTCCCCTTCACCTGGCAAGGAAGTACTGGCTACAGCCAGATGACTGCCGGAGGTCCGAACGATCCGATCTACTTCACGAACCTCATCTACCACGGTCGCCTGTACACCCTGACTTACAAATGGCCGGTGCCAATTGTTGGCGAACTAGGGAAATGCAACAATGTCGCTCCCTACACTCTGGCTGACTACAACGCCTGGCTGAAGACATCGCGTTATGTGGGACAGGTAATCCTTGGGGGAAGGTCAGGCCCTCAGGTGAACCAGTTCAGAGCCAGCATCGTCTTCGACTTGCAGAAGGGATTCGTGCCGCCTGGGACTATGTTGGCGCCGGTAGGAGGAAGTCCAAACATGGTCGCGCCGACGGAAGGGGCGACGTCGACCGCATCAGCTGTACGGGGCCTGCCATCGATTCCAGTTCGGGTTCCCGTCCTCATCGCTGACTTCTCCGTAGATACAACTGATCCACACAAGTTTCGGCAGGTTCTGCATTTTGGTGTACAGAATCTTTTTGACCCGAATTTGGATGAGTCGATCGTCCTGCAGCAATTCTCGGACAAACCGGGGACCGTCGTCCTTCCCGACGCTTGCAACAACGCCACCGCTCCACCGCCCCTTTCGCTTCCTTCGCCTTGAGGTGGGAGCGTGAGATGACCGCGCGCGCTTGGGGCGGGCGGCTTCGGATGAACATTCTGGAGGACTGATCGGTGTATCTTCGCGCCTTGGGGCTACAACCCAGGAAGGGCATCCTGGCCAACGACGAGCACGCCGTGGCCCTAGTGACGATCTCGGCCTCTCGCAAGGGAGAGGGGTTCTCGCCAGACGTGCGGCGGTAGCACCGAACGCCGGCTCCGAGTCGCCAGCTTCTGCGGTGCCCCCTCGAACCCTCACGCAGGAAACCCCGCCCTGGACGAGTCCTGAGCGGGGTTTCGAGATCACTAGGCGTCCCCTTTCGGGAGCACCCCTTCGTTCGTTCGTTCGTTTGTTTGTTTGTTCGTGGGATGATCACGAAACTCACGGACCTGCACGTACACACGTTCGGTCCTGCAGCACCCACAGGTTAACGGCGGGGGTAACTCAACTTGCAAGTGAGGGAGGGTGCGGCTGCCTGTCGTGGCCGACACCACGCTTGGCCTTCGTGCAGGGATGCCTTGCCACTACTACAGGACCATGGGGCGCCTTACAACAGCGCTGGGGACCCCCCCGGGGGGGCTACCACCACGGATCTTTGGGTGTCTGCCCTCCACAAGGCACGTCCGGATTGTGGGACAAACAGGAGTCGATGGATCCACCTACCCACATTGTGGTTAGCCCAACGTCGGTATCCACCGTCGACGCACCCGCGATCGCCGAGACGACGGAGACGACGGAGACGACAAGCCCAAAGGACGTGGCCCTCGGCGGGCAGCTCCCTGCGCCTGATCTCACCCAGGACCCGAGCGAAGCCCGGCCCCAACGCGGCACTCTGTGACATGCCCAGCGGATCGAACGTTCTCGTGGTGCAACGGGTGCGCAAGACCTTCGAGGCCGAGAACGCGCCCGTCCGGGCATTGCGGGGCGTCGACCTCACCGTGCAGGGGGGCGCCTTCGTTGCTCTTATGGGCCCATCGGGATGTGGAAAATCGACGCTGATCAATCTGGTCGCGGGTCTGGAAGTGGCGGACGAGGGAACGATTGCGATCGCCGGGGAGACGGTGACGGGGAGGAGCGAGGACGATCTCGCCCGCCTGCGACGACGGCATATCGGCATTGTCTTTCAGTTCTTCAACCTCATCGAGGGCATCACCTCGCTCGAGAATGTCGCCCTACCCGCTGTCATAGCCGGTAGTCGGCGACAACGCGCGGCGGAGAACCGGGCTCGAGATCTGCTGGATCTGCTGGGGATCGGAGGCAAGGCCGCAGCTCTGCCAGGAGTACTGTCGGGAGGACAGCGTCAACGCTTGGCCATCGCTCGGGCCTTGGCCAACGAACCCACACTCCTTCTCGCCGACGAACCAACAGGCGCACTCGACTCTCAAGGCGGCCAGGAGGTCATGGAGCTCCTCGTTCGTCTCCATGGCGCAGGCCAGACCATCATCCTCGTCACCCACGACGCTGAAGTGGCGGCCGCCGCGGGGCGGGTGGTACCGATGCGCGACGGGCGCATCACGGATCGGCAAGCCCCGGCCGGCGACAGGCCAGGCGGGGTCCGAGGTGCCGTTACCGAGGGGCGTTGATCGTGGCCCAGCCTGTCGTGAGCCTCGCTTGGTACCGCTTTCGGACCACCCTCAGGCCTCGGTGGGCCGGCTACCTCACGGTCGTCCTCCTGCTCGGATTGCTGGGCGGCGTGGCCCTGGGGGCGGTCGCGGCCGCTCGGCGCACTCAGTCCTCCTTTTCCGCCTACCTGGCAAGCACCAATCCCTCCCAGTTGACGGGCCCAACCGGGGTATTGAACCCGCTTATCGGCAGCAATGCCGGCTACGACCCGAACTCTGTTCGTACGATTGCTCGTTTGCCCCACGTCAAGCGGGTCGAGAGCTATTCCGGGCTCAACCTCCTGCCCCTGGACGCCAACGGCGCTCCCGCTAACACGGCTGCGATGCCCGCTTCGGCGGGAGGCGGCTCTGGGAGCGTCGACGGCCTCTACTTCAACCAGGATCGCGTGAGCGTCACCAGTGGCCGCATGGCCGACCCCAACCGGGCCGACGAGTTCGTCGCCAACGCGCCAGCGGCCCAAGCCTCCGGCCTGCATGTGGGTGAGGTTGTTCTCCTGGGTGCCTACACCAACGCGCAGACAGAGTTGCCCGGTTTCGGTACCGCGAGTGTCCCGCCATTCCGCCGGTTCCGGCTGAGGCTGGTGGGGATAGTGGTCTTCAATAACGCGGTGGTCCAGGACGACGTCGACGCGAGCGTGTCGCAGACGGCGCTCTTCACCCCGGCGCTCACCCAACAGCTGCTCGGGTGCTGCGTCAACTACACCACGAGTGGAGTGCAGGTAGAAGGTGGTAGCGGCAATATCGCCCGTGTGCAGAACGAGATCGGTAATGTCCTCGCGAAGGGATTCCCTCCCTTCCAGGCTACGTCGGTCATTGAGGCCAAAGCCGAGCGAGCGATCAGGCCTGAGTCCATCGCCCTCGGCGTGTTCGGAGGGATCGCCGGGTTGGCTGCGCTGCTCATTGTCGGGCAGGTGATCGGGCGTCAGTTGCGCCTCGGTGTTGACGATCTCGACACACTCCGCGCCTTAGGTGCCGGTCCGGCCGCGACCTCGAGCGAGGGGCTCCTCGGTATCGTTGGGGCTGTAGTCGTGGGTTCGCTGTTGGCGGCTGCCGTCGCCGTGGGCCTGTCGCCAGTCGCCCCCCTCGGCCCCGTCCGTCCGGTCGACCCGAACCCCGGCGTGAACGTCGACTGGACAACGCTCGGCGTCGGCGTGCTGGTACTCGCCGTCTCGCTGAGTGCTGTTGCCGCCGGGCTGGCTTACCACCGGGCGCCGCATCGCGTCGCGCAACGACGCCGGGTCGTCGGTGAGCGGGCATCGCGGCATCGGGGCTTGGGGTGTGACATCGGGTCTGCCGATGCCGGCCGTGACTGGGATCCGATTCGCCCTCGAGCCCGGCTCCGACCGGAACTCCGTACCTGTGCGCTCGGCCATCTTCGGCGCGGCCTTGGCCATGATCGTCGTCATCAGCACGGTCACATTCGGAGCCAGCCTGGACAGGCTTGTCTCGCATCCGGCGCTCTACGGGTGGAACTGGGACTATGAGCTGAGTGCAGGACAAGGAACCGGCGACATCCCGCCGCTACAGGCCGCTGGGCTCCTCGACCGGGATGCCGACGTGGCCGCTTCGGCCGGGGTGTACTTCGCGACGCTGCAAATCGACGGTCAGACGGTGCCCGTAATCGGCGGCGACCCGAACGCCGCCGTTGAGCCGCCAGTGCTGTCGGGTCACGGGTTCGACGGGCTGGGTGAAGTCGTGCTCGGGGCCACAACCCTGGATCAGCTGCACAAGAGCGTGGGTGACCCGGTCGTCGTGAGCAACGGGACCACGGCTCCGACTCGGCTCCGGATCGTGGGGACCGCCACGATGCCAACGATCGGAGGCGCCGGTCTGTCGCACACGGAGATGGGTACGGGAGCCTTGCTCTCGTACCAGCTCATCCCGGCTGCCGAGAGGAACTCGTTCAACGATCCCGTTCCTGGCCCGAATGCGATTCTCGTGCGGCTGCGAGGGGGGGCGGACCCGGCGGTCTCGCTCCGATCGCTGCAGCAGATCGCCGCGAACCTGACCACGACGGCGAACTTCGGCGTCGCTGTCGTCTCAGTCCAGCGACCGGCTGAGATCGTCAACTATCGCTCCGATCGGGACCACTCCGGCCTACCTCGGCGCCGGCTTGGCCGCCGGAGCCGTTTCTGGCCTTGGGTTGACCCTGCTCGCTTCGGTCAGGCGCCGTTGGCGCGACCTAGCTCTGCTGAAGACGCTCGGCTTCACCCGACGACAGCTGGCCGCTACGATTGCCTGGCAATCCAGCGTCGCCGTCGCCATCGGGACCGTCGTCGGGGTGCCACTGGGGATAGCGCTGGGGCGATGGCTATGGAACCTTTTCGCCTCGGAAATCCACGCCGTCTCCGACCCGAGCATCCCCGGGCTGTCCATCTTCCTTATTGCCGTAGGCGTGCTTCTGCTCGCCAACGCCGTGGCCGCGCTCCCTGGAGCGTGTCGCATCGTGGACGCCGACCGCGATGGTACTGCGAGCGGAATGATCGTGGCGTTGGACGAGATCTCGGCCACCATCCCGCGCGCTGGGGCGACAAGCGAGTCGTTCTCGCCGTGGCTCTTCTGGCGATGACGGTCGCCGTCACTGTCGTCGGACTCCGCCTGCCCGTGCGGGGAGGAGTCTCGGAAGTCCATACTGTCGCCGCAGGGCTGGCACTCGCCTGGGGCGTCGCGGGGCTGACGCTCATCTGGCGGCTGCGTTCTCCCGGTTGGCTGGTCGTGTTCGGCGCACTCGTGGCCTCGGTCGCGATCGTGGCCAGCCGCGTGGCTGAGGAGGCTTCGAGCCGGCATCACTGGGACAGGTCTTGGCGACACTTGCCGGTCCACTGGTGATCGCCATCTCATTCCACCTGGTGCTCGCCCTGCCCGACGGCAGGCTGGACGGGGTGGCACGGCGTGGAGCGGTCCTGGTTGGGTATGTCGCCGCCGCGGGCACCGGTCTAGCCCTCGCCGCCGGAGGCTGGCCATTCTCGATCCAGGTGGGAGCAGTCATTTGGTCGCTGGCCGTTGTCTGCGCACTACCTGCGGCGCGCCGCCGATACGCAAGCACAACCGGCAATGCCCGCGAGCGGCTGCAGTGGACGGGGATCGGAGCCGCGTTGGCCGCCGAGGCAGCGCTGGTTGCCTCGGTCCTCTATGCGCTGGTCAGGTGGCCCCGACCGCCTCGGTGCTGTGGTGGCCGGTATCACCGTGCTCGTCCCGATCGGCCTGGTGGCGGGCGAATCACCCCGGCTGGCGCCACACGGGGGGCGCCTCTTCGTGAACACACTGGCGATCGCGGGTTTCACGATAGTGGTGTCGGTCATCTATCTCGTGGTCGTGATCGGGCTCGGGCCCGCGCCCGGTGACTCAGCGGACGTGAGGTCCTCGGCCTGTCGATGCTGGCCGCGATTCTTGGCGGCCATCGCTCTATATACCAGCACGGAAGCGATTTCTCGGCTCGGCCACGAGATACGTGTATGGGTCCCGCCAGGCGCCCGAAGAAGTGCTCCGCACGTTTGGCACCCGTCTGACGAGGGCTGTCGCCATGGACGAGCTTTTGTTGCAGCTGGCAGAGACCCTGCACAAGACCATGGCGCTCACTAGCGCAGAGGTGTACACGGGCGCCGGCGACGTGCTCGAGGCGACTGTGTCGGTGCCGGACGCCGGGGCGAGACCGATCGTGCTTACCGCCCGTGAACGTACAGTGGTGAGCGCGGCTGGGCTGTCGGGTAGTGCCTGGGCCTCGGTGTGGCTTCCGGTGCTTCTGGACGGCCGCCGGGACGCCGAGCTGCGGGTGGCGCCTATCAGCCATGCTGGTCAGCTCCTAGGCCTCATCGTGGTGGAGCGGCCAACGACGGATGCCTTCTCGGAAGACGATGACCGCGTCCTGTCCGACCTGGTCCGACAGGTGGGCCTGGCCCTTCACAACGTGCAGTTGGACACGGCGTTGCAGACCAGTCTGGACGAGCTCCGCGACCAGGCAGACGCGCTTCGCCAGTCCCGCGCCCGGATAGTGGTCAGTGGGGATGCCGAGCGGCGCCGGGTGGAGCGCGACCTGCATGACGGCGCGCAGCAGCATTTGGTGGCGCTGGCAGTGAACCTCCGATTGCGCCGCGACATTGTTGTCGAGGATCCCGCGGCCGGAGCGGAGATGCTCGACCAGCTCGTCGCGGAGGTGCAGACGACGATCCGGGAGCTCCGCGAGCTGGCGCAGGGTATCTACCCTCCGCTGTTGGCGGACAGTGGGCTTGTCGAGGCGCTGCGGGCCGCCGGCAACCGCAGTCCGCTCCGGGTAGGGATCGTCGGCGAGGGCATCACCCGCTATCCGTCTGAGGTCGAGGCGGCCATCTACTTCTGCTGTCTCGAGGCGCTTCAGAACGCCGCCAAGCATGCAGGCGGAGCCAGCGTCGAGGTGCGACTCTGGGAGGAGTCGGGCGGCCTCCAGTTCTCGGTGAGCGACGACGGCCCCGGCTTCGATGCCGAGAAGACCCGGCTGGGCCAGGGCTTCGTGAACATGGCCGATCGCCTCGGAGCCATCGGCGGCACCGTCCGCTGGGAGTCCGAGCCAGGGCAGGGTGCCCAGGTCCGCGGCTCGGTTCCGCTGGCCTGACTCATCGGGCTTCGAACGACCCCGAGAAGCGGTCGTTCCACAAGCGGCGCAACGCGTCGGCGCCCATTCGCTCTTTGTTCATGTATGCGCGGGCACCGCTGGCGGCGGCATCGGAGGGAAGGTCTTCTACGTCGTAGGTGGAGCACAGAATCACGACGACATCCGGATGGGCGGCGATGATACGGCGAGTGGCGTCGATGCCGTCCATATCCGGCATGTTGATGTCCATCAGGACGAGTGCCGGATGCAGCTCCTCGGTCAGCGTGATGGCATCTGGCCCGTTGGACGCCTCACCCACGAGCTCGAAGTCCTCGAGCCGACGCAGTACGGCCCTGGTCGCCGAACGGAAAGGCAACTGGTCGTCCACCACCAGCACGGGGAGGGGGCTGCTCACGGTGACATCGTCCCATGGCATAGTGGCGCTGGAAGAGGGTGGTGCCACGGGACTGACGGGTGTGGTCAGCTTCCCCCCGGATCGTTCAAGAAGAGCAACACCGCCTTCACCCGGCGGTTCACTTCTTTCTCCTCGGTCAGCCCAAGCTTGGAGAAGATGGCGTTGGAGTGCTTCTCGACCGCCCTCTCCGAGACACGAAGAGCGGTGGCGATGGCGGCGTTGCTCTTCCCCTGCGCCATCTCGCGCCAGGATCTCGGACTCGCGAAGGGTGAGCCACGACAGATCAGACGTCCGACGGCCCGATCGGGCCTTGACCAGCTCGTCCACGACCTGCGAGTCGATCACTGACCCGCCTTGGGCCACGGCGCGGATCGCCTGCGACAGCTCGCTCGCCGTGGCCACTCGCTCTTTCAGCAGGTAGGCGCGCCCGGCCGAGCCTTCCTCCAGCAATGCGAGCACATAGGCGGGGGCCGTGTACTGGCTCAGGACCACTACTCCGACGTGAGGCCGATTCTGTCTCAGCCAGGCAGCGGCCTGTAGGCCCTCGTCGGTTCCCGTCGGCGGCATCCGGATATCGGTGACGACGACGTCGGGAGCCTGCGCATCGACCAGTGCGAGCAGTCTGGGCAGGTCAGGGGCCACCCCAGCCAGCTCGAGGTCCTTCTCCGCGGCGATGAGCCGGGAAATGCCCTCCCGGAGCAGCAAGTTGTCCTCGGCGAGCACGACCCGGATCGCTGCCATCGATCTGCGGTGACGGTAGCGCGGTTGCGCGGTGGTGCTGGCCGCACCAGGACGAGAAGGCGAACACCCTGGGTGGCGCACGCCCGCGTCCGTACCGTTCCTCTCAGGACCCCAAGGAGGGCGTCGAAACACCAAACGGGAGGACCCGATGCGTACCGCTACTGACAAACCGCTGGTGCAGCCTGAGGTCGCGATCAGAGACACGGGGAGCCGCCAACGATCGACCGGCGTTGGGTACAGGTCGGTGGCGTGGCCGGAATTCTCGCTTTCCTGTTCCTGCTCGTGTCCACCTTTGCCGCGAGCGGCACGCCGAGCGGCAATCCGACGGTTGTTCAAATCACGCACTACCTCACGAGCCATCGGAATGCAGTCCTTGCTCAAACGGTACTGACCGTCATCGGGAGCGCGTTCACCCTTTGGTTCGCCGGAACCTTGGCTCGCCTTCTGCATGTACGCGACCGGCACAGTCCGCTCGGGATGATCGTCCTTGCCTCAGGTGCGGGCCTCGCAGTGATCAGCACCCTCGACGGCCTGACTCTCACGGCTCTGGAATTTCTCTCGAAGCAGGGAGGGCTCACTGACCCGTCGCTCACTAGGGCCTTCTACGACCTCCAGAACGGGATCATCATGCCTGGCGCATTCGGGTGCATCGCCGCGATCTTCCTGACGGCGGTGGGGGTCGCCCTGCTTCGCCGACGCTTCGGTGCCCGGTGGCTTGGATGGCTGAGCGTCGTGCTTGCTGTCTTCGCCGTGATCGGCAGTGTCCTCGGATTGACACTTACCGACCCCACCGTGTTCGGGTTCCTACCAGCCATAGGGTCTCTGCTGGTCGTGCTCATCTCCAGCATCTTCATGGTGCGAGACCGCGGCGATGGCACTGTGGCGGTGCCCCGAGAGACCGTCGCCTCGCTCTGAGCGCCAGGCCGTGGAAGTCCGCACCACCGCCGCGACGGTTGAGGCGGACCCACGACATGGGGAATGCGAAGCCCCGCCGGGGATGCGCCTCGGCGGGGTTTCGTGATCGCTAGGCGCCCCCTTTCGGGAACACCCCTTCGTGGGATGATCACGAAACTCGCTGGCCCGCCTACGCACGCCGTCGGGTAGGCAGCACCCACAGGTTAAGGCCGCCGGTAACCACAATCCGCAGGTCAGAGGATTCTTCAACTCCGGTCTCCCGAGGAGTCTGCGGGCGGCGCCGGATTGCTTGGCGATCGTCACAAAATGCCGACCCGCGTATTGCTTCTACTCGGGGATATTCGGCCGTTCGCTCATCAACGCCTCGAGCGGCCCCATACGCCGATGTGGACGAATCCGCACGCGAGGAAGTCGTCGTCGCCTGGCCGGTCGATGAGTGCCGTCGCCTGAGCAGGGCTAAGCGCCCCGGCTTGCACCTTCGGACGGGCGAGAGCCGCCTGGCTGAGCTGGTAGAACTCGGCAAGATCGGTGCCGGCTTGGATGATGTCGACCTCGGCGTCCGCACCGACGTCTGTGAGGCCGAGCTGGTGGATCTGGCGGAGCAGAGATCGACCCTGGGAGAGGGCCATGTTTGGGAAGGCGACGTGGTCGTCTGGGGGGAGGTGGCCCATAACGGGTCAGCGTCGCCGATCCACATGCCGAAGTCTGGTTCCTCGAGCAGCAACCACCCTCCGGGGGCCAGCCAGGTGACTATCCGTCGGAGCAGATCGAGGCTGGGGGATATGTGCATGAACACAGCTCGTGTGTGTATGAGATCGAAGGAGCTTGGCGGGAACGCATCGGTGCGGATGTCGTGCCGAAGGACCTCGACGTTCGAGGCGTCTATCCCGCTCAGGATACCCCATCTGCAGGTCGGTGGCGATCACTCGCCCGGTCGGTCCGACCACACCGGACAGCCACCGGGTGATCGACCCTCGCCCGCCACCGATCTCCAGACACCGAGTGCCCTTGCTGACCCCAAGGCTGCCAATGCGTCGCTTTGTCAGCGGGTCGAGACGTTGCTCCAACAGCTGAAGACGCCGTGATTCGTCCTCGCCCGATGCGGGAACGCGTAGTCCGGTGCATCACTCACAGCCAGCATCGTAAGGGGCTACACCCTTCGCCGCTCGCTTAGCTGACAGCTCTCGGCGGGCCTCGAGCAATGACAGGCCGTTGATGACGGCCGGCTTCAACACATCCCGGGAGGAGGCGGCCATCGGTCGGGGAGAGCGACCGACGTCAAACCGCCGGCCCGAAGGCCGGCGGTTGGCACATCTCAGGGTGACGAACGAGCAAACAACCTCGCCGCCACTGCAAAAAGGGTTTCGTGAACACTCAGGGCGTTCTTTCGTGAACACCCCTTCGTGGAGGTGGCGGGAATCGAACCCGCGTCCTTCGGCTTCTCAACGGGCCTTCTCCGAGCGCAGCCGGTGGGAGAGTCTCGGGCCTCGCGTCGCCACCGGCACCGGTGCGAGGCCCCAGCCGACGAAGGTGTCCCCGGCTGGTCCGTCGGCACTACCAGCTGGGTAAGCCCCGCTAGATGACGCCCGGTTCCGGCCCGCAGGGCTGAGACCGGTCGGACGTCGCTACTTTTTAAGCAGCGAGCTCGAGCTGAGGCTCGGCGTTTGTTTGGTTTCCGGCTTATTTACGTGGACTCCGGAGACCACGGCTCGCTTCTCCCGTCTCGACGACCGAAGTCGAAGCCAATCACCCCCTTGTCAATGTGCGAACTGCCAGTGTACTGGCGGGGCCCCCAGCCCGTGCCGGGCGGCCCTCAGCCCGTCGTCGCTGCAGTCGCGCCCGGATGCGGGGCCGAACGACTCCGCCACCCGGGGGCGCCGAACGTCGAGACCAAGCGGCGAAGGCATTCTTGCCGCCATCAGGGTCCTCGGGCCCGGCCCAGCTCCAGGCGTCCCCGGGCGACGGGCGGTCACTCGCCTCGGCGGTCCCGGGCAGCGGCTCGGGCCACCTCCCGCTCGGCGTCGCGGGCGGCGATGGCGCGACGCTTGTCGTAGGTACGGCGGCCGCGGGCGAGCGCGATCTCCACCTTGGCCCGGCCGTCACGAAAGTAGATCGACAGCGGCACCAGGGTCAGCGACTGCTGCTTCGTCTTGCCGACCAGCTCGTCGATCTGGCGGCGGTGCAGCAGCAGCTTGCGGGGCCGGTCGGGATCGTGGCTGCCGAAGCCCTGGGCGAACTCGTAGGGTCCCACGTGGGCGCCGACCAGCCAGACCTCGCCGCCGTCGACGCGGGCGTAGGCATCGCGCAGCGCCGCCTTGCCCGCCCGCAGCGACTTCACCTCGCCGCCTTGGAGGACGATCCCCGCCTCGAACGTCTCGAGCAGGTCGTAGTCGTGCCGGGCGCGCCGGTTCTGGGCGACCCGGCGGTACCGCTCAGGGGCTCGGTTGCCGGCCTTGGAGGAGCCCCCGCGGCGCCGGGTCACGTCGGACGTCTGCCGAGAGCGGGCTTTGGGTGACATGCCCTCAAGACGGTAGCTTCTTCCTTGGCCCGAGCCTGGCCCAGACACGGTGAGCGCATCCCTCTACACTTCGGATCCAATGTCGGGGGCCCGATTCTCGTCGCCTGGCACGACATCGGTGCTCGGCGGACCTGCTGGCGGGACTCGGACACGACCGAGGTGAGGTCCTCGGTCGCCACCCAGCAGACGTCCGGGGCGCAGGGTCCGAAGCCTCGTGGTGGTCGATCCAGCCGCGTCCGTGCAGACCGATATGGCGCGATCGTGTCGCGGCTGGCGCCGATCGGCATCGCGTTCGCCGCCTACCTCGCCTTGTCGATCGTGCTGTGGTGGCATGCGTGGTCGACGCACCCGACGTCGGTGACCATTTGCGGTTGCGGCGATCCGGCGCTCTTCCTCTGGTTCCTGGAATGGCCCGCGCACGCAATCGCCCATGGGTCCAGCCTCTTCCATTCGACAGCACTCTTCCACCCGGGCGGGATCAATCTCCTGTCCAACACGAGCGTGCTCGCCATCGGCATCCCACTCGCTCCGGTCACATGGCTCTTCGGACCGGTGGCCACGCTGAACGTCGCATCCACCCTGGGTCCGGCCCTCACCGCGCTGGCCATGTTCTGGCTCCTCCGGCGGTGGGTGCGTTGGACGCCGGCTGCCTTCGCCGGCGGTCTGCTCTACGGATTCTCCCCCTACGTCGTTTCCAACCTGGCGCTGGCCCATCTGATGACTGGCGTCCTACTGGTGGTGCCGCTCATCGTCGCCTGCCTGGACGAGCTGCTCGTCCGTCAGCGACGCCGCCCCGTGCTCGTGGGCGGAGTGCTCGGTCTCCTGATCGTCGTACAGTTCTTCCTGAGCACCGAGGTCCTCGTCATCGTGGCCATCGCCGGCGTGGTGGGGCTCGTACTGCTCGTGGGCTATGCCCTCGTCATGGCGCAGCGGGGCCTTGTCGAGCGAGCTCGGCACGGTCTGAGTGGTCTCGCCGTCGCCGCTGGGGTCTCACTCGCCGTACTGGCGTATCCGATCTGGTTCGCTCTCGCGGGTCCCATGCACCTGTCTGGCCAGGTGTGGCCCGGCCGGGGCATTGCGCAGGGCGCCCCGTTGGAGGACCTGTGGCGGCCCGCCACCCTTTCGGCGTGCGGCCCAGCACCTCGTCAACCTTTCGGGTTATCAGGGTTCCACCTATCCGGCCGACCAGTACCTCGGTCTCGGCCTCTTGATCCTTGTCGCCGTGGCCCTCGTCATCTGGCGGAGGGACCGGCGCTTGTGGTTCTTCGGCGGGCTCGGCGTCGTGGCGGCCCTCCTCGGGCTCGGTACACGGGGTCCTTCCGGGCTCCCTTGGCGGATATTTGCCGACGCTCCGATCATCGAGAATGTCATTCCGAGGCGCTTCATGATCGTGACCACGCTGTGCGCCGCGGCCATGCTGGCGATCGTGCTGGATCACGTCCACGCTTGGGTTCGCTCGTCAGTGCGGGGGATGGTCGGCAAACGGGTGGCCCCAACGCCGTGCTGGCCTGGCGGGCACGCTGGCTGGCTTTGTGGCGGGGCTGGCCGTGGCCGCGGCCGCCCTCGTGCCCGTCGCGCAGAACGTGGCGGCCAGTACTCCCCTTGACTACCCAGGTGGTGAAGACACCCGCTTGGTTCGTCGACGTCGCGCCGCACCTACCGCCTGGTCAAGTGATCCTCACCTATCCGGTTCCGTTCTCGGGCCTGCAGTCGGCCCAGTCGTGGCAAGCCCTCGACCGTATGCATTTCGCCATGGCGGGCGGCGGCGGGCCGGAAGGCGTGCCCTCACGGGCAGGTAAGGAACGGGCGGGGTTCGTCGTGCTCTCGGCGGTCTCGTTCAGTGGCCACGGATTCTCGCCCCCGACCGGCCGAAGAGGTCGACGCTGTCCGCACGGCGCTGGTGGGTTGGGGGGTGACGCTCATCGTCGTTCCTGATCCGGCCGGTCGGCCGGGCTATGACCAGGGCATGGACACACCGTCGGCGCTCGGTCTCTTCACCTCGGCCGTCGGTCGCGCTCCTCGGTACGCCGACGGTGCCTGGGTGTGGGGGGACGTCCAGGCGCTCGGCCCGCCGGTGCTCATATCGACGGAGGACTTTGGACGCTGCACCGCCGATCAGGTCTGGAGAAGCGGACCGCAAGGAGTGCCGGCGTGCGTCATGGCGGCGACACGGTCCAGCACATGAGCCAGGGTCGGGCGACGAAACCGCGGCGCTGGTCCAGGCGTCGCTCGTGCCCCTCGAGGCCGTCCTCGAGCGAACGCCCCCTTTGGTCACGTTCCACCCCGACGGTAGCCTCGCGGGCCGATGCTCCGGCTTCCCGTTGAGGTCTATAACGAGGTGGTCGGCCACTGCCTCGGCGGCCTACCAGACGAAGCCTGCGGGCTCCTCGGGGGCGACCCGGCGGGGACCGGGGTCTCCATCTGCTATCCGACCAGGAACGCGGCCGCATCGGCCAGGACCTACACGGTCGATCCCCAGGACCACCTCCGGGCGGATCGCGACGCCGAGTCCCGCGGTCTGGAGATCGTCGGGGTCTTCCACTCCCATACCCACACCGATCCCTACCCCTCGCCCACCGATGTCGCCCAGGCTCCCGATCCCAGCTGGCATTACGTGATCGTCTCACTGCGGGACGAAAGCCCCACCCTGCGCTCCTACCGGATCGTGGACGGGAAGATCGACGAGGAGCAGGTTGGTCGGGAAGACCGTTAGAATTCCCAGTGATCAGGTCAACATTTCCCTGGAGGGGTCGGTGCCCGTAGAAGTGCGACTGCCAACGGTCCTGCGCCAGCACGCCAGCGGCCGGTCGTCGGTCTCGGTCTCTGGCTCGACCGTCGGCGAGGTGCTCCAGGACCTGGTCCAGACCTTCCCGAGCATGGCCGGACAGGTGGTCACGCCCGACGGGACCCTGCACAAGTTCGTGAACGTCTATCGCAACGACGATGACGTCCGCTACCTGGAACGACTCGACACCAAGGTCTCGGACACCGACGTGATCACCATCCTCCCCGCCGTGGCCGGGGGGACCGGGCCGGCACGGCGGTAGGCGTGCCGTGGCCTTCTACGCCAGCGTCCTGGACCTGATCGGGAACACGCCGCTCGTCGAGGTCTCCGCCCTCAGCCCCAACCCGGACGTCCGTATCCTCGCCAAGCTGGAGGGGCAGAATCCGGGCGGATCCATCAAGGACCGCATCGCCCTGTCCATGGTCGAGGAGGCCGAGAAGGACGGCACGCTGCAGGCCGGCCAGACCCTGATCGAGCCGTCCTCGGGAAACACCGGCATCGGCCTGGCCATGGTGTGCCGGCTCAAGGGCTACCGCCTCAAGATCGTCCTCCCCGCCAACGTGTCGATCGAGCGCCGCCAGCTCCTCGAGGTCTGGGGCGCAGAGATCATCGAATCGCCTGGCGAAGAGGGCTCGAACGGCGCCGTGCGTATGGCGCGCACGGTCGCCGAGCAGCACCCCGAGTACGCCTTCTTGTACCAGTACGGCAACCAGGCCAACCCCAAGGCTCACTACGAGGGAACCGGGCCCGAGATCTGGCGCGACTGCCAGGAGGTCACCCACTTCGTGGCCGGGCTGGGCACCAGCGGCACCCTCCTCGGGGTCGGCCGGTTCCTCAAGGAGCGCAACCCGGCCGTCCAGCTCTGGGCCATCGAGCCACCGACGGGCGAGATGGTCGACGGCCTGCGCAATCTCGACGACGGCTACATCCCGCCCATATTCCTCGACAACGACGGATCCGATCTCCTGGATCGCAAGACCATGGTCGGGACCCGCGAGTCGATCGAGTGGACCCGGCGCCTGACCGATGTGGGGGTGTTCGGGGGCATCTCCTCGGGCGCCGTCATGGCCGGGGCGGCTCGGTGCGCGTCGTCCATCAGCGCCGGCGTCGTCGTGATCGTGGTCGCTGACGGCGGCTGGAAGTACCTCTCGACCGGTGCGTGGACCGGCGATCTGGACGCCGTCACCGAGCGGGCCAGACACACGATCTACTTCTGAGCCGCAGGTAGTGGTCACTCCGCTGGAGGCCGTGGAGGACCAGGCCCGCGGCATCCTGCCCCGGGCCGTGTACGACTACCTGGCCGGCGGGGCCGGAGACGAGCGCACTCTCGACGACAACGTCGCCGCCTGGTCCCGGCTGCGGCTACGGCCGCGGATCCTCTGCGATGTGACCGAGGTATCGGTCGCCACCACGGTCCTCGGCACCCCCGTCCGGTCGCCGGTGCTGGTCGCCCCGGTCGCCTTCCACCGCGTGGCCCACCCCGAGGGCGAGGTGGCCACGGCGCGGGGCGCGGCGGACGGCGGCACCATCATGGTCGTGTCGACCCGGGCGTCGACGACCCTGGAGGACATCGCCGAGGCCGCGCCCGAGCTCGCCCTGTGGTTCCAGGTCTACGTGCTCCGGGACCGGGAGTGGACAGCGGACCTCGTCGCCAGGGCGGCGGCAGCGGGCTACCGGGCGTTGGTCCTGACCGGCGACACGCCCTTCGTCGGGCGACGGCGGCGCGACGCCGAGAACGGGTTCGTGCTTCCCCCCGGCGTGGGCATGGCCAACCTCCCTGTCGGTGCCGACCTGCCCGTCGTCGATCCCGACGACTTCGCGGGTGCCCAGCAGAGCCCGGCGGTCACGTTCGACGACATCGGGTGGCTGGCATCGATCTCGCGCCTTCCCGTCGTGGTGAAGGGCGTGCTGCGGGGCGACGACGCCCTACGTTGCATCGACTCGGGCGCGTCGGCACTCGTCGTCTCCAACCATGGAGGCCGACAGCTCGACGGTGCGGTGGCGGCAGCCGACGCCCTTCCTGAGGTGGTGAGCGCGGTGGGGGACCGGGTCGAGCTCTATGTCGACGGCGGGATCCGGCGGGGAACCGACGTCCTGAAGGCCCTGGCGCTCGGCGCTCGGGCGGTGCTCGTGGGCCGTCCGATCCTGTGGGGACTGGCGACGGCGGGGGCGGCCGGCGCCCAGGGCGTGCTGGAGCTGCTCTCGTCCGAGCTCGCCCAGGCCATGGCCCTCGCCGGCGTGCGTGGTGTCGACGAGCTGACACCGGATCTCGTCGTCCCGAGCCCCACCGCGCCCCACCGGTAGTCTTCGCTCGTGGACGACCGGCCCATCGGGGTCTTCGACAGCGGCTTCGGCGGGCTCACCGTGGTACGGGCCCTGCTCGATCTGGTTCCCGACGAGGACCTGGTCTACGTCGGCGACACGGGCCGCTACCCCTACGGGCCCCGTCCGCTGGACCAGGTCCGCGGCTACGCCCGCCAGATCGCCCGCGATCTCGTCGGTGAGCACAGCGTCAAGATGGTGGTGGTGGCCTGCAACACGGCGTCGGCCGCCGCGCTCGACCTGCTCCGCTTCGAGCTCGATGTCCCTGTGGTCGGCGTCATCGATCCCGGCGTGCGCGCCGCACTCCAGGCGACCCGCAACGGCCGCCTGGGGGTGATCGGCACGGTCGGCACCATCTCGTCCGGCGCCTACCAGCGGTCGGTGCGCGCCCAGCGGGCGCCGGTCACGCTGCTGTGTGCCGCCTGCCCTGGCTTCGTGGAGCTCGTCGAGCGGGGTGACACCGACAGCGACCAGTGTCACGTACTCGCCGAGCGCCTGCTGTCACCGATACGGTCCGAACGGGTGGACACGCTGCTGTTGGGCTGCACCCACTACCCGTTCCTGGCTCGCACCATCGGCGACGTCATGGGTCGAGAGGTCGTGCTCGTCTCGTCGGCCGAGGAGACAGCGTTCGAGGTGCTGTCCATCATGTCCGAGACGGGCCTGGGCCATCGCACCGCCGCCAAGGGGTCTCATCGTTTCCTGTCCTCGGGTGACGTCGGGTGGTTCCGCGAGCTCGGCAGCCGGCTGCTCGGTCTCGAGCTCGACGACGTCGAGCGCATCTCCTGGGATCCGGCCGCTCGCCCTCGGGTCCGGCCGCTCGCGGGCCGACCGAGTGAGCCTGCAGCCTGACCGTCCTCGGCTGTGACGGGAGCTACCCGGGCCCGGGGGGCGCCTGCAGCGGCTACCTGGTGCAAGGTGGCGGCGTCAGCGTGTGGCTCGACGCAGGGTCCGGCACCCTCGGCAACCTCCAGCGCCACCTCGACCTCCGTCGGGTGGATGCGGTCGTGCTCAGCCACGAGCACCCCGATCACTGGATGGACATCGAGGGATTCGCCGTGGCCCGGACCTACGTGATCGGCGGAGGCCCCGTGCCGGTCTACGCGCCGGCCGGACTGCGCGCCCACCTGTACTTCGATCCGCCCGACGTCTACGACTGGCGCGAGATCGGGGATGGCGACCGGATCGGTGTCGGCGCCCTCACCCTGAGCTTCCGGCGCACCGACCACGGTCCGGAGACACTCGCAGTGCGGGTCGACGGCGACGGCTCCTCGCTCGGATATTCTGCCGACTCCGGGCCGGCGTGGTCGCTGGAAGCCCTCGGCCCCGGCCTCGACCTGGCGCTGTGCGAGGCCACCTATCTGCGTGACGACGAGGGGAGAGCCCAGCACATGAGCGCTCGTCAGGCCGGGACGTCCGGGCGAGAGGCCGGCGTCGGCCGGCTGGTGTTGACCCACCGCTGGCCCACGGTCGCGGCCGAGGCCAGCCGTGAGGAAGGCAGCACGGCGTTCGGCTCCGAGCTGGAGCTGGCCCGGCCCGGCTCGGCGTTCGTCGTCGGCCCGGGAGGCGGGCCCGGAGAGACGGCGTGAGGGCGGACGGGCGAGCGATCGACGAGCTGCGGACGACGTCCTTCGTTCGCGATTACACCGAGGCGCCACTGGGCTCGACGCTGGTGACGGCCGGCGGCACGAGGGTCCTGTGCACCGCGTCGGTCGAGGACCGGGTGCCCGCCTGGATGCGTGGCGGCGGCAAGGGGTGGGTGACGGCCGAGTACTCGATGCTCCCCGGCTCGACGATCGAGCGGACGCCGAGAGAAGCGGCGCGGGGTCGACAGTCGGGTCGGACCCAGGAGATCCAGCGCCTGATCGGTCGGTCGCTCCGGGCCGTCTGCGACATGACGACGCTGGGGGAGCTCCAGGTGGTGGTGGACTGCGACGTGCTCCAGGCCGACGGTGGGACGCGCACCGCCTCGATCTGCGGCGCCTACGTGGCGCTCCACGATGCGCTGACCCGACTCATGCAGCAGGGTCGACTGTCGGCTCACCCACTCGGCGAGGCCTGCGCGGCCGTGTCGGTAGGCGTGGTCGAGGCCTCGTGCGTACTTGATCTCGACTACCGGGAAGACCTGGCGGCCGAGGTGGACATGAACGTGGTGATGACGTCGTCAGGTCGCTTCGTCGAGATCCAGGGGACGGCCGAGGGGCTGCCCTTCTCCAAGGCCGAGCTCGAGGAGCTGCTCAGCCTGGCCGAGCACGGCATCGCCGGCCTGCTGGAGCTGCAGACGGCGGCGTTGTCCGAGCCCCCGCCGAGGCGCTAGGGCAGAGCCGAGTGCGGCTGGTACTCGCCACAGCCAACCCCGACAAGGTGGCGGAGATCTCCGCCCTCCTCACGGGAGTGGAGCTGGCGCCCCGCCCGCCCGACCTGCCGGAGGTCGAAGAGAGCGGGCAGACACTGGAGGAGAACGCCCGCCTCAAGGCTCGGGCCGTCGCCGAGGCGACCGGCGAGCCCGCCGTCGCCGACGACACGGGCCTCGAGGTGGCGGCGCTGAGTGGCGCGCCGGGGGTGCGATCGTCGCGGTACGCAGGAGAGGACGCCAGCTACAGCGACAACGTGGCCAAGCTGCTCGGCGCCCTGGCGGGAGTGACCGAGCGGCGGGCCCGGTTCCGCACCGTGGCCCTGGTCAGCTTTCCCGACGGACGCGAGGTGCTGGCCGAGGGCACGGTCGAGGGGTCGATCACCAACGAGGCCCGAGGAGAGCAGGGGTTCGGCTACGACCCCGTCTTCGCGCCGGAAGGCGGCGGTGGACACACGTTCGGTGAGATGACGCTCGAGCAAAAAGGAACGTTGTCGCACCGGGCCCGGGCGTTCCGCAAGCTGGCCGCGCTGCTCGGGCGCTGACCGCTGCCCTTACCAACCCCGCAGGTCCACTGGCATCACACCGATCACCTTGTCGCCGCGGACCAGGTGCATGGCGCGGTGGTAGGCGACCGTCGGGTCGACATGGGCGGGGACGACCCGGACGCGGTCGCCGACCTGGACCGGGTCGGTCGGCCCGAAGGTGACGTGCTCGTCGGAGCAGAACCACACCGTGCCCCCCTCGATGGTCGGGTTGCCGTGGTCCATGGCCAGGGACTTGAGGCCGCAGTCGGCCACGGCCCAGCCGGGGGAGACCGAGATGACCGTGGAGAGCACGAAGAGCGCCTGACGGAAGGGCAGGTCGAGCCGACCGTAGGCCGTGTCCATCAGGGCGTAGGAACCGGCCTGGATCTCGGTGGCCCAGTGGTTGATGTCGTAGGTGCCGGTGCCGCCGGCGGAGACCAGGTCGCCGCCGACGTCAGCGTGGGCCTTGACGAGCAGCGCCATGCAGTCGGCGACCATGGCGGTGCGCTGCGCGCGGTCCTCCAGACCCACCACGTGGCCCTCGTACCCCATGACCCCCCGGACCTTCAGGCCGCCGGACCGGGCCTGGTCGGCCAGTCGGCCGGCGTCCTCGGGCGCGCAACCACAGCGCGGCAGCCCGACGTTGACGTCGATCACGACCTCGCGCACACCTCCGTCGGCAGCGGCGGCCACGGTCTCGGGCGAGTCGACGGCGAGGGTGACCCTCGCTCCGGAGCCGACCACGGCGCCGAGCCGGCGGGCGTCGACGACCTCGTTGGCCAGGAGGAGGTCCCGACCCAGTCCGGCCGCCGCCATCCCCTCGACCTCGGCGATGGTGGCGCAGGTGAAGCCGGGATGGCCGGCCTCCGCCTGTCGGACGGCCAGCGCCGTCGACTTGTGGGCCTTGACGTGGGGGCGCATGCGGGCGCCAGGGAGGGCGGCGGCCATGGTCCCCAGGTTGTGGTCCAGGGCGTCGACATCGACGATCAGAGCAGGCGTGACGAGCTCGCTGATGTCCACCGGACCCGGAGCGTAGCCCTCGGAGGGCCTGGTCCAGGGATTCAGAGCTCGGCCCGGTCTGCTTCCCAGGAGTCGGGGAGGGCGTCGAGGCCGGCTCGGAAGCGGTCGGCGTCGAAGGGCTCCTTGTACTGCGTGGTCCGCCACGCCTCGCCGGATACGACCGAGCCCAGCATGTGGAGGATCTCGTGACGCTCGTAGCCCAGGGCCATCAGTCGCTCCGCCGTCGGCCAGGCCTCGGGCGGGTCGTCCGTCCACAGCTGGTTGGCCACGATCTCGTGTATCGAGATGTGAAGCCGAGGGTTCATCAGGTTGCCGTGCAGGATGATCTCGTCCTGGTCGTCCTCGACCGCCTGCTGGAGCTCCGGGTGCTCTGCGAGGATCAGGAAGTGACGATCGTCCGCCTCGCCGGGATCGAGCAACGACAGTTCGATGTCGCCCATCCGCCCCTGACCAGCGGGGACGGCCCACCGCCGACGGTCCTCCTCGCCCACCGCGGCAGGTTACGCCAAACGGTCCTGCACTTGTCGGCGATGTGTCGACAGCGCGACCATCGCCGTGGCTGTCCCCGGATCCGCCGATCGAGCGGTGCACGACCGCCGGGGCGCGATCAGGTCTGACGGCGGACCGATCGCAGGTACTCGATCACCGCGTCGGCGACCAGCAGGGCGACGGCGAGCCAGGCGACCCAGGTGACGGCGCTGAAGCTCGAGGGCCAGTCGGCACCGGCCGGGAAGTGATAGCGCACCTCCAGCTGGGTGATGTAGAGCCCGCTGATCGCCACGCAGAGCACGGCGCCGATCGTCAGCAGGGCGCGCAATCTCGGGCGCAGCAGCACGACGGCCACGGCCAGCCCGACGACCGGCGCCGCCCATGGACCGATGACAAATCCCGACACCGCGGCCGAGGCCAGTGTCACCACGAGTGAGGCCTGGAGGGAGAGCGGACGCCCCGTCGAGCGGAGTGGCGACACCAGCTGGGGCCGCGCCGGTGCGTCACCGCCGGCCGGCTCCGTCGCAGCCGTCGTGGCGGTGTCGAGGGAGTGACGGTCGCCATCGTCGCGCCGGCGGGGACGCCAGAGCACCAGCAGCAGACAGAGGATGCCGGCCACGGCCGAGAGGTAGAGGGCCAGGTTCACCCGATCCTGGGGCTTCCAGTGCAGGGTCACGAGCATCTGGCCCGACGTCTTGGGCTGGACCAGCCACCCGTTGGCGTAGCCGTCGACCGACTTCGGCCCTCCCAGCGAGGGGCCGCCGTCCACCTGCGCGGTCCAGCCGCTGTTGAAGCTCTGCCCCAGGACCAGCCAGAACGGGCTCTTGGACGCGGGGACGTCGACCGCCACCTTCGACGTGGTCCGGTCCTGGCTGAGCACCCTCACCGACGGTACGGGCGAGGCGGCGGTGATCGCCGTGGGAACGACCTGGCCAGTCGGTCCGGCGGCCAGGGCGGCTCCCCCCCGAGCCGACCCGAGCCCCAGCTGGTCGAGGTCGATGCCCGTGGCCGCGCCCTGGCTCGTGCGGACGACGTGGTTGCCGGGACCCAGCGACAGCCCGGACGATCCCGGTCCGCAGGCCTGCACCTCGAGGCCCTGAAGAGCCGAACCGGCCGACGTCGACCCCACGATCCGCAGGCCCATCGGCTTGCCGTCGACGGTCATCAGATCGGTCCGACAGGCGTTCGGCACCGTCGGACCGGCTGGGGGCAGGGTCACGCCGGGGATGCCGAGCTCGGCGATGCCGACGGGCAGCACGCTCGGGAGCCCGCTCAGGAAGTCGACGGTGCTCTCCTGGCGGACGCCGTCGATGGTCACCCGGATCGTGCTGCCCTGTACCGCCGGAAAGCTCACCGGCACCTGGACGGTGCCGTTGGTACGGGGCACGTCGGCGACCGGCGGCACGTCGGCGATGACCGGAGGCTGCCCGTCGGCCTGGATGCTGACGCGGGTCGGCACCGAATGGTGCCCGTCGGCCACCACGGAGAGGTTGAGGTGATCGAAGGTGACCGGCTGCGGTTGCTGGACCTGGAGCCACTGGCCGACCTGATCGCCGAACTGCGGGCTCCAGAAGGTCGTGGGGTCGCCGTCGAAGGCGCTCTCGCCCCGGTTCGCCAGGTCACCGGACAGTCGGCTCGACGAGGTGACGACGAGGTCCGATCCCGGGCCCGAGGTCGGGCGACCCAGCAGGCGGTCGATGGTGTCGTCGGGCGCGTCGGCTGAGATCCGCGCCGTGCCCGACACCGAGAACGTCCGAGCCGTCGGCAACGAGAAGGTCCGGGCCATCGTCCGTTCCTCGTCGGCGTTCACGGGTGGGGACTTGATCGGCTGGGAGGGGTCGGCGCGAAGCCGGGTCATCAGGATGACGAGGCGGTGGTCGATCGACGCCGGGCCTGCCTGGGACAGGAGATCGGTGGGAAGCCGGGTCACCTCGTCGACCGGTGGGATCGGACCGCCGTTGGGGCCGCCGCCGACGCGGACCTCGGCGAAACCCACGCCGCTTGCCGTCTTGTAGTTGGAGCGCACGCCGAAGTTCGTGGTGTCGATGACCAGGTCGACCCGGCTGAAGGTGCGGGTCGGGAACGTGATGGTCTGCCCGGTCGGTGCGAGCGAGGTGGGGCCGAGCTGCACAGGGACGTCCGGTCCGTGGTCGAACCGCAGCGTGGCGTGGGTGACGAAGCGGTCGCGGGGCCCGTTCTGGGGCTGCACGACGGTGATCTGGTTGGTCGTGACCGGGTGGGTCGTGTTGATGCGGAGGTACTGGCCCTGGTTGTCCACCTTGCTGAACGCCGCCACCTCCCACGCCGTGGAGAGGTCGCCGTCCATGGCCAGGTCGGGCCGGTTGGCCGGCGTGTAGGAGACCGGATTGCCGTACCCGGAGGCCTGCACGGAGGCGATCCCCCCTTGCTGGGTGACGGTGCGGGAGGTGTCGGTCGCCCCCGGAAACAGCGGCAGGGGATTGTCGTTGGGGTCGGGCTCGGGCGGCGACTCACCGGCCTGTTCCGTGTAGCCGGTGCTCTGGGTGATCGTGTCCCAGCGCTCGGCCCGACGACGGTTGGTGTCGGTGAGCACGAGGTCGGCGCCCGCCCCGAGGGCCTGCCGCTCGGCCGCAGCGTTGGTGTCGAGATCGCCTTGGTAGAGGATGGTCTGCTGACCGTCGAGCAGACCGGCCGAGGCGCCGTCGACGAGGGCGTCACCGTTGCCGGCGACGACCAACGGCTGCTGGGCAGGCTCGGCGCGGAGGATCGATCGGGGGTCCGTCACCCCGTAGACCTGGAGATCCGCCGGATCAGGCGTGGTTGCCGACGGCCCGAGGGTCTGCTCGTCGACGAGCGGGACCGAGGTGCGAAGGCTCGCCGGCGGACCGAAGCGGACCGGCTGGTCCAGGCCCGCCGGTGGCGGGTCGAACGTGGCCGCGGTGGGCAGGGTCCTCGCCGTCAGGTAGCGCTCGTACTGGAGATCCGAACGAAGCTCGACGTCGCCGACGCCCATGAGCCGGGCGAGCGGAGCGAGCGAGGTGGGATCGAAGGTCCCCTGCTGCATGCGGTCGTCGAGGGCCAGCAGCAGGTCGGCCGAGGGCGGCGATCCCCACGGGACCTGCTCACGGGCGACGAAGGGGCGGCTCATGATGCCCGGCTCCACGGGGTCGACGAGGTTGTTGCCCCAGCGGTAGGTGGCGAAGTCGATGCCCGGCAGGGCCATGACCCGCGTGGCGTTCCCCTGCGCGTCCAGGTAATTGGCCGCGGCCTGGTAGTAGCTCGGTATCTGGCTGGGGCGGGACAGGTTGGCGTCGACGAACTGGCCCGCCCACAGGGGCGCTATGTCTGCCGCGACCAGGCCGCCGATGGCGACAGCGGCGACGATACCGAGCCGGCTCCACCACGCCGAGAGGGCCTCGACGCCCGCCGCCAACAGCATGGCGGCACCGAGGGCGAGGAGCGGGATGGCTCGCGCCACGTTGCGCAGGGCGAGCCCCGCCGTCGAACCCGTGGCGAAGGACTTCAGCAGCGATCCAAGGGGTGCGGCCGGGTGGTCGTAGGGGTGGACCCCCACGGCGATGGCGACGGCGATGCCGATGAGGGCGACGAAGTAGAGCCGGTGCCGCCACCGGATCACGGCGGCGGCGAGGAACGCCACCGCCGGCACGGCGTAGCTGACGAGCAGCAGCCACGGCCATCGGGTGAAGTCGACCGAAGCCTGGATCCACGGACCGATGCCGTCCTGACCGTAGAAGAACCAGAACCCGAGACCGCGGAGGATGTCATAGCTGAGTGACGCCGACGCCACTGCCTGCACGGTCTCGCTGTAGCGGAGGACGTCGAGGCCGTAGCCGGCCTGCGTCGCCAGGCCGGCCAGCCACCACAGCGACAGCAGGGCGGTGAGCACCCCCATGCGGAGCAGTGTGACGACCGCCCGCCGGAGCGACACCTCACGGAGGATCCACACCGCGTAGGGAAACCACAGGAGAGGAGCGATGAGGACGTAGACGATGCTGGTGGCGTTGACCGCTCCGGTGATGGCGGTGACGAGTGCGAAGATCGCCGGGTAGCGCCAGCCTCCGACTCGCAGGGCCCGGACCACGAAGGCGACGAGCCAGGGCAGCGCGGCCCACGGCATGAGCAGGGCCGAGATTCGTGCCTCGTACTGGAGCACGTAGGGGCTGAGCATGAAGGCCAGGGCCGCCACCGTGACCGCTGGAGTTCCCCAGCTGGTGCCCACGGTGACGGCGGATCGCCAGCTCCCGTCACCTCGTCCGGCACGCGAGGCAGGCCCGGAGCCGGTCGCCGCCAGGGTGCGGACGAGGAAGAGCATCCCCATCCCGGCGGCGAAGAGCAGCGATCCCATCCACAGCCGCTGGGCAACCCACACCGGCACGCCGATGGCGCTGAAGACCCAGAAGAACGGGCCCATCGGGAACAGGTAGCCGATGTTCTGATGGGTGACGGTCCCCATTCCCACGTTGGGGTCCCACAGCGTCGACGCCCCGGCCAGCAGCTTCCCCGGGTTCAGGTAGAGATACTGCTTGGTGTCGGCCTCGACCATGCCCGGCTTGGAGGCGAGCAGCGGGATGTAGGCCACAGCTGCCAGCAACGCGGGCACGCCCCATCGCTGCAGGCCCGCCGCTCGGCCGGGCCGTTGCTCGGCCCGGGTGGTGGAGGCCCGGCCTGCGGGCGCCGTGCGCAGGACGCTCATCGGCGGCGATGCGCTGCGGCGGCCGAGGCCAGCGCCTCGAGGGTTCCCCGAGCGGTCGCCTCCCACGTGAACCGGGACGCGAGCTCGAGCGCGCCCGCTCCCAGGCGGCGCCGAAGGGCCTCGTCGCCAAGCACGAGGTCCAGATGGTGGGTCAGCTCCGGCCCCTCGGCCAGGAAGCCGCTGGCGCCGTGGTCGACGGCATCCAGGTGACCCGCGATGACGACTGACGACGGCGGGCGTCCCGCAGGCGGCGGCCTCGGTGACGGTCATGCCCCACCCCTCCCGCAGCGAGGTGCTGGCCAGCACCCAGGCCCTCCGGTACAGCGCCAGGAGGTCGCTGTCGCTGAGGTGTCCGGGCATGCGTCAGCCAGCCGTCGGCGCCGGCGGCCCGGATGCGGGCCTCCAGGGCCGGTCGCTCATAGCCTTCGCCGACGATCACCGCTTCCAGGCCGGGGTGGCGGCTCCGGAGCTCCACGAGCGTGTCCACGAGCATCTCGAAACGCTTGACCGGCACCAGTCGCCCGGCGGCGACGACGAGTGGGTGGGCGAGCGGGCCCCGCCAGGAGTGAAGCGAGGATCGACGCCCGGGTTGACGACCGAGATGTTCTCCTCGGGGAGACGGAGCATCTCGACGATCTCCTGCTTCGACGAGGACGACAGGGTGACGATGCGGCTGCGGCGGTACACCGGCGGGGCCAGCGTGAACTCGACCATCTCCCCGAGACGGGCGAGGATCTCCGGCTTCAGCACCATGCGCCACATCTCGGCGTGCACGTGGTGGAGGAACACCACGCGGGGGCACCGGGCCCAGGCTGGCGAGAAGAAGGGCATGCCGTTCCAGACCTCGACCAGCGCGTCGCGCTGACCGGTCCGGCCCACGAGACCGCTGAGGGCGGTGCGGGGGAACACCGCGTACCGCCCCGATTTGCGGACCACCCGGTACCCGTCACGACGGGCGTGGGCGGGGTGCCCGGCCGCCGCCGAGCTGCGCATGGTGACGTCGAGCCCGGCTCGTGCCCAGAGACGGGCGATCGTCGAGGCATGAAGCTCGGAGCCGCCAGCCTCCGGATCGTCGAGGTCGCGCCAGGCGAGGATGTGAATGCGGTGCAGGCCGGCCTCGCCGGCGATGGCGGCGATGTCGTCGTCCTGGGTGCTTGCCCTCGTACGCAGCGGAGCGTCGGCCCGGGAGGCGGCATCGGCGGCGTCTCGTCGGGAGCCGGGTCCAGGCGTGGCCGAGCCCGCCTCGAAGTCCATCTGCCTCATGCTCCTCGTCAACGTCTCGCGACCGGGCGCTACCCGCTGCCAGGCCGCCGTGTCACGGACGAGTCAGGCTACCGGATCGGATGCGCCTGGGAGCCGACACCACCAGCACGCCCAGGATGAGGGCCAGGACGCCCTGACAGGCGAGCTCGGTCCGAGCGGTCGACAGGGCGTGCCCGTGGGCGGCGTTCACGAGCAGCACGGTGAGGAGGGTCGCCAGGGCCAGGACGCCGACAACCCACCGGCGTCCGATTCCCAGGAGGTAGTAGGTGAACAGGGTGCTGGCGGCGAGACAGCCCATGGCGAGGGCAAGGGTGGCAAAGGCGGACGCTGCACCAACCTTGTCGGGCCCGAAGAGGATCCGCAGCATCTCCCCGGGAGCGGCGGCGGCCAGGATGGCGAGGACGACGACGGGCAGCGCCACCAGGCCGAGCGCCACGGCGAGCTGGCTCAGCGCGTGGCCCCCCCGGCGCCAGCGAACGATCGCCTCGGGCAGGAGGTAGCCGCTGAGGACGATCGCCAGGAAGACGACCGCTTTGCACGCCACCGAGATGGCGTTGTACGACCCCACCGAGCCCGGGGCGTCGCGTCCGACGATCTCGACGTCGAGCCCCTGCAGGCAGGCGAGGAAGAACAGCGCCAGGAGGGCAGCAGACAGATCGACGGCGAGGTGGCGGGCCCGGACTCCCCCATCGTGGACAGCGGCCGCCGGGGCACCGGCGACGAGGTCGTCCCGCCGGTCTGCCCAGCCCTCCGGGCCGGCTCCTCCGTCCGACCAGCCTCCCGGGCTGGTCTCGGCCTCGTCCCCGGTGGGCAGGACGGGAGGGCCGGCGTCGGGCTCGAGCTCGGGCTCGGCCGCCGGTAGGGACGCCGGGCGGGCTCGCACCTCCGCCCAGCGGGCGTGCCCGATGGCGGCCCCCATGGCCGCGAGCAGGGCGAGGGCGGCTCCCTCGACGCCGAGGCCGGCGGCGATGAGCAGGACGGTGAGCGTCGTTCGGACGCCGGCCTCGACACTCAGGTTCCACGCCAGGCCGGTGTAGTTGCGATCGGCCTGGATGAGCCCTCGCTCGAACGAGAGCAGGCCCCACGCCCCGCCCGCGATCAGGAACTCCGCCACGCCGTCGGGGTTCGGGAGCGAGAGAAGCGAGGCGAGCCAGGACCGGCTCAGCCAGGCCAGCGCGGCGAGCAGAACGAGGCCGACGAGCCCCGAGCGTCGCATCTTGGCGACCCAGGGCTTGATCCGTTCCGCCTGGCCTGCCATCGACCAGGCCGTGACCCTGTGCACCACCGCGACCAGCAGGGCCGACCCCGGCATCGACAACAAGAGGAACAGCACCAGCAGCTGCCCGAGGGACCCGTAATCGCGGGAGCTGAGCAGGTGGGCGATGGTGATGGTGACGATGACGTTGGCCGCGTTGGCGGCCACACCGGCCAGTGCCAGCGGTGTCGCCGTTCGCAGAGCGGCGCCAGAGGGACGATGACCTTCTGCCGCGTTGACGGCGGATCGCGCTCTGTCGGCTAGCGAACTGGCCGGACGGAACGTTGCCACTTGTCTCCTCGATGGCGCGGCATACTCGTGGAGCGCCGCCGGCGAGTAGCACAACCGTAGACAGGGGTACGAAGGGATAACCGCGTCTCGGCCCCGTCCGCCGTATGCCAATCCACCCCGTCATGCTAACGAACTGCGATCTCGAGAAGGGAACCCCTGCGTGCCGCCCCACAGGAAATGGGTGGGGCGCCGGCCGAGCGGCCCCCGCCACCGTGGGCTCGGCGCCAGGACGCCGGCGGGGCCTCACCGGAGGACGCGAACGAGGCCTGGGGGCCGCTACGACCACGGGCCCGTCGGCTACCCTCGGACAGCTGTACGCGAGCGGTATGCCCAGGGCAGGATGCCACCGTTCCTTTGGGGGGTCGATGGGCCAAACTTGGCGGGGGAGATGCCGCGGCTCTGACGGCTCCTCCTCGGAGAGCTCGAGGATTCCGCAGAACTAGCATGGTCACGACCCCCACCCGCACGCCGATCTCGCCGAGTCCCCGGCCCGCGTCCCCGCAGCAGCAGACACGAGGCGCGGCGTACATGCCTGCCCTCGACGGCTTACGGGCGTTCGCGGTCACGGCGGTCATCGCCTACCACCTCAACCTGAGCCGGGCCGGCGGTGGCTACCTGGGCGTCGACGTCTTCTTCGTCCTGTCCGGGTTCTTGATCACCGGTCTGCTGGTAGGCGAGCGGGCGCGCACCGGGCGGATCGCGTTCCGTGCCTTCTGGGCCAGGCGGGCGCGGCGACTGCTACCGGCCTTGCTGGTCGTGCTGGCTGCGCTGTCCATCTATGCCGGTCTCGGCGGACCTGGCCTGGACCGGTCGAGCCTGCGCCCGGATGCGCTCGCCACCCTCTTCTACAGCGCCAACTGGCATCTGATCTTCGGACACCAGTCCTACTTCGCGCAGTTCTCGGCGCCGTCGCCACTCAAGCACACCTGGTCGCTCGCCATCGAAGAGCAGTTCTACCTCCTGTGGCCGCTCATCCTCGTCGTGCTGTGGAAGGCAACACGTGGCTCACGGCGTCTGCTCTTTGGTGCGATCACGGCGATGGCAGGGGCGTCCGTCGCCTTGATGGCGGTCCTCTACCACCCAGGCGTCGATCCCAGCCGCATCTACTACGGGACCGACACCCGGGCCTTCGAGCTGCTGATCGGCGCCGCGTTGGCGGTGGTCACGACCAGGCGATCGCGGTCCGCGCCGACCCCACGGGCCCGGCGCCTGCTCCACGGTGCCGGCATCGTCGCCATGGGGTTGCTCGTCTACTTCTGCGTGAGCGCTGCCGGTCCCCCAGGGTGGATGTGGCAAGGGGGACTGTTCGCAGTGGGGGTGTGTCACCGCCGTGGTCATCGCCAGTGTGAGTGGTGCGCGCTCGGGGCCCCTCGGTGCCGTCCTGTCCCTTCCGCCGCTTCGTTGGATCGGGATCATCTCGTACGGGCTCTACCTGTGGCACTGGCCGGTGATCGTGCTGATGACCGATGCCAACACCGGGCTGTCGGGTTGGCCGTTGAAGGGCGCCCAGGTAGGGACGATGCTGGCCCTGGCCACGGCGAGCTACGTGCTCATCGAGCGACCCATTCGACGGGCCCGTCTCACATCATGGCGGGCATGGGTCGCCGCCCCTCTCGGGCTGGCCGCGACGGCAGCCGCGGTGCTGTTCGCCACGATCGCACCCGGCTCGGTCGCCACCGCCGCCGCTCCGGTTCCGCCTCCGCCCGCCCCCGCGGCGTCGGGTTCCCCCAGCCTGCTCGTGCTCGGTGACAGCACGGCACTCACACTCGCGTGGGGCATGGCCGAGCAGGGGAACGTTCACGGCCTGGCCGTGCACAACGGCGCCTTCCTCGGGTGCAGCATCGTCGAGGGCTACACGGCGGACAACGCGTACGGTGCCACCGAGCAAACCACGCCACCTCCCGATTGTCGGTGGCGCTCACAGTGGCCTCGGCAGCTCAGTCAGACGAAGCCGAAGGTCGCCCTGCTGTGGTTCGGTCCGTGGGAGACCGCGGATCACCTCGTCGGTGGCCGATGGCTCAGGGTCGGGACCCCGCAGTGGGCCGCGTACTACCAGGATCAGTTGGCCCAGATGACCTCCTTGCTCGAATCAGGGGGCGCACACGTCGTCATCGGGACCGTGCCCTTGGACCATCCCCCGTCGCAGCCCGATCAAGGCACGCCCACCATGTCGCAACCGGCCAGGGTCGATGCCGTCAACGGGGTGTACCGCTCGTTCGTCGCCGCCCACCCCGACGTCACCCTCTACGACATGGCATCACGGGTGACGCCGGGCGACCTCAGGGACGGCGTCCACCTCAGCGACAGAGGGGAGAGGCACGTCGGCGACCTGGTGGACGGCGACATGTCTCTCCTCGCCAAGCCGACGATAGCTCTCCCGCCGGGTAGGGTCCTGTCACCCGCCGACCCTCTGCGGGTGATGATCATCGGCGACAGCCTGATGCACGACGCCTCTCCTGGTGTGACGGCGGCGCTGGAGGCGACCGGCGTCGTGAAGGTGGTCTCCGACAACGCGGTTGTCGGATGGGGGCTCACGGCGACCTCGAGTTGGGTCACCCAGTGGCCCCGAGTCATCAGCGAGTACCGGCCGGAGGTGGTCCTCGGCATGTGGAGCTGGGACGACGACGCAGCCAAGACCGATCCAGTTGGGTATACCCGCCTGGTCGACCAGGCCATGGGCGAGCTGATGGCTCCTGGGAACGGGGTGGACGGGGTGAGCATCATGCAGACTCCTCGGACGGGGCCGAGCATCGCCGACATCGATCCCGCCAAGCGCGCCCAGGATGTCGCCAAAGCAGAGGACCGGCGGGAGGCGTGGAACTCCCTGATGGATTCGCTGTCGGCGCAGTGGCCCGGTCGCTACGTGTACCTGCCGGTTGCTGATGCGCTCGACGTGAACGGACAGTTCTCGACATGGTTGCCCGGGCCGGGCGGGACGTGGAGCCGAGCCCGCAAGCTCGACAACGCCCACTTCTGTCCGACGGGAGCGGCGACCCTCGGCCAGTCCGTCGTGCAGGCGTTGACCCCGGTATTCCAACTGCCACCCGCGGCGAACGGCTGGTGGGCAGGTTCGTGGACGAAGAATGCCACGTTCGACAATCCCCCAGGGTCCTGCCCAGACGACAAGCCATGAGCAGGCTGGCGACGTCACCGGGTCGGTCCCTGGCTGTCGAGGTCGAATTGACGTCTATGGAGGTTCATCGATGAGTGGCGAGTCGATCGACCAACTGCTCGGGGAGGCGTGCCTGTCGGTGGTCATGGCCTGCTTCAACGAGGCGGACACCGTGGGCCAGGTGACAGAGCGCGTGTTGTCCTCGCCCTACACACGTGAGCTCATCGCTGTCGACGACGGCTCCACCGACGAGACGCTGAGTGTCCTCAAGGCCATCGCGGATCCCCGCCTCGTGGTGATCGAGCAGCCGGTCAACCGTGGAAAGGGCGCCGCTCTGCGTCGAGGCTTTGCTCGGGCCCGAGGTCCGCTGGTGATCGTCCAGGACGCCGACCTCGAGTACGACCCTGTCGATTACCCCAGCATTCTGGCGCCTCTACTGGAGAACAAAGCGGACGTTGTCTTCGGCTCCCGGTTCCATACGGCACAGCCACACCGCGTCTTGTACTTCTGGCACAGCGTCGGCAACAAGTTCCTGACCACGGTCTCGAACATGTCGACGAACCTCAACCTGACCGATATGGAAACGTGTTACAAGGCCTTCCGACGAGAGGTCTTCGATCACATCGAGCTGCGGGAGGACCGCTTCGGCTTCGAGGCCGAGGTGACGGCCAAGGTCGCCAGCGGGCGCTGGCGTATCTACGAGGTGGGCGTCTCGTATTCGGGCCGCACCTACTCACAGGGCAAGAAGATCGGGTGGCGGGACGGGCTGTGGGCTCTCTATTGCATCGTTCGCTACTCCCCGCTGTGGGCGGCACTGAAGGAGCACGGGGCGCGCCGGAATGGCATCAGGGTGAGCTGACCGCCGGTCGGGGAGACGCTTCAGCCGGGCCCGGATCAACAGACGGCCAGGCCGTTGCGAGCGGCAGCTCTTCGGGAAACAGCGATCGAGAGCCGCCCAGGAGGCTCGACCCGTTCGAGACCGACGCCACGCCGACCCCCGAGACGTCTACTCCTCGCTCGGGTCGGCCTCGACGCTGAAGCCCGATCTCATCTAGCGGCGAGCGGCGTCGAGGTACTCACGGCGGAGCACCGGGGCATCTCGGCCCGTTCCCGACCGACCCTGCCCGGGCCCGTCGGCTGACTTCTCCTCGTGGTAGTCGGCCTCGACGTTGACGCTCCAGATGTCGTGGCTGGCCCCGAGGATGTTCTCGACGCTCAACATGGCCGTGTACATCGAGTGGTCCTGGTTGTTGTAGCGGTGCATGCCGTTGCGACCGACGGGATAGACGTTGACGGCGTTGGTATCCAGCCAGCTACGCAGCACATCCACGTTGGCCCGGTAGTGCTCGTCGTAGATGGGATAAGCCTTGGGCATACGCACCACGTAGCCCGCCTCGACGTCGGCGGCCTCCATGAGGCCCAACTGCTCGAGCTCCCGCTTGCCCTGTTCGATCAGCTCGTCATCGCTCGCCGTCCATGACTGGTCACCCTCGAACACGGTGTACTCGAGGCCCAGGACGTTGCGGCCGTCCTTGACGAGGTACGGCGACCAGGATCCGAAGTTCTGGATGCGCATCGTCCGCACGTCAGGAGCGTGGATGTAGATCCAGTTGTCGTCCCAGGCCACGCGCTCGGCGGGTACCACCAGGGCGACGGTGAGAAAGTCCCGGTAGCCGAGCCCGGCGGCGGCGCGACGAACCTCGTCCGGCGCCGGCGGGTCCATCGCCTCGACCAGGGCCCCGAACGGCATGGAGGAGATCACCTCGCTGACCGGATACGTCGTCGTCGCGCCCCCCGCTGCGGTCGCTTCCACCTCGACGGCGCGATCTCCCTGCCGCCGGATGCGCGTCACCTTCGTCCCGAAGACGATCTTCGAGCCTCGCGCCTCGACCTTCTCACGACAGACCTCCCACATCATTCCCGGCCCGAACTTCGGGTACTGGAACTCCTCGATGAGCGAGGTGATGTCCTTCTGGTTGCGCTTGGGAGTGAGGGAGTTGACGATCGCCTTGCCGAGCGACAGGCCCTTGACCCGTTGCGCAGCCCAGTCCGCCGGCATCTGGCTCACCGGGATGCCCCACACTTTCTCGGTGTAGGTCTTGAAGAACGTCCGGTAGAGGCGCCAGCCGAAGCGCGCCACCAGCCAACCCTCGTAGTTGTCCTGGTCCTTCGGCGGGCGCACCCGGGCCCATGCATAGGAGCCGACGCATCGCACCGCCTCGACAGGACCGAGGTTGCGCAGCGCGTTGCCGCCCCGTATCGGGTAGTCGAAGTACTTGCCGTCGTAGAAGATGCGGCTTTTCCGAGGCCGGAGCAGGAAGTCGCCCTCGGGCAGGATCTCGTGCCAGAGTCGCTCGACAGCCGGCACCTTGGTGAAGAACCGGTGACCACCCATGTCGAAGCGCCAGCCGTCGCGCTCGGTGGTCCGGCTGATCCCTCCGACGACCGTGTCGGCTTCCAGCACGGTGGACGTCCGGCCCGACTTGGCCAGCTGGTACGCGGCGGTGAGCCCCGCCGGGCCTGCGCCGATGATGACCGCCTCGCGAGGGTCTCCGCTCGCCTCTGAGGGGGGCTCCATGTTCTCCTTACCGTCCCTGGTTCGACTGTGCCGCGTGCCCAGGCCTGGGCAGCACAGGGACGGGCCATCCCACGATACCGCCCCCGCTCAGGGAGACGGCGATGACGGGGATGGCCAGGCGATGTGACCTCACGGCACGTAGGCGTTGAGAAAGGCCAGGGTGGCGTAGCCCGCCATTCCCGCGGCGCTGAGTGCGAGCACGCCCCGCTCCACCCGGCCGCTGGCGGTGAGCGTGGCGCCGGCCAGGACGAGCGGGAACGCGCTCAGGGCGTACCGCTCGAGGGAGTCGAGGTTGCGCGAGCTGAGGGCGAGGACCAGCGTGGCGGCGGCGAAGGCGGTGTACGAGGCCGGCCACCGAAAGGCGCACACCACCAGGAGCACCACCAGGCCGAGCGCCCAGGGATCGTGGAGCCCGCTACCGACGTGGCCGTGGACGAACAGCCGAGCCTCGTGACCGAGGGAGGTGACCGGGTCGACGAAGCCGCCGCGTTGGCCTGCCGCCTGTTGAGCGTGCACCGGTACCAGCGGATCGCCGTATGCCAGCCACGACCAGAAGAGGAAGATGGCGCCACCGACCGCAGGCGCGACCACGGCGCTCACGCGGGACAGCGCGTCGCGTCGCGAGACCCCGGACCAGCCCCGCGCCACCTCCAGGGCCGCGGGCACCACGAGAAGCACGCCGAGAGGCCGCGCCAGCCCGGCCAGCAGGCCGGCCGCGGCCGCCCATTCCCACCGCCGGGTGCGCAGGGCCAGGAAGGCGGCCACCGCCAGGGCGATCGCCGTGGCCTCGGCGTAGCCCATCACGAGCACGAAGGCGGGCGGCACGAGCGCGATCAGCCAGGCGGCCCGCCTGGCCAGAGCCCGGTCGCCGGTCTCGACGATCACGAGGCGGTGGAGCAGCGCACCGAGGGCCAGCGCCGAGGCGTTGGCGACGATCAGCAAGGTGACCCCGGTAGCGCCGGCTATGCCGAGGGCGAGGTATCGCGCCACCAGCGGGACGAGCGGCCAGAAACGCGCGGCGCCGTGCCCCAGCGGGGCGTAGCCGTGGGAGGCGATGGCCCGATAGAAGCCGGCGTCCCAGCCGAGCAGGCCCTGGTCGACCCGGAAGGTCACGCCCGACGCCGTCGGGTGCAGGTGGTTGACCAGGAAGTGCGACAGGGCCAGGGCCGCGACCACGATCAACCGGGCCGTGATCCATCCCGGTAGGGCGGCGACGACGTCTGCTCGCATCCCGCCGGCACCGCCGGAGGACCCCGCCCACGTCGCCCGCAGCCGGCCCGACACGTTGGCCCGAGCCAGAGCGGACGACCGACCCGACGTCACCGGCCGGGGCAGTCCGGCCTCGTGTCGATGCAGCACGGCAGTGGGGCTACGGCGTCGCAGGGAAGCGGAACAGGGCCTGCTGCTCGAAGACGCCGGTGAGGTCGTCGTGGGCCTTGGTGTCGGGCCGCACGACCTGGGTCCCCCCGGGTCGCAGGGTCCCGAGCTGGTTGCTCACGGCTTCGCACTTGAAGTCGAGGGTGAGGTAGCCACTGATCCACACCAACCAGACGGTGTGTCCAGGTCCGGCCCGAGCGACGAGGCTCTGGGCGTAGGCGGCGGGTTGTCCCGCTGCGTTTCTGGTCGAGTAGTCGTACCAGTCCACCCGCTGCGGCGGTTGGCCGGCAGGGAAGGTGAGCTGGACCAGGTTGGACGGCAGCAACCGGCTGACAGAGGGGCCGAGCTGATCGGGGCAGTAGCCGACGACGTCGCCCGGCTTTGCTCCGGCCCTGATCGCCGCCGCCACCTGTCCCGCCTGGGTTCGGTTCGTCGTGACGTTGCTCGCCGCCGCGGCCAGCCCCAGAGCCACGGCCACCGCCAGCACCCCGAGCCTGACGCGCCTGTCGGCGAGGGTCGCCATCCCGAGAACGGCGAGGAGCAGGAAGGTGGGAAGGACGACCGCCGCGTAGCGGCCCTGGAACGCGCTCCTCGTGACGAAGCCCACGGCGATGGCGAGTGCGAGGGTGCCGGCCGTGGCGATGGCGAGCGCCCGGCTCGGCCGGCGGGTGCGGAGGTCGAGCTCGATCCGGTGACCGTCGAGCGCCAGCCCGAAGAGGGCGAGAAACGTCAGGGCGAAGAACGTGAGGCCGAGGCCGCGCCCCGCACTCGACTTGCCGCCGGCGAACTCGCTGACGGCGTTGACCATGGCGCTGAAGCTGGCCGGCTCGGCCCACGGGGTGCCCGTGTGCTGGAGCTGGGTCAGGAAGATCGGCACCCAGGGCAGGAAGAGGATGCACCCGCCGGCGATGGCGGCCAGCGCCCACACCGGGGCGCGGCGATCGGCCGGTCTGGTCCGAATGCGCCAGACGAGCAGGGCGACGACGATGACGAGCAGATAGATCGACCAGTAGTGCGTGTACAGGAGCAGGGCGGTGACGACCGTCACGGCGGCGAGGTCGAGCGGTCGCGGCTTGGCCCGCTCCAGCACCCGGACGAGAGCGAGGAAGCCGCACACCACGAGGAAGATGACCAGCGAGTACATCCGGGCCTCGGTGGCGTACCGCACGGCGAACGGTGAGCTGGCGAGCAGCAACAGGGCGACCCACGCCCCGGGCCGGCCCCCGATGCGGCGCCCGGCGAGCCACATCAACGGGAAGGTCGCAACGGCGATGATCCCGCCCAGCGACCGCACGGCGAGGTCGCTGGTCCCGAACAGTCGGATCCACCCGTGGAGCAGCAGGTAGTACAGCGGGGGAGCGCCGTCGTGGCGGAGGGCGTCAGGGATCCGGGAGAGGGGGAGCCCGGCGATGCTGACCGTGTTGGCCTCGTCCAGCCACAGCGGCGATCGGGCCCAGAACCGCAGCACGACGGCGGCGACCAGCACGGCGACGCCGGCCAGCCCCACCCACGTCATGGGCTGGGACAACAGGCGGCCCGGCGCGCGCTCGCTCGGAACGACGGGCTCGGGGCGCTCCGGGGGTGCCTCGACGGAGCGACTCGTCACGGCCCGCCAGGGTAGTCACCGAGGCTCTGCCAGGGATGACACCGGGGTCTGCCCGCGGTCACCACCTCTCGGTCAGCGTGGCTGTGTCGGCTCCTCGCCGCCCGTGCGGGGATCGAGGTCGAGGGCAACTGAGTTGATGCAGTAGCGCTGGCCCGTGGGGCGCGGACCGTCGTCGAAGACATGGCCCAGGTGCCCGCCGCAGCGCCGGCACGTCACCTCGGTGCGGACCATCCCGTGGCTGTGGTCGCGGTGGAGCTCCACGTTGGCCGCCACCGCCGGCTCGGTGAAGCTCGGCCAGCCCGTGCCGGAGTCGAACTTGGCGGCGGAGTCGAACAGCACGGCGCCGCATCCGGCGCACCGAAAGGTGCCGTCCTCCTTGGCGTCGAGGTACTTGCCGGTGAAGGGACGCTCGGTGTCCTTCTCCCGCAGGACCCGGTACTGCTCGGGCGTCAGTGCTTCACGCCACTGCTGTCGGTCTTGTCGACTTCGCTTGCCATGCTCCCCCTCTGTGCTCGCCGCAGACGGCCCGCAGATCTGTCACCTGGAGCGTAATGCGGCGCCGGGACGGACCAGGCCCGCCCAGCAGGGCTCGTGGGGCCGGCCTCCCGGCGTTTGACAGTCGTCGGGCCCTCTAGTTAAGTACCTTGATCAAGTTGGTCTAGTTTCCCGCCCTGGGGTGAAGAAGGACTCGCCGTGCCCATCCGACCTGCCCGCCCACTTCTCCTCCTCGCCCCGCTGGCGTTGGCGGCCCTCGTCATGGCGGCGTGCGGTGGCGGCGGCTCCGGCAGCGCCAACGCCGGGACGACGGCGCCGGCCTCGAGCGCGCCCGTCACGGTCAAGCTGGGGTACTTCCCCAATCTCACCCACGCCACCGCCATCGTGGGTGTGCAGCAGGGCATCTTCGCCCAGGCCCTGGGCCCGGACAAGCTCCAGACGTCCACCTTCAACGCGGGGCCGGCGGCGGTCGAGGCGCTCTTCTCGGGAGCCGTCGACGCCAGCTATCTCGGTCCCAACCCTGCGATCAACGCCTACCAGCAGTCCCACGGTCAGGCCATCCGCATCATCTCCGGGGCAACCTCGGGGGGCGCCGCCCTCGTGGTCAAGCCGACGCATCAACGCTGCATCCGACCTGCGGGGCAAGAAGGTCGCCACGCCCCAGCTCGGGAACACCCAGGACGTCGCCCTCCGGTACTGGCTGCTCGGCAAGGGTCTGAAGACCGATCCCCAGGGCGGGGGAGACGTGTCGATCCTGCCCCAGGACAACGCCACCGCCCTCCAGGCCTTTCGCACCGGGCAGATCGACGCCGCCTGGGAGCCGGAGCCGTGGGTCAGCCAGATGGTCGCCGCCGGCGGCAAGGTGCTCGTGAACGAGAAGACCCTGTGGCCCGGCGGGCGCTTCGTCACCACCGAGCTGGCGGTCCGCACGGACTTCCTCAAGCAGCACCCCGACGCGGTGGCTCGGCTCGTGCAGGGCCAGGTGCGAGCCAACGACTTCGTGAACCAGCACCCCGACGAGGCCCAGCAGGCGGTGAACCAGGGCCTGGCCCAGCTGACGGGCAAGCCGTTGCCGGCGGCGGTCATCAAGGCGGCGTGGCCCGACCTCACCTTCACCGACGACCCCGTGGCGTCCTCCCTCGCCGGGTCGGCCCAGCACGCCCAGAAGGTCGGTCTGCTCCCACCGGTCGACCTCAAGGGCATCTACGACCTGGCCCCGCTCGACCAGGCGCTGGCGCAGGTGAACGAACCCCAGGTCAAGGCGGCGTGACGGCCATCGCCCGCCAGCTGGCGACCGGGGTCAACGGGCCGGAGGCGGCGGTCGTCGCCGAGGCGTCCTCCCGCCGTGTCGCTCGAAGAGGTCTCCCGGGCGTTCGGTGAGGGCGCCGGCGCCGTGCTGGCCCTCGACCGGGTCAGCCTCGACGTACGACCCGGCGAGTTCGTCTGCCTGGTGGGCGCGTCCGGCTGTGGCAAGACCACGCTGTTGAACCTGGTTGCCGGGCTCGACCGACCGAGCGCGGGCCAGGTGGACGCGGGCGCGGGACGCCCGGCCCTGATGTTCCAGGACGCGGCGCTGTTCCCCTGGCTCACCGTGGCCGGCAACGTCGAGCTGGCACTGCGACTCAACGGTGTCCCGAAAGGCGAGCGCCGGACGCGGACCGCGGAGCTGCTCGAGACGGTCCACCTCGGTGGCATGGAACGGCGGCGGCCACACGAGCTCTCGGGCGGGATGCGCCAGCGTGTCGCCCTGGCCCGGGCGCTCGCCCAGGACGCCCGGGTGTTGCTCATGGACGAGCCCTTCGGGGCGGTCGACGCCATCACCCGGGATCTCCTGCACGACGAGGTCGAGCGGATCTGGCAGGCCAGGGACGTCACCGTGCTCTTCGTGACCCACAACGTCCGCGAGGCTGCCCGGCTCGGCGATCGCATCGTGCTGTTCACCAGCCGTCCGGGTCGGATCGCGGCCACCTTCGACGTCGCCATTCCCCGGCCGCGGCGCATCGAGTCGCCCGAGGTCTCCGAGCTGGCGGGAAGGGTCACGGCGCGACTTCGCGAGGAGGTGGGCCGCCATGGTCGTTGACGCGCCGAGTGCCGCCGGTAGCTTCCCGCCTCGACCGCGAGCTGGCCGGCCTCGACGCCCTCGAGCTGACCCGCGCCCCTGCGCGCAGCCCGTTCGTGCGCGTCTGGAGCGCCCTGTGGCCCAAGCTGGCGGCGATCGGCGTCGGCCTGCTCGTGTGGCAGATCGTCGTGTGGTCGCAGTGGCGGCCCGACTACGTGCTGCCCGGGCCGGTGCCGGTGTTCAAGGAGCTCGGCAACCAGCTCGCGCAGGCCAGCTTCTGGCATGCCATCGGGATCACGCTCCAGCGGGCCGCGATCGGCTACGCCCTCGCCGTGCTCATCGGCTCGCTGCTCGGAGCGGCAGTGGCGCGCGTCCGGCCGTTGCGGCGGGCGATCGGCTCGTTGATCACGGGGCTGCAGACCATGCCCTCGATCGTGTGGTTCCCCCTCGCCATCCTGCTGTTCAAGCTGGGGGAGGGGGCGATCCTGTTCGTCGTCGTCCTCGGCGCCGCGCCGTCGGTCGCCAACGGCCTCATCTCCGGCATCGACCACATCCCACCCCTCATGCTGCGCTCGGGGCGGGTGCTCGGGGCTCGCGGCCTCGGGCTGTTCCGCTTCGTCATCCTGCCCGCCGCCCTGCCGGCCTTCGTCGGCGGCCTCAAGCAGGGGTGGGCGTTCGCCTGGCGCAGTCTCATGGCCGGCGAGCTGCTCGTCATCGTGGCCAACCGGCCGTCCATCGGCGCCCGGCTCGAGTTCGCCCGGCAGTTCTCGCAGGCGGACACCCTGCTCGCCCTCATGATCGTCGTCCTCGTGATCGGGATCCTGGCCGACTCGGTGTTCTCCGCCGCCGACCGGTCGATCCGCCGGCGGTGGGGCCTCATCGAGCCCACCAGCTGAGCCACCCGAGCGCAGCGGCGGCACGGCTGCTCGAACGTGGGCGCGGCACGTGTGGCGGCGACGACCACTTTTGACCGACCGGGGGACCACCCACCGGCGGCCGGTCCCGCGAGGCGTCCCGAGCGCCTACGATGAGCACAGGCTCTATGAGCGCGCTCGACACCCGAACTGGTCGGCGCGCTTCGCAGTCGTCGGCACCGTCCGGGGACAGCGTGGCGCGCTCGTGGTCCGCCGCCCCGCCCGGGCGGGAGGACGGGGATCGTCTTCGCCAGCTCCGGGCCAAGAAGCGCCAGGCCACGGGGCTGCTTGTGGCGATGTTCGCCGTGTTCATCGTCGTCACCCTCGTCGGCAGCGACCGAGGAGCGTTGGCGTACGTGCGAGCGGCGGTGGAGGGCTCCCTGGTCGGAGGTCTCGCCGACTGGTTCGCCGTGGTGGCCATCTTCCGCCACCCGCTCGGGTTGCCCATCCCGCACACCGCCGTGATCGTCGAGCGCAAGGACCAGTTCGGCGCGGCCCTCGGTGGCTTCGTGCAGGAGAACTTCCTGAGCTCCGACACGATCACCGAGCGCATCCGGTCGGGCGGCCAGGTGACGAGGACGGCGGACTGGCTCGCCGTGCCCGCCAACGCTGAGACGACCGCAGGGCACGCGGCGACGCTCGTCGTCGGTTTCGCGGACGCCGTCCGCGACGAAGACGTCCACCGGTTGATCGAGGAGGAGATCGCCGGCGGCCTCGATCGGCTGGCGCTGGCGCCGCTTGCGGCGCGGGCGCTGCGCACCATCACCGCGCAAGGGCGTCATCAGGAGCTGCTCGACTCGGTCCTTCGGGGCCTGGAGCGGTTCCTCAACGACAACCGCGACGGCGCTACGGACACGGTACGCCGCGCGAATCGCCGTGGTGGCTGCCGCGGGTCGTGGACGAGCGGATCTTCGATCGCATCCTCGACGGTGTGCACGATCTCCTGCGGGACATCAACGCCGATCCGAAGCACGAGATCCGTTCTCAGCTGGACAAGTGGGTGGCGGCGCTGGCGGACAACCTCGAGACGGCTCCCGAGTACCGCGAGCGGGGCGAGCAGCTCAAGCGCGATCTGCTCGGGCACGCCGAGCTGCGGAAGTGGACCTCCTCCCTGTGGGAGGAGGTCAAGACGGCCCTGCGATCGCAGGCGGCCGATCCCGAGTCGGAGCTGCGCCGCCGCCTCGCCGATGCCCTGATGGGCGCGGCACGGCGCCTTCGCGACGACCCGGCGCTGGCGGACAAGGTGGAGCAGCTCGTCGAGTCCGGCATCCGCTACGTGGCCGAGCACTTCCACGACGAGATCGTCGACCTGGTCAGCGGCACCATCGCCCGCTGGGATGCGGCGGAGACGTCCAGCAAGCTCGAGATCCTCCTCGGCCGCGACCTCCAGTTCATCCGCATCAACGGCACCGTCGTGGGCGGCCTGGCGGGCCTGGTGATCTTCTCCGTCGGCCAGGCGATCGGCTGAGCCGTCAGCCCGGTCGCTCAGTCGGGACGCTCTTCCCGAGGGCCGAGAACTGCTCGAGATTCATCACCGCCGCTCCTTCACGAGTAGACGTTGACGCTGTCATCGAGTCCGATGACGTGCGCATCCTGCCGGCCGGTCGCCACCAGGATGAAGGTGAGCGGGTCGCCCGTGACACGCTGACCGCCGCCGCCGCTCACCGGGATCTCCTCGAGCCCGTCGAGAGCGAGAACCGCCGGTCCCCACCCTCGCTGTCCGAGGAGGTCGGCCAGATGCGAGACCGACACCCGGACGCCGGGACCGCGCTCGCACTGACGGTCGAGCGCGGCGCGGATGTCCTCGGCGTGCACGTAGGCGTCGTACCAGATGGCCTCGACGCCCTCGCCCAGGGTGCCGGGTATGCCCGCCGGGGCGGGACCGGCCCAGGCGGCGTCGTCGAAGGCGGCGCCGATGTCGGCCACGACCTTCGTCGCCTGGTGCAGCTCGTCGGCCACCTCCCGCGCCGACCTTCCCCGCCGCTCTGCGACCTGGCGGGACGGAGCGTCGGGGCCGGCCAGCTCGGCGAACCGGCCGGTGGCGATGTCGGCGATGGTGCCGGCGACGTGCTTGGCGACGTCGCCAATGGCCCACCCCGCGCACCGTGTCGGGGTCTTCCACTCGGCCGCGCTCAAGGGCCTGATCAGCTCCTCGAACCGGGCAAGCTCGGCCGCGCTGCCAGCTCACGACCTCTTCTCGGGGCAACCCCATCTCCCACCTCCTGACGGGCCCGTCACAGACCCCCGACGATGGGTCAATCGTAAACAGACATACAGTTGGTATGTCAAGACGCCGCCGCCTGGTCAGGCGTCACATCCGGGCGGGGGTCAGAGCTTGGACGCGAAGGCCGCGACGAGCTCGGCGAGCCGCCGGGGCTGGTCCTCGGGCGTGAACGTGTAGGAGTCCTCGATCAGCTCGAGGTGACCCTGGGGAAGATCGGTCAGAAGGCGCTCGGCGTCGCCAACGGGAAAGACGCGGTCCTCGGATGCCCAGGCGAGTAGGACGGGGCGGTCGAAGGAGCGGAGCTGCTCGGCCGCCGCCACCGTGTAGCGGGACGAGATGCCTCGCAGTACCTTGGCCGTGTCCCGGCGCACGTCCGGGTTCGACCGGCACGGCTCGAAGTACGAGTTGACCACGTCGGCGTCGATGTCGTGCTTGATGAGCCGACCGAAGGCGATCGGGAGCCGCCACATGGCACGCACGCGCATCCCTTGGGCGAGCACGAGCACGCCGCCGGGTACCCGTGCGGCCACCTGCAGAGGGCGGAAGAGCCGCGGGAGGAAGTTCTCGTACGTGTCGCAGTCGCTCAGGACCATCGCCCCGATCCGCTCGGGGTGAGCGGCGGCCGCCAACTGGCACACGGCCCCTCCGGTGTCGTTGCCGACGAGCGTCGCGCTCTCGAGGTCGAGCGACCCGAGGACCTCGGCGACCGTCCGCGCCAATCCTGGAGGACTGAGGTCGGCGGCCGGCGACATCGGCACACGGTGGGAGCCGAGCGGCCAGTCGGGGACGATGCACCGGAAGCGGTCGGAGAGAAGGGGGACGACCTTGCGCCACAGCGCCCCGTTGACGAGCAGCCCGTGGACGAAGACCAGAGCGGGCCCCTGACCGACCTCGTAGTAGCGGATGGGACCGGCCGACGTGCGGATCTCCAGCGTCGGCGGCCCGACTCCCGCGGTCCCGGTCATCGTGCACCTCCGCAACCCTGGCTGAAATACAGACTGCAAGTATGTATCTCGTCCGGCGAGCGGCCGTCAAAACGGCTGGCGTGCCGGCGATGTCGGATCAGCGTCAGGCGGGGGTGGTGTCCGACCTCTCGAGCGTGATGGTCCTGAACGGACTTCATGATGGCGGCGCCGGCGGCGCCGATGAACTGCGGTCGGTTGGAGGCCGCCCAGTCCCGGGATGCCACCGTGTGGGTGACCGAGCCCTGGAACAGGGGCATGACCTCCTTGGCGAACAGCTCGTAGGAGCGAAGCGTCGCGTGTCGGTCGGCCCAGTCGTGGGCCATGAACAGGTAGGTGCCGAACCCGCCTGACTGGTCGATGAGCCTCTGGATCTGGGCGATCGCCATGTCGGGTGTGCCGACGATGGCGATGCCCGAGGCGTTGAGGGCGTCGACGAGCTCGGTGGAGTCGTCGGTCTCGGGCGCCAGGGAGAGCGCCGCGACCCGTCGGAAGTAGTCGACCCAGTCGCTCACGCCGTAGGCGACCTCGGCGCGCGCCTGCTCCTCGGTGGGAGCGAGATGCATGGGGCCGACGAGTCGCCACCTCCGCCGGTCGACGCTCGTACCGAACTCGGCTGCCCGCTCTTCCATGACACCCCAGTGCGCTCCCAGCACGTCGAACCCGCCGAGTGACGTGGCGCCCAGAGACAGGAGGGAGAGCCCGAAGCGGCCGGCGGCTCGGGGGCCGGAGGGGGAGACCTGCGCCGCCACCGCCACCTCGAAGCAGGGATGGGTGTAGGGGCGGAGCTGGAGACGGGCGTCGTTCAGGGTGAACCAGTCGGTGGTGCGGTTGACGAGCTCGTCGCCGGCGAGGAGGGCGAGGATCGCTTCGAGAGACTCCTCCATCATCTCCCGCTGCCGCATCGGATCGATCCCCATCATGAACGCGTCGGATGGCAGCGCCCCCGGACCGACGCCGAGCATCACCCGACCGCGGGTGAGGTGGTCGAGCAGGACCATCCGGTCGGCCAGCATGAGCGGATGGTGGTACGGGAGGGAGCTGACGCCGGTACCGAGGCGGATGTGGCGGGTGCGCTGGGCCGCCGCCGCGATGAAGACCTCGGGGGAGGCGATGATCTCGAAACCGGCCGAGTGGTGCTCGCCGATCCAGGCCTCGTCGAAGCCGAGCTCGTCCAGACGGGTGATGAGCTCGAGGTCGCGCTCGAGCGCCAGCGTGGGGTTCTGACCGGCGGGGTGGAAGGGGGCGAGGAACACGCCGAAGCGGAGAGGCCAATCCATGGCGTCGTTCTATCCGCTCTTGACCGCGCGGTCAATGTTGCCCGACGAGTGCGCGAGCAGGGCAGGGTAGGGAAGCAGTGAACGCCGGCCCACCGACGCACCCGTGATGAGCTACCTCCTCGACGCCCTGCCAGCTGCCGGCCGCGCCGTGTTACGGCCGTCGCCACCACCGGACTGGGTGCCGCCCACGCTGGCCACGTTGACCGCCCGGCGCTTCTCGGATCCGGCGTGGCTGTTCGAGCGCAAGTTCGACGGCGAGCGCTGCCTCGGCTACCGGCGGGGCGGTGAGGTCCGCCTCCTGTCACGCAACCGCAAGCGGCTGGACAGCACCTACCCGGAGGTGGCCGACGCCCTCGGCCGCGAGACAGAGGAGGACCTCGTCGTGGACGGCGAGATCGTCGCCTTCGAGCGCGGCCGGACCAGCTTCGCCCGCCTCCAGCGGCGCATGCAGGTGCGAGACCGCGAGGCCGCCCGCCGCAGCGGGATCGCCGTGTTCTATTACGTCTTCGACCTTCTGCATCTGGGCGGCTACGACACGACGGACCTACCGCTGCGTCTGCGCAAGAGGCTCCTGCGGCGCGCCCTCACCTACCGTGAGCCGTTGCGCTACAGCGTGCACCGCAATGCCGACGGTGAGGCGTTCCACCGTGAGGCGTGTCGGCGGGGCTGGGAAGGAGTGATCGCCAAGCGGGCCGACAGCCGTTACGTCGGTCGCCGGAGCCCCGACTGGCTCAAGTTCAAGTGCGCCAACCAGCAGGAGGTGGTCATCGGCGGTTTCACCGAGCCTGCTGGAAGCCGGATCGGGTTCGGTGCCCTCCTCATCGGGTTCCACGCCGGCAAGGACCTCGTCTACGCCGGGAAGGTGGGCACGGGGTACGACACCGAGACGCTGCTCGACCTCCGCCGCCGGCTCGACGCCCTCCGGCAGGACGAGCCGCCATTCGTGGGGGTTCGACCAGGTCAGCGGGGCGTCCATTGGGTCCGGCCCGAGCTGGTCGCCCAGGTGGCGTTTACCGAATGGACCGAGGATGCCAAGCTCCGCCATCCACGCTTTGTCGGGCTCCGCCGCGACAAGGCTCCCGGCGAGGTCGTCCGCGAGGTACCGGTCAGAGAGCCGTGACCAGGCGGTGTGCATCGAGGTGAACCGAGCGTATTTCCGTCCACCATTTCGGGTGGGGTTTACTTGACCATTATCGTAAAAGCGGCGCCCGATGGCCGCGTTCGTGTTGCGGAGCCCCACGCCTTCCGGTATACGTGGCAAAGGGCGGAGCAAAGACCTCGGTTCAGCGCGCCGAAAGACCGGGGCAACAGGGCGGTCGAATTGTAGATATCCCCTTGGCAGTCATGCCTCGCTTGTCTACAGTTTGCTCGGACTGTTGTGGCCTGTCGGCACACGGCGGTCTGGTCACGCAAGTGATAAAGGGCGGTGAGGCAGTTGCGAGTCTCGACCCGGCGCTGGACCGGTCTCTTCCTGGCAGTCGTCATGTTCGTACCTGCGGTCGTGAGCGTCGTCATGGCCGTTATCTACAGCGCCCTGGCCAAGCAGTACCGGGCCCACACGCTGAGCGGCGTGCCGCTGCCCGGAGCCACGAACGGCCAGCGTGTCGAGGACCAGGCCCGGTTGGCAAGCGCGGTCCACGGACAGCCCGCACCCATCCATGTTCTCGCGGCCAGCTTCCACGCTCAGGCGAGCACGGCGCACGTCGTCGCCAGCCCGCTGCACAACCTGGCCGCCCAGCCCGTCGGTCACCACGGCAGCCTCCTGGCGGCAGCGCCGTCACAGCACGGCGCCTCGGGACGAGCGTTCGTCGTGGAGCACGGGGCGGGGACGTCCACCGCGCTCAGGGCCCAGCCGACGACCGTGGCCAGCCAACGGGATCGCCTCGAGGACCAGATGGAAGCCCTCGCCGCCCAGCGGGCGCAGGCGGCCAGGCTGGCTCAGCAGCGAGAGCGGCAGGCGGAGGCGCAGGACGCCCTGCAGGCGCTGGCTGCGGCGAAGCATCGCCAGCAGGTGCAGCAGTACCTGGAGGCGGCGGCGGTGAACGCGCAACGGGAGCGTGCGGCCCTCCAGTCCCTCGCCGCGGCGAGACATCGCCAGCAGGTGGAGCGCTTCCTGGTGGCGGCGGCTGCGGCGCACCGGGCCGAGCTGGCGAGGGCACCGACGACGGGTCATGCCACCCTGCCCCCGCCGCCTCCCGTGACGCGCACGGCCTTCCACACGGGGGTCGTGACGCCGCCCCAGCAATCGACGCTGCCCGCACCGGTCACCAGCGTCCCCGGGCAGGGCGGTCTGCCGCTGCCGGCCCAGTACCTGCAGAACGGCACCGTCGACCAGGGAGTCGACTACGCCGCCCCGGGTGGCACGCCACTCTTCGCCATGGGACCGGGCACGATCGTCCGGGCGGGCATAGCCGGCTTCGGGCCGAATGCCCCCGTGCTGCAGATCGCCGGTGGACCGCTCGCCGGCCGTGCCGTCTACTACGGCCACGCCGGTCCGAACCTCGTTCCCGTCGGCGCCCGCGTCGCCCAGGGCCAGCAGATCTCCATCGTCGGCTACGGGAGGGTCGGGATCTCCACCGGGCCCCACCTCGAGGTCGGCTTCTACCCGCCGGGCCCGAACGGATCGGGCCAGGCGATGCTCCACTACGTCAACTCTGTCGTCGGCCACAACACCGGCCGCTGAGGATCACCCCGGGGGGAGCCAGCGAGGACCGCGCGGGCTCGTCTTCCGCCTGAGGGCGGCGGAAGGCAGCCCGTGGCGGTCCACGGCCTGGCGGTCCGTCGCCTCTGCCTCTACCAGGTGTCGATGCACGGACGCTTCTTGCCCGTGCGAGGCTGAGGCGGCGGAGCCGAGTCGAGGGCGGCCGTGATCCACCGCCGCGAGTCGGCGGGGTCGATCACGTCATCGATCTCGAAGTAGGAAGCCGTGTTGAGCGCCTTCCCGTGCCGGTACATGGCCGCGACCATCTCCTGGAACGCCTGCTCCCGGCGCTCGGGATCGTCGATGGCGTCGAGCTCGCGGCGGTAACCGAGCCTGCACCGCTCCCTCGAGACCCATACCGCCGAACTCGCCGGTGGGCCAGGCCACGGTGAAGATCGGCGTCTTGAAGCTGCCTCCCGCCATGGCCTGGGCGCCGAGCCCGTAGCCCTTGCGCAGCACGATGGTGAGAAGAGGGACCGTGAGCGTGGAGCCGACGACGAACATGCGGGCGCAGTGACGCACGCTCGCCTGTCTTCTCGGACTCGGGGCCCACCATGATGCCCGGCGTGTCGCACAGCGAGACGATCGGCAGGTCGAAGGCGTCGCACAGCTGCATGAACCGGGCCGCCTTGTCCGCGGCGGCGGCGTCGATCGCCCCACCCAGGTGGGCGGGATTGTTGGCGATGATGCCCACGGGCCGGCCACTGACGCGGGCGAGCGCGGTGATCATGCCGGTCCCGAAGCCCGCCCGCAGCTCGAGCACCGAGCCCAGATCTGCCATTGCGTCCAGCACCCGCCTGACGTCGTAGGTGCGCAGCCGGTCCTCGGGCACGATGTGGCGCAGGCGGTGCTGGTCCCCCTCGTCCCACGCGCCCACGCTTCCCCGGAAGTAGGACAGGTACCGCCGCGCCGTCTCGACCGCGCTCGCCTCGTCCTCAACGGCGATGTCGACCACGCCGTTCGGTACCTGGACCGACATGGGACCTACGTCCTCGGGCGGGTGGACGCCCAGCCCGCCTCCTTCGATCATCGCCGGGCCACCCATCCCGATGTTGGAGTTGGCCGTGGCGATGACCACGTCGCACGACCCGAGGATGGCCGCGTTGCCGGCAAAGCAGTAGCCGGAGTTGACGCCGACCAGGGGTACCAGTCCGCTCAGCCCGGCGAAGAGGCTGAACGCCATGCAGTCGAGCCCGCTGACGCCGACGCCGTCGGTGTCCCCAGGTCGTCCGCCGCCTCCCTCGGTGAAGAACACGATCGGCAGGCGGAGCGTCTCGGCCAGCTCGAAGAGGCGATCCTTCTTGCGGTGGTTCTGCAGCCCCTGGGTGCCGGCCAACACCGTGTAGTCGTAGGACATGACGATGGTGCGATGACCGTCGACCGTGCCGATGCCTCCGACGAGCCCGTCCGCCGGCGTGCGCCTGATCAGCTCGTCGACATCGCGGCGACGGCGCTGGGCAGCGATGACGAGCGCCCCGTACTCGACGAAGCTCCCATCGTCGCACAGGTCGTCGACGTTCTCTCTCGCCGTTCGCTGTCCCGTTCGGCGGCGTCGCTCGACGGCGTCCGGCCGCGCCTCGTCGTACCCGAGGGCGTGCCGCTCGAGGACCTCGGCCAGGTCGGCCCTCAGGTGATCGGGAGCCCGGGTCTCCTCGGAGCGCTCGCCTTCCGACGCGACCGCGCTCTCCTCGAGGACGACCAGGGCCTGGCCGGGCACCACGGTGTCGGTCACGGACACGTCGATCTTGCGGACGAAGCCGGCGGTCGTCGCCTCGACCGGATGCTGCATCTTCATCGACTCGATGACGACCACCTGTTGCCCGGCGCGCACGAGATCGCCCTCGCCGACATCGATGCTGACGACCGTCCCGTGCAGTGGCGACCCGACGGTGAGCATCAGGCACTTGTCTAGCAGTTGGCCTGGCGGGCCCAGGGCTCGCTAGTCGACCGGTCGGATGATCGCCCCCTCCTCGATCATCCTGATGAACAGCTCGAAGGCGCGTCCTTGTCGAGGATCGAGCAGCGCCTGCTCCATCAGTCCCCAGGAGGCGCCGTCGATCACGGCGACCAGGTCCTCGGGCGGGAACCTGAACGAGACGCCGGACTTCTCGTTGATGTCGACGACGAAGCGGGTCATGGTGTCGCGCATCTTCCCCTCCTGGGCGGCCAGGCGCGCCCGGACCTCCGGGTTGCGCAGGGCGTAGAGGCGGAACTCGAGCGTGAGGGCGGCCCACTGCTCGTCTCCCATCATCTCCTGCCACGCCTTGGCGACGGAAGACGCGTCGACGGCCCACGGACCCCCGCTCTGCTCGAAGAAGCGCGAGAAGGCCTCGAGCTGTGCGTTCACGTGGCGCTCGAGGACGGCGAAGAAGAGCTCCTCCTTGTTCTCGAAGTTCGAGTAGATCGCGCCCCGGGTGAACCCGGCACGCTCGGCGATCTCGTCCAAGGAGGCGGCATGGAACCCACGCGTGGCGAAGAGCTCCGCCGCCGAGTCCACCAGGGAGGAGCGGGTCAGCTCCCGGCGTCGCTCGGGCGTCCACTTCTCGGCTGCCATGGTCTCCATCCTGCCAGCACCCCGCCACCTCGACATGCGTCTTGACCTTCGAGATACGAAGGCGTATGTTGCATGTATGAGCGTATCCACCGTACGACCAGGTCTGGCGGCCGAGCGTCTGGAGGGCCCGGAGCGCCCCCGGTTGGCGCCGGCACCCGAGGGCCCTGCCTCCGGAGGCGCCCCGGGCGGCCGGGGCCGTGCCGAGGCCGTGGACTGGGTGCGCCGACAGCTGGCGTGGGAGCACCGCCTGGCGGATCTCCGGGAGCAGGCGATGCCGGACGACGTCGCCGGGTGAGTGAGGTTTTGGACGGGATTTCCCCTGGCCGAGTGAAGCGCCCCTCTTGCACGAGGGACACCCGGGCCTGATAACCCGAACGTGTCGGATGTCTCGTGACCACGGCCTGGTCTCGCAGCTTCGAGGAGGTTGGGGGGACACATCCTGGTTTGGCGGTGAGAACGTGATCCCATTCGAGGTCAGGACGAACGTGAGTGATGGTCTCGCCACAGTGACCGTGCTGGGGGACCTCGATTGCGCCACGGCCCCGAGGCTTCGAGCGACGCTGGAGGGGATGGCCGCCGGCCAGAGCGTGCTGGTGGACCTCAGCGGCACCGACTTCATGGACTGCGCCGGGGTCGGGGTGCTCGTCAGCTCGCAGAGGCGTCTGCGTCACCTGGGCGGAGATCTGGTCGTGGGCTCGCCCAGCAGCGCCGTGCTCAAAGTGCTCGACATCACCGGGGTGCTCGGCGTGATCACGGTGGCGGGCGCGGAGAGCTAGCACGCCGCCGGGGCGAGGGCCGGCCGTCGTGGTGGCCGCGCCCCCTCAGGGGGACTTCGAAGCCCGGCGTGCCTTGGTGGTCGCCGGGCGCCTGGCGGTCCGGGCGCCGGCCTTCTTGGCGGGCCGGCCTCCAGGGCCGGCCGTCTTGGGAGCCGGGCGTGCCGGTGCCGGTCGGCTGACCGCGTCGTGGGACCGACCGGTGGCTACGTTGGCCAGCGTCACCGCCCCGTCGGCCACCAGGCTCGCTCCACCCACGACGATCGAGCCGGTGACCGAGACCGCCGTCCCGGCGAGGGATCCCGCCTGCTTTGCGGCCTGCTCGGTGGCCGCGGCGACACCGACCGACACGTCGGTACCGACGCGATTGACCGTCGCACCCAAGGAGGACCGGCCCCCGCGCCACCGCCGGACGAGGCCCAAGCCCGCCAGCCCGACCCCGATGGCGATGGTCAGCAGCTCGTCGATGCGCAGAGCCTACAGCCACCCCTCGACTCGACGTCGGCTGGGAGACCTGTTCGCACTACGAAGATGGCTCGCCGATCCTGCGTTGCAACTGAGCTCCGGCGCGGCCGGGCGCTCAGTGGAACCGGATGATCATGGCCCCGCCGAAGACGATGCAGTAGACGGCGAACGGCCAGAGCTTGCGGGTCTCGAAGTACCGCATGAGGAACCGCACCGCCAGGTATGCGGCCACGCCCGCCACGATGCTGCCCACGAGGATCTGACTACGGACCCCGTCGCCGTTGTGACCCAGTAGATCGGGCAGCTTGTAGATGCCGGCGGCGAGGATCACGGGGGTGGCCAGCAGGAACGAGAAACGCGCCGCGTCCTCGTAGTCGAGACCGCGCACCAGCCCGGCCACCATGGTGATGCCCGAGCGACTGATCCCGGCGAGCAGGGCGAAGACCTGGGCGACGCCGATGACCCCGGATTCCCGGAAATCGAGGGTGTCCAGCCGCCGGGCCGGCGCCCTCGCCGCGCCGGGAGCAGCGACGGGCTGGTGCGCCTCGGCCCGTCGGCGGGCTGCGTCGCCGACGAAGAGGATGAGGCCGTTGATCACGAGGAACGTGGCGGCGGCCAGCGGCTTGGCGAACACGGTCCGAAAGACGTGCTCGAAGGCCAACCCGACGATGCCGGCGGGGATGGTGGCGACGATCAGGAGCCAGGCCAGACGCTCGTCCGACGTCTCGATGCGCCGTGTCCGCAGCGTCACGAAGAAGCCCCGGATGATCCGGATCCACTGGTCGCGGAAGTACAGGAGCAGGGCGAGGGCCGTGGCCACGTGCATGCCGACGAGGAAGGCCAGGAAGAACGACTCTGACTGCGACTGGGCCGCGACCACGCCGTGCCAGCCGAAGAGCGCCGGGAAGATCACGGTGTGGCCCAGGCTGGAGATCGGGAACAGCTCGGTGATCCCCTGGAGCAGCCCCAGAATGACGGCCTGAAGATAGCTCAGCACGATCGCGGTCCCTTGCTCCTCCTCGACCCGGCGCCGGCGATCGGGCCAGCGCTCTCGGCGGGTGGTCGACAGGGCAGATCGTATCGCTCGGCGACACGCAGACCTAGACCCGGATCCCGGCCGAGACCGACGCTGCTCGCGGCGCAGTACCCCTCACGACGGGGCGCACGACGCGACGCGCGAAAAAGCGCTCCGGCTAGGTCGAGTTGTGAGCGACAGCGCCGGGTGAGGCCGAGGGCTCAGCGCCTGGCGGTCTTCCTGGCGGCCTTCTTCTTCGCCGTCTTCTTCGCCGCCGGCCGCTTGGTGGTGGACTTCTTGGCGGCGGCCTTCTTCTTGGCCGTCTTCTTCGCCGGGCCAGCCGATCCGTCCAGCACACCGCGACCGAGCCTGGGCGCCTGGGAGGGGTTCAGCACGGCGTCCTTGAAGCCCTTCAGAGCGGTGATGCGGGCCCGCTTGGATGCCTTGATCCGGATCTGTTCGCCGGTCGCAGGATTGCGGCCCCAACGGGCCGCCCGCTCCACCTTGGCGAACTTGGCGAACCCGGAGATCGATACCGGCTCCCCCTTGGCCACCGCGGCCGTCACCACATCGGTAAAGCCCCGAAGGGCGGAGTCGATGTTCTTCGCCTCCTGGCCGGTCTCGGCCGATACCGCTCGCACGAGGTCTCTGCGGTTCATCCTCGCCTCCTTCGTCCTCAGCGCCCGCCTATTCTGCGATATCTGGCGAGAGAAGGCGAGGATAGTCCGACAGAGGGGCTGGGATCAGAGCTCCACGGGTTGCCCGACGTCGACGCGACCACCACGGGTCACCCGCGCCAGGACGCCGAGATCGGCCGAGTCCGCGACGCTCAGATGGCGCAGGATGTCGAGCTCCCGCGGGAGGCCGCCGGGCTGTGGGCGCGTGGTCATCACGCAGCGCCCGCACGGCCGCAGCACGTCGAGCTCCACCTGACCGAGCACGATCCGTCGACCCATCCAGGCGGCCTCGACGAGCTCGGTGCCGTCGGCCTCGATGAGCACGTTGGGCCGGAAGCGCAGCACATCCCACCGCAGATCGGGGCGTTCGGCGGCCACCGCCCGGAGGCTGGCAGTGGTGAGGAGATGGACCGGGCTCGAGTCAACGAACGAGCCGTACGGGCCCTGCCACCGCACCGGCTCGGACTCGTCGTCCTCGAAGTCGGCCGGACGCTCGAACGTCCCCCGCCCGCCTGCCCTGGACTCGACGAGGTGCACGGTCCGCCCCAGCCACGCACCGAGGGCGGCGTCGACCGCTGGGCCCGTACCGAGCGCCGTCTCCCCGGTGGGAAGCCGCACGGTGAGCTCGACGCCGACCAGCATGGCCCGAGCCTCGAGCAGGCGTCCGTCCTTCTTGGCCGACATGATCGTTCCCGACGCAGGGTCGAGCACGCCGAAGCGGCGGTCGCCATCGACACCGTGCTCGTCGACCCGCACGCTGTCTCGGGCCTCGCCCTGCATGGACTTGACGGGATAACGCCAGAGCCCAGCCACCTTCATGCCCGCGACGCTAGTGGGCCTGGTTCGCGGCTCCCTCGAACGGGTACCGACAGGTAGGAGAAGAGGTGCGCGATGGCGAACTCTCATCACATGCCGGATGCCCCCAGGGCACCGTCGTCGACGTCGGAAGAGCCGACCTCGGAGAGCCCATCCGAGCCCGTCCAGCCCGTGCCTGCCGGTCATCCTGGCATCGGCTTTCTGATCATGCGGGCCCGCCGCCGGCGGTCGCGGGAGACGGCGGAGCTTCTCGCCGGGGTCGACATGCACCGGCGGTCGTCCGGGCCTCGTCCGCCGGCGGGTGGCGACGAGAAGGACCGCGAGAGCTGACGCCGCGAGCCTGACGTAGCTGCTCACGAGGCAGGGATGTCGGCGCCCCGGTGGAGGGTGCACTCGAGGCACAGCGCCCACGCCGCATGACCGGTGGACGGCCGCGACATGGACCCGATGCATGACCCGTAGAATGAACCCGTCGGCCTCGAGGCGGATGATTTTCCTGGCGGATGACGTGATCTGGCGGATGGCGTGATCTGCAGGTGAGGCCGGTTGCCGGTGGTGGCGCTACGGCGACGAATGGCGTGACACCGCGTGACCGATGACCGGTCCGACTTGCCTGGGGTGCGTGCAGGCGATAGATATAGTTAGCTCTCGCTGTATATGCTTGGCTCCGTGACCACGACCCGTCTGATCTCACCATGAACGATCGCTCTTTTCATCTCAGCCCCGTCCAGGTCGTCGCCAGCGCGCTGGCATCGGTCACGGCGGCGGTGCTCGCCTCGTTCTTCGGCGTGGCCGGCACGGTCATCGGCGCAGGAGTGATGAGCGCAGCGGCAAGTGTCGGCAACGCCGTGTACTCGTACTGGATCCGGTCGACGCACCGGGCGATACGGGAGATCCCGTCGGCCCTCAGACAGCCGGGCGCGACCGTCCGCACACTCGTTGGCGCCGGCGTCGGTGTGGCCGGTCCTCCCTCAGGCCGAGCGGACGGGCACGACGCCGATCCAGACGACACCAACGAGGTTCCGGCCGTGGATCCCTCGTCGGACCTGCCGGCTCCGGGACCGCTGGGTCCTCCTCCGAGCCTCCTTGGTCCCCCTCCGAGCGCGCCTGGCTCCGCTCCGTCTCACGAAGGGGGGCGCGGTCGCCGCGGCCGCATCGGCATCGACGAGCTGTGGCCGGCGGCGCTCCGTATGGCGCGGTCTCTGCGGTGGCGCAACATCGCCCTTGCCACCGCAGTGGTGTTCGGCGTGACCATGGCAGGCGTGACCGCGGTCGAGGCCGTGGCGAAGAAGCCCTTGTCGGGGATCGTCGGCGGCTCGTCTCCTGCCGGTGCGACGACGTCCCTCGGTGGGCTCGTCGGCGGCGGGCAATCGTCCAAGCCGACTCCCACCACGCCCTCCACCCCCTCGGGTTCCACCACGACGAACCCGCAGACGACGACGCCCAACGGTTCGTCGACCACGACCACGTCACCCTCGACGGGGTCGACGGGGCCCGGCGGATCCACGACCACCACGACTCCGTCGTCGCCGGCGACGCCGTTGACGCCGCCGACCTCTGGCGGGACGACGCCCGGTACCTCGGGCTCGTCGTCGGGTGCGACATCATCCGGCTCGTCGTCGGGCGCCGCAGCGTCGGGGACTGGTTCCGGCGGCGAGCGCGCCAGGTGGCTCGTCGACTGGGACGCCCGCGGCGGGCGGCTGATCAGCGGCGCGAGCGGGACCGCGCCTCGCCGCTGCAGGTTCGCCCTCGCCCTGCCTGAACGACCGTTCCTGTCGTGAGGAGGCCACGTTTCCGCGGCCTGAGCGCTGCAGGGTCGCGCCCAGCGGCCTCCGGCGGCCGTTCCTGCAGCGTTGAGGCACGCGCGGGCGCCGTCACCGCTCACCAAGGCGACGGAAGGTGTTGACGTAGTCGATGCACAGTTGTGGGTGTCCCATCCACTGATCGAACGCAGGAGTACCCGGTCCTCCACCCAGTCGCCGCTGCACGAGGGGCGTCATCGACCTGAAGGCGCCCTCGGGATCGTCGGTGGTCATCTCGTAGAGGTGGAGGAAGCGGGGACGGGCGCCACTCGAGCTCTCGTACGGCGTGATCATGGCGTAGCCGGGCACGCAGGCTTCGGCGATGTGGCGGATGTGGACGAAATCGGCCCAGTCCCGGAGCGCCCGCGCACCATCTGCATCTCGTGGGCTGACCAGCACGAGCAGCAGGCCCAGGGTGGGCTGTCCGGTGAGCGAGCCCTGACCGGGGCGGGGGTGGTGACGGAAGTGATGACCCCGCGCGTCGGCGGTGTCCTCGGGCATGGTGAAGTCGTCGTCGACCTCGTACAACCCCAGCAGCGAGAACTCCTCGAGCGTCCGGGGAAGGTCGGCGCGGTCGGGATGGGCGTTCTCCCACCACGTGGCGCGCAGAGCTCCGGGCCTGGAGAGGACCTCAGGCACACGGGTGGCCTCGTAGGCGTCCGGCGGGCAGTCGGACATCTCGAGGTACAGACCAGCTGTGATGCGGTCCTCCATCGACGTACGTCCCCCGTCACCGTGCAAAAGGCGTTGACGAAGCTAGCAGCGGCCCCGAAGCTCTACCCATGGACGGCGTCGTCGCTGGCATCTACCTCAGCGCTGTCGCCGGCGGCGCCATGCAGCACCGGGACGAGGTGGAGGTGGGCCCTGGAGGCGTGGTCGGCGATCGCTACTCCTCCGGGAACGGGAGCTGGTCGTCGAAGCCCGCGTCGGGGCGGGCGTTGACCCTCATCGAGGAAGAGGCCATCGAGGCCGTCCGCCGGGACTACGGGGTCGACCTGGCGCCGGGAGCGACGCGGCGCAACGTCGTGACCCGAGGCATCGCCCTCAATCACCTCGTGGGCCGGACGTTCCGCGTCGGCGAGGCGGAAGTGGTCGGAGTGCGGTTGGCGGAGCCGTGCGCGCACCTGGAGGCCCTCACCGCAGCGGGCGTCCGCCGCGCCTTCGTGCACCGGGGCGGCCTGCGGGGCGAGGTGGTGTCCGGTGGCCGGGTGCGGGTCGGCGACCCGGTGCGGCTCCTCGAGCGCCCCGTCGCCACCAAGTAGCGCACCGCGGTAGCGGGCCCCGGTAGCCCATCCCGCACGGACGAGCCGGGACCTCCGCGGGCCGGGGCAGCTCCGGGTCGGGCCATTCTGACGCCCGCCGGCCTCGTCGGGCCCCTTTCCTACGGACGCGATATATCTTGACTCCGAGTCACTCGCGACATATCGTGTCGGCGCGGCGGCGGGGAACGGGCGCCGAAGCGGGAGGGTCAGCATGGACTACATCGTCGAGCCGGGGAGCGAGGGCCTGCTGTTGGACCTCGAGTCACTCGACGAGGCTGAGCTGCGCCTCGTCGGCGGCGAGGTCTCCCTCGCGGGCACCTCCTCGCCCGCTCGCCTGGAGGTCGACGGCGTGACCGGCGCGCCCGTCACCGTGTGGCTCGACGACGGTGTCCTCACCGTCGAGCAGCCGGGACCCTTGTCGAGCAGGCTCGTGCGTCCCCGTGCGACCGTCGCCCTCACCGTGCCGCCAGCTGCCCGGGCGACCGTCCGTACCGAGTCGGCTGCGCTCGTCGCAGCCGGCCTGGCCGGGCAGATGTCGTTCTCCACGGTCTCCGGTGAGCTCACCGGCACCTGCCTGTCGGGCGACGTGAGGGCCCGTACGGTCTCAGGCGAGGTCGCCCTCGACGGGGTCGCCGGGCGTCTCCGCACCGAGTCCGTCTCGGGCCAGGTCACGATCGTCGGCGGCCTCCTGCAGGAGCTGGCCGTCGGCACGGTCACGGGCGAAGTCGTCGCCGATCTGGATCCCCGACCGGGCGCCCGCTGCTCGTGTCGCACGGCATCGGGTCCGGTGACGGTGCGTCTGCCCGCCGATGCCAGCGTCGAGTTCGAGGCGGAGTCGCTGTCGGGCCACGTCGACGTACCCGAGGAGGCCGAGACATCCGAGGACCGCACACCTCCGTGGGGCAAGGCCTGGTCGGGCACGGCGCAGGCGTGGGCGGAGACGGCCCAGGCCTGGGCGGGCCGAGCCGGCGAGTGGGCCGGGCGAGCGGGCGAATGGGTCGACACGCTGGCAGGTGCGGGAGCGCGGCTTCTGGGCGACGCTCCGTCGACGTGGGCCAGCGGCTGCCTCCGTCTCGGCGGTGTCGGGCGCGTCGTCCGCGGCCGACTCGGCCATGGAGACGCCACGTTGCGCCTGGCCAGCCTGGTCGGGGACATCTCCGTGGTGAGCGGTGCACCGGTCGAGGCCGTGGCGTGAGCCGGGTGTTCTCCCACGGCCGCCTGCGGCTGTTCCTGCTCCTGCTGTTGGCCGAGCACCCCCGTCACGGCTACGAGCTGATCAGGCACATGGAGGACCGTTTCCTCGGTCTCTACACGCCGTCAGCGGGCACGATCTATCCGCGCCTGGCTGCGCTCGAGGAAGAGGGCCTGGTCGAGCACGAGGAGGCCGAAGGCCGCAAGGTCTACCGCCTCACCGACGCAGGGCGGGCGGAGCTTGATGCGCACAGACACGAGCTGCGCGATCTCGAGGCACGCGCCGCCGAGTCCGCCCGGCATCTGGCACGCGAGATCCGCCACGAGGTGAAGGCATCCGTACGGGAGTTGCGCCAGGAGCTCGGTGCCGCCATGCGCGACGTTCGCCGGGAGGATCGGCGGACCGCCCGTGAGGCGGCGAAGCAGCGCCACGATCGGATCCGTGACGCGGCTCGGAACCGTCGGGGAAGAGACGACTGGTGGGACGAGCCCTGGCGCGGCGCACGACCCGGCGGCAGAGGCATGGGCAGCGAGCACCGGGACGCTGGTGACCCGGCTACCGACCGACGACGACCGTGACGCGCACGACAACCATGACGGCGACGAGCGTCGGCCCGACGAGGGGGGCACCGCGGCCGACTCCCCGGATCGGCTCGTGCTGCGATCGCTCGGCGGCGACCTCGAGGCGTTCGTCACCGACGTGATGACAGCCGCTCGTCGCCGACCCATGGATGGCGAGCAGCTGCGTGCCGTCAGGGAAGCACTGCTCGCCGCTCGTGAGGCGGTCATCGGCGCACTGAGCGCCGACGGCTCGACCTGAGCCCGTTCGTTTTCGGTAGTCACAGCGGTCTGGACCGTCGCGTCCCAGGCCCGGCTGCTACCGGCGGAGCCCGTAGAAAACGGGCCGCTGGTTCATGATCCTTTCAGTCGGGATTCATCAGCGCCTTAGCGAGCAGGAGGAGGGGACGCGATTACCCCATAGGGGTGGAGCAAGATTTCCCCTCGCACCAGGAGGCAGGACGTCCTATGGTCGGGGGTCGGGCCGTAGGACGCTGTCGATAGGGGGGCGTCAGGTCCGATGGTTCACGGACGGGTCCTGCGCTGTTGGGATCCGGAGGGGGGAGTTGTGGGGAGCGAAGGGCGGATCTGCAAGGCGAAGACGGGCAACGGGCGGCCGTGTCGCAATCCGGTGGCGCCGGGGAGTCAACTGTGCGGGCGCCACGATCGCGGCGACAAGCTGTCGCCATGGTGGTGGACGAACGCACCCGAGCTGTTGCGAGCATGGGACGAGGAGTCGCTCGAGGCTGACGACAGGCAGACGATGGAGCTGAAGCGGTTGTTCGGGCCCCCTCGCCGTCGGAGTAGGCGGACGGGCAGGAGCGGAAGCGACCGCAGAACGACGACTCGTCCGCCAGCGGTCTAGCGCCGCCGCGGCTCGGCCAACGAAGCACGGTAGACGCACTCGGTCAGCACCTGGCCGCGCACGTCGAGCGCGCGGTCGTCTCCGCGCAGTTGTCTACCGCACGAGGCGTCGACCACATCATCTGAACACGCCCATCGGCGAGTCGCAGTTGGGGCAGATCACGACCTCCTGTCCGTCGCGGCTGGCGACGAACCGCAGCTGCTCGCGGCAGTGCTGGCATATGTTTCGCTTGAGGAACGGCCACGGGTTGGGACCGATCGGTACGCTCACGGAGCCCTCCAGACACGCCGAGAGCAGGCGTTGCGATAACAGCAGCGTCGATCTGACGGCCATACTCTCTCTCCGACGCACTGAGCGCCGGACTTGGTCTGTATGCCCATGGCGCCCCCCCTCGCCTAGGGCACAAAGGGCGACCGGGAGTCCCCCCAGATAAGGCTCACGCCCGTCCCTTATGCTGGTCCATCAAGGGTAGCTGTCGGTCGCCGTTTTCGCTTCCGATTTCGTCCTGGCAGTAGCCTGGCGCCGTGGCGATGTCGAACAAGACAGCGGTCCTGATCACCGGATGCTCCAGTGGTATCGGGCGTGCCACGGCCCAGCGGCTGGCCCGCCGGGGCCACGCCGTGTACGCCACGGCCCGGCGTCCCGAGTCGATCGAGGACCTGGCCCGGTCGGGCTGCAAGCTCCTGCCGCTCGACGTGTGCGACGACGAGTCGATGGTCGCAGCCGTGAAGGCGGTCGAGTCAGCCGAGGGCGCGGTGGGCGTGCTGGTCAACAACGCCGGCTACGGGCAGGACGGCGCGGTCGAGGCCGTTGCGATAGGGGAGGCCCGTCGCCAGCTCGAGACCAACGTCCTCGGTCCGCTGCGGCTCACACAGCTGGCCCTGCCGGGCATGCGCCGAGCAGGCAGGGGGCGCATCGTCAACGTCAGCTCGATGGGCGGGCGCATCACAATTCCCGGCGGTGGTGTGTACCACGCCTCCAAGTACGCCCTGGAGGCGCTCAGCGATGCACTGCGCTTCGAGGTGCGGGGCTTCGGCGTCGATGTCGTGCTGATCGAGCCAGGGCTCATCCGTACCCGCTTCGGTGACACCGTGATCGGTGGTCTCCCGGGCGGCGAGGACGGCGGGCCGTACGCGGAGTTCAACGAGGCGCTGACCAAGCAGGTCCACAGCGCGTACACCGGCCTCGTCGGCAAGCTCGTGGCCGCGGGACCCGACCGGGTTGCCAGAGCCATCGAGAAGGCCATCTCGGCCGAGCGGCCGCGGGCGCGCTACGTCGTGACGCCCACGGCGAGGCTGATGATCGAGCTGCACCGCCTCCTGCCCGGTCGAGCGTTCGACCTCCTCATGCGGACGCAGTTCCCGACACCCCGTCATCGGAAGGCCGAGACGACGGCGATCTGAGCACGCCCTCGGAGCGCAGACCGGCTCTCTGGATCCAGTTCATCGGGCGTTCACACCGGGGCAACAGGCGCGTGACGACTGGCGGGTTCAATGACGTCAAGGCCGGCCGGTGAGGCCGGTAAGGCTCCCGAGACGGTGAGGAGGACCATGGACCAGCCTGTGGCGCCGAACGGAGACGGCTACCCGGTCGTTGGGCCGGAGGTGGGCGAGCTGGTGGAGGTGGCGACCCGCTTCACCGGGAGCTGGAGCCGGGGCTTCGTCGTTGCCGACGTCGAGCAGCAGGCCTACCGCTTGCGACGGCTGTCGGACGGACACCTGCTTCCGATCGCCTTCGCCGCCCACGAGCTTCGTGCCGACCCCCGGCGCCGCGACGCCCCCCGCGCCGGGGCGGCGTAGTCCGCCTGGCAGCGGCACCCACGACCACCACTGCCAGGCGGCATCGACCCGCCGAGGGGCCCGAGCTCGGCCTGCGCCGGGCCCCCTTGTCGACTACGGGTGACCGCTTCAGCGGGTGAGGTGGTTCAACGGGTCTCTTTCGGCGGCATCTGGCGAAGGTCACTGAGCACGTGGCCGCCGTTGACGTACAGGATGCCCAGGCCGAGGGGCTTGATGCGTCGACGCAACCGGGTGAGCTGGACGCGCAGGGTGTCCCGCTGCCCGCCGCCATCGGGCCAGCCGAAGGTGAGCAGCTCGGCGTCCTCGACCACCTGTCCGAACGCCTCCACCAGCGCGCCCGCAAGCCGGGCCGTGACACCCGACAGGGCCACCCAGCGCCCGCCGTGGAACAGTCGACCGTTCTCGTCGAGCTGGGGCACCGTCGCCACCCGTCGACGGTCCGCCACCTTCCGGGCCAGCGCCGCGAGACGGGCCTGGGTCTCGCCGAGGTGCACGGGCGTGCGCACCCAGTCCTGCAGAGGATCGTCGAGCCACGGCACGGGCTCGTCCCCGCGGGCGAGCACGAGCCGTGCCGTCGACGACTCCGCGAACCAGCGGAGAAGCTCCTCGTCCTCCGGCCAGTGCACGACGGCGACGATCACCGGCTCGGACTCGGCGTGGGCCATCGGTACTTCGTACGACAGCCCCTGCGAGGGCCCGTTCGAGGGCATCGCTCGGTCTGGTTCCCGCACGTGGACACCTCCTCCGTCGTGAGCGGATCGTACGACTCGGCTGTTTCGTGCCTCTTCAGTGCATGTAAACGGCGCGTTAATCAGGGGGGCCCTCTGTTTCAGTTCCGAGCGCCAGGCTGTTAACGCGCTGTTAATCAGCCTGTCGAACGCCTGTGACGTACGAGCCTTACCTTCTCCGCCATGCCTAACGGAAGGGTTGGCTGACGTGGCAACGAAGACATCGCATGCAGTTCTCGACCGATCTCGGTCCGGGGGAAGCGAACGCAGCGAACGCCCTGGGCCCCTGACCATCCGCCTGACCGACCGGCACCGGTGGGTCGGCTTCCTTGCGGCGCTCACCGCCGCTGGAGGTTTCGCCTTCCTCTGGGTGCCGAACCTCGGCAGCCCGGTGGCGACCGGCGCCACCGGTACCAGCTACCTTCTCATCGGTCTGGCGCTCTCCGGTCTTCTCGTCGCTGCGAGTGTCACTCGCCGCGGGGTGCTCATGGCCGGGAGCGCGCGCTGCTGGTGGCCGTCGGGCCGTGGGGGCCAGAGTTCGCCATCCAGATCATCTTCTTCGTCTACGCGGTCCTCCTCATGGTGATGGTCGCCCGCCATACACGGGACACCAGCAGGGGAGACAACCGCATCTCCTCGTGGTTGTCGGGGCTGAGGCTCAGGTTCGCTCCTTCACCCGCACCGGCAGCTGGGACCGTGCGCCCACGACCGGCGAGCTCGGCGGCGCTACACCGCGCCCCAGCGCCGGAGGAGGTGAGGAGCTCTGGCGCACTGTCCCGACCTGCACTGGAACTTCACGTAAGTCGAGACGCCGGCGCTGCCGGCGGGCAATCGGTGCTCGGACGATCGTCCTGAGCAAGCGTCCAGAACGACAGCCCTAGGAGGTGGCTGGTTTGCTGCACCCGTATCCAACCTATTTGAACGCCGGGGACAACAGCTTTCAGCTGATAGCGGCGACCCTCGTCGGCCTGATGAGCATCCCCGGACTGGCCGTCCTGTACGGCGGCCTGGTCCAGAAACGCTGGGCCGTCAACACCCTGCTGATGACCTTCACCGGCTTCTCGGTGGTGCTCGTCGCCTGGGTCCTGTGGACCTACGACATGGGCTTCGGCACGCCGTGGCACGTCGGGCCAGGGATCCTCAACAGCATGGTCGGCATCCCCGGCCAAGTCGTGGGCCACGGGCCGGAGCAGATGCAGGCCAACATCCCGCTGCTTAGCGGGGCCGGGCTGATGCCCCAGTTCCGCTTCCCGCAGTCCACCCTCGTCTACTTCCAGTTCGTCTTCGCCGCCATCACGCCCCTGCTGTTCATGGGCAGCGTGCTGGGCCGGATGAACCTCAAGGCGTGGGTCCCCTTCGTCCTGCTGTGGAGCACCTTCGTGTACTCCGTGAACGCCTTCCTGATCTGGGGCGGCGGCTACTGGGCGGCGAAGGGAGCGGTCGACTAGTCCGGTGGTTACGTCATCCACCTGGCTGCTGGGACCTCCGGGTTCGTGGCCGCGGCGGTGATCGGACCCAGGTTGACGCGGGACCGGGAGATCGCCGCGCCCAACAACCTGATGTTCGTGGCCGTCGGAGCCGGCCTCCTGTGGCTGGGCTGGAACGGCTTCAACGGCGGCGACCCGTACTTTGCCGGGGCCGCGCCTCCACCGCCGTCATCAACACCAACCTTTGCGCGGCTTCGGCGCTGCTCGTGTGGGTCCTCTGGGACATGTTCGCCGGCCGCAGAAGAAGCCGACCTTCCTGGGCGGCGTCAACGGCATGATCGTCGGCCTGGTCGCCATCACCCCGGCAGCCGGGTTCGTCGACGGCACCGGCGCCCTGCTCATGGGCGTCATCGCTTCCAGCATCGTCTGGCTGGCGTGGAACAAGCTCGCCAATCGCCCGTTCAGCAAGGTCGACGACGCCATGGGGGTCGTCTACACACACGGGATCGCCGGCCTCACCGGTGGGCTTCTCGTCGGCTTCTTCGCCAACCCCGAGTCATCGAGTACATCGGTACCGGTCGGGCACGTCCAGCGTGTCCGTTCCGGGGCCTGATCTACGGGCACCCCTGGCTGGTGATGCTCCAGTTCATGACGGCCCTCACCATCATCGGCTGGGACGGCATCGTCACCTTCATCCTCCTCAAGATCGTCGGGGTGTTCGTGCCCTTGCGGTACACCGACGAGGAGCTCGCGCTCGGTGACGTCGCCGTCCACGACGAGGAGGTCTATCCCGACGAACGGGTGCTCGAACGCGTCGGCCGCTCAGGGGCGCTGACCGGCGCCAGCCAAGCGACGAGCATCCACTCCGCGGGAGCGGCCGGCGGAGGAGGGGGACCCGATGTCGCCCTCCCACCAACCGGAATGACAGCGTCGACTGACGAGACGACATGGGAAGGAGGCGGCCGATGAAGCTCGTCACTGCGATCGTCAAGCCGTTCAAGCTGGACGACGTACGCGAGGCCCTCAAGAAGGTCGGCGTGCAGGGCATGACCATCGGCGAGGTCCAGGGCTATGGCCGCCAACGAGGCCACACCGAGGTCTATCGGGGCGCCGAGTACACGGTCGAGTTCGTGCCCAAGGTGCGCCTCGAGGTCCTCGTCGACGACAGCCATACCGATGAGGTCGTCGACGCCCTGGCCACGGCGGCCAGGACGGGAAAGATCGGCGACGGCAAGATCTGGGTGAGCTCGCTCTCGGAGGTCGTCCGGGTCCGCACGGGAGAACGGGGCAGCGAGGCCCTGTAACAACGATTCCCCCCGGTGGCGGGGACAGGAGTCGGGTCGAGGATCCGGCTTCTGTCCCCGTTTGCCGCGTCGCGGGTTGGAGCCTGGGCAAAAGGGCCCTCGCCGCCTCGAGCGCCGCGCCCGCGAGCGGTCGGCGCGATCGGCCCAGGCAGCTCAGCCGGGCTGGTGCAGCTCGATGAGGTTGCCGTCCGGATCGTTGACGAACGCCTGCCGAGCCGACCCGACGGGGATCGGATCGGACACACCCACGCCGCGGGATCGCAGGTCGTCGATGGCGAGGTCGAGGTCGTCGACCTGGAGGGCGAAGTGCTGGCCCTCGTCGTGGGGCAGCGCCCCTTCCACCAGGTGCACCTGCTGCCCCCTGCGTCGAGCCACGCCCCGCCGAAACCGAAATCCGGTCGGTCGGGGCGCACGGAGAGGCCGAGCACGTCGCAGTAGAAGCGCACCGCCTCCTTGGTGTCTCCGACCTTGATCGACACGTGATGCACACCGAGCGCTCTCATGACTCGAGTCTTTCGCGATCGGAGAGCTCCTGCTGGAGATACGGCGAGAACCGTCCACGGAGCTCACGGGAGACCCGGGCCGGTTTGCCGGTGTCCAGCTTGACGAAGAGCCCCAACTGGCGGGCAGTGGCGGCCAGCTGGCCGTCAGAGGTGATGCGAAAGTCGATAGTCGCCGACGCGGCCCGCAGCTCGAAGAGGTCCAGGGACACGTGTACCGGGTCGCCCAGCTTCAGCGGCAGCCGGTAGTCGATCTCGGTGCGGATGACCAGGGGCGCCAGGCCGAGCTCCAGGAGCTCGTGGGTCCTGTAGCCGATGTCGGCGAGAAGCTGAATGCGTCCGATCTCCAGCCAGCGGATGTAGGTGATGTTGCTGACATGGCCGGCGAAGTCGATGTCGAAGGTGTAGATGTCCAGGTCGATCTCGACGGTGCGGTGGACGGTGTCCCTCCTCAGCTGGTGATGTCCTTCGTCGAGAACCTAGCCCAGGCGGCACCGAGGAAGATGAGGATGTAGACGCCCTGGATGAGGAAGCCCCGGGTCACGTTGTGCCACAGGATCGGGAAGCGAAAGATGTCGACGAACGACAGCCAGTAGTGGGTGGGGAGGTAGGGCTTGAGCACGGCGGCGGCGTCGAGCAGGTCGAGGACCTCCGAGCACACGAGCACGGCGATGGCGCCCAGGCCGGCTCCGACCGGCGAGTCCGTGAGCACCGAGGCGAACAGGGCGATGGCGGCGACACCGAGCATCGAGACCATGGCGAAGAGCACGGCGACGAAGATGCGAAGGGTGGCGTCCTGGGCGGGGACGGCCTGGCCCGAGACCGTGGAGAGGGGGTGCACCCCGAAGAGAGACGCCCCGACGACGAAGCCCACCCCGGCGATCACGAGCACCGCCAGCACCACGAAGATGCTGACCGTGATGAGCTTGCTCACCAGCAGGTAGCCCCGCGACACCGGCCGGATCAGCAGATAGCGGAGGGTGCCACCCGCCGCCTCGCCGGCGATCGACTCGCCGCCGACCATGGCCACGGCCACGGGCAGGAAGAGCGGGAGGACGAGGCCGAGAGCGGCGACCGGGAACAACGTCCCGTTGGTGAGCACCTCGGCGAGCAGAGGTGGACCCGTTCCCGGTCTCGGCGCCACCCCGGTCACCTTGAGCAGGATGCCCACGAGGACAGGGAGCCCGGTGAGGACGGTGATGATCAGCCACGTTCGGGGGCGGATGATCAGCTTGTAGAGCTCAACCCGCAGCACTGTCCCGGTACCTTTCGGTCGGCGCCGTCCGGTCGGCGCTCTGGTGCCCGGTGAGATCGAGGAAGAGGTCCTCCAGCCGCCGCCGCTCGACGACGAGCTCACGCACCCGCACGCCGTTCTCGACCAGGGCCCGGTTGAGGTCCTCGGGAGCCTTCCCGTCGAGGGCCAGGACCACGGAGGTCGGCGTGCGGTCATGGACGGTCACGGCGATGGTGGGGGCGAGGTTCACCGCCGCGTCCACGTCGGGGGTCTCGATCCGGACCCGGCCGGTCGGCGCCAGCAGGTCGCTGACGTCGCCCTGGGCGAGGAGCCGGCCCTCGGACAGGATCGCCGCCCGGTTGCAGATCAGCTCGACCTCGGCCAGCAGATGACTCGAGAGGAAGACCGTCGTTCCCTGCGTCACCAGCTCGCGGAGCAGGTCGCGGATCTCGTGGATCCCCTGGGGGTCGAGCCCGTTGGTCGGCTCGTCGAGGATGACGAGCCGGGGGCGCCGGAGCAGGACGGCGGCGATCGCCAGTCGCTGCTTCATCCCGGTCGAGTACGCCTTCACGGGACGGCGTCCCGTACCCTCGAGCCCGACCTTGGCGATGGCGTCGGCGATCCGCGTCCGACGGCCGCGGCGCGTGTCGTCGCGCCGGGCCGATTCGATCAGGGCGAGGTTCCTCGGTCCCGACAGATGGCCGTAGAAGCCGGGCTCCTCCACGATGGCGCCGACCTGGGGCAGCACGGAGCCGCCCTGGGCGGGTATGTCGCGGCCGAGCACCCGGATCCGCCCGGCGCTCGGAAAGACCAGACCGAGCAGCATGCGGACCGTCGTCGACTTGCCCGATCCGTTCGGTCCGAGAAAGCCGTAGAGATCGCCCTCCTCGACCTCGAGATCGAGGCTCTCCACCGCCGCCACGGTGCCGTAGTGCTTGACCAGGCCGCGGGTCTCGACCACGACGCTCACCGTGGTGCCACTCCCAGCGCCGGAAGGCTGCCGGCGAGGCTCGTGAGCTGGCTGGGTGGCACGGCGCCGATGATGGCGTACAGCGCGCCGCCGTTCGGGACCACGAGCCCGTTGAGCAAGGGTGTCTGCAGCAGCCGCCCTTGGCCGACCGGGGTATCCACGGTCGGGAGCTTGGCCAGTTGCCGGTCGAACTCGTAGCTGGCCCGCCCGGGGATGCCGACGGCGGCGACGACGGTGAAGCCGGCGCCGTAGGTCGACACGGCGGCGGGGCCTGCCGATCGCCGGGCGAGCGACCCGAGGACGTTCGGCAGGAGGATCGGAGACCGCTGGTCGATCCGCGCCGCCACGTCGACGTCGTCCCAGTCGTCGTACTCGACCGGCCCCGAGGGCGGCTCGAACGTCACCAGTGAGGACGAGGGGTGTGTCTCGGAGACATCCAGGAACCGGGACCGCAGGACCGCCTGGGAGGTGCCCCGCCCGTAGACGGCCACCTCGAGAGGGAGCCCGCTGTTGGGATCGACCCACAGGTCGACGGCGGCGATGGTCGTGGCGTCGGTGTGCGGCGTGATCCGCAGCCCCGCAGCGGCCACGTTGGCCACCCGCCTCGGTGGGAGGGCCCGCACCTCCTGGGGCGCGGCGGCCCCCGCCAGGAGCCGACCGAGCTCCGGAGGCAGCAGGTCGCTCGGACGGACCAGCCGGGCGCCGGGCTGGCCGTCGACCCGTGTCGTCTTGTGGTGGCCCGAGTCCCAGAGCCATACGCCCGCCTGGTCCGCGTAGGTGTCGTTCTCCCCCACAGTGGAGAGCTGGTCGACCCGCCAGCGGTCGGCGCCGTCCACCCACGCCCGCATGCGGGACGCGTTGTTCAGCAGGTTGGTCGCGTCGCCCGCCCCGGCGATGTCGGGCAGTCCGAGGTTCGCCTCGGTGAGCACGTAGCCCTGATAGGGGAGGGCCGTCGACTGCACGACCCGCTGGAGCAGGACGGCTGGAGGTGGTGCCGCGACCGAGACGGGAAGGGCTCCGACCACCGCGGGGATCGCGACGAGCGCGACGACGCCACTGGCCACCACGATCCACCGCCACGCCCGGGGCACGGACCCACCGTAGGGTGGGCGCGAGGGTGGCGGTACCGCGCGGCGACAGGAATTACAGAAGTCTGAACTGTCGCTCAACGACGGTATTGGGTGGATGCGAGCGGGCAGGATTGCCCCGTGACGCCTCGCCCTCCGTGGCCGTTCCGGCCCAGAGTCTGGCGAAGCCCGCTTCGGGGGCCATGGCTGACGAGCGTGCTCGGCTCCGTCCTGCTGATCGGGATCCCGATCCTGGTCGTGACGGGGTTGGTCTCGTACGCCTCGTACAACCCGCGGCTCGGGCACAACGACACCACGCCGGCGCGCGGGGTGCTCGGCTTCTACCTCTTCAGCTGGATCACCAACCCGTCGTGGATCTACCGGGTCAGCCAGGGCACGCACGTCATCCTCGGTCTCGTCCTCACCCCGGTCCTGCTGGCGAAGCTGTGGTCCGTCATCCCGAGGCTGTTCGCCTGGCCCCCGATCCGTTCGATCGCCTACGCGCTCGAACGCGCCAGCCTCGTCCTGTTGGTCGGCGGCGCCGTGTTCGAGTTCTTCACCGGCATCTTCAACGTCGAGTACTTCTACCCGTGGAAGTTCTCCTTCTACGACGCGCACTTCTTCGGGGCCTGGGTCTTCCTCGTCGGCTTCACCGTCCACGTCGTGCTGAAGACGCCTCGGCTCGTGACGGCCCTCCGCAGCAGGAGCGTGCGAGCGGAGCTGCGCACCGGTGTCGCCGAGACGGTCCCCGAGCCTCCCGAACCCGACGGCCTCGCACCGGTCGCGCCGTCGGCGCCCACGATCTCGCGACGGGGCCTGCTCGGTGTCGTCGGCGGCGCCTCGTTCACCGTGCTCGCCCTCACCCTGGGCGAGTCGGTCGACGGTCTGCGCAGCACCGCGCTGCTGGCCCCCCGGGGCCGTTCGTACGGAGGCGGTCCCACCGACTTCCAGGTCAACCGGACGGCGGCCGCCGCCGGCATTCGTCCCGATCTCACGGGTGACTCGTGGCGCCTGGTGCTTCGTGGCCCGGTGGTCCACCAGCTGTCGCGCCCCGAGCTGCTTTCCCTCCCTCAGCACACCTACCGCCTGCCCATCGCCTGCGTGGAGGGGTGGTCGACGGAGCAGTCCTGGTCCGGCGTGCGTCTGGCCGACCTCGCCCGCATGGCTGGTGCGCGCGCGTCCGTTGTCGGTCTACGTGCAGTCGCTCGACGAGAACGGCGCCTTCGGGAAGGCCACGCTGAGCGGGTACCAGGTCAGCGACTCCCGCTCCCTGCTCGCCCTCCGGGTCAATGGCGTGGACCTCTCGCCCGACCACGGCTACCCGGCCCGGGTGATCGTCCCCGCCGCCCCCGGCGTGCACAACACCAAGTGGGTCCGCCAGATGAGCTTCGAGGTGGGCTGAGTGGAGCGCCTGCGCCGCGCCTATGGCGCCCGAACCGCCCATCTGATGCTGCTCGCCGGGTGCTTCGCCTTCGCCGGCTACGTGGTCGACCGTGTACTCCAGGTGCCTTACGCGTGGATGATCGGCGTCTACTTCGTCGCGGCCGCGGTTCTTCACGACTTCGTGCTGTTCCCGCTCGACGCGCTGGCCGACCGCCTGCTGCGACGCATCCGCCTCCCGTCTGCTCACGGCGCGGCCCCGCCGCTGGTCAACCACATCAGGATCCCCGCCCTCCTGTCGGGGTTGTTGTTCCTTATGTTCTTTCCGCTCGTGCTCGGCCTGGGCGAGCGGACCTACCGATCGGCCACCGGGCTCGGTACCGGTCCGTACCTCGGTCGCTGGCTGCTGTTGACCGCGGGCTTCTTCGCCGCCTCGCTGCTCCTGTACGCGTGCCGCCTGGTGGCGGCCCGTCGGCGCGGGTCGGGGAAGACGGAGGCCAGGTCCGGATGACCGCCGCCACCGCCGCCACCGATACCCTGCGGACGGCCGCGCCGGCCGCGGCGCGATCGCCGGCTCCGCCGGGCGACGACATCCAGCCCCGATGGGGGCGCCGTCTCGAGCGTGCTCCCGGCGGTGTCCTGGGGGCGGTCGCACTGCTTCCCGTCGGCGCCTACCTCTGGGTGGCTCTGCATCGCCTCGGTTACCCCTTCGAGCTCGAGTGGCTGGAGGGGGGTGCGGTCGGCATCGTGCAGCGCACCGCCGCCGGCCACAGCCTGTACGTCCAACCGTCGCTGCATTACGTGCCGTGGCCGTACCCACCGATGTACTTCTGGACGTCGGCCGCCGTTGCACACGTGACCGGCGTCGGTTTCCTGGCCCTGCGGCTCGTGTCCTTCACCGCCTCGCTGGCGACGTTCGTCGTGATCTACATCCTCGTCAGGTCTGCGACCAGCGATCGGGTCGCCGGCGTGTGCGCCGTCGGTCTGTACGCGGCGACGTTCCGCCTCAGTGGTGCCTGGCTGGACATCGGCCGGGTCGACTCGTTGTTCCTTCTCCTGTTCCTCCTCGCCGTGCTGGTTGCCAGGCGCGCCCGGTCATGGCGGGGCGGCATTGCCGTCGGCGCCCTCGTCTTCCTCGCCTTCTTCACCAAGCAGACCGCGCTCGTCGCCGCGCTGCCTGTGCTCGCGTGGCTGCTGCTGCGGCGCCCGCGCGTGGGCGCGGTCGCGACCGGTGCCACCGGCGTTCTGGTGATCGGGTCGACCCTTGTCATGAACGTGCTGTCCCACGGTTGGTACGGCTACTACGTCTTCGGTGAGCTGACCCACCAGCCGTTCGTCTCCGGCGCCCTGACCGGCTTCTGGACCCACGATCTCTGGCGGCCTCTGGGGGTGGCCCTGCTGCTCGGCGTCGCGGGCGTGCTGGGGCGGTGGGCGAGTCGCCGCCAGGCGCCGTTTCGTCCCGACCTCCTGGGCTTCGATCTGGCTGTCCTGGCTCGGCCTCGTCGGCGCCAGCTGGGTCGGGCGGCTGCACAGCGGTGGGTGGGACGACGTGCTCATCCCGGCGGCGGCGGGGGTGGCGCTGCTCGTCGGCCACGCCGTTGCCGCGCTGCGCCGGGCGCCGCCGCCGCGGTGGGGTTGGCTGGCCACGGTGATGGTCGCCGCGCCCCTCCTGGTCCAGCTCGACCAGCTCCGGTACCCCCTGGCGGCCCAGATCCCGACCGCGGCCGACCATCGCGCAGGGAACCGGCTGGTTGCGACCCTTCGTCAGCTACCGGGGCAGGTCGTCGTGCTGGACCACCCCTGGTACGGGACGCTCGCCGGGAAGGGCACGTCGGCCGACGAAGAGGCGATCTACGAGGTGTTGCGGAGTGGCGACGACCGCGGCCGCCGCGTTCTGCTGCGTGATCTGCCCGGGGCCGTGGCCTCGCCGGGGGTCGGGGCGGTCGTGCTCGACAACGGCGACGAGGCCCGCGGTTTCGCTGCCGTGCTCGCCCGCGACTTCGTCGAGGTGCCGGCGCCGCTCGTGGCGGGCGACGCCCTCTACCCGGTGACGGACCAGCGGGTTCGCCCCACGCTGCTCTTCGTTCGGCGGACGGCGCCGAGATGACGGTCCAGGTCGTGCTTCCCGTCCTGAACGAGGCCGAGGCACTGCCGTGGGTCCTGCAACGGATGCCTTTCGGCTACGAGCCGGTGGTGGTCGACAACGGCTCGACCGACGGTTCGGGCGACATCGCCCGTCGGGCCGGCGCCGTCGTCGTACGCGAACAGCGGCCGGGGTTCGGCTGGGCCTGCTTCGCCGGCCTGGCCGCGGCGTCGTCAGAGCTGGTCTGCATCATGGACTGCGACGGCTCGCTCGACCCGCTCGACCTCGAGCGCGTGGCCGCGCCGGTGCGGGCCGATGAGGCCGACCTGGTGCTCGGCGCCCGGCGTGCCGATCGGGCCGCCTGGCCGCTGCACCTGCGAGCGGCCAATCGGGCACTGTGCGTCGAGCTTCGCCGCCGCACCGGCGTGTATCTCTCGGACCTCGGTCCCATGCGTGCGGCGCGCCGCAGCGCGCTACTCGGCCTTGATATCGAGGACCGTCGCTTCGGCTGGCCGCTCGAGATGGTGCTCCGGGCGGCAGCGTCGGGTTGGAGGGTGACCGAGGTCCCGGTCGCCTACCGGCGCCGGGTCGGCCGCTCGAAGGTGACCGGCACCCTCAGGGGGACGGTGCGCGCGGCGCGGGACATGGGAGCGGCGCTGCGGTGACCGTCGGCCGGGAGAGGAGGTGCCGGTGCACGTGCTCGTGATGGCCAAGGCGCCGGTGCCCGGCCGGGTGAAGACCCGGCTGTGCCCGCCGTGCGACCTGGTCGAGGCCGCCGTGCTGGCCGAGGCGTCCCTGGCCGACACCTGCGACGCCGTCGCCCGCTCGGGCGCAGCGCGCCGCGTCGTTGCCCTCGACGGGGAGCCCGGAGACTGGTTGCCGCCGGGCTTCGAGGTCGTACGCCAGCGTGGACGGAGCCTCGACGAGCGGCTGGCCAACGCCTGGGTCGACACGGGTGGGCCCGGCATCCAGATCGGCATGGACACCCCACAGGTGACGCCGGCCGCGCTGGACGAGGCGCTCGAGTTGCTGGGGGCCGGCTCGAGGACGGCTGTCCTCGGCCCTGCGCTCGACGGGGGATGGTGGGCGATAGGCCTCGAGCGTCCCGATCCCCGGGTGTTCCTCGGCATCCCGATGAGCACGCCCCACACCGGCGTGGCCCAGCGGCGGCGCCTGCGGGCCCTGGGGCATCGGGTCGCCGAGCTGTCATCCCTGCGCGACGTCGATCGCATCGAGGACGCGGTGGCCGTTGCCCGGGTCGCGCCCGCGTCTCGTTTCCGCGGGCGCCATGGCGCGCCTGGTCGGTGTGGAGAGCGTCGCATGAGAACGGTGCTCCGCCACGACGACGGATCGACCGTGCCGCTGGCACCGGGCCGGTGGCGTGCCCAGCCCACGCCCGAGGAGGACCATGTCCTGCATCAGGTCGTGGGTCCGGCCCTCGACGTGGGATGTGGACCGGGTCGCCACGTGCTGGCCCTGGCGAGGATGGGGGTCCCCGCCCTCGGCATCGACATCTCTCCGCTGGCGGTCAGCATCGCTCGGGGCCGGGGTGCCGACGTGCTGCAGCGGTGCGTCTTCCGCCCGCTCCCGCTGCAGGGGGCGTGGCGGACCGTCCTGCTGCTGGACGGCAACATCGGCATCGGCGGGTGTCCGTCGATGCTGCTGCGCCGCACCGGTCAGCTCCTCGCCCACGGCGGCCGGGTGCTGGTAGAGGTCGATCCGCCGGGCACCCCGACCGGGGAGATGCGGGTCCGGGTCGAGCACGGCTCGGCCCGTGGGCCGTGGTTCGCCTGGGCCCGCGTGGCGGCGACCCGGCTTCCCCGGATCGCGGAGACCGCCGGACTCGCGGTGTCTGCCGTCTGGGAGTCCGGCGGTCGTTGGTTCGCCCGGCTCGACCGCCATCCGGTGGGTGGCGATCGCGGTCATGATCGGCGCCGCCATGGCGATGTGCGCGCCGGGCGCGGCTCGGGCCTCGGCGCCGACGCCTGGGCGCTGGCGCTGGCGGAGGGAGCGTGAGGATCCTCGTCACCGGCGGCGCCGGCTTCATCGGGTCACACGTGGTCGACGACCTGGTTCACGCCGGGGCCGAGGTGCGCGTTGTCGACTCACTGCACCCTCACGCTCACACCGGCCCGCCGCCGTACCTGAACGAGAGGGCCGAGTACCGTTTCGGCGACCTTGCCGATCCTGACGTGGCGATGGCGGCCACCGACGGCGTGGATGCCGTGTGCCATCAGGCCTCCCGGGTCGGACTCGGAGTGGACTTCGACGACGTCACCGGCTACGTCGACGACAACGATCGGGCCACGGCCGTACTGCTCCGGTCCCTGCACCGGCACGGCTTCGAGGGTCGGCTCGTCCTCGCCAGCAGCATGGTCGTCTACGGGGAGGGCGCCTACAGGTGCGCCGAGCACGGCTCGGTGCGACCGCTGCCTCGGCGGTCGGACGACCTCGCTGCCGGGTGCTACGAGCCGAGGTGCCCGGCGTGCCCGGCACCGCTCGAGCCCACGGCCGTGACCGAGGACGCGCCCCTGGAGCCCCGCAGCATCTACGCCGCGACCAAGGTGCACCAGGAGCACCTCTGTGCGGTCTTCGGTGCGGAGCGGGGCGTGCCGGTCGCCTGCCTGCGCTATCACAACGTCTACGGACCGAGGATGCCGCGCGACACCCCGTACGCCGGAGTGGCGAGCATCTTTCGCAGCCGCCTGAGGGCAGGATTGGCCCCGCTCGTGTACGAAGACGGTGGCCAGCGGCGCGACTTCGTCCACGTGCGCGACGTCGCCCGCGCCAACCGCCTGGCGCTGCTCGGGTCGGAACCGGTCGACGGACCGCTGAACGTCGCCTCGGGTGACGTCCACACCGTGGGGGAGATGGCTGCGACCCTGCACCGCGCCGTCGGGTCGGGCGCGCCACCGCCGGTCGTGACCGGACGCTTCCGTCCGGGTGACGTCCGCCATGTGTCGGCGTCGCCGGCCCGGGCGGCCGAGCGGTTGGGCTTTCGGTCAGAGATCGGCTTCGCAGAGGGGATGCGCGAGCTCGCCGGTGCGGAGCTGCGCCCGGGTGTGACCCTTACAGACCGCGAAACTCTCTCGGCCGCGCTCCCGGCCCAGGTGACCCGCCCCTAGCATCATGGGGATGGAGGGCCTCGCTGCGCCCCTGCCCGAGGGCTCCGCCACCCGGGTCCTGGTGGTCGAGGACGATCGCACCGTGTCGGAGGTGGTCGCCCGCTACCTGAGCCGGGAGGGCTATGCGGTCGAGGAGGTGGCCGACGGCTCCCGCGCCGTCGAGCGGGCCCTGCAGTCGCTGCCCGACCTGGTCGTGGTCGATCTCATGATCCCCGGGCTGGACGGGCTCGAGGTGTGCCGGCGGCTCCGGCAGGCGGCGCCGATCCCGGTCATCATGCTCACCGCCAAGAGCGACGAAGCCGATCGCATCGCCGGCCTCGAGCTCGGCGCCGACGACTACGTGTCGAAGCCGTTCTCACCGAGGGAGCTCATGGCCCGGGTGCGTTCGGTTCTCCGTCGGGCCCAGGGTGATCCGTGGCCGCATCCCGCCGCCACGCCGGGCTCGACGGCGGCACCGACGGCGGCGCCAGCGACGGGCGGTGTGCTCACCGCCGGCCGGCTCAGCGTCGACACCACGGCCCACGAGACGAGGGTGGCCGGCAGGCTGGCCGCCCTCACCTCCAAGGAGTTCGACCTCCTCGTCTTCCTGATGACCCACCCCCGGCGCGCCTTCAGCCGTGAGGAGCTGCTCGAGCGCGTCTGGGGCTACACCTACGGCGACACCTCCACCGTCACGGTCCACATCCGGCGCCTACGCGAGAAGGTGGAGGCGGACCCCGCCGACCCTCTCCACGTCGTCACGGTGTGGGGCATCGGCTACCGGTTCGAACCATGACCGTGCGCCGGGTCTCGCTGATCGTCGCCGCCGGCGCCCTCGTGACCACCCTGGCCGCGCTCGCCACCGGGATGCGCTCGGTGGACGCCCTGACACTCTCGGGCATCGGCATCGGGACCGCCTGCGGCGTCGGCGTCGCCGGCTCGTGTGCGCTGCTCGGCGCTCGGCGGCGCTCGGTCGGGTTCCAGGCCGTGGTGGTGGCGCTGGCCGTCGTCGCCGCGGTGGGCGCCGGCGTCCTCGTCGCCGCTTCCCAGATGTTCATCAACGGCGAGGACCTCGCTGCCCTCCTCGTGATCCTGCCGGCCGCGGGCACGGTCGGCATCGTGGCCGCTCTGGCGCTGGGCCATCACGTCGGCACCGCCAGCCGTTCCCTCGCCGACCTCCTGCGGCGTCTCGAGGACGACGGGGCTCCCGGGGAGTGGGGTGGCCCGAGCAACGGTTCGGGCGAGCTGGCCGGGTTGGCACGCGAGCTGGCGGCCACCCAAGCCCGCCTCGCCGAGTCCCGAGCGAGAACCCAGGCCGTCGAAGCTTCTCGTCGCGAGCTGGTCGCCTGGGTCTCGCACGACCTGCGCACGCCCCTGTCTGCCATCCGGGCCATGATCGAGGCGCTCGAGGACGGCGTGGCCGACGACGCCGAGACCGTCGCCCGCTACTACCGGACCGTACGACTCGAGACCGAGCGCCTCGCCAGGCTGGTCGACGAGCTCTTCGAGCTCAGCAGGATCGGCGCCCACACCCTGCGCCTGTCGCCCGAGCCCGCCTCGTTGGCGGATCTCGTCTCCGACGCCCTGGCCGCGACGAGGCCGGCCGCCGAGGCCAAGGCGATCAGGCTCAGCGGCCGGGTCCTCGGGCCCGGCCCCAGCGTCGAGCTGTCGACCCCGGAGTTCGGCCGCGCCCTACGCAACCTGCTCGACAACGCCATTCGCCACACGCCGCCCGGCGGACAGGTGACGATCGAGGCCGGCTACGAGGAGAGCTCGGCCACGGTGTCGGTGCTCGACTCCTGTGGGGGGATCCCGGCGGAGGAGCTCGAGCGGGTCTTCGAGGTCGCCTACCGGGGCGACGCGGCACGAGGCCGCGACGGCGGGGCCGGAGCGGGTCTCGGTCTGGCCATCGCCCGAGGCCTCATCGAGGCGCAAGGTGGCGTGATCGCGGTCCACAACGAGGGAGCGGGCTGCGTCTTCACCGTGCGTACGCCGCTCGGCCACGACGCGCTCGGGCGTCGGCAGCTCACCGGGCACCAGCCGAGGACGAGCGCCCGCTGGCTCTCAGCGTAGGTAGCGGGCGGCCCGCCTCGAGATCTGCTCGGCCAGGGCCTGGTCGTGGGCGGCCGCCCGGCGCAGCGCCTCCTCCAGCTCCGCCTGGTCGCTCAGGATACGGATGGTCCTCGGCAGCGTGTGATCCCCGAACGGAGCCCGCTGTTCCGACTTCTCACGCCCGCTTGCCGAAGGCTCCATCGCTTCACCCTCCACGGCCACGTCGAGCGGACTCTCGTCGCTTCGGCCTCTCGCGCCCGGCCCGAGTGGCAACGCCGAGCCTTGCCCGAGTCTTCCCCACGACACCGGTCCGATGCTATTGAGGGCCCGCGCCGGTGAGCGAACCGACAGTCAGCGGGAGCCCGGTGGCGGCAAGCTACCTTGTCGATGTGGCGGAGCGCCTGGTGTACGTCTCACGGCTGGTGCGTCTGTCGCTGCTCGGTGTCGACGGGGCCGCGGTGGGTCAGATCGCCGACGTGGTGCTCAGCGCGTGGGGCGGCCGGGACGCGCCGGACGTGCGCGGCTTCGTCGTCGCCCTCCAGCGCCGGCGGGTCTTCGTCGCCGCCGGGCGCATGGCCGAGCTGGGCCACGAGGGCGCCCGCCTGCGGGGAGCGATCAATCTGCGCCAGTTCGAGCTGCGGCCCGGCGAGCTGCTGGTCGCGGGCAGCTGCTCGGGCGCTCGCTGCGGGGCAAACGGGTCGTCGACCTGGCCATCCGCCCCGACCCTGTCGTGTCGTTCGCCTGGGAGGTGGCGACCGTCGCCCTCGCCTCCCCGCGTCGGCTCGGCCGGCGCCGCCCGGTAGAGGTCGTCGACTGGCCCGAGGCGACGGAGCTGTTCAGCGTCCGCAGCCCGGTCGGCCGCGAGGCCGCTGCCATCGGCGCCCTGCACCCGGCGGAGATGGCGTCGGTCATCCGCGGTCTGCCGCTGGCCCGCCGGCGCGTGCTGGCGGCCGCCCTCGACGACGACCGATTGGCCGACCTGCTCGAGGAGCTGTCCGAGGACGAGCAGCTGCGCATCGTGGAGGGTCTCGACGGGGAGCGGCTCGCCCACGTGCTCGACGAGATGGAGGCCGACGACGCCGCCGACCTGCTGGGCGAGTTCTCGACCGAGCGCCAGGGCGCCTTGCTGGAGGCGATGACGCCTGACGAGGCGGCGCCCGTGCGGCGCCTGCTCGACTACGACCCCGACACCGCGGGCGGGCTGATGAACCCCGAGCCGGTGATCCTCCGGCCCTCGGTCACCGTGGCCGAGGCACTGGCTCGCATGCGCGACCCCGAGCTCTCGGCGACCCTCGCCGCGGAGGTGTTCGTCACCCAGCCGCCGACCGACACGCCGACCGGCCGGTACCTCGGCGTCGCCGGCTACCAGCGCCTGCTGCGCGAACCTCCTCCGAGGCCGCTCGGTCGCTGTCTCGACGACCGGCCCGAGCCGGTCCCGGCCGACGCCAGCGCCGCCGAGGTCGCGGCGCGTGTCGCCGCCTACGACGCCCTGGCCGTGGCCGTCACCGACCCCACGGGGCGCCTGGTCGGCGCCGTCACCGTCGACGACGTCCTCGATCGGGTGTTGCCCCCCAACTGGCGAGACCACAGGAGGACGACCGCTCATGGCCCCTGAAGACACCCTGGCGATGCCCCGCGGCATCAGCGGCGGCATCCACTACGACCCCGAGGCGTTCGGGCGCTTCTCGGAGGGGATCGCCCGATTGTTCGGCACCGCTCGCTTCCTGGCCATCCAGACCGTTCTCGTGGCGCTGTGGATCACCTTCAATGCCGTCGCCGCCAGCCTGAGCTTCGACCCCTACCCCTTCATCCTCCTCAACCTGGCCTTCTCGACCCAGGCGGCCTACGCCGCGCCGCTGATCCTCCTGGCCCAGAACAGGCAGGCGGAGCGCGACCGCTCCGAGGCCGAGCACGACCGCGACGCCGACGCCCGCCAGCTGGCCGACACCGACTTCCTCGCGCGCGAGATGGCGGCCATCCGGATCGCTCTCGAGGCCAAGGCGACCCGCGAGGACCTCACCCAGCTCGTGGCCGAGCTGGGTGACAGATTGGACGCCGTGGCGATGGCCCCGTCGGCGTCGTCACCCGGCGACGACGTCAACCAGGTCTGACGTCGTAACAGCAGTCCCCGTCGATCTCGAGCGGCACGTTGTCCGCCTCGGCCTGCGCGTTCGTCAGCAACCCCTGCGGGTGGGACGAGGTGAAGGCGTACGCCCCCACCTCCTCCAGCAGCCCGCCCGGGGCGGGCGAGCCGACAGCGGACGTGTCGACACCGGACGGTCACCGTGCAGGGGTGGCTGACCGACGGTGCCGGCGGGCAGGAGACCTGACCCGGCTCGGCCGTTCCGCCCTGGCCCGCCTCCGGGTAGGTGAGCACGTGGGGGTCGCAGGCGGACACCGAGCACAGGTCGACGGACTGGACCTTGCCGGCGAAGAAGCTGGGTGAGTTGCTCGAGGTGTTCTCCATCGCCGCGTAGTAGAGGGTGTTGCCCATCTGCCACCGGGTGACGTACTGGAGGTACGGGCCACCCACCGCCGCGGCCGTCGCACCCGGGTTGCTCAGGTCGACGACCTTGGTGGTGACCGTCAGCGTGTGTCCCGACAGGGCGAGGCTGCTCCCGAGGATATCCATACCAGGAACGTCGGCCCCGCCGATGACGGGGTAGCGGGCGTCGCCGGAGGGGTCGGCCAGCCCGGCGACAGGCGTGCTCGGTGTGCCGCTCACGTCGCTGCCGTACAGCCCCGGTCCGGACGACTGGCGGGCGACGGTGATGAGGGCGGCGCCGACGTGATCGACCGTCTGGTTGCCGCCGGGGGTGAAGCCCGGCTGCACCAGCCCGTTGGACGTGTCGTCGTAGACGACCTCGGCCGCGCCGCTGTGGTCGACGGTGATCTTGAAGAAGTCGGCCAGGTTGCGGTTGCCCTGGGAGGTGATGCAGTCGGAGCCCTGGAGGCAGATGTCGTTGTAGTGCACGGGATGGGGCGAGACCTTGACCTGGGAGACGGTGGGAGCGCCTCCCGTCACCGCTCCGTGGCTGTCGGTCGGCCACACCACCTGGGACAGAAAGGTGTTCCACTCCTGCTGGTGCTGACTGCTCGGGTCGACGGCGAGGTTCGAGCCGTACCAGGCGGCGTCGGCCCGTCCGGGGTCGCCGGCCACCACCCACGGAAAGACGTTGACCAGCGACGGAGCCCTGCTCACCTGGACGGGTCGGGCCCAGGTCCTCCAGCCGCTGGCGGCGCTGGCGACGCTCTCGAACACCTGGTCGGCCCCCGGCTTCGCGGGGTCGTTGACCGCGTACGCGACGTGGAGGTTTCGGCCTCTGTCGAGCGAGAGCACGGTGAAGAGCGTGTCGGGTGAACCAGGGAGATCGCCGGCGATGGTGACGGGCCCCGGTTGGCCCGGATCGTCGAGGAAGGACAGGGTGCCGTCGGCCTTGGGCGTGCCGATGTTGAGCTCCAGCTTGAACGTACCGTTGGCCGCCGGGCCCACGCCGGCCGCCTGGAAGACCTTGCCAGTCGTCTGGTCGATCGCCGGATAGCCGTCCGCCCCCAGGTGGGCAGAGCTGCTCGCCGAGGTGTAGTTCAGCCCGTCGCTGCTCCTTGTCCACGTGCCGCCGGTCGTCAGGTTGTTGTACTCCTGGTAGACGAGCGGGAAGGGCCCCTTGTAGGCGGAGGCGGTGACGCCGCCTGGAGGATCGAAGACCGCCAGCCACGGTCGGTCGGCACCGGGGACGCCTGCGCACCCGCCCGGGAAGACGTTCTGGGCCACCGTGGCCCCGCCGTCGGTCGTGGTGGCGACCCGCATGCACACCAGGGCGTACAGGTCGGTGAAGTACTGACGGCCACTGTGGTCGAAGGCGATATCGGTGTCGCCCCCACCGGGCGGGTCGACGAAGCTCGAGATGCTGCTCGGCGGTGGCCCCGGGCTGATCGACCCGGAAGGTGCGGGCGCCGTCGACCGACCCGTACCAGACGCTGCGCTGGGTGCCGGTGCCGGTGGGGCCGCTGACGAAGACCCGGCCCGTCGGATCGACCCCGATGTCCGGCTCGCCTGCGGCGTGGATCGGATCGACCACGGTCGGGACGCTGAATCCGATGGGCGGCGCCGCCCCCGATGCCGTCACCGATGGCAGCACGGCCAGCAGGGCGGTGACGGCGGCGGTGGCCACGAGCCCGACGGCCATCCGGTCCCTTCGCATCGGTGCTCCTCCCCAGCTGACCCCGGCTGACGCTCCGACGGTGACGGCCGCAACCTACCCCTTCAGCGACGTCGGCACACGGTCGGCAATCTCCCCGCCCTCGGCAGCCGTATGACATGACAGACCCTCATTGCTGTTCACTGGAGAGGTGGGATCACGCGTGCACGCCACCGTCGCCCGGATGCCCGGGTATGTCACCGTTGGGCCGAGCGGATCCGTGCCCGTCCGGGTCGTCACGACCCTGACGCTGCTCGCCGGGGCGGCGCTGGCGGCGACCTCCGGCGCCATTCACATCCACCTCTGGGCTGACGAGGGGTACAAGACCATCCCGACCATCGGGCCCCTGTTCCTCTTCCAGGGGATCGCCGGCATCGTGCTGGCCGTCGTCCTCGCCGCGTCCCGTCGCCTGCTCGCCGCCCTGGCCACTGCCGGGTTCATGGTCGCCACCATCGGCGGCTTCCTGCTCAGCGTGTACGTCGGGTTGTTCGGCTTCAGCGACACCCTGGCGGCTCCGTGGGCCGGCGTCTCCCTGGCGGTCGAGATCACCGGTGCGGTGCTGCTGGCCGTGGGTAGCGCCCTGTTGTTCCGGGGCGCGCTCCGCCACTGAGCGGCTCAGTCGAGGGCGATCCCGGGGTAGAGCGGAAACCGGCCGAGCAGCTCCTGCACGCGGGCCCGTGCCTTGTGGAGGACGGCGTCGTCGAGCGCGTAGTTGACCCGGGAGGGCTGGCCGGCGTTGGGGCCCGAGGCGATGGCGGCCGGGCTCGTCGCCGCCAGCACGTCGTGGATGGCCTCGGCGATCTGGGTCATCTCGTCGGCGCCCATCCCCAGGGTGGTCGCCGCCGGTGTGCCGAGGCGCAGGCCGCTCGTGTACCAGGCCCCCTGGGGGTCGGCGGGTATGGGGTTGCGGTTGCACGTCACGCCCGCGTCGCGCAGCGCCGCCTCGGCGATGCGCCCGGTCAGCCCGAAGCTGCGCAGGTCCACCATGACCAGGTGGTTGTCGGTCCCACCGGTGAGGACGGCGACCCCCGCGGCCTGGAGGCGGTCGGCGAGGGTGCGGGCGTTGTCGACCACACCTTGGGCATAGGCGGCGAAGTCGGGTTGCGATGCCTCGCGCAGCGCCACCGCCTTGGCCGCCATCACGTTGGGGAGTGGCCCGCCCAGGACGAGGGGGCAGCCGCGGTCGACCGCCGCCGCCAGCTCGGCCGCGCACAGGACCATCCCGCCCCGCGGCCCGCGCAGCGTCTTGTGGGTCGTCGTGGTGACGACCTGGGCGTGGGCGACCGGGTCGTGGTCGCCCCGGAACACGCCGCCTGCCACCAGCCCGGCGAAATGGGCCATGTCCACCATGAGCGTCGCGCCCACCTCATCGGCGATCTCTCGCATACGGGAGAAGTCGATGAGGCGCGGGTACGAGCTGTAGCCGGCGACGATGACGAGCGGGCGGACCTCGCGTGCGATCCGGCGAACCTCGTCGTAGTCGAGCAGGCCGGTACCGGGGTTCACCCCGTAGCACGCCTGGCGGAACAGCTTGCCCGAGACGTTGGGGCGAAAGCCGTGGGTGAGGTGGCCGCCGGCGTCGAGGGCCATACCGAGAAGGGTCTGGTCGCCGAGCTCGTGCCTGAGGGCCTCCCACTGCTCGGCGGAGAGCCGGTTGAGGTCGGGCGCGCCGAGGCGCTCGAGCGCCGGGGCCTCGACGCGGTGGGTGAGGATGGCCCAGTACGCCACGAGGTTGGCGTCGATGCCCGAGTGGGGCTGGACGTACGCGTGGTCGGCGCCGAACAGCGACCGGGCGAGCTCGGCTGCTCGCGACTCGATGGCGTCCACGTTGTCGCACCCGGCGTAGTGGCGGTGGCCCGGCACGCCCTCGGCGTACTTGTCGGACAGCCAGTTGCCCATGGCCAGCAGGACGGCGGGGGAGGCGAAGTTCTCGCTGGCGATCAGCTTGAGGTTGGCCCGCTGGTCGGCCAGCTCGGCCAGGATGGAGCCGGCCACCTCCGGGGCGACGCCGGCCACGACGTCCAGCGAAGCGGCGAAGGCGATCGCCTCAGGTGTGGCGGTCGCGTCGCCAAGGGCTCCGGGCTCGACGCCGAGCCCCGAGAGGTATCGATCGAGCAGCGAGCCGACGGCCACTGGCCACCTCCTGGCAGATCCGCTTCGTTCGAGCGGTATCAGATCTTGGCGGCCCAGGCGTGCGGCTCGACGATCGGGCCGCTCCCCGGTGGTCCGTTCCACCTCGCAACGCCAGTCACGACCCGTTCGGGACGCTAGGCGGCTCCCCTCGTACCCGTCAACGACCACGCCGGTTTGCCGCGCTCAGGCGAGAAAGTCCCGAGCGACCGCCTCGAAGAACTCCACGCCCAGCCGCAGGGACTCCTGGTCGATGCGCTCGTCGTCGCCGTGGAACATCGAGGCGAAGTCGGCGAAGGAGATGCGGTCGCTGAACAGCCCGGCGCCGTAGGCCACGGACCCCGCCCGGCGGAAGAAGCGAGCGTCTGTGGCGCCCACGGTCGTGAACGGAACGTTGGTGGAGCCGGGACAAAGCCGTGCGGTCACCCGCTGCATGGAGTCCCACAGCGGCGTGTCGACCGGTGAGCTCGTCGCCTCGTCGGCGCTCTGGGCGTCGACGTCCACCTGGTCGGCCAGGTCCCCGATGGCCTGCTGGAGCATCTGGTCGATGTCCTCCGCCGTCTGGCCGGGCAGGGTACGGATGTCCAGCGTGAGCTCGACGGTGTCGGGGATGACGTTGGTCTTCGTTCCGCCGTGGGCGATGGTCGGGGCGAACGTCGTGTGCGTGGCGGCATGCGCCATGCGCGCCACCCCGATGTCGTCGCTGCCGCGGACGAACGACCGGAGGGAGCCCGGATCGAGCAGGACGCCAGCGATGTCGTCAGGCAGGTCGGCCTGTGTCACGAAGTGACGCCAGACGTCGTGGATGTCCGTGCCCGGCTCGAAGGCGGCGATCCGGCGGACCACCTCGGCCGCCTTCACCAGCGCGTTGTCGCTCCTGAACGGCATCGACCCGTGGCCGGCCGTGCCGCGCACCCGCAGCTTGACCCAGTGGCTGCCCTTCTCACCCACCATCATCGGGCGTTTGGGCCCCGACCTCGACGGCAGCGGCATCTCGAAGCCACCGGACTCGGTGAGCACGTAGTCGGCGCGGACGGCGTCAGGGTGCTCGCGCAGGATCCACTCGGCTCCGAAGGTGCCGAGCGCCTCCTCGTCGGCGACGGCGAGATAGATCAGCGTTCCCCGCGGCCGCCAGCCCTCGGCGGCGAGGGTCTTGAAGGCCACGGCCATGCCGCTGGTCTCGTTGAGCATGTCGATGGCGCCTCGTCCCCAGATCTCGCCGTCGACGAGCTCGCCGCCGAACGGATCCCGCCTCCACCGCGCCGCGTTCACCGGCACGACGTCGGCGTGGCCCATCAAGAGCAGCGAGGGCGCGGTCGGGTCGCTGCCCTCGATGCGGGCCACCAGGTTGCCCCGCCCCGGCAGCGCCTCGTAGCGCTCGAGATCCAGTCCCGTGCCCTCGAGGTAGGAAGCGAGCAGGTCGGTGCTCCTCACCTCCTGGCCCGACTCCGGGGTCCCGTCGTTGACGCAGGCGTTGCGGATCAGGTGCTGGAGGAGGTCGCTCACCTCGTCGACGACGGTCACGGGATCCAGCATCGCGCAGCCCCCGACCGCCGCCGCCCTGCCCGCCCTGGAGGGCTCTGACGCCCTCCTCGGGCAGCGGGTAGCCTCGTAGGCAGAGGCGCGTGGTTCCGGGAGTGGGCATCTGTCCGCAGGTAACCGGGGTCGGCTCGGCCAGGGGGAGTCCTACGCTGAGGCTTTGCTATCGCCGCTGGGGCCGACGAAGGACTGCCGGCCCTCTCCGGTTGACCGTGGTGGCGGCGTTGATCGCCGCCGTGGGTTGGTCGGGACCGGCGTGGGGGGCGTCGCGACCAGCTCCGCGGTCAGCCGTCGCGGCCAATCCGACGGGACCCAACAAGGGGCCGGTGGGCTGGGACGTGTACAACCACCTGGACCGGATGGCGGAGATCCCCGTCGGCACGGAGACGAGATCGTTCTCCAGCTTCGACCGCACGGGCGGCAACGACGACGGCTTCACCGGGCGCTACTCGTGCATCTCCACGTCGTCGTCGGGCTGTTTGATCGCCAGTCACGACGGACCAGGAGAGATCGACTCGATCTGGTTCACGCGCCAGGGCCCGAACGGTCTTGGCGACGTGAGCCAGGACGGCAACCTGGTGGTGCAGCTGGACGGGCACACAGTGGTGAACGATCCCCTCGAGGCCCTGGTGGAGGGCAAGTCCAACACTCCGTTCGTCTACCCGCTGGTGGCGGACAGGTTCCAGAGCTCTGGTGGTGTGTACATCAAGGTGCCGATGCCATTCCGGCAGAACATGCGCGTGTACACGACCTCCAATCCGTTGTTCTACCACCTGGACTACCGTGCCTTCTCCGACAACGTCGGGGTGAGCACCTTCAGCCGGACGGATCCGGCCGGCACCCAAGCCCTCGCCGTCCTCAACAACGCCGGCAAGGCCGATCCCAAGCCGAACGCCCCGACACCGCCGCCCGCACTGCCGTTCAGCATCCTTCCGAACCAGAGCACGACGCTCGCGACCGAGGCCGGTCCCGGCGCCATCTCCGCCCTGCAGCTCTCACTGGATGCGCTGCGACCTGGGGCCCAAGCCGCGCCGCAGACAGCCGTCCCCGCGAGCCCCGGCCACGAGGTCTCCGGAGCCGTGCAACTCCCGCTCGATCCGACCAACCAGGGGGCGCGGCTCGTCTACCAGGGCCCGCCGGGGACGACGCCACAGAGCGCTCCCCAGTTGGTGGACGGCCAGCCCGTCGGAAGCTTCTCCAGTCCCGCCCCGACGGCCGGCGTCAGCCAGACGCTCGACCTGCCGCCCGCCGTCACGGCCGGCAAGTCGCTCGCCTCGCTCAAGAACGTGCTCCTTGTTCCCGGCAGCACGATCACGGTCGAATCGCTCCGGGGCGGTCAGCCGGTACGCAGTGATGCCGTCCATCCCGCGCCCCTGAGCGGCCAGCCGGCGACGGTGAGCAGCGTCACTCCTCAGACCACCAGCGTGCTCGATGGCCTGCGCCTGCAACTGTCGTTCGATGGGCAGCAGACCGTCGACCTGCCGGTGGGAGAGTTCTTCGCGTCGCCCCTGGACGGCTCGCCCGTTTCCTCACTGCTGACGGCTGTGCAATCCGGCGCCCTGAGCTCCTGGTACCTCATGCCCTACGCCAGTGGGGCGACCGTCCAGCTCTACAACGGCACTGGCGCGATAGTGACGGGCACGTCCAGTGTCTCCACCGAGCCTTCCCCGACCTGGACCACGGCGCTGGCGCCAGGCGGAGGGTCTGGCTACTTCCGGGCCCAGTCGCACCAGGCCGAGTCCACTGCCGGTGCGGACTTCCCCCTGCTCGACCAGTCGGGAGGAGGGAAGCTGCTGGGGGTCTCCCTCGCCATGCGCGGCGGGTCGCCCGGTCGGGCCTTTCTCGAGGGCGACGAGCGCTTCTCCCTCGACGGGTACCGCACGCCGCAGGAGCAGGGAACAGGGACCGAGGACTTCTTCGAGGGCGGCTGGTACTTCAGCAACGGTCTCTTCACCGCGCCGTTCAACGGTCTCGTGAGCCAGCAGTCGAACACAACGGACTGCGCCAACGAGTGCCTCTCGGCCTACCGGCTCTTCGTGGCCGACTCGGTGCCCTTCGAGGCGGGCGCCCATCTGAGCATCGAGCATGGGAGCCGCAACGACTCGGCGGCCAACTATGACGCCACGACGTGGCTCTACGCGCGGACCAACCCCAGTGTCCGGGTGACGGGCTCGGTGGATCTCGGGCAGCCGGCCAGCGAGGCCAGCGCCGGCTTCAGCGTCCAGGGCGCGGCGCCGGTCGGGTCACTGCAGTCCGGCTTCGAGGGGCCATACGACACCGTGCCCGTCGCCGCCACCGACCGCACCGGGAGCGGTACCACGACGTTCACGCTGCCGGTCGATCCCGCGGCCGCCGGCGTCACCATCCGCAGGACGACCGACCAGTCCGTCGCCGGGCAGGCCGCAGAGGTGTTCGTCAACAACACCGACGCGGGACGCTGGAGCCAGCCGCTCGGCAACACGTCCTCGCGCTGGCTGGAAGACGACTTCCGGATACCCCCTGCTCTCACCAGTGGATCGAACGCGATCACCGTGCAGGTTCGCCCGGCGGCGGGCAGCCCGCCGTGGTCGGCGGCCCGCTACGCGATCCTGTGCGATGGAGCCGACGCCGCCGACACGACGGCTCCCGCGTTCACCGGTGTGGTGTCGACCACCTCTCTCGCCTCGCGACCGATAGATCTCTTCTGGACTCCAGCGGCCGACGACAGCCCGAGCCTGCACTACCTCGTCTACCGGTCGACCACACCGAACCCGACACCCGGTAGCGCCACGTTGGTCGGCCAGACGCGCATGACCGGCTTCGTCGACAGCGCTGCTCCTCCGACGAGCACCGTGTACTACATCGTCGTGCCGGTCGACGAGACGGGGAACGTCGGACAGCCATCCCCGCAGTCGGTCACAGGAACGACGTCCCGCCTCGTCCTGGAGGGCGAGAGCACACCGGTCACCGCGAACGCGATCGCCAACCCGCAGTCGATGACGCCGTTCGGCTCGGGCTGGTCCGGGGGTGCCCAGGAGTGGCTCCAGGCGTCCGGGCCGGGAGCGTTCCTGAGCTTCTCGGTCAACGTTCCCGCCGCCACGACGTACGGGCTCACGCTGGCACTGACCCGCGCACCCGACTACGGGATCGCCACCGTCTCGGTCGACGGCCGCCAGCTCGGGCCTGCGTTCGACGGCTACGGACCGACGGTGTCGCCCTCCGGTCCCCTCGCCTTCGGCTTCGCTTCGCTGTCGGCTGGACCGCACACGGTGACGACGACGGTCACCGGACACAACCCGGCGTCGGCTGGCTACTTCGTGGGCGTGGACTACCTCCAGCTCGACGACGTGGGACAAGGAGATCCGATTCAGGCGAAGGCCAGCACTCTGGCCGCAGGCGGCCTCGATCTCGGCAGTCCCGTCGGTGGCGAGCAGGCGCTGGGGCCGGGCATCTCGCAGACCTACCAGCAGGGCCGCATCCTGTGGTCGCCCAACACGGGCACCCACGAGGTCCACGGGGCGATCGTGTCGCATTACGACACCCTCGGCGGGCCGCTTTCGTTCCTCGGGTTCCCCACGTCCGACGAGACCGGGACCCCCGACCAGGTCGGGCGGTTCAACACCTTCGCGAACAACGGCTCCATCTACTGGACCTCGGGTACCGGAGCGCGCTCCGTCCACGGGCTCATCCTGACCAAGTACCTCTCCCTGGGTGGTCCATCGAGCTTTCTCGGCTATCCCACCACCGACGAGACGGGGACGCCCGACGGCGTGGGTAGGTTCAACCACTTCTCGTCGACCCACAGCCTCGGCAACGTCAACGGGTCCATCTACTGGACTCCGAGCACCGGAGCGAGCTCCATCCACGGCGCCATCCGGGCCAAGTGGGCGAGCCTGGGCTGGGAGCTGAGCTTCCTCGGCTACCCCGTCACCGACGAGACCGGCACGCCCGACGGCGTCGGCCGGTTCAACCACTTCTCCAACAGCGGCTCCATCTACTGGACCCCCAGCACCGGTGCCTGGTCCGTCCACGGGGTCATCCGGTCGCAGTGGGCGAGCATGGGCTGGGAGCGCAGCTGCCTGGGGTATCCGGTGAGCGACGAGTTCGCCATTCCGGGCGGGCGCCAGAGCAACTTCCAGCGCGGCTTCATCAGCTTCTCGTTCGCCACCGGAGTCGCCACGCCGAGCTGCTAGCTACCGCGCCCCCCAGAAGAGGATGCGCTTGAACGGGTAGAAGTAGGGCTCCTGCATCCCGAGGGTCTCGACGAGCCGGCTGCGGTAGCGGTCGACGTACTCGCCGAACAACTCGTCGGGCAGGCGCGAAGCGAAGCGGGTCAGGCTCGTGCCTCTCACCCACTCGACCACCTCGCTCGTCGAGGCGAGCCGGTGGCCGTAGACCTGGAGACGCACGTGCTGCTCCGCGAAGCCGAGCCCGTCGAGGATGGTTGCGTACTCCTCGGGCCTCATCACACGCAGTACCGGGTCAGGGGGCGGGTCGCCGCCCAGGGCCGAGCGGAACGGCTCCTCCTCGGCCAGCTGGCGCGCCAGGACGTGGGCGGGATGATCGGCGTTGGCCGGGACCTGGACCGCCAGCTGGCCGGCCTGGCCGAGGGCGGCCGTCCACCGGGCCAGCACGGCGGGGTGGTCCTCCACCCAGTGCAGCGCGGCGTTGGAGATGATCACGTCGAGCGGCTCGGCGCTGGCGAACGTGGCGATGTCGCCGTTGGCGAAGGAGACTCCCGCCGTCGCATGGTGGGCGGCCTTGTCGAGCATCGCCGCCGAGGAGTCGACGCCGAGCGTGCGGCGGGCGCCGAGATGCCCGTGGGCGGCGACCGTCAGCTCGCCGGTGCCGCATCCGAGATCGGCCACGGAGCCGCCCGGCACGGCGCGGACCAGCCCGAGAAGGTCGAAGAACGGCGCGGCCCGCTCGCTCTTGAACCTCGAGTACTGCTCGGGGTCCCAGCTGTCGCTCACGGCCCCGCCACTGCCACTCGGCTCCGGGCCCGTCACCAGCCCATCAGCGCCAGCCACGCCTGGGCGACGGCCTGGTCGCCGAGCATCTCCGGGCCGGTATCGGACTTCCGGCCCCAGCAGGTCAGGAACAGCTCTGACGCCTCGCCCCGCAGGGCGGCGTCGCCCTTGGCGTGCCCCGGAGTGACCTCCAGGCGTCCATCCGGCATGGAGAGCAGCCACTCGCCCGTCGTGTCGGTGCAGTGCAGGTGGAGGGTGCCGAGGGCCTGGCCGGTCCGTGGCTCGGGCACGGCGAGGGGCAGGAGGAGCTCGACGACCTCGGCGATGCCGTCCGCCGCCAGGGGAGCGGCGACCGGGTCGGCTCGCCCGACGGCCGCCTGGGCGTCCCACCGATGGACCGCGGTCTCGTGCGCCATCCGTCTTCGCCAGAAGGCCGCCGTGACCGGCCGGTCGCGCCAGACGCCGGCCGGATCGTCGTCGGCCGCGACGGCGAGCGCCTCGATGAGGGATGCGGTGGCCGCACCCAGCCAGGCAACCCGCGCCGCTCCCTCCGGAGCGCGCGGGAGCGAGGAGCGGTCGATTCCCTCGGTCGCCCGCCGCCGCACGCTCTCGGCCGCCCACGTGTGCACCAGCCCGACGTGCAGGACCAGCTTGGCCATGTCCCAATCGGGACACGACGGGATGGGGCGATCCAACGCCGTCGCCGCCGTCCCGGTCAGGGCGGCGCCCTCGGAGGCGATGGCAGCGACGTGGTCGGTCCCTTCCACGGCCACGACTCTCGCACACGGGCCGATCCCTCGGGGCTCCCGTGATCAGCTGACGGCTCCCTGGTCCGGGGGAGGCCGTGTACCCTCGCCCGAGCAACTAGTCGGCTGACGGGGTAGCCCATTGCGTCACACATGGCATGGACTAGTTCGTCAGCCGTCCGAAAATGGACAACTCGAACCATTGCGGTCGACCCTCCGTCGAGGTGATCATGACGACGAGGAGGCATCGGACCACGAGGGACTACGGGGTACCGTGTCTGGGGGCTAATCCTGGAGGGGGGACTCCAGCAGTTAGGAGGCTGTCAGTGCAGGTCACGCGAGGCGGTGAGCCGGCACCTCTCGCCGGCGCGCCCCGCACGTCGAACGGCGACGCCAAGGTCGCCCGCCGGACACAGGACGAAGGTGTCTCCGCCTTCGAGTTCCTGTGCCAGCGGCACGTGGGGCCGGCTTGGGACATCGCCTACGCGGTGACCGGGCAGCGCCAGGACTCGGCCTCAGCGGTAGCCGACGCCTTCGTCCGGGTCCTCAGACCAGGGCGGCCGGCGAGGTTCGACACGCCGGAGGAGCTCGAGACGGCGCTGCTCACGGCGACGCGCGCTGCGGCCATCGAGGCGGCCAGACGGCCCGGTACCGACAGGACCGGCGAGGTCGCGGCCGCCGCGGGTGTCGATGACCTCGGGGATCCCTCCGAGGCCGACGGCGCGCCGGGCTCCAGGCTGCCGGTCGTGACGGCCGCCTACCGGAGCCTGCCCGAGCGGTGGCGCTCGGTGCTGTGGCTCACCGAGGTGCAGCACGCAGCCGAGGCCGAGGCGGCCGCCGTGCTCGGGGTCTCCGGCAACGGGCTGGCCCAGCTCGGCTTCAGAGCCCGGTCGGGGCTGCGGGAGCGGTACCTCCAGGCCCAGCTGCGGGGCGTGGTGGCCACCGACTGCCGCCCGGTCGTCGAGCATCTCGCCGCCTTCGCTGGCAACACCCTGCCTGCGCACGAGCTGGCGACGGTCGACGAGCACGTCCGGCGCTGCCGCGACTGCGAGGAACGGGTGGCCGAGCTGGACGACCTCGGCACCATGCTGGCCCCGATCGGAGTTCCGCTCCCGCCCACGCTCGTGTCCATGGCCACCAGCAGATGGAAGGCGGCGGCCAATGCCGCCACGGTCGTCTCCAGGTCCCGACTCGGGCTCCTGTCGTTCCCCACGTCGGGCCGCAAGCCGGTGGCCGGCGCGGCGCTGGCGGTCATGGGCCTGGGCATCATCGGCGCTGCCGTGGTCAGCGGGCCGCTGCTCAACCACGGCGCGGGATCGGGAGGGCTCGCTCCTGCGGCGGCCGCTCCGACGGAGATCAACCAGTCCGGGTCGACCGGCGGTCTCAATCCGTTCCTCCTGTCGGGCGACCAGTCCCCGGCACCACCGTCCAGCGCCCCGACGACCGTGACGACGGCGGCGCCAACGACCGCCACCACGGGCGCGACCACGGCGACGAGCGGCACCGCCGGGAGGGCCCCCGCCGGTGGCGGGGGAGCCTCGACCGCCGGGCTGTTGCCCTCGGCGCCCAGCCCGCCGACGACCTCGGTCGTGCCCAAGCTGCCACCGCCGTTGGGTGGTGGTGGGTCGCCGCTGCCGGCGGTCACGTTGCCGGCGACGCTTCCGCCGGCCACCGTGCCCTTGACCTGCCCGCCTGACCGTCCCCAAGCTCCCCTGACCACCTGCCGCGGGGTGCGGCTCACCGCAGCGCCGGCAGCACCGTCTCCACGAGCGCCTGTCTGGAGGCGCGTGCCTCGTCACGGTCGATCCCGATGCCGCCACCGAGGACGAAGATGCGCGTGATGCCGAGCTCGACCAGCTCGAGCAGGCGCTCCTGGCAGTATGACGGTGGTCCGGCGATGCCGAAGGCGTCGATGACGTCGTCGGTGAGCGCCGCCGACTGCGGAGAGCCGTGCGTGAAGTGCCGGTTCATGTCGTAGGAGTCGTGCACGGCCGCCAGCGCCCTGCGGCCGCCCTCGTCCAGCGGCCCCGCCACCTCACCGTGCATGACCGAGAAGCGGGCGAACGAGGCGACGCCTCCCGAGACGAGGGCCCGAGCCCGGGCGCGGTCGTCGTGCACGACGAGGGGGAGGTAGGCGCCGAGGTCGAGCCCGTCGGGGTCGAGACCCGCTTGGCGGCGTGCGGTCCGAGCCACGTCGATGCCCCAGCGGAGGCGCTCCGGATCGGCGCCGACCGCGAACGTGATCCGATCAGCTGTCCGGGCCGCCACCGCGATCACCCTCGGTCCGGTCGCGGCCACGTCCACCGGCACCTTCGCCAGACCGGCCGGCAGCCAGTGCAACCGGCTGGCGGCCGGCCCTCCCGCCATGCCCAACGCCTCGGACGGCGCCACCCGACCGCGGCCGTCCGCCTCGACGTCGAAGGGCACCTCGTCACCTCGCAGGTAGCCCTGGAGCCGCTGGAGGTAGCGGGCGAAGACGGCGGGCGGCGCAGGCGAGAGCCCGAGGTGGGCGAGCGACGAGTCGCCCCGCCCGATGCCGAGGACCGCCCGGCCGTCGGACTCGGCGTGCACCGTGGCGATGGCGGCTGCGGTGGCCGCCGGGTGTCGCGTGATCGGGTTCGTGACGGCGGTCCCGAGACGGATCCGCGAGGTCACCGAGGCGGCGAGGGCGAGCTCGGCGAAGGGGTCGGCAGCCAGGTTCTGCGAGTCGACCACGCCAATGCCGTCCCAGCCCTCGTCCTCGGCCCTGCGGGCCTGGCGGACGGTCGACCGGGGCAGACCGACACCGGCGATCCACGCCTCCGTCATGGCCGCCATTGTTGTCCACTCGATAGGGTGCAGCCCACGACAGTCGGCCGAGGAGGTCAGTGGTGGCAGTGGACCGATTCCCCATCGAGGCCGGCCACATCATGATGTTCGCCCGCAGCGCCGGCGATCCCAATCCCGTCTACTACGACGAGGACCACGCCCGATCGACCGAGGCGGGTCGCATCATCGCGCCGCCGACGTTCGTCCAGGCCGCGGCCCAGTTCGATCCTGATTATCCGCTGCGGCCGAAGATCGGCCAACCCTGGTTCGGGTCGGGCAGGGAGCCTTCGGGCGCGGCCGGTGGCGGCGGCGGGCAACGCGACAGCGCGTCGGCGCCGCCAGGTGGCGGGGTCGGGCGGGGGCTGCACGCCGAGCAGCACTTCGAGTACCACCGCCCCGTCGGCGTCGGTGACGTGCTGTCGGTGACGACGCGCCCGGGGGCGACGTGGGAGAAGGAGGGCCGACGTGCCGGCAAGCTCACGTTCGCCGAGACCATCACCGAGTACCGCAACCAGGACGGTGACCTCGTGGTGACGGCCCGCAGCGTCGGGGTCCGGACCGAGCGGGCAGCGGCGAGCTGAGATGGCCCTGCATGCACGTGATCTCGAGGTAGGCGCCGTCTTCGAGGAGCCGGTCGTCGAGGATCTCAAGCGGACACAGATCGTCCAGTACGCCGGTGCATCCGGTGACTACAACCCCCTGCACACAGACGAGGTGTTCGCCACCAGGGTCGCAGGGTACCCGTCGGTCTTCGCCCACGGGATGTTGACCATGGCGATGACAGGACGAATGCTGACCGACTTCGTGGGCGACGGCCGCCTCACCGGCTTCGGCGGCCGTTTCACCGCTCAGGTGTGGCCGGGCGACACCCTCGTCGCCACCGCGACCGTCGCCGCCGTGCGGGAGCAGGGGACCGAGCACCTCGCCGAGTTGCACGTGCGCACCGTGAACCAGGACGGGGTCGAGGTCTTCTCGGGCACGGCGACCGCCCGCCTCGATCCGTAGCGCGTACGCGGATGACGACCGCCACGACGTCGTCGCAGCCGCCCGCGGCGGAAGCGGTGGCGGCCCAGGTGAGTGCCTGGTTGGCGGAGCACTGGGATCCCGACCTGACCCTGGCCGCCTGGCGCGACCTGCTGGCCGACTCGGGTTGGGGCGCCCCGACGTGGCCCGAGCAGTGGTGGGGCCTGGGTCTCCCGGCGGCCATGGCCGATGTCGTGGAGCGCGAGCTCGACCGGGCGGGTGCCGTCGGTCCCCCGCAGGGGTCGGGCATGGGGCTCGCCGCTCCGACCATCCTCGAGCACGGCTCCGACGACCTGAAGGCTCGGCTCCTGCGTCCCATCGTCACCGGCGCCCACACCTGGTGCCAGCTGTTCAGCGAGCCGGGCAGCGGCTCGGACCTCGCCGGGCTCACGACGCACGCCGAACGCGACGGCGACGAGTGGGTCGTCAACGGGCAGAAGGTGTGGACCACCAGTGCCCATCACGCCCGCTACGGGATGCTCCTCGCCCGCACCGACTGGGACGTGCCGAAGCACCGCGGGATCACCTACTTCGCGTTCCCCATGGACCAGCCCGGGGTGGAGGTCCGGCCCCTGCGCCAGATGAACGGCCACGCGTCGTTCAACGAGGTGTTCCTGAGCGACGCCAGGGTCGCGGCGGCGAACGTGATCGGCAGTGTGGGCGACGGTTGGACCGTCGCCCACACGACCCTCGCCCACGAGCGGCGGCTGTTCTCGGGCCTGCGGGGGCGCCCGGCGTCGTGGGGAAGCGGACGGGCGGTTCGTGAGGCCGAGCGGGAGATCGCCGACACCCTCGAGCCCTACAAGTGGTACCCGCAGAGGGCGGGACGTCCCGACCTGGTCGCCGATCGCGCCCGGGCGACGGGCCGCAGCGCCGACCCCGTGGTGCGCCAGGAGGTCGCCCGGCTCCTCGCCATGGTCCGCGCCGCGCAGTGGACCGCCCAGCGGGCCAGGGCGGCCCGCGCCCTGGGCCGACCTCCCGGACCCGAGGGCTCGATCAGCAAGCTGGCCGCCAGCTGCATCGCCCGGGCGGCAGCGCGGACCCACGCGCTGATCGCCGGCGCCTCGGGCATGCTGGCCGGCCCCGACGCTCCGCTCGACGGCCTCATCACCGAGATCCTGGTCTCGGTGCCCGCCGTGTCCATCGCTGGCGGGACCGACGAGATCCAGCGGAACATCATCGGTGATCGGGTGCTCGGCCTGCCGAGAGAGGCCGGCGTCGACGCCGAGGTGCCGTTCCGGGAGGTCCCGAGGAACGTGGTGACCCCCGGCGGGGCTCGATGAGCCCAGCCCCGCCGGCCGGGGGAAAGGCCGTCGCCCAGAGAGGTACGAAGCGGCCCGGCAGAGAACTCAGATGCGTGGCCGTGCAGGACGATCACCGCCTCGGCCGTGGCCGGGACGTCGGCCTCCCGCCACAGGTCAGCCTGGAGGTCAGCCTCGATGGCGGCGTCGACCAGGACCGGGCCGGGGTCAGCGACTGGACCGACGGTGAAGCCGATGGTGCGACCGGTGGCGAGACTGATGGCGAGGGCGCTGCGCAGCCGCTGCGCCGCGACGACGAGCTCCCGCCCCCCCGCTGGGCTCGCGACCGCCTCGAGGCCAGCCTGCGGACGCTGAACGACGTGCTGCGCCGGTGGTACCGGCCGGCCGAGCGGGGCCACGCCCGGGCCCTCCACATCCTCGGAAAGAAGCTCGAGGAGCGCGACGCCGGCAAGGCGGAGGAGTGCTTCCGGTGGGCGGCCCGCACCGGGGACACTGACGCCATCGCCGACCTGGGGGTCATCACCGCCGTCCGCGGCGACCTTTCGGAGGCGAAGGGGCTGTTCGTGCAGGCGGCCCGGTCCGGTCACGCCCGAGCCATGTACAACCTCGGCGTCCTGTCCGAGGGCGTGGACGCCGAGAGGACCGAGGAGTGGTACCGGCGGTCGGCCGAGGCGGGCTTCGCCGACGCCATGTACAACCTCGGGGTGCACCTCGAGGCCCACGACAAGCTCGAGGAAGCGGAGGAGTGGTACCGGGAGGCCGCTGGGGCGGGACACACCCACGCCATGAACAACCTCGGCGCCGTGCTCCAGCGTCGGCGTGAGCTCCGTGGGGCCGAGCTGTGGTACCGGCGGGCGGCGCAGGCCGGCAATACCGACGCCATGAACAATCTCGGATCGCTGCTCGAGCGGCGGGGTGAGACCGACCCCGCGGTGCGGTGGTACCGCCGTGCTGCTGAGGGTGGCGATGTCCGGGGGATGAGCAACCTGGCTGCGGCCCTCGACCAGCGGGGCGATACCGACGAGGGCGAGCACTGGCATCGTCTCGCCGACCCCAGCTGGACTCCGCGACGCGTGCAACCCAGAAGGGGGTAACCTCCTGCGCACTCGTCGGCGGGAGCTATGGAGGTATCCGGATGCCGAGCGCGGCTGACAAATGGCGGGGCCTGACGGGGGCCGCCGTCGTCGTCGTCGGCCTGGTGGTCGTCGCCGGCGTCTTCGCCGGTACGATCTGGAAGTTCGGCAACGCCAACCAGATCGTGGCCATCGTCGGCTCGGTGACCGGTGTGGTGGGGACGATTGTCACCGCGCCTTCTTCGGCATCCACGCCACCGCCGCCGCCGGTACCGACGCCGCCACCGCAGCCGCCTACGCCAACCCGGAGCATGCGGGGGAGCTCGCCGACAAGCTGCGGGGCGTGAGCTCGACGGCCGAGACCGGGACGGGTAACGCCGCTGCACCCGAGCCTGGAGCCACACGGCCGGCCCCCACCGCGGAGCCGGCCCCCGAGGGCGGGCGCGGGTAGCACCGGCCGGGGGCTAGGCCGGCACGGCGTCCCACCCGCGCATGAGCGACGAGTGGGCCAGCTCCTCCCAGAACGCCTCGCTGTTCGCCATCCCAGCGCCGGCGACCGAGTCGGCGCCGATCGAGTTGTCGCCCTGGCACAGGTGCGGGCCGGGATCGGTGAGCGTGGGGACCTCCGAGGCTGCGCTGGGGTTGCGCGACCGGAAGTCCAGCGCCGTGGCCAGGTTGCGGGCGCTCGCGTCCCGGGGCTGGAGAGGACGAAGACCGAAGCGCCACTCGATCATCTTGAGGATGGACGTGTGGTCGAAGACGCTCGAGCTCACAGAACGCCGGGGTGCCAACGGCGAGATGACGTACCCGGGGACGCGAAAGCCCGCCTGGCCGAGCCCCAGCGACGGAGCCGTGCTCCGGTCGGGTAGCCGGGGCGGCGCAACGTGCTCGAAGAACCCGCCCCACTCGTCGTAGGTGACGACGAGGACGGTGCGGTCCCACGTGGGGCTGGCCATGAGCGCCTTCACGACCTGGGCGAGAAAGGCCTGACCGCGGCGGATGTCGGCGTGCGGGTGGTCGTCGTTCGACCCTCCCTGGTCCTCGCCCACGAAGTACGGGTCGACGTAGCTGAACGGAGGCAGGGTCCCGGTGGCGGCCTGGGCGAAGAACGCGTCGACCCGGCGGGCGAGCGGGAGGTACTTCTGGCCCCAGAGGGCGAGAAAGGGCAGGTCGCTGAAGTAGTAGTTGGCGGGCACCCCGGCGGAGGAGAGCCGGTCCCAGATGGTGGGCAGGGTCGACACGGTCATGGTGTTGTCGAGGCGGTCGGTGGTGGCCGTATGGGTGTAGAACCGGTTCGGGTAGGTCGGGCCGAGGATCGAGCAGAACCAGCGGTCGCACACGGTGAAGTGGTCGACCAGGAACTTGTTCATCGGGACGTCAGCGGGCAGGTAGTAGCCGAGGGCGTAGTCGTCCTGGTTCCCCCGTCGGAAGCCGTCGCACCGACCGTGGTCGAGTTGCGTCTGGCCACCCTGCACGGAATGGTCGGGATCGCTGAACCCGCATCCCGACCAGTCCTGGAGGTGGTGGGTGTCGTGCCACAGGCCGCTGTCGTCCCGGTAGGAGAGCCCGGCCTGCCGTCCGTCGGTGCCTGGCGCCCAGCCGAGGAAGTGGTCGAACGACCGGTTCTCCATGACCAGCACGACGATGTGGTCGATGCCGCTGCCGTTCGGCGATGGCAGGCCCGACGTGGTCGCGGCCAGGGCCCGCGGCAGCCGGGCCATGCTGGCGGCGGCGACGGCGCCTGCAGCGCCGGCGCCCTTCAGGAACTCACGCCTCGAGACGGTCACGACTGGCCCGCTGCACTCATCGGCGGAAGAGGTCGGTCATCGGATGCACCTTCGACGACCCGGCGTTGTTCAGGTGCTCGCTGACTCCGAAGGCGTCCTCGGTCGTGCGCAGCAGCGAGTTGTGGTCATAGAAGCTGTCGGTGACGTGACCCGCACGGGCCGCGGGTGAGAGCATCAGCAATCCGACACGCCCGCCCCCGTTCGTGCCGTTGCTGCCCACACCGGTGGCGCAGCAGCCGCTGATGTCCGAGTTGCTCGCCTCGTCGAAGGTGATGAACAAGGCGCCGTTGTTGCGGTACGCGGGCGATCCGACGATCAGCGGGATGTTGGCTCTCAGCCAGCTGTCCGCTGCCGGCAACCCCCCGGGCTTCCCGTTGGCGCATGGCGAGTCGTGGCCGTCGTCACAGGTGTTCGGAGTGATGAACACGTAGTCGGGCATAGCTCCCGTCGGCAGGGCACGAGCCAGCTCGGAATAGGGCCGGACGTGGGTGTCGCACCGAGCCGTGTTCTCGACGATCGGCGGGTAGTAGACGAAGGGGTCGTGACGGGTGGCGTAGCCGGTCTGGTACGGATCGCTCAGCTGGCTGGCGGAGGGGTGCTGGCACGGCGTCGCCATCGACTCCATGTAGGCCCCCCAGCTGACGTGGCTGGCGGTCAGCTGATCGGCGATGCTCCGGCCCCCGTCGGGCCGGATCTTCTCCGAGCCCTCGCACAGCGTCCAGTTGGGGCAGTCGGCCTGGAACGGTGGCTCGGGGGGCTGACCGCTGGTCATGGCGATGTAGTTGTCGGCGCTGGCGTGGCTCACGCCGTAGTAGTGGGTGGCGAGCGCACCGCGGGGCACAAGACTGTTGAGGTACGTGGCCGGGCTCGTCGGTCCCCAGGTGCTCGTGTAGTCCTCGTTCTCGAGCACGATCACGAAGACGTGGCTGAGCCTCGGGACGCCCTCGAGCGTCTTCGTGGCGGCCTGGGCGGACCCCACCGTGCCCACGCCGATGCCCACCGCGCCGGACGCCAGCAGGGCCGCCGACAGGGCCACGCGTCGCCACGCCCAGCGACGCCTGGGACCACTGCCCCCGCCACGGCTTCGGCCCATGGGTCACTGTTCACCGCCGTTGGGGCCCGGACCTGCCCGCTCCGACCACCTCACCAGGCGGACACGCCTCCGAACCGTGGCCGTGGGTCGGTGGCACCGGCGAGGTGGCCGTCATCGACGGTGATCAGGTGGGCGTGGCCGAAGGCGTCGTTGAACGGGCCGTCACGGATCACGGAGTGACCCCGTCGCCGGAGGCCGTCGTCCCACGCCGGGGGAGCGTGGCCCTCCACCCTCACGTCCACCCGGCCGCCCCCCGCCCAGGTCTCGAAGCCGATCGACGACGTGCCGGCGTCGGCGCTGGGGGCCAGGGCCCATCGGCCGGCGGCGATGGCGACGCCCGGCGACTGACCGGCGACGAGCGATCGGGCCAGCACCTGGAGGAGGATCTGGGGTTGGCTGTCGCCCCCCATCGTCCCGGTGACGGCGCGCAGGTCGCCCCCCGGTGCCGTCACCACCGTCGGCGACAAGGTGTGGGGCGGTCGGCGGCCGGCTCCGTACTCGGCCGGGTGTCCGGGCTCGAGCGAGAAGCCGATCCCGCGGTTGTGCAGGAAGATGCGAACGCCGGGGACGATCAGCAGGGAGCCGAACCCGGCGGCGTTGGATTGCAGCAGCGAGATGCCTCGGCGTTCGTCGTCGACGGCGCAGAGCGCGATCGTCCCGCCCGCGGCCGCCGGGTAGTCGATCAGGCCCGCGTGGTCCAGGTCGATCGCCGCCCGACGATGGGCCAGCCGTCGCGCCGAAAGGAGCGCAGCGCCGTCGGCGCCCTCGTACAGGACGGCGGGACGGTCGAACGCCGCCTGCCGGGCGGCCTCCACGAGCAGGTGGGGCCACACGGGGTCGTCGGGATCCTCGGGTAGGGGAAGGCTGTCCACCATCCAGGCGGCGGCGAGCGTGAGGTAGCCCTGGGAGCTCGGCGGCACCGTCCAGAGGCGGTGACCCCAGGCGGCAAGCTCGAGCGCGGGGACCCAGTTGGCCTGTGATCGGGCCAGATCGGCCTCGGCGTACTCGCCCCTGCCGAGCGCCAGCAACCCGGCGCCGAACTCTCCTTCGTAGAAGGCCCGCCGTCCCTCGCTCGCTATGGCGGCCAGCGTCCTCGCCACCGCAGGTCGCTGGACGATGGTGCCCGATCGAAGGCGGCCGTGACTGGAGTAGTCGCTCGCCTCGGGAAGGTGGGCCACCGTCGGCGCCATGGCGGCCAAGGTCGGCGAGGCCGGAAAGCCCTCCTCGGCGTACGACCGGGCGGGCTCGAGCACGGTGGCGAGGTCCAGGCGGCCGAAACGTTCGTGCAGCGCCAGCCAGCCGTCGACGCACCCAGGCACGGGAACGGCGCGGATGTCGCCGAACGGCGGCATCCGCTGGTGCCCCTCGGCCCGCAGGCGTGACGGGTCGGCTCCCGATCCCGCCCGGCCCGAGGCGTTGAGCGCCAGCGGCGGACCGTCTCCGGGGTGGACCACGGCGAGGAGGTCGCCACCCATCCCACACAGGTGCTGTGAGGTCACGGCGAGCACGGCGCTGGCCGCGACGGCGGCATCCGCCGCACTTCCCCCGGCGCGGAGCATGGCGCCGCCCGCCCCGGCGGCAAGGTGGTCGATGGCACAGACCATGCCTCGTCCCGCCCGCAGTGTGGCGACGGGTGCGACCTCCGGCACGGGCGGAGCATAGGACGTCCGTTTTCGCCTAGCCTCCACCCGCGAATGTGACGATTCGGTCGAAAGCCCCGAAGGGCTCGACGGCCTTCGCCGACAACCTCGGCCGCGAGTACGACATGTACGTGGTGGCGTCCTTCGACGGAGGCAAGACGTGGGAGGGCGGGAACGGTCCGGTCGGCTCCCTGGGTGGAGCGGGCAAGCCCTTCAAGGTCAACGCTGACTCGGGCACGCACTTCTTTCCGACGATCGCGGCCGGTGATCCCGGCCACGTCGACGTCGCCTATCTCGCCACACCGGCGACGATCTCCACCCTGCCGAACGGCAAGGCCGCACCAGGCGGGGGAGCGGGTGACAACTGGTACCTCGAGGCGGCCCAGACCCTCGACCTGAGGGCGGCCCACCCCACCTGGACGGTGACCCGGGTGACACCGAGGCCCATGCACGTTGGCGACATCTGCAATCTGGGTATCTTCTGCGTCGACCCCAGCTCCAACCGCGACCTCCTCGACTTCATCTCGGTCTCGGTCGACCCGACGACCGGCCTGATGCACATCGCTTACACCAACGACAACGGAACCCACGAGATCGACTCGGCCAACCAGGTCGCCGGCGCGTCCGTGCTCGCCCGTTGAGCCCCGGCTGGACAGAGCCCGTGCCGGCGTGATGCAGACTGGGTCGATGACCGGGGCCCGTTCCCCCTCTACCGGTACCGCCGTCTGGTCCGTGGCGGATCGCTACCTCGTGGGACCCTGCGTCGGACGGGGTGGCATGGCCGAGGTCTACGAAGGTCACGACACCCGCCTCGGTCGCTCGGTGGCCGTCAAGCTGCTGAGGGCCGAGTGTGCAGGCGACGAGGTGCTCCGTCGCCGGCTCTCGTCCGAGGCCCGAGCGGCGGCCCGGCTCTCGCATCCCAACGTGGCCACGGTGTACGACGTCGGCGAGCACGACGGCCTTCCCTACATCGTCATGGAGCTGGTCCGAGGCGGGACGCTGGCAGAGCGGCTCCAGGACCCCCCGATGGGTCAGGGTGAGTCGGTCAGGCTGATCGCCCAGGTCCTCGCTGCGCTGGACGCCGCCCACCGTGCCGGCATCCTGCATCGCGACATCAAACCGGGCAACATCCTGCTGACGGAGGACGGCACGGCCAAGGTCACCGACTTCGGGATCGCCAAGGCGCTGGGGCCGACCGCGGACGAGCTCGACCACACCGTCACCAGCGAGGTGATGGGCACGCCTCGGTACCTGGCGCCCGAGCGCGCCGCAGGAGGCAAGGCGAGCATCGCCTCGGATCTGTGGGCGGTGGGCGTCGTCAGCTACGAAGCGCTCACCGGACGATCGCCGTTCGAGGCCGACACCGCGCTCGGTCTCGTCGTGGCCGCCGAGGAGGGCCACATCGTGGCACCGGAGACCTACCGTCCCGACCTGTCGCCCGAGCTCGGCGCCGTCGTCACCAGGGCCCTGGCTTCGAACCCCGTCGAGCGCTACGCATCCGCCTCTGAGATGGCGGTGGCCCTCCTCAGGGCCTCCGGTGATGCTGCCGAGACGGTCGCCATGGACCTGACCACGGCGCCCTTCCCGGAGTACGCGCCCCTCGCCAAGCGGCGGTTCCGACCGTCATCTCGGGCGCTGTGGCTGGGAGGGGGCATTGCGGTCTCGTTGGTCCTTCTGGCCGTGGCTGCCCTGGTCCTGCTCAGGGGAGACCACCACGCCGCCGCCGCAGCACCGCCTCAGTCGACGACCGCCCCGGCGCCGTCGGTGGCCCTCACGACGCCTCCCCCCGCGCCGACCACGTCCGCCCCGACCACCGAGGCTCCGACAACCGAGGCTCCCACGACCACCACTGCTCAAGCGCCGGCCGCGCTCAGCTGCGCCGTGCTGCGCGCCGAGCGCCAGGCACTGGCGCAACGGCAGGCGCAGACCGACAAGGGGGAGCAGTCCCCGGCTCGTCGCGCCGCTGCGAGCCGGGCCATCGACAGTCAGCAGCACGCCATCGAGCAGGTGATGCACCAGTTCTGCGGCTGAGAGCCTTTTCGGAGCTGTCCCTCAGCTGGGACGCCGGTAGCCCACAGGTACGGCCGTCACAATGGACGCATGAGGTCAGCAGCTCGAGTGGTCGTCTCCTTCCCGGCGTCAACGTCTGCGCTGGATGAGCTCGAGGCTGCTCTGGGCCCGGACTTCGACGTGATCGACATTCGAACTGCTCCGGTCGAAAGCGATCTCGTGGTGTGCCGCGCCTGCAGTCCGGGAGCGATCAGGATGGTGAAGCGCACCTTCCCCGCCGCACAGGTCGTCGTCGTGGGGCCTGTCGACAGCTCTGGCTCGGTAGGCGCGTATGCGCACTGCCGGCCTCGACGCGCACGTGGCCGGCGCATCGGTGGCACAGCTGGCGTCCGTCATCCGACGCCGCCTGCGACCGGATGTCGCCGAGGCCACCCTCGTGTGCCATCGCCGCCCGGCGGCCTGACCCGCACCTGACCGCCGGAGGCCGAGTAGCCTGCCGGCGCGGTGAGCCGCCGCCCGCGTGCCCTCGTACGATCGATCAGCCCTGGGCTGGTCGCCGGTGCCTCGGACAACGATCCGACGACCGTCGGCACGCTGGCCGTGGTCGGCGCGACCACGGCATACGCCCTGTCGTGGCTCGTAGTCCTGCTCCTGCCCATGCTCGTGGTCATTCAGGTCATCGCCGCCCAGGTGGGAGTGATGACCGGAGCCGGGCTCCAGGAGGTGGTGGCCCGACGCTGGCGGCGACCCCTCGTCGTCGTCTTCCTGGCGTCGGTCGTCATCGTCAGCGTGCTCACCATCGCCGCCGACCTCGAAGCGGGAGCCGCTGCTCTCGGCCTCCTCTTCCACATCGGGTGGAGCTGGTTGGTGGCCCCGCTCGGCCTGGTCCTGCTGGCGCTGCTCGTCGTCGGCTCCTACGACGAGGTCGTCACCGGGCTGCGCTGGGTGCTGCTCGCATTCGTGGCCTACGTGGTCTCGGCATTTCTTGCCCACCCTCGCTGGGGGGCGGTTCTGCGGAGCTCGGTGGTGCCCACGTTCGATCTCGGGCACGACCGCGTCGACGGCGCGCTCGCCCTCCTTGGTACGACGCTCACGAGCTACGTCTTCGTGTGGCAGACGATCGAGGAGTCAGAGGAGGGTAGGCACTCCCAGCAGCTGGGGATGGCCCGGATGGGTGCGGCCGTCGGCATCGGGCTCACCGTTGTCCTCTTCTGGTTCATCCTGGTCGGCACCGGGGCGACCCTCGGTCAGCATCACGTGCACATCCAGACAGCCGACCAGGCGGCCCAGGCCCTGCGGCCCGTGGCCGGCTCTGCGTCGCGCTACGTCTTCGGTGTCGGCCTGCTGGCGTCCGCCGTCGTGGCGCTCCCGGTGCTCATGGCGACGACCGCCTACGTCGTCGGCGACTCCTTCGACTGGCGAACCGGGCTGTCCGAGCGGATCACCAAGGCCAGGCGGTTCTATGCCGTGCTCGGGGCGTCGATAGCCCTCGGAGCGGCCGTCTCGCTTGTGGGCATCTCGCCGATCCAGATCCTCTTCGTGGCCAGCATCGCAGGCGGCCTCGGGACGCCCTTCAGCCTGGTGTTCCTCCTGCGGGTCGCCGGCGACGAGCAGCTCATGGCCGGGCGGCCGGTGAGCCGGTGGCTGCTGATCTCGGGTTGGATAGTCGCCTCGTTGCTGTCCGGGCTCAGCCTCACCTACCTCGCCGTCCACGTGCTGTGATCGGCGCGGCCTTGCTCGCTCAGTCCCAGTCCCACTCGCCGAGCTCGAGAGCCCGCCGCAGGAGCGACGCCACCTGCTTCGTCAGGTGATCGGGCTCGGTCTGCAACCGGTTCTGCACCACCCGGCGGGCCCGCTCGATGACGCGTCGGTCTCGATCGGCCCTGGCCGCCAACGCCTCGGCGGCGTCGTTGAACGCCGCGATCGGCGCTTGGGCGACCTCGTACGCCTCGACCAGGAACTTCTCGACGGCGGCGTCGAGATCATCGTGCCTGGGCGCCTTGCCAGACTCCATAGCTGTCCCACCCCGGAATCTCGCCTTCGCTACGACCAGGGACCATCATCCCGAGCCCGGGCTCGGGCGGGTCGGCCAGCGGACTGGCCCCGGCGGGACCCATCGCCGGAGAACGCCCGATCCTAACCGCCATCCCGCGCCTGAACAGCTCCGGCTAGTCAGGAGCAGGAGCCGTTCTCGTGCGCCGGCTCGGAGCCCGTAGGCGGTAGGCGCGTACCGGACCGAGGCCCTTGAGCCGCTTCGTCGGCAGGGTGGAGAGCTCGAAACGGTCGTCCTCGACCAGGGCGTCGCGAGTGGAGCGGGACACGACCGCACTGCCGGGTCGGGCGATGGCGACGAGGCGACTGGCCAGGTTCACTGGCGATCCGAAGACGTCGCCCTCGCGGGCCAGAACCGGTCCGGTCGCCAGGCCGACGCGGAGCTCTCGCGTACCCGTGTCGTTCGAGGCGACATTCAGCAGGGCGACGGCAACCTCCGCGCCCCGCTCGGAATCGGGTGTGGTGAACATGACCTCGTCCCCGATCGTCTTGACGACACGACCGCCCGTCTGGGCGATGACGTCCGCCGTGGCCGAGTTGAACCGGTCGATCGTGTCCGCCAGCTCTTCGGCGGACAGCGCCTCACTGACCTCGGTGAACCCGGTCATGTCGGCGAACCCGACGGTCAGCGTGATCGAGCCCTCGCCGGGTTCGGTCCCCGTCAGCAGCCGCTGCTCGGTCGCCCGCGCCAGGTGCCGGCGGTACATGTAGGTGAGCAGGTGGTCGAGCGAAGGCAGGGCATCGACCGCCAACGCCACTGACTCGCGGGCCGCGGTCGGGTCCGACTCGCCGAGGATGCCGGCGATGACGTCCTGATGCGACTCGGCGATGCGTGCCGCCGCCTGGCTCATCGCCCGCGCCTGCTGGTACATGACGGCTTCGCTCATCCGTGCTCTGTCGAACAGCTGCGTCGCCACCACCAGGGCCTCGACGTCTGCATCCGTGAACGCGCTGTCCTCGTCGGGTGAGTCGGGAAATCCCATCGCCCGCCAGAGCGCTCTCGCCGTGGTCTCCTCGACGCCGGCACGCTCCCATACGTCGGCTGGCCGGAGGTGTCGACTGCCCGGGAGGATGAGGTGGCGGGCCGCGACGAGAATGAGCTCGGCGGGTCCGGCGGCGACAGCCGCCTCGATCTGGCTGTCGGTCAGGCCGACCGATTGCAGGACGGCGATGGTCTGCTGCCATCTGTCGGGATCAGGTTGGTCGCTCACAGGAGGACGAGCATCTCAGCTCTCGCGGTCGCCTTCCAGAGGGAGCTGACGGCATTGCCCTGAGAGCCGCGGTCGGAGGACCAGGAGTCCGGCGCCGCTCAGCGCGCGCCCGACAGCAGAATCAAGTCGACACAGGTCCGTTCCAGCTACCCGCGCTGTCGACCCATGACACCTGCGTCGCCCCGTTGTTGGCCACCACGAACACGTCGGTCTGGTTGGGGATGCCGAACTGGTTGGAGACGCCCAGTCCCGCCCCCGCCGGGGCCGTGCCGCCCGGGGTGATGGGGGCGGGCCCGTTCCAGCCACCGGCCCCGTCGACCCAGGACACCCGGGTGGAACCACCGTTTGCCACGACGAAGACGTCGGTCTGGTTGGGGATGCCGAACTGGTTGGAGACGGCCAGTGTTGCACCCGCCGGGGCCGTGCCGCCCGGCGTGATGCCGAGCGGTCCGTTCCAGTTGCCGGCGCCGGCCACCCAGGAGACATCCGTGGCGCCATTGTTGGCGACCACGAACACGTCGGTCTGGTTGGGGACGCCGAACTGTGGCGCGACGGTCAGGCCGGCCCCAGCTGGTGCCGTGCCGCCCGGCGTGATGCCGAGCGGTCCGTTCCAGTTGCCGGCGCCGGCCACCCAGGAGACATCCGTGGCGCCATTGTTGGCTACCACGAACACGTCGGTCTGGTTGGGGACGCCGAACTGTGGCGCCACGGTCAGGCCGGCCCCAGCTGGTGCCGTGCCGCCCGGCGTGATGCCGAGCGGTCCGTTCCAGTTGCCGGCTCCAGCCACCCAGGAGACCACCGTGGCCCCGTTGTTCGCCACCACGAACACGTCGGTCTGGTTGCCGATCCCGAACTGATTCGACGCCCCGAGGGCGGCTCCCGGCAGCGCAAGCCCTGTGGAGTGATGCCGAGCGGTCCGTTCCAGTTGCCGGCTCCGGCGACCCAGAGGACCTGGGTGGCGCTGTTGTTGCCGACCACGAACACGTCGGTCTGGTTGGGTACGCCGAACTGTGGAGAGGCGGCGAGGTGAGCGCCAGCAGGAGCGAGGCCCGGCCCGCTGATCGCCAGCGGCCCCTCCCACGGGCCCGCTCCGTCGACCCAACGCACCTCGACGGCACCGTTGCTGGCGACAGTGAACACGTCGGTCTGGTTGGGTACCCCGAACTGCGCGGACGTCACGACGGGCGCCCCGATCGGCGAGGGCGGCGGGGCGATGCTGACCTCGCTGAGCTGGGTGGCCCAGTTGGTGCCTGGACCGATGCTGCTGTCGCCGCCTCCGAACTCCGTTGCCACCCACACGGCGGCCGGGTTGGAGGGATCGATCGCTGCTCCGGAGTAGTCACCCCACCGCCTTGCAGAAGTCTCGAAGGGCAAACCGTTGTAGAGGGCGCCACTCTGGAGCCCGTCGACCCTGCCCGCGGTCGGGCTGCCTCCACTGAGAGCCAAAACCAGTCCGCTCGGATAGACACTGGAGGTGTCCGAGAAGCTGAAGGGGACGTAGAGACCCTGGCTCTGGTCCAGGGCCACACCGGGGTAGTACAGGTCGCCGCCCGTGGCACTCTCGTCGAAGTCCTGGGTCACCGAAGGGGTTCCTGACGTCGGCGCCGCCAGCTCGATGAGGCGGAGGCAGGACCGCTCGGTGAAATCGCCCGACGGTGTACAGCCGTCGTTGGCGCCCACCCAGAGCACGCCGTTCTGCCAGACCGCCTCCAGGGTCCGATCGTCATCGGTGGCGATGGGCGGGCCGAAGTTCGGCTGCCCGGCATTGGGCGGTGTCGTCGTCGAAGTGATCGACAGCGATGTGGTCGTCCTGGACGCGCTCGTGGTGGCCGACGGCACCCCGGTGATGGCCATCACGTCGAGGGAGGGTTTGTCGTTGGCCACGACGTACTGGGTCGTGGTCGAACTGGTTGACCGGACCGGCGAGGGCCGGAAGTAGGAGTCGAAGAGCGGGGCGGCGCCGAAGGTCGTCATATGGGGTGTTCCTCCGGCGTCGGCCTCCCCCTTGTTCACCACGTAAGTGGTGCTGCCCAGGAAAGCCTCGGTGGGAGGCGGACCGATGTCGTTGACCGAGATGGTCACCTTGTCGTCGGACACTCCCAGGAAGGGCTGGTCCTGGAGCACGCCAGTCGACTTCCCGAGGTCGTAGAGGTTCCAGGATCCGGTCGGGTCGCTGGTCTGGGACACGGCCAGCAGGACCTCGCTGTCGAACGTGGTCTGATCGAAGCCGAGGATGGTCATGTAGAAGCGGTGGTGCGAGGTCACGGGGTCGAAGACGGCTTGGGGGTCGGTCAGGTTGTGACCATGCGCAGCATGGAGGCGTAGAAGGAGTACAGGTCGGTGCGAGCCCGCAGGGTCCCCGTGGTGCCGTAGATGGACAGGGTGTTGTTGAGCGGTTCCACCACGTCGCCGTTCCCGGTCGCCAGCGTGGTGTCCGGTGGTGTCACCTCCTGGTCGGAGGGGAACGCGGCGAGCTGGGTGGCGAGGTCGTCGCCGTGGAAGTTGTTCGAGACGCCCGCCGCCGGAGTCGCCGTGGCGCCAGCGGTCCCAGCGTTGCCCGCTGGAGCCTGGCTCTGTGCTCGGGGAATGGTATGCACCGCCGGTCCTTGGCGGCCGCCCACCGTCCCCTTGGCGGCCTGCGTCTTGCCCTGGTCGAAGGCGGCGCGATTCCGAGGAAAGAACGGCAGTATCCCTGCTCCCTGATGGGAAGCGGCAGGAGGAGGATGGACCATGCTGACGACCCTGCCCGGTCCGATGGTCCGCACCGGCGCCCGAGCCGTGCTGGGCACGGCTCGGGCCGGTGCCGCCGACAGCCCGAGGACGTTGGCGTAGATCACCGACCCGACGACTACGAGTTTGACAAGGGAGTTCCTGGCACGCTGCATGGATCGTCTCCCTCCACGAGACGCCTCCCTCAGACGCCTGTCGAGCTATCGAACCCCAATAGCGCGGGTCCTGGCCGCGACCGACTCTTTCCCAGCCCGAGAGGTGGCTCTTCTCTCGGAGACTAGAAGTCCCAGCACGATTTGTCCACGTACCGGTCGGACAGGAGATCTTCGGATGGGGAGCTCGTGCTGCTCACCATGGCCGACATGCCCGCCGACGCCGGGTCTCCACCCCCGGAGGCCAAGCCTGACGCGATCATGCACGCCGCGCTGACCTCCGGCGACGAGGTGCTCATGGGCGCCGACGACATGTCAGGCGGCTTCGACGGCCAGGTCCGAGGTATGTGCGTCAACTACGCGGCGGCCGAGCCTGCCGAAGCCGGGCGTGTCTTTGATGCCTTGTCCCAAGGCGGGGAGGTCCAGATGCCCCTGGGGCAGACCTTTTTCTCGCCCGCCTTCGGCATGTGCATTGACCGCTTCGGCACCCCGTGGATGGTCATGGCGGAGATGCGCTAGCCGCGCCATGGCGTCGCTCTGCACGGCTCGACTGGGCCCGGATCCCGGGGAGACGTCAGCGATCAAAGCAAGCTTGTACGCTGCATCCCAGGGAGTGGCCCACGAGCGAGGGGGGCGGTGCAGATGCGGCCGATCAGAGATGACGTTCTCGTTGAACCCCAGTGGCTCGAGGAGCACCTCCACGATCCCGAACTGCGCCTGGTCGAGGTCGACGTGAGCCCGGCTGCCTACGACGAGGGGCACATCGATGGTGCCGTGCTCTGGAACATCTACCGGGATCTGAAGGACTCCAACTACCAGCTGGTCGACAAGGCCGCCATCGAAAGCCTTGTCGCCCGCTCCGGTATCGACCGCGACTCGACCGTCGTCTTCTATGGCTACGGGCCCGCCATGGGCTTCTGGGTCATGAAGCTCTACGGCCACGCCGACGTACGCATCCTCGATTGCAGCCGGGGAGCGTGGCAGAGCGAAGGCAGGCCCTGGACCAAGGAGGTGGCGACGCCCCCAGCGACCAGCTACGGGCTTCCCGACGAGGACAAGCGGGTCCGAGCCAACCAGCGGCGAGTGCAAGCGGCGATCGACGACCCGAGCTGCACCATTCTCGACGTGCGCACCGACCTCGAGTACCGGGGTGAGCGATTTTGGCCGTCGGGTGGTCTCGAAGAGGGCGGCCGTGCCGGTCACGTCCCATCTGCTGAGCTCGTACCGATCGAAGGCCTGCAGGACGAGCGCGGGTCGTTCCGAAGCGAGACCGAGCTGCGCGAGATTTTTGCATCGGTCAACCGGGACAGCGACGACGAGATGATCTCGTACTGCACGATCGGGGGCCGGGCGTCCACCGCATGGTTCGTCCTCACGTACCTGCTGGGCCGGCAGTCGGTCCGTGTCTATGACGGTTCGTGGGCGGAATGGGGCCGGATGCCGACGACGCCTGTCGCGGCGCGCCTAGGGACTATTCGCAGGAATCAGTCCGAGTTGTTGAGCGACGGTCGCGGCCCCGGCGCGGCGCTCCACGCCCAGCTTGGCGAGGATGCTCGACACGTGCACGCCAGCGGTCTTCGGGCTGATGAAGAGAATGCCAGCGATCTGCTTGTTCGTGAGGCCGGCAGCCACGAGCCGGAGCACCTCCACCTCGCGGGCGGAGAGGCCGAGCTCCTCAGAGTTGGTGGGACGCCGGTCGCGAGAAGGCCCGACCTCCCACTCTCTTCGCCAGACGTAAGGATTCGGGCCCGGGGTCGAAAGCATGCTAAACAGGTCTAATCGGCTAATTCTCGCGAGCCGGATGGGTTCGCGCGGCTCGCTCGAGGAGGCGGATTCATGCGGCTTGCCAAGGTGATGGCCCTACCTGTCGGCGCGGCGCTCGCAGTGGCAGCTGCCGGCTGCGGCTCGTCCAGCAACACGTCGTCCAGCACGACCACGTCTGCTGCGCCGACCGCGGCGAAGACGGTCGAACCGATGTTCGTCGGCACCGTGGCCGGGACGAACGCATATATCGGTATTATCACCAGCTCGCAACAGATCATCGCCTACGTCTGCGACGGAGCGGGCAACAAGATCGGGGACCACTTTCAGGGAAACGTCCCCCCGGGAGTGACCAGTGTGACCTTCACGTCGCCGGATAGCAGCGACACGCTGATGGTCAATGCTGGTCAGACCCAGCTCCAAAAAGCCATTACTAGTGGGGGTACGGTGGCTGGCACGTGGAAGGAGGCCGGAGGTACCAGCCATACGTTCAGTGCCCAGGCCGCTCACGTACCCGGCGCCCTCTGGACTGCGAGTGACACCGCGAGCGGTACGACCAGGAAAGGCGACTGGATCGTCCTCAACGACGGCTCGGTCCGCGGGTCAGCCGACCTAAGCAAGTCGGGCCAGACCACGACACTTGGCCAGAGCAGCGGATCCAAGGGGTCCAACGGAACCGGCCAGTTCACCACTACAAACGGAAACTCGGGAACCACCACTACAAACGGAAACTCGGGAACCACCACTACAAACGGGAACTCGGGAACCACCACTACAAACGGAAACTCGGGAACCACCACTACAAACGGGAACCCGGCACTGGGAACCGTGATTAGGGCTCCAGACGGGACGGTGGTCGGAGTGATCGACCAACAATTTATCGATGCGCAAAATAAGTTCCTCCAGGACCTGGCAACGCAACCGACGCCCCAGCCACAGATACCGGCTGTCTTGCCGACCATTCAGGTGAACGTCCAAACCCAAAACTTCGCCTTTATGCAAACCACGCTCAACATCGCTCGCGTAGCCTGCCCGTTCGGGGGGCACATCGACCCTGGGTTTCCTGGCGAGTGCGTGGGGCAGTGATCACTCAGAGTTCCTGTGCGGGCGGGGAGACTCGAACTCCCACCCCTCTCGGGACCGGGACCTAAACCCGGCGCGTCTACCAGTTCCGCCACGCCCGCTGGCGTGCTTCGTTCGCGACGCCAACGGTACCGGCGGCCGGGACCCGGGCGCCGACAGAGCGGCTCCCGGGCGGTAGCCTCTCGGACATGGCCACCACGGATCCACTGCAGGCCGGGCCGGCGATCACCCCGATGGGGCAGTTCGGTACCGGCGACCGCGCCGGCGACATCTACCAGCGGCTGCTCAAGGAGCGCATCGTCTTCCTCGGCAGCCAGGTCGACCAGGGGTCGGCCAACCTCATCTGCGCCCAGCTGCTGCTCCTCGAGGCCGAGGACCGAGACCGGGACATCGCCCTGTACATCAATTCGCCGGGCGGGTCCGTGACCGACGGGCTGGCCATCTACGACACCATGCAGTACGTGCGGTGCGACGTGGCCACCATCTGCGTCGGGCTGGCGGCCTCGATGGGACAGTTCCTGCTGTGCTCCGGTGCTCCCGGCAAGCGCTACGCCCTGCCCCACTCCCGCATCCTGATGCACCAGCCGTCAGGACAGATGCAGGGGCAGGCCGCCGACATCGCCATTCAGGCCGAGCAGATCGTCTACCTCAAGCGCATGATGGCGGAGCGCATCGCCTTCCACACTGGTCAGCCGGTCGAGCGGATCGAGACCGATTCCGACCGCGACCGCTGGTTCACCGCCGAGGAGGCGCGGGACTACGGCTTCATCGACCAGGTGATCGAGCGCTCGGTGGCGACCACGATCACCACCTGAGGACGATCCCGTGTTGAGCGTCAGCGCCTCGTCGGGCCGACCCTCGCGCGCCGCCATGGAGCGGCGGAGCCGATGAGCGCCAGAAGAGCGGTGGGGGCGCCCACTCGAAGACATGCCGGGGCGGATCCAATAAGGCTGTGAACGTTGCCGTCCACGCGGCCCCCCACGGGGAGGTCGGCCGCCGTGCATCACCCGTCCGACACCACCGTCTCGACGGCTCCGGCGAACCTCGCCCGGACGCGGGCGGGCTCGAGCTCGGCCAGGCGGGCCTGCCCCGCTGAGACGAGCGTCTGCCGGAGCGCTCGGTCCGTGACGATCCGGTGCAGGGCCGTCGCTACATAGGAGGGCGACTTGGTCGGAATGACGAGGCCTCCGCCGCCGATCGTCTCGGGCACGGCAGCGGCGCCGTAGGCGAGGACCGGGACGCGATAGTGCATCGCCTCGAGCAGAGGGATGCCGAATCCTTCGTGGTCGGAGCAGCAGGCGAATACATCTGCCATGACGTAGTAGGCGACCAGTTCCCTGGGCGTGACGGAACCAGCGAAGTCGACTGCGTCCTCGAGTCCCAGATCTGCGACGAAGCGGCCCAAAGCCTCGCGGTAGGCGGGCGAGGAAGTCCCTCCGACCAGACGCAGACGAGCGCGCTGGTCGTAGGTACGACGGTAGGCGGCGAGCGCCTTCACCAGATCGTGCTGACCCTTGCTCGGGGAGATACGCCCCACGAAGAGCAGGTCGGCGCCTCCTCGCTCTCGATCGGCGCGCAGACGATCGAGAGCGGCGGAGTCAGCCTCGTTTTCGAGGGATTGGAGGTCGAGCAGCGGTGGCACGACGGTTGTCGACCGGTAGCCGGCATCCATCAGCTCGAGCTCGCTGAATCGAGACATCGCGATCGCAGCCTTGATCCCAGGCGCCAGCTGGAGGAGCTGGTACCGGCCGACGGTCACCGCGTGGACTGCGCCAGGATCCCAACCTTCGAGGAGGTGGGCGGGAGTCAGGTTGTGATAGTTGAGCAGCTTGGGCTCTTGTCGTTCGGCGAGGAAGTCGGCCATGAGATTGCCGATCGAGCACTGATAGAGCAGCCAGGTCCGCGACGTCTCGTCGCCGCGACCGGGATAGCTCCGGAAGGGATGGACCCTGTCCGCCAGCTCGGCGCTGGACTCGGCCACGAAGATCTCTGATCTGAAGCCCATCTCCTGCAGCACGGTCTGGACCTGCAAGGTGTGGGAGCCGACCGCGTCGCGGACAGCGAGCACCGGCACGAATTGGTGGATGGCGACCGGTCTCAACGTTGCCGAACGCCGACGACGACGAACGAGGTCGGCGTAAAGAGCAGGTCGCCGAGCCGGCCCAAGTTCGACCGCAAGGCTTCCCACGCCGGACCCTCCCCGGCGACGGGCTGCAGGCCGTCCTCTCGGCTCTGGTGGTGCACCTCGATGGACGAGATCCCCTGTTGCTCGAGGAGAACGCCCCAGGTCTCGGCGTGGAGAGGACGGCCCGGAGACAGGTCGATCGCCACCGGTGAGGCGACGCGGTTCCACGCGTCGGGATTGGTCCCGACGATGGCGATGGTGCCGCCGATGCAGAGAGTCCTGGCCGAGACGGTGACGAGCTCTCGCTTGTCACCCAGGGCCAGGTGATCGACGAACCCACTGAGGACCAGACCACCGAGAGAGCTCTCTGGCTGCACCTTCAGGTGCTCGAGCCCGCCTTCCAGCCGCACGTCGAAGCCGCTGACGGCGGCGGCGTCGAGGAGGGTGGCACGTGGATCGACACCGTAGGCGTCGACGCCTGCCGCGGTGAGCGCACGGAGAAGCGTGCCGTCACCGCACTCCGCGTGCAGAACGCGGCCTCGGAGCCCTGCGAACCGTTGCCTGACGAGCTCAGCCCATTCCTTGGTGTCCGCCATGGACTCGACCCGGGTGGAGCCGGCCTGTCCGGCGTCACCCGAGCGGGCCTCCCGCTCGAGGTCGGACACTCGGTCGTCCAGCAGGTGCAGGGTCCTGATCGTCGCCGACGTGAACTGGGTGACCTGCTGGGTGAGGTAGCCCAGATACCACGATAGGAGCCGGTGCAGGGCTCGTTTGGTCATCTCGCCGCCCGGGAAGTTGGACCCGAGCGGCGGCTCGGCGTCGATGTACGCCGTCTGATCGGCGAGCTTGAGCGCCTCGGAGAAGTAGCCGCCCTCGGTGCTCGTCGGAGAGAGGCGCTCGAACTTCTGATGGAGGAGCTGCTCGAAGCTCGGTGTCAGATCACCCGATGCGCGGCGTCGTCGGACCTCGTCGTCGATCTCGGCGAGCACGCGGACCCGGACGGCGTCGAAGTTCTCAGCCCCGCCTCCCGTGGATTCTGCTGTCGAGCGAGCATCCTGCGCGCTGTCGTTGGCAGCGGTCACCGGGTCGCGTGCTCCTCGACCGACGACGTGCGGTCGACGTCGGCGCCGCCGGTCGTGCCCGTGCCGAATCGAGCGGGAACGATAGCGATGCGCTCCGCGCCGTTCACTCCACGACCTCGAAGCTCGGGGTCATGTGGACCACGCCAGCGATCTCGGCCGAGCTGTACACCCGGAACGTGGTGGTCCGGTCCAGGCGGTGGTACTCGGGGCCGGTCTTGGGGTGCACCGCGACGGTCACGAAGTACTGGGCCTCGGTGAGCGGAATGTCGCGGAAGGTGAACCGGACCCGACGCCGCCCCTGGATGGGCTCCAACGGGATACCGAGGAGCTTGGTGTTCGTGCCGTAGACGAGCAGGTCGAGCTGGTTGTAGATGGCGACACCGCACTCCCAGTCGTCGGTCGGCTCGGCAGCGACGCAGTCGATCTCGATGGACAGATCGTCCCCCGGCGCGAACACGTCCTTGGGGTGGTGCGAGCCGTCGGCCAGGACGACCTTGACCACCTCGACCCTGCGGGTCCCCTGCTCCTCGGTCAGCTGTGTCCCGACGGTGAACCGGTCCCTGAACTCCCGCAACGCCTGAACCGGGGTGCCGTCGACGACGACCAGGCCCTCGTCGAGAAACAAGACCTGGTCACAGAGCTGGCGGATCGTATCGAGGGCGTGCGTCACGAGGACGATCGTTCGCCCCTCACGCTGGAACTGCTTGATCCGCTCCATGCACTTGCGCTGGAAGGGCTCGTCGCCCACCGCCAGCACCTCGTCGATCAGCAGGATCTCCGGGTCGACGTGGATGGCGACGGCGAACGCGAGCCGCACGTACATCCCGCTCGAGTAGAACTTCACCTGGGTATCGATGAACTCCTCGATCCCGGAGAACTCGACGATCTGGTCGAAATACTGCTCGGTCTGGCGCCGCGACAGGCCCAGAATGGACGCATTGAGGTAGACGTTCTCCCGACCGGTGAGATCGGTGTGCATTCCCGCCCCGAGCTCGAGCAGCGCAGCGAGCCTGCCTCGTCGCTCCACGTAGCCGGTCTGGGGCGAGAGGATGCCTCCGATGATCTTGAGCAGCGTGCTCTTGCCCGAGCCGTTACGCCCGATGATGCCCAGGGTCTTGCCCGCGCCCAGCTCGAAGGACACGTCGCGGAGGGCCCAGAACTGCTCCGCGTGCTCGCGACCACGCCGGAAGTTGACCACACGCTCCTTGAGCGACTTGTCGCTGCGGATGGTGAAGCTCTTGGAGACATCCGCCACCCTGATGATCGGCACTGTCACGTCGCTCACAGCTCCTGGGCGAAGTTCCCCCGAGAGCGGGCGAACACCCGCTGTCCGACCCAGAGGAACACGAGGCAGCAGCCCAGCAGGATGGTCAGCCGAAGGTACAGATTACCCGAGTAGTAGAAGGGCGTCCCCTTGCCTGCCGGCCACAGCACCCGCTGGAACGCCAGCGCGACGTTGGCCAGCGGGTTGGCCAGATAGATCTGGAAGAGGAACGTGAGGTGATGACTGACGACCAGCTTGTCGTGGACCTTGGTCCAGTCGTAGATGATCGGCGTCATCCAGAACCACAGCAGGAGGCCGACCTCGACCAGGTACTGGACATCGCGTAGGTAGACGTTGACCGCGGACAGGACGAGGCCGAGGGCAGTGCCGAAGACGAGCAGCACGAGGAGGGCCAGCAGCACCAGCGGCAAGCCGCTCGGGCTGGGCCACTTGCCGGTGTAGGCCCAAGCCCCGAGGAGAATGACGAGCTGCAGCGCGAAGTTGACCAGGGATGCGCCGACGACCGACAGCGGAAAGAGCTCGCTCGGTAGGTAGATCTTCTTGATCAGCCCCGCGTTGTTGACGATCGTGCCGGTCGAGCCGGACAGGATCTCGGTGAACAACGTCCACGCCAGTAGACCCGTGAACATGTACACCCCGAACTCGGGGATGTTCCTGCTCGCCCCCAGGAAGAAGCCGATGGCCAGGGAGTAGACCAGGAGCTGGGTGAGCGGCCGCAGGAGCGTCCAGAAGAATCCAAGGACCGAGTCCTTGTACTTGATCTTCAGCTCCTTGCGCACCAGCTGGCCGAGCAACTCCCGGTACTGGATGATCTCCCGCACAGCCCGGCCGAAGCCGAGGAACAGGGGTTCCGGCGTGTGGACCCGCTGCATCGGAGCGGTAGCCAGATCGAAGGAGGTATGCCCCGAGGGCGGTAACGACTTGGTGGTCACCTGAGGTTCAAGCAGTCCGGTTCGGCGCGGGCAGACAGGTCACGACCAACCCTGGCCTGACCAGGACTCAATAGTAGCCGGAAGAACTGCACGACTGAGGTACGCAGACCGCCTTGGCCACGGCCCACAGCCGTCCGGACCCCCGGGGACACCAGCCCGGCATGACACCTGGCAGTGGCGCGCGACCACTGCTGATGCTGCGTGAGCGACGCCCGGTGGACCCGGCGTTGGTCTCATCGCGACACCAGCGGGAGGCTGTGGTGGGGAAGTTGCAATCTTGTAATCTGCCCCCTCGACAGTGGCGCGGTACCGCGCCGGTGAGAGCGCGGCCAGGGCCAAGGACGTGTGACCACGGCCGGTATAGTGCCGGGAATGATCCGGGGCCCGGAGGCGAGGACGTACGCATCGCGGCTCGGCGACCTCGGGCGGCGGGCCGTTCGGGCTGCGCCGCCGAGCACGAGGGACGCGGTCCAGGTCGCTCGCTTTCGTTCGCAACGGATGCGCGACTCGATCCGTCTGCTTCGCTTCCGCTGGCAAGGGCACCCGGAGAGCGCCACGGCAGGGGACGTCCGTGCCTGCTACCGCCTGCTCCTGGGTCGGGAGCCGGACGAGCGAGGCCTCTGTGGCCACGTCCACAAGATCGCCAGCCGCCCGACCCCTGTCGATGAGCTCGTGACCAACTTCGTCAGCTCGCCGGAGTTTCGCCAGCGGCTCCAGCGGACGTTCGCGTTCACGACCGGCACACCGGAGCCGGTCGACCTCCATGCTGGCTTTCGCCTCTACGTGCGGCCGGATGATGCCGAAGTCGGGGAGGCCCTGCGAAATGGGCGGGCGTACGAGGAGCACGTCACGAGGCGGCTCACCGACTTGTTGTCGCCAGGATCGGTCTTCGTCGATATCGGGGCGTCCCTGGGCTTCTATACGGTGTTGGCCGGGCGACTGGTCGGGCCGTCGGGTCGGGTCATCTCCTGCGAGCCCGGGCCTCAGAACCATTCGGTCCTCCTGTTGAACATCCTGACCAATCACCTGGACAACGTCGACGTCTTCCCACTGGCGGTGAGCGACGGCCCGAGCGTCCTGTTCTACAGCCGGTCGGGGGGGAACGGCGTGATCGAGCAATTCGACGGCGACCCCCGCACGCTGGGTGTCGGCGATCTGGTGGAGGCAAAGGCGCTGGACCGTCTGATCGATCCCGACCTGCAGGTCGACATGATGAAGGTCGACGTCGAAGGCGCCGAGGGGCAGGTGCTCCGAGGAGCGGAGAAGACGATTCGTCGTTGCTCGCCGACGATATTCTTCGAGTTCTCGCCTCCAGCCCTGGAAGTCCGGTCGGCTATGACCGGCATCGAGATGCTCAGGTTGCTCGCCTCGTTCGGCTATTCCTTCGAGATCCTTATGCCCGACGGGGCCGACATCCCGGTGTCGTCGCCCGAGGATGTCATGCGCGTCTTCAACGAGAACACCCACGATCACTTGGACGTCATGGCACGCGCCCAGGGTGCCGAGCCCGGGAGCCGGACCTCTGGCGCCCACGAACTAGCCAGCAGACGCGGGTCCCACTAGGCGCGAGGTGCGCGTCGGCCGACCGGGCGAGCCGGTCGCCGCCCTGGGCCCATCTTGCCTGCGTGAGCCCGTCAGATAACATCGCCGCGATGGAAGACGAGCCTGCTCGGTCGATGGAGGAGCACAGCGTCCAGGCCGACAGCGTGAACCTCGACGACGTCCTCTCGCGCATCCGGGATCGAGTCGACGGCCGCCGCCGAGCCGGTGTCTATCCTGCTGGGTTCGAAACCGATTTGGACGTGCACTTTCGAGCGCGTGGCCGGAAAGAGGATCGCATCCGATACCGGCCTCGTCGCTGCTCGATTCAACCGTCTGGCTGCGATGCCGGCCTTCAGCCCCGCCCGGATCCCGCTGAAGTCCAAGATGCCCGGCGGGGGAGTGATGCACCGTCTGATCGGGCGCCTCGTGCATCGGCAGACCCAGGGAGTGCTCGAGCAGATGCAGGAGTTCGCCACGGACGTGCGCGAGCTCCTCGAGGCGATGGTGGATCGCACATCGGACGAACGGAAGCACGGCCACTCCGATCTGTCCGACAGGATCGACATGGTGATCGACCGGCTCGCTCTGTACGACCGGACGCCGAGCGACTCGGGGCAGAGTGCGGCAGAGCTCGAGCGCAGGATGGAGGAGCTCGAGGCGGCGGAGGCGAGGCGGGAGTTCCATCCGTGGTTCTCCCAGGAACGTTTCGAGGAGTCGTTTCGAGGGTCCCGAGACGAGCTGCTGGAGCGGTACCGGGACCTCGCCGGCAACCTCGTCGGCCAGGGGCCGGTGATCGACGTCGGGTGCGGGCGGGGGGAGTTTCTGGCCCTGCTCGGTGAGCTGGGGGTGGAGGCGAGCGGAGTCGAGCTGGACGGCGACCTGGCGAGACAGGCGCAGGCCCAGGGGCTCGCCGTCGAGCAGGGGGACGGGCTGGCACGGATCGCCCGCGCCGAGGACGCCTCGCTCGGTGGCATCGTCCTGATCCAGGTCATCGAGCACCTGAGCCCACAGGAGGCGGCCGAGATCGTGTTGTTGGCCGTGGACAAGCTTCGGCCCGGTGGACGAATGATCGTCGAGACGATCAACCCGCTGTCGTTGTACGTCTACGCCCACTCCTTCTACGTGGATCCGACCCACGACCGTCTCATCCACCCGGCGTATCTCCAGTTCCTCTTCACCGAGGCGGGCTTCTCGGACGTGAGCGTCGTTCCGAGGTCGCCACCACCCAAGGACGACCTCCTGGAGGTGGACGACGAGGACCCTCCGTCTCAGAAGGCGAACGTGGACCGCCTCAATCGACTGCTGTTCTCGCCGACCGACTACGCCATAGTCGCCACCCGGTGAACGAGATTCACCAGGTTCTGGTGTCGGCGGGGCCGGGCGACGCCATCACCAACGCTGCCCTCGAGCTCCAGGCCAAGCTGCGCGAGCTCGGGCCGTCGGAGATCTACGCCCGGCACGTGCATCCGGCGATGGTCGGAGAGGTCCGCATGCTGTCGGAGTTTGCTCCGCCACGGAAGCAGCAGAAGGCGGATCTCATCGTCTACCACGCGTCGATCGGCGAGCCGACGGTCTTCTCCTTCCTGTACGAACGACCCGAGCCCCTGGCGGTCGTGTACCACAACATCACGCCGCCCGGGTACTTCGTGCCCTACGACAGTGGTTTCGCCAGCCTGCTCGAGGCGGGTCGTTACGAGGTGGCCAAGCTGGCCGAGCGCGTCGTCGTCGCGGTGGCGGACTCCGAGTTCAACGCGGCCGACCTGCGCAGCATGGGCTATCGGAACGTGGACGTCCTGCCGTTGCGAGTGGACTCGTCGCGCCTGCGGGCCGTTCCCGACGATCCCGCGACCGTATCGGCGCTGGCCGGTGTCGACGGGCCCGTCGTGCTGTTCGTCGGTCAGGTCTCTCCGCACAAGCGCCACGACTGGCTGCTCGCCGCCTACCACGCACTGGTGACCTACCTCGAGCCCAACGCCCACCTGTTCATGGCCGGACCGGCTCGCCTGGAGCCCTTCCGCCAGGCGGTCGAGCTCTACGCGGCGGAGCTTCGGTTGCGCCGTGCGTGGTTTACCGGACCGATCAGCCTGGAGGCCCTGGTGACCTATTACCGGCGCGCGGACGTGTTCGTCACCGCAAGCGAGCACGAGGGCTTCTGCGTCCCGTTGCTCGAGGCCATGACCTTCGACCTGCCGATCGTGGCCCGAGCGCACACGGCTGTCCCGGAGACGCTCGGAGGCGCAGGGCTCCTGCTCGACCCTGACGACTCCCCGTTGGTGGCGGCGGAGGCCGTCTCGGCTCTCGTAGGCGACGAGGGTCTTCGCCAGGTGCTCGCTGACCGGGGCCGAGAGCGTCTCGCTGTCCTCGACGAGCAGGCCTCCCGCAAGGACGTGGTCGAGGACCTGGTGGCGGTGATCGAATCCTGAAGATCCTCTTTGTCGTGCAGCGCTACGGCTCCGAGGTAGCCGGCGGAGCCGAGCTGCACTGCCGCCAGTTCGCGACCAGGCTCGCGGCCAGGGGCCACGACGTCGAGGTGCTCACCACCTGCGCCCGGCACTACATGGACTGGGCGAACACCTACGAGCCTGGCACCGAGACCATCGACGGTGTGGCGGTGCACCGCCTTCCCGTGCGCCGCCCTCGCGACCTCCGGATCTTCGGCGACCTGAGCGGCCGGGTGTTCGGCAACGACCGGTCGGCACCCTTCCAGATGCAACACGAGTGGATGCGCCAGCAGGGTCCGGACGTTCCCGAGCTGGTGCCGTGGCTGCAAGAGCGGGCCTGGGCCTACGACGTCGCTGTCTTCTTCACCTACTTGTACAAGGTCACGTACGACGGGCTGCCCGTCGCTGCCCGGCTGGTTCCGACCGTGCTGCATCCGACAGCGCACGACGAGCCCGCCCTCTACCTCGACCTGTTCGACTTCGTGCTTCGCCAGCCCCATGCCTTCGCGTGCTCGACCGAGGAAGAGGCGGCGCTGATCCGCCGGCGCCGCCGGTCGGTCGCACCCACCAGCGTCGTGGGCATCGGAGTCGATCTGGACTTCACCGGTGACGAGGCGTCCTTCCGGACCGCATATGGCCTGGGGGATCGCCCCTACCTCCTCGTGGTCGGGCGCGTCGATCCCCACAAGGGCTCGCAGGAGCTGTACGACTTCTTCGTCACCTACAAGCAGCGCAACGGAGGCGAGCTGGCTCTCGTCGTGCTCGGGGAGCAGGTGACCGACCTGGAACCGCACCCTGACGTGGTGCTGACCGGTTTCGTCGACGACGCCGCCCGGCGCGGAGCGTTGGCCGGGGCGTGGGCCGTGGTCGTGCCCTCGTACTTCGAGAGCTTCTCCATGGTGCTGAGCGAGGCGTGGGCGGCGCGAAAGCCGGTCCTCGTCCAGGGACGCAGCGACGTGCTCACGGGTCAGGCTCGTCGCAGCGGCGGCGGCATTCCCTACACCGGCTTCGCCGAGTTCGAAGCTGCCGTGGACATCCTGGCCGAGGACCCCGGGTTGGGCCGGTCCCTCGGTCTGGCCGGACGCAGGTACGTCGAAGACCGTTACGACTGGGAGCACGTGCTCGACCGGTACGAGCGACAGCTGAGGGTCGTCGGTCGCAGCTGGTGCTCATCCACCCACTGACCGGCCCTTCACCGCGTCACGATCGAGCGGTCCGGCCGGGCCAGTAGCGGCGCCACCCGACCCACACGGCGACGTCGGCGAGGGCCAGCATCTCGGTGTCGCCGCGGCTGTCGCCGTACGCCCACAGCCGCGGAAGCTGTCCCGACCGGTCGGGTGCCGAGGCGTCGAGCCAGGCTCGCAGGCGGTTGGCCTTCTCGTCTCCCCGACAGTTGCGTCCCGCCAGCTTGCCCGTCAGCCGCCCGTCCGTGTCGACCTCGAGCTCGGTCGCCAGCACGGCGTCGACACCGAGCCTGCGGCCGGCCGTCGTCAGGTAGATGGTCGGCGAGGCCGAGACGATGACCACGCGGTGACCGGCCTGGCGGTGCCACTGCAGGCGGTGGCGCATCGCCGGCCGCAGCCCCCGGGCGACGAGGCGCTCTGCGAACGCCCGCCCCGACTCCGTCAGCTGCGCGGCCTCGGCGCCCGACAGCAGGCGGGTCAGCAGCGCCTCCTTGGCCTCGTCGCGGGACGCCTTGCCCAGCAGGACGCGCCCGAACCGAGGGCCCTCGGCGACGACCGCCCGAGCGGTCGCCGCCGCTCCCCGCACGAAGACGAGGAACGGCAGCAGGCTGTCTCGCCGGCTGAGGGTGCCGTCGAAGTCGAAGGCGGCCACCGCCGGCGCCGCCGCCTCCGCCTCCTTGGGCCGGCTGTGCTCTCCGGCCGTCCTCCCGGGCCGGCTGTGCTCTCCGGCCGTCCTCCCGGGCCGGCTCTCCGGGCCGGCACCTGCGCCAGCCCGCCGGTCCATCAGGCCGGTATCCGGCGGAACAGCGCCCGGGGCAGGTGGCGCAGCACGACCATCACCCATCGCAGGGGCGGTGGCGCCCAGACCGACCTCGGCGCCCTTCTCGAGCCCCCGCACGATGACCTGGGCGACCTCGTCGGCGGTCGTGGCCATGGGCGCGGGGCTCATCCCCGCCGTCATCCGGGTGCGGACGAAACCCGGACGGACGATCATCACTCTGGCGCCCGAGCCCACCAGCGAGCTGGCGAGTCCCTGGGCGAAGGCGTCGAGGCCGGCCTTGGACGAGCCGTACACGAAGTTGGCCCGCCGCGCCCGCTCGCCGGCCACCGAGGACAGCACGACCAGGACGCCGTGGCCCTGGCGTCGCAGTCGGTTCGCCGCAGGCGAGCATCGCCGAGGCGGGGCCGGTGAAGTTGGTGGTGACGATCTCACCCACGGCGGCGGGGTCCTTCTCGACGGCCTCCTGGTCGCCGAGGACGCCGGCGGCCACGAGGACCAGGTCGATGTCGCCGTGACGGTCGAACACCTCGTCGACCAGCCGGCCCTGGCCGGCGACATCCTGGGCGTCGAACGCAACGGTCTCCACCCGTGGTCGCACCCTCGCTGCGCGCCTCGGCCGCGGCCTCGTCCAGGCTGGCCTTGTCGCGTCCGGCCAGCACGACCGTCCGGCAGCGGCGGGCGATCAGGGCCCGGAGGGTCGCCCGGGCGATCTCCGACGTGCCGCCCAGCACGAGCGCCGACTGGGGCGAGCCGAGGGCGTCGTTCATCGCTGTTCTCCTCTCGTGGTTGCGGTGCTCGTGGCGACCGAGGCCATCTCTGGAGGGCGGCCCGAAGGGCCGCCCTCCAGCAACCGCAGCCGGCGGGCCAGGTCGGACGAGAGCACGCCGTCGGGGTCGACCCGACGGCGTGCGGCCTGCCACTCGTCCAGGCGCGGGTACATGGCGGGCAGCAGCTCCGGCCGCAGCCGCGAGTCCTTGGCCAGGTAGACGCGCCCACCGGCCTCGACGACGAGGTCGTCGAGCCCGTCCAGGAGCGGGCCCAGCTGCGGGGAGCCCACGGGCAGGTCGAGGGCGAGCGTCCACCCCGGCAACGGGAAGGACAGCGGTCCGGGATCAGCGGGGCCGAAGCGCTTGAGCACGGCGAGGAACGAGGCCTGGCCCGCCCCGCTCAGGCGCTCGAGCGCTGCCCGCAGCGTGTCCTCGGCGCCGAACGGCACCGCCATCTGGTACTGGAGGAACCCCCGGGAGCCGTAGAGGCGGTTCCAGGAGCCGACGCCGTCGAGGGGGTGGAAGAACCAGGCGAGCGACTCGATGTGGCCCACCTGGTGCTTGGGCGCCTTGCGAAACCACAGCTCGTTGAACGCGGTGACCGTCAGACGGTTGAGCAGGCCGTCGGGCACGACGGGGGGAGCCTCGAGGAGGGTTGAGGGCGCGAAGTCCAGGGCCGTGGCCCGGTCGGCGGGGGCCAGCTCGTCGAGGCGGGCGTGGTCGCCTCTCGTGAGGACCGAGCGGCCGAGCGAGCGCCCGCGGGCGAGGCAGTCGATCCAGGCCACCGAGTACTGGTACAGGTGGTCGCGGCTCTCCATGCGGGACAGGACGTCGTCGAGGTCGTTGGCCCGTTCGGTGTCCACCCGCATGCGGGTCGTCTCGACCGGCAGCAGACGGATGGTGGCCTCGAGCACGACGCCGGTCAGGCCGAGCCCGCCGGCGGTCGCCCAGAACAGCTCAGGGTCGTCGCCGGGTGTCACCCGGCGCTGACCAGTGGGAGTGGCGAGGGTGAACGAGCTCACGTGCGACGCGAAGCTCCCGTCCCGGTGGTGGTTCTTGCCGTGGATGTCGGCAGCGATGGCGCCGCCGACGGTGACGAAGCGCGTCCCCGGCGTGACCGGGACGAACCACCCGCGGGGCAGGAACACCTTCATCAAGGTGTCGAGGCTGACGCCGGCGTCCACCGTGATCTCGCCGCTCGTGAGGTCGGCGTGGCGGATCCGGTCGAGGCCGGTGGCGTCGATCACCAGGCCGCCGGCGCACTGGGCGGCGTCGCCGTAGCTGCGTCCCAGGCCGCGGGGGATGAGACCCCGCGCCGGCATGGAGCTCACGGCGTCCCCGACCTGGCCGGGCTCAGAAGGGCGGGCGACCTCGGCCGCCGTCGGGGCGGTGCGACCCCAGCCCGTCAGCAGCTCGACGGCCGGTGACGGCGGATGCTCAGACGGCATAGACGCCGAGGGCGAAGACGAAGATCCACGCCGCTCCCATCACCTCGAGGGGGCGGTCCCCGAGCACGATCTCCTCGGGTGCGCCCCCCTTCCCGGCGTCGAGCAGCAGGGCGTAGCGGAGGACGGCGATCACGAACGGCGCGATCGACAGCTGGAACCAGATCGCCCCGTGGCCCGCGGCACCGGCCTTCTCGAATGCCCAGACGCAGTACCCGGCGATCGCCACCGCCGACGCCACCGAGCGCACGTAGCGCAGGAACGACAGCGAGTACTGGCCGAGCGTGGCCCGATGGCCCTCGCGGCTCTCCCCGAGATCGAGGTGCTCGGCGTGGCGCTTGCCGGCGACCATGAAGAGCGACCCGAACGAGGCCACGATCAGGAACCAGTTCGACAGCACGACGCCGGCTGCCACGCCACCGGCGATGGCCCGCAGCACGAAACCCGATGCCACGGCGGCGAGGTCGACGATCGCCTCGTCCTTGAGCCAGAAGCTGTACGCGAACTGGATGCCGACGTAGACGGCCATCACCAGGGCCAGCTGTCCCTTCACCAGGAAGGCGAGCAGGATGCCGGCGACGAGAAGGCCGACGCCAACGACGAGGGCGAGGTTGACGGGCACGATGCCCGACGCCACTGGCCGATAGCGTTTGGTGGGATGCAGGCGATCGGCCGCGTGGTCGAGCGCGTCGTTCACGAAGTACGTCCCGCTGGCCGTCACGCAGAAGATCCCGAAGGCGGCCAGGGAGCGGAGGAACGGCCCCGCGTGCCCGAGCACGCCAGCCGCGCCCGGCGCCGCGAAGACCAGCACGTTCTTCACCCACTGGCGGGGTCGCGCCGTCCGGAGCAGGCCGGCGGGGAGGGAGTCTCGGCGGTGCCGGCCTCGCCCTGCCTGCACATCCTGGGTCCCCTCGGGAGGCGACCCAGGACCCGAGCGCCCGGTATCGGACCCAGCCGCCTGCGCGGCTGGGTCCTGGCCACCCTCCCCGGCTGGGAGTGGGCTCTGCTGTCTCACCAAGGCTCGTCTCCAGTCCGGGCTCGTCGTCGCTGCGCGCTGCGCACGGCGCGGCCCCCGGCAGGGGCCAGCTCGGCTCCCGTCAACTCTAAATGCTGCCACCGCTGACGTGAGACAGCCCGGTATCGGCCCCGGAGCGCCCCCTCAAACGAAGTCGAGCGACGGGAAGCTCCGGCCCAGCGCCACCTTGGGGTCGACGCCGACGACCTTCTCCAGCACGGTTGCGTAGACCGACCGGAAATCGGTGGTGAACCGCAGGTTCCCGTCGTCGAGGTCGACCAGGCTGGGCTCCTCGCCGTAGAAGCCGCCCTTGACCCTGGGGCCGGCCACGAAGACGGGAGCGGCCGACCCGTGGTCGGTGCCGCCACTGGCGTTGGCCGAGACCCGCCGGCCGAACTCCGAGTAGACGACCACGACCGTCCCCTGCCCCCGGCGGTCGTGCTCCACGCTGCTCACGAAGCCGCTGATGGCCTGGTCCACCTGGCCCAACAGCCTGGCCTGGGTCTGCTTCTCGTTGGCGTGGGTGTCGAAGCCGTTGAGGCTGACGGCGTACACCTTGGACGGCACGCCCGCCGTGATGAGGCGGCTGACCACGTCGAGCTGGGTGGCCAGCTGACCCCGCTCGTTCGCTGACCCGGCCGTTCCCGCCCCCACTGATTGGTCCAGCACACCCCCCAGGGTGTGCTGGACCCTGAGCATGTCGGCGCCCGACTGCGCCACCGCCGCCCGCACAGAGGGCTCAGCTGGGTCGGCCGCCTCCATGACGGCGAACGCCGACTGCTCCATGGCCGAACCGGGTAGCCGCATCGAGCCGGAGGGAACGGCGGCAGCCTGCGTCCGTTCGCCGCTGAGGGCCACGGGCAGGTTGGGGCCCATCGAGAGCGCACGAAGCGGGTCGGTGCCGGTGGCGTCGAGCCACCGCCCCAACCACCCGGTCGTGGTGCTCGTCTCGGGGACCCCCGTCTGCCAGATGTCCATGGACCGGAAATGGCTGAAGTTGGGGTTGGGGTAGCCCACGCCTCGCACGATGGCGAGGTGCCCGGCGTCCCAGAGCTTCTTGAACCCGGTCAGGTTGGGATGGAGGGCCAGCCCGTCCTCCAGTGGCATCACCTCGTGGGGCTGGTAGGCGAGCTGACCCCGCCCGCCCAGGTAGTTCCCGTCCTGGTACGGGATCACCGTGTTCAGGCCGTCGTTGCCCCCGTACAGCGTGCAGAGGACGAGCGTGGCGTCCTTCGGGGTGGACCCGCTGGCGCTGCTGCCCGACAGCATCGACTCGACGGGATGGCGGGCGAGCGTCAGCGCGACGGCTCCGGCGGCGCCCGCGCCCACCGCTCCTCCGATGAACTGTCTTCTGGACAATCGGTGACCGGACGGCATACGCCTGTTCGCTCCCTCAGTTGCTCACGTACTCGGGCGAGACCAGCGCCAGCCTCGTCATGGCCGCGGGATCCCCGGCGACCCGGGCGAGCGCGTCGGAGGTCCTCGGGGACCAGGAGTCCACCGACAGCAGGTGGGCGACGGCGTCGGCGCGCTGGCCCGGCGCCGCGTCTGCGATCGATGTCAGGTCCGCTCTGGGGACGACGATGTCGGCGAAACGGAGCCGCTCGAGGGCGGCCGCCGTCGACAGCCAGTAGGCATTCTGGGGCCAGCCGCCGACGCTCGGCGGGGCGAAGGGCACCTGGCCCAGGGCCTGCAGCACCGCCAGCACGGCGGGTTGGTCGACCGGCAGACGCAGGGCGCGGAGCGAACCCACGACGTACTCGATCGGCTGTTTGACGAGACCGTTCACGGCGGAGTCCGACGTGAACTCGGGATGGGCGAGGACGGCGCGGAGGAGCGCCGTGAGATCGAGGTCGGACGCGTAGCTGGGAACGAGGTCGCTCACCACGGGGTCGCTCGGCTTCACCGGATAGGCGAGGTGGCTCCACAGCCTGGCTACGACGTAGCGCGCTCCACGGGGCTGTGCGTGACGATGTCGATGACGTCCTCGCCGGAGAGGTTGCCGCTCTGGCCGAGCACGGTCTTGGGGTCGTTGTCGTGCTGACGAGCCTGGAGGGCGAAGGCTCCGGTCTGGCGGTCGAAGACCCACCCGGTGAAGCAGCGGGCCGCCTGCCTGACATCGTCCTCGGTGTAGTTGCCGATGCCCAGGGTGAAGAGCTCCATCAGCTCCCGGGCGAAGTTCTCGTTCGGATGCGACTTCTTGTCCGTTGAGGCGTCGAGCCAGATCAGCATGGCCGGGTCCTTGGCCACCGCCTGGGTGAGCGAGGCGAAGCTCCCGGCGCCCATGGTCCGGAAGAGCTGGTTCTGGTCGTACATCAGCTTGGGGTACCGAACCTTCTGGAGCGAGGTGGCGAAGTGGCCGTGCCACAGGAGGGCGAGCTTCTCGGGCAGCGGGCTGGAGGCGGCGGCCATCCGCTGGAGCCACCACAGCGCGAGCGACCTGCCCTCCTGGGCCAGTGAGCGGGCCTCTGCCATCGCCGTGGCGGGATCGGTGGATGGGCGCGTGAACGTCGCGGTCAGCGGCGGCGGGGCGACGGCGGCGGCGACCGGGTCGGGACGGGACCGGTCCAGCAGACGTTCGACGGTGGCCCCGTACCCGGCGGCGACGGCGGCGTCGATCTCCTCCGGGCGCCCCCCGAACCCGGCCCGGCGGTAGAGGTGGGCCAGGCTGGCCCGGGACCCGTTCATCGCCGCCCCTTCGTGCCGATGTCGCAGCGCGATTCAGTCACACGGGTGTGAGGAGACTGTGAGGGGCGGGTGTCGGATGAATGAGGGGCAGAATGGTGTTGACCAGGTTTGGAGGTGTGACTGTGCTGAGCGACGAGGAACGTGACGAGCGCCTGTGCGAGCTGGACTCGCTCCTCGACCTGATGCGGCCGGCCGTCCAGGCCGACGGCGGCGACCTGGTGCTGACCAGCGCTGACGCGGAGGCAGGGATCGTCGAGGTCACGCTGCAGGGCTCCTGCAGCTCCTGTGCCATCAGCGCCACGACGCTTCAGGCCGGTGTCGAGCGGATCCTGCGGGACCGCCTGCCCTGGGTCACCGAGGTGCTGGGCGGGGTCGACGAGTCGACGGACTTCGAGGAGAGCATGGCCATGGGCCGGGGCGCCTACGTGCCCCGCATGCCCGATCTGGAGGAGTAGGGCGGCTCCTCCGCCGTCTCCGCCGCGATCAGGCGGCCGTGCCAGCGCCTTGGCGAAGACCCTTGGTGATGGTGAAGTGCCGGCGCATCCCCGTGATCGTGAGCAGCCGGTACGTGGCCCGGCTGGGCCGGGCCAGCACGAGCTTCACGCCCGCATCCTGTGAGCGGCGCCGGGCGCCGATGAGGACGCCGAGCCCCGTCGAGTCCATGAACTCGACCTCACGAAGATCGATGATGATCGTCTTCCAGCCTTGACCGAGCACCTGCTGGAGGCGGTCGCGCACCAGCCCGGCGCTGTGCACGTCGAGGGCATCGTGCAGGGCCACGACGGCCGTGCGTGGATCGCCCCCTGCACGGACCTCTATGACGGAGCTGGTCATCGTGCCCCCCTCGACCTAGTGGAACGCGTGTTGTGACGGGTCGCCAGCGACGTACCCAGGGGGGCCCCGCTTGAACCACGCTTCGGGAGACTGGCCCGATGCGGGGGAGACGGACCTCAGGCGCCGTCCTGGGGCGAGCCGGCGTTCGCCAGGGGGAGGAGGCCGTCGAGCCCGGTGAGCTCGAGGATGCGCGCGACCGCCGGGCTGGCGGCTCGCAGCACGAGATCCCCATCCTGCTCGCGCAGTCGCCGAAGGGAGCCGACGAGTACACCCAGCCCGCTCGAGTCGATGAACTCGACCGCCCCGAGGTCGACCGCCACGTGGCTGTGGCCCCGGTCGATCAGCTCGGTCATGGCCGCGGCGAGCTTGGGCGCCGAAGCGAGGTCGACCTCGCCTCGCACGGTCATCACCGGCGGGTCGGTGACGTCGGAGATGCTGTACCCGAACGCTGCGGGAAGCTTCATTCTTCTCCTCTGCGACGAGCCCCGTGGGCCCGTTGGGCCTGCGTGTGCCGTCCTCCGCGCGAAATGGCGTAGGAGCCGCATGGTCGTGGCGCCCGGCTCCCGGGCCGCGCCCCACGGACTGGCCGGTCTCGGTCCGGTACCGGTGCACCTCCCTCCCGATCCGGCCTGTGGGCCCGGCCGGTACACCGAAACCGTAGCGCCGAATCGATGCTGGTGGAAACACATCTTGGGGCATCGACGCGCCCGGCCACAGAGCGAAACGGACGATCCCCCCAACGGGGGACGAGGGCGAAGCCCTGGGTCAGAGGATGGCCGCCGACTCCTTGTAGGCGACGATGTCCTCCCAGCTGATGCCCATCTCGAGGAGGACCTCCTCGGTGTGCTCGCCGTGCTCTGGCGCTCGTCGGAGAGAGGCGGGCGCCTCGTCGAACTGCACCGGGTTCGCGACCAGGGCCAGGGACTCCCCGTCGCCGACCTCGACCTGGGGGAGGTAGCCGTTGGCTGCCACCTGGGGGTCGTCGTGGATCTCCCGCGCCGTCTGCACAGGTGCCCAGACGCCCTTGACGTTGGCCAGGCGCTCTCGCCACTCTGCCAGCGTCTGGGACGCGAACGTCTCGTCCAGCAGACGAACGCACTCGGCCCGGTTCTCGAACCTCGTCGCCGCGTCGACGAAGCGAGGATCGTCGACCAGCTCCGGTCGTCCGATGTTCCGGCACAGGTCGGGCCAGTACTTGTCCCCCTCCAGCATGATCAGGGTGAGGAAGCGACCGTCGTTGGTCTTGTACACGTTCACCAGCGGGTTGGGTGAGCTGGCGCGGTTGAAGCTCGGCGTCGACATTCCCTCGAACAGCTTGCTGGCGACAATGTCGGGCGAGAGCATCCACATCGCCACGCCGAGCAACGAGATGTCGACGATCGATCCCTCGCCGTCCCGCTGGCGGCGGAAGAGCGCGGCCGAGATGGCCCCGGCGATGGTCATGCCTCCGGCCAGGTCGCCGAAGCCGGGTCGCTGCGTGACGGGGTACTCCGCCCCCGGCGGTGTGAGCGCGTTGGCGATGCCCCCTCGAGCCCAGTATGAGGCCCCGTCGTAGCCGCCCTTCTCGGCGTCGGGGCCCCGCACCCCCTGCCCGTGGCCCCGCACGTAGACGATGCTGGGGTTGCGGGCGCGGATGTCGTCGACCTCGATCCGGAGCCGGCGACGGGTCCTCGGGAGGAAGTTGGTCAGGAACACGTCGGACCGCTCGACCAGCCGGTAGAGGAGCTCGCGCCCCTCATCGGTGCCGATGTCGAGGCCGACGCTGCGCTTGCCCCGGTTGGGCTGCTCGATCATGAAGTTGGCCCCGCCTGCGGCCCGGGGCACCAGCCCCGAGGTGATCAGGCCGCGCTGGGGATCACCCGTCGCCGGATGCTCCACCTTGATGACGTCGGCCCCCCAGTCGCTCAGCACGGCCCCGGCCGCCGGGACGAACGTCCACGACGCCACCTCGAGCACCCGTACCCCCTGGAGCACCTCGCTCATCGCTCATCCTCCTGTGGCTGTGACATGCACGACGGGAGGGCATTCCCGGATCGCCGGGCCAGATCATGACACCTTGCCCAGACCTCGCGGGCGGGTAGCGTGCGGTCATCATGGCTGGGCTCGGAGGCAGGCGAATACTGGTCATCGGGGCATCGAGCGGCATCGGCCGGGCCGCCGCTGTCCAGTTGGCGCGGGGAGGAGCCCGGTTGGTCCTGGGCGCCCGCCGGGTGGAGAGGCTCAAGGAGACGGCGGTCGAGGCCGGTGGAGACGCCGGCGTGGTTCGCTGCGACGTGCGGGACGAGGGCGACTGCGAGGCGGTCGTCGGGGCTGCGGTCGATCGGCTGGGCGGCCTCGACGGCCTCGTCTACGCCGTCGGCACGGGTCCGTTGGTGCAGCTGATCGACGCCGACCATGCGACCTGGCGCCAGGCCCTCGACACCAACCTGCTGGGTGCCTCCCTGGTGACCAGAGCGGCCGTCTCGTACCTCGAGGCGAGCGAGGGCAGCGCCGTCTACTTCTCGTCGACCTCGGCGTCGATCACCCCACCGTGGCCCGGTCTCAACCTGTACGTCGTCAGCAAGGCGGGTCTCGACAAGCTGATCCTCGCCTGGCGGTCGGAGCATCCGAGCGTGCGCTTCACCCGGGTCGTCATCGGTCCGACCGTGACCGAGTTCGCCGAGGGCTGGGACCCCGAGCTCTTTGCCGAGGCTGGCGCCCTGTGGGTGCAGCGGGCCTACCTCGGCGTGGCGGCCATGGACCCCGACCTGGTGGCGGGAGAGGTCGTCAACCTCCTAGCCAGCCCGGCGAGGGTCGACAGCATCACCATCCAGCCCCCGACCTCCTAGTCGGCGGGCCGCCCGGCAGGCGGCGGCCGGGCACGGACGGGCAGAATGTCGCCCATGGACAAGGTTCAGGGCGAAGTGCGGATGCTCGTCGACGGCAAGCTGGTGAACGCGGCGTCGGGCAAGACGTTCGACAACGTCAACCCGGCGACCGAGGACGTGCTCGGGCCCGTTGCCGACGGGTCGGCCGAGGACATGGCGCGGGCGATCGCCGCCGCCCGTCGGGCGTTCGACGAGACCGACTGGGCGACCAACCGTGGACTGCGCAAGCGGTGTCTCGAGCAGCTCCAGGACGCGCTCGAGTCCGAGCGCGAGGAGCTGCGGTCCGAGCTCGTCGCCGAGGTCGGTTGCCCCGTGCTGGTCACCTACGGTCCGCAGCTGGACGCTCCTCTGGAGGACGGGCTGCGCTGGCCGGCGAAGATGATCGAGGAGTTCGCCTGGGAGCGGGACCTCGGCGAGCGGGAGGCGTTCGGCATCCCGAGCCGGCGCCGGGTGTGGAAGGAGCCGGTCGGCGTGGTCGGCTCGATCGTCCCCTGGAACTTCCCGGTCGAGATCACCATCAACAAGCTCGGCCAGACTCTCGCCACCGGGAACACCACGATCATCAAGCCGGCACCGGACACGCCGTGGAACGCCACCAGGCTCGGCCGCCTGATCGCCGAGCGGACCGACATCCCTGCCGGTGTGGTCAACGTGGTGACGTCCTCCGACCACCTCGCCGGCGAGACACTGGTCACCGACGAGCGCGTCGACCTCATCTCCTTCACCGGCTCGACGGCGACGGGCCAGCGGATCATGGAGAAGGGGGCGCCCACGCTCAAGCGGGTCTTCCTGGAGCTGGGCGGCAAGTCCGTCAACCTGCTGCTCGACGACGTCGACTTCGCGACCCAGCTGGGGGCCGCGGCCTTCACCTGCATGCACGCCGGCCAGGGATGTGCCATCGCGACCCGCCTACTGGTGCCTCGGGCCCGACACGACGAGGCGGCCGAGATCGTCAAGGCCGCCTTCGAATCGGTCGCCTACGGGGATCCGACCGACGCGCAGAACATCATGGGACCGCTCGTGAGCGCCAAGCAGCGCGAGCGGGTCCTGGGGTACATCGAGGCCGGGCGGCGCGAGGGTGCACAGCTGCTCACCGGTGGCGGCCGCCCGTCCCGCCTGCCCCGCGGGTTCTTCGTGGAGCCGACGGTGTTCGCCAACGTGGACAACTCGATGACGATCGCCCAGGAGGAGATCTTCGGTCCCGTCCTCGTGGTGATCCCCTACGAGGACGACGACGACGCCGTCCGGATCGCCAACGAGTCCCGGTACGGTCTGTCTGGCATGGTCACTTCGGGATCGGAGGAGCGGGCGCTGTCGGTCGCCCGGCGCATTCGCACCGGCACGATCGCGGTCAACGGGGGCGTGTGGTACGGCGCCGACTCGCCGTTCGGCGGCTACAAGATGAGCGGCATCGGGCGCCAGAACGGCCTGGAGGGGTTCGAGCAGTACCTCGAGACCAAGACCATCGCCCTGCCGGCGCGGTGAACCTCGTCTGGCAACCGACGCTGCTCGACGCGGTGTCGGGGCCGGATGTCGACGCGTCGTTCTCGGGGCTGGTCCGCGTCGAGCTCGACGAGACCTCCTGGGTCGACCATGCACCGGGGTGGGTCACCGGGTCGGACGATCTGCTCGCCGACCTGGTTGCCGACACCGACTGGGGACAGCGGTCGCGCTGGATGTACGAACGGCGCGTCGCCGAGCCGCGGCTCACGGCCGGGTGGAACCTCTCGTCGGGTCGGCCGCTCGAGCCGCCTGTCCTCGAGCGCATGCGAGAGGTGCTGTCGGCGCGCTACGGCGTGACGCTGGACTCGATGGGCCTCAACCTCTATCGCGACGGGCGCGACAGCGTGGCCTGGCACGGCGACCGGATCGCCCGCGAGATCGCCGAGCCGATCGTGGCCCTGGTGTCGCTGGGAGATCCGCGCCGGTTCCTCGCCCGGCCCCGTGGTGGCGGTCGGTCGCGCCCCTTCGAGCTCGGTCGGGGCGACCTCCTGGTGACGGGCGGGACCTTTCAGCGCCGGTGGGAGCACAGCGTTCCCAAGGTCGCGGCCGCCGGTGCGCGTGTCAGCATCGCTTTTCGACACAATGCGGAACCTGCGACGTACCCGACGGGTTAGTTCGGCGAGTCCGTCTTGCGGGATCGTCGCTCGAGGCGCCGCAGCTCACGCTCGACGTCGTCCCAGAGGAGGGGGTCGGGATCGGATCCGTCCTCCTCGGCGTGGTGCCAGCGCAGCAGAAAGAAGCCCGCAGCGCCGAGGAGTATGCCCAGCCCCGCCACCTTGGCGAGCGCCCCCGCCACCTGCTGGTCGAGCAGCGGCGACAGGCCGAGGGTGGTCGGCGCCTGGGCATAGGCCGAGTACAGAGGATGCTGGGCGAAGATGAACACCAGCGCCGGGAAGGTGGGCAGGATGGCCTGGACCATGAGGTAGCCGGCCCGCCCACCCGTGGAGAGGTAGCGCTCACCGGGGATGGTCCGCAGCGCCGGTATCCACATGAGGGTGGCCACGGTCAGGAGCCCCAGGTTGATGCCGGCGGCGATGGCGCCCGACCGGGCTTCGCCGTTGATGGCGGGGGCGACGAACGAGGCCACCACCGCCGCGTTGAACAGCAGCGTCGCCACGACAGGCCGGGTCAGAGCGCCCAGCATGCTGTCGACGATGACCGGTCTCGTCAGACGATCGACGAGCCACCGGGGAAGGCCCATCAGCAGGAGCGGCGGTGCGACCAGGAGCAGGAGGCTCCGCTGCGCCATCCGGGCCAGCAGGGACGAATCTGCCAGGTCGGCGAGCGGCCACCCGAGGCCGATCAGCAGGACGATCAGGCCGGCCGCGAAGCTCGCCTGCTGGCGCCGCGACGCCCTCTCGCTCCGTGGACCTCCCGGACCGGCCGTTTCACTGGACCGGTCTCCCGGACCGGCCGTATCGCTGGGCCGACCTCCCGGGTCGGCCGTCGTCCCCGGGCCGGTCGTGCCGGGCAGCGCCGGCTGGGCCCCACCCCAGGACCGAAGGAGGTACACGTAGGCTGCGGCCAGACCGAGCACGACGACCCACCCGACCGGGTGGGGATGCCAGCCCCAGGGTGACCCTGTCGCCGCGATCAGGCCCACATCCCCATCATGGCGCTCCCGGCGAGTGAGCGCATCCTGGGACGGGCGCGCAGAAGGAGGGAGAGGAACGGTGCCCAGCGGCCGATCGCCCAGCCGGGCGACCGGTGCGGCCGCCGCCGTGGCGGCGGTCGCGGTGGCGGGCGTGGTCGTCGCCCGACGCCGCCTTCGGCGGCGTCGGCCTACAGGCCCCGTGGGCTCCACCACACAGGCCACCCGCACGGGCGAGCTGGCCAAGCTGGCTTCCCAGGTCGGCGCAGGAGCAGCGGCGAACCGCGCCCGGCGCGTGTTCGCCTCGGCGGCGCGCAAGGAGGAGCTCGACGCGGAGCTCGAGCTCCGGACGGCCGAGCAGGTGGCGGCCACGCTCGGGAACATGAAGGGCGCCTTGATGAAGCTGGGCCAGCTGGCCAGCTTCCTCGACACCGCCATGCCCGACGCCGCGCGCGACGCGCTCGCCCAGCTGCAGCAGGACGCCCCGCCGATGAGCGGCGAGCTGGCCAGGGGCGTCGTCGAGGCCGACCTCGGCGCGCCGCTCGCCCGACTGTTCAGCGAGTGGGACCCGGTGCCGATCGCCGCCGCGTCCATCGGCCAGGTCCACCGGGCCATCACCAGCGACCAGCGGGCCGTGGCGGTGAAGGTGCAGTATCCCGGCATCGAGGAGGCCATCCGCGCCGACCTCGACAACCTGGACCTGGCGTCGCTCGGGCTGCCGTTGCTGTTCTCCGGGCTCGACGTGCGGGCCGTCGGCGACGAGCTGAGAGCCCGGTTGACCGAGGAGCTGGATTACAAGCTGGAGGCGGCCAACCAGCGCGCCTTCGCCGACTGGTACCGGGGGCACCCGTTCATCCACGTCCCTGAGGTCGTCACCGAGCTGTGCGGCCGACGGGTGCTGACCACCGAGCTCGCCGACGGCGTTCGCTTCGTCGACATGGAGCGGTGGGAGCAGTCGGAGCGCGACCTGGCGGCCGAAGCGATCTTCCGGTTCGTGTTCCGCAGCCTCTACCGCATGCGGGCGTTCAACGGCGACCCGCACCCCGGCAACTATCTGTTCACCCCCGGCGGGCAGGTGACGTTTCTCGACTTCGGCCTGGTGAAGAGGTTCACGCCCGAGGACACAGCGGCGCTGTTCGCGATCGTCCGCAGCGCCGTCATCGAGCCCGACGCCGCCGCCCTACGGGTGGCCATTGAACGGGCCGGGTTCATCGCGCCCGGAGCACCGGTGCCGGACGAGCGTCTGGCCGAGTTCTCCGAGGTGTTCTGGGGTCCGATCCGCCACGACGAGGTCACCACCATCACCGCGGACTACGCCAGCCAGGTCTCCCGGCGCTATCTCACGGGCCGGGCCACCGACGGTGACGTCATCAAGTGGGCGGGCCTGCCACCGGCGTTCGTCATCCTCCAGCGCATCAACTTCGGGCTGCTCGCCATCCTGGGGCGCCTCGAGGCGACGGCCAACTGGCGTCGGGTCGCCAACGAGCTGTGGCCCACCGACGGCCCCCCGTCGACTCCCCTCGGTGAGGAGGAGGCTGCGTGGTGGAGGGTCACCCACGGGTGACGGCCGGGATGGCCCCATCCGGCCGCTCTGGTAGTTCTCGACGCCCCGGACGGGCCCCAGTTCCGAAGCGGCGGGGGCCCCTGCCCCGCCGCCGGCCGTCACAGGCCGAGCTCGTCCACCTCGGCCTGATCGAGCCGGAGTGAGGCGGCGGCCACGTTCTCCTCCAGGTGGGCGACGGAGGCGGTGCCGGGGATCGGCAGCATGACCGGCGATCGAGCCAGCAGCCACGCCAGCGCCGTCTGGTGCGGGGTCGGCCCCGTGGGCGGCGGCGATCCGGGACAGGGTTCGCCCACCGGGAGCCCCCTGGGCGATCGGGGCCCACGGGATGAAGGCCAGCCGCTCGGTCTCGCACACGTCGAGCACGGCCTCGGAGCGACGGTTGCCCAGGTTGAACAGGTTCTGCACGGACACGATCGGCGTGACCGCCATGGCCCGATGGAGCTCCGCCTCGTCGACGTTGGACAGGCCGATGTGGCGGATCTTGCCCTCGTCCTTGAGCTGGGCCAGCGTGCCCACCGACTCTTCGAGGGGAACGCGCGGATCGGGCCGGTGGAGCTGGTAGAGCGGTATCTGGTCGAGACGGAGGCGCTGGAGGCTGCCCTCGCACGCAGCCCGGAGATGCTCGGGGCGCCCGTCGGGATCCCACCGGCTGGGACCGGGTCGCACGAGGCCACCCTTGGTCGCGATGACGAGGTTCTCGGGGTAGGGGTGCAGCGCCTCGGCGATGAGGCGCTCGCTGACCTCGGGGCCGTACGAGTCGGCGGTGTCGATGAAGTCGATGCCGAGCTCGATCGCCCGGCGGAGCACGGCCCGGCACTCCTCCGGGTCCGCCGGCTCACGCCAGATCCCCTGCCCGGTCAGGCGCATGGCGCCGAAGCCCATGCGCTGGACGGTGAGGTCCCCGCCGATGTCGATCGTGCCGGCTGCGGTGGCGGTTGTCGTCTCTGGCATGGGCTCCCCTTTCGACGTGACGGACGTGCACCCGAGGTGCACCTCAGATCCTCGTCGGCTCCCCGCTCGCGGGCAACTGGTTGGCGTCCTGGGAGACCCCCTCGGCGCCGTCTCTTCCAGCCCGTGCCGGGCCATCGAGCGTCAGCACCAGCTGCTCGAGCTGGCGCAGGTCGTCGGTGAGCTCGAGCAGCCACGACCTCAGCTCGAAGAGGTGAACGCCGGACATGACCTCCGCCGGTTCCGACGAACCCTCCATCGCCTGGGCGCAGCCGGTTGCCTGAGGCCCGAGGTGGTGCGTGAGCGCGTCCGGGGAATCGAGCACGCGCACCGACGCGCCAGAGCGGAGCGCGTGGGCGACATCGCCGTACCCCTCCGACACCCGACTGGTGCAGTGCTCCAGGGCGCTGATGAAGCCCGAGCACCGACAGAGCGTGTCCTGTGGCGTCCGCATGCGGCCGATGACGTCGGCGCTGTACCAGAGCCGGTGTCCGGCGACGAGGATGGCGGACCACACCTCCGGATCGCCGCCCTTGCGCTCGCCCAGGTACTGCGCGAAGACGTCTTCAGTTCGCACGGCTACCCCGAGCACCCGCTTGCGGAGCTCGTCGGCGTCCATGGGCTCGGCCACGCCGGGCAACAGTGCGCGCGACGTCCTGCTCGCGTAGGCCCGCCCGCCCTCCAGGAGATCTGCGAGCGCACCCTTGAGCTGACCCGACGCCCCCCTCGGCCAGATCAGCAGCCCGATGGCGACCCCGATGCCCGCCCCGGCGGCCACGTCCTCCAGGCGGAGGAGCCCGATCTTCCACCCGAGGGGCTGGAGGATGTTGAAGAGCACGACGATCAACACCGTGAAGCACGCCTGTCCGACGATGAAGTTGACGACCGTGGCCGTGTAGAAGGCGAGGAAGATGACGATGGGAAGCACGGCCGCATACGCCAGCAGGTGGCCACCGAAGGCGACCGCCAGCCCCGCCGCGGCCCCGAAGCCCAGCACGGTGCCGGCCAGCGCCTCCACAGCAGTGGCTCGGGTCGTGCTGGCTGTCGTCCGCAGGATTGTCAGCGTGGCGAAGACGACCCAGAACCCGTGCTGCAGGTCCAGGGCGCCCACCGCGATGCGCGCCAGGGTGAGCCCGACTGCCAGCCGGAGGCTGTTGCGCAGGTGGACCGAGCCCAGGTTCAGGTTGTTTCGAGCCCGGCGCGCCCACTTGTGCCAGGCTCGCCTGTCGCCCGAGGAGACCGGACGCACGGTGGCCGGTCCGGGCATCTCGGTGCTGACGATCGCCTCGACGCCGTCGGCGATACGGGTGTGCACGGCCGCCATGAGCACCGCGGTGGCCAGCTCCCTGGTCTCGAGGGTGCGGTCGACCCTGGTGGCGAACAGCGCATGGTCGGCGTCATGAGCCAGCAGATCGCCCAACGCCTCCTCGGCCACGGCGATGAAGTCCTCCTTGGCCGACAGGACCGGATCGAGCTCCGGGGGGTCGCCCTGGTCGAGCAGGCTCCGGGCGCAGGCGTCGAGGGTGCGCGCCATGGTCGCGACCAGCGCCTCGCGCGACGCGTGGAGCGCCGTCGACAGGTGCATGACCGGCACGGGCTCGTCGAGCAGCCGGTAGATGACGTCCTCCATGCGCTCGATCCCATGAAGGAGGGCCATCCGTGACCTCTGGACGGACGTGGGGCCCGCAGGGACCTGCGGGCCCATCGTCGCCTGGTAGGTGCGGACGTCGAGGGCGCGCTGCGCGCGCGGCCGCCCGGCGCCGCTCCAGCTCGTCCGGCCCGACAGCGGCGTCGAACGACAGGGCGGACAGCAGCTCGCTGACAGCTGTGAGCGCGCTCGCGAGTCGCTCTCGCAGGCTGTTGCGCGCGTACAGCGGCCACAGACCGACGGCAGCGATCGTGGCCAGCCCGCCTGCCAGCGCCACCCCTTCCAGACGGGCCGGGATGGCGCTGGTCGGGGCGGGGATGCCCGACGCCACCACGTAGAACAGGATCACGGCCATCGATCCGGCGGCGAAGTACCCGCTGTAGATGCCGCTGAACGACACGACGAGGACGACGAGGAACATCGCCACCGATGCCGTCCACGTGACCTGCGAGACCCAGGTCCCGATGGGCACGAGGACGAGCCCGGCCGCGGCCGCAGCCAGGTTGGCCCGTGTCCGGCCCCAGGGCGAACCACCGAAGTCGGCGATTCCGGTGAGGGCCACGGCGGTGAAGGTGGCCATGACGGTGAGCTGCGAGTCGTGCAGGACGTACTTGCCCACCATGAAGCAGAAAGTGGCGACCACCGTCACCCGGGCGGCCTTGCGCAGGGACTGGAGATTGGGATCGTGCACGCTGCCCTCCCGGCGACCCGCGGCCACGATATCTCCGGCGTTCCTCCGCCGGTCGTTACTCAGGCAGCGACAGGAGGCGGGACGAGGCCCCGACGGTTCTCCGCCCGCGAGCCGACGTCGGCCAGGGCGGCGAGGAGCGCGGGAACGAACCGCTCCGGTCGCAGGCTGCAGACGCCGTGGTCACCGTCGACGGCGAAGAGCGAGCAGGCCGGGATGGCCTGGGCCAGGCGGAGCTGGCGGCCCGGAGGCACCAGATGATCGGCGGTGGTCATGACGACCGCCGCCGGCGCCTGGATGGCGCCGAGCCAGGAGTCGGATCGATAGCCGACGAGCGCCCGGGCGGCCTGGAGGACGGCCGTCAGGTCGTGGCGGCCGATCACGTCGAGGGCCGCCCGGCGCCAACCGGGCCCGGTCCAGCTGCGGACGCCGGCGGCGAGGGCGCGCATCGTTCGCAGAGCGGGGCGAGGCACACTGCCGGCCGGGCGGGCGAAAGCCGCCAGCGCGGAGAGCGCCAGCTGCTCCAACGACGTCACGGCAAAATGGGAAGCGGTGGCGCACAGGACCATCCCGGCCACGAGCTCGGGGTGCCGGCGCCACAGGAGCGTCGCCACTGGTCCACCCATCGAGTAGCCCACTGCGATGACCGGGCCGGTGCCGAGGGTCTCGATGAGGGCGGCGGCGTCGTCGGCACACGCCTCGAGCGAGAACGAGCCCCGGATGCCCCGGCCATGGCCCCGCTGGTCCAGGGCCACGACGTTGACGTGCTCGGAGAGGCTGGAGTAGGAGGCGCCCCAGTTGAGGTCAGCTGTCGCCGTCCAGCCGTGGAGCAGGAGGGCGGTCGGCGCGCCCTGGGGCCCCTGGAGCTGGCGAACCCGGCAGCGGCCCCGACCGGGGAGCTCGATGTCCCGCACCACTGACGCCGACATGGGGTCGAGAGATTCACCGGGTCCCGGACTTTCCCTCCCGTTGTCCGGCCCGGGGTGACGGTACGGGCGAGGGGCCTGTGGTGGACGTTGCTGTGACTACCCCGAACGGGTGGTCAGCCGACCGGCAGCAACCGGGCCCTGTCCAGCGCCCGCAGCGAGACGCTCACCGTCGTCTCGTCCAGGGTCTCGCCCGACGAGCTCTGGATGGGGACCGCCACCAACGCCCGCCGCTGGCCGGGCGGGCCGTAGACCCGCTTGACCACACCCATCACGCCGTCGACCCCCCACGGGACGACCACTCGATGACCCTGCACCGGTTCGCCAGACACCCTGTGCCACCTCCCCACCCTGACCCCAACAGAGCGCTGATCGTGCCGCTTACCCTGACGGGGAGCAGCCGAAACGACGGATTCACTCTGCTTCCGCGGGCGCCACCAGCTCGAGCTGGATGTTGTCGGGGTCCCGGAAGACGAGCACGGCGCCGAACGGATCCTCGGCGACGGGCGAGTGCTCGACACCGTTGTCGCTCAGACGCTCGCTCCACTTCTTCAACTCCGCCCTGCTGGCGACCCCGAAGCTGATGTGGTCCAGCCCCGTGCGCGTCTCGTCGAAGGGCTCCCGGCGGTTGGCGGGGTGCTGGTACAGCGTCAGGACGAGCTCACCGGCCGCCGAGCGTAGGGTGACGAACGAGACGCCTGCCACCTCGACCTGGCGCAGCACGGCCAACCCGAGGACCCGCTGATACCAGGGCGTGCTTCGAGCGACGTCGGTGACGGTCAGGGCGAAGTGATGGACGCCTGTCAGCTGGTTGGCCATGTCGCCCCTGTGTTCTCCTGTGCTCGGGCCCGCCTCCCGGGCCGCCAGTGTCCTCGGGCCGGCCTGCCCGGCCGGCTGGGTCCTCGGCCTCCGTACCCATCCTCAGCCAATTTCTACAGTCTTCTCAGGATTGTCCCAGCTTGGCATGCTGGCATGATGCGCCCATGAGGCTTCGCGGCTGGGGTATGGCCTCGTCCGTGGGAGATGTTGGACTTCGGAGATAGGGGTCGCTGAGGTGTCGTTCGTCCGGTCAAGGTCCCTCGCCCGCCTCGACCTGCGGCGTCGGGTACCGGTAAGAATAAGCCGACGCAGTGTCGTCGCCATCATCCTCGTCGTGGTGATCGTGGCCGGAGGCGTCACCGCATGGTTGCTCACCCGCTCCGGCGGCACCCAGTACCGCACTGTGGCGGCCCAGCTAGGCACGGTGCGGCAGACCATCGGGGCGACCGGGACGATCCAGCCCACCTCTACGGCCAACCTCGACTTCGCCACCAGTGGGCGGGTGGCCACGGTCACCGTCCAACCGGGCCAGCAGGTGGCCGCCGGGCGTCACCATCGCCACCCTCGACACCACCGACGCTGGCGGCCCAGCTAGAACTCGGCCCAGTCCTCGCTGAACTCGGCCAACGCGGCGGTGAACTCGGCCCAGGCCAAGCTCGCCGCCGAGCCGATCAACGCCACCTCCGAGACCATCGCGTCGGACCACGCGTCGATAGCGCATAGCCCAGGCCCAGCAGGCCTCTGCTAACGCCCAGCTCACCCAGGCCCAGTCGAGCACGGCAACGCCAGCATCGTCACGCCCTTCGCGGGCACGGTCGGCGCCGTCAACGTCACGCCCGGCCAGTCGGTCTCCGGCGGCGGCTCCAGCGGCTCGAGCAGCAGTTCGAGCTCCGCTCGGGCGGCTCGGGAGGTTCGTCCATCTGGCGGCGGCGCCTCGGGTCCGTCGTCCTCCGGCTCCGCGGGCTCCTCCAGCTCGACCGGGCTCCTCGGGGTCCTCGGGCTCCTCCGGTGGCTCGGCAGCTCCTCGAGCCCGGCGATCGTGCTCATCTCTCCCGGCTCGTTCAACGTGCAGGCCTCGGTCACCGACGCCCAGATCGGCAAGATCAAGGTCGGCGACCAGGCCGTGATCACGCCGAACGGCTCCACCACGCCGGTGTACGGCACGGTGTCGCAGATCACCCCGCTGGCCACGCAGAGCTCGGGAGTCGCCAGCTTCCCGGTCACCATCGCCGTCACCGGCACGCCGCCGGGGCTGTTCGCCGGCGCCAGCGCCCAGGTGTCGATGGTGGTGCAGCAGACGGAGCAACGTGCTGACCGTGCCCACGAGTGCGGTGCACAACTTCGGGTCCCGGAGCTTCGTGAACGTGCTGCAGGGCGGCAAGCAGGTCACCCGCACCGTCACCACCGGAGCGACGGATGCCGCACGCACGCAGATCACGTCCGGGCTGACGTCCGGTGATCAGGTCGTCCTGGCCAACCTGAACGCCTCCCTGCCGAGCAGCAACTCCACGCGGCCCGGAGGCGCCGGCGGCTTCGGTGGCTCCGGGGGCTTCGGTGGAGGCGGCGGCTTCGGTGGGGGCGGGGGCTTCGGCGGAGCTGGTCGCGCCGGTGGCGGCGGCGGCTTCGGTGGAGGAGGTGCCGGTGGCGGAGCAGGTGGCGCTGCTGGCGGCCGATGATGGCGTCGGTCTTCGGTAGCGGGGCTGGCCCGGGAGGCCAGCCCGGAGGAACAGCTGGCCCGGGCGAGGCGCTGACCGCGGAGGAACAGCTGGCCCCATCACAAGCGAGGCTCCGTTCGGGTCCGAACAGACCGCCACGCTGGACCGGCCGCTGATCGAGCTCGACGAGGTGCGCAAGATCTACCGCACGGGCACCCTGTCGGTCGAGGCCCTGCGCGGCGTCACCCTGACGATCGCGCAGGGCGAGTTCGTCGCCATCATGGGACCCTCGGGATCCGGCAAGTCCACGATGATGCACATCATCGGCTGCCTGGACGTGCCCACCGAGGGCACCTACCGCCTGGCGGGCGACGACGTCGGGTCCATGACCGAGGCGGAGCTGGCCGTCGTGCGCAACCGGCGCATCGGCTTCGTCTTCCAGCAGTTCAACCTGCTGCCGAGCCTCAGCGCCGGGCGCAACGTCGAGCTGCCCCTGCTCTACGCCGGCGACGACGAGCGCGGGCCGAAGGCCCTGGCCGCCCTGGGGCGGGTTGGGTCTGGCCGACCGGCTCGAGCATCGGCCGGGTGAGCTGTCGGGCGGCGAGCAGCAGCGGGTGGCCGTCGCCCGGGCGCTGGTGACGGATCCGTCGCTGGTCCTGGCCGACGAGCCCACCGGCAACCTCGACTCGGCGGCGAGCGAGCGAGATCCTCCGGCTCTTCCAGGAGCTCAACCGGACGGGGCGAACCGGTCGTGCTGATCACCCACGAGGCCGACGTCGCCGCCTAGCGCCAGCCGGGTCGTCCGCTTCAGGGACGGCATCGGTCCAGGACCGGACGGCGGTGCCTCGGCATGAACTGGATGGAGACGCTGCGCACCGGGGCGGGAGCGATCGTGTCGCACCGTCTGCGCTCGATCCTCACCGTGCTCGGCATCCTCATCGGCATCGCCGCCGTCATCCTCACCGTCGGGCTGGGCGAGGGCGCGCAGTCGAAGGTCAACTCGGCCATCGAGTCGCTCGGGACGAACCTGCTCGTCGTGTCGCCCGGCAGCACGACGTCCGGCGCCGTCCGGGGCGGCTTGGGATCGTCGAACACGCTGACGCTCGCCGATGCCGAACGCGCTCGGATCACACCTCGACGCGCCGGACATCGCCGCCGTTGCGCCCATCGGCCCAACGGACGCTGTCGATGACCGGCCGGGTCGGCGAACTGGACGGCTCCGGTGGTCGGGACGACCCCGTCCTACCTGGGAGTCCGCAACCGGCAGCTCGCCGAGGGCAGCTTCTTCACCGAGCAGCGACGTGGCCAGCCAGAACCAGGTGGCCGTCCTGGGGCCGACCACGGCGGCCAACCTGTTCGGCTTCGCCGACCCCGTCGGCCAGACGGTGAACATCAACGGCGTGCCGTTCCGGGTGGGCGGGGTCCTGACGTCGGCGGGCAGCTCGGCCAGCACCAACCAGGACGACATGGCCCTGGTCCCCGTCACCACGGCCCAGAACCAGCTGCTTCGGCGGGAGCGCCCGAACGAGCGTGAACTCGATCTGCTGGAGGCGACGGCAAGGACACGCTGTCCGCCGCCTACCAGGAGGCCAACTCGCTGCTCCTGGGCACGCACCAGATCACCATCCCCACCCAGGCCGACTTCACCATCACGACCCAGTCGTCGATCCTGTCCACGGCGACGTCGGTGGACAAGACGCTCACCGTCCTGCTGGCCGGGATCGCCGCCATCTCCCTGCTGGTCGGCGGCATCGGCGTGATGAACATCATGCTGGTGTCGGTCACCGAGCGGGTGCGGGAGATCGGCCTGCGCAAGGCGCTGGGGGCCACGCCCGGGGTCATCCGGCGCCCAGTTCCTCGTCGAGGCGTCGATCCTCGGCGTCGTCGGTGGCATCGGCGGCGTCGTGCTGGGCTGATCGGCGCCGAGGTGATACCGCAGGTCACGTCCAACGCCGTGTCATCTCGTTGCTGGCGACGGTCGGAGCGGTCGTGGTCGCCGGGGGGATCGGAGTCGTCTTCGGCGTCTATCCCGCCTCCAGGGCCGCCCGCCTCTCGCCGATCGATGCCCTGCGCAGCGAATGATGCCTTCGTACCAACCACTCCGCCGTGTAGCGGCGGAACGATAGGGAGCACACTACGACATGTCAGGATCCACCGTCACCGCCAGGACACGACCGGTCGTCGCCGGCCCTGGGCGTGCTGGCGCTGGCCGCCGCCGCCTGCGGTGGCGCCAGCACGGCGTCGACCAAGCCGCTCCGCCAACCAGAGCCCGACGACCACGGCGCCCGGCACACGCCACCACCGGGTGCCTTCGGCACGGTCGCGGCCGTGTCGGGCTCGTCGCTCGAGGTGCAGAATCCGACGAGCGGTCAGGTGACGGTGAACATCACTCCGACCACGACGTTCACCCAGACCGTGCCCGCCGCCGCCGCCGACCTGGTCGCCGGCGTGTGCGCGGCGGCCAACGGCGGGCCGGGAGCCTCGACCGACACCGGGCCAGCCCTTCACCGCCCGCACGGTCGCGATCAGCCAGCCCGGTGCGAACGGATGCACTGCGGGTGCAGGCGGGGGCTTCGCAGGGCCGAGGGCGGGCAACGGCGGGTGCCGGCGGCGGGGGAGGGCTCGAGCACGACCGCGCCGGGAACAACCGCAATCGCAACGGCAACGGTGCGCGTCGCTTCACCGGCGCCTTCGGCAAGGTCGGCGTCGGTGTCGGGACCGACCTTCACGGTGCAGCGCACGGACCGCAACGGCGCCACCACGACGACCAGCATCACCACCGACGCCTCCACGACCTTCACCAAGGTCGTGAGCGCCAGCCAGTCGACACTGGCCGTCGGCCAGTGCGTCGCTGCGGTCGGTCCCGCCGACCAGACCGGAGCGGTCACCGCCAACACCATCAGCATCCGTCCGCCGGGGCCGAACGGGTGCTTCACCGGCCGCGGGGGACAGGGAGGTCGGGGGCGCCGCGACCTAGTCGCTTCCACCGCCGAGCCGGTCAGCGGGGGCCGCCTCGAGGAACGCCAGCGTCGCGCTCCGGAGGCGATGGGTCACGGTCTGCGATGATACGGCCGTGGCCGATGAGCGAGCACTGGGGGGCGTGGGGACGAAGCTTCTGTTCGAGGACGACCGGGTCCGGGTATGGGAGCTGCGGTTGGCCCCGGGCGAGGAGAGCGAGGTGCACCGGCACGATTTCGATCACCTGCTCGTGCAGATAGGGGGCGACCGGGTCGCGGTCGTGCCCGAGCCCGACACCGAGGGCCCCTACCGGGACTACCTCGAAGCCGACGTCGTGCCGGGCACGGTGGCGCAGGTGAGGCGGGGAGGGGTAGAGACGGCCCGCAACGTCGGGGCCGAGCCGTACCACGAGGTGATCGTGGAGCTGAAGGACGGCCCCGGAGGTGGCTGACCTCTTCCCCAGGGACTCGGTGGTCCGGCGGGTGAACGCCGAGCCGGCGCTGTTCCTCGCCGCCGGGCGGGCGTTGCTCCTGCAGCTCGCCCATCCGGCCGTGGCCCAGGGCGTGGCCGACCACAGCGACTTCCAGTCCAATCCGTTCCGTCGGCTGCAGGGCACCCTGGAGGCGACCTACGCCGTGGTGTACGGCTCCGAAGAGCTCGCCGCCGCCGTGGGCCGGCGCATCCAGCGCATCCACGACTTCGTGACGGGGACGAGCTACCGGGCCAACGATCCCGCCAACCTGCTGTGGGTGCACGCCACCCTCACCGACTCGGCGCTGCGGGCCTACACGGACATGGTCGAGGAGCTGTCTCCCGCCGACGCCGCCACCTACTACCGGGAGATGATGCTCGTCGCCGAGGTGTTCGGCCTGCCCCTGGCAGACCAGCCGGCGAACCTCGACGAGTTCCGCGCCTACGTGGACGAGATGGTGGCGACGCTCGAGGTCTCCGACGACGGCCGCCGTCTGGGTGGCGACGTCCTGTACCCGTCGCTTCCGGTGGGTCTGCGGGTGGCGCTGGCACCGGCGCTCGCCCTCCATCGCCTCGTCGCGGTCGGCACGACGCCGGAGCCGCTCCGCGAGCAGTTCGGGTTTGCGTGGGACCGGAGCCGCGAGCAGCAGCTCGCTCGTGTCCAGTCGACGGCGTCGCGCGCGTTCGCGCTCGCGCCCCGCCCCCTCCGCACGACGCCGGGCTGGCTCAACGGCCGCCTCCTGCTCTGGCAGGCCGGCCGGCGGGTCGGCGCCGGTCTCGGCGCGGAAGCCTCGGCCGCCTAGCGGTCCGAGCCCATGTACCCGGGGAGCACGCCAGGCGACATCCCGATCGGGCGGCGTTCATCATGGCGACGACGGGGGAGACCGTCACCTTCGGTGAGCTGGAAGCCCGGGCCAACCGGCTGGCCCACCTGTTCAGGGACCGTGGTCTTCGGCGTGGAGACCACGTGGCCATCTTCATGGAGAACAACGCCCGGTACCTCGAGACCGAGGCGGCCGCCGAGCGGACCGGGCTGTACTACACGCTGCGTCAACTCCTACCTCACGGCCGACGAGGTCGCCTACATCGTCAACGACTGTCAGGCCCGGATCCTCATCACCTCGGCGGCCAAGCGGGACGGTCGCGCTGGCGGCGGCGCCCCTGTGCCACGACGTCGAGCTGTTCCTGATGGTCGGCGTGGCCGAGGTGACGACGCGCCCTTCCAGCCCTACGAGGAGGCGGTGGCCCCCTACCCGTCCGACTCCTGTCGACGACGAGCAGCTCGGGCTGGCCCTGTTGTACTCGTCGGGGACCACCGGTCGGCCCAAGGGCATCCTCCGTCCCATGCCCGACGTGCACCCGGGCGACCCGCTGGCGCTGCTGCGCGTTCCTGCAAGCGGCTGTGGCGGATGCGGGAAGGCATGGTGTACCTCTCGCCGGCCCCCCTCTACCACTCGGCGCCGCAGGCCAGCGTGGCGCTGTCGCTGCGGCTGGGTGCGACCGTCGATCATCATGGAGCGCTTCGACGCCGAGCAGTTCCTCCGCCTGGTCGAGCGTCACCGGGTCACCCACTCCCAGGTCGTGCCGACCATGTTCAGCCGCATGCTCAAGCTGCCCGACGAGGTCCGGACTGGCGTACGACGTGTCGTCGCTGGAGACGATCATCCACGCCGCCGCGCCGTGCCCGGTTCCGGTCAAGGAGCAGATGATCGAGTGGTGGGGCCCCATCATCGTCGAGTACTACGCGGCGACCGAGGGCAACGGGTGCACCTTCTGCGACTCCGGCGAGTGGCTGGCCCACCGGGGCACGGTCGGGCGGCCCGTGCTCGGGGAGCCCGTGATCCTCGACGACGACGGCAAGGAGTGTCCCGTGGGAACGGCGGGGACCGTGTGGTTCCGGGGAGCCACGAACTTCGAGTACTGGAACGACCCGGAGAAGACGGCCGAGTCACGCGACCCGACGGGGACCATGAGCACCGTCGGCGACGTCGGCTACCTCGACGATGACGGGTACCTGTACCTGACCGACCGGCGGACGTACATGATCATCTCGGGCAGGCGTGAACATCTACCCGCAGGAAGCCGAGAACCTCCTCGTCACCCACCCGAAGGTGCTCGACGCCGCCGTGATCGGGGTGCCGAACGAGCGACCTCGGCGAGGAGGTGAAGGCCGTCGTCCAGCCGGCCGAGGGGATCGAGCCGGGGCCGGAGCTGGAGCGGGAGCTGATCCGGTTCTGCCGCGCCCACCTGGCGAGCTACAAGTGCCCACGCTCGGTCGACTTCGATCCCAGCCTGCCCCGGCTGCCGACCGGCAAGCTCTACAAGCGCGTCCTGCGCGACCGGTACTGGGCCGAGCACCGGTCGAGGATCGTCTGAGTACGTCTCGCGGCTGGCGCCGGTGCACAAGACGAACCAGGCAGACTCGCCGTGCCCCGGCCCTCAGCCGCTGGCGCCGAGGCTCCCCAGTGAACCGCCTCCGTCGACGACCAGGACGTGGCCGGTGATCCACGACGAGAGCTCGCTGGCGAGGAACACGGCTGCGTCGGCGACGTCCTCGGGCCGGCCCAGACGCTTCAGCGGCCACGGCCAGGAGTCCTCGTCGCCACCGGACTGCCACAGGGCGCGGGCGAAATCGGTCTTGACCAGACCTGGGGCGATGGCGTTCACCCGCACCTGCGGCCCGAGCTCGGTGGCGAGGTGCTTGGTCAGGTGGATGAGACCCGCCTTGGTGACGTCGTAGATGCCGATGGGGCCACCGTGGGTCATCCCACCGACGGACGCGATGTTCACGACCGTGCCGCCCCGTCGCCTCGAGGGCCTGCTGCCATGCCTCCTGCGTCCATACCAACGGCGCCCGCAGGTTCACCTCCATCGTCTTGTCGTACCGAGGGAGGTCGATGTCGACGGCTCGACCCAGGTAGGGATTGGTGGCGGCGTTGTTGACGAGGATGTCCAGACCCTCGAAACGCTCGATCGTGGCCGCGACGCAGGCGCGGGCCTGGTCCGGGTCACCGGCGTGGGCGGCGAACACCGCCGTCTCACCGTCGATGCTCGCCGCCGTCTTCTCGAGCGCCTCCTGCTTGCGGGAGGAGAGCATGACGCGCGCCGCCGTTCTCCGCGAGGGCGCGGGCGATGGCGGCCCCGATGCCTTTCGACGCCCCGGTGACCAGGGCGACCTTGCCGTCGAGTCTCACACTGCTGGCCAATTCATCTTCACCTCATCGTTCCGCTACTGCGTCGGGAGGCCTTCTCGTGACTGCCGATGAATGGATCAGGATCTTCGCCGACGAGCTGGGCGTCCCGCCGCCGGACGAGGCCGCTGTCGAGCAGCTCCTCGCGCTGGCGGCAGTCGCCGCTCATCAGTCCGAGCGCACTGCCGCTCCGATCGCCTGCTATCCTGGTCGGGCAGGCCGGCGTCGATCCTGTCCGCGCCGGGACGGTGGCGGCCGGCGTGCACGAGGACGGCGGGACTCAGTCGTAGTACCGGTAGACGACCTCGGCCACGCATGCCGGCTTCTCCTGGCCCTGCACCTCGATCGTCAGGCCGATGATCGCCTGCACGCCGCCACCTGCGACGTCCTCCACGCTCTGCAGGGCGGCGCCGAGGCGGACTTGGCGCCGACTGGGAAGCGGGCTCGGGAAGCGCACCTTGTTGCACCCGTAGTTCAAGCCCATGGACATGCCCTCGATCTGGACGATCTGGCCGCTGAGGAGGGCGGGGGCCAGGGACAGGGTGAGGTAGCCGTGGGCGATCGGGCCGCCGAACGGTCCCGACTTCGCCTTCTCGACGTCGACGTGGATCCACTGGTGGTCGCCGGTCGCGTCGGCGAACAGGTTGACCTGTTCCTGGGTCAGCTCCTGCCAGTCGCTGTAGCCGAGGTGCTCGCCGGCCTTGGCCCTGAGCTCGTCCAGTCCCTTGACGGTGGTTGGCATGGGCCAAACCATAGGACCGGCCCGCCGGCCGCGCTACTGAGCCGCGGGCCGCGTGGCTGTACGCTGAGAACGTGATCCTGACCCTGTTCCTGCTGTTCGTGGCCCTGTTCATCGCGCTACCGCTGGCCGGGCTCGCAATCTGGGCCTTGATCAGCACGGCCATCGTCGGCCTGATCATCGGCGGCATCGCCCGTCTCCTCGTACCCGGCCACCAAGCGATCGGCCTGCTCACGACCTTCCTACTGGGCCTGGTCGGATCGATCGTCGGCGGTTTCGTGGGCAACCACGTGATCCACACCGGTCGCTTCGTGACGGTGCTGCTCGAGATCGGGGTTGCCGCGGTGCTGGTGGCGACCGTCTCCGGCATCGACAGCCGGCGCGCCGTTGGCGGAGGCCGGGGCCCCCGGGGTTCGTTGTACTGAGTTGTACTGAGCAAGCGCCGCTCCCGGGGATCCCGGCGAGCTGGCCAGCCGTGCCGCGGCTACGACGGCGCCGAGATACCCGATGTCTCCTTTGCCTTCGGCGGGCGATGCCCCGGCCTGGTCGGCGGGCAGCCGGATGGTGAAGGTCGCGCCACCGCCCTCGGTGTCGGACACGCCGACGCGTGCCGCCGTGGGCGGCGACGATGGCCGCGACGATCGAGAGGCCGAGCCCGGCGCCGCCGTACTGCCGGGACCGTGACACCTCGGCCCGGTAGAAGCGCTCGAACGCCTTCTCCGCCTGCTCGGCGCTGAGCCCTGGCCCGTCATCGGCCACGCTGACGACGGCCTCGGGTCCCTCTCTGGCCACACGCACGGCGCGTTCTCGTGCCGGGCGGGGTGTGGGCGCGGACGTTGGCCAGCAGGTTGTCGATCACCTGGCGCAGCCGGGCGGAGTCCCCTGTGACCTCGACGGGCTGGCTGGCGACGAGCTGCGCCGGCCACGACGAGTCGACCGTTCGCGCCGCGTCGACCGCCTCGGCGGCGACGCGCACCAGCTCGACCGGCCGGCGCTCGAGGGGTCGCCCCTCGTCGAGGCGGGCCAGCAGCAGGAGGTCCTCGACCAGCAGCCCCATGCGCGCCGTCTCGGACCGGACGCCCGCCATGACCCGCGCGAGGTCCTCGGGCTGGGCGCTGGCTCCGCGGTCGAACAGCTCGGCGTAGGCCGACACGGCGGCGAGCGGCGTGCGGAGCTCGTGCGAGGCGTCGGCCACGAAGCGTCGGAGGCGCTCCTCGGAGCGCCGCAGCTCGGCCTCGGTCCGGTCGCGCTGCTTGAAGGCGTCCTGGATGCGCTCGAGCATGGCGTTGATGGCGCGGGCCAGCCTGCCCACCTCGGTCGTGGGCCGGGCCTCGGGCACCCGGCGGGTGAGGTCCCCCTCGGCGATCGCATCCGCCGTGCGCTCCACCTGCTCCAGCGGACGGAGCCCCACCCTGACGACCCACCAGCCGAGGACCGCGGCAGCGGCAAGCGCGCCGCCGGTGACGGCCAGCTCGATGAGCAAGAGGCGGTGCAGGGTGCCAGACGTGTCGCTGAGCGGGGCGGCCAGGATGAGCTGGTTGCCTCCCACGAGCGCCGAGGCCCGAACCCGGAACTGTGGTCCGCCCTCGGTCGCCGGTCCCCACGGTGAGGTAGGTCGTCGGGCTCGCCTGGTCCGGGTCCCGTGGCCGCCTGGCCCATGTTGATGTGGGCACGGGAGCGAGGGAGCGACTGCTGGCCGCCCCGCTACGAACGCCGGCACGCACCGAGGTTCTCGCCACCGGGGCCGCGAACCTCGACGAACATCCCCGGCGCCAGACGGGCCACGGTGCCGACGTCGAGGGCCTGCCCGCTGTTGAGCGCCTGCTCGAGCGGGGGATGGGCCGTCTCGAGCGACTGGTCGACCTGATTGAAGAGGAACGACCGGAACGACGAGTAGGTGGCCACGTCCGCCGCGATCAGCGCTACCAGGGCGACCGCGCCGACGGCGATGAGCAGGCGCGCCCGGAGCGACACCTACGACCCTGGCTCTCGCAGCGAGTACCCGACCAGGCGGATGGTCTGGATGAGCGGCGGACCGAGCTTGTCCAGCTTCTTGCGCAGGTAGCTCACGTACGTCTCCACCACGCTCGGGTCACCGCCGAAGTCGTAGTGCCACACGTGGTCCAGGATCTGCGACTTGGACAGCACCCGGCGCGGGTTCAGCAGGAAGAAGCGGAGGAGCGAGAACTCGGTGGCGGTCAGGCGCAGGGGGCTGCCGTCCCGCCAGACCTCGTGGGTGTCGTCGTCCATCTCCAGGTCGGCGAACCGGAGCCGGCCGTCACTCTCCGGCTCTCCCTGTGTCCGGCGCAGGATCGCCCGGGTGCGGGCGACCACCTCGGCCAGCGAGAACGGCTTGGTCACGTAGTCGTCGCCGCCGATGGTCAGCCCGGCGATCTTGTGCTCCAGGGCGTCTCGGGCGGTGAGGAACAGCACCGGCACCCGCAGTCCGTCCTGGCGGAGCCGGCGGGTCACCTCCAAGCCGTCGAGGTCCGGGAGCATGACGTCCAGCACGATGAGGTCGGGCGGCTGCTCCTGGGCCGAGGCCAGCGCGGCCCGCCCGGTGCACGCGCGGGCCACGTCGAAGCCCTCGTAGCGCAGCGACGTCGCCACCGCGTCGACGATCGACTCCTCGTCGTCCACGACCAAGATCCGCTGCGCCGGTCCGTCACCCATCACGCTCACCTCGTCCTCCGCTGGGGCCGGCCTCCCGGGCCGACCGACTTCCGCTGGGCCGGCCTCCCGGGCCGGCCGACTTCCTCTGGCCGGCCTCCCGGGCCGACCCTGTACCACAAGGTTCCCTGGGCGATCAGGGAGCCCGCTGTGGTCCGGCTGGGTTCCAGCTGGGAATCGGAACCTGCGGCCGCCGCGGCAGGCGACTTCCCAGGGGGTCTCAGCGCGGCGCCCGGGGCGGCCCCATGTGGCCGGCCCGACACTGCCGTGGTCGAGCGGTCACGGAGGCGCACGATGCGAGAGCAGGCGATCAGGGCTCGGGCCCTCGGGCTGCGGCGGGTATCACGGCTGACCCGCTGGGCGCTGGCAGGCGGGCTGGCCCTCACGGGGGCGCTGTCGGCGACGGCGGCGGCCGTCTACTCGGGCCACTCGAGCAACCGCCTCGTCCACCAACAACAGCAGCTCGAGCAACGCAGCAGCGAGCAGCGGCTCCAGCTCGTCGAGCAGCGGCCAGCTGCAGTCGCCGTCGAGCAACCCGAGCTCGTCGAGCTCCTCCAGTGGATCGAGCCACGCCACCTCGGGGCCTCGTGATGGCGTGTCGATGGGCCGCCCTCCGACCGGCCGGTGGGTCGGTTCGAGTACCGCGCTCTGGGCACCGGGGTCGTGGTGCTCACGACCGACCCGAGCCGACTGGCGCCCGCCCGCGCCGCAGTGGAGGAGGAGGTCGCGGCGATCGACGATGCGTGCAGCCGATTTCGGGACGACTCGGAGCTGGCCGAGGTCAACCGGGCCAGCGGCCGTCCCGTGCACGTCGGCCCGTTGCTGCTCGAGGCCGTCGACACCGCCCTACGGGCGGCCCGGCTCACGGACGGCGACGTGGATCCCACGGTGGGTGAGGCCCTCCGCGTTCTCGGCTACGACCGGGACTTCGCCGCCCTGGCTCCGACCGGTCGACCGCTCGTCCGCGTCGCCGCCGTACCGGGTTGGCGGCGAGGTCTGGCTGGACCGGCGCCGCCACCTGATCAGGATCCTGCCCGGCGGCGTGAGCCTGGACCTGGGCGCCACGGCCAAGGGCCTGGCGGCCGACCGGGCGGCGAACGGGGCGGCCACCGCGGCGGGGTGCGGAGTCCTGGTCAGCCTCGGCGGGGACATCGCCATCGCCGGCGAACCACCCGACGACGGCTGGTCGGTGCGCGCTGGCCGACTGGCACGCCGCCGGCCCCGAAGCAGAGGGTGAGACCGTCCTGGCTGGCCTCCGGTGGCGTGGCCACGTCGAGCACGACCGTTCGACGGTGGGCGCGAGGCGGCGAGGAGCTGCACCACGTCGTCGATCCGGCGACGGGCCGCTCGGCCGAGGTCGTCTGGCGCACGGTGTCGGTCGCCGCCGCCACGTGTGTCGATGCCAACGTGGCCGCCACCGCGGCCATCGTCCGCGGGCGAGCGCAGCCCGGCGTGGCTGGACTCGTTGGCACCTTCCCGCCCGCCTCGTGCGGCCCGACGGCACCGTCGTCAGGGTCGGGGGCTGGCCCACCCGGAGGTGGCAGCGTGAGCAGCAAGGCCCTCTGGTACCTCACCCGCGGCAGTGGGGCGGTGAGCCTGGTGCTGCTGACCGTCGCCCTGGTGCTCGGCATCCTCATGTCCGCCCGTTGGGTCAGGGATCGCTGGCCCCGTTTCGTCGTCGAGGGGCTGCACCGCAACATCGCGCTCCTCGCGCCGGTGTTCGTCGGCATCCACATCGCCAGCGCGGTGGTCGACGGCTACGTGCCGATCCGCTGGATCGATGCCGTCGTTCCCTTCGGCGCCGCCTACAGCCCGTTCTGGCTCGGGCTCGGCGCCCTGGCGCTCGACGTCTTCGCCGCCGTCGCCATCACCAGCCTGCTGCGTGCGCGGCTCGGGCTACCGGGCCTGGCGCACCGTGCACTGGCTGGCCTACGCCTGCTGGGTGCTCGCCATCGCCCACGGCATCGGGATCGGCAGCGACCGGACCCAGCTCTGGATGCTGTCCCTCGACCTGGCGCCGTCGGTTCGGTGCTCGGCGCGCTGGCATGGCGCATCGGTTGCGGGCCGCCATGCCTCACCGCCGGCAATCGGTCCTAGAGGCCAATCGACGTAACTCTCGGCTGTGAACGACACCGTGGGTTACGACCTCGACGGGCACGTGGCGACGATCACCTACAACCGCCCGCAGGCGCTGAACGCCATCAACGGCGAGATGCGGCGGGGACTCAACGACGCCTTCGCCGCCTTTCGTGACGACGACGGCGCGTGGGTGGCGATCGTCACCGGACAGGGTCGGGCGTTCTGTGCCGGCGCAGACATGCGTGACGGGGGCGCGGCAGCGGGGGAGTTCGCGGGGACGTTCTGGGAGAAGCCGACGCTCAACTCGTTCGAGAGCGGCTGGGAGATCTTCAAGCCGGTCATCGCCGCGGTGAACGGCCACTGCCTGGGCTACGGGCTCACCCTGGTGACGTGGTGCGACTTCGTGATCGCCAGCGACCGGGCCGAGTTCGGCTTCCCCGAGGTGGGCCTGGGCGTGCCCACCATCGTGGGCGCCATCCGGCTTCCCCAGAGGATCAACTGGCAGCACGCCATGGAGCTGCTGCTCACCGGCGAGCGGATCGACGCCCATCGGGCCAAGGAGATCGGCCTGGCCGGCTGGGTCGTCCCTCACGACCAGCTGATGGCCGAGGCTCGGAGCCTGGCCGACCGTCTGGTAGCGGGCTGCGCCGCTCGCGGCGCGGGCGACCAAGGAGGTGGCGGTGCGGTCGCAGCACCTCTCCTCCCTCGAGGCGATCCGCTTCGGCGAGACGATGCGCAAGGTGGTGGCGACGACGGCCGACGCGACCGAAGGGCTCCAGGCGGCGCGGGAAGGCCGCCCACCCCGATGGAGGGGACGCTGAGCGGCGTGGGCCCCGACTGTCACCGGGCGACACAGCCGATCTAGCCTCGGCGGACGTGCAGTGGTGGATGGGCACGCACCGTGCCGCCGCAAACAATGAGACGCGCCGTCGGCTCGGCCGCCGCGTCCCGTGGGCAATGCTGGCGGTGACGCTTGCGGGCGCGCTGATCGCCTCCGCCTGTGGGGGGGCGTCCTCGGCGTCGCCGTCAGCGCCCTCGCCGTCGTTCGGCATCGTCCAGAACCGACCGGTGCCCGATGTGCCGCTGGTCGACCAAGCCGGCCACCCCACCAGCCTTGCCGCCTTTCAGGGCAAGGTCGTCGTCCTGGCCAACTTCCTCTCGTTGTGCCAGGACGAGTGCCCGATGGTCACGGGTGCGTTCATCGCCATGCAACGCGACGTGCAGGCGGCCGGCCTCGGAGACCGCGTGGCCTTCCTGGAGGTCAGCGTCGACCCAGGCCGGGACACCCCGGCCCGGCTGGCGGCGTACTCGCAGCAGTTCGGGGCGAACTGGCCGCTGCTCACCGGCGCGCCCGCAGACCTGAACCGGCTGTGGAGCTTCTTCGGCATCTCCTATCAGCAGGTCCCCGAGGACCAGCCTCCCAAGCTCGACTGGTGGACACACCAGCCCCTGACCTACGACGTCACGCACACCGACGGCTTCATCCTTCTCGACACCAGCGGCCACGAGCGCTTCATCACCGCCAACCCCCCCGACCTCCACGGGCAGCTGGCGCCGCCGCTCCAGGGTCTGTTGAACGACGGGGGAGTCCACAACCTCCAGCACCAGCAGACGCCATCGTGGACCGTGCCCCAGGCGTTGGGCGCCCTCGGCTGGCTCGTCGGCCGCCCCATTCCCGAGGCCGGCGGCTGACGGGGGCAGTGTGCGGACGGTAAATAGCCTGCGCAACGTTGCATTTGACGCGCGCAGGCAGTACCCTCCCCATTTGGGTAATTGGGTGGTAGCGACGTAGCGGGTAGCGCGCACCGGGGGGGCCGAGCGCATGAAAACGGTGGATCCACTGCTCAAGAACGAGTACTCCAAGCGCGTCTATGCGCGATTGGGTATCCGAAAGCCGTTCGCCACCCAGCAGGAGACGCGTCACTACCGCATGCCGGTGATGCGGGAGAACGGCGGGTACGCACTGATGCGGCCGTACGCCGGCCCCGATATCCCGTCGAGCGAGTGGACCGGGCTCGAGTACACCACCCCCCCGACCGACCCGACGACCTGGTTCGCGCCCCTCGCCTCGGCCAACGGCGAGAACATCCTGCGCGGGTTCTGGGACTTCGGAAAGCCCGACCTGGACGGCGTGTGGACTCCCAACGCGGCCAAGGCGCCCGGCCTCGTCCGTTACGTCAAGTCGCTGGACAACCGGTTCGGGCGCCTCCAGCTCATCCGCCAGGAGCCGACCTCCCTGCGGGAGGCCCGCTGGGGCCTGCACCTTGACGACAACAACCGGCTGAACCCCATGGTCAACGGGTGGGTCGTCAGGCTGTGGCTCCAGTTGACCGACGATCCCGACAGCGCCCTGGTGCTCAGGCGTGATCAGTTCGACAAGAACAGCGAGGTCCAGGTCCCGCTCCGAAAGGGCACGCAGGTCATCATCGACTCCGAGGCCCTCTTCCACTCGGGGTACCACAAGGGCCCCGACACGCGGTACGCGCTGATCATCAGCCTCGAGAGCACCGAGCACCTCGACGATTGGGTGAGGAGCCAGCTGCCGTAGGTCTCGCTGTTGGGGTCGGCCGCCAACGCCGTTCCGTCCCTATCCAGAGACAGCGGCGAGTCCTGGAATTAGCATGGGCAGCACCGACGCCCCCGATCGGGGGAGCGAAGGGGGAACGATGGGCAACGGACGCGGCGCCAACGGTGGAGTTCAGCTGAACAAGAAGCTCCTGATCAGTGGGGCGGCGCTGGTCGGCGTCGGCGGGTTCCTGGGTGCGGTGGGCCTGCTGCTGGGGAGCTCGGCCGTCGCCTCGGCGATGCGCCAGTGGATGAAGCAGCTCGATCAGCCGCCGACCGAGATGGCGAAGCAGAAGTGGCAGCAGGCCAGGGCGGCCACGGCGGCAGGAGCGAAGGCCTGGCAGGGCGATTCGGGCTAACTAGTTATCCCAAATCATCCGGCCAGGGTGATGCCGGGCGATCGAGGCGGCCGTACCTTCACCGTGCAGGAGCGGGGTTTGCCCCGCTCGACCGGAGAGGAGGCACGAGGAAATGCAGACCCAAGGGGCCCAGACTGGCCGGGGGACCGGGTGGAGAGCCTTCGCCGGCATCATGTTGGTGATCGTCGGCTTCTTGAACCTCATCGACGCGATCGTCGCCATCACCAACGCCACCTACTACCAGCACGTGGCCAGCAACAACGGCATCAGCCTGCCCGTCACCAACACGATCCATACCTGGGGCTGGGTCGAGCTGGCGCTCAGCATCATCCTGCTCATCGCCGGCTTCATCGTCCTGTCGATGGGTCCGGCGTTCATCTCTCGCACGATCGGCGTCCTCGCCGCCGGACTGAACCTGGTCTTCCACCTCGCCTACCTGGCGCACTTCCCGTTCTGGTCGTTCACGATGATCATCATCGACATCCTGATCATCTACGGCCTCATCGCCCGGGTGGACTACGAGGTGCCATGAGCGACGACCAGGCACAGAGCGCCACGGTCACGCTCCCGATGATCCAGTGAAGGTCTATCCGGAGCACCTTGCCTACTTCGCCGCCCTCGGGTGTGCTCACGGCGCTCGAGGTCATCGAGTGGCCGTTGACGGCGGTGATGATCGGAGGGCAGGTCACTCGCCACGCATGCGCACCGCACGGATCGTGCGGGAGCTCGCCTCGGGGGTCGAAGAGGCGGTCTGAGTCCCGGCGCACGGCGCCGGTGCCGCCAGCAATCGACGAGCAGGCTCAGTGGTGGAACGAGCTGCGGTGCTCGCCCACCCCGCCACCGGTGCGGTCGAGTGCGGCCACGGCTCGGCCCAGGTCGTCCAGGAACAGGTCGGCCGCGTCCTTGCTGCCCTGGCGCACGACGATCCGGCAGGCGGCGAGATCGGTGCGGTTGGCCGGGAACGTGTACGCCGGCACCTGCCACCCGCGTTCGCGGAGGTGGGCGGAGAGGTCGAACACGTCGAACTTCGAGTCGGGCTTGGTCGTGAAGGCGAACACCGGCAGCTCCGAGCCGTCGGTGAGGAGGTCGAACCGGCCCGTGGCGGCGACCTGCTCGGCCCCGTACATGGCCACGTTCCGGCATCCCTGCTGCACGGCCCGGTACCCGTCGCGGCCGAGGCGGAGGAAGTTGTAGTACTGGACCGCCACCTGTGCTCCGGGACGCGAGAAGTTGAGGGCGAAGGTCGGCATGTCGCCGCCCAGATAGTTCACGTGGAACACCAGCTCCTCGGGGAGGGCGGCGGCGTCGCGCCAGATGATCCAGCCCACTCCCGGGTACACCCGGCCGTACTTGTGGCCCGAGGTGTTGATGGAGGCGACGCGCGGTAGCCGGAAGTCCCACACCAGCTCGGGGTCCACGAACGGGGCGATCATCGCTCCCGACGCGCCGTCGACGTGGACCGGGATGTCGATGCCGGTGCGAGCCTGGAGATCGTCGAGGGCGCCGGCGATCTCCGCGACCGGCTCGTAGCTCCCGTCGAAGGTGGACCCGAGGATCGCCACCACGCCGATGGTGTTCTCGTCGCAGGCGTCGACCGCCTCCGCCGCGCCGAGGTGGTACCGGTCGCCCTCGATCGGGACGAGGCGGGGTTCGACCTCGAAGTAGTTGGCGAACTTCTCCCAGCACACCTGGACGTTCACGCCCATGACGATGTTGGGGTTGGCGGCGTCCTTGCCCTCCGCCCGGCGGCGGGCGCGCCAGCGTCGCTTCAGGGCCATGCCGGCGAGCATGCAGGCTTCGCTGGACCCCGTGGTCGAGCAGCCCGTCCCGCCTCGCCTCGTCGGACGCGTGCCACAGGTCGGCCAGGATGTTGACGCAGCGCCGCTCGAGCTCGGCGGTCTGCGGGTACTCGTCCTTGTCGATCATGTTCTTGTCTGCGCACTCGGCCATGAGCCGATCTGCCTCCGGCTCCATCCAGGTGGTGACGAAGGTGGCCAGGTTCAACCGGGCGTTGCCGTCGAGCGTGAGCTCCTCGTGGATGAGGCGGTAGGCCGCCTCTGCCGGCATCGGTCGATCGGGCAGCCGCAGGCGAGGGACCTGGTCGGCGTCGGTGTCCAGCAGGAACAGCGCGTCGCCGGCCAGCAGCTCCGTCTTCCGCCTGGCTCGACTTCTGGTGCAGCGCCATCAGCGCTCCTCTCGCTTCTGTGCTCCCGATCTTCCATTAGGCCGTGAGGCACCGGCCGGCACATCACCCGGATCGGGTGATCCCGATGCCGACTCGGATCCGTCCCACGTCCATCCTCCAGCCTTAAGCTGCTCCAATCGCTGACAGGGACACTCCGGAGCCCCAGGGACAGGGCGGGGACCGGCGGGCGGGCCGAGCCTGGCGGGAGGTGGCCAGGAGGCTCGAGCGCGGCGACACCTACGTCGCCGTGCTGGTGCTGCTGGTGGCGACGTACTTTCTCGTGTCGCTGTTGCCTGACTCGACGTGGAGCCGTCTGATCCAGGAGGTGGCGGTCGGGTTCGTGCTGCTGGTCACGCTGCGCACCTCGCACGCCCGAGCCCGGCTCCAACGCGTGGCCCGGGCTGGGGTGGTCGCCGGCCTGGTGCTGACAGTGATCGGTTCCGTCGTTGGCAGCACTCTCGCCCTCGTCCACCTGGTGTTCTTTCTGCTGCTGCTGGTGGCCCCGTTCGTGATCCTCAACAGGATCCTGCGTCATCCGAACGTCAACATCGAGACCATCGCGGGAGCGATCGACGTCTACGTGATCCTCGGCCTGATCTTCTCCTCGCTGTACCGGTCGATCGCCGCCATCGCCGGCACCCCGTTCTTCGTGCAGACCAACCACGCCAGCCCGAACCAGTTCCTGTACTTCAGCTTCGCCACCCTGACGACGGTCGGGTACGGCGATCTCACCGCGGCCACCGACGTCGGGCGGTCCATCGTCGTGATCGAGGCCCTGATGGGTCAGATCTTCCTGGTGACCCTGGTCGCCAGGCTCGTCTCGATGATGGCCCGGCCGGGAGGCCCTCGGCCGCAGGAGCAGTAGAGCCTAGATACCGGTGGTGGCGGTGACGCGGCCCGTCTTCACCGCCTCGGCGAGGGCCTGATGGTCCAGCTCGTTCTGGTCGGCGTAGTGCTCGGCGAACTCTCCGATCGCCTGGTCGAAGGCCGACCCCTTGCCGAGATAGGCGGCGATGGCGATGGAGTCACCCGAGCGGGCATGCGCCCGGGCGAGCGTCCACCCACACATCTCGGCGTAGATGGCCAGGGTCGACGGGCTCATCGCCTCGATGTTCGCCGAGCCCTTGGCGTCCCACAACTGGCGGATGTAGAAGTCCCGGGTCTGGCCGTCGATCCCCTCGGCCCGCACCCAGCCGAGGAGAATGTCGCTGGCCGACTGCATCAGTCGCTGGCCCTCCACGACCCTTCGACCGTGGTTGTCGAACTTGCTCTTCCCGACGAACGCCTCGAGCACAGACGGCTCGGCCTCCTTGGCCTGGAGGAACAGCGGGTCCTGGCCGTCGCGCCCCGTGAGCAGCAGAACCCAGGCCCGGGTGCCGACGCTGCCGACGCCGACGACCTTGCGAGCGAAGTCGACGAGCTCGAAGCGTTCGAGCAACCGCCGTCGATCGTGCGGAAGCGTCTGGCCGTACTGATGGACGAGGGATCGGAGCGTGGCTCGGATCGCGTCACCCTCCGCCCCCGGGAGCAGATCCTCCAGGGGGACGATGAGCGGCGGGTCGCTGACGAGCTGGACCTTGCCGTCGACCCGGGTCGTGAGCTTGGCGAAGGCGCGGAGGCTGTCCTTCGTCCTGGCCTTGGCGACCCCGGCCTGGAAGCGCTTCACCGCCTTGGCGCTGGCCTGCGCCCGCCATCGATCGAGCATGGCGCCATCCATACGGGAGTACCAGATCGCCAGCTCGCCCATCTGGGCGAAGCTCCGCATGGCCTCGCGATACGACCGCACCGACGCCAGCACGGTTGTCCGACACTGGCGGTCGTCGAAGCCACGGTCCCGGCCGGCGACGGCGAGACTGACGGCCAGGCGCTTGACGTCCCACTCCCATGGACCGGGGAGCGTCTCGTCGAAGTCGTTCACGTCGAAGACGAGGTCGCGCTCGGGCGAGGCGAACCCCCCGAAGTTGGCCAGGTGGGCGTCGCCGCAGGCCTGCACGGTGAGGCCCGACACCGGCGTGGTGGACAGATCGGTTGCCATGACGAGCGCGGCCCCGCGGTAGAAGGTGAAGGGCGAGACCAGCATGCGTCCGTAGCGGATCGGCACCAGGTCCGGCACCCGGGTCGCGGCCTGCTGCTCGAGCAGCTCCACCGGATCTCGTCGGCCGGGGTGGAACTCGGCGTGACTCTCGCGGGGAGTCTGCACCCGGGCGTCCTTGCCCCGGGCGGTCCGGTCCTCAGGGGTGGGATCCGCGACCGTGCGCGCTCCGTCGTTGCGCCGTGGCTCGTCGCCATCGCTCAGGCCCCGGTGGCCGCGGCCGCGCCGAGCGCGACGAGGTCCTCTGGATGGACCCATTCGTCCGCCAGAGCGACCCCACCCGCGCGGCCGACTGCGTCTCGCAGCGGAATCGCCCACCGGTGCTCGATGAGCGCGATTGCCGCGATCGACCCAGGAGGGATGACGTCGGCCACGTACCACGTGTCGGCGGTGTCACCAGGCGATCCGTCCTGAGCCGTCTCGGCGCCCGCTGCCGCTCCAGCCTCGGCACCCTCCTCGCCAGCGGCGCCGAAACCGATGAGGGCGCCGACCATGGCGCCGTACTCCGTCGCCTCGTCGGCGGTCAGGTCGCTGGTCTCGAGGGCCTGACACCCCGCCATCCTCGTCCTTCTTGACGACGACCAGGTCGACGAGACGGATGACGTCCTTCTCGCGGAGGCGCTGGAGCTCAGGGAGGATCTCTCCGCTCAAGCGGTCCGGGTCGAACTCGAGCACCAGCATCTGCACGGGACCGAATTCCATGGTCTCCTCCATTTCCTCTCGGCTGGGCACTCAGCCGGCGGCCAGGATCTTCTGCTTCTGGGCGTCGAACTCGGCCTGCGTCAGCGCCCCCGCATCCAGCAGCTCCTTGAGCTTGGTCAGCTGCGTGACGGTGTCCTCGCCCGACGCCGGGGGCGGTGCGGACGTAGCCTGCTGGTACTGCGGCTGGCCCATCGACTGCTCCTGAGCCGCAGCGTCCTGGCGCCCGGCGCGCTTCTGGCCCGCGTGGTACGCGACGCCACCGACCACGGCCGCCCGCATCAAGGGACGGCGTCTCCTCATCACCATCTGGAAGACCTCCTCTCACGCCCACTCAAACGCTACGGCCACCCCTGGCGACCGGACATCACCCCATGGGGATGATTTGTAGCCTCAGAGCAGGCCGCGATCCCTGGCCTGGACCACGGCCTCGCGGCGGGAGGTGGCCCCGAGCTTTCGATAGATGCTCCTCAGGTGCGACTTGAGCGTGTTGAGGGAGATGTAGAGCTCTGAGGCGATCTCGGCGCTCGGCACCCAGCTCGGTAGGTAGCTCAGCACCACCTGCTCGCGATCGCTGAGGGGGTCGACGAGGCTCCCGGAACCAGGGGAGTGGCTCGTCATCGAGGCCTGGAAGGCCTCGATGACATCCTTGACGAACCAGGCGGGGCTGGCACCAGAGTGCTCGCGCAGCAGGGACAGCAGCTCGTCACCCTCGTCGACGAAGCAGCGGACGAACCCCTCTCGTGCCGCGACGTCGACGGCGGCGCGGAGCGACTCCTCGCTCGAGGCGGTCCCCGCTCGGGCATCGAGCAGCTGCCACTGCAGCCGTCGCCTGAGCGTCGTCAGGTGGTCCTCGCTCCGCGCCAGAATGCTCGACGCCTCCCTGCGGTCGCCGCGAGCCAGCGCCAGACGCGTGCGGAGGAAGGATGTCTCGAGCGAGTCCGGCAGGCGGCCGATCAGCCGGCCCGCCTCCGCAACCGAGGTCTCGATCAGGAGTCGTGCCTCGGCGGCGTCGATACGGCCGGCAAATGGCTCGGGCAGCGCGAGGGGGACGTTGATGCGTCGGCACGTTGAGAGCAGGTCGAAGGCCTCGTCCCGCCGGCCCGACGACGCCCAGATGCGAGCGAGGCCGAGCGAGGCGATGACGGCGAAGCCGGTGCGACTGTGCCGCTCGGCCTCGCGCAGCGCCGTCTCGAACTCGCGCTCTGCCTCGTCGATCTCGTCCCGCTCCCACTGCACGCCCGCACGGGTCAGGCGGGCCTCGGCCAGGGCGGGATGGTCGAGTCCGGTCGGGTTCGCGTACATCAGCGCCTCGTCGGCCAGCCGTTCGGCGTCGTGCAGGTGGCCCTCGGCGAGTCGAATCTGCGACACCGTGGCGGGGGTGAGGAACCGGGCGACGGACTCGGCTACCGGCGGGAACGGGTAGCGACGTCTCCGGGCTCGCCACGCCTCTTCCGTATCGTCGAGCCATCCCCACGACCGGACCAGTCCGTCGGCGAAGCGGTCGAAATAGCCGTCGTCTGCCTCCGGGCGGTAGCTCTCGATCGCCTTCTCAGCCCAGCTGATGGCTCGGGGCGCGTCCCCGACCAGGTGTGACCACAAGCCCCAGAGACCGCTGAGTCGCGTCTGCTGCACGACGTCAGATTGGTTTCCCGAGGAGAGGTTGCTGTCGACCTGCTCCAAGCAGCGGGACGCTTCGGCGTACCGCCCACCGAGGATGAGCACCAGCGCCAGGTCGAGCGTCCGCTTGGGGCGGGCGTCGAAGAAGCCGTCGGGGAACCGCTCGATCCACTTCAGCAGCTCCATCGCCTGTGCCCCGTCGTAGAAAGCGGGGGCGCGGTCGATGACGAGCTCCAGGGCCTCGTCGTGGAACCCGGCTGCGAGGAGGTGGTTCAGGGCGTCGTGGGCTCGGCCCTCCGCTGCGTACCACGTCGCGGCCCGGTGGTGGGCCTCGGCACCAGGCCGCCCGATCGCGGGCCCGCAGCTCGCTCTGGAGCAGCTCGGCGAAGAGGTGGTGATACCGGAACGACTGTCTGGTCGTGTCGGTTGGGAGGACGAACAGGTTCTGGGCCTCGAGAGCCCGTAGGAGGTGATGGCTGTCGTCTCTGCCGCTCACGGCGTCGCACAGCTCGTCGTCGAGCTCGTCGAGGACGGACGTCTCGAGGAGGAAGTCCTGGATGTCGGGGGGCTGGCGCTCCAGGACCTCGCCGAGGAGGTAGTCCGAGACCGTCGGGTGAGGACCGGCAAAGCGACGGACGAACGCCTCGGGGTCCTCCTCGTTCCGGAGGGACAGCGCCGCCAGCTGCAGGCCCGTGATCCAGCCCTCCGTGCGCTCGGTCAGGATCCGCACATCGTGCCGGCCCGAGCCGGAGGTCTCCGAAGCCCTGGAAGAAGGCCTCGGCGTCCTGCTCGGCGAACTGCAGATCGGATTGTCGGAGCTCGAGGAGCTCGCCGCGGGCACGAAGGCGATGGAGCGCCAGCGGCGGATCGACCCGGGTGCTGAGCACCACTCGCAGACCGGCGGGCAGGTTCCCGACCAGGTAGTCGAGCGCCTGGAACACGTGTCGAGCGTGGACGTGATGCAGATCGTCCAGGATCAGCGTGATCGGCCGGTCGAGATCGCCGACGTCGGCGGCGAGAGACTCCGCCGACGCGAGTGGCGCCCCGTTCCCGGCGTCGACGACCCGGTCGAGCGCCTCGACGCCGACGCTGGGCTCGTGACGCTGCATCGAGGCGACGAGGTAGGTCCAGAAATGAACCGGGTCGTCGTCGAGTGAGTCGACCGACAGCCACGCCACCCGCCGAGCAGGCTGGGTGGTGAGCCACTCGGTCAGCAGTGTCGTCTTGCCCATACCCGGCGGACCCGAGAGCAGCGTCAGCTGGGTGCCCTCCCGGGACAGAATCGAGCACAGTGCCGGGCGCGGGACATGGGAAGGAGGGAGCTCCGGAGGCCGAACCTTGGAGGTCAGCAGCCGTGGCTGCCGGTGGCGCCCGGCGACATCGGTCGTCTTCGCCGAACGTGGCTCGCTCTGTTGCCGGACGGCGCCCAAACGGTTCTCCCCCCGTCGGCCGGGGAGCGCCCTCCCCCGTACGAGTACAGGGTAGTGAACGTTCGCTCGAAAGGTAGGGGCCAACTCCCCTTCGCCCAGGCCGGATTCGTGCGGTTCTGAGCCGTCTGGGCGAAAACCGCGGGGTCAGCCGGACTGCGAAGGGCCGGCGATAGCGACGGCGGAGCGAATGTCGACGATCTCGAGCCCGAGGTCTTCGAGGCGCCGGAGCACACCGTAGAGGGCGGCCTGATCTGGGAGTCGGCCGCACAGCACCGTCTGGCCCTGGGAGACCGTGACGTCCAGGTCCTCGAAGGCCATTCGGTGCCGACGCCCGAACTCCCCGGTGACGCGGATCTGGTAGTCCCTCACCGGCATCGTGCCCCCCTGGAGCTGGGACGGCGACGACTCACTGTTGACCAGCTCCCCTTCCGCCCGCAGGTGCGGTGGGTGCACCAGGTTGCTCGTGGCGATCATGGTCAGCCGGCGGAGCCCGACCGAGGATCTCCACCAGGGCGAGGAGCAGGCCGACGATCAGCGCCAGGCCGAGGACCACCCAGGCGGTGGGCTGGCTCCAGAGCAAGCAGGACCAGGAAGGCGACGACGAGGACGGCGATGCGCACGGCGTTGCGATTGCGGCCGACCCACAGTCCGACGGGGCCGAAGTCCCACCCGCGGCTGCGCGTGGTCTGCGTCAGGCCGTCCAGGCCGCCCCGCACCGTCCGCCTGACTGCCACCGCAGTGCGGGATGGACCGGCCAGCGCGGCGCCAGCGGCGACGATCACGCCGACCGCGAACACGACCTGGGCGCTCTGGCGGACGAAATGCACGATGGCGTTGAAGATGTCGCCGGCCGCGTCGCTGGGCAGGCGCGGGCTCACCACCTCGTCGAGGTAGACGTTGCGGAGTATCGCCAGCAGGGCCAGCAGCACCACCATGGAGATGGCGAGGCCGAGAGCGGAGACGAGGAGGCCGCGTCGCCGGTCCCCGGACAGGAGAGCCGCCCCGGCGAGACAGCCCAGGGCCAGGACGGGGAAGAGAAAGGCGATGCCCTTCATCACGTTGGTCGCCTTCTGCACCTTGACCAGGTTGGGCGAGCTGACCAGGGTGACCTGCCCGCTGCCCAGGTTGACGCCCTGGAGGGCCGAGATCCCAGAGCTCTGAAGCCTGCTCTGCACGTTGTCCGTGACCGACGACAGGTCCAGGGTGACCTTCCCGCCTGCGGTGGAGATCCGCCCCTTCTGCCCCCCCGTCAGCACGACCACGACGCGGCGTGGGCGCGGCGGTTGATCTCGTTCCACAGGTTCTGGAACCGGTCCGAGGCCACGAGTCTCTTGGCCGCGTCGTTGGTGAAGCTGCGGAGCTGGTTGGTCAGAGGTGGGGCCAGGAACGCTGCGTTGGATGGCAGGGCGTCCTTGACCCTCGTCTGCACGTCGGCCTTCTCGAACAGCTGGGTGGTGACGTCGTTGGCGATGGCGCTCTGGACGGCGGGGCTGGCGGCCACCGGCGCCATCGTGTTCACCCAGGTGTTGGTGTCGAGCAGCTCGTCGCGGACCCAGATCATCAGGACCGACAGGATGGCCAGCAGGCCGCCGACCACGAGGAGCGTCCATCTGGCGACGCCCCGCCAGGAGACAGAACGGCGCCTGCGGGCCCTGGTCGCGCCTGCCTGCTGGGCGCGTAGCTCCTCGACCTCGATGCGGAGTCGTTCGACCTCGAGGTCCCGCTCATCGGACGACGCTGATGCATCCCCGCTCGCCCGGGGTGTCTCTCGGCTCTCCGCTTCGGTCACGGCGAGTCACCTCCACCTTCACCAGGCGCCGGAGCTCGACGGAAGCTGGGCGCGGTGACCTGCTCGGCACCGGCCAGCCTCGGTACGCCAGTACCACGCACCGTACGGAGGAGCGGACCGCGCAGCATCACCCCGATGAGGGTGAAAGGAGCAACAGGCGCGGGAATCACCCAGCCTGGGTGACGACGGCTCTCCGTCTGACGGCGAAGATCTGTGAAGGTCGTTCACAAGCCGGCGTGCTGTGCCGCGGCTTGCGACAAAAGGGACACAGGATCGTGAAGGCGGGCGAGACGCAACGAGTGGCCGGCGCGGCGACCAGCCGTGACCCCCGAGGACGATGACGACGGTCGCCGACCCGCTCGCCCTGCTGCGCTCGCGTCGCTACGTGGGCCTCCTGATCGTTGCCGGGATCATCGGGGTGCCCGTCTCCGCCGCGGCGTGGGGCTTCCTCGAGCTCGTCAATGTCCTCCAGAGCGAGATCTTCACCCACCTCCCGCACGCCCTCGGTTTGAGCAAGGAGCCGACCTGGTGGCCCATCCCGCTGCTGGCGCTCGCCGGGGTGCTGGTCGCGCTCGACGATCCAGTATCTGCCGGGAATCGGCGGCCACAAGCCGGCGGAGGGGTTCAAGGCGGGCGGCGCCCCAACACCGATCGAGCTCCCTGGCGTCTTCTTCGCCGCCCTGGCCAGCCTGGCATTGGGAGTCGTCATCGGCCCTGAGGCGCCGCTGATCGCCCTCGGGGCCGGGCTCGGGGTGTGTGCCGTGCAGCTGGCAAAGCGTGACGCGCCGGACCAGACCAAGGCGGCGGTCGCCGCCGCGGGCAGCTTCGCTGCGATCAGCACCCTGTTGGGCTCACCGATCCTCGGCGCCTTTCTCCTGATGGAAGCGGCGGGGCTGGGCGGGGCGGTCATGGACCTGGTGCTGTTGCCTGGTCTCGTCGCCGCCGGCACCGGCACCCTCATCTTCGTCGGGCTCGGCACGTGGACGGGGCTGGGGACGTTCTCCCTGGCGATTCCCGACCTTCCCCGGTTCGTCCGCCCCGATGCCGCCGAGTTCGGGTGGGCGATCGCCATCGGCGTGGGGGCGGCGCTGCTGGGCGCCGGCATCCATCGGCTCGCTCTGACCCTGCAGGGCCGGATCGAGCCGCGGAAGCTGTTGCTCACGCCCGTGGTCGGCCTGGCCGTCGCCGGGCTGGCGATCGCCTTCCAGGCGGGCACCGGCAAGGGAACCTCGGAGGTGCTGTTCTCGGGCCAGTCGGCGCTGGGTCCGCTGCTCGCCCACAGCGCCTCCTACTCCCTCGGCGCCATAGCTGCTCCTCTTCGCGTGCAAGGGGCTCGCCTGCAGCGCGTCGCTGAGCAGCTTTCGCGGCGGCCCCATCTTCCCCGCCCTCTTCGTCGGTGCGGCAGGCGGCATCGCGCTGTCCCACGCCCCGGGCCTGCCCATGGTCGCCGGAGCGGCCATGGGCATGGGGGCGATGATGGTGGCGATGCTCCGGCTCCCGTTGACGTCGGTCCTGATCGCCACGCTCCTCCTCCTGTCCGATGGTCTCGCTGTCACGCCGTTGGTGATCGTGGCGGTCGCGATCGCATACGTCCTCGTTTCGAGGCTGGCCCCGACCCCGGCGCCGGCGACAGCGCCTGCCGCACCGGCGAGGGCCGACGACACACTCCCGGCCTCGCGGACGTAGCCCGCCCCCTACTGGCGCGCCATTGCCGCACGCACCTCACTCTCAGTGTCTGTTATCAGGTCACCGCTGAGGTCGACCGTGACACTGTGTAGTGTGCCCGTGAACTCAAAGGGGCTGTGGTAGTCCGCTACGACCGGGGAGCCCGGGTTTGCACCGCAGGTCAGCCCGCCCGGGTTGAAGGCGATCGGCGTGGTCACCGGCAGCTCGGCGTGCCCCACGAGCTGACCGTCGAGGTAGAGCTGGGCCCGGCCGGGCGAACCCTTCCCGGCGGCGAAGTCCGGTTCCCCGGTCGGCTCGAACTCGAAGCGCAGCTGGTGGCGGCCCGCCGGTATCCGGTTGACAGACGACACACGGTATGTCGCCCGACGAACGTAGTTGTGGGCGTAATGCAGCTTGCTGTCGTTGAGGTAGAAGGAAAATCCACCGACGTTCGTGCCCTGGCAGAGCAGAGTGCCTTCGGCGCCTTCGGTTGGGATCTCCACGTCAGCGGTGATGCTGTGCGGGCGGTTGAGAACCCTGGGACCAACTGCCAGCGGCACCGTCTGCGTGTGGGGCCGGAACACGTAGCTCGTCCGCGGCTCGGCGATCTGGGGCCGCTCGACGATCAGCCGTTCCGCACCGCTCCCGTCGATTGGCAGGACACCGTACTTGCCCGCCTCTACGTACCAGAGCGCGATCATCTCGATCAGCTTGTCGCGGTGCTCTGTAGCGAGGTTGTGGTTCTCGGCGAAGTCCTCGGCGACGTGGTACAGCTCCCAGTGGTGGGCATCGAGATCGTTCAGGGCGTCGGCCGAGATCGGCACGCCGAACGGCTTGCCGGCCTCGGCGAACGACGGGCCCGGCCACGGGCACACCGCCCGCCATCCCTCGTGGTCGATGGCGCGATGGCCGAGCATCTCGAAGTACTGGGTGTGATGGCGGGTCGGTGCCTGAGGCGTCGTCGAAGGTATGGCCGAAGCTGACGCCATGGATTGGCGACTGGGTCACGCCCCTGACGGCGGCCGGCGGATCGACGCCCAGCGCGGCGAGCACCGTCGGGACCATGTCGACGATGTGCGCGTACTGGGTCCGCACCTCGCCGCGCGCCTTGATGCCCTTCGGCCAGTGGACGACGAACGGGTCGCAGGCGCCGCCGCGGTATGTCTCGCGCTTCCAGCGGCGGAAGGGCGTGTTCCCTGCCCAGGTCCAGCCCCACGGGTAGTGGTTGAACAGCCTGGGGCCGCCGAGGTCGTCGATCACCTCCAGGCTGTCCTCCAGGGACTCGGGAGCGTTGTTGAAGAACTGAGTCTCGTTGATCGACCCGGTCAGGCCGCCCTCGGCGCTGGCTCCGTTGTCCGAGACCAGCATGATCAGGGTGTTGTCGAGCTCGCCGGTCTCTCTCAGGAAGTCTATGAGCCTGCCGATGTGGTGGTCGGTGTGCGACAGGAAGCCGGCGAAGACCTCCATCATCCGGGCGCAGAGCCGCGCCTCGGCGGGCAGCTCGACTCCAGTCGGGGACGTCGGGATCGTGGCGGGACAGCTCGGCGTCGGCGGGGACGACGCCCAGCTCCTTCTGGCGGGTCGAACACCTGCTCGCGGTAGGCATCCCATCCGTCGTCGAACCGGCCCTGGTAGCGGTCGGCCCATTCCTTCGTTACGTGGTGGGGGGCGTGGGTCGCGCCCGGTGCAGAAGTAGAGGAAGAACGGCTTGTCCGGCGCCACCTGCTTGGCGTCGGCGATGAACTCGATCGCCTTGTCGGCCAGGTCCTCGGTCAGGTGGTAGCCCTCCTCGGGGGTCGTCGGCGGCTCGACCTGGTGGTTGTCGTAGACGAGATCGGGATACCACTGGCTGGTGTCGCCGCCCAGGAAACCGTAGAAGCGCTCGAACCCGCGGCCCAGTGGCCAGCGGTCGTAGGGACCGGCGCGCTGACTCGTACTCGGACGGCAGCAGGTGCTACTTGCCGACCATGTAAGTGTTGTAGCCGTGCTCGAGCAGCATCTCGGATAGGAACCCGTTCTCGAACGGGATCTGGCCGTTGTAGCCGGGGTAGCCGGTGGCGCTCTCGGTGACGCAGGCCATTGCGTTGGAGTGGTGGTTGCGCCCGGTGACGATGCACGAGCGCGAGGGCGAGCACAGCGCGGTGGTGTGCATGTTGGTGTAGCAGCAGCCCGCCGGCGGCCAGGGTGTCGATGTTCGGCGTGGCGATGGGGCTGCCGTAGCACCCCAGCTGGCCAAAACCGGTGTCGTCGAGGATGATGAACACGACGTTGGGAGTACCTCGCACCGCTCGGACAGGGCGGGGCCAGGCCGGGCTCGACCGGTCCGTCGTGCGCCCGATCGTCCCCGGAAAGGCCGTGCCGGGCTTGTACTCACGCAACGTCATAATTGTCTCCTTCTGTATTGGTCTCCGAAGACTGAGACGAGGTCACCCCGCTGCGGCCCGCTGGGTGAGCGCGCCACACCCCGTCGCTGGAAGCGCATGACGATCACCCCGACCACGATGAGCAGGACGATGTTGAGCAGGAGCTGGAATACCTGCACCGCGTGCCTCCCTTCCCGGTTGGCTTCTACGGTGATGACGTCGAACTGCACGGCGTCGCCGTCGGGGCCACGCGCCGCGTGCTCGAGGACGACGATGCTGGAGACGCCGGGGTTGGCGACCAGGGTCTCCACCAGCGTCGAGGTCACCTCGGGCGGGCTCACCGCCCTGACGTGGATCATCGTCAGAGAATGGCGATCGGGTTGACGGGCGAGCCGGTGCCGGTCGGCAGCCGGAGCGGGGCGATCACGCACTCGAAGCTCCAACGCCCCTGGTCGTCGCAGACCCCCAGCAGCTCGTCCAGCTGGAGATAGTCGAGCAGCTGGAGCCCGAGGGCCTGAATGGCCAGGACGTGCACGGGGAAGGCGACGTCGGCCACCAGGCTGGGAGCGGTGTCGTTGTTGCTGTCGCTCCCGAGCACCGAGATCCGCCGCTCCGCCAGCAGCTCCAGGGCGGCGGGATGAAAGCCCGCTCGTTGTTCCGGCCGCGTTCCAAGGTCCGAGCTCACGTCGGCGTCGCCGATGGCCGACCCGCACGAGGAGGATGTCGCCCTGTCCGACCGTGACATGCTCGGCGGTCTCGGCGGCGAGCAGCTCGTCGGCCGTGACGTGATCGCCCGGCTCCAGCCAGGGCACGCCCCGCAGGCGCGGGATGTCGAGCAGGACGCCGCGGCTCACGATGCCGTCGCGGTCGATGTCGACCGACAGAGCCGTCGCCCCCGATGACGTGATGGTGTCGGCGGTCACGCTGTTGTACAGCTCGCCGTCGTAGATGACGTGACAGAGGGCATCGAGGTGGCTGTCGGCGTCACCGTGGATGTTCATGCTCAGCCGGTCGGTGGCGAAGGCGAGGCCCCTCCCGCCCCGTTCATCGTCCGACGGGCCGGTCATCACGTGGCCGGCGGGCTCCGGATTGTCGGGCCCGACCGAGGTCTCCACCGGGGCGGCCAGTGAGACGGAGCGTCCGAGCCGGACCTCGGTGGCCGCGGCCAGCACCCCAGCGGGCGTGATGTTGTTCAACGCCCCGCGCCGGTCACCCGGCCCCCGTCCGTGTCGGCTCTTGAGACGCTCGTACAACGCCCGGAACTCCGAGCTGCTCAACGTCGGTGGAGCTCCGGGTCCTGCGGTCATGACTGCTGGGGCCGTGGTGGCAGCGAGCTGGGCTTGCCCTCGGGCGACGTTGCCAGCTCGTCGATCTGCACCTCCGCCCGGGGTGCAGCCAGCCGGCGTCGGAACACGTGGTAGCTCCATGCCTGGTAGCCCAGGACGATGGGTGCGAAGATGCACGCCACCACGGTCATCACCGTGAGTGCGTACGAGCTGGCGGCGGCGTTCCCGATCGTGACGTTGAACGCCGGGCTGGTGCTGGACACCATCACGTTGGAGTAGAGCTCGGCGAAGATCGTGGCGACCGTCGCCGCCATGGCCAAGGACGTCAGGGCGAAGGTCAACCCTTCGTGCTCGGTACCGGCGAGCCAGGCAGCGCCCAGCACCGCCACCACGGCGACGGCGGCGAAGACGTTGGGGACGAACCCACGGCCACCGACGAGGCCGCTCCATATGGCGAAGCCCACGACGAGCAGGGCGGCGGCCATGCTCGTGCCCTGAGTGACGCCGGCCAGCCGACCGTGGAGGTCCCCGCTCGTCTTGAGCGCGAGGAAGGTGGCCCCGGAGAGCAGGGAGAGGGCGACCAGCGTGACGCCGGTGTAGATGCCGTACGGGACCAGGAGGTTCCAGAAGGATCCCGTGTACGTGTGGCTCTGGTTGATCGGCAGGCCGTGGAGGAGGTCACCCAGGGCCACACCGATGAGCAGCGGGATGAGGGCGCTGCCGATTGTCATGGACCACTTCCACGCCGTCCCCCAACGAGGATCGTCGAGCTTGCCCCGGTACTCGAACGACACGCCCCGCACCATCAGGGCCAGCAGGATGAGGAGGAGGGCCAGGTAGAAGGCGGAGAACATCGTGCTGTACCACAGAGGGAAGGCGGCGAAGGTGGCCGCACCGGCCACGATGAGCCACACCTCGTTGCCGTCCCACGTCGGGCCGATGGTGTTGACCGCCACCCGGCGCTCGGCGTCGTTCCTGGCCACGAACGAGTGGAGCATGCCCACCCCGAAGTCGAAGCCCTCGAGCACGAAGAACCCCACCCAGAAGAAGGCCACGATCACGAACCACAAGCTCTTCATGCGAGCCTCCTAGTACACGACGGCCGGCACATCGGCACGTTCGGGTTCCTTGGCTGTCTCTTCGGAGGGCTCCTCTTCGAGCGCCTTGCGACCATAACGAATCATGAGATAGGCGTCGGCGATCCCGAAGACGACGTAGATCGTGGCGAAGGCGATGAGGCTGATCCATACGTCGGTCGAGCTCACCGAGGGCGAGACGCCCTGGGAGGTCTTCATCAGCCCCTGGACGATCCAGGGCTGTCGCCCGTTCTCGGTCAGCAGCCACCCGGCGATGGTCATGAGGAAGGGCGTGACGACCGCGTAGATGGCGACGCGCTGGAACCATTTCGACCGGTCGAGCCGCCCCCGGACGGCGAGGTACGCGCCCCACAGGGCGAAGAGGACCACGAGGGAGCCCAGGTAGGCCATGACGCGCATCCCCCAGTACTGGATGAACACGATGGGCACGTAGCTGCCGGGGCCGTACTGCTGCACGTACTGGGCCTGGAGCTGGTTCATCCCCTCGACCTTGCCGTTCCAGGTGCCCGTGGCCAGCACCGAGAGCAGGTGGGGGATGGGGATGATCAGGTCGGGAGTCTGGTCGTTGTTGCCGCCGCCGATCTGGAAGGCGGAGAAGGGGCACGGCTGGCACGTGTTCCACTGGGCCTCGGCGGCGGCGATCTTCATGGGCTGGTACTTGGTCTCGTTGATCCCGAGCCGCCCGCCGAAGAACATCACGAGGGCGGCGGCTGGGAGCAGCACGGCGACCGAGAGGGTCGCCGTCTTGCGAAAGGCGTCCACCTGCCGCCTCTTGCGCAGGTGCCAGGCCGAGACGGCCAGCATCACCAGGGCGCCGGTCACGAGCGAGGCCATGATCACGTGCAGGTAGCCCCAGTAGAAGACGGGGTTGGCGAACAGCGACCAGATGTCGTTCAGCTGGGCCTGGTGGGTCTGCGGGTTGATGGTGTAACCCACGGGGTGCTGCATCCAGGAGTTGGCGGCCATGATGAACATGGCCGAGAGCATCGTGCCCAGGGCCACCATCCAGATGCAGGCCAGGTGGATACGCCGCGGCAGCCGGTTCCAGCCGAAGATCCACAGCCCCAGGAAGGTGGACTCGAGGAAGAAGGCGGCCAGGCCCTCCATGGCCAGCGGCGCCCCGAACACGTCGCCCACGAACCTGGAGTACGCCGACCAGTTCATGCCGAACTCGAACTCCTGGATCAGGCCGGTGACCACGCCCACGGCCACGTTGATGAGGAGCAGCGTTCCGAAGAACTTGGTGAGCCGGCGGTACTCGGGGTCGCCACCCCACCGCAGCGAGCGGTGCCACGCGGTCTGCAGGAGGGCGACCAGGAACGCCAGCCCGATGGTGACCGGGACGAACAGGAAGTGGTAGATGCTCGTCGTCGCGAACTGCCACCGCGAAAGCTCGGTCATGGCCGGAAACTCTCCCTCGTCGAGCGACATCGTCCGCAGCTCGGTCCTCATCTCCCGCCACCACAGATCGGCGTAGCGCCCGCCTGCCGCCATGAGCTCGTCGTGCGTGCCGCGTTCGACCACGCGGCCGCCGTCGAGCACCAGCACCTCGTCGACCGCCTCGAGCCCGGCCAGACGGTGGGTGATGAGCACGGTCGAGCGACCCGAGGTCAGGGACAGGAGGTCCGCTGTCATGGCGTCGGCGGCCGCCCGGTCGAGGTGCTCGGCGGGCTCGTCGAGCACGAGCACGGGGAACTCGGCCAGCACGGCGCGAGCGACGGCCACCCGCTGGCGTTGGCCTCCGGAGAGGCGTGCGGTGCGCCCACCCACCTCGGTGGCCAGGCCCGCGGGCAGCTCCTCCAGCCAGCGGGCCAGGCCGACCCGGCCGAGAGCGGCCCGCAGCTCTGCGTCGCTGGCGTCGTGGCGACCCACGCGCAGGTTGCCCGCCAGCGTGGTGTCGAAGATGTGTGCGTCCTGGGTCACGAGCCCGACCACCCTCCGCACCTCGTCCCCGGCCAGGGCGGCGAGCTCGGTCGGAGCGGGAGGCCGGCCCGCCGGTGCCGCGTCGTCGAGAACGACCGATCCGTCCTCGTAGGGCAGGAACCGCAGGAACAGCTGGGCCAGCGCCGACTTGCCGGCGCCGCTGGGGCCGATGACCGCCACCCGCCGACCCGGAGATACGGCCACGTCGACCCTGTGCACCGCGGGCGTTGGCTGGCCCGGGTAGCGGGTGCTCGCCGACTCGAGCCGCGCAGCTCGACCGGGGGATCGGGGAGGGCGGCCGGTGCGGTCGGCTCGCTGACGGGCGGCGGTGTGTCCATGACGGCGAAGACGCGCCCGGCCGACTGCCGGGTCCGCTGGAGTGTCTGCGTCGCCACCGGGAGCCCGACCACCAGCTCGAAGGCGGCCAGCGGGACGAGGACGATGACGGCGAGGAGCGTGCCGTCCAGGCGTCCCGAGTGGACGGCGGGAACGCCGACGACGAGGCTTCCCCACGTGGCCAGCCCGGCCAGCAGGGTGGTGAGGGCCAAGCCGAGGCCGGCGGTGTTGGCCGACGCGGAAGCCGCCCTGGTCAGCTCGGCGTCGGCGTCGGCGACCCGTGCGAGCTGTGCTCGGGTGGCGCCGAAGACGGCCAGATCGGGAGCGCCGTCGACGAGGTCCACCATCGACGCCGCCAGCTCCCCGCGCGCCGCGGCCTGACCCGACTCCGACCGCCGGGCCAGCGCCCCGGTCAGCCACGGCACGACCGTGGCGGCCAGCACCAGTGCGCCGAGCAGGATCAGGGCCGAGGCGGGGAGGAGCCACCACACCAGTCCCACTGTCGTCGCCCCCACCACGGCGGCGATGGCGAACGGCGGGATCACGCGGAGCACGACGTCCTGGAGCGAGTCGACGTCCTGGACGAGGCGGGACAGCAGGTCGCCGCGGCGGAAGGCCGGGAGCCCGGCCGGCGCCAGGGTCTCCAGACGCCGGTACACCCGCGTCCGCAGGTCGGCGAGGACCCGGAAGGCGGCGTCGTGGCCGACGAGCCGCTCCCCGTAGCGCAGCAGGCCCCGCGACAGGGCGAAGAACTGCACGCCGACGATGGCGAGGCCCAGGGCCGACTCGGACGGGTGCTGGGACGCGCGCGAGATCAGCCAGGCCGAGGTGGCCAGCAGCCCGATGGCCGCCCCGATCGCTCCGGCACCGAGCAGCGTGGCCACGGCCAGCCGTCCGGCGGCGGGACGGGCGATGGACAGGGTCCGCCCCACGCCGGTCACGTGCCCACCCCTTCGGGAACGAGGCTGATCGCCCGGTCGGCCACGGCGACCAGCTCCGGTCGGTGGGCTGCCAGCACCACGGTCCGCCCCTCGACGAGGCGCCGGATCCCCGCCAGGACCGTCTCCTCGGTACCGCCGTCGAGGCTGGCGGTGGGCTCGTCGAGCAGCAGGAGGGGGGCGTCGACCAGGAACGCCCGGGCCAGGGCCACCCGCTGCCGCTCGCCGGCCGACAGGCCGGCCCCCCGCTCGCCGAGACGGGTCTCGAGACCCTGGGGGAGACGGGCGACGACGTCATCGAGCCCGGCGGCGGCCAGGGCGTCCGCCACGTCGCCCGCCGGCGCGTCGGGCCGGCCCAGCCGCACGTTGTCGGCGACCGACGTGGCGAAAAGGTGGGGATGCTGCGGCACCCACGCCAGGCGCGCCCGCCAGGAGTCGATGTCGAGCTCGTCCAGGTCGACGTCGCCGACCCGCACGGACCCGCTGTCGGGCGACACCAGCCCCAGCAGCACCGCGAGCAGGGTCGACTTGCCGCAGCCGCTCGGGCCGACGATCGCGACCACCTCCCCGGGGTCGATGCTGAACGAGATCGGCCGGAGGGCGGGGTGGCCGCGGCCGGGATAAGTGACCTCGAGGTCGCGGACCGAGATGCGAGTGGCCGACGGATCGGGGACGGCGGTGACGGCGCCGCGAGTCGGGAGCGGTCGCTCGAGCAGGGTGAAGACCTGCTCGGCCGCCTTCAGGCCCTCGGCGCTGGCGTGGAAGTTGGTGCCCAGCGTGCGCAGCGGGAGGTAGGCCTCCGGCGCCAGCACCAGCACGAACAGGGCGGTGCGCAGATCGAGGTGCCCGCCCAGGAGGCGGAGACCGACCGCCACCGCCACCAGGGCGACCGAGATGGTGGCCAGCAGCTCCAGGACGAGCGACGACAGGAAGGCGCTTCGCAGGGTGAGCATCGTCGCCTGCCGGTACCGGTCGGTCATCTCGCTGATGACCGCCGCCTGCGCCTTCGCCCGTCCGAAGACCTTGAGCGTCGGCAGCCCGGCGACGGCGTCGAGGAAGTGGCCGGCCAGGCGCTGGAGGGTGTGGATCTGTCGTTCCATCCGCTCCCCGGCCGAGGCGCCGACGAGCGCCATGAACAGCGGGACGAGTGGGACCGTCACGGCGATGATCGCCGCCGAGATCCAGTCGAGCCCGCCCACGACGGCGATCACCGTGACGGGAACGATCACGGACAGAAAGACCTGCGGGAGGTAGCGGGAGAAGTACCCGTCCAGGGCGTCGATGCCGCGGGTGGCGAGGACCGTCAGGCCACCGGTGCGCTCGGTCTCGAGCCGCGCCGGGCCGAGGGCGGCGACGTGCTCCACCAGCGCGGTGCGCAGCTCCGACTTCGCCCGGGCCGAGGCGCGGCTGGGCGGCCCGCTCGGTGCACCAGCCGAGGGCGGCGCGGCCCACGATGGCGGCGAGCAGGAGGGCGACCGGCAGGCGGAGCTGGGCGAGCGTCTCATGGTGGGCGAAGGCGCCGGCGACGGTGTCGGCGAGCAGCCAGGCCTGGGCGACCACCAGCAGCGCGGTGAGCCCACCCAGGAGCACGGACACCACGAGGTAGGCGCGCGTCGTGCGCGCGCGTACCTCAGGAGTCTCGGGTCGAACGCCATCCTGCGACGGCCGGCGCCCCCACCCGCCGAGCTCCCCTTTGTCCGAGCACGTCCTATTTCTGGCTCCGCTCTCGACCCCACCCGCCCGCTGACCCGGCCGCCATCATTCCAGGCCAGCGGGCGACGCGTGATCACCCGCTGAGGATGATTGTCCGGGAATCACCCACCTCGGGTGATGACCGCCGCGACGACGCTTCCTAGGCTGTCCTGCGAAGGGGGAGGGGAGAGCTGTGCCCGAGCACTACGACGTGATCATCATCGGGAGCGGCGCGGGTGGCGGCACCCTCGCGCACACGCTGGCGCCGTCGGGGAAGAGGATCCTGCTCCTCGAGCGGGGCAACTACCTGTACCGGGAGACCGAGAACTGGAACCCTGACGAGGTCTTCGTCGAGGGCCGCTACATCTCACCTGACACCTGGTACGACGCCGACGGCAAGGCCTTCCAGCCCCAGGTCCACTACTTCGTGGGCGGCGCCACCAAGATGTACGGAGCGGCCCTGTACCGGCTGCGCCCCCAGGACTTCGGCGAGCTCAAGCACGTCGACGGGGTGTCGCCGGCGTGGCCGCTGTCCTACGACGACCTCGAGCCCTGGTACACCAAGGCCGAGTGGCTCTACCAGGTGCACGGCAACCACGGCGAGGACCCGACAGAGGGCCCCTGGAGCAAGCAGTACCCCTGGCCGGCGGTGTCCCACGAGCCCCGCCTCGAGCAACTGTCGGACGACCTCCGCTCTGCCGGCTACCACCCGTTCCACGCCCCGTGCGGCATCCTGCTCGACGAGGCCGAACGGGCCAGGAGCACCTGTATCCGGTGCGCCTGGTGCGACGGCTATCCCTGCATGGTGCACGCCAAGTCGGACGCCGACGTCATCGCGGTGCGGCCGATCCTCGACAACCCGAACGTGACGCTGCTGGTCGAGGCCGAGGTCACCAGGCTGGAGACGGATGCCACCGGGCGCACGATCACCGGCGTGGTCGTCCAGCGGGGCGGCCAGCAGGAGGTCTACGAGGCCGACGTCGTGGCGCTCTCCGCAGGAGCGGCCAACAGCGCCAAGATCCTGCTCAGATCGTCCAACGACAAGCATCCGAACGGCCTGGCCAACGGCTCCGACCAGGTCGGCCGCAACTACATGTTCCACAACTGCAAGGCGGCCGTCGCCCTCGCCAAGGAGCCCAACGAGACCGTCTTCCAGAAGACCCTGGGCGTCAACGACTTCTACTTCGGGGTCGACGGCTACGAGTTCCCGGTCGGCAACCTCCAGATGGTGGGCAAGTCCAACGCGTCGGCGATGAAGGGCGAGGAGCCCAAGCTCACCAAGCTGGCCCCGCGGTGGAGCCTCGAGCGTGTGGCCAAGCACGCCGTCGACTTCTGGCTCACGACCGAGGACCTGCCGGTCGCCGACAACCGGGTCACCGTGGATCGTCACGGCAGTGTTCGGCTCGCCTACACGTCGACCAACGACCAGGAGGCGGAGCGCCTCTACCACGAGTTCAAGGAGCTCCTGAACAAGGTCGGCATGGCGAGCCACCACGTGCTGGACAAGAACTTCTACATGGACATGAACATCGCGGTCGCCGGGTGCGCCCACCAGGCGGGCACGTGCCGGTTCGGGGCGGACCCGGCGACGTCGGTGCTCGACGTGAACTGCAAGGCGCACGAGCTCGACAACCTCTACGTTGTGGACACGAGCTTCTTTCCGAGCATCGGGGCCGTGAACCCGGCTCTGACGGCGATGGCCAACTCCATCCGGGTCGGAGAGCACCTGACCGAGCGCATGGGGTAGGCAGTAGGGGCGGGAACCGGCGGTAGAGACCAGGCGGACGACCAGGAGCGAGCCAATGGACATGGACCAGATCGAAGCGGAGCTGAGCCTCAAGGGGAAGGTGGCTATTGTCACCGGCGGCAACACCGGGATCGGGCAGGCGGTGACGCTCGCCATCGCCGACCGAGGTGCCGACGTGGTCATCGACTACGTGGTCCATCCCGAGGCCACCGAGGAGCTCGAGCGCAAGCTCGCGTCCATGGGCGACAAGGCCATCGGGTTCAAGGCTGACGTGAGCAAGGTCGATGATCTGCAGCGGCTCGTTGACGCTGCGGTCAAGGAGTTCGGTCGTCTCGACATCATGGTCAACAACGCCGGCGTCGAGACCCGAACCTCCATACTGGACTCCACTGAGGAGGACTACGACAAGGTCCTCGACGTCAACCTGAAGAGCGCATTCTTCGGCACCCAGCTGGCCGCCAGACAGATGATCGCCCAAGGCGGCGGGGGCAGGATCATCAACATGACCTCTGTCCACGAGGACTGGCCGATGCCGGGGAACACGCCCTACTGCCTGTCCAAGGGAGGGATGCGTATGCTCACCCGAACGGCCGGGGTGGAGCTGGCTCCCCATGGGATCACGGTGGTCGGGGTGGGGCCGGGCGCCGTGATCACGCCGATCAACAAGCCCACGCTGGACGACCCGGAGAAGCTCAAGCGCATCAACGATGCAATTCCACTGGCGAGAATGGCGGATCCGGACGAGATCGCCAGGGTGGTGGCGTTCCTCGCCGGCGCCGGCTCCAGCTACGTGACCGCGACGACCATCATGGCCGACGGCGGCCTCATGCAGAGCAGCCCTGGGCTCTGAGCAGGCGGGCTCAGGCCAGAGGGATGGATCGCGTTGGCTGACCAACCTCGCCACCGGGTCGTCATTGTTGGCGGCGGGTTCGGTGGTCTGCCCGCGACCCGCTTGCTCGCGCGATCGAAGAACGTGGAGGTGACCCTCCTCGACCGGCGCAACCACCATCTCTTCCAGCCCCTGCTGTACCAGGTCGCGACCGGCATACTTTCGCCTGGCCAGATCGCGCCCGTGCTCCGTCACCTGCTGCGCAAGTACAAGAACGTGCGGGTGGAGCTGGCGACGGTCACCGCCTTCGACCTCGACCGTCGATTGGTGCACGCGGGGTCGACTCCGCTGGTTGAGCATGACTACCCGTATGACAGCCTGATCGTGGCCGCTGGCGTCCAGCAGTCGTATTTCGGTCATGACGAGTACGCCCTCATCGCACCGGGCATGAAGACGATCGACGACGCTCTCGAGCTGCGCCGGAGGATCTACGGTGCCTTTGAGCTCGCCGAGGCCGCCCGCAAGGAGGCCACGCGACAGTTCCTCCTCACCGTCGTGGTCGTCGGCGCTGGTCCGACCGGGGTGGAGATCGCCGGACAGGTCCGGGAGCTGGCAGTTCGCAGCCTCCGGGAGGACTTCCGCGCCATCGACCCGTCGTCGGTGCGGGTCGTGCTGGTCGACGGCGACAAGGAGCCGCTCGCCAACTTCGGTGACCGGCTGTCCGGATACGCGGCCAGGGACCTCGAGGGCATGGGTGTGGAGCTGCGCATGGGCGTACGCGTGGTGGGAGTCGACGACCTGGGTGTGGACATCGAGGGACCCGACGGGAAGGACCGGATCGACGCCGGTACGACCATCTGGGCGGCCGGTGTCCAAGCGTCGCCGCTGGCGGCCGAGCTGGCCTCGGCCAGTGGAGCCGAGACCGACCGCGCCGGACGGATCGCGGTCCTGCCCGACCTCACCCTGCCCGGTCATCCCGAGGTGTTCGCCGTGGGTGACATGGCGGCCATCAACGACCTACCGGGCGTGAGCGAGGTCGCCATGCAAGGTGGCCTCCACGCCGGCAACACCATCCGGCGCCGGCTCCATGGCGACACCAGGAACGTGCCGTTCAGGTACCGCGATCTGGGCAGCGCGGCCGCCATCGGGCGCTTCAAGGCCATCGTGAGTATGCGGAGAATTCGGCTTCACGGGCTCCCGGGCTGGATCGTATGGCTGTTCGTCCACATCGGGTTTCTCAACGGCTTCGGCAACCGGGTGGGGACCATGCTCCGATGGGCCCGATCGATGATCGGCCGGAGCAGGCCGGAGCGAGTCTTCAGCGTGGGGCACACCGGTGGCGACGTGAGCCTGCCGGACAGTGTCCGGGCCAAGATCATGCCGAGTCCCTTCCCGGCCATGGACGCCCACCTCGGACCGGACGAGGCAGCTACGACGGGGCCCAGGCGTGACGGAAGCCCCGCCTCCGAGCCCGACCACAGCAGTGCTCCGCCCGAGGGGTAGCCCCAGCTGCTCAGGCCCCTCCCAGATTGTCCCTGTACGGTGGGCGTGATGCGGACCGTCCCCCACGGCAACCGCCGGTAGCCCGAGCCAGCCATATGGCCGCCACCTTCGATTCACTCCCTCTTGGCGCGCGGTGGCTGGGCCGCGCCGTGGGGCGCAACGGATCGTGGCTCGTGCCCCCACGGGGGATCCTGGCGTCGTTGCTCGCACCGCTGACCGCCGGCGCCCTGGCGCTGGTGGCCGTCCTCGAGGGGTGGCGGGGCGTCGACTTCTCGGCCCAGCTCTACCGGATCGGGCTGTTCCACCAGCAGGGGCTGACGCTCTGGGACAGCCAGTGGTACGGGGGGCACTGGACCCTCAACTACAGCGTCATCTTTCCGCCCGTCGCCGGCATCATCGGCGTCCAAGCCACCGAGGTCCTGAGTGCGGCGGTCGCCGCCTGGGCCTTCGACCGCCTGGTCGTCGGCCACTTCGGCACCTCGGCGCGGGTCGGCTCGATGATCTTCGCCGTCGGGACGATGGTCCAGGTGTCCATCGGCCAGCTCCCCTTCCTGCTCGGTGAGGCCCTCGCCCTCGCCGCCATCTGGGCCGCCACCCGACGACGGTGGCGATTGGCGGCCGCCCTGGCCGTGGCGACGCCCCTGGCCAGCCCGCTGGCCGGCGCCTTCCTCGTCCTGGTCGCCGTGGCCTGGCTGCTCGGCTCGTGGCCCCGGCGGCGCCTACCCCTGGCGGCACTCGTCGCCGTGGCTGCGGTGCCCGTCCTGGCGTTGACCTTGGTCTTCCCGGGCCAGGGGGCGATGCCGTTCCCTGCGTACGACTTCGGCTGGCTGCTGGGCCTGTTCGGGGTGGCCACCGTGCTCATCCCCAGATCGGAGCGCACCCTTCGCATCGGTGCGCTCCTGTACCTGGTGGCGATCGTGCTGAGCTTCGCCGTTCCGAGCTCGATGGGCGGCAACATCAGCCGTCTGGGGGAGTGCATCGGCGCCCCGCTCGCAGCCTGCCTCCTGTGGCCGCACCGGCGGCTGCTCCTACCGGCGGCGGTGCTGCCGCTCGCCCTGCTCCAGTGGGGCCCCTCGACCACGTCGTTCACCGGCCGCAGCGACCCGTCGACGCAGACCGGGTACTTCCAGCCTCTGCTGGCCTACCTGGGCCAGCACGATCAGCCGGCCGGCCGGGTGGAGATCGTTCCCACCGGCCGGCACTGGGAAGCGGCCGATGTAGCTCCCTACCTCCCGCTGGCCCGAGGATGGGAGCGCCAGCTCGACACGGCCAACAATGCTCTCTTCTACGTACGAGGCGAGCTGGACGCCACCAGCTACCGGGCGTGGCTGCTCGACAACGGCGTCCGCTACGTCGCTCTTCCCGACGTCCGGCTTGACTACGCCGCAGTCCAGGAGGGGCGCCTCGTCGAGGCCGGGGTTCCCGGTCTCGTCCCCGTCTGGCACGACCGCCACTGGCGCGTGTTCGAGGTGACCGGGTCGACAGGCATCGTCGACGGGCCGGCCCAGCTGGTGCATATGGACGGGGGGAACATCACGCTCGACACCAGCGGCCCCGGTGTCGTGCTCGTTCGCGTCCGCTACAACTCACGCTGGACCGTGGCCGAGGGCAACGGCTGCATCTACGGGACACCAAGCGGCTGGACGACGCTCGTGGCCAACCAGGCGGGTCCGTTCCACCTCGCCCTCGACCACATCCCCGCCAGCCAGAGCTCCTGCTGAATCACCCGCTCTGGGTGACGACAGGCTCGTACAGCTGTCACAGACTCCACTTGTGAGCAGTGCGCTCAGCTCCGGCGTGACGGTCGTGCCAAATCGGCGGATTCGGGCCAGTCGCGGAGTTGCGAGCCACGTCAGGAGGAACCCATCGTGAGCGACTATCCCCTCATCAGCGACCACGGCCTCATCGGAGACCTCCAGACCTCGGCGCTCGTCACCAAGGACGGGACGATCGACTTCTTCTGTGCCCCCCGCTTTGATTCCCCGAGCATCTTCGCTTCGCTCCTCGACGCCCGCAAGGGAGGACGGTTCCGCATCGCGCCGGTGCTCGACGACTGCCAGACCACCCAGATCTACTTCCCCCAGTCGGCCTGCCTGATCACCCGTTTCATGACCGACGCCGGGGTGGCCGAGCTGGTCGACTTCATGCCCATCGACAACCCCACCGTGGCCACCGACAACCACAGGATCTGCCGGGGCGTGCGCTGCCTGCGCGGCCAGATGCCGTTCCGGCTGGAGTGCGAGCCCCGCTTCGACTTCGCTCGCCAGGCCCACAAGCTGTCCCTCACCGGCGAGGGCGCCGTCTTCGAGACGAACGGGAAGCAAACCGTCCTCCACGGGGCTGCGGGCCTCGAGCGATCGGGGGACGGTGACGTCCGCCTCGACTTCACCCTGAAGGCTGGCGAGACGCGGGGGTTCATGCTGGAGACGGGGGCTACGCAGGGACCCCAGCCCATGGGCCGGGGCGAGGGGGTAATGCTCTTCGAGCAGACGGTCCAGTTTTGGCGGAACTGGCTCGCCAGGTGCACCTACCAGGGGCGGTGGCGGGAGATGGTCCATCGCTCGGCCATGTCGCTCAAGCTGATGACCTACGCCCCGAGCGGCGCCCTGGTGGCGGCGACGACGACCGGTCTGCCCGAGCAGGTCGGCGGCGAGCGCAATTGGGACTACCGCTTCACCTGGATCCGGGACGCCTCGTTCTCGGTCTATGCCCTCCTGGGCCTCGGGTACACGGAGGAGGCGAGGGCGTTCCTCGTGTGGATGGGCAATCGGGTCTCCGAGCACGTCGGCAAGGACTCGGGCCCGCTCAAGATCATGTACCGGGTGGACGGGTCCTCGGACCTGGTGGAAGAGACCCTGGACCACTTCGAGGGCTACATGGGGTCGCGTCCGGTGCGTGTGGGCAACGGCGCCGCCGACCAGCTCCAGCTCGACATCTACGGCGAGGCGATGGACTCGATCGCCCTGGCCGACCCGACCGAGCCCGTCGGCTACCTGGGCTGGCTCGAGCTCATGAAGATCGGCGACTGGCTGGCCGAGAACTGGGACCAGCCCGACGAGGGGGTTTGGGAGACGCGGGGCGGGCGCAAGGACTTCACCTACGGCCGGGTGATGTGCTGGGTGGCGTTCGACCGGCTCATACGCATGGCCCGTGACCGGGGCCGACCCGGCGACGTCCAGCGCTGGACCGCAGCTCGTGACGCCATCTACCAGCAGATCATGGAGCAAGGGCTGGAACCCCAAGCGGGGAGCCTTCACCCAGTACCCCGGTACCGATGTGCTCGACGCCATCTGCCTGCTGATGCCCATGGTCGGCTTCATCCCCCCCAAGGACCCGCTGTGGCTCTCCACGCTCAAGGGAATCGACGAGGAGCTCGTGACCGACAGCCTGGTCTACCGCTATAACCCGAGCGCGTCCCCCGACGGCCTGCAGGGATCCGAGGGGACCTTCTCGCTGTGCTCGTTCTTCTATGTGGACGCCCTGTCCCGTGCCGGCCGCCTCGAGGAGGCCCAGTACGCCTTCGAGAAGATGCTGACCTACGCCAACCACGTCGGTCTGTACTCCGAGGAGATCGACCCGTCCGGCCGCCAGATCGGCAACTTCCCACAGGCCTTCACCCACCTGGCGCTGATCCACGCCGCCATCGACCTTGATGCCGCGCTCAACGTGGGGGGCGGATCGGTCTTCCAGCTACCGGGCGGGATCGGTCTGCCGACCGCGCTCAACCTGGCGGCGGGACAGCTTCGCCCGGCCCAGGGAGGGATCGGCCTGCAACCCGAGTGAGTGGGGTGGGGTGGACCACCTAATGACGGCGCCAGCGCATCGTTCGACGGGCTCGCTCCTCTACGAGCGTTTTGATAGCGCCGAGGAAGGCCTGCGGGAGGCGCTGACCTCGACCGGCAACGGCTACTTCTGCACCCGCGGCTCGGCGGAGTGGGAGGATGCGGACCGGGTGCACTACCCGGGCACCTACACCCACGGCGGCTACAACCGGGAGACCACCATCATGGGCGGCACGCCGGTGCTCAACGAGGACCTGGTCAACCTGCCCAACTGGACGGTTCTCAAGCTGCGGATCGGCGGCGGGCAGGTGGTCAGCCTCGATGAGGTCGAGCTGCTGTCCTACCGCCACGAGTACGACATCGGGGGAGCCGTCGTGGCGCGAGCCCTGCGCTTTCGCTGACCAGTCCGGCCGCGAGACGAGCTTGCGCAGCCGTCGGTTCGTGAGCATGGCCGAGATGCACCTGGCGGGTATCGAGTGGGTGCTCATGCCCGAGAACTGGTCGGGGCGGGTCGAGATCGTCTCGGCGCTCGACGGCCGCGTGACCAACGCCGGGGTCGCCCGCTATCGGGAGCTCGAGGGACGACACCTCGAGCCGGTTCTGCCGCGGACGTTCGGCCCCGACGTGATCGCCCTGATGGCGCGCACGTGCCAGTCGCGCATCTACGTGGCCGAGGCGGCGCGCACCAAGGTCTATTCCAACGGGGTGGCGCCCGAGGTCGAGCAAGACCTCTACCAGATGGAGGACTATATCCAGCAGGTCCTCAGCTTCGACGTGCGCGAGGGCGTGCCGGTGCGGGTCGAGAAGATGGTCGGCTTCTACACCTCACGCGACTACGCGATGAGCGAGCCGCTGGGAAGCGCCGGCAACGCAGTGCGAACCTGCCCCTCCTTCTCCGACTCCCTGGCTGACCATCGTCAAGTCTGGAACGAGCTGTGGGAGATGTGTGGCCTGGTGGTCGCCTGCGATCCCGCCGTGCAGTTGCGGCTGCGGCTGCATGCGTCCCATGTGCTCCAGGTCTGCTCGGGCAACACCGCCGAGGTGGACTCGGGAGTCGTCGCCCGCGGGTTGAACGGTGAGGCCTACCGCGGCCACGTCTTCTGGGACGAGCTGTTCGTGCTGCTGTACCTGAGCTTTCGCATGCCGCGGGTCACCCGCCACCTGCTCTTGTACCGGGCACGCCGGCTCGGAGAGGCTCGCCGAGCGGCACAGGCTGCTGGCTTCCGGGGCGCCATGTACCCCTGGCAGAGCGGCAGCGACGGGAAAGAGGAGACCCAGGTTGTGCACCTCAATCCGTTGTCAGGCCGCTGGGAGCCCGACCTCAGTCACAACCAGCGCCATGTCAACGCGGCGATCTTCTACAGCATCTGGCACTACTACCGGGTCACGGGCGACGGCGAGTTCATGGTCGACCACGGAGCCGAGATGATGCTCGAGATCGCTCGGTTCTGGGGTTCGCTGGCCTCCGTACAACCCCGAGCGCGACCGCTACGAGATCCACGGGGTGATGGGCCCGGACGAGTTCCACGAGAGCTACCCCGGCGCAGAAGGTGGCGGCTTGCGCAACAATGCATATACCAACGTCATGGTGGCGTGGATCTGCCAGATCGCCCCGAAGGTGCTCGAGTTGCTTCCAGAGGGGCGGGCTCAATCTCTCCGAGCTCGGATCGACCTGACCGCCGACGAGATCGACAAGTGGGCGCGGGTGAGCCGGAGGATGTTCGTGCCGTTCCACGACGAGGGCATCATCAGCCAGTTCGAGGGATATGGCCAGCTGGCCGAGCTCGACTGGGACGCCTACCGAGAGCGCTACGACGGCAAGATCCAGCGGCTCGACCGCATCCTTCGAGCGGAGAACGACGATCCCAGCCGCTACAAGATGTCCAAGCAGGCCGATACTGTCATGCTCTTCTATCTGTTCTCGGACGAGGAGCTCGCCGGGCTGTTCGAGAGGCTCGGCTACGAATTTGCTCCGGACACGCGCGCGCAAGAACATCGACTACTACGACCGCCGGACCTCCCACGGGTCGACGCTCAGCTTCGTCACCTACGCCGGCGCCCTCGCGGAGGTGGACCCCGAGAGCTCCTGGGAGCGGTTCCTGGTGGCCCTCGACAGCGACATCGCCGATATCCAGGGGGGGACGACGAAAGAAGGCATTCACATGGGGGTGATGGCCGGAACGCTGGACCTCGTACAGCGGGCCTTCCTCGGGACCAGTATCCGCGATGACGTGTTGTCGTTCGCGCCGTGGCTGGTGAAACCCCTCGACGGATTGTCGTTCTCGATGCAGTTTCGCGGCGTGCCGCTCGCCGTGAGCCTCAGCGGAGCAGAGCTGACGGTAGCGGCGCTTCCCGAGGGTGTCGGCGGACCCGTCAGGGTCGCGATGGGGCCTGACGTGAGGGAGCTGCGGCCAGGGCAGCGCTGCGCGTTCAGGGTGAGCGGAGCATCATCCGGAGACCACTCTGGACAGGAGGAACGGGATGTCCGAAGGGATTTGAGGGAGCGATCTTCGACGTCGATGGGGTGCTCGTCGACTCCCCGCACGAACGGGCCTGGCGTGAGTCCCTCCAGGAGCTCATGGAAGGAGAGTGGCGAGACATCCGGGAACAGACCACCTGGTCGCCCGAGCGGTTCACCCCGCAGGTCTACGAGCAGCTCATGTCCGGCAAGCCCCGCATGAGCGGCGCTCGTGCCGTGCTGGAGTACTTCAAGGTCCCCGACATCGACAGCCGGGTGAACGCCTACGCTGATCGCAAGCAGTCGATGGTGGTCGGGCTCATCGAGGCGGGAGAGTTCAAGGCCTACCCCGACGCGCTCCGGCTCGTGCTGGGCGTGCGGGAGAGAGGGATCCACGTCGCCGCCGCTTCCTCGTCGAAGAATTCCGAGCCGATGCTGCGGCAGATCCGCCTGGACAAGTTCGCCCAGGAGCAGGGCCTCCGCTATGACGATTGGTTACGCCGGGACTGACCCTGCAGGCGGTTTTCGACGCCGACGTGTCCGGTCGCGACTTCGCCCACGGCAAGCCCGACCCCGAGATCTTCCTGACTGCAGCGGCCGAGCTGGGACGACAGCCGAAGCGCTGCTTCGTCGTCGAGGACGCTGTGTCGGGCATCCAGGCGGCCAAGGCTGGGGGCATGGCGGGCCTGGGCATCGCCCGCCACGGTGATGCGGAGATGCTGGGAAACGCCAAGGCGGACCTCGTGGTCACGTCACTGGACATGGTGGACCTCGACCGCCTGAGCGATGGAGTTCTCGGCGCCAAAGAGGCGTGAGGGCCAAGGGCGGCGAGCAGACAGTCCCTAGCATGGCCTCGTCCGTGGCTGGCGAGGAGGAGGCGTTGTGGCAAGTCGAACGACCACGTCGGCCGACGTGCTCGTGATCTTCGGTATCACGGGCGACCTGGCCAAGAAGATGACCTTCAGAGCGTTGTACCGTCTCGAGAGGCGGCGGGTTCTCATCTGCCCGATCATTGGTGTGGCGCGGGACGAATGGTCCGACGAGACACTGCGTGAGCACGCTCGCCGGGCAGTCGAGGAAAGCGGCGAGACGATCGACGAGCCAACCTTCAAGCGCTTGGCGGAGCGCCTGTCGATGATCTCTGGCGACTTCGCCGATCCTGCCGTCTACCAGCGTGTCGGCGCGGCGCTCGCCGACAAGCACGATCCGCTCTTCTACCTGGAGATACCTCCGTCACTCTTCTCGAAGGTCGTGGACGGGCTCGCCGGCGCCGGTCTGACCGAACGCGCCCGAGTCGTGATCGAAAAGCCCTTCGGCCACGACCTCAATTCTGCTCGAGCTCTCAACAGAGAGCTTCGGCGTTCGCTGCAGGAACGGCAGATCCTGCGTATCGACCACTTTCTCGGCAAGGAACCGACCCTGGACATCCTTTTTCTCCGGTTCGCGAACTCCATCTTCGAGCCGCTCTGGAACCGGGACCGGGTCGAGTGTGTCCAGATCACTATGGCGGAGGACTTCGGCGTCGAAGACCGGGGTGCTTTCTACGACCCGGTGGGAGCGTTGTGTGACGTGGTCCAGAACCACCTACTCCAGGTCATGGGCCTGGTGGCGTGCGAGCCGCGCTCGAGGGCTCACGCCGACGATTTGCAGGACAAGAGGGTCGAGGTTTTCGAGGCGATTCCGGCGGCGGACCCCGATCGCTGCGTTCGTGGACAGTACGACGGATACCGCGACGTAGCAGGCGTGGATCCCAACTCCGAGACCGAGACCTTTGCCGCGCTGCGCCTCGATGTCGAGAACTGGCGCTGGTCGGGCGTGCCGTTCTTCATCCGGGCCGGAAAGGCGCTGCCGGTCTCTGCCACCGAGGTGCGGATCGTGTTCAAGCGCCCCCCGCGCACGGCCCTCGGTGCCGGGGACATACCAGGCGCCGACCAGCTCGTCCTACGCATCGACCCCGCCCCTGGCGCCGACCTGGTCGTCCAGGCGAAGAAGCCTGGCGCCGAGTCGACGCGGCCCGTCGATCTGTCGTTGGTCTTCTCTGAGGAGCTGGGCGAGGCACCCGAGCCGTACGAGCGTCTGCTCTCTGACGCGCTGCACGGGGACGCCACCCTGTTCATCCGCGAGGACGCGCTCGAGGAGACCTGGCGGATCGTTCAGCCGCTGCTCGACGTCCCGCCGGCGCTAGAGACCTACGCCAGGGGCTCGTGGGGGCCAGCGAGCGCCGAGCGAGTGGTCGCCGGGTTCTCGGGGTGGCATGAGCCGTGGTTGGGCGGTTGATGGCCGTCGGGGCGAGCTACCCTGAGTGGTACGCGGCGGCGGGCAAACGGGGAGGTCGTCATTCTCGCAGAGGCCTTCGGGCTGGCACTGCTCTCTGGCCTGTGGCCGGTGGGGCTGGCGGCCATCGCCGCCTATCTCGACCGACCGCTGCTGCGCTACGCCTTCGCCTACCTGGCCGGCGCCGCCCTGGCCGAGAGCGCGGGGAGCGCGGTGGTGCTCATCGGTCTCGGGGCCTCCGGGTTCACCCGCCAGCGTCCGACACGCAGCGGGTGGCTCTACGTCGCCATCGGCGTGCTCATGCTGGCCTTCGCCGCCGTGGTGTACCTCCGGTCGCGACGTCCGAGGACCAGGAAGGACAAGTCCGACGACAAGCAGGACAAGCGCATTCACGAAGGGCGCGTCGCCGTCGCCTTGGGGCTCGGGCTCGTGATGTGGCTGCCGTCGCCCACCTACCTGGCGGCGCTCAAGCAGATCCAGGACACCCACTCGGGCTGGGAGCTGACGACGCTGTACGCCGCGGTCGCCGTGATCCTGGTGCTGTGGATCCTCGAGGTCCCAGTCATTCTCTTCCTGCTGTTCCGAGAGCCCGCCCGCCGCCACCTCGGGACGACGAACGTGTGGCTCAAGGAGCACGGCGTGGCACTGCTCGCCGGACTGACCGCGGTCGGCGGCGTGGGCATCCTGCTGAAGGGCGTCATCCAGCTGGCGTGAGCAGTGCGCGCGTCAGCTCGAGGAGGTCGACCCGTTGCGTGCCCTCGCCTTGGGCCTGTCGACCGGGTCGGCGTTGTCGTACTCCCGGCTGAACTTCCCGAATCGGGCTGCTGCCTGATCCACGGTCACATTTGGGAAGGTCGCCAGCAGGTAGAGCTGCACCTCGCGGAGCAGGCGCGTGTAGATGCGGTTCTTTCTGCTGTTGGCCTCGTACTGCTCGTCGAGCCTGAGTGATGTGCTGATCGTCGACCACGTGCCGATGACGGCGACGGCGATCCCGAACGCCCTCGACCCGAAGCCGTGATAGTTGAGCGCCAGAGCGAGCCCGGCGAGAGCGGCCGCCAGGCTCGACACCGCCACCAGTCCACGACTCCAGGTCCTCGACTGCCTCCGCTTCTCGGTGGACTTGACGACGCTGGCCTCGATCTCGGCCACCAGGCGCAGGAACAGGTGGAACAGCTCCTCTCGCTGGGTCTTGTCGCTCGTCCCCGCGGGGGCGTCGATGACCCGCTGGACGGCCGCTTCGAAACGGTCGTGCTCCTCCTGGACCGATCGCTCCGGGCTCACTCGCCAGTCGAGCTTCTTGACGAGGGCACGGCCGTCGCGCTTCGGCTGCGCCGCTGATGCAGGCTCGACCGCCATCTGTCCAGCGGTACCACACGTCGGGCGATGCGACCAGGGCCAACGGCTTCGACCTGTCGTCCAAACCACCCGCAACCCGCACAAGGCGGACACCGGCGCGTTCCGAGGCGGGCATCACCCAGATGGGGTGATGCCCGCTCCAACGAAGGTCTCTACTGTTCAGACACCCGACTGGAATCGAGGACCCAATGGCGGATGAACCCGTGTTCCTGTACGTCGCCCGCTACAGCAGCGAGGGCGAGGCCCGCGAGGACTACCAGCTGCTCGTCGACCTCCACACCGCCGGCGTGGTCGGTACCTACGACGCGGCGGTGGTGACCAAGGACGACCACAAGGTCCACGTGCACAAGCACGAGAAGCCGACCCAGCACGGCGCGTGGACCGGCGTCGCCGTCGGAGCCGTCGTCGGCATCATCTTCCCGCCCTCCATCATCGGCACCGCGGCGGTGGCCGGTGTCGCCGGGGGGCTGATCGGCCACTTCTGGGGAGGACTGTCGCGCAGCGACGTCAAGGCCCTGGGCGACTTCCTCGACGAGGGCCAGGCGGCTCTCCTCGTCATCGGCAAGTCCAAGCTCCAGGAGGTGCTCGACCGGGAGCTGAAGCGGGCCACCAAGAGCATGGAGCGCGAGATCAAGGCCGACCGACGCCACGTCGAGGCCGCCCTCGAGGACAGCCGGAAGTCCTGAGCAGGCCGGGGTGGGGCTGAGCCCCGATGCGCCGCAATTGGCTGTTTCCCCGCGGCGGTGGGAGCGTTAGCCTGGAGCGGCAGGGGGACCGATGATGTGGAAGTGGCGTAGCCGGCGGGACGCACAGCGGGTCCGAGATCATTCGCTGTCGCGAGAGACACGCAGCGGCGCGCGGCTGACCCGGGAGATCGAGGCCTTCCTCAGTGGCTCGTCGGGGGAGTGGTTCATCGCCAGGGGCCGCGACGTACCGACGTGGGCCTACGTCAACCGGGTCGCTCACGCCGAGCCCGAGCTGCTGTGGCAGCTCGCCGCTTGGGAGCCGGCGCGGGAGACCTGCCTGACGACACAGCCCGACGGGCGCGTCGACGGTCTCACGTGGCGGGGGGCGGTCGCCGTCCTGGCCAGCGAGATCCTCGAGCTCGGGGAGTGCGATCCCTGCTCCATACGGCGGATCCAGCTCGAGCGCCTCCAGCCGCTCGAGGCCGCGCTCATGGCGCAGACGGCCAGACCCGTCAGCCCCGAGCAGCTCGTGGCCCGGGGGAAGGCGTGCCTCCGCGACCATCCCAGCTGCGAGCCGCCCCTCTGATCTCGCCGGTCGGTGTTCGCTCCCCGCCCGTTTCTGCAATCCTGGTCCTGGCCCCTGGTCCCGGTCGCAGAAGGAGGGCGACGGTGGATGCATCCAGCGCACACATAGCCGTGCAACCGGGCGACGGCCTCGTCGGCCGCTTCGGGGACACTGTCCTGCTGGTCGCCGGCCCGGTCTCCGAGGAGGATCCCTTCGTCGAGCATCTCGTGGCGACCGTCGAGGCCGGCGGGGCCGAGACGGACGTACCGGGCGCCGCTCTGGCCCAGCGCATCGGTGAGCTCCTCTTCCGCGCCGGCTCCGCCCATGTGGCATCGTTCGGGCTCGTGGCTCCGGTCGAGGGCGGCGCCCTGGTGCTGCTCCACGGCGACGTCGACGCCGAGATCAGTCAACCGTCAGGAGCGAGCCGCTTGTCGGGCCGCCAGGCCGTGACGTGGGTGGATCACGTGGTCCACGCGCCGTTCGACCGTGTGGCCCTCACCCGGGGTGACGCCGGTCCCGTGTCGGTCCATCCCCGGTCCGACCTGCGGGTCGGCGTCGTGCCCGGTGGCGGCTTCGTCCTCTCGCCCGTGGGGCGGGCGCCCGAGGCGTCGGCCGCGCCGGTAGCACCGATTGCCCCTGTGGCCGCCGAGCGGCACGAGGACCCGCTGCCCACGGAGGCGACGGAGGCGGCCATGGCGCCGGACGACGCCGAGATCGTGGCGCCTCACGCGGCGAAGAGGGAGACCGGGGTGCCGTTCGATCAGGCGGAGGACATCACCCCGCCGCAGGCCGGACGTCCGACGATCGGGGCCCAGTCACCCTTCGAGCCCGAGGACGGGCCGACCGGCGCCCCACGACAGGGCTCGGCCACCATGGCCGTCGCCCAGGCGCCTGAGCTCGTCGGTGAGGACGGATCGAGGACCCAGCTCGACGGTGATTACGTCCTCGGCCGTGAACCGCGGACCGACGAGGCGGTGCGAAACAAGCAGGCATCCCCGCTCCAGATCGACGATCCCGACCAGCTCGTGTCACGAGTGCACGCCCATCTGTGGGTCGACCGCGGAGTCGTCTTCGTGCGCGATGCCTCCTCGGCCAACGGGACGTTCGTCGCTGCACCGGGGGCGGAGGACTGGACCCGCGTCGGCCAGGAGGGGAGCGAGCTTCCGGTTGGTTGGAGCATCCGCGTCGGAGGCCGCGTCTTCACGCTCGAGCGCAGCAGCCAGGTGAGCGGGTCGAGCGCATCGCGGTAGCCGTTCCGGCCCCTCTCGCCACTCGCCGGGCCCGCTCCGGACCAGGCAGACTTGACCCATGGACACTCCGTCTGAGCCGCGCCGCACCGCGTTCATCTGTGCCATGCCCATGGAGCTGCGCCCTCTGGCCCGCAAGCTCTCGCTGCACCGGACCCAGATCGGCGGGGTGAGCGTCTCGTCGGGGACGCTCGACGGCCGGGAGGTCGTGGCCATCGTGACCGGGATGGGGCCCAAGCTGGCCAGCGAGGCCACGAACCGGCTGCTCGACGCCGTGAGCGTCGATCGGGTCATCGTGGTCGGGCATCACCGGCGCCGTCGAGAACGCCACGCCGATCGGGACACTCGTGCGCCCCGAGGCCGTGGTCGACGGCGCGACGGGTGCCGAGCATCGGCCCGAGCGCCTCGGTGAGGGCGCGGCGCACGGGAAGATGTGGACGACGGACCTGCTGATCACCGACCCGGACGTCATCGGCGGCTTGCGCGCCCGAGGCGTGGTCTCGCTCGACATGGAGACGGCGGCGATCGCCGAGGCCTGTGAGCAACGCGGGATCCCGTGGTCGGTGTTCCGCGTGATCAGCGACAGGGCGACCGACGGGAGCGTCGACGAGGAGGTCTTCCATCTGAGCAATCAGGACGGGACTACCAACCCTGCGGCCGTGGCCCGCTACTTCCTGACCCACCCGGGACGGATCCCCCAGATGGCGAAGCTGGCCCGAGGCGCCAAGCTCGCGACCGAGGCCGCGGCCGACGCCGCCATCCGCGCCTGCTCGCAGGCCTAGCACGGTGGAGCTCTCACTGTTCGACGAGGTCGCCGAGGCGCTCCGAGGGCCGGTCGTGAGCGACCTGGGCGAGATGCGCCTCCGTTGGCATCGGCACGGCATCAAGGTCTGGTTCGGCTCCGAGAGGCCGCCCGCGAGCACTACGAGGCGCAGGTCATCGGGCCCGACCACGTCGACGATGCCACCTTCCTCGCCTTGGAGGTGGGCTTCCACGCCGAGCACGCCGATGTCGAGGTCAACGATCGGATCATCGCCGACCTGCTGAGCTCGGAAGGCCAATGGCGGCGGAAGATCGGCGCCGAGGCGGTGGTCGGAGCGTTCCTCGGCCGCCCCGACGCGTGGCGTCGCGTCTCGGAGACCTGGGCCGACCCCGACCTCGACAGCACAGACCTCGCCTTCGAGGTCGCCGGTCGACTCGGTGATTACGTCACCGCTCTCGAGCCCGTCCGGCGAGGGACGCGGACGGACTGGGTCGGCCTCCCGGGCCGGCCGTGTCGTTGGGCCGGCCTCCCGGGCCGGCCGTGTCGTTGGGCCGGCCTCCCGGGCCGGCCGTGGCGCCAGCACGAGCAGGGCCACGTCATCCTCCGGCGGGCGCTCGGACCACAGACGGTCCACGAGCCGGCCGACCAGGGCCTCGGCCGACTGATCGGCTGCGCCGAGCAGGTCCAGCAGGCCCCGCTCGCCCAGGATCGTGCCGTCGGGCTGACGCACGTCGGTGACGCCGTCGGTGTACAGGACGAGCTGGTCGCCCGGCTCGAGGCGGAGCTCGTGCTCGCTGATGTCCACATCGTCGAAGGCGCCGATCAGGGTGCCCGTGACCCGGATCGCCGCGGGCGGCGACTGCGGCCGGCGCAGGACCGGAGGAGGGTGCCCGCCGGTGGCCAACCGCAGGATGGCGCCTCGGCCGTCCACGCGGAGCGTACCGGCGACCACTGTGCAGAACCGCTCACCCTGTGGCTCATCGCCCGCGCCGAACAGCAGAGCGGTGTTGAGGCCCTCCAGCCACTCGGCGGGATCCGCTCCGGTGATGCTGAGGGCGCGCAGGGTGGCCCTGGCGACCCCGTTGAACGCGGCAGCCTCGGCGCCGATGCCGCAGACGTCGCCGACCGCGAACCCCCACACGCCTTCTGTCAGCGGCCAGAGGTCGTAGAAGTCACCGCCGACCTCTTCGGCAGCGGGGCGGTAGGCGACGGCCACCTCGATCCCGGGCACCGAGGGCAGGGCGGGCGGCAGGAGCCCGCGCTGCAGCGCCTGCGCCACCTCCATCTCGTGCTGGTAGAGAACCGCGTTGTCGACGGCCACGGCAGCCCGCTCCGCCAGCCCGAGCGCCACCGCCAGATCGCGCTTGTCGAACCGCGGGCGGGAGGCCGTCCGACTCAGGACGATCGCGCCCAAGGTGCGGCCTCGCGCCGTCATCGGGACGGTGAGCGCCGAGCGGATGCCGAGCCGGTGGACGATCTCGATCTGCTCCGGATCGAAGCCGGTGTCGACGAGAAGGTCGTCGGTCACCTCTGGGTACAGCTCGGGCTCCCCGGTGGCGATGACCCTGGGCACACCGGCCGGGGAGCGGTCGGTCGGGAACTGGACGTCGAGGTCCCACTCTTCATGGGGCGCACCCGCACGAGCCCGGGAGACCGCGACCGTCCGGATGTGGCGGCGGTCGGCCAGGTACACGGCACACCAGTCGGCCATGGTCGAGACGGTCTGCTCGGCGATCGTCCGCAGCGTCTGCTCGTGGTCGAGGGACTCGGCCAGCACCCTGCTGGCGTTGGCGAGGAAGGCCAGGTGGCCGGCCGCCGCCCGTTCCTCCTCGAGCAGCCGGATCCGGTCGAGCGCCTGTGCGCCCTGTCCTGCGACCGCGAGGACGAAGGCCCGCTCCTCGTCGTCGAACAGACGCGGCTGCGGCGAACGAGAACCTGATCGCTCCCACCGAGGAGTTGACAGACAGCGGCACTGCGCAGAGCGATGCGGTCTCCGGCTCCAACCGCCGGACGTCGGGAAACCTCTTGTCGAGGTCCTCGGTCGATTCCAACCACACCGGTTGGCGGGTCCGGAGGGCGACGGCCGCTGGGAGATCGGCCTCCGCCGGCTCGTCCCGCAGGGCGGAGACCAGCTCCTCGCGGTAGCCGACGACCCCGGGGAGAGCGAGCTTGGCGCCAGCAGGAACGAGCAGGCCGCCTCCGGTCGCGCCGAGGGCCGGAACGACCTCCTGCAGCACCACCTCGGCGACCCGCTCGGCCGACCCGGCGGCGGCCAGCGACGCGCTCGACGCGGTGCAGCCGTGCCGCACGGTCAGCCGTTCGTTCGGCCTCGGCGAGCGCGTTCAGCTCGTCCAGGAGCCGATCTTCGAAGCTGTGCGGGGCCTCGGGCGGTCGACCCGCTTGCGATCGCCGCACCTGCCGGCCGAGCTCTTCCACGTACCAACGCCGGAAGACCTTGTGTTGCGGCGGTGTCTCCAGCGTGAGCAGCCGTCCGGCCCGGCAGTAGGCGTCAGCTTCGTCGAGGGCGTCCAGATAGCGGTTGCCGCCCTGCATCACACTGGGCGCGAGCCGGAAGCGGAGATGGGTACGCTCTTCGCCCCGTGCCTGGGCGGCGAGGGCTCGCTCCTTGAGCTCCCGGCGAAGCTCACCGAACTCACCGGTCACGGCGGCGATCAGCCGGGCCAGCTCCTCGGGAACCCGCGCCGAGGCGCCAGCCTCGGCGCCGACCATCGCCAGGGTGAACTCGCGGACGAGGTTCTCGGTATGGACCTTGGCCGCCAGCAGCAGCTTGGTCGGGACCTCACCCAGATCGACCTCGACGAGTTCCTCGGGCGCCTCGACGTCGGCCCAGGCATCCATCAGCTCCTCGGGCGACAGGAAGGCACCCAGCAGGTCATCGGCGTTCTCGGATGCGTCACCCGACAGCTCGGCCCACACCTGCTTGCCGGCGCCCTGCCGCTCCACGCCCCGGCGCACCGTCAGGGCCTCGACGACCATCAGCCCGCGACCGGTCATGGCTGTCTCGCCGGCGTGGTTGCGGCCCGGCGGCGAGATCGAGGTGTCGAACACCGCCACCCGCACCCGGTCGGTGCCGACGTCGATGGTGAGGCGGATGGGCGGGGCGCCGTGGAGGAGCGCGTTGCTGACCAGCTCGCTGACCACCAGCTCGGCGTCGCTGGTCAGCTGGGCCAGCTCCGTTCCCGACAACGAGGCGGCGACCTCTTGTCGCGCCTGTGCCGAGGCCTCGTGCCTCGAAGACAGCTCCAGCTCTCTGGTGGCCATTCCCTCCCCTTCTGCGGCCAGGATATGCCCGGGACCCACCTATCGCCGACGGCAAGGTGCGCCCGACCGGTTTGCCAGTATGGTCCGTCGTCGACAGACCTCGACGAGGAGGCGCCTGATGGCGGTGAGCGGCGATTTGCGCAGCGACCAGGTCCTGAGCGATGGCGCCAGGCTCCTGGCCGTGGCGCTGGAGCCCGTCGCCGGGCAGGTCTACTGATCATGACGCGCGTCGTCGCCTTCGTTCCCGACCTCATGGACCGCTCACGCCTGACCGGCACGCCCGGGCTCGAGCTGGCCGATCGGCTGGAGGACCTGCAGGCGGCGGCAACCGGAGCGCAGCTCGTGCTGATCGACCTCTCCCGGCCCGGCGCCCTCGAGGTCGTCCCCTCGCTCGCTCCCACGCCGGTGATCGGCTTCGCCAGCCACGTGGACCGAGATCTGCTGGCGGCGGCGCGACGAGCCGGCTGCGCTCGCGCCGTTCCCCGGTCGACCGTCCTCGCCCGCCGTGATGGCCTCGAGCGCCTGCTGGACGACCAGTCGGAAGACGGGCCGGCATGACCGATAGCGTCGAGCGCTTCTCCGGGTTCGCCGCCCTGTACGACGAGGTCCGCCCCGTCCCGCCCGTTGCCTTCACCGAGCTGCTCGTCCAGCTGGCTCGGACCTCGCGCCCGGCCGTGGTGGTCGACCTGGGCAGCGGTACCGGCGTCTCGGCTGTCATCTGGACGGGGCGCGCCGACCGTGTGGTGGCCGTCGAGCCCAATGCGGAGATGCGGACAGCGGCGGCGGCCCGCCTGCGACCCGCAGGAGGGACAGCCTTCGAGCTGCGCGATGCGCGTGCTGCCGACACCGGCCTGCCCGACGCGTGCGCCGACGTGGTGACCTGCTCCCAGTCGCTGCACTGGCTCGATCCCGAGACGACGTTCCCCGAGGTGGCTCGCGTGCTCCGTTCCGGCGGGGTCTTCGCGGCAATCGACTGCGACTGGCCGCCGGCGATCGACTGGGAGGTCGACGCCGCCTACGAGCGCATGGACCGGGCCACCCGGCGTCTCGAAGCCGAGCTCGGCGTCGTCCCGCAGCGATGGGAGAAGTCGGGCCACCTGGCTCGGATGCGCGACTCCGGGCTGTTCCGATGGTCGACCGAGCTCGCCCTCGGCCACGTCGAATCGGGTGGCGCCGACCGGGTCGTGGCGCTCGCCGAGACCCAGGGAGGCGTGGTCGCGCTCCGCGAGGCCGGCGTGCGTGACAGTGACATCGGTCTCGACGACCTCCGCCACGTGGCCGACGGCCGTGCTCGGTACCGAGGAGCGTCCGTGGTGGTGGACGTACCGCGTCGCGCGTCGGAGTGGTGTAAGCGCTCCGGGGAGGCTACGGCTGCGTCTCGCCGGCGTAGTAGGCGCTGGCGTCGCCCCGGAGCGCGACGCTCGGTCGCCCGTCGACGCCAACGGGAACGGGGCCGGCGACCGTGACCCGCTCACCGCGGCGGTGGGCGTCGCCGTAGTCGTGGATGGCGTAGTGCTGGGTGGCCCGGTTGTCCCAGATGGCCAGGTCGCCCACCCGCCACCTCCAGCGGACGGTGTTCTCGGGTCGGATCACGAAGTCCTGCAACAGCTCGATGAGCTCGCGCGAGCTCTGCGCGCGTCAGTCCCACGACCTTCTGGGCCCAACCGCCGAGCATCAGCGAGCGCTCGCCCGACTCGGGATGGACCCGTACCGCCGGATGCTCGGTCTGGTACACGGTGGAGACGAACTCACGCCGGTGGGCAGCGACGGTCTGGCTCCTCTCGTCGGCGCTCTCGACGACGCTGGAGTAGCCCTGGCCGTTGGTGTGCACGATGCGGAGCTTGTCCGCCAGCTCCCGGAGCTCGGGGGACAGGTCCTGGTAGGCGCTCACCGTGTTGGCCCAGATGGTGTCGCCGCCGAGCTCGGGGATGACCACGGCGCGCAGCATGGTGAACGCGGGAGGCCGGTCCACGAAGGTGACGTCGGTGTGCCAGAAGTTCGTGCGCACACCCGCCCCGGAGTCGATCTCCTCGAGGTGGGGCCGGTCGGGAGGCGAGGTAAGGGTGGGGTGGCCGAGCGTGAGGTCGCCGAAGCGGCGGGCGAAGCGGACCTGGGCCTCGTAGTCGAGGCGCTGACCCCGGAGGAACCCGACGCGGTGCTTCACCAGGGCGCGGCGGATAGCGGCGACCGTGTCGTCGCTGAGATCGGCGCTGGCGTCGACGCCCTGTATCTCGGCTCCGATCCTTCCGGCCACGGGCACGACGGTGAGCTGGACGGAGGTGCCGGTGGTGGTCGTCACGTCGGGGTCCCCCCTGGCTCGAGCAGTTGTGAACGTGACGATAGCGCCTCAGCGCTCTGGGACCCGGCGGACGGGAGCGCGGCCGGGAGGCGGGCGTGGCAACGGGAGCGCCGGTGGATTGGGAAGCCGACGCCTCACGGTGCCCTTGGCCTCCAGGGAGACGGCCTGCCCGTAATGCGAGATGTCCAACGGTGGCCCTTCCATGAGGGTGTAACTGGCCTCCCGGTGGTTGACATCCACCCTCAGCAGCCGTCCGCGGAACGTGAGGCGAAAGGCCATCCGGGTGAGCGCCTGGGGCAGACGGGGTGAGAAGTGCATCGTGCCCTGGTAGTCGCGCACGCCGCCGAAGGCGCCGAGCGGCGCCATGCAGGCGCCGGCGAGCGATGCGATGTGCAGACCGTCCCTGGTGTTGTGCTCGAGGTCGTCCAGGTCCATCAGGGCGGCCTCGCCGAAGTAGTCGAACGCCAGCTCGATGTGACCGACCTCGGCGGCCACGATGGCCTGGGTGCAGGCCGAGAGCGATGAGTCCCGGACGGTCAGCGCCTCGTAGTAGTCGAAGTCACGCAGCTTCTGCTCCGCCGTGAAGGCTTCACCGCGCGTCTGGATGGCGAGGACGAGGTCCGCCTGCTTGACCACCTGCTTGCGGTACAGCTGGAGGTACGGGAAGTGCAGGAGCAGCGGGTAGTCCTCGGGATCGGTGTTCGAGAAGTCCCACCGCTCGTGCTTCGTGAAGTCCTCGTCCTGGGGGTGGATGCCGAGCGACTCGTCGTAGGGCACCACCATTGCCCGGGCTGCGTCGCGCCACGAGGCCACCTCCTCGGCGTCCACCTGCAGCTCGGCAGCCCGGTCGGGATGGCGCTCGACGATGTCGGCTGCGGCCCGGAGGTTCTGCTGAGCCATCAGGTTGGTGTAGACGTTGTTGTCGACGATGGCGCTGTACTCGTCCGGGCCCGTCACCCCGTCGATGCGAAATCGGCTCTCGGCATCGTGGTGACCGAGCGACCGCCACAGGCGGGCCGTCTCCACCAGCAGCTCGCTCCCGATGTCGTGCTCGAAGGCCTTGTCATCCGCGACCAGCTGGTAGCGGATCACGGCGTCTGCAATCCCGGCGTTGATGTGGAACTGGGCTGTCCCTGCAGGCCAGTACCCCGAGCATTCCTCGCCGCTGATCGTCCGCCAGGGAAAGGCCGCACCCCGCAGGCCCAGCTGCCTGGCGCGTTTGCGAGCGAGGTCGAGTGTGGCGTGGCGCCAACGGAGGACGTCTCCGGCTGCCGCAGGGTAGGTGTAGCTGAGTATCGGCAGCACGAACATCTCGGTGTCCCAGAAGGTATGCCCGTCGTAGCCGGGTCCGGTCAGGCCCTTGCCGGCGATGGCCCGCTGCTCGCCCCGCGCCCCGGCCTGGAGGACGTGGAACATGGCGAAGTGCACGGCCTGCTGAAGCTCGGCGTCGCCCTCGAGCTCGATCTCGGCCCGCTCCCAGAAGTCGTCGAGGTAGGCGCGCTGCGCGTCCACCAGGCCCTCCCACCCGGTATGCCGAGCCTCGGCCAGCGCCCCCTCGACCTGGGCCCGCACGGCGGGCTGCGAGCGCTGTCCGGACCATCCGTAGGCCAGGAACTTGACGATGCGCAGACGCTGGCCCGGTTGCACGTCGGCCGTGACGGTCACCCGTCCGAGGTCCTCCTCGCTCTCCGATGTGACCTCGGTGCCCTCGGGCCCGACGACGACGTGGTCCATCCCCGCAGCCACCCGGAGCCCGCTCGCCCGGGTGATGTGGCAGAGCACCACTCGGTTGTTGTTGCAGACGAACTCCTCGGAGCGAAGCGGGGACTGCAGCGCTGCCGCGGCGCGAGGGTCGGTCTCGATCGTCGGCGGTGGCTCGTTGGCGACCAGCTCAGACTGGACGACGAGGCGCGTGGCGTCGTCGACCGGCTCGACCTCGTACAGCACCGCGGCGACGGCCCGCTGGACGAAGGACACCAGTCGGGTGCTCGAGAGTCGAATCTCGCGACCCACTGGCGAGATCCAGCGAGCCTGTCGTTGGAGCACGCCGCCCCGCAGGTCCAACAGGCGTTCGTGGGCGAGGAGCTGCCCGTAGCGGACGTCGAAGGGCTCGTCGCCCACCAGGAGCCGGAAGATCTTTCCGTTGGTGACGTTGACCACCGTCTGGCCGGCCTCGGGGTTGCCATAGGAGGTCTCGGCGTAGCGCAGCGGCCGCTCCTCGTAGAAGGCGTTCAGGTACGTGCCGGGAATGCTGGCCGGCTCGCCCTCGTCGAGGTTCCCCCTCAGGCCGAGGTGCCCGTTGGACAGAGCGAAGACCGACTCGGTCTGGGCGAGCACGTCGAGCTCGAGCTCGGTCTCGCGGAGCTCCCAGGGCTCGACGACGAACGAGGGGTGGGGGATCACGATCCGTCGAGCAGGTCGGCCAGGTCGGTCACCACGACGTCGGCCCCGTGCTCTCGCAGAGCCGCGGCCTGGACGTAGCGGACCGAGCCCGGGTAGGCCTCGACGCCCTGGTCGTGGATCCGGCGCAGCACGAGGTCGTTCTTGCGGTTGCCGAGCCCGTTGACCGTCTCCGCAGTCGGCGGATCGTCATTGGGAAGACCCAGCATCGGGCGCAGTGTAGCGGTGGCCTCGATGCGTCGAGCGGGCAATGGCGGGCCCGAGCGAATAGGCTCGAGGCGAGGAGGGACGATGGCGCCGATATCCCGTGGCTTTCGTGGCCGGCGACGCACGGACATCGATACCTCTCGCGTGCCGCCTGGACAGTACGTGGTGGACGACTTCCCGGTGCTGTCCGCCGGACCCACGCCTGACGTGCCGGTGAGCTCGTGGAGCTTCACGATCGACGGCGACCTGGACCAGCCCCGCACGTGGGGATGGGAGGAGTTCCGCGCCCTTCCGAGCGAGACGGTGACGGTGGACATCCACTGCGTCACCAAGTGGTCGAAGCTCGGGACGGAGTGGACCGGTGTGTCGCTCGACGTCCTCCTCGACGACGTGGAGACGAGCGCCGAGTACGTGACGGCCTACAGCGAGGGCGGGTACACGACCAACCTGCCGTTCGCCGACATCACCGACGGACAGGCGTGGATCGCCCACACCTTCGACGGCCAGCCCTTGGAGCCCGAGCACGGTGGACCGGCCCGGCTGCTGGTCCCGCATCTGTACCTCTGGAAGAGCGCCAAGTGGGTCAAAGGTCTGACGCTCATGGACGAGGACGAGCCGGGCTTCTGGGAGGCGCTCGGCTACAACAACTACGGCGATCCGTGGAAAGAGCAGCGGTACTGGAGCGACTAGGAGCCCGCCGGGCGCCACTGACCTGGCGGGTGGGCACTGTCGCCGACGTGCAGGAGGAGACACCCCGGGCCAGGACGATCGTGCTCGAGGTGCCCGGGTGGCCTGGGCACGTGGCCGGCATGCACGTCGACATCCGCCTCACGGCTGAAGACGGCTACCAGGCCCAGCGGTCCTACTCCATCGCCTCGCCTCCCGGTGACGGATCGGTCGCGCTGACCGTCGAGCGCATCGACGACGGCGAGGTCTCCCCGTACCTGACCGACGAGCTCCGGGCCGGCGACAGCTTCGAGCTCCGAGGTCCGATCGGTGGCTACTTCACCTGGCACGTTCGTGACGGTGGACCGTTGCTGCTCGTCGGCGGGGGCTCGGGCCTGGTGCCCCTCATGGCCATGGTTCGCCATCGCCAACGGGAGAACAGCTCGCTCGACACCCGGCTGTTGTTGTCGGCCGGCTCGTGGGAAGACGTGCTGTACCAGCACGAGCTGGCCGAGGTCTCCCGCCAGGGCGTCGGCGCGCACTACACACTGACGCGCCACTGGGCCGCTGATTGGGCGGGCTGGACCCGACGGGTGGACGGCGAGATGCTCGGCGCGGTCGGACCGCCTCCCGCCGAACGACCGCTGGTCTACGTCTGCGGACCAACGCCGTTCGTGGAGCACGTGGCGGACCTGCTCGTCGCCCTGGGGCACGAGGCAGGCCGGGTTCGCACCGAGCGATTCGGACCGACAGGAGGATGAGATGGATGCTTCCGGGCTGCACATCGACGGCAACGGCGTAGCTGGCGTGCTGGAGGAGATCTTCACGACCGAGATCACGGTCGCAGAGCGGATCTGCCAGTCGTGCGGGTCCCGCGCTGCCCATCGGTGCCCATCGCGCCTATCACGGGGCCGGCCTCGTGCTCCGCTGCCCGGCCTGCGGCGACCTGGGAGCTCGGGTCGGGACGCTCGGCGAGCATCATCGCGTGCTCGAGCTTCGAGGTACGTGGGTCCTCGCCCGGTCGCCGTGAGGGAGACCAAGCCGTCCTTCACCGCCCGCCGGGTGGCCGTCACCCGGGCAGACCTGGTCCGGCCGGAGGTCCCCACCGGGGACGCCGGCGCCGAGGTCCGCCTCTACCGGTCCCTCGGAGGAATGCGGGTGAGCCTGGGCGACCGGCGGCTTCGGCGTCACCTGGCCGTGCGAACGGCGTTCTTCGACCGTGAGACGCTGGAGGCCATCCGCCGTGGCGTCCGGCAGGTCGTCATCGTCGGAGCCGGCTATGACGGGCGGGCGCTGCGCTTCGCCAGCCCGAATGTTCGGTGGTTCGAGGTGGACCACCCGGCCACCCAGGCGGACAAGCGGGCGCGCCTGGCAGCCGTCGACGCTCCGTCGGACCACACGACGTTCGTGGCCGCCGATCTCATCCACGACGATGTCGTTGCCGCCCTGCGGGCCGCCGGCCACGACTCCACGACACCGTCCCTCTTCGTGGTCGAAGGGCTGCTCGGGTATCTACCCCGAGCGGTGACCACCGACCTGCTGGGGCACCTCCGCGAGCTGGCCTGCGAGGGCAGCCGGCTGGCGGTGGCCTTCCCGACGACCCGTCCCGACGCTCCGACGCCCGAGCGGCTGCGGCGCCGCGTCCGGGGCATGCTGGTGGCCGCGCTCGGTGAACCTTGGCTCACCAGGTTCGACCCGGACGAGCCCGAGGAGCTACTGGCCCGATCGCACTGGGCGGTCGCCGCCAAAGGCGGCAAGCCCGTGCGCTACCAAGGCCAGAACGGCGTGCTCATCGCGGCGGAACCCGCGACGGCCGGCCACGATTGACAGTCGTCCTACCGTGGTCCTCTGGGCCAGAAGTCGCGTGGAAGTTGGCCGTGGCCGAGTCGCGTCGGCGTGTCGTCGGTGGCGACCGCAGGGCGCCCGTGCTCATCTCGGCGGCCCGCACGGGCAGGTAGGCGGGCGTCCAGACGGCGTCACGGACCTGGCCTTCGAGGTCGTCGTCGAGAACGGCGCGTGCCACGCCTTCGCGTCGGGCCGCATCGGCGACGGCGACCGCGACTGCAACAGACGTGTTGCGCAGATCCTCGATCTGAGGAAGGAGCGATGCACCGGGGTGGTCGGGTCGACGAGGTCCGCGATGGCGGCTGCTGCCGCCACGATCATGCCGTCGGTGATGACCGACGCCCGGGCGACGATCGCCCCGAGACCCAGGCCGGGGAACACCAGGGCGTTGTTGGCCTGCCCGATCACGTGCGTCACCTTCTCGTAGGTGACCGGGTCGAACGGACTGCCGGTGGCGACGAGCGCGCGCTCCGCCGGTCCACCGGATCAGATCCGCCGGGACGGCCTCGCACAGGTGGGTCGGATTGGACATCGGCAGGATGACGGGCCGGTCCACGTGGGTGGCCATCTCACTGACGATCTCCTCGGTGAAGGCGTTGGCGCGCGTCGAGGTGCCGATGAGGATGGTGGGATGGACGCGGCGGACGACCTCGGCCAGGTCGATGCCGCCGAGCTGCTCGTCGCGGGCCCAGCTGGCGACCTCGCCAGTCGGCCGGGCATAGGCTCTCTGGAAGTCCTGCAGATCGCCCATGTCGTCGGTGAGCAGGCCGTGTCGGTCGAGGCACCAGAACCGCGTCTGGGCCTGATCGGGGGTGAGCCCGTCAGCGGTCATGGCGTCGCGCATCTGGTCGGCGATGCCGATGCCGGCGGTGCCGGAGCCGAAGACCACCACCCGGTGACCGGTCAGGGGCACTCCTGACACCCGAGCGGCGGACAGCACGGCCGCCAGGTTGACTGCGCCCGTGCCCTGCATGTCGTCGTTGAAGGTCAGTACCCGCTTCCGGTACCGCTCGAGGATCCTGCGAGCATTGCTGGTCCCGACGTCCTCCCAGTGGAGCAGGGCGTTGGGGAACAGGCGTCGCGCCGTGTTCACGTAGGTCGAGATGAACTCGTCGTAGGCGCTACGCGATACGCGCGGGTGACGGTTTCCGAGATACAGCGGATCTTCGAGAAGGCTCTGGCGGTTCGTTCCGACGTCGAGCATGACGGCGAGGGTGCGGCCAGGGTGGATCCCTGCGGCCGCGGTGTACACGACGAGCTTGCCCACGGCGATCTCGATGCCCCCCACCCCCCAGTCCCCGATGCCCAGGATCGCCTCGGCGTCGGTGGCCACGATGAGATCCACGTCGTCGGGACCGAGGCCCATCTCTCCGAGGGACGGTCCGACGAGGTCGGGGGAGTCGATCGACAGGTAGACGCCGCACGGCCGGCGGTACTCGTGGCTGTACAGCTCGATGGCCTCTCCGATGGTCGGCGTGTACACGATCGGGAGCATCTCGCGGAGGTGATCGGACAACAGTCGGTAGAAGAGCACCTCGTTGCGGTCGCGGAGATCCGTGAGGTGGATGTTCTTGAGGAGGTTGCTCGGCTGGGCCTCGTACTGGGCGTAGCTCAGCGCAGCCTGCTCGTCCAGCGTGAGGACCGACGGGGGCAGCTGGCCGACCAGACGCAGCTCCTGGCGCTCCTCGTGACTGAAGGCCGTCCCCTTGTTCAGGCGAGGGTTGTCGAACACCTGGCGACCGCGGAGCGTGGTCTCCCAGGCCCCGTCGTCGCTCAGCCACATCGTCTGCATCCGGCTTCCCCCCTCCCTGGCCCCCTCCGGCGGTCCCTCCCCCTCATTGTGGCGCCAATCCGGGGCGCCAGAGGGTTCGGGGTGGGTGGCGCCGAACCCCTGACCGTGCGCCGAGCCGCCTGTGTGCTGGCCGCGGCGGGGCTTGTCGTTGCGATCGCCGGGACCCCAACAGGCGCGGCGGTGGCGGCTTCCCCGGCGCCCCCCTTCTTCGCCGGGTGCTCGGCGCCCGGGCAGAGCCCGACCGTCGTGGTGGGCAAGGTGGCCTGCCAGGAGCTGGCGAGCCCGGCCCTCGGCGGCACCACGGCCTTCTCGTACTTCGTCCCACCGGCGTGCGCCCCCGCAACCGGCCGCCGCTGTCCGGTGCTCTACCTCCTCCACGGCTTCGGCGGCGACTACACGTCGATGTTGGGGACGGCCTCGCACCCCTCTGGCTGGGTGGCGGCCGTGGACTCCGGGCCGCCGATCGACCCGCACACCGTCGCCGACCCGTGGGACTACGCCGACCCCACACACTGGGTGCCGCGCCCGGCACTGGACCTCATCCTGGTGGCCCCGGACGGCCGCACGGTACCCGGGGGCTTCGGGCCTGCGCCAGGTGTCGACGGATTCTGGGTCGACTGGAACCCGCGTCTATGCCGCCTCGGGAGACGAGCCGCGCTACCACACCCCGGCCCCCGGTTTCGCCACCGACGTCGTCGCACGAGATCCTGCCGTACGTCGAGGCCCACCTCCCGACCCGGTCCGGACGCGACTGGCGCGCGCTCGCCGGTACGTCGCTCGGCGGCTACGGCTCGTACCAGATCGGCTTGGTGCATCCCGATCTGTGGTCGTCGCTCGGTTCGGTGTCCGGCGCCCTGAACCTGCTGGTCCTGCCCGGGCCCGACCCCAGCCGGGTGGGCTCGCCCGTCGGCGTGCAGCCCCCGGGCCCGGTCCCGTACCACTCGCTTCCGGGGGCGGTCGGCGTCGTGCCTGGGTCCTTGGGCCAGACCCAGGCGGAGGACTTCAACGCCACGACCCTGGCCCTCGGCGACCCGGTGGCGGACCAGTCGTACTACCGCGGCCGGAACCCGCGGGACCTGGCGATCAACGCAGGCGCCTTTCGGTCGGGGCCGGCAGGTCACCGAGCTGCGGGGCTTTTCCAACGACGCCGTCCCGCGGCGCAGCGCGGATCTCAACAGCCCGTCGGACTACCTCACCGCCCAGGGCTTCGAGTCGCTCGTGCTCGACATGAACCTCGACTTCCAGGCCGCGCTCGCAGACGTCGGGGTGAGCGACCACTACGAGCTCCACCCGGGCATCCACTCCGATCCGTACTGGAACCCGTGGCTCCGCGGCCAGCTCGAGAGCCAGTACGCGTCTCTTCGGCACCCCGATGGCGGAGGGAGCCCGCCACCCTCACCCGATCGCTTCGACTACCGCTCGGTCGAACGGTCCTTCTCCGTGTGGGGATGGCGCTTCGACGTCAACCGCCCGACTGTCGAGTTCCTCGAGCTGCGCGACGTCACGTGTCGCGACCTCACCCTCCGAGGCAGCGGCCAGGTCACGCTGGAGGTGCCGGCTGCCTGTGGAACCGGCAGCAACGGCTCACGGCTGGTGCACGTCGACCTGGGCCCGTCGATGCCGACCGACGCGCCCGCAGGGGCCGACGCCACGCCGGCCTATGGCCGATCGGTCACGGTCGAGCTCGCCCCGCTGCACGGCGGCCACTGATCGCCGACCGGACGGGGCTGGCCCCCTCGGGCGGGCACCGATGAGCTTCGCGGTCCTGCGGCGTCTGAAGTCGCATGACGTGTACGGCCGCAGACCTGCGCTCGAACCCCGGTGGGTTCGCCGAGGGCCGCGCCGCCGCTGCGGTCGGCTCGACCTGGCTCCGCCGAGGAGCGGTGGTGGTCGTGCTCGTGGTGGCTGTGGTCGCGGGTACCAGCCGGAGCCACGACCTCGCCGCTGCTGGTCACTCGCTCGCCCACGTCCGGTGGGCCTGGCTGCTCGTCGCCCTGGGCCTCGAGGCGACGTCGATGGTGGTGTTCGCCCTCATCCAGAAGCGGCTGCTCCGCGCCGGCAACGTCGACATCGGCCTGGGCTCCATGACCGCGATCACCCTGGCGGCCAACGCCCTGGCTCTCACGCTGCCCGGCGGTGTGGCTTGGGGGGCGACCTGGGTCTTCCGCCGTCTGCGGCGACACGGCGCCGACCGCCTCCTCGCCGGGTGGGTCGTGCTCGTCGCCGGAGCCTTGGGCAGCTTCGCCCTGTTTCTGGTGGTAGCCGCCGGCATCGAGATCGCCGGCGCTCGCGGCCCGCGTCGCCCACCTGCGGGCGGGCGCCGCGACCCTGACCGCCGTTCCGGCCGTGGTCGCCGTGGTGATACTGCTCGGGCGGCGCTCGGACCGAGCCGGGACCGTGAGGCGAAGCCTGGGCCGGGCCGCCTCCGGCATTCCCCGCCTCGGTCAGGTCAGCGGGGCCGTGGCCACGCTGGCGACGCGTGTCGGTGCCGTCAGGCTCGATGCTCGCGGCTGGACGGCGACGGGCGCGCTGGCCGCGCTCAACTGGCTCGTCGACTGCGCCTGCCTCGTGACCTGCGTCTGGGCCGTCAGCGGCACCGTCCCCTGGCGCGGGGTCCTGGTCGCCTACGGTCTCGCCCAGGTCGCCGCCAGCATCCCCGTGGTCCCGGGCGGGCTCGGCGTGGTGGAGGGCAGCCTGTCCTTCCTCCTGATCGCCTACGGCATGTCAGCCGAGAGCGCTCTGGCCGGCGTGTTCCTGTACCGCATCGTGAGCTTCTGGTCCGTCGTGCCGGTGGGCTGGGGGATCTGGGGCTGCCTCACGCTCCGCGAGCGCCGCCGCGAGGAGGCGGTGCCGGTTCACCTGGCGAAGCCGGTGACCGTCTCCGCCGCGGCCGCGAAGGTGGCGTCGCCGGTAGCGGCGTAACCCCTGCGACAGGCCTCGACGAGCTTGACCTGATGGGGGTCTCGGCTGTCGGCTGCCGCCCGGGCCAACTGATCGCCGGGAGCGGTACCTACCACCGTCGGCTCGGTCGGCTCTGCGCCCCGGTAGAGCGAGGCGTGCTCGGCTCGCACCTGGGCCAACCCGGCGCTGCCGGCGTCCGCTGAGATGTGGTCCATCATCAGCTCGACCGCCATCGCACCCGTGACGCCGTGCAGGTTGAAGATGTTGGGCCGGGTCAGGTAGTACCGGGCACCTTCGGCAGCCGCGCCGACGACGGTCCGGCGCAGATCGTCGCTGTCGCCGTCCACGGACTCGGTGGCGGGCTGCCCGACGCTGTAGCGGGCGGCCCAGTAGCCGAGCGCCCTCGCCAGCTCGGCCCGACGGGCGGACGTGTCGACGGCGTCGATGGCGCGGACGGCGTGGGCCACCCTGATGGCACCGTGGAACAGGGCCACGGCGAGGGCCGGCATGAGCCGCGGTACCCATACCTCGACGACGGCCGGCCAGCCATCGTCGGCGATGGCCCGCTCGAAGTGCCCGATCCACTGGGGCAGCAGCCGGTAGTCCCCCAGGGCCTCTCGCCACTCGAAGTCCACGGGCGCCTTCGAGTCGACCGCGGTACCGGCCGAGCGGGCGACTCGACGGGCCCAGCCGTCGATGTCCTCGTCGCAGCCGAGAGCCGCCAGCGCCTCGCACGCCATCGGTCCGTGGTTGACGAAGCCGTTCGGGAGCTCGAAACCGGACATGGCCATGCGCTCGTAGGCCTCGTCCAAGACCGGAGATTCGTCGCTCACGGCGCCCCCTCTTCCCTCATGAACGCCAAGCGTAAGACCTCGAGCGCACTCGAGGTCAAGACCGTGCCGGTGAGGCGAGCGACGGGATCGCTGGTCGCTGTCTATCCTCAGCCCGGTGAGGGCCCTGCTCTACGGCGTTCGACCCGAAGCCCAGCCATCGCCCGAGGAGGACAACCCTCTTCTCCGGGGGCTCGCCGCCACGCCGATGCGGCTGGTGGACATGGACGACCCCGGCGTTGCTCGCGCCTGACTGGATCGTCACCCGCCCGCGGTTGACGGGTATCTGCGGGTCCGACGCCAACAGGTCTTCATGGACTGGGGCGAGGACATCGTGGGGGACAACCCGATGAAGGGGTTTTTCTCTCTGCCCCAGGTCCTCGGTCACGAGGTCGTCGCCGACGTCGTCGCCGTGGGGCCCGAGGCGCGGGGGCTTGAGGTGGGTGATCGGGTCGTGCTCAACCCGTGGTTGTCCTGCGCGCCGGGGGGATCGAGCCGCTATCTGTCCGGCTTGTCAGGCCGGCGACTCGCCTGTGCTGGAGCTTCGGCAAGGGACGCCTGGCTCCGGGCATACACATCGGCACCTCGAGGGACGCTCCGGGAGGCTACGCCGACCTGATGCCCGCCCACGACTCGCAGCTCTACCGGGTGCCCGAGACGCTGCCGGACGAGCTGGCCGTGCTGGCCGATCCTTTTGCCGTGTCGCTCCACTCCGTCACCCGCCATCCTCCGCCTCCGGGTGGCAAGGCGCTCGTGTACGGCGCGGGCGCCCTCGGCACGACCGCCACGGCCATCCTCCGCGCCCTGCATCCCGACGTCGAGGTCATGGTGGTCGCCCGCTTCGAGGGCCAGGCCGACGCCGTCCGCCGGCTGGGCGCCGTCGCCATCCAGCACGAGCCCCGTCAGGCGGTGCTCGAGGAGGCGGCGGCGTGGTCGGGAGGTGTGCTGTGTGGTCCGACGGCCTTCCCATGGCCTACCCGGGTGGCATCGACGTCGTGTACGACACGGTCGGCAAGCCCGAGACGTTCGAGATCGGCGTCCGGCTGCTCAAGGCGAGAGGGACCCTCGTCAAGGCCGGTGTGCACGGGCCCGCCAAGTGGGAGTGGACGCCGCTCTACTTCAAGGAGATCTCCTGGGTCGGCTCCAACGCCTTCGGCATCGAGGAGGTCGACGGGACGCGTCAGCACGGGATCCAGCACTACCTCGACCTATGCACTGACGGCAGGGTCGATCTGACCGGCATGCTGACCCACACCTTTCCCCTCGAGCGTTGGCGGGACGCCTTCGCCACGCTCGCCACCCAGGACCGCACAGGGGCCGTCAAGGTCGGCTTCGACTTCCGAGAGGCATAGACGCACCGCGCCGGGCGCCGGGCGGTCCTCACCGCTGCAGGTTCGGGCCGCGGCGAGCTCCTTGACCGTTCTCGTCGCGACTGTGCCGCATTTCCGCGATACAGACGCTGCAGAGTCGTCCTCTGGCAGGCCCCGAGAGTGAACTTGTAGCGATGAGGTCCGGGCTGTGCACCCGTCCGCTCAGATGAGCTCGGCCAGGGGCTCCCAGCCCCGCGGGGGAGGAGCCAGGCGCCAGAACTGCTCGGGGACGTTGGCGTCCAGGCGCTCGGCGAGGACGTGGTCGCGCTCGAGCGGCGCCACCTGGCTCCGGTAGCAGGCGATGGCCTCGCGCTTGGCCGCCATGTCCGGCTGCACCGGCACGACGGCGGGCGTGGGCCACAGTCCCGACCGCAGGAGCTTGGCCACGCGCCACGCCAGGAGGCCGGGAAGGTGCTTGTAGCCGTGGTCCTCGTAGCAGAACCACGCCAGGTCGTCGTGGCCGTCGCGTACCTGCAGCCCGGCCTCGTGGGTCACGACGTGGTCCGGGTTGGCCAGGCCCATGGGAAGGAACACGGCGGTGGGGACGAGCGCGAGCAGCGCCTCCTCCAGGACGGGAGCCACCTGCTCGGGCGTCGACCGCTCGGCGGGGGAGAGGTACTGGTGATCGGAGAACTCCAGCCGCACCGGACTGGCGTCGAGCAGGGCCAGGGCGGCGTCGTCCTCCCGGCGCCGTACGGCCACGACGTCGTCACCAGCCTCGAAGCCCCCGGCTGCGTCCCACGGCGTCGGCTCGGAGGGGTACGCGGGCGGCCACCCGCCGAAGACGGTCACGACGGTCGATCCCGCATACGTCGACAGGAGGTGAGCGGCCCCGAGGACGCCGTCGTCGAAGTGGGGCGAGACGACGGCGATCCGGTCCAGCTCGCCCGGCTCGACCAGGCCCCAGGTGGGTTCCTCGAAGGCCACGGCGCAACTCCTCCCGCGGATCCCCTCCGCACATCGGGCGGGCCGCTCAGCCTAAGGCGTGCTCCGGGACCAGGCAGTGACACCCGCGTTTGCCTGTGATCGGCGAGCGTCTGCTCGGCGAGCTGAAGCCTGACCTCCCGCCAGGTAGCGTGGCTGCGTCTGGCGATGAGTGATCCCCGACCTCCGGCAGCGGCCGAGCGCCGCCGTGTCGCCGGCATCGACGAGTCGGAGGCCGACCACCACCAGGGCCTCGTTGCACCCCGTCGCGTCGCCTTCTGGCTGGTCGCCCTGGTGTTCGCGACGACCATGCTGGGGACGACGCTCCCGACTCCCCTCTACGTCATCTACCAGGGCCAGTGGCACTTCTCGTCCGGTGTCGTCACGGTCATCTTCGCGACCTACGCCGCCGGTGTGCTCGCTGCGCTCCTGCTGGCCGGGCGGTCCTCGGACCAGGTCGGGAGGCGACGGGTGCTGGCCACGGCCCTGGGGTTGAGCGCCGTCAGCACCGTCGTGTTCATCCTGGCCCCGAGCCTCGGATGGCTCTTCCTCGGACGGGTGCTCTCCGGGTTGTCCGCGGGGCTGGTGACGGGGACGGCCACGGCCGCCCTCACCGACCTGGTCACCGCGTCGTCGTCTCGACGGGCCTCGCGTGTGGCCACTGCGGCCAACATGGGTGGGCTCGGGCTCGGTCCGCTCGTCGCCGGGCTCTTCGCCCAGTACGGTCCCAATCCGACGGTGCTGGTGTTCGAGGTGTACCTGGTCCTGCTGGCCCTCGCCGGAGTGGCGCTGGCCATGGTTCCCGAGACGGTGAGCCCACGAAGCGCGCTCACGCTTCGGTTCACCGGCCTGGGGATCCCCGTCAAGGGCCGCGCCGAGTTCATGGCCGCCGGGGTCGCCGGGTTCGCCGCCTTCACCCTCCTCGGGTTGTTCACATCGCTGGCGCCCACGTTCCTCGGCGGGATCCTGCACGAGCACAGCCGCGCCGTGAGCGGAGCCGTGGTGTTCCTCATCTTCGGCGCAGCCACGATCACCCAGGTCGTGCTGGCCCGCTTCGCCGCCCGGCCCGTCGTCCTCTCCGGGCTCGGTGTGTTCCTTGCCGCCCTGGCGCTGATCGTGGGCGCCCTGTCACAGGCCTCCCTATCCATGTTCCTGGTGGGAACCGTCGTCGGAGGAGTGGCCGTCGGCGCCGTGTTCATCGGCAGCCTGTCGACGGCCAATCGCCTCGCTCCGGCAGAGATCCGCGGTCGGGTGGTGTCCACCTATTTCGTGTTCGCCTACGTCGGGCTGACCATTCCGGTCATCGCCGTGGGCATCGCATCCGAGCACGTCGGCGACTTCCGGGCCGTGCTCGTCTGCTCGATCGTGCTCGCCGTGCTGTGCGCCTTCTCCGCCGTGGGCATCCGCAAGGCGGCTGTCGGAGCTGGTCCCGACGATCACAGGAGCTGACGACGACCACCAGGCGGCGGCGCTGAGGCCGTACGCCCGGGCTGTCTGGTCCAGAGGGGTCGCAGTATGATCACGGGAATGGCCAGCACGGCAGTGTAGGGCTCCGGCGCGTGATCTGGACGCTGTGGTCGTGGGCGCCGGATTCTCCGGGATCTACATGCTCCACCACCTGCGTGACGTGCTCGGGCTGTCGGCCCGCGTCTACGAGGCGGGGGACGGGGTCGGCGGCACCTGGTACTGGAACCGTTACCCCGGCGCCCGTTGCGACTCCGAGAGCTACTACTACTCGTACTCCTTCTCCGAGGAGTTGCAGCAGGAATGGGTCTGGAGCAGCAAGTACCCCGAGCAACCCGAGATCCTCCGCTACCTCGAGCACGTCGCGGACCGCTTCGACCTGCGACGCGACATCCAGCTCGGCACGCGCGTGACACGAGCGGTCTTCCGGGACGGCAGCGACGACTGGGAGATCCACACCGACCGTGGCGACGTCGTTACCGCCCAGTTCTTCATCAGCGCCGTCGGGTGTCTCTCGGCGGCCAACGTTCCCCAGCTACCGGGTCTCGAGCGCTTCGAGGGCGACTGGTACCACACGGGGGCGTGGCCCCGGGAGCCGGTCGACTTCTCAGGCAAGAAGGTCGGCCTCCTGGGAACGGGGTCGACGGGGATCCAGGTGACTCCGGTCGTCGCCGCCGAGGCGGCCCACCTCACGGTGTTCCAGCGGACGCCGAACTACAGCGTGCCTGCCCGCAACTTTGCTCTGACCCCTGAGCAGATGAGCGAGATCAAGTCGAACTATCGGGAGATCCGCCACAAGGCCAGGGAGTCCTTCGCCGGGTTCCCCTACGATCCGAGCAACAAGTCGGCCGCTGATGTCTCCCCCGAGGAGCGGCAGGCGACCTACGAACGGCTCTGGGCGGAGGAAGGCGGCTTCAAGTTCATCTACGGGTCGTACATCGACCTGCTGTTCAACAAGGCCTCCAACGACACGGCCTCCGAGTTCATCCGGAGCAAGATCCGCCAGGTCGTGAACGATCCCGTCGTGGCCGAGAGACTGGTGCCCACCGACTACCCCTATGGCACCAAGCGTCCGCCGATCGACACCGACTACTACCGCGCCTTCAACCGCGACAACGTGACGCTGGTGGACCTGAGGGAGACGCCGATCGCCGAGGTCACGCCGGGCGGCCTGCGCACCACGGCGGCGGACCACGACCTGGACGCGATCATCTTTGCGACCGGTTTCGACGCCATGACGGGGTCCCTGCTCAAGATCGACGTCCGCGGCCGGGACGGCCACCCCCTCAGGAAGAAGTGGGAGGCCGGCCCCATGACCTACCTGGGAATGCAGGTCGCCGGCTTTCCCAACATGTTCGTCATCACCGGGCCAGGCAGCCCATCGGTGCTCACCAACATGCCGTTGGCCATCGAGCAGCACGTCGAGTGGATCGGCGAATGCATCAGCTACCTCCGCCAGCACGGTCTGACCTGTGTCGAGGCGACCGAGGAGGCCGAGGCGGCCTGGGTGGACCAGGTGCGTCGGGTGGCCGAGGCCACGCTGTTCCCGCTGGCGAACTCGTGGTACGTGGGGGCCAACATCCCAGGCAAGAGCAGGGTGTTCATGCCGTACGTGGGCGGGTTCGTGCACTACCGGCGGCACTGCGAGGACGTGGCCGCCAACGGCTACGAAGGGTTCGCCCTCTCCGCTCGCGCCAGCTGAGCAGCTGTCAGATCAGGAGAAATGCTCCGGTTCCCCACGGAGACGCGGCCACGGCCCGTTCCACCGCCTGGGCACTGTTGCCAGCCCTGAGCGCGGCGACGATCCCGCTGTAGCGCCCGTTGCGGAGGGTGTTGACGGTCGCCTGGAGCCCCTGGCTCGCGCTCGTGTAGGCCTGCACCCCGACCATCGTGACCGCGCGGGAGCCGGGCATGGGCAGGGTGGTGTTGAGCGGGTTGAACGCGGTACGGCCGCCGAAGCCACCGCCCTCGGCGACTTCCCAGGACTCGATGGCCAGGAGGTTCTGGGACGTGACGGGGGCGCCGAGCGCGTTCAACAGCGCCACGGCGAAACCTTGACGGGTGTTGAGGCCCCCACCCGACCCCACCTGGGCGCTGGCCGACGAGGTCGAGATCGGCGTGGCTGTCGGAACCTGCCGCGCCGGCGCCGGGAGTGGTGCCGACACGGCCGGCGCCTGCGTTTGCTGACCGGTCTGGAACCCGACGACAGAGTTGATGTACTCGAGCATCGCCTCGCCCGAGCCCATCGGCCCGGGCGGGTAGAAGCCGATCGTCAAGTGAGGCCCGTTCGAGATGCCGACGATCCCGGCGCCGACCGTGGAGATCTGCTGGCCCTCCACGACGTGGGCGCCGACGGGTACGAGGTTCGGACCGGCGTGACCGTAGAAGACGATCCGACCGGCCAGCCGCCCCGAGGTGATCTGCAGCACAGGTGTGTTGGGCCCGAACCCGCTGATGCCCGCGGCGATGATCGTGCCCGTCCCCATGGCGTACAGCGGAGTGCCACCCGGCGCCACGTAGGCGACGCCCTGGTCCACCGTGCCGTTGTGGAGAAACTGGAGCGGCAGTGGGAGGCCGGTCGGCCCCGTCGAGGTCGACACCTGCTGTGCCGGAGCCGCTTGCGAGCGCTGCCTCGCCGCCAGGGCCTGGAAGAAGGCTTGCAGCTGCTCGCGCTGCTCCTCTGCCCGCGCCGCGGCCAGAGCCTGCAGGGCGGCCCGCTCCTTGGCCGCCTCGGCAGCGGCCACGGCCTCGTAGAACGCTGCCAGTTGCTGCTGCTGGTTCGCCGCCGCGGCCGCCTCGAGCGCTGCCTGCTGCTCGGCTCGCTCCTTGGCCGCCTGGGCGGCCGCCAGGGCCTCGAAGAACTGCCGGTCCTTGGCCGTCTTCGCCGCTGCGGCCGCCTCGAGCGCGTCCTGCTGCTGCTCCTGACGCTGCTTGGCCGCCTGGGCCGCCGCTGCCGCCTCCTGCTGTTGGCGTTGGAGCTCGCGCTCCTGGGCCGCCTTCGCCGCCGCCTCCTGCTCCTCTTCCTGCTTCTGACGGTTCTCTCGCTCCTTGGCCGCCTTCGCCGCTGCTGCCGCCTCCTGCTCCTCTTCCTGGTGCTTGCGTTCCATGAGGGCGAGGCTGGCCGCCCGTGTCGTCGCCGCCACCTGCTGCGTGTCGGAGTCGCCTGCGGTGTGACCACCGGCGGGCGTCCGGGGTGCGGGCGTTGCCGGAGGAAGCGACGTGTGCGTCGTGGCGACCGCGTGACTCCCGGTTCGGTTGTCGGCCTTGGCTCCGGGCACCATGCCCCCCAGGTTCCCCACGGGGAGCGCGGTCGGGTGAGGCAGCGTGGTAGTCAGAACGTGGGCCGTGCTCGCCTGCGCATGGACCGCGGCGGCCTGGGAGTGAATCGCCGCCGGCTGCACCCTTCCCGCCTCGACGAGTTGGATCTGGTCCGATGCCCGATGTGCGGATGGAGCTCCCGAGAAGGGCTGGCTCGGCACGTTGGAGCGATACTGCTTCGACAAAGCGTTGTAGAGGATGACGGCGGCAGAGCTCAGTGCGGCAGGAACGACCATCACCGCGGCCATGAGCCCGCGAAGCCACCGTCGGGAAAGAACTCGCATCCGCCTCACCTCCTTACTCGTTTGTGTGCCTGTCTGGCCGGTGCACTACCGCGCACGAACGGGAGACGAGAGCAAACTTTAAACAGTTGTGGGCAATCTGCCAAGAGGCATCTTTTGGTATACCTAAGCGCTCATTTTCCCATAATGGTCAAGTTGACCACGCCCTTTGGATTACATGCTTGAGATTTATGAAGGCGGTATTCCAGGATGTATGGGGGCAAGAGACATCGAGCACAGCCGCGAAGCGACAACTGGGCACCACCGGGATGAGCGGCCGCGTCGTTACTGCGGTCGGCGCCCGTCACGGCTGCGAGGGCGCCGGGTCACCTGTTCGGGCCGGCGACGGTTCGCCGGAGAGCGCGTTTGCGACCTCAGGCCGGCGTCGATCACGGCGTCCACCGGGTGCGAGCTGCCCATGACTCGGCCCGAACCATGATCTCTGCGATCAGCGTGTCCTTGGCCCGGGCGTAGTGGTTCATGTCCTCCCAGTCGCTCGCAGCGAGGGTGCGCTTCAGATCCTCGTAGGCCCGTCGATCGGCGCTGTCGGCGCACAGCCAGTCCCTGAACAGGAGGTGCCGACGGACGTCGTCTCCCCCAGAGGGCCAGAGGTGCACGTGGACACCCAGGTCGGGAGTCCTGAACATCCGGTGCCCAACCTCCCGAACCCGAAGCACGTAACCAGAGCGCTCGAGCGCCGGAGCGTACGACGGCTCGTTCTCCACGTCCTCGACCGCCACGAGCAGATCGACGATCGGCTTGGCGGCCAGGTGAGGAACGGCGGTCGAGCCGATGTGGTCTATCCGCTCGGCCGTGCCACCGAGGGCCGACGCGATGCGATCCCGCTCCTCACCGAAGCGCTCGGGCCAACTCGGGTCGTACTCGCTGATGATGATTGGGCGCCGCTCGCGACCACCTATGAGGATCTCGTCGAGGTGGGCGTCGAAATCGTCGTGTCCCACGGCCCCGGTAGCCTGCCATGGACTGCTCTATCGCGTCGGGCGGGGCGAGCTCGGTGAGCCCGTCCGGTCAGAGTGCGTGACCTCAGCTGGTACCGACCTGAGTCATGCGCTCGTCCGCGACGACGAGGGCCTCGAGACTCGGGGGATCTGGCCGGCGTAGCGCGACGAGCTGCTGCCCCTCTGGACGCGCCTCGGCGCCGGGACCGCGGGCGGTGGAGGTCCCGACGCAACCGTTCGCATGATGCGTGTGTCGTCCGGCCGCCGGCGGTCGGTGCGACCGCCGGGAGGAAGCCCACGGGCTGACGATGCTGTCTCCCGGGCGTCCTCCCGGACGCCTGCAGTGTCGCGGGGGCGGGGCGTCTGTCTGTGGGCGACTCCAGCCAGGCCTGCGACCACGAGGCCCGCCCCGCACAGCAGGCCAGCGAGCACCGACACCGACCCCCCGAACGGCTCCACGTCGTGGGCGGCCAGCAGCGCCAGGATGCCCAGGAGGACCAGGGAGGCGGCGCTGGCTCCGAGCAGGGGCCCGAGCCGGGCCGCCTGACGGGGGGCTCCGAAGACCTCGTTGTCATGTGGCCTCGCGACCCACCAGCTCATGTGTCCTCCGCCCCTCGACGTGGCGACACGCACCCAGCGCTCGCGGGCGAGCGGGCAGCTTAGCTCCTCGATCCGACAGGAAATTCGGGCGGGCGGGGCGGTTCCGCCAGCGCCTCGGCGCCGGCGAGCACGCTCAGAACCAACCGGGAGGACGAGTGGACCACGTTGCGGGACGGGATCCCGAGCGGATGGTGGCGGAACCCCATGATGGCGGGTGCCCCGGTCTGATCGTCGCTGCGAAGGACGACCCGGACCCGATGCCCACGACGGAAGCGCCGGGCGGTGTCGACCATGCCGATCCGGTAGCTGACCATGGTGCCGCGCGGAAGGGCCTGCGTCTGCTCCAGGGGATGAACCGGACGTCCGGGACGGCTGCGCTTCTCGTCGACCGCACGCATCGATGCCCGCAGCCAGCCGGCGGTCTCGCCGCTGCGGACTGCCCATCGAGCCCGATGGTCGGCTATAACTCACAGCAGCGATGACCACGCGGCCCAACGTCCTCTTCATCATCACCGATCAGGAGCGCGACTGGGGATGGATCCCCGACGGGCTCCGGAGACGCCTCCCTCACCGAGAACGGCTGTTTGGGGCGAGCGCGCAGCTGACCCGGCATTACACCCATTCCTCACCCTGCTCGCCCTCCCGGGCGACGCTGGTCACCGGACAGTACGTGCCCGAGCACGGCGTGACGGACAACGTCTTCGTCGACCCTGCGCACCCGGACCTCCACGACGCCACGCCGACCGTCGGCCACCTGCTTCGAGGCAGCGGGTACCGGACCGCCTACGTGGGCAAGTGGCATCTCTCCTATGGGAACCCGCAGATGGAGCGGTACGGCTTCGGCGACTGGGAGGGCGAGGACTGGGCGTGGACGGGCCTGGCTGGCACCGGCACGTACTACGACCCACTCATCGCCGGTCAGGCCGCCACCTGGCTGAGGGAGCACGGACGCTCGTCGTCTCCCTGGTTTCTCACCGTGGGTCTGGTCAACCCCCATGACATCCACTGGTACCCGGCCGACCAACCCTGGTACCAGGACGCCCATCGGGAGGAGATCGCCGCGGTCAACGAGATGCTGGCGCCCCCGATCCCCGGCCAGCCCGGAGTAGCGCCGTACACCGACGGCTATGAGGAGCTCTTCGACCTCCCGCACAACTTCGAGGACTCGTTGGACGCCAAGCCTGCCGTGCACAAGCAGTGGCGGTTCGAGGAGTTGCACTCGATCTTCGGACACCTCAACTACCGCGACGAGCGGAGCTGGCGCCGAGCGCTCGACTACTACTTCAGGTTGCACGAGCTGAGCGACGTCCAGCTGGGGATCGTCCTGGCCGCGCTCGACGACATCGATCGCTGGGACGACACCGTGGTCGTCTTCACGAGCGACCACGGTGACATGTGCGGCTCCCACGGCCTCGTCAACAAGGGTCCGTTCGCCTACGAAGAGATCATGCACGTTCCGCTCACGGTGCGAGCTCCCGGCACCACGGCGCCGGGATCGAAGACGGCCGCCCTCACGTCCTCTGCCGACATAGTCCCGACCATCTGCGATCTCGCGGGCGTCACCGACACCTCGTCGTTGTCCGGGGTGAGCCTGGTCCCACTGCTCGGCGGCACAGAGCGTTCGGTGCGCGATCACGTCCTCTTCACCCAGGGCCAGGCCTGGTACCGCAGCTGTGTCGCCCACCGTTTCGCCCTTCGGGGTGTGTTCGACGGGCGGTTCAAGTACGTGCGGTACTTCGGGGTCGGCGGTGGCGTGGACAGCATCGGCCAGGGCCTGCCATGGGCGCGGGAGATGACCGTGGGGCCCGACGCCGACCCGTGGGACCAGGAGCACGAGCTGTACGACCTGCAGGAGGACCCCGGCGAGCTCGTCAATCTCGCCGCCGACCTCACCCGGACCAAGGAGGTTCACGACCGGTTCGAGCACCTGAGGGAGCTCGAGCGGTCGGCGTACACCCACCGTCGCCCGGCTGGGGCAGGCGCCGGTTCGACCCACCAGGCGGGCATGATGGAGGAGTCCGAGGCGTATCGGCAACGCGATCGGTAGCGACGAGCCACTGGACGGCGGCGTCCGGCCGTGTGTGGGTAAGCTCCGCGGATTCCTTTCTGTCACCTGATGGAGGCGGCTGATGCTGGGGAAGCATGCGAACCGCAGCCTGTCCGAGGCCCCGTCCTCGGAGACACCGCCCGCTGAGGGCTCGGCGCCGGGAATCTCGGACACCCCCGATCTCTCGGTCCTGGCTCGAGGAGTCTCGGTCCGTTCGGTCCTGCTGGGTTCGGGTCCACGCTTCGCCCGTGATGCCGTTGGCCCACTGCTGACGTTCTATGTGGGATGGAAGGCCGCGGGCGTCGTCGTCGGGATCCTGGTTGCCACCTTGTTCGCCACGCTGGCGTGGGCCTACGAACGCCGGCACGACCGGCCAGGGATGGTTGCCCGGCTCTCCCTTGCCCTCGTCCTGATCCATGCGGTGATCGGGCTCGCGACGCACAGTGCCACGATCTACCTTGCCCAACCCCTGCTGGTGTCCGGCGCCCTGGGCCTGGCCTTCACCATCTCCACCATGCTCGGCCGTCCGCTCGCCGGAGTCTTCGCCGTCGAGATCTTCCCGTTCTCACCGGAGATTCGTCGCTCGGAAGAGTATCGACGGGTATTCGGCAGGGTCTCTCTTGCCTGGGGCGCCTACCTCCTTCTTCACGCCGGGATCCTGCTCGTCGTGCTCCTCGCGTGGGGGGTCGACGTGTTCGTCGTCGCAAATGTCGCGACCAGCGCGCCGATCCTGACTGCCCTGCTCGCCTGGTCGATCTGGTACGCGGTCGCCAGCCTTCGCCGCAGCGACCAGTGGGGGTGGATGCTGCGCGGGGAGGCAGCGCCCGAGGGTGTCGCTGCCCCCCACGCCCCCAGTTATTCACCCGAGGCTCATGGTTAGGTTCGACCGAACGCCCGAGCGGTACCGGTGAGCGCCCGGCCCTCCGAACGACCACGAGACATGCCAGAGGTACCCGCTCATCGCCGAGCGTTCTTCGATCTGTGGTCACGTGTCTATGACGTGCCCATCGTTCAATGGACGGTCTACCGACCCGTTCACCAGGCAGTGCTGGCGGAGTTGCGAGCTGAACCCGCACGGCGCGTCCTGGACGTGGGTTGCGGGACGGGGATTCTCACCGCGAGCGCCGGCGGGGCCGTGGGCGGCCTCGTCTGCGGGTTCGACCTGTCCTTCGGAATGCTCGAGCGGGCCACCCAGCGCCGGGTCGGTCCATGGGTGGAGGCGAACGCGCTCGCGCTGCCGGTACGCACCGAGGCCGCTGACGTCGTGATATCGACCGAGGCGTTCCACTGGTTCAGCGACCACGACGCGGCACTCCGTGAGTTCCGTCGCGTCCTCGTACCGGGCGGGCGGCTGATCGTGGCGGTCGTCAACCCTCGAGGCGGCGCCCTCGCCCGCACGGCAGGTGAGTGGTTCGCCAGGGCCGGTCAGCCCGCCTACTGGCCGACCCGCTCGGAGATGCGAGCCCGTGTGGAAGCGGCGGGCTTCTCGGTGCGTCGGCAGCGCCCCGTCGTCCGCCTGTTGGGTGTGTCGTTTCCGACCGTGGTCACCGTTGCGCAACGGACCTAGTGACAGGACCGGTCGCACACGCCGAACCGTGGGCTGAGTGAAGGCGCCGCCACCTGACGGGTTATGCTCCCGTCTCCACGTCTCCGAGGAGCGCTCAAATGCCAAGGGTTGCCTTGTTCTCCCGAGTCAAGGCGAAGAAGGGGACGGGTGAGGAGCTGATCGCCGCCTTCCGGCCAGTTTTCGAGCAGGTCGAGAAGGAACCGGGCACGCTTGTCTACGTCCTGAACCGGTCCAACGACGATCCTGAGCTGTTCTGGGTGTCAGAGCTCTACGCCGACGCCGATGCCCTGGCCGCCCACAGTGGGAGCGACGCGATGGCCGCGGCCTCGCCGGCGCTGGGAGAGCTCATCGCGGAGGCGGAACTGGTCATCGGTGAGCCGGTGCTGGCCAAGGGCGTGCCCGGCTGACGCATCCACCCACAGCGTCGGTGGGCGATCGCATGACGCCTTCCTCGCGCGTTCCCGACGAGACCCACCACGTCAACGAGCGCGTTCGTGCCTCTCTGCGACGACGCGGTCCCACCTGGCCGCTCGTACGGTCCCCGGCAGTGGGCGGCTCGGCCCCGGGCGGAGCCCGTCGAGCACGAGGTCCAGGTGGCGCTCCCAGATTCGTGGTGCCGTACGACGCGTGGCCTCCACCAGGTCGGTCATCGTCCACAGGAGTACCACCAGGTCCTGATAGACGACGTCCTCGCGAAGGGCGCCGGCGTCCTTGGCCCGCTGGATCAGGACTTCCATGGCCGCCGCGATCTCCTGACGGACTCTCGCGGCGCCGGCCGCCCCCCAGAGCAGGCGTGACGGAAGCCCGTGGGCGGCGTGGAACGCAATGGTGTCCCGGACAAACTGCTCCAACCCGTCGGCGGCTGGCGCATCCAGCGACCCATGCGCGATCTCCAGTGTCTGTTGATATAGCGGAAGAGCGACGGCATCGATGAGGTCACCCTTGGTGGGGAAGCGGCGGTAGATGGTGCCGACCCCTACCTCGGCGCGGCGGGCAACCTCCTCGACCGAGAAGGCCGTCCCCTGCTCATCGAAGACCTGACGAGCGGCGGCGAGGACGCGGTCGCGGTTGCGGGCCGCGTCCTGGCGCAGCTCGACACTCAGGTCTCCGAGCCCATGAGCTGGACGTGACGGGGTGCCGTTCAGTTCCTTCGGATCGAGGCTCCCGCGCCGCCTGCGGACACTCATCGCACGTCCATGGGTTGGCTCGTGCCGAGGCCGATCGGGACACGCCGATTGCCTCCGAACGGCGCAGCTTCCGCCCCCCTGCGCGCAGCCGGAACCACCACGGCCGCCACGGTCGCCAGCACGAACGAGACGGCCATGAACCCAAAGGCGATCCCAAAGCTCCGCTCCGACGGGTACCCGCTGGCCAGCACGCCGGCGGTGAGGATGCTGGCAACCACCTGGCTCCCGACGGCGCCACCGATCGTGCGTACGTTGGCGTTCATCCCGGTGGCCACGCCCGTGACGGTGGGGGGAACGGCGTCGACCACGAGGTTGGTGAGAGCAGCGAAACCGAGCCCCACGCCCAACCCAGAGAAGGCGCTGGCCGCGTACACCTCCCATGGCGATCCGTGAGCCAGGGCGAGCACACCAAACGGAACGGCGGAGACGACGCCACTCAGCACGAGTGCGCCCTTGGCCCCGAGGGCACCCGTGATCCGCCCGTTGAACAGGCCCACCACCAGCATGGCCACGGCGCTGGGCACCAGGAACACGCCTGCCATGGTGGCTGACGCTCCAAATCCGTAGCCGGTGCGGGCAGGGACCTCGACGAATGGCGGCAACACCACGATGGACGCGTACATGCCAACGCCGAAGAGAAGGGCGGCGACGTTGGTCCACCACACCGTCGGAATGCGCATCAGCCGCATGTCCACGAGCGGCTGCCTCGCACGGAGCTCGACCCGCACCCACAGGGCGAAGAGGCCCACGGTCGCCGCCAGCAGCCCGACCACTCCAGCCGACCCCCAACCCCAGGTCGGACCCTGCGTGATCCCGACCAGCAGGGCGACCAGCCAGGCCGAGAGGGCGACGGCACCGCGCACGTCGACCTTGCCCGGCGTCTTGACCGGAGACTCGGGAACGAAGCGAATGGCAGCGACCAGGGCGGCGACCACCAGGGGCAGCGGGATCCAGAACAGCCAGTGGTAGGAGAGGTGCTGGACCACTGGCCCGCCCACGATGATGCCCACACCGCTTCCGATGCCGAGCAGGGTGGAGATCAGACCGATGCCGCCCGCCACCTTCTCGGCGGGGAACTCGTCGCGGATGATCCCGAAGGACAGGGGGAAGACGGCGCCGGCGACTCCCTGGATCACCCGCGCCACGATGAGTAGCCAAAGGGACCCGGCGAGCCCTCCCAGCGCCGTGCCCGCGGCGAGCACCGCGAGCATCACGACGAGCATCTTCTCCTTGCCGAACATGTCCCCCATGCGTCCGAGGATGGGGGTGGCCACCGACGAGCTGACCAGGAAGGCGCTCAGGAGCCAGGCCACGGCTTCCTGGCTGGTATGAAGATCGTGCTGGATGGTGTCCAGGGCCGGCAGCACCATCGACTGCATGAGGACGTAGGCCAGCGTGCCCATGGCGAGCACACCGAACGTCACCCGGTAGTGCTGACGAGGCGCCTCTTCCTCCGGCACGGCCGTGGTGGCCGATCCAACCGGAACCATCCTCCGGATCCTAACAGAACCGGAATCTGGTTCCGCTTACGAAGGCGAGGGCGAGGGCGAGGGGTTGGAGGGGCTGGAGGGGCTGGAGCCCGGGGGCTAGGCGGCGGCGCTCTCGAGGACGTGAACGCCGCAGGCCGAGCCGAGGCCGATCACGTGGGCCAGACCAACCGTCGCACCCTCGATCTGGCGGTCGCCCGCCTCACCACGGAGGTGGTGACAGACCTCCCAGATGTTGGCGATGCCGGTGGCGGCGATGGGGTGCCCCTTGGACTCGAGGCCTCCCGAGACGTTGACCGGCTTCTGCCCGTCGCGCCAGGTGGCACCGGACTCGAAGAAGGGCACCGCCTCGCCCTGGGCGCACAAGCCGAGGTTGTCGTAGTGCACCAGCTCCGCAGTGGCGAAGCAGTCGTGCAGCTCGACCAGGTCGAGGTCCTCGGGTGAGACGCCAGACTGCTCGTAGGCCTGATCGGCCGCATTCCGAGTCAGGGTGTTCACGTTGGGCAGGACCTGGCAGGCCTCCTCCCACGGGTCGGTGGTGAGAACCGAGGCCGATACCTTGACCGCCCGTCGCCTCTGCGTGGGGTCGAGGGTCTTGAGCTTCGATCCGCTCACCACCACCGCGGCAGCAGCGCCGTCACAGTTGGCCGAGCACATGGGCCGGGTATTGGGATAGGCGATCATGACGTCGCCCATGATCTCCTCGAGCGACATCTTCTTGCTGTAGGTGGCCAGCGGGTTGAGGGTCGAGTGGGCGTGGTTCTTCTCGCTGATCCGTGCGAAGAGCTCGAAGGTGGCGCCTCCGTACTTGTGGCCGTACTCCATCCCGACCTGAGCGAACACGCCCGGCATGGTCTCGGTGCCGATGCGACCGTCGATAGTGGCCACCGAACCGTAGCGACCGCGGGGCTCGTAGACCTTCTTGTCGGCCTTCGCCATACCGCCGCCACCGAGGAGGCCCGCGCCGGAGAGCTTCTCTACGCCCACGGCCAACCCCATGTCGCATTCCCCCGCCTTGATCGCCATGATGGCCGTCCGCAGGGCAGTGGCTCCCGTGGCGCAGGCGTTGGCCACGTTGTAGACGGGCACCCCGGTCTGGCCGAGCTGCTTCTGCAGCTGCTGGCCGATGCCGGCGTTGGCGGCCATCAGGTTGCCAGCCGCCACGACTCCCATGTCCTTCATCGATACGTCGCCGTCGCCGAGGGCGTTGAGCGCAGCCTCCGCCGCCAGGTCGATGGTGTCGAGGTTCGGGTGCTTGCCGAACTTCGTCATGTGAATCCCGAGGATCCAGACGTCATCTGTTGCCATCAGGTGCCTCCAGCGGCTCGAATCCGAAGCCGATCGCCTCGGTACCCTCGTCGTCCGTGCCCACCGTGTAGGTGGCCAGACGAACCTTCATGCCGAGCTTGACGTTCTCTGGATCGGGCTCGGTGTTGATGATGTTGGCGCGGATGCTCGTACCGTCGCAGTCGATGACCGCGGCGACAAAGGGGACCGGCACGCCCGGGGCGGCCATCGACACGATGGTGTACGCCCGGAGCTCTCCCTCGGTGGTGATCGCAGCCTTGTGGAAGTCCGTCGCCCCGCAGCTGGCGCAGGCGTTACGCCGGTCGAAGTATCGGGCACCACACGACGTGCACTCGTTCGCCTCCAGGTGCGGTTGCTCACCGAGCACCAGGTAGTCAACCAATGGGATTTGCCTGCCCACTCCGTCTCCTCCCGGCGGTGCCTCGCTGGCACGCGTTAGGCGACCCTACAAGAAGAGGTACGTGTTCCCCAAGTCCTGTGCGCTCAGCTGGTGGGCGGGCGCACGACTCTCCATTTCGATCTTCCGCCGGTGGTGCCGATCACGCACGCTGGTGTGTCCGTGCGAAGGCGTCGACGAGGGTTCGCAGCCCGGCTACCGCGAGCTCATCGGAGATGGCGTCCGGGTCGAGCCGACGCTGCATCTCCAGGCCGATCACCAGGGCGATGAGCAACGACGCCAGCCCCTCGTCCGAAGCCGGGTCGCCAGCGACCGCAGCCCCTGGGAGGACGTCGGCCAGCCTGCGACGGGCGTCCTCGTAGCGCGCCGCCACCGTGGACCGAGCCCCCTGGTGACGGCAGGCGTAGAGCCAGAGCTCGTGCTCCAGGAGGACCCAGGCGTCGCCCCCGTCGGCGGGAGGATCGGCAAGGTTCCGCCACAGCGAGGCCAGCTGGTCGTCGCGGCTCGAGCTGGCCTCGAAGTCGGCGGCGATCACGCTGGCCGTGGCGTCCTTCCACGCGTCGAGGAGGGCGACGAGGAGCCCCTCCTTGCGGCCGAACTGGCCGTAGAGGGCGCCGGACGTCAGGTTGGCCGCCTCGGCCACGGCGTCGACGGAGGCGCCGGCGATGCCCCGCTCGGCCACCACGTCGCGCGCCGCCTCGAGGAGGTGCTGACGGGTCTCGGCCCGGCGTTGCTCTTGCGTCTTGGCCATCCGTGGTGTTATATCACGTTCGTTATCTAGATAGCGACCGTTACAACGCCGGCTGAGCGGGTACAGGCCTAGGGTGGCCGTGGCCATCCACAGGGGGTGACGAATGCGTACGCCGATGTGCGACCAGCTCGGAATCGAGTACCCGATCTTCGCCTTCACCCACTGCCGGGACGTGGTGGCAGCGGTGAGCAAGGCCGGGGGCTTCGGCGTGCTGGGCGCCGTCGCATTCTCCGCCGAACAGCTCGAGATCGAGCTGGACTGGATCGATCAGCACGTGGACGGGCTGCCGTACGGCGTCGACATCGTCATGCCTCAGAAGGCGGTGGACGTGCACGGGGCGACCCCCGAGGAGCTCATCGGCAAGGTGCAGGGAATGATCCCCGAGGGTCATCGCCGGTACGTCGACGAGCTCATCGAGCGCTTTCAACTGCCGCCCCTGCCCGAGGGTGAAGAGCCTCACGGTGTGATCGGATGGGCGGAGGACGTGGCTCGCCGTCACGTCGAGGTGTCCTTGTCGCATCCCATCAAGCTGATCGCCAACGCCCTCGGCTCACCCCCGGTCGACGTCATCAAGCAGGCGCACGAGCACGGGGTGAAGGTGGCCGCCCTGGCCGGCAAGGCCCAGCAGGCGGGGCGCCATGTCAACAACGGAGTCGACATCGTCGTCGCCCAGGGCTACGAAGCCGGCGGCCATACCGGCGAGGTCGCCACGATGGTGCTGGTCCCGGAGGTCGTCGACGCGGTCGCTCCCGCTCCTGTGTTGGCCGCCGGCGGCATCGGCTCAGGACGGCAGATCGCGGCGGCGTTGTCGCTCGGGGCGCAGGGCGTGTGGTTGGGATCCCTGTGGCTGACGACGGCGGAGAGCAACATGGGTTCCGAAGTGGTGGAGCGCTATCTCGAGGCCAGCTCGGCCGACACCGTCCGATCGCGGAGCTACACGGGCAAGCCGGCGCGGATGCTCCGCAACGCCTGGACCGAGGCGTGGGAAGACCCGGAGGGTCCAGGGCCGCTCGGCATGCCGCTGCAGAACATTCTCACTGCGGACGCAAACGCTCGCATATCCCGTTCGCACCGCAAGGACCTGGCGTTCGCTCCCGTCGGTCAGATCGTCGGTCGGATGAACAAGGTCCAGCCCGTGCGAGACGTGATGTACGGGTTGATCGAGGAGTACATCGAGACGGTCGAGCGCCTCGAAGCAGGCGTCCGGGCTGCGCAGGGCTGAGGAGGTGACGGGCATGGATCTGGCTCAGATCGATCTGCTCGACCGGGATGTCTTCACGCGCGGCATCCCGCACGAGTGGTTCACCTACTTGCGGCAGAACAATCCCGTATACCGCCATCCGGAGCCATCCGGACCGGGCTTCTGGGTCATCACCAAGTACGACGACGTGCTGGCCGTCGGCCGTGATGCCCACGTCTACTCCTCCGACCAGGACCACGGCGGGGTGATCGGCCTCGAGGATCAGGAGATGGAGGTTGACTTCGAGGGGGCCAAGATCATGCTGATGATGGACCCCCCTGACCACACTCGCCATCGCAAGCTCGTGAACCGGGGCTTCACCCCGCGCATGATCAACGCCCTCGAGCCGCACATCCGCGAGCTCGCCCTCAGCGTGCTCGAGCCTGCAATCGCCAAGGGCAGCTGCGACTTCGTGGTCGAGGTGGCAGCCGAGCTGCCGCTGTTGGCCATCGCCGAGCTGATCGGTGTCCCTCGAGAAGATCGCCACAAGATCTTCGACTGGAGCAACCGCATGGTCGGCAGCGAGGACCCCGAGTACTCGGTGACGATGGACGAAGCCAACGAGGCACACGTCGAGATGTTCATGTACGCCAACCAGCTCGCCGCCCAGCGGAGGGAGGATCCCAAGGAGGACATCATCACCACTCTGCTGAGCTCCGAGCTGGACGGCGATCAGCTCACGGAGATGGAGTTCAACCTGTTCTTCATGCTGCTGTCCGTAGCCGGGAACGAGACCACGCGCAACGCCATCAGCCACGGCCTCAACGCCTTCCTCGAGCATCCAGAGGAGTACGACAAGCTGGTCCAGGATCCGACCGGCCTGATAGGCACTGCCACCGAAGAGATCCTGCGCTGGGCTTCACCCGTGATGTACTTCCGGCGCAATGTCATGACCGACACCGAGCTACGGGGCGTGCCCATCAAGGCCGGTGACAAGGTCAGCATCTGGTACGTGTCGGCCAACCGCGATGAGGACGTGTTCGACGACCCCTTCCGCTTTCACATCGAGCGCACGCCCAACGACCACTTGGCCTTCGGCGGCGGCGGGCCGCACTTCTGCCTCGGCAACAGCCTCGCCCGCCTGGAGATGCGGGTCCTGTTCGAGGAGCTGGCTCGCCAGGTCAAGACGATTCGCGCCGTAGGGCAGCCGGCGCCGCTGCGGTCCAACTTCATCGGCGGCATCAAGCACCTCCCGGTCGAGTTCGCCAGCTAGGTCGCTTCTGTCGAGGTGCGGTAGCGGCCCGTTGCTGCACGACGCGCTCTGCCTATCTCGCTTCGCGGCGTCAGCGGCTACGGCACGATCGGCAGCGCTGTGGCTGGAGCGCTGATGCCGCGTCGGCTGTGTCACGTTGCGGTTCATCGGGGCCCCGATGGATGATCGGCCCGTGACCCAGCCCGACACCGTCTCGCTCATCGAGCTGATGAAGGAGCCCGCGACCCGGGCGGACCCGTACCCCACCTACTCCCGCCTCCAGGCGATGGGACCGGTGCTGCCCACCGTCCTCGGTGGGTGGCTGCTCACTCGACACACCGAGGTGTTCACCGTGCTACGGGATGCGAGCTTCAGCAGCAGCTCCCGGCACCAGGGCGGCTACGACCAGCTCGTGGAGATGGCCCGCCAGGTCGGCCTGTCCGACCTCCAGGACCTCATGGGCCGGGTGATGCTGTTCGCCGACCCGCCGGATCACACGAGGCTCCGGCGGATCGTGGGGCAGGCCTTCACGGGGCGGGCCGTCGAGGAGAGGCGCCACCGGATCGCGGCCATCGTCGACCGGATGCTCGATTCGATGGCGTCCGACGGCGGGGCGGACCTCGTGGAAGGGCTGGCCTTTCCTCTCCCGGTGACGGTGATCAGCGACATGCTGGGGGTGCCCGAGACGGACCACGAGATGCTGCGGGCCTGGACGGCAGAGGCGGTCAAGGTGCTCGACCCGTCCGACGACATGACCGTGTTCTTCCCTGCGGCCGATGCCATCCGGTCGCTGCGTGCCTACTTCGACGAGCTCGTGAGCCACCGCAGGCGCGCTCCCGGCGCTGACCTGCTCAGTGCCCTGATCGCTGCGGAGGACCACGGCGATCGCCTCACCCACGAGGAGCTGCTGGACACTGCCGTCCTGCTGTTTGGCGCTGGGCACGAGACGACGGTCAACCTGATCTCCGGGGGCACGCTCAACCTGCTCCGCCATCCGGGCGAGCTGGCTCGCCTGCGGGCCGATCCCGGCCTCGTCACCACAGTGGTGGAGGAACTGCTCCGCTTCGGACCCCCGGTGCAGATGACGGCACGCATCGCCACGACCGACGTCGAGCTGGCCGGCCAGCGGATCGCCAAGGGCACCGAGGTGGTAGCGCTCATCGCTGCGGCCAACCGGGACCCGGACGTGTTCGAGGAACCGGGCCGGCTGGACGTCGGGCGCCGGGACAACCGTCACCTGTCCTTCGGCGGCGGCATCCATCACTGCCTGGGAGCACCCCTGGCCCGTATCGAGGGCCAGGAAGCCATCGGGCGCCTGGTCACCCGTTTCCCGGACCTGTACCTCGCCGAGCCGGATATCGAATGGAAGCCGACGTCGACCATCCGGGGGCCCAAGAGCCTGGCCCTGGCCTGGTAGGGCAGCGCAGCACCGATCTACCACTGCGGGCGCGGAGGGTCAGCGGGTAGCGTGCGAGCTGACCGACGACAGTGCGGAGCTGAGCTTGACCACGCCGGAGATCCATCCCCACGAGGTCCGGGATCGTCGCCGCGCAGGCGAGGACATCTTCCTGCTCGACGTGAGAGAGCGCGAGGAGGTCGCCGAGTGGGAATACCCGGACGCCGTCAACATCCCGCTCGGTGAGCTCGCTGCTCGGGTCCGCGAGATCCCAACCGACCGCGTCGTGGTGGTCGCCTGCCACACGGGAGGGCGTTCGGCGGCAGCGACCGAGGCCCTCGTGAGAGCGGGGTTCCCAGCCCAGAACCTGGCTGGCGGCGCCGTGGCCTGGGTCGCCAGTGAGCCGTAGCATCAGGGGATTGGGCGGCTGGGATTAGGACGGAGGGTGCAGAGTCAACTGAGCGAAGCTGGCGGAGGAGAACCTGGGCGTCCCGTGGCTGGTCTCTATGAGACGATCCACCGACGGCGAGACGTTCGTGGCCAGTTCAGTGGTGAACCCATCCCACCTCGGGCCTTGGAGCGAGTTCTCGAGGCCTCCCATGCCGCGCCAAGCGTCGGACTCAGCCAGCCCTGGGACTTTGTCCTCGTCGAGGCCCCCGACACTCGCAGAGCGTTCTACGACCACGTACAGGCCGAGAGGGCCGCGTTCGAGACCATGTTGGAGCCCGGGCGTGCCGCGCTCTTCAAGAACATCAAGGTGGATGGTGTCCTGGAGTCAACGCTCTCAGTGGTGGTCACCTACGACCCGCGGCGCGGTCAGCCTGGTGTGCTCGGCCGTCACGCCATCGACGACGCCGGTCAGTACTCGACCTGTCTCGCAATCCAGAACCTCTGGCTCGCAGCAACCGCCGAGGGCCTCGGGGTTGGTTGGGTGTCCTTCTACCGGGAGCACTTCGTCGCCAGACTGTTGGGTATACCGGATCCCGTCCGGCCGATCGCCTGGCTCTGCCTGGGTCCGGTGACCCACCTCGAGCGCGCCCCTGACCTCGAACGTCAGGGGTGGACCCGCCGGCGGCCGCTGGACGAGGTTGTCCACCGTGACCATTGGTGAGGAACCGGGGCGCTCGGTGACCCGCCGTTGGACCGAAGCCGAAGTCACCGCATGAGCGAGGGCGAATCTCAAAGGATGGAACGCCACCAGTTCCTGTCGGTCATCCATGAGCGCTACCGGCCGCGGAGCTATCTCGAGATCGGGATCAACGACGGGCTTGGCCTCGCCCGGTCCAGAACGCGGACGATCGGTGTGGACCCGGATTTCTGCATCACCCTCGAGCTGGCGTGCGACCTCGAGCTGGTCAGGGCGACCAGCGACGATTTCTTCGCGCGACCAGACGCAATCTCATGGTTTCCCGAGGGTGTCGTCGACTTCACCTTCATCGACGGCCTGCACCTCTTCGAGTTCGTGCTGCGCGACTTCATGAACACCGAACGGCTGAGCGCGCCAACGAGCGTCGTCGTGCTCGACGACGTGCTTCCCCGGTCGGTATCGGAGGCGGCGCGCCACCAGCACACGCTGCTCTGGGCTGGAGACGCCTACAAGGTGACGGCCGTCCTCGAACGCCACCGACCGGACCTCACGACCCTCCTGCTCGATACGGAGCCGACGGGTCTGCTCCTCGTACTGGGGATCGATCCGACGAACACAGTGCTGGCCGAGCACTACGACGAGATCGTCGCCGAGCTCACCACCGACGACCCACAGCCCGTGCCCGACGACATTCTCCACCGCCGGACGGCAGCCGACCCGAGGTTGGTCGCGGACTCGCCGATATGGGAGAAGCTCGCCACAGCCCGGAGCGCCGGCGGTCCGGTTCCACCCGTGGAGGTCCTGCGATCGCTGCGAGGAAGCGCCGAGTTCGACCTGGCCACAGCGGCGAGCGAACTGGCGTAGCCCAGCAGACCGTTGACGAGCGAGGTTGAGAGAGCGGTGTCGAGCGCCGGTCGCGGCGGCGCCGTCGCAGCTGGACGATACCTCTGTCGCAGAGGTATATTGGAGGACGTGTCCTCTCCGACCCGACTTCCGATCGAGACGGTGGCGCGCCCGGAGCGGGCCTTTGGCCTGCCGGGTGAGCCCGACGCCACACGCCGGCACCAACTGGCTGACGAGCTGCTGAGGAACATGGCGTCCATCCGGCGCACGAGCCGTCGCCACGCCGAACGGCCGATCGAGCTGTCGACGCTGACCGGAGCCCAGTTGGAGCTGCTGAAGCTGGTCCGGCGCCGTCCCGGGGTCTCGATCGCGGACGCCGCCCAGGAGCTGAGGCTGGCCTCCAACACCGTCAGCACGCTCGTCCGGCAGCTGACCGAGGAGGGCATGATGCTGCGCCGGGTGCACGGGTCGGATCGCCGGGTGGCCCAGCTCGAGCTGTCGGCCGACATCCGCCGCAAGGTCGACGCCTGGCGAGATCGCCGCGTCCTCGCCCTCGGCGACGCCGTCGGGCTGCTGTCGCGTCAGGACCAGCGGGCCCTGGTCGAGGCCGTCCCCGTGCTGGCCACGCTGGCCGAGCGCCTCGAAGAGCAGGACGCGGGCGAGTGAGCGACGAGGTGGAGCACGCGCAGGCTTCTCCCGGCGTCGCCGCCCGGTCACTCCCGACCGACGACGACGGGACCGCTTCCCCTGCGCCGGCTCTGGTGTGCCGGGGCCTCAGCCACCGGTTCGGCGACCAGCTCGCGGTCGATGACGTCGACCTCACGGTCTGGCGGGGTGAGGTCTTCGGCCTGCTCGGCCCGAACGGAGCGGGCAAGACGACGACAATCCGGGTGCTCAACACCTTGCTGCCGGTGCAGCAGGGACGGGTCGAGGTCCTCGGCTACGACGTCCGCCGCTCACCCATGGCTGTCCGTCGGCTCATCGGCTACGTGCCCCAGCAGCTCTCGGTCGAGGCCGCCCTCACCGGGAGGGAGAACGTCAGCTGGTTCGCCCGGCTCTTCGACGTACCCCGCCGCGAGCGGAAACAACGGGTCATCGATGCGTTGGACGTCATGGGGCTCGGTGACTCGGCCGATCGCATGGCCTCCACCTACTCCGGCGGCATGATCCGACGGCTCGAGCTGGCCCAGGCCCTGGTCAACCGCCCCTATCTGCTGGTGCTGGACGAGCCGACCGTCGGTCTGGACCCCGTGGCTCGCGACGGTGTGTGGCGACGGGTCGAGGAGCTCCGCCAGGGCACGGGGATGACCGTGCTCCTCACCACGCACTACATGGAGGAGGCCGACGCCTTGTGTGACCGCGTGGCGCTCATGCACCTCGGCCAGATACGTAGCGAGGGACCACCTGACGAGCTGAAGGCTGCCCTGGGCGCCGCTTCGAGCCTCGAGGACGTCTTCCGCCGTTACACGGGGGACTCCCTTGCTGGCGACGGAGACAGGAAGGGAGGTCTGCGTGAGGTCCGTAGCACTCGGCGAACCGCAGGTCGGGTCGGCTGAGCCGACGCTCGTTGCCGGCGCGCAACGATGGCATCGGTTCCCCAGCCGGGTGGCCACCTTCTGTCTCGTCGAGGTGCAGAAGCTCCGCCACGACCGGACCGAGCTGGTCACTCGGGCCGTGCAGCCCGTGTTGTGGCTCGTCATCTTCGGCGAGACGTTCAGCCGGCTGCACGCCATCCCCACCGGGAACAAGCCCTATCTCGACTTTCTGGCGCCCGGCATCATCGCCCAGTCGGGTCTGTTCATCGCCATCTTCTACGGCATCCAGATCATCTGGGAACGCGACGCCGGCGTGCTCACGAGGCTGCTCGTCACGCCCACTCCCCGGTCGGCGCTGATCCTGGGGAAGTCGTTCGCCGCCGGCATCCGAGCTCTGTCCCAGGTGGTCGTGGTGCTGGTCCTCTCAGCCGTCCTGGGGGTCGCCCTCTCGGTCAACCCGCTGGACATCCTCGGTTCCTTCGTCATCGTGATGCTGGGCGCGGCGTTCTTCTCGTGCTTGTCGATGACCGTGGCGGGTGTGGTGCTGAAGCGGGACCGGCTCATGGGAATCGGCCAGATGATCACGATGCCGCTGTTCTTCGCCTCCAGCGCCCTGTACCCGGTGAGCGTCATGCCGGCGTGGCTTCGAGCGCTCAGCCGGGTCAACCCTCTCAGCTACGAGGTCGACGGTCTGCGCGGCATGCTGATCGGCTCGCCGGCCCACATCGCTTTGGACTTTCTCGTGCTCGTCGCAGCCGTTCTGGTCGGGGTGGCGACCGCGTCGTCACTGGTGAGCCGGCTCGCCCGGTAGTCGGTACGGGCGCGATCCGCAGCGCTCCGCTGAGCGTCGAACTACCGGCCGATCGAGGGAACGATGGAGTTGATGTAGTCGAGCATGGACTGTCCTGCTCCAAGTCGACCGAGGGGCGCAAAGCCGATCTCCAGGTGCGGGCCGGTTGACACGCCGACGATCCCGTACCCGACGATGGAGATCTGCTGGCCCTGGACAACGTGGGCCCCGACCGGCACCAGGTCCGGCCCGGCGTGGCCGTAGTAGACGGTCCTGCCTGCCAGCGGGCCCGACGTGATCTGCAACACCGGCGCGTTGGGCCCGAATCCACCGATGCCTTCCTGGATGATGGTGCCCGAGCCCATGGCGAAGAGGGGCGTCCCGCCCGGGGCTGCGTAGTCCACGCCCTGGTCGACGCTGCCGCCCTTCAGGTACTGGACCGGCAACGGGACAGCGGCGCCGCCTGGGCCGACCACGCCCCCGGGCACGGCGAGGGAACTGGCCAACAGCGCCGGCGGAAGGGGTGGCGCGAATGGCGTCAGCATGGTCGTACGGGTGGTGTCGTCGACCACTCCGGTGACGGGGATCGCCGCGATCTGCTGGTAGGCCTTGACCGCGGCCACCGTGGGGAGGTCCCACTGCCCAGAGATGGGGGCAGCGAACCCGAGACCGGCCAGCAGCGTCTGCCAGTCCCGTACCGCATTCGGAGAAATCGGTGCGGGCGCTGCCGGAAGGCTGAATTGAGGAGCGCTCTGCACGGCGTCGAAGACCGACGGGCTCGCCGTTTCCCAGCTCCAGAACGAAGCCGAGCTCGCCTGGGTGTCTTCGGCCGCCTTCATGAAGGCGAGCACTTGATCGCGTGCGGGGTCGGCGGGAGTCGAGCCCGGTGCCGGCGTCGGGGGCGGCGGGGTCAGGGGCAACGAGGCCTGGTCCACGGCGATGAGGGGCTTGCCGAGGGGCGCCAGCGCGGCCATCGCCGGGCCGAGATCCTGGCTACCCGGGCTCGACGAGGCGTCCACCACTGCGAGGGCGTCGAAGGACGAGACCACGCGTTGGTAGGGATACACGGCTGCAGGGGGAGGCGGAGCCGGCACGGAGGGAACCGGGACGGCGGCGACGAGGGGGAAGTTGGGGCCGACGGCGGTCCGCAGGCCCGTTCCGTAGTCCTGAGCTGCCGGCAGGGGCGGGGTGGCCCCCGCCGGAGGATCGAGGTCGGCGACCAAGCCATCGATCCGATCCTGGTCGGGCGTCGTGTAGGTGACCTCGGAGATCGCCCGGGCGATGTCGGCGTTGGGATCGGCCAGGCTGGGGATGTCGGCGCCGTAGACGCGGATGTTCGCGGCGTGGGCGGCGGGAAGAAAGGCATCGAGGAAGCCCTGCTGGGTGAAACTGGCGTCCGTCGAGCCGAGCAGCACTACGACGTAGTCGAGCCCAGCCGCCTGCGCCTTGGCCACCATGGCATCGACAACCGGGAGATCGGTCCCGTTCACAACAGGTGCATACGTCTGGCCGAGGACGCTGGAGAAGTTCCCGGTGCCCCACGGCGATGCCCCGACCGCGTGCGCCACAGCAAGCGAGTTGGTCCCGGCCTTGAGGGCGGCGAGGATCCCTGGGTATAGGCCGTTCTTCAGAGTCTGGGCCGTCGCCTTGATGGCGGTCTTCCAGTCCGGGTAGGTCCTGACGCCCAACGAGTTCCAGATCGTCGCACCCGGCTCAGCTTGGGTCGTGTTGAGGGGGTTCAGGTGGACGAAGCCGCCCTCGGCTGCTTGCCAGGCGTCGATGGCCTGGACGTTGGGACCGGTGTTCGGATCGCCCAGGGCTGCGAGGAGTGCTCTCGCGAAATCCGACGGCGAGCGAATGCTCGTAACTGACTGCTGCGGGGTCGCCGGCGGTTGATTTGCGGTAGGCAGCGATCCCGGCAACCGCGGCGGCGCCCATATCCACATCCCCTTGCCCGCCGGCACCGGTCCCTTGACAGCGGGCGGGACGGGATTGGCCGGCGGAGGTGACGTCGTCACCGGCGCCTGCGGCGCGGGGACATGCGGGCCAGTCGAGATGTTGCCGGGGAGGCTGTGCAAGGGGTGGGGCAGTGGGCCGGTCGTGGCCGCCGAGGGGAGAGGCGATGAGGCGGACGGCAGACCGGGAGCCGGGGGCGGGGTGGTGGAAGGAGGCGCGGACGGCGGTGACACCGGTCTGGGGGGAGCGGGGCTCGTCGGTGGTGTCACCGTGGTCGGCGGGCTCGAGGGCGCCGCTGGTGGAGGCGAGCACCGGTCGACCCCGCTGTTCGGGCCCGACGATTGGCTTCCGTCGGTGATGGTCACGTCCTTGAGCGTGAGGTTCACGTTGGCAGCCCACGTGCAGAGGCTCCAGGACGCAGCGCCTTGCCCGATGATCCTCGCTCCGTTGCCGTTCACGATCAGCGGGGTGGTGACGACGGGCAAGCCGCTTCCGCCCGTGGAGGTAGCCGTCCGTCGTGACGGCATAGGTGCATCCGGATGTCAGATCGACGGTGCCGCCGCGGCTGGCGTTGGCCTTGTCGACCGCGGCGATGAGACCTGCAGCACCTCCGCTTGGTCCCGAGCAGGGTACGTCCACCGTCACCGAGGCGTAGGCGAGACCGGGCGAGAGGACCACGACCGAGGTGAGTCCACAAGCCAAGCTCGCGAGCACTCCGACAGCGAGCGAGCGACGTTTCGTGGGGCGGGCCCGAATCCTGGCGCGGCCCACGCGCTCCTTCGATTCTCCAGCCAACGAGGACACGAACCTCCCGGTTCAGTCGCCAACGGTCCCCGGGCCCTCTCCATGGCGCTCGAGTTGCCGGAGCCCGACGGTGTGGGAAACGACGGACTCAGCCAGTCGTCCCGGGAGCATCGGGCCCGTAGTGAGGCTCTGCTCGTTCGCCCCCCGCCCGATTGAGCACACCGTTCCAGCCCACATTCCGCCCCCCGGTGAAACCTCCGCGCATATCGAGGTTATCGACGTCCTTGGATGGCAACAACTCGTTGCGACCAACCAGACAAATGGCTGAACTTCGGTCAATTGGCACAGGCGTTAGCCGCAGAACAACGTGAAACGGGAGACGCTCGCGCCATCACGGCCTATGACACCCTCGCGATGATGTCGGAGGATCGGGTCACGTTGGCGCTCAACTCCTGCGCCGCGTCCGACGCTCTGCACGCCGAGGCGAGACCCCGGCCGACACCGCAGCGATCTGGAACAGCTGCACCAGGTGGTCGATCACCTCGTCGATCGTGGCGTCGAGGTGGCCGTCCTGCCATTCGATGATGACGCGGTCGATGGCGCCGACGAGCGCGAGCGCGCCGATCTCGAGCGTCCGCTCGGGCATCTCCGGGAGGTGTGGTCGTGCAGTGGCGGCAACCAGGGCGGCGAACTGTCGCAGGCTGGTGCGCATGTGACGATCGACCTCGGCACCCACCGCGGCGCTCTCGACGAAGATCACGCGCGCCTTACGGGCGTCGTCTGCGAGGGCACGGACGAAGCTCTCGATCGCGGCCCGGACCTGAACCTCGGGCTCGGGCGGGACGTCGCTGACCTTCTGGGCGACGAGCGCAAAGAGGTCGCTGGTCGCCCGGTCGAAGACCGCGGTGAACAGCTCGGCGCTGTCGCGGAAGGACTCGTAGAAGTAGCGGTCGGTGAGGCCGGCCTGCCGGCAGACGTCCTTCACTCCGGTGGCTGCGAACCCCCGCGTGCCGTACAGCTCGAGGGCGGCGTCGAGCAGCCGCTCCTGGCGGTCCGCGACGCGTTCGGTGGCGCTGACGCCCCCATAGGAGCGGACCGGGCTCTTGTGGTCTGCAGTCGCCATAGGGTGCGCCTGATCTTGACATTTCAGATCGTCAGATGCATGCTTTCTGACGAAGAGTGTCGTCAGATTGCTGGGACCGCGATGCGAACAGCCGGGAACGGGATTCCTCGTCGGCAATTTCTGGCCCGAGCCGCAGCGGCGGTCGGGGCAGCTGGCACGTACGGGCTCCTGCGCCGCCCGGCGACGGCCGCGGCGCGCTCCGCCAGCCCCCAGCTGGCCGCCTGGCGACGGGCGTGGTGGTGCTCGGTGGCGGAGTCGGCGGGCTGACCGTCGCCCACGAGCTGGCCGAGCGGGGCTTCGAGGTCACCGTCTTCGAGCCCAAGGCACTGGGCGGCAAGGCCCGCAGCATCCCCGTCGCCGGCACCGGCACAGGGGGCCGCGCCGACCTGCCCGGCGAGCACGGCTTTCGCTTCTTTCCTGGCTTCTACAAGAACGTGCCCGACACGATGCGGCGCATCCCGGTCGCCGGCAACGCCAAGGGAGTGTTCGACAACCTCGTCGACGCCCAGCAGGAGCTCTTCGTGTTCGACTCCGGCCAGATGTGGCTCTTCCCGAGCTTCGACCAGGCGGGGTTCGCTGAGGGCATGCGGTCGCTCATCACTGCTGTCGGGCTGGCCTCGAAGGTCCCGCCGAACGAGATCGAGTACTTCGTTCGGAAGATGGAGGTCTTTCAGACCAGCAGCGACGCGCGGCGCGTGGGCGAATGGGAGAAGGTCCCGTGGTGGGACTACGTCAACGCCGAGCGGTTCTCGCCCGAGTACCAGCGTGTGTTCGGCACCGGGCTCACCAAAGACCTGGTAGCCGCCAAGGGCACGAAGGCCTCCACCCGCACCATAGGTCTGGTGGCGCTGGCCTTCGTCTACGCCTCGATGGCCCAAGCATCGCCGCAGGTTCGCCAGCAGAGCGGTTATGGGGCGGCCGACCGGCTGCTCGATGCGCCGACCAGCGAGGCCTGGATCGACCCCTGGGTCGCCCACCTGCAGAGCCTGGGTGTCCGATTTGTGACCGGCTACAACGCCAGCAAGCTGCACGTCGTCGGCCGCCGCATCACGGCCGCCACCCTCGTCAACAGCAACGGGGCTCGCCTGCAGGTCGAGGCAGATCACTACGTCGCCGCCATGCCCGTGGAGAAGGCCCGCATCCTGTTCGACGACGCCGTGCGAGGGGCGGACCCGTCCCTGGCACGGCTGGACGCCCTCGAGTACGACTACATGAACGGCGTCCAGTTCTTCCTCGAGCGGATGCCCGCCCACCCCGTCAAGGGCCACGTCGCCTACCTGGAGAGCCCGTGGGCGCTCACCTCGATCGACCAGGGCGTCTTCTGGAAGCGCAACCTCGCCACCACCTACGGCGACGGCCGTCTGCGAGACATCCTCTCAGTGGACATATCCGACTTCTTCACCCCCGGGATCCTCTACGGCAAGGCCGCCGTGGACTGCACACCGCAGCAGATAGCGGCCGAGTGCTGGGCTCAGCTCAAGCAGGGTCTCAACGCCTCCGGCGACGCCGAGCTCAGCGACGACATGCTCATCAGGTGGTTCCTCGACCCGGCGGTCGTGTTCTCTCAGGGGAGACAAGCGGTCAGTACCGAGCCGCTGCTGATCAACACTGCGGGCTCGCTGGCCAACCGCCCCGATGCCGGTACAGCTATCGAGAACCTGTTCCTGGCCGCCGATTACGTGCGATGCAACGTCGACCTGGCCACCATGGAGGGCGCCAACGAGGCAGGCCGCCAAGCGGTCAACGCCATCCTCGACCGCTCTGGATCGACCGCCGCCAAGGTGACGCTCGGCACCCTGTGGGAGCCGCCTCAGTACGACAGCGCCAAGCAGGTCGACGAGCAGCGCTACCACGCCGGCCAGCCGAATGCCCTCGACGCGCTACCGCCGGCGGTTCCTGCATGACGCGGACGGAGCATGACGGCCGCCTTTCCAGGGCCGGTCGACCCAGCGCCGCCTCCGCGGCGGGCGGCCGGTCGGCCGGCCCGATCGGGAGAACCTGGTGATGGCACGGCCCGGCGACGGCAGTCTCCTGCGCCGGTACGCGGACGACTGGCGGTCGATCCTCGACGGCACCTCGATCGGTCTACTGCAGCTCATGTACCCGCCACTCGGAGCTGCCGTCGCCGCACAGTCGGGGTTCTTCGAGGATCCCTACGGACGCATCTACCGCTCGATACCCCAGATCTGGGCGACGATCCTTGCCCCCGACGCAGAGGCCCGTGCCCGGAGGATCCGCGATCTCCATCGCGGCATCAGAGGCGTCGTGAACGGACAGCGGTACCACGCCCTCGACCCGGAGACGTTCTGGTGGGCACACGCCACCTTTACCCACCTGATCATCCGCTCGGTGGAGCGCTACCACCGGCGGGGTGAGCTCGACACAGCCGGCTATGAGCAGCTCTATGCCGACACGGTCACATGGTACGAGCGCTACGGCGTGAGCCTACGAGCCGTTCCCGCCTCATACGCCGAGTTCCGCACGACCTTCGACCTGTTCTGCGCCGAGCGACTCGAGCTGACCCCAGCTGTCCGACGCCTTGTCGGGATGGGGGACGACGCGGCGCCGGCCTCAGGGGCGGCGCGCACGCCACTCGAGCTGCTCACCGCACCGATCCTCGAGCGATGGGGCAACCTGAGCACGATCGGCAACCTGCCGCCAGTCGTGCGCCGGCGCTTCGATTTTCCTTGGACCGGCGACGACCAGGCGCGTCTCGACCGCCTGGCAGGGGTGATGCGCCTGACGTTCGAAACGATGCCGCTGCCGCTCAACCGCGCCACGTTCGGATATGCCCTGCGGCTGACCGGCTCACGGACCCGCGCCCAACGGTACGTTCCTGGCGAGCCCGCGGCATGAGCCGGCGTCGGCATTGGCCACTCAGATCAGCAGCGGCCCCTGCCAAGTCCCCGCACCGTGCACCCAGGACACCCTGAGAACGCCGTCGTTGGCAACAACGAACACGTCGGTCTGGTTGGAGATACCGAACTGGTTCGAGGCTGCGGTATTCGCCCCCGCCGGAGACAGGCCGGTGGGCGTGATGGAGAGCGGCCCGGCCCACTTGCCGGCGCCCTGGACCCACGACACCCGGGTGGCGCCATCGTTGCCCACCACGAACACGTCGGTCTGGTTGGGGATCCCGAACTGGTTCGAGGCGGCCACCCCCGCGCCGGCGGGGGCGGACCCGGATGGGGCGATGGCGAGTGGTCCGGTCCACGACCCTTCCCCCTGCACCCATGACACCTGCGTTCTGCCGTCGGTGTCGACCACGAACACGTCTGTCTGGTTGGAGATGCCGAACTGTTGCGAGGCCGCGAGGTCGGCTCCCCTGGGCGAGGAGAGAGTGGGAGTGATCACCATCGGCCCGCGCCAGGTCCCCGCGCCCTGCACCCAGGACACGTTCGTGCCGCCGCCCTCGCCGACCACGAACACGTCGGTCTGGTTGGGGATGCCGAACTGCTGTGAAGCGGCGAGGCCCGCACCGGGGGGCGCGGTCGACGTCGGGGTGATGGCCATCGGGCTCTGCCAGGTCCCCGCCCCCTGCACCCAGGACACCTGGGTGGCGCCGTCGTTGCCCACCACGAACACGTCGGTCTGGTCGGGGACCCCGAACTGGTTCGAGGCGACCACTCCCGCGCCGGCAGGGGTGGATGCGGGCGGGGTGATGGCCAGCGGCCCGTTCCAGCTCCCCGCCCCTTGCACCCACAGCACGTCAGTGGCGCCGTTGCTCCCGACGACGAACACGTCAGTCTGGTTGGGGATGCCGAACTGTCGTGGACGGGCCAGGTGGGCGCCCGCCAACGCCAGACCCGGTCTGGAGATGGCCAACGGACCGTGCCAGCTCCCGGATCCCTGGACCCAGCGCACCTCCACGGCACCGTTGTTGTCCACGCTGAACACGTCCGTCTGGTTTGGGACACCAAACTGCTGGGAGGTGGCCAGCGGCGCCCCCGGCTTGGTCGGAGGCGTCGTGCCGGTCACGGCCAAGCTGAGTGCGGACCCTGCGCCCATCGTGACCACGTTCGCCAGGTCGGTACCGCCACCGGGCCCGAGGACGAAGACCGGAGTCGTGCTGCAGAACGTGAATGTGCTGGCTGAGATCTTGCATGTTTCCGGCCCGGTGCTCGTCCCGATCCCGAGCTCGCCAAAGGCGTTGTCCCCCCACGCCAGCAGGTTGTGGGACGCCGTCTCGGCCAGGACGTGGTCGGCACCACCGGCGAGTCCGAGCGCGAACACACCTGCAGGAAGATGGACCAGGACGGGCGATGTTGCGCACGACCCGCCAGAGCAGGTGTCGGGACCGGTGTTGGTCCCGATGCCCAGTTGACCCGCACTGTTGTTGCCCCAGGCGAGGACGCTGCCCCCACTGGTCAGGGCCTGGCCCCCTTCGAAGGTCCCCGAGATGGCATTGACGAAGGTCCCGGCGGGGAGGTGGACGGCAACCGGAGTCGTGCTACAAGCCACGGGCGGGGTCCCGCATGTGTCCGGTCCGGTGCTCTCACCCACACCGAGCTGGGCGTCGCCGTTGTTGCCCCAGGCCAACACCGTGCCGTCGGTGAGCCGGGCGAGACTGTATCCGCCGGCGGTGGCCACCGACGTCGCCTGGGCACCGAAGGGGAGATTGGACATTACCGGGGTGTCGTGCTCGGTCGTGGTTCCGTCGCCCAGCTGGCCCAGGTCATTGTCGCCCCAGGCCAGGACGTTCCCGCTCGAGGTCACGGCCAAACCGTGGTTCTGGCCAGCAGCGATCGCGACAATACGCGGGACCAAGCCAAACTGGACCAGCACCGGAGTTGTGCTGCAGGGGTGGTCGTCGTCACAGGTATCGGGGCCGCTGTGGGTGCCGATACCCAGCTGGCCAGACTCGTTCGAGCCCCAGGCATAGACGGCCCCGGTGCTGGTGAGGGCCAAGCTGAAATCACTGCTGCTGGAGATGGCGGTGACCCTCGTGCCCGAGGGCAGGTGGACCGAGACGGGCGTGGTGCTGCAGGGCACGGTGTTGGGCGCTTGGCCACATACCTGGGGACCGGTGCTCTCACCAACGCCCAGCTGGCCCAGATCGTTCTTGCCCGAGGCGAAGACCGCTCCCTCGCTGCTCTGGGCGAAGCCGTCGCCGTCGCCGCCCGCCAGGTTGGCGATTGGAGTAGACGCCGGAAGATGCACAGCGACGGGCGTGGTGCTGCACGGCGACGTGGGTGGCTCGCTGCCACACTGCTGCGGCCCGGTGGTCGTGCCCACCCCGAGCTGGCCGACGTTGTTGATACCCCAGTCGAAGGCCGGCAAGGGGTTCGGCTGCGCTCGGGCCACGGCTCCTGTTCCGAGGACCAGACCAGCCATGGCCGCAGCCACTACCGCCAGTATCGTGAGCCAGCGACTTCGCCTCATTCCGCGCGACCTCCTCGTCCTGTTGGATCGGGACAAGCTCCGCCGCGTGCGCCGTTCCCCACAAAGTCCCTGTGCCAACAATACGGGTGGCTGGGACCGAGTGCAATAGTGCCGTCCTCGCCCTATTGGGCACGTGCAGCAAGGCGTGCAGCCGTTTTCCCGGCCGAGTCGAGGGGGCTGCGGCAGCCCTTGCTTTGAGGAAGTTCGCTGGCGATGGACGAAGCGGTAGCGCCGGCGGAGGTCAGCGCGGACAAGTTCGGCGGCCTCTTCCAGGATGGGGAACCGCCGGCCGCGCTCGCGCTTCAAGGCGGCGAGGAAAGCGGGCAGAACCAGCGAGGGCTTCTGGATCTGTGAGGGCGGAAGGTCGTGGTCGAGGACACGGATGAGGTCCTCGGTCAATCCGTGGCTGGCGGCGATCTGCGCCTGGACCTCGGCCACGAGGGGTCTGGTCATGCCAGGCGCGCCCATGTCATGGGCGAACCAGTACATCTCCCAGGCGTCTCGATCGCGCCACTGCCACCATCGGCGTAGGAGTTGATCAGCGTCTGCTCCGTCGAGTGCCTCCTCGATCGTGGGCGCGAGGCGGGCCACCTGCCGGAGCGCGTCTGCGATGCCCTGGCCGGGGGTCGGGTCCTTGAAGTGTCCTGCGTCGCCCACGAGCACCCACCCGGGGCCGGCGGAGCGGCGGAAGTAGCCGTGCCAGCGGGACATCACGCGGATGGGTCCAACACGCCGGGCGCCACTCATCACTGCCTCGAGCTCGGGCCAGGTCCGAACGGCCGAGGTATGGGCGCGCTCCAGGTCTGCCATGAACTCGGCCTTGCGGTACAGCGAGGGGACCACCGCGGTGATGTACAGCCCGTCATCGGTGGGGCTGGCGAGAAATGCGTTGTCGCCGATCTTGCCCAGCATCAGCGTGCCGGTGTCGGCGACCGAGGTGCCGGCGACGCCTTCGAAGTAGGCCCAGGTGAAGAGCCGGCCGGGCTCGGTGCGCTCGTACTCCTCCGCTCCGGCGAGCTGAGCGACGGTGGAGTTCGTTCCGTCGGCCCCCACCACCAGGGCCGTCCGGAGAACGCCGCCGGGGGTGCGAACGCCGACGACGCGACCACCCGCCCAGACCAGGTCCTCCACCGGTGTCTGGGTCATGACGGTGGCGCCTGCCTCGGCTGCGGCCTCCACCAGTACCGCGTCCAGGCTCTTCCGGCGAATGTTCAGCATGGGCGACCCCAGCAGCGCCGTGATGCCCCGGTACTCGATCCGCGACCGGCCCAAGGCCACGACGGCGTCGTCGATCGGAGGCGCGATCCGACGCAGCCGCGCTCCGACGCCGAGATCGTCGAGGACGCGGACACCGGCCGGCTGGATGCCATGGGTCGAGGGGGTGTCGCTCGGGAACCGTGACCGGTCCAGCACACACACCCGCAGCCCGCGTCGGGCCAGGAGGAGGGCCAGGGGGGCACCGGCGCAACGCGCCCCCACGATGACGACGTCGAACCGGTGATGCACGCCACCCACCAGCCTTGACTTCTCCTTGCTTCTGAACTGCATGGGCAGATCGTCCCTACGGACGGTCGGATTGTCGATTACCTCGAGGTAATGGAGTTGCTGAGGCAAGCCGGGTACAGTCCGCTGAAGATGGCAGCCGTGAGCTCTCACGCCGGGGTCGGATCGTTGCTGCGCAGGTGGGCGCGAGCAGCGCCGGCTGAGCCAGCTCACTCTGGCGCTCAATGCGGGTATCTCGGCCCGCCATTTGAGCTTCGTCGAGACGGGACGATCGAACCCCGGCCGCGAGATGCTGCTGCGGATCACGGAGCAGCTCGCGCTCCCACTTCGGGAACGGAACGAGCTGCTGTTGGCCGCCGGTCATGCCCCGGCGTTTCCTGAACGCTCGCTTCAGGACCAGGAGCTGGCGCCGGTGCGGGAGGCACTCGATCTGATCCTGCGAGGACACGAGCCGTATCCGGCTGTGGTTGTCGACCGGAGTTGGAACCTGGTTGCGGCGAACTCCCCGATGATGATCCTGGGCGAGTGGGTTGACCCCGCGCTGCTCGAAGCGCCGGTCAACGTGATGCGCGTCGGCCTGCATCCACGCGGATTGGCCGCCCGGATCGTCAACCTCGCCGAGGTGCGGGCGTACTTCATAGGCCGGCTGGAGCGCCAGGTCGGCATCTCGGGAGACCCAGATCTCACTGCCCTGCTGGACGAGGTGTCCGGCTACCCTTCGCCCGAGTACGACCACGATCCCGCCGCCGTGGCCGCGGCGGGGCAGATCCTCACGCCCTTGATGCGGATGCGCAGCCCGCACGGCGGTGAGCTCTCGTTCTTCGCCACGGTTGCAACCTTCGGGACTGCGGTCGAAGTTACGACATCGGAGCTGTCCATCGAGTTGGCCTTTCCCGCCGATACAGCGACCGCCGAGGCACTGAAGAACCTGGTCCCCGGTCGTTGATCAGGCGCAACGAAGCCTGGGGTAACGCGCGCGCAGCGTACCCAACTCTCAGGTCCCAGCGATACGACCCACGACCTCGGCTATCGAGGCGAGTGCACCATCGAACACCACGAAGTACGAGATCCCCGTCTGCTCTCTGAGGCCCAGCAACTTTTCTGCCACCTGCGCGGGGCTGCCGGCGAGGACCAGTGGTGTCTCCAGTATCAGCTGTCGTTCGACACCAAAGCGGTTCCGCGAGGCCATCTACTGCGGCTCCGGCACCGGCACCGATCTCGCAGGTTTGCACGAGGACGTTGAGCTCGAGCTCATCCGCCCTGGACCCGGCAGCCTCTCGCACGAAGCGACTCCGCTCGACGAACGACTCGATCGAGGCTCCTGATGGGACAAGGCCGCGTTCCGACCAGGTCAAACCGGTGAATCCCACGATGTGGGCTTCCTCGGCCGCCAGACGAAGCACAGCATCGCTGTGACCTCCGATGAGAAGTGGCAGTGGATCCTGGAGCGGCCGTGGTGAGGCGGCAACATCCACATCGACACCGAGGGACACGGTCGGGTCGCCGCTCCAGGCACGCCTGATGGTACGAACCGCGGCGGCGAGCCGCTCGGTCCGACGGCTGGGCCGATCGTAGGGGAGCCCCATCACGTCGAACTCTGCCTTGTTCCAGCCCGTGCCCAAGCCAAGCTCGAGTCGGCCGTCGGTCAGCAGGTCCACCGTGGCCGCGTCCTGAGCAAGCCGAAGGGGATGGTGCAGGGCGTTGTTGAGCACGAAAGTCCCTACTCGTAGCTGCGAGGTCACGGCTGCGGCGGATACAAGGGGTGGGAAGGGGCTCATCGGGCCCAGGTGGTCGGCCGTGAGCAAGGTGGCGAAGCCGGCGTCCTCGGAGCGCTTGGCCAGGTCCTCCCAAGCCTTCTGGCCCGTGAGGCGGGTCGCCGCGAGACCAAAGCGAAACGGGTGCACGGGCCCTCCATGGACTTCGAGCGAGGTGGGCCTGACTCTAACGGCTATCAGCTCATGGAGCATGGGGTAGCCTCCGGCCGACGTCAACGTACCTACCTTCCGCCTCCGGGAGTGCGTCATGCCCTACACCGTGGATTTCAACAACGTCTCGACCGTCGGTCTGGAGTCGTCGCCGGTCGCTGCCGCGCTCGCTGGTCTGCGGGCGAACGAGGCCCGCTACTTCAAGAACAAGTACGACCACGTCTTCACGGTGGAGCCTGCGAGCGACGCCAAGCCGACCGTCGACTGGGTCCACCGGATCCTCAAAGAGGAACGCGACATCGTCATCTCGTCTCGTCCCCTCGAGGCCACGGCGTTCCAGGTCGAGAACATCCGAATCGCCTACCTCTTCTACGAGAGCGGTTTGTCGATCAACGTGATGTACACCGTCGACGACCCCAAGAAGCGGGCGGTCGGGTTCAAGCTCTCCGATGGGATGGAAGTGCCCGAGGAGCTTGCCTCGCAGTTCAAGTTCGCGAGGCAGAAGTCGAAGCTGGCCGGAACCATTCGAGGTTCCTACTTCGCCTTGAAGAACGAGTACTGATCCCCACACCTTAGGGCGTGGCGCGGGACGGGCCCGCCGCTGAGAAGCCCTTGTTGAGCGTTTCGGCAAGCGGGCCAGCCGCTGGCGCGGGGATGATGGGGGCATGGCTTCGCTTCGGGATCTCTTCGTGCGTGCCGCGGGCCGTGCCGCTGATTATCGACACGCCGTGGCAGATGGCCCGGTATTCCCCGCTGGCGTCGATATCGACGCTGTGCGGGCGGCCCTTGGCGAACTGGCAGACGAACCGGTCCCGGCGACGGTCGCCGTCGAGGAGCTGGCCGATGTGCTCGAGCCGGCGCTGGTTGCCACGACTGGTCCTCGCTACTTCGGGTTCGTGGTCGGCGGCGCTCTCGACGCGGCGAGCGCTGCTGACATCTTGACCACCGGGTGGGACCAGCCGGCGTTCAACGCTGTGACCTCGCCCGGGGCTGCGATCGTCGAAGACGTCGCTGGCACCTGGCTCAAGGAACTGCTGGGCCTACCCGCCGGGGCATCGTTCGGGTTTGTGACCGGCGGTCAGGCGGCGAACACGGTCTGTCTCGCCGCCGCCCGCCACCAGGTACTCGCCGAGGCGGGATGGGACTTCGAGCAGGCTGGCCTGATCGGTGCCCCGCGGGTGCGGGTGGTAGCCACCAGCGAGCGTCACGCCACCATCGATCGGGCGTTACGCCTCCTCGGCTTGGGCGCCGGGATGCTCGAGCCGGTCGTCACCGACAGCCAAGGAGCAATCGACGTCGGCGAGCTCGCCCGTGTCCTCGCCGCCGGTCCGGCCGGTCCGACGATCGTGTGCCTGCAAGCCGGCAACGTCAACAGCGGCGCCTTCGACGACCTGAAAGCTGGGACAGCGACAGCCCATGAGCACGGCGCCTGGGTTCACATCGACGGTGCCTTCGGGCTGTGGGCCGCGGCCAGCCCAACCACCGCTGGGCTCACTGCCGGGATCGAGACAGCCGACTCCTGGGCGACCGACGGACACAAGTGGCTCAACGTGCCCTACGACAGCGGGTACGCGTTCTGCGCCCATCCCGACGCCCATGCCGCCGCCATGTCATACACCGCCGCATACCTGAGTGGGCAGGGCCAGGGCGGCCTGCGGGCGCCGGCTGACTACGTACTGGAGTCGTCCCGGCGAGCCCGAGGCTTTGCGACCTGGGCCGCCCTGCGCCAACTGGGCCGCAACGGCATCGCCGAGCTGGTCGAGCGTTGCTGCTCGCTCGCTCGACGTTTCGCCGAGCAGCTCGCCACCGTCGAGGGAGTCGAGGTGGTCAACGACGTGGTACTCAACCAGGTCTTGGTCAGCTTCGCTGATGACCGACGAACAGAGCGGGTGATCGACCAGGTGCAACGCTCGGGCGAGTGCTGGATGGGCGCCACCACCTGGCATGGCCAGCGTCTCATGCGGATCTCGGTGTCGAATTGGCGCACCACACCAAACGACGTCGACCGGTCCGTCGCAGCGATTCTCGGCGCGATCGATACGATCGAGTCATGATGGGATCAGCCTCTCGAGTTCTGAACACGTCAGCTCGGTTCTCGTCAGAAAGCGCGAGCAGCTCGACCGAAACCGGCCGCGAGATGTCCGGTTTCTCCTCGTAGGATTCGCCAAGACGAACCTCACGGAAAGGCGACGATCATGCCCGAGCGAGACGGCTACATCCCCGGTGTCCCTTGCTGGGCTGACACCCCGCAGCCCGACCCTGAAGCCGCCCTCCCCTTTTACAGCGCCGTGTTCGGGTGGGAGTTCGAGGACGTGATGCCCGAGGGGTCGGAGGGCAGGTACTTCATCGGCCGTTTGCGTGGCGGGGACGTGGCGGCGGTCGGATCGATCCCGGACGGTGCCCCTGCGAAGGCGATGTGGAACACCTATATCTGGGTTGCAAGCGCTGATGAGACGGCGACCCAGGCTCGTGATGCTGGCGGCAGGGTGGCCGTGGAGCCCTTCGATGTCATGGATGCGGGACGGATGGCGGTTCTCACCGATCCCGAAGGAGCCGCGTTCTGCGTCTGGCAGGCAAAGGACCACAGGGGAGCGAAGGTCGTGAACGAGCATGGGTCGGTGAACTTCAACGGCCTGGTTACCCGGGACCCCAGGGGCGCCGAGGCGTTCTACGGTGCGGTCTTCGGTTGGAAGACACTGGCATTGCCCGCCGGTGTCATGTGGACACTGCCCGGCTACGGCGATCACCTTGAGGAGCGCACCCCGGGGCTACGAAAGCAACAGGCGGAGATGGGCGGACCGGAAGGCTTCATCGACGTTGTCGCCGCGATCAACCCGATCGCGGACGACGACTCCCAGACGCCGGCGCACTGGAGCGTGACATTCGGCGTCGACGACGCCGAGACCGCGGCCACGAAGGCGCGTCGAGTTCGGCGGCAAGGTCGTCGCCGGACCCTTTGACGCCCCATGGGCCAAGCTGGCAGTCATCACCGACCCGCAGGGAGCGACCTTCATCGCCAGCCAGTTCGTCCCCGAGAACAAGGACATCACGGCGTAGGTCGATCAGAGGCTCGCCGACCAGCGGTCCGGCCCGCTCGACGGTAGACAGCCGACGAAGTCGACCACGTCACGAGAGAGCAAGTGGTTGCCGCAGCGCCCAGATGAGCTGGCTCGGTGCTCGGGACGCGTTCTCACCTGCGAGAGGCTCAGAGGACGAGGGCTGATCGTACGAGGGAGCGGATCTCATCGTCTGCGATCATCGATCCGCGGTCCGCCCGTAGCTGGATCGTCCCGGTGCTGGTCCGCAGTTCGGGGTGTCGTCTGGTAAGTCCACCGTCGCCCTGCGCCTTCCAGCCATAGATCGACACGCCGTGCTTCCAGGTGGCCAGATGCAGGCGGCGCTTGCCCACCTTGTAGGTCGGCATCTTGTAGGCCAGCACGACCTCGGCGTCGGGGCAGACCTCCAAGACGAGCCGTTGCAGGCGGTCGAACAGAGGGCGCTGTTCGGGTGGGATGGCGGCCACGTAGGCGGCGACGTCGGGATCCATGGGGACTTTCGGTTCACGGTGGTCGGTGTTCATTCTGCCTCCCTGATCAGCGCCGGCCATTCATCGAGAACGTCGAGGCTGGGTCGGCAAACCGGACACTGCTTGCTCCAGCCGGGAGATCTGCCGGTTGAGGTATCGCTGCTGCTGGAGGTTCGTGGCCGCCCGGGCGGCGGCCTCATAGGCCTCGAGCGCCCCGACGTGGTCCCCATCCATTTCGAGGAGGTGGGCACGCACGGCGTGAAGCCGGCGGTCACTGTTGATCCTGGTGTCATCCTCGAGGTCGTGCAGTAGCTCGAGACCCGCCCGGGGACCCTCGGCCATACCGACGGCGACGGCGTGGTTGAGGGCGACCACCGGGTTGTCGCCCAGCTGGAGCAGTACCCCGTAGAGCGCGGCGATCTGGCGCCAGTCGGTCGCCTCCGGACTGTCCGCCTCGTCGTGGAGCGCGGCGATGGCCGCCTGGAGCTGGTACGGCCCCGTCGGTCCCCGAGGGAGGGCAGCGGTGACCAGGGCGGTGCCCTCGTCGATGGCTCCGCGGTCCCACAGGCTGCGATCCTGTTCGTCCATGGGGACGAGCGACCCGTCGGGGCCGGTGCGCGCCCGGTGCCGGGCGTGGATCAGGAGCATGAGGGCAAGAAGCCCGGCCACTTCGCTGTCGTCGGACAGGGCGGCGTGGAGGGCCCGGGCGAGCCTGATGGCCTCCTGGGCAAGGTCGACCCGCAGGAGGTCCGGGCCCGTCGTGCTGGCGTAGCCTTCGTTGAAGATCAGGTAGAGCACCCGCAGCACCGCGCCCAGCCGCTCAGGGACCGCGTCCGGGGGCGGCAGGGCGAAGCGCACTCCGCTGTCCTTGATCGATTGCTTGGCCCGGGTGATGCGCCGGGTCACCGTCTGCTCGGACACGAGGAGCGCCCGGGCGATCTCGGCGGCGCTGAGCCCGCCTACGGCGCGCAGGGTCAGGGCGATCTGCGAGGCGACCGACAGCGAGGGGTGACAGCACATGAACAGCAGCACGAGGGTGTCGTCGGAATCAGCAGGGTTGGCCTCACCCACCGGGGACCCGTGCGCCTCCACCAGGGCCCATTGGGCAACCGTGTCCTCACGGCGACGACGGGCCTGATCGGCGCGCAGCAGATCGGTCAGCCGGCGCGAGGCGACGGCGATGAGCCAGCCCTTCGGGTTCTGGGGGAGACCATCGCGCGGCCACTGCACCGAGGCCGCTGCCAACGCCTCCTGGGTGGCGTCCTCGGCCCGGTCGAAGTTGCCGTAGCGGCGGACCACCGCGCCGAGAACCTGCGGCGTCAGGCGACGCAGCAGGTCCTCGATCCCGGCGCTGTCCACCTGCGGACGCCCTGTGCTCAACCTTCGTAGTCCGGCTGATGTTCGTCGATGGGCCGGACGTCAGCATAGGCACGAGCCCGTACCTGCTCGGGGCCCGGAGCGTCGGCCAGGCGGGAGGCGATCTCGGTGGCCCGGTCGAAGCTCTCGCAGTCGACGACCCAGTAGCCGGCGAGCACCTCCTCGGCCTCGGCGTAGGGGCCGTCGGTAACCACGGGGACTCCCTCCTGGAGACCCACCCGGCGGGTGTGCACGGGGGCGCTCAGACCCCTGGTCTCCACCAGCTCGCCGGAGTCGAGCAGCTCCTGGTTGAAGGTCTGCATGAAGGCCCCGATCGCTGCGTAGTCCTCGGGTGTCCATGCCGGTCTCTCAGAGGGTCGGCCGGCCATCTCCTGGTAGTCCCGCTGCGAGGCGAAGGTCAGGATCATGTACTTCATCTCGAGTCCTTTCTCCCGGAGGCGCCGTGTTGCACCTGCCAGCGGAGACGTCGGAGCCACCCCGGCTGACCGGACATCTCCTCGAGCTGGTCGCTCCGCTGGGGAAGACTGGGGCAGAGTCAGAGGAGACAGGAATGCCCTCTGAACCGCTCGAGCTGTCGACGCACCATTCCGTCGTGCTGGTCCAACAAGGCTCGCCAGCGGCGATCGCCGAGCTCTGCTGCTTGCTTGGTCGACTCGACGATGTCAGTGAAGACAATGGTGGCGAGCATCCGGTCCCGTTGGGGTCGATGGCGCTCACCGGTGATGAACTGCTCGATCGGGTCGACGAGCTCGTCGATATTGCCAGCGTAGGGCAGCAGGTCTGATCCTGGAAGCACGAGCAGCTGAGCATTTGGGATGTGCTCCTCCAGGTAGCGGGCATGTTCAACAGGCTGGATGAGAGAGTGTTCAGCGCGATGGAGGACCAGGGTCGGCGCCGTGATACTTGCGAGAACGCCTCGAACATCTGCGTCCCTGAACAGCGGGGAGAGGGCCGAGGCCGCCGCTGGGCTAGCCCCGCGCCGCGAAGCGCGCGACCACCACTGGCGGAAGGTGGGGCCGCCTCGACCAAGGTCGCGACGCACTGCGGGGCTTGTTCACGGAGGAGGAACGGTGGGCGCGCCGGCTCCGCTCGTGGAACGAAGCCAGCGCAGGACCGGGAGCAACCGGCGGGGGGAGCTCAACCGTTTGGCGTCCTTGTCGTCAGTGTGCTCCTTATGAGGCCGAGCGTCGATCCCCCGCAGAGGGTAGGGGTATCCGGCGGCGACCATGCGGCATAGGTACGCCTCGACCGGGGCTGGGCTCGTTGGCCGTCGCTGAGGGGGACAAAAGGGACCGGTGAGCCGATCCACCGTCATAGAAGGACACTGCTCGAACGGCAGTCCTCGGGGATGGGGCGCTGGCGGTAAACGGTCGTCCGCTCTGGGACATCCCTCGTCACTGACCCTGGCGTGCGAGAGCCTTGTTCACCGTCGCGCCTTGCGATCGTGGCCCGAAGGGCGTTGCAGCTGCGAGGCGAGGTTGCCGAAGTAGTTCTGGTATGCCTTCACGAGGTCGATGCGTTGGGGGTCGAGGAGCCATTGGGTCTGGATGCCGTCCATGAAGGCGACGATCTCGGTGGCGACACTCTCGACGTCCACGTCCTTGCGCAGCTCGCCGCGGCGGATGCCGTCCTTGAGCATGCCGCGGAGGGCATGGCGTATGTGGCGCATTCGGTCACGGAAGTAGTCGCGGACGGCACCTCCCTCGGCGATGCTCTCGCCTCCGACGACCGAGTCGAACCGCATCAGTACCGGCCTGTCCAAGAGGACCTGAGCAAGTCGAGGGATGCGGCGAAGGGACTCGAGCCCACCGCCGGGTTGGGCGACATCGGCCTCGGCGTCAGGATCGGCATTGTCGCGGTGGGCAAGCACGGCGAGCACCAAGGCGTCCTTCGAGGGGAAGTGGTGAAGCACGCCAGCTTCGGTGAGATCGACCGCGTCGGCGATGGTGGCCAAGCTGGTCGAGCGGATGCCGTTCGCTGCGAACAAGTCCAGAGAAGCGTCGAGGATCTGCTGCCGGCGGAGGAGCCCGCGGGCCTGGGACTGTCCCTTGCGCGGTGGCATCAGGCAAGTGTAGGCAGTCCACTTGACTTACCTAGGGAGTGGTAGGTAAAACCTGGTGTGACCGGTTTGGGCGTTTTCGGCACCAGACGCCGGCCAGCTCTGGTAGCTGTGGTCTGCTGCCTGTTCCTCGGGTTCGCCTCACCGAGCGTCGCCGCCTCCTCGGCCAAGGAGGCGTTGCCCACCTCCGGCCGAGACAACGCCCCGGGAGCGCAGGTCGGCTTTGCCGCGGGTGACACTGACACCGGGTGTCTCGCCCGAGACCCCACCTTCTGCCCGCGCAGCACCAAGAACTACACCCCGGCGGTGTGGAGGGTGCTCGAGAGCACCCACGCCGCCTTGTACATGAACATCGAGTACATGGCCGACTTCGGGCCGCCGCCACCCGGGTCTCCTCAACGAACCGACGTCGTCCCTCTCATCCAGACGGCCAACCACCTGGGCGTACCGATCGTCGCCTGGATCACCCTGCCTGTGGCCGAGGGCACCTTCTTCGATGAACAGAACGCGTTCCTCGCCCCACGGGTGATCAAGGACTTTCACGCCTGGGTCGCCACCCATCGCCTGGCGATCTCCGACACGATGCTGGACCTGGAGATCCCCACCGGGTACCAGCCGATCACCGACGCCCTGGCCGGGAACCCGGCGACCCTGGAAGGCATGATGCGGGCCAATGTTGACCCCGTCGGGCAGTGCCGCGCCATGGTCACGTACCGTGACACCATTTCGTGGGCGCACGAGCACGGGATGTCTCTCTCGGGCACGCCGGTCAACTTCTCGATCGACGACCTTGCTGACGCGAACATGGGGATGCACGACGCGCTGGACATGCCTCCCTACGCGCCAGGGGAGTTCGATCACACCTGGATACAGGCGTACAGGACCGAACCCCCCGTACCGCCCGGGACGCCCGCTGACTTCGACTTCGGTTCAGGCTACGTCGCCCACTACTACAAGCTGGCCCAGCACTATCTGGGCCCGACAGGCCAGGTCGGGATCGGCAACGTCGGCATCCCGCCCTACAACAGGCTCGGCCCCGTGGTCAACGACGTGCGGATGCTCGCCGGCATGGGAGCCACGTCACTGTTCCTCTACGACTTCGACGCCACCATCAATACCTTCGGCGTGTCTGGACTCCAGGCCATAATCCAAGCCGGAAGTGACCCACTGAGTGGCGCTCCCCTCACCGCCGCGGAGAGCTCCATCACCCCAGAGGGGAGCGGCGCCTTCGAGCTCTTCAGCACGCTCAACGAGCTCGCAAACGTTCTGACCCTCGCCGTAACGACCAGCGAAGGGCATCCCCGTCAACCGAATGCGTGGCCGGGAGGTTGCGGCCCGATGCTGCCGGCTCCTCTGCGATGAATCGGCGACTGTCCGCCATGCCGCAGGGAACACGAGTCGCCCGACTGGCCACGACCCTCGCCTGGGTCGGATCGCCACTCTGGTGAGGCAGTCGAGCTTCCAGGCCTCGCAGCGACTCACCCGGCAGCCGAGCCAAGCAGCCCGCCGATGAGCGTCTCGAGGACGGCGTCGACCTCGGCTCGGGCGGCGCGGGGATCCGAGGCACGGGCGATATACAGCGACGCGCCGTAGAGGCCACCGAGGGCGACGTGGGTGAGTGCCTCGATGGCGGTCCCCCCGAAGGTCGCCGTGCCCAGCAACGGCGTGAGGACGCTCCGGAGCATGGGCAGCTCGACGGGGTCGATGCCGACCTCCATGACCTGGGACTGCAGCACTGAGACGCTGTCGAGCACGACGATGCGACGGAAGGCGGGCTCGAGGCAGGCGTCGAGAAAGGCCGACAGGCCGGCGCGCACGGCTTCCCAGGGTGAGGTCTGTGATGCTGCGGCCTCCATGACGCGGCTGAAGACCTCGCCCTCGACGGTCTCGTAGACGGCACGAAACAGCGCCTCCTTGCCGGGGAAGTGGTGGTACAGGGCGCCCCGCGCCACGCCTGCCTGCTGGATGATGTCGTCGATCGAGGTCGCCGCGTAGCCGTGGTCGGTGAAGTTCTCCCGTGCCACCGCGATGAGGAGGCTGCGCGTTGCCTCGGCTTGGCGGGCCCTGAGCGGCTTGACAGGCACGTTCCACTTGTACCATGCTGACCGACAGTCGGTCACCGATGTAAAGTCGCCTAGAGATCTTCGGTCGGTCCGGCTGCAGGACGAGGTGAGGTCCACCGATGAGACTCCCGAACGCAGCGCACAGTTCCCGGCGTTGGCGGATACACGAGCTCACCCAGGGCTTCCGCCTCGAGGATGTCTGGGCGTTGCCCGTGCTCGGCGGCCCGGACGACTTTCCTCGGCTGGTGCAGCTGATCGCGTCGTACGACCTGTCGGAAAGCTCCTCCTCCGTCGTCCGTACGCTGGTCGCGATCCGGTGGAAGCTCGGAGCGCTGCTCGGCTGGGATGCACCGGGTGACAGCCGTGGGTCGGGGGCGGCGATGCTCCGAGACCGGTTGCCGGCGGATCTGCGTGACGCCCCATCAGGCCCGGACATCGCTGCTGCCCCCGCGACGTCGCTGTACCTGCTCGCGGACGAGTGGGCGGTGGAGATCGCAAACCAGACCGTGCACGGTGTTATTCATGTTGGCCGAGTCCCGGATCAGGCGGGCGGCTTCCGCGCCCAGCTGGCCATCTACGTGAAGCCAAACGGTCTACTCGGGACCGCCTACATGGCCGCCATCAGGCCGTTCCGGCACCTCATCGTCTACCCGGCGATGCTGCGAGAGGTCGAGCGGGCGTGGCCCGCAATCGCTGGCGATCCGGCACGGCTCGAGCTCAACAGCGCTCGGAGTGCGCGATGACAGGCGGGGGTCCAGCCCGGGTCGGGATCCAGGACATGTGGCCGGGCTCATCGGCCGCATGCGCGACAGTGCCCCCGGGACAGCGTCTCATCAACGTGTTCCCTCGGTATGGCACACACTTTTCTCGACCCATACCGGACGTCTCCCGCCTCAGCGTGATCAGGGTCAGCGGCGCCGTGACACGGCCCGTGGATATTTCGATTGCAAGCCTTTCCGGCATGCCCCGACGGGAGATGCTCGCCGACTTCCACTGCGTTGCCGGCTGGAGCACGCAAGGTCTGCGATGGGGGGGAGTGCCGTTTGGCACGCTGTACGAGGCCGTGATCGAGCCGGTTGCCAGGCCCGGGGTGAGCCACGTGCTCTTCGCTGGCGTTGACGGATTCCGGGCGGTGCTGACGCGCCAGGACGCTCTCAATGAAGATGTCCTGGTTGCCGACCACCTCGACGGAGCGCCGCTCAGCGGTTACCACGGTGGGCCGGCGCGGCTGGTGAGCCCGAGTCAGTACGGCTACAAGAGCACCAAGCACCTGAGCGCAATCGAGCTCCACACGGCGGAGCCTCCGGAAGGCCACGCCGACTTGGGGATAGATCTGGCTCTGCGTATGGTCAAGCCGCACCCGCGGGCCCGGGTGGCTGCCGAGGAGCGCCACCGCTATCTACCGCCCTGGGCCGTGCGATGGCTGAACTTCAACCTCATCCACCCGGTGGTCGGCTACCTGAGCGAGCTGGGAGCCCGGCGCACGAACGCTCGGGGCCGTGACTGACGGGGGCCCTGCGATCGCCACCCGTCGCCCCAGCCGGCTACTCCTTCGGCATCCGCACTAGCAATGCGAGAGGTGGTTGCCTCCTCGCTGATACAAGCCGCCAGGCCTCGCCCCCCATCTCGACCACCACGTCGACTCCGGGGACTCTGACGCGGATGATCGGCGGAATGACCTTGTCACCGCCTGCCGCGTATGTGACGCCCGTTCCCACGACCCTCACCATAGGGAGAGGGTGTAACGCGCAGGGGAGAGGGCAATCGATGGTCGCTCCCGGTGAGCCGCTCATCGCCAGCATGAGCCCCCGGTGCCGTCGTGGATCCGATCGGGCCGCTCGAGCGTCACACCCTGGGGCCATACTGGGTGGTCGAGGAGGTCGAGCCGGTGTTCTGGTACTTGCTGGGTCGGCGGAGCGGTTATCGAGCGGCTACGAGGCGAAATCGTGGAACCTGGGGATGCGGCACCTGGCTGATCCTGTTCATTCTCCTCGGGCTGTCCATCGAATACTGGTATGTGACGGTTCCGGTGGTAGCCGTGCTGCTCGTCGCTCTCGTCGTCGCCGGCCGTCGAAGGCCGGCACGTGTTGTTCCTCAGGCATCTGTGGTCGACCCTCGGCCATCTCCGAGACCGGTCCGCTACCGCACCGGCTGTGACTGGTGCGGCGCTCCCCGCCGGCACGGCGCCCACCTCTGCCGGTACTGCGGGCGCTCCCTCGTCCTGGACTAGCGCGCCGCTCGCACTTCTCGCGCCGGTCATCCCGCGCCGGGACCGGCCGCGTTGGTGGAGCGGTTGGCCCGGGCGCGCTCGGAGAGGAGGGCGCGCTCCTGGCCGTTGGTGGCCAATGCCGCCGCTCGCTCGAACTCGGCCGCCGCCTCGTCGTGGCGGCCCAGCCGGTCGAGGAGATCGCCCCGCACGCTGTAGAGGAGGTGGTAGCGCTCGAGGGTGCCGGTGGCGACGAGGACGTCCACCAGGACCAGGGCCTCGGCGGGCCCCGAGGCCCGCGAGACTGCGACGGCGCGGTTGAGCTCGACGATCGGCGAGGGTGTGGCGCGGGCGAGCGCGGTGTAGAGAGCGACGAGCTCGTGCCAGTCGGTCTCCTCGGGCCGGAAGGAGCGGGCGTGGCAGGCGGCGATGGCAGCCTGCAGGGTGTAGGGCCCCCGGGTATTGGCGAGCTCGTCAGCCCGGGCCAGCGCGGCCTCGCCCCGCCCGATGTGGAGCCGGTCCCACGTGCGGCGATCCTGGTCGAGCAACAGGACGGGCGCGCCGGTGGGGCCAGTGCGGGCGCGCAAGCGGGAGGACTGGAACTCCATGAGGGCGACCAGGCCGTGCACCTCGGGCTCGTCGGGCACGAGGGCGGCGAGCACGCGGCCGAGGCGGAGCGCCTCGCCGCAGAGCTCGGGCCGCACCCATTGCTCGCCCGAGGTGGCCGAGTAGCCCTCGTTGAAGATGAGGTAGATGACCTCGAGCACGGCGCTCAGGCGCGACAAGCGATCCTCGCCGACCGGGACCTCGAACGGGACGCCGGCCCTGGCGATGGTCTTCTTGGCCCTCACGATGCGCTGCGCGATCGTGGCTTCGGGGGCGACGTAGGCCCGGGCGATCTCGGGCACTGTGAGCCCACCCACGAGGCGCAGGGTCAGCGCCACCCGGGCTGGCAGCGCCAGAACGGGGTGGCAGGCGACGAAGATCAGGCGGACGCGGTCGTCGTCGATCTCCTCGCTCGACACCGCGCCGAGCGTCGCGTCGTCCCCGCCGCCGAGGCCCGAATGGGCCTGCCGCTCGCGGCCGATCTGAGCGTACTTTGCCGCCAACGTGCGCCGTCGGCGGAAGGCGTCGATGGCCTTGCGCTTGCCCACGGCGGTGAGCCATGCGCCAGGGTTTTTCGGGGTCCCGTCGCGGGGCCACTGGCGGAGTGCGTCCGCGAGCGCGTCCTGAGCAAGGTCCTCGGCCAACGCGATGTCGCCCGTGAAGCTGGCCAGCACCGCGACCACCTTTGGGAACTCGACCCGGTAGGCGGCCTCGATCGCGGCGGTTGAATCGGTAGCCGGCACGCCACCGATTCAACCACCGCATCGTGCCCTCGGCAGGAGATGGCCGCCGCTGCCTCAGCCCGAGACGGGGCGGACGCGCACCTCGCCCTCGCCCAGGACGCCGAGGAACCGCTTGGACCACTCGACGGCTTCGGGCAGGTCGCGGCACTCCATGAGCGCCCAGCCACCTACCAGCTCCTTGGCCTCGGCGAACGGCCCGTCGATGACCGTGTACTCGCCATCGTTCAGGCTGATCCGGGCGCCCTCGGATGTGGGGGCGATGCCACCGGTGGCGACGATGACGCCGGCCTTCGTGGCCTCCTCGACGAACCGCCCCATCTTCTCGTACAGATCGGGGGACGGGGGCTCGGTCGGCGTCTCCGCCTCGTTGGCCAGGGTGTATCCCAGGAATCGCATGGTCTGCTCCGTTTCTCTTCTGCGTGGGCGGCTCTCGCCTCACTCTGGCAGAGCGTCGAACGGGTTCCGGTCGGATATACACCGCGGCGGAGAAATTCCGGAAGAGTTCTCCCGCCTCTTCCCGGTGGTGGACGTGGCTGGCCGTTCCCGGGCGACCCGACCGATCGGACAGGCAGCGCGGCTCAGGTTTTCGATCCGTAGCCGGGGAGGGACGTTGGCCACCACTGCGCCACCCAGGCTTCCCAAGAGTCGAAGCCCGCCGGTGGGGGGTCCATCTCCGATGTCTCGAGCTCGGTCGCGTCCGGCGGCTGAAAGGTCTGCCGCCACCGTTCGAGGTCCGCCGTGGTCATCTCGAAGGTAGTTGCGGCGTCGGTCTCGGAGCGAGCCTGAACCCGGCGCCACTGCTCCTGCTCTTCCACTTGCAGGTAAACCAGCTTGCTGGCTGCTCCGACCGAGGCTGCCAACGCTCGCAGCGCCGACCGTTCGTCCTTGCCCCACACGCCGAAGTCGAGCACGACGTCGACCCCAATCCGCAGCGCGGACAGCGCCAGCCAGATCAAGCGACCCTCCAGGACGTTGCGCTTGCCCTCGGGCTGCTCTTGTCCGAAGAGTGGGATCATCCACTCGTCGGGAGTCAGGCGCAGAGCGCTCCATGCTGACGCAAGCTCACGTGCCCGGCTCGTCTTGCCCGAAGCGGGCAGGCCAACCAGCACGAACATGGTCGGCCGACCATCCGCATCGGTCGTGGGTCCCGTGTTCGGGTTCATGGCGCTCGGCTCGAGAGCCCACAACGCGTTCGAAGGGCTCGTCGCGACGAGTTGTCGGTCGCGGTTCGGGGTAAGCATCCTCTGACATTCGCTCTCCTGTGGATCGACGGAATGCCGGGCCAGCGGAAAGCGCGAACCGCGAACCCGGCAGTGAATGGGCCGACGGACGCGGAACCCCCGGCGAGAACCGAAGGGATGCTCGGGTCTAGCTCGAGCGAATGGGTCGCGCCGCCGTCAAGCGGTGCGAATGCAAATCGACATGCTCATCATCGACCGGAAGGGTACTCGCCTCTGACCGGCCGGTGCAGAGGTCGCCAGGCTGTGTGGGACGTCGGGTCAACCGGTGTCGTGCTCCCGCATCGATTTCTCGTCCCACAGACCGACGAGCCGGCCGTCGGGGTCGGTCAGCCCGGCGCCGTATCCCCAGTCGTTGCTCTGGGGTGCATACCGGAAGGTGACACCTCGAGTCGACATCTCCTCGTAGGAACTCTGTACGTCCTCCACCTGGAAGTAGAGAGCGCACTTGGAGGGCGAGCTGCCGTCTTGGCTCAGGATAAGTGTGAAGTCACCTTCATCCTTCAGCCCGGTCGCATTGCCGGTATCGAACTCCACGTCGAGGCCGAGCACTGATGTGTACCAGTCCCTGGTAGCTACCATGTCCTCGACTGTAAGGGCGAGATGATCGAGCTTGGCCACCGCTACTCCTCCCAGAATGAAGTTCTCCGGCCGAATCAGGGGATGAATGTAGCCCCTGCATCCCTGACCATCCGGCCGCACCGCACCAAGTCAGCCCCTCCATCACTGACAGAGAGAAATCGGCCAACCCTTGAAGAGGAGACCCAGTATTGGAAGAGCGACGCAAGCAACCGACCGGCAAAGGCCCGGCCGAATGGTTCACCGGAGAGGTATGGATCGACCCGATCGTCCAAGGCCAGCCGACCTCGAAGCTCAGCATCGCCGCCGTGCACTTCAGCCCCGGGGCACGCACTGCCTGGCACTCCCACGAAGGAGGCCAAACGCTCTACGTCACTGAAGGTCGGGGCGTAGTCCAATCCCGTGGGGAGGAGGCCGTCGAGATCCGGCCAGGCGACGTCACTTACACGCCTGATGGCGAGGAGCACTGGCATGGCGCGACCCGGGAGAACTTCATGACCCACCTGTCGATCACCGAAGGGCCGCCGCACTGGGGAGCGCACGTCACCAACACCGAGTACCAAGAGTCGCACCCCCAGTAGCCGCGGCGGACTTGTCCCGAACTTGCCAGCCAGCATTGTCCAACCCTCTGGCCGGAAGTCTCATGCTGTCGGGTGCGCCAACTTCAGGAGGCACCTTCGCCAGGGATAAGTGCCTCTCCACCGGCGTACTGGGACACGGTCTCGGCCATCAGGTGCCCGCGAAATACGGAGCGCCCAGGCCGGACGGAACGGAGGGTGGACCCGAGCAGGACCCGGCACCTCGCTCCAGAACGTCTGGCGAGCCTCGTCTGGGACCGCGTGACTGCCGGCTCGGTTGTCGGATACGTGCCGGTCTTCGGCGGACTGGATCGCCACCTCGCGCGAATTCGAGGCCGCGGTTCCGAGCGCGGAACCTCAGCCATCGGCGGTCACGGGTTCGTGCACGTCCCCTGCCAGCCACCCGCAAAATAGGGCGGAGGCGGCGGTCCGTTGGGCTGCGACGGCTCGGTGACGACGCCGTCGATAGCCAGGAAAGGCGCCTTCTGGTGCTGGGCGGCGCACGCCCTCCGGGGGGCCTCGTGGGGGTCGCCGCCGGTGCGGTTGGGCACATCCGACGGCGGCGGCGCGGCGGTGCCGTACTGGTCGGCCCCGACGGGGCCGGCGTCGAAGAGCACGATCGCCGAGCCGTCGTATGGGAAGGAGGTGATCGGAGAGATGTGCCAGAACGGCGACGTCGCGTTGTAGGCGTAGGCCCCGCCGGGGTCGTTCGAGCCCGAGAGCCTCTCCGAGACAAGGGGTGGGACGATCGACGCAGCCCCGATTGTGCGGGCCTCGTCCTCGGCGGTGATGTTCGCCACCTGGTGGTCACCCCAGGCGATCTGCATGAGCACGTGGTGATCGGGCGTGTCGGGCAGCGTGCGACCAGCCTCGGCACCAGCCGTCATGTGGGTGGCGTAGCCGTCGGGGTCAGCTCGGTCCCACAGCGTCTGGATGAGGTCGAATAGCAGCATTCGCTGGGACTGGTCCGGGTAGAAGGAGTCGAGGACCGATGAGTAGCCGATCTGGGACGTCGGGTTGGAGGGGTCGAACGTAAGCGGGTTGAACGCCGTGAGGGGCTGGGACGCCACAAAGTCGGTCGAGCGGGGCAACAGGATCGAGTAGTCCATGCCGTTCACGCCCAGCACGCAGCGCTTGACATCGATGGACACCGAGCAGACGGTCCCGCCATAGATGCCGCCCTGGCTGTTGCCGTCGTAGAAGACGCCGCTGCGGTCGATGAACGAGGTGTGGTCGGGGTACTGGAACGCGGAGCTGGCGGCGAAGCCCTTGGGATGGACCATCAGGCGCTGGAGGTAGAGAAAGTCGAGCTGGCCCTGCTGGCTGCGGTCAGCCAGGATCGGGAAGCGCGAGAGGTCCTGGATGGCGAGGAAGGCGTCGGGCACGTCAGAGGTATCGAATCCCAGCCAGTCCGTTCCGCAGTACATCATCCCGAACTGGTTGGCCATCTCCTCCTGGGGCCCCACGTTCACCTCGGACGCGCTCCCGAACAGGCCGTGCCCGTACTCCACCGGTCTGAGTAGCTGGTGGCTGCTAAAGGCCGCCCTCCCCACGTTGCAGATGAACGTCGCATGGTAGGTCTGGCCCGCCACCTGGCTGGGAAGGGCATCGGGGTTGGTTGGGTCGAGGACGAACTGGCTGGGAGTGGGACAGTCATCAAAGGGCGTGCCGATCGGCGTCGGGGCGGTGACTGTCGCGCACTTGACCGGGGCGGCACAGGCGGGGGCCAGGTAACAGGGGACGGCAAAGGTGCCCACGATCTGTCGGGCGATGTTTGCGTTCTGGGCGGGCGTGTAATCGGTCACCGAGCTCACGGTGAAGGCCGGTGCGGAGCTGCTGGGCGTGATGCGGCCCTTGGCGGAGTCCTTGGCCTTCTGGCCGAGCTGGGAGAAGGAGTCGTCACGGATGTGGAGGAGCCGGCCTGTGACGTTGGTGGTGCTGGCCGTCGTGAAGTCCCACGCCAGGTAGAGGTTCGGCGTGCTCCAGCCGGCCTCGGCCAGGTCGGTGAAGACCCCCTTCATGTGGGCGGCGCGGGGGTCGGTCGGCGACGCCCTGCCATCCCGGTACGCCGTGAAGGCGGCCGGAGCGGAGGCAAGGGCGCCGTTGTCCTGGTGCAGGTGGCGGAGAGCGACGATGTAGCGGTGCCCGTCCAGGAGGTTCGCGGCCGGGTGGATCATCAAGTCCCGCTGGACGTGGCCAACGGCACCGGCGGGCAGCACACCGTCCTCCTGGGTGTACTGGTCGACCTCCACCCAGACTGGCCAGGTGCGGCCGGTGTCGGCGTCGAGGAGGAGCACGCCGGGGTCGGGGTTGACGGCCGGGTCGTTCATGGCCAGGTTGGTGTCGGGTGGCAGCCCGGAGGGCGCGAGGTCGGCGTTGCTCGTCATCCCGGGCACGACGGTCAGGATCTGGGCCCCGGCGCTGAAGCCGTCGCTGCGGTTCCACTCGAGGGGCTCGATTGGCTTTCCCTCGGCGTTGTGTGGCATGGCCAGCACGTTCAGGTCGAGACGGCGACCGGTGGCGCTCGTCGGGTCATGACGAGTGAACCAGTCGTTGGGGTAGGGGAGCAGGCACTGGGCCGAGTCAAGAGGGTCGCACCCCGCGGGGTTGGTGGCGAAACCGGGGTTGGCAGCGTCCGACCAGCCGCCCCAGTTGTCGTTGTCGTGGTTGACCCATGTCGGGCTGCCCGCGGCAATCGCCTTAGGAACGCCCGTCCCCGCCGCGACCATACTCCCGAGAAAGGCGGACACCACGACGACCAACGCCGCCGTCCTCATCCTCCGACGGCTGCGACCGAACGACGCCATCTCCGCTCCCTACCTGCCTGCCAGTGGGCACGCTCTCCTCGAGACGCGCCGCCAGCGCGTTCGTGGTCGGCTCGTACTTCGTCGAGGAATCGGGCGATTCCTCCCGCTCGAGCGGGAGGAACCGGGGGCTGGCCGCCCGACGCGAGCTGCTCGAGGCCGAGAACGTCCTAACTTCAACTTCGATTACTGCGGGGAGACCGCGGCGTGAACAGCAAAAGCTAGGACGAAGCCACGCGCGGCTCCGAGCTGAACCCCTCCTTCGCGTGGGTGCCATCACAGAACGGCTTGTTGGCCGAGCCCCCACAACGGCACAACGCGATCACCTCGCCCGTCACCTCATACGGCATGCCATCGACGTCGAGGAGAGTGATCGGGCCTCGAATCAGGTTTGGCCCGTTTTTGGTTGGCTGGACGCTCACTTCGGCCATCGGATCCTCCGTCTCTCCGAGAAGGTACACACGTGCGATCCACCACCTGCGTAGGCGGCAGGAGTGGTCTCAACGGCTCTTGCGAGAACCTAACCCTACCTACACGCGCTAGCTGCGGGTGCCCTTCGCAGCCAGCGATACGGGCGAGGTCGCCGTGCCGGCACGACACAAGTTCTTCCAGGGAGGGGAGGAGTCGGTCGTCCAGCGCCGAACAGGTGAACAGCCACCTTCGACTGGTCACCGTAGGGATAGCCAGATCTCCCGGGACGGGCCACGGCTGGTCGTCGATCGCGGTTCGTGGCAGCGGTCGGTCAGCCCGGGGCGGCTCCATCGAGCAGCCCACGCTCGCGGAGAACGGTGACGACGTTGTCCGCCTGGCGTCGCATCATCCGCTGGTACTCGGTGGCGGCCCGGTCTCCGTCATGACGTTTCATGGCTCTCACGATCGCGGTCAGTCCCCGGCGCTCGCCCTCGATAGCGGCGGGGACGAGCTCGAAGAAATTGCCGGGCACCAGTCCTGACATGGCTCGAAGCACGACGTTGATCCGTGGTGAGCGCGCGGCTCCCGTGATAGCTGCGTGGAAGTTGATGGCGAGGCTCTCGAGCTCCTCTGGATCATCGGTGTGGTTGATGGCGTCTGCCAGCTTGGCCAGCTCGTCCTGCAAGCCCGGCGACCGACGCGCCAGCGCCCGCTTGGCGGCGAACCCGTAGACGAGGCCGAACAGCTCGTAGTGATCGCGGACCGCCTGCTCATCCAGGGCGTTGACGAATGCACCCCGGTGGAGCTCGATAGTCACCCAGCCACTGTTCTCGAGGGCGATGAGTGCCTCGCGGATCGGGATGCGGCTGACCCCGAGCTCCTGGGCGAGCTCGTCCTGGGGCACTCGCTCGCCGGGCTGCAGCTCACCGTCAAAGATGAGACGCCGAATGTACAGGGCGGCGTCGTTGCCACTGCTGCGTCTGACGAACCGTTGCCTGGAGCTGGTGCGAGCCATTGTCCTCCCGAGGGCTCAGGCAGAGCGTTACACCTAAATATTGTATTAGAAGACGGTGGCGATTAGGACGGTGCCAGGGTCCGCTCAACTAGGCACGCAGCGAATTGCCCCTCATGTTGCGGGGCGGCTGGGCTACGGGCGGAAGACGATCGGCATGAACCCGACCAGCCATCTTCTCCGACGCGCTAGCCCTCGCTGTCGGCGAATGGCAGGCCGAGGAGATCGATGGCGTTGCCGCGCGCGATGCGGTTGATCACCGGTTGGTCGAGATGGCCGAACTGGTCGGTCGCCGCCTGGCGGGACAGAGGCCAGGTGCCATCCTGATGCGGATAGTCCGTCTCGAAGACGATGCGGTCCGCGCCCACCCGGTCGAGCAGGTCGATACCGACGCGGTCCTTGAAGAAGCAGCTGCTCACCTGGCGGTAGTAGTACATCGACGGAGGCTCTGGGCAGAAGCGCTGGCTGTCGGCCCAGCCGCGATGGGTGTGCCAGACGTCGTCGGCCCGTTCGAGCACGTACGGTATCCACCCGATCTGGGCTTCGGCGTACATCAGCCGAAGCTGCGGATGACGATGGAGGACACCGGAGAACAGGAAGTCGGTAAGGCTGTTGATGCTGTTGCCGACGAGAATGGTGGCTGGCACGGCGTCGGGAGCGTCGGGAGAGGTCTGTGGTGTCTTGGTGCCCGAGCCGATGTGCATGCACAGGACCGTCCCCGTTTCGGCGCAGGCGGCGAAGAACGGCTCCCACTCGCCGCTGTAGATGCTGGGCAGGCCGAGGTAGGTCGGCAGCTCCGAGAACGCCACCGCCCGCACGCCGCGCTCGGCGTTGCGGCGGAGCTCGGTGATGGCCAGGTCGATGTCCCACAGCGGGATCAGACAGAGCGGGATGAGCCGGCCGCTGGATGATCCACACCACTCCTCGACCATCCAGTCGTTGTAGGCGCGGACGCACAGGAGGGCCAGCTCACGGTCCTTGCCCCACAGGAACTGCTGGCCGCAGAACCTCGGGTAGTTGGGGAAGCAGAGCTGCGCCTCCACCCAGTTCTCGTCCATGTCCGCGACCCGAGCCTCCGGCTGCCAGCAGCCGGGTCGCATCTCCTCGTAGGTCACGCCCTTGAGCTGGACGTCCTCGGCGGCGTACCCGGCTGCCGCGATCGTCCGCTTTACCGACGACCGGTGGTCCTCGTAGCACCACCAGGCGACCAAGGGCCCATCGGCCCCCGGCTCCTCGACGTAGCCCGAACCCGAGAGCTTCGGCCGCCCCGCCGGGAGATGCTCGATGCGGGGGCCCACGGAGCGGTAGCGGCTGGGTAGGCGCGACGACCAGACGTCGGGCGGCTCCACCACGTGGGCGTCGAGATCGATGAGCCGGGGGATCCGGGCCAGCTCCTGTACCGGCACATTGCATATTATAGACGAACCTCGGCATGAGCCGCGTGGCGTGGACATTTCGGCCGAGCGTCGAATGGCCACGGGCGGGCCGTTCCGCGTCGGTCCAAGGGGACCACGAGAGCCGAAGCCCAGGAAGTCGAAGTCTGATCAGGGTCAACCAGGCGCGGGCGTCGCCGGCCAGCAGGCACGATCGAGATGGACGGCGAGCACATCACCAGGTCGACTCGCGACCCACAAGAATCGCATGCTCGACCCGTCGGGACAGGCAGGCATACCCGTCGAGCACGTTGCGATTGGTGAACTTGCCCATGCCGAAGCCGAGCTGCAGGCTGCCGTCACGCTTGGCCGCCATGGTCCACACCATCTCGGTCCAGGACGGGGTCGGAGGAAAAATGTCATTCTCCCCCCACGCAACTCGAGCTGAAGGAGCCCGTACTCTAAGATCACGAAGTGCCTGACTACGAAACGATCCTGTACGAGGAGCTCGAGGGCGTCGCATGGGTCACCCTCAACCGTCCGGAGGTCCACAACGCATTCAACTTCTTGATGCAACGCGAGCTGAAGGACGTCTGGCGAAGCCTGCGCAAGAATGATGACGTTCGCTGCGTGGTGCTCACGGGTGCCGGCGACAAGGCGTTCTGCGTCGGAATAGACCGCAGCGAGGTCATGGGGGGCTGGGACACGGCCGAGGACGTCGACGGAACCAGTGGGACTGGGACCGGGCCTGCGTCGGCCACACCGTGGCATGTGGATGATCCGGGCGAGAACATCGGGCCAAGGACCAACGACTTGTGGAAGCCGGTCATCGCGGCCGTCAACGGTATGGCCTGCGCTGGAGCCTTCTACATGCTGGGCGAAGTCGACTTCATCGTCGCGGCCGAGCATGCGACGTTCTTCGATCCCCACGTGACGTTCGGCATGACGGCGTGCTTCGAGTCGATTCACATGCTTCAAAAGATGCCCTTCGGCGAGATCATGCGTGTGGCACTGCTCGGTGCGAGTGAGCGGATGAGTGCGCAGCGCGCCCACCAGATCGGTCTCGTCTCGGAGGTGGTCACCGCAGAGCGCCTTCACGACGCGGTGACCTGGGCTGCGACCGAGATCGCCAAGGCGCCCCCCGTCGCCATCCAGGGCACAGTGCGCGCCTTGTGGATGGGCAGAGAGCTCTCCCGGCTCCAGGCGCTCGATACCGGACGCGTCTTGATCAGGCTCGGGAGCGACCCTCGGTCCCTCTTCGAGGGCCAGCAAGCTTTCGCGTCAGGCGAGCGGGTCAAGGCCCGCACCCGCTGAAGCCGTCAGCCGTCATGACGCCCGAATCCGGGCTCCTGGTCGTGCCCAGTCATGGAAGAACACCGGCGACGCGGTACGCCTCACGGATCGCTTCGACCATGGTGTCAGTCAGCGGCGATTGAGGCGGCCGTGAGCGAGGGTAATCGGGCTCGGTCCCCTTCGCCTTCCCGTACAGGCCCAACAACTTCTCGGCTCCCGGCACGACGACGGGAGGTGAGTTCTGGCGACCGCTCACCTACTTCGCGTCGTGTGGCTGCTGGAAGCTCGATAGCCTGAACTTCCAACCTTCCTTTTGATGCGAAGTGTCCTGGCCGCGGCCGTTTAACCTGAGCGGCCATGAAAGTTGGAATCCATTTGCCCCAGTACGGTCAGGTCGCCGGGCCAGACGCTATCGTTGCCGCCGCTCGCGAGGCCGAAACGCTCGGGTTTGCCGATGTGTGGGTCAGCGACCATGTCGTGCATCCGGCGGCGCAGAAGTACCCGTCGCCGTACCTGTACGACCCACTCCTGACCCTCGGGTGCGCAGCCGTCGTGACCGAACGCGTGGGGCTGGGGACCAGCGTCCTGGTTGTGCCGATGCACGAGCCAGTGGCCCTGGCCAACCAGTTGGCCAGCCTGGACGCCCTGTCCAAAGGACGGCTGCGGATCGCCGTGGGGGTGGGGTGGTCCGAGCCCGAGTACGCCGCACTCGGGGCCGACTTCGCGAACCAGGGGACGGCGCCTGGATGAGGCGCTGGAGATCTTCAGGGTGCTCTGGAGCGACGACCCGGCGACGTTCGATGGACGCTTCCGGTCCTTCACCGACATCCGCCTCCTGCCCAAGCCGGTCGGTCGCATCCCCATCTGGGTCGGCGGCGGCGGCGAGCCGGCCTACCGCCGGGCTGTCAGGACAGGCGAGGGATTCCAGCTGATCGGCGTCACGCCCGAGGAGGCGGCGCCCGTCGTCGCCAGACTGCGATCCGAGCGCCCAGAGCCGGAGTTCACCATCTCGTTACGCACGGGCTGGGATCCTCTCGGCATGGACCGGAACCGCATAGTCGAGGAGTGCGCGGCATATTCGGAAGCGGGCGTACAGCATGTGGTGGCGGCCCCGTGGCGCCGGGATCTGGCGGAGTGGCGCGAAGCAATGGACGTTCTGGCCGGTTTGGTCATCTGAAGCAAAGCCGAGCGGAAGCGCTCTGCTGGCGGCATCATGGCCTCGGGCGGGTCGTCCGCCAAGCGCGTCGAAATCCGTCTGGTGACCCCGCTCGTGCTTGGCTTGCCGCTCGTCTACGGTCACTCGGATGCCCGAGCTCCCCGTCCCTCGAACGCTTGCTGAGCTGCTCGACCTCGACGTCCTCGACCGCGACCTGTTCCGCGGCTTGAACGTGGGGATCGACCGGCACCGGCTGTTCGGCGGGCAGGTGGCGGCGCAGGCGTTGCGGGCCGCCGGCCTCACGGTTCCGGACGACCGCTTCCCGCACTCGTTCCACGGCTACTTCCTCCGGCAGGGCCGACCCGACCGCGCCGTGATCCTCCACGTCGACCGTGATCGCGACGGCGGGTCGTTCTCGGCGCGGCATGTGCGGGCCGTGCAGGACGGCGAGGTGATCTTCTCGATGCTGGCTTCGTTCTCGCTCGAGCGTCCCGGGGGGGAGTTCGAGGCCCTGGCGCGGTCTGACCGCCGGCCGCCCGCCGACGGGGACCGCGTAGGGCGCCTGCTTCTGCTCGACGTCGTGGAGATCAGCCCGTTGGCGGTGGAGGACGGCCGCGTGACCCACCCTGACGCTTTGTGGATCCGCGTTCGCGATCCGCTACCTGACGACCGCCTGGTGCGCGCCTGCGCCGTCGCCTACGTCTCCGATCTGGGCACGGGATTCGGCCAGGTTGACGCCGAGGGCGTGGGCACCGGTGGACCGAGCATCGACCACGTGATGTGGTTTCGCGGCGACGTGGATCCGTGTGACTGGCTGCTCCTCGACCTGCAGCCCGGCGCCGCCGCCGGCGGACTCGGCGTCTACACCGGGACCGTCCGCGACTGCGATGGCAGGCTGGGAGCGATGCTCGCTCAGGAGATGCTCCTGCGAATGCACAGCCAGGAGGAGCTGGAGCAGCTCGCTGAGATCGTCGAGCTCCGGCGAAGGTCGGGCCCTCAGCGAGAGGGAGGGTGAGCCGCTCGATACGGGTCGTGTTCGAGCACGCCAGCTCACTCACCACAACTATTTGGGCTGCGCTGGCCGGCTTTCTCGGGTATTCGTGGGACTTGGCACGGGGTGGGTCGCCGATGCAGCGGTCGAGGCCGTCAGCGGACGACATCGCTGGACACGTCCCCGAGGTGTCGGCGACCGAGCCGTTCATCGTCACCACGTCGATCTTCGACGAAGTGGCCGACATCTGCGAGCGGCTGGGCATCACCGCCTGACCACCCGTTGTTACTGTTCAGCGTGGCGACCGCCGATTTATCCGCTTTCCATCCCGATCTGCGTCGCACGGCGCGCTTTCTCCTCGCGCCCCCTTCGGCCCCCGCACGGTGAAGTTGGTACGAGCTGCGACCAAAGGCCTGGCCCTGCGCAGGGCACCCGACGTGAACATCATTCGAGTCGGTGAGATCTCAGTCCGCCTGCACGGCCGGCCGACTGGCCGGCAGGCGCCCAGGGCTGTTGTGGGTTCACGGAGGTGGGTACGTGATCGGAAGTGCAGCGCAAGACGACCACCTGTGCCGGGCCTTCGCCCGGGAGCTGGGGATTGTCGTCGCAGCCCCCGACTACCGGCTCGCACCTGAGCACCGGTTTCCCGTCCCGCTTGAGGACTGCTACCGGGCGCTGGGATGGCTCGCTTCACAGCCCGACGTCGATCCGACCAAGGTGGCGATCGGCGGGGCCAGCGCGGGTGGTGGATTGGCAGCGGCCCTCGCACTTCGTGCCCGCATGGACGGAGCCATCCCCATCGCCTTTCAGCTCCTGACCTATCCCATGCTCGATGACCGCACTGCCACACGCACTGATATCGATGAGACTTTCGTGCGCCTCTGGAACAACGCGGCCAACCGGTTGGGGTGGGAGTCCTACACCGGCTGTCCGGCTGGCTCGCCTGAGGTCAGCCCCATGGCGGCGCCAGGCCGGTGTCAGGACTTCACCGGGCTCCCGCCCGCATGGATCGGCGTGGGAACCCTCGATCTCTTTCACGACGAGTCCATTGCCTACGCGGATGGGCTTCGGGCTGCCGGTGTCCCGTGTGCCGTCGAGGTGGTGGACGGGGCATTCCATGGCTTCGACGTCGTATCCAAGTCGCCCGTGGTGAGCCGGTTTCGCCAGGCCCAGATCTCCGCCCTCGCGTCAGCGTTGGGCGTAGATCAGTAATCGGCGGCGGGTGTCTGAAGAACTGGAACCGGACGGCAAGTAGACCGCCTCGCCCTTTGTTGGTGCGCCTGTGCAGTCACGGCTGAGGGGTGACAAATCCGTATCGGCTGATGTGCGACACCTCCGGTTGGACTGTCTGGGTGTCTCGGCTCGCTTCTTGCGTACCACCCCCTTTGAGGTTCGCAGCACGGTCTTCAACAGCTCCATGCCCGCCAGGCCTCGAGCAGCTCGTCGGTGACCCGGACGTCGATGGTGTCGCCGCCGCGGTGCTTGCCCACGCTGAAGACCTGGTTGGAGACCGAGATCGTGCCGTTCGCCGAGCACGGTGCGGCTCACCCAGTCGTCGCCGGAGCGGTCCTCGGCCGAGGGCCCGAAGGTCGAGCGGCAGCTCGGGGAGGCCGGTCTCGGGCGCCGCGAAGCGCTCCGCGGGGGTCGCCATCCCCAGGCCTGATGGGGCCGCTCGGTGTTGTAGTCGGCGACCCAGGCGTCGAGCTCCTGCTGGGCCAGCTCGCAGGCAGGGAAGACCTGTCCGGAGAGGAACTCCGTGCGCAGGGTGCGGTGGAAGCGCTCGATCTTGCCCGTCGTGGTGGGTGAGCGCGGGCGCGGTGAGGCGGTGGGCGATGCCGTTCTCCCGGCAGATCTTGTCGAACAGCACCTCGGTGGGCTTGAGTCCGAAGCGGTTGGTGAACACCTTGCCGTTGTCGGTGAGGATCTCCTCGGGCACCCCGTGGCGCTCGAGGGCCTGGGCGAAGAAGCCGCACACCGGCCGGGCCGGTGGCCCGCACCATCACCCCGGCGCAGACACAGTACCGGGAGTGGTCGTCGATGCCGGTGAGGACCTTGCACTCGGTGCCGTCGGCCAACAGGACCCCTCCCACCACGTCCATCTGCCACAGCTCCATCGGCCTGAGCGCTCCCAACGGCGGTAGATGCGCTGGCGATGTCGAGGGTTGGCCCTCGCTGATCGAGGCCAGGCGGACCAACGCCCGGGCGATGCCCGCCCGACTCGGCAGGGGTCACACCGTCCTTTGCCAGCCGGTAGCGCAGCCCGATCTGGGCCCCAACCGGGATGGCTCTGACGCAGCTGGACCAGTCGGACCTCGACGGCGGGACCATCTGGTGGGCGGTGTGGGGCCGGTGCGAGCCAGTCGACGAGCTCCTGGAATCCTCCGCCGGCATACCAGGCCAGCCAGCGGTGCAGGCTCTGGCGGCTCACCCCCACTTCTCGGCCACTGCGGTCACTGACAGTCCGTCCTGGAGGACGGCTAACACCGCCTGGCTGGCTGCTCGGCCACGCTGATGTCCCTCAACACTTGGCCCACCCCCTCGGCTCTGTAGAGCCGAGGACAGGCGGGGTGAGGGTTACCTTAGCCGAAACGATGTAAACCGTCAGCCGAGACTTTGTAGCGATCAACCGAATTGATCCGTGAGGGATCAGCCGAGATTGCACACTTTGTTGGTGCGCCCCCAGGGATTCGAACCCGGAACCTGCGGATTAAGAGTCCGTTGCTCTGCCATTGAGCTAGAGGCGCGTTCCTGAGATGCTAGCGCCGGCGACCGAGCTTCCCGAGCCGGAAGGGCTTGCACTCCCGGGCGTCTCAGCCCTGAGGGCGATTAGGGCTTCTGTTCCTCCAGGTCGGTCGGGTCGCGGCGCTGGCGCCGGCGAGCGACGCCCTCGGCGCGACCTCCGGCAGGCGTTCCGCGATCCGGGCGATGCGCTCGCTGATCCCCTGCAGCGGCTCGACCGCGGCCGCCAGGGTGCCGCTGGATGTGTTGAGCCGCTCGACAGCGCGGTCGATGGTCTCGAGCCGCGCCACCGTCGCCCTTGTCGTGTCGTCGAGCCGACCCAGGCGCTCGAGCAGGTCCACCTCGAAGTCGACCAGCTTGTCAGCTGTCTCGGCGAGACGCCTGCTCGATGTGGCGAGGAGGTGGATGTCGTCCCTCGCCTGCAGGAGAAAGCGAATCGGAACCAGGATCGAGTTCATGTCGTGGGCAGAGCTTAGGCGAGCGTGAGTTCTCGCAAAATGTCCGACGTTCGGTCTTGCATGTCCCGCGCCCTCGCGGTATCATCGAACACACGTTCGAGACTTCGGTCCGGACAGGCTGCCGGCCCCTGATGGCCGGCCTCGGTCAGTGGACGACGCGGTGGTGCGCGGGCATGTGCAAGCGGCTGGGTGAGCTGCGCCAGGCGATGGCGAGCTACGCGGCGGGGTTCGACGCCGGGCTGTGTCGGTGGCCGACGCCCGCGCCGGGTGGGCGAGGCGGCCGCCATCGAGTCCAGCGCGGCCACCATCAAGGCCCTGGCCGCGGCGCGGCGGCCAAGGCCGGTGACGCCCGCCGACGGGGGGACGCTCGGCTGCTCATGAGCTGGCCCGAGCCACGGGGACCACCCTCGGCGCGGCGCGAGGCGTCATCGATGCGGGCGAGGCCCTGGCCCACCTGCCCGGGGTGAGGGCCGCGGCCGGCGCCGGTGAGCTGTCTGGGGCCCAGGTCTGTCTCATCGCCGATGCCGCCGGCACCGATCCTGGGTGCGAACAGCACCTGGTGGAGGTGGCCGCCACCTCCTCCTCGGCGAGCTGCGCGAGGAGGTCACCAGGACCAAGGCCGCCCAGGTCGACCGGGAGGCCCGACGACGAGACATCAGGGCCCGACGCAGCATGCGGTCCTGGACCGACACCGAGGGAGAGTGGCAGCTGCGGGCCCACGGCAACCCCGAGGACGGGGCCCAGGTCATGGCCGCTCTGGCTCCCATCATCGACCGGCTGTTCCACGCTGCCCGGCGGGCCGGCCGTCGGGAGCCGCCCGACGCCTACGCCTTCGACGCCCTCGTCACCCTGGCCGTGGAGGCCTCGAGCGGCCGGCCCGTCCCGCCGCATCGGGCTCGGAGGCCTCCGGGAAGCGCGGCCGCCGGCGGGGGGCGCCGGCCACGATGCTGTTGCGCCTGGACTGGGACACGCTTCCTGGCCGGGGCGCCACGGGAGGGCGAGACCTGTGAGCTGGCCGGCTACGGGCCGGTGGCCATGTCGGTGGTCCACGAGCTGTTGGAGACGGCCAACCCCTTCGTGGCCGCCATCTTGACCAAGGCCAAGGAGGTGGTGGGGGTGGCCCACCTGGGTCGGCGCCCCAAGGCCCACCAGCGCAGCGCCCTGCAGTGGCTGTATCCCTCCTGTGCCCGCAAGGACTGCGTCGAGCAGATCTACCTGGAGAACGACCACCGCCTGGACTGGGCTGACACGCACTTCACCGCAGTCGACCTGATGGACCGGCTGTGCCGCTTCGACCACCGGCTGAAGACCACCGAGGGCTGGGCCCTGGTCGAAGGCACGGGCAAGCGGGACTTCGTCCCGCCAGGTGATCCCCGTCATCCCCGGCACAAACGACGAGCGGCCTAACACCGGAGGCGCCCGGGTGAGGGTGACCGAGGGGACTTGAACCCCCGACCTCCAGGGCCACAACCTGGCGCTCTAACCAACTGAGCTACGGCCACCGTGCGGGCCCAGCATGGCACAGGCGAGGGCGCGCTCCGGCCGGTATAGCGGGCTCGGTTAGCATCCCGAGCCGTGGACTCGGCAGGGGAGAAGCCACCGCTGGGTGGTCGGAGTCCAGGTGGCGACCTGCAAGCTCGAGTGCTGCAAGAGATGGCGAGGCACGGCAACCGCATCTACCTGGGTGCGGGAGCGCGGGGATGGGCGTTGGCGGCGACGGGGTCGGGGGTGTTGGTGCTGGGGCCGCCCCGGTCGGGCAAGACGACCGCCATCGTGGTGCCGGCGATCCTGGCCGCCAACGGGGGAGTGGTGTCGACGTCGACCAAGCTCGACGTGCTGCGCACGACAGCGCCGGCCAGGCGACGGCTGGGGACGTGCTGGCTGTTCGACCCGTCGGGTCAGGTCGAGGTGCCGCCGTGGCTCACGCCGCTGCACTGGTCTCCGGTGCAGGGCTCGCTCCGGTGGGACGGCGCCCTCGTCATGGCCCGCGCCCTACTGGGGGCGACCCGGCCGGCGGGGGGCATGGCGGACATGTCGCACTGGGCCGAGCGCGCCGAGACGCTCCTCGCCCCGTTGTTGCACGCGGCGGCGCTCGCTGGACACGGGATGGAGTTCGTGTTCCGGGCCGTGCACCGCGCCGACGTCGACATGGCCGCGACGATCCTGGCGGCCAACCAGTCCGACCTCGCCCGGGACGTGCTCGAGCGCATCGCCACCACCGAGGGCGCGAGCGCAGCAGCATCTTCTCCACGGCTGCCGGCGCCCTCGCTGCCTACCGGTCGCCTGCCGCGCTGGCCCAGGCCAGCTCTCCGAACTTCGATCCGACCACGTTCCCGACCAGTGCCGACACCATCTACGTCTGCGCCCCCGGCCGCCAGCAGGCTCTGGTCGCTCCCATCGTCGTGGGGCTGATCGAGGAGATCCGGGCCGCCACCTACGCCGACGCCGCTCGCAGGCTCGCCGAGGGAGACGTGGTGGACCCGCCGGTGCTGCTCGCCCTGGACGAGGTCGCCAACGTGGCGCCCCTGCCCGATCTGGCCGGGATCGTGTCCGACGGAGCGGGCCAGGGCCTCCTCACCCTCGCCTGCCTGCAGGATCTCTCCCAGGCGAGGGTGCGGTGGGGACACGCCGTGGAGGGGTTCATGTCGCTGTTCGGGACGAAGGTGATCCTGCCGGGGATCGGCGACCTGCGAACGCTGGAGCTCGTCTCCGCCCTGGCCGGCGAGACGGACGTACCCGTGCGCTCGGTGTCGAAGAACCCCTGGCGCCCGAGGACCCGCGCCCCCGGCGCAGTGTCACCACATCCTCCCGACAGCAGCGACGCCTGCCCGTCGACTCGGTCGCCCAGGGTCAGGGCGGGCAGGCACTCGTGATCGACGGCCCGACGGCACCGGCGTGGATGCGGCTCACCCCGTGGTACACCACGCCACCGTGGTCGGAGATCGCGGCGGACGATCGTCAGCTCGGCCAGTAGCGCGAGCTCGGCGAAGGCTCGCCGTCGGAACGCACGAGGCCCGTCTCGACCAGGTGCAGGAGGTGGGCGTAGGTGGACCGGGCCGCGGCGGGATGCAGCTCGGGCGCGACGTCGGCGTAGATGACCGGGACCACGGTGTCGATCGTCGTCCGCCCCGCCGCCAGGCAGTCGAGAATCTGCTCCTCGCGGTGGTGCCGGTGGGCGATGAAGGCGCGCACCAGGGTCTTGGGGTCGCGCACCGGCGGCCCGTGCGTGGGCCAGTAGATCACGTCGTCGCGGGTCAGGAGGAGCTCCAGGCTGCGGAGGTAGTCGCCCATGTGGCCCTCGGGCGGCGAGACCACGCTCGTCGACCAGCCCATGACGTGGTCACCCGTGAACAGCCCGCTCTCGTCGACGAGCGCGTAGCAGACGTGGTTCGAGATGTGTCCGGGCGTGTGGAGGCACTCGACCGTCCATCCGTTGCCGCGCACGACGTCGCCGTGGCCGACGGTCACATCGGGTACGAAATCGGTGTCGCCTCCCTCCTCGACCCGCCGGTCGGAGACCGTGCCGGCGGGGTGGGGACCCCAGCCGTAGGTGGGGGCGCCCGTCCGCTCCTGGAGGAGGCGGGCCGCCGGCGAGTGGTCGCGGTGGGTGTGGGTCACGAGGATGTGGCTCACCGTGGCGCCACCGAGAGCAGCCATCGAGCGCGTCCACGTGATCGTCGAGGTCGGGACCCGGATCGACGACGACTACGCCCGAGTCGGCGATGCGATAGGTGAGGGTGATGGTGCTGCCGGTCACCCCGGCGGACGTCGCCCCGCCGTTGTTGCCGTGGTAGGCCGGCTCGCACCAGGGTGCGTAGGCCGACCACGGCACCTGGCGCACCCCGGGCCCGCAGTGCACCCCGCTCACGGCCGTGCCGGCTGAGCCCGGCGCCGCCGCCGGGGTGATCCCCGAACCTCCGCCGACGCCGGGCGGGGACGCCACCCCACCATCGGAACCAGCACTTCCACTTCCCCCGGCCCCGGACCCGCCTGCGCCGCTGGTCGCCCCGGTACCGCCGGCAGCCTGTCCCGTTCCGGAAGAGCCCACGCCCGCCAGACGCCCGCGCCCGCTCCCGCCCGGCGGCACCAGGGCCAGGACCAGCGCCAGGGCACCGGCGAGCACGAGCCCGGGCCCGAAGCGGCGAAGCCGTCGCGCGAGGTAACCGCGCACCGCCTCCTCGACGGCCCGCTCCCTACCCCCCTGGGTCCCCATGCTGTGGCCCCCAGTGCGTACCACTCACTTCCCAGCGTCCGATCGGCTGTCCCCGTCAGCCCCGACCTCCGGGCGCAGCGTAGTGTCTCGCCGACATGAAGATCGCCCGCTTCACCCACGGAGGGGTGACCCGGCTCGGCGTGGTGCTCGGCGAGGAGATCGCCGACCTCGGTGCTCGACCGCTTTCCGAGCGACCTCGCCGCCCTGCTGGCCGACGACGGCCTCGAGGCGGCGTCGGCCGCGGCGTCGGCCGCGCCACGCCTCGCCCGGGCCGAGGTCCGCCTGGAGGCGCCCGTGGCCCGCCCACCGGAGTTCCTCGCCATCGGGCTCAACTACCGCTCGCACACGTCCGAGACGGGCCAGCCCCTGCCGACCGTGCCGGTCTTCTTCAACAAGCAGTCGTCGTGTGTCGCGGGACCGACGGATGAGGTGCACATTCCCGCGCGCGGCACCTGCGCACGTCGACTACGAGGGTGAGCTCGGGTTCGTGATCGGTCGCCGGTGTCGGCACGTCCCGCGCCAACGCGCGAACGAGGTCATCGCCGGGTTCCTGGTGGTCGACGACGTGAGCGTGCGGGACTGGCAGATGGCCTCACCGACGTGGACGATGGGCAAGTCCTTCGACACCCACGGTCCGATCGGGCCCTGGCTGGTCTCGCCCGACGAGGTCGGCGACCCTCACACGCTGGGTCTCCGGACGTGGGTGAACGGCGAGCTGCGACAGGAGGCGAGGACCGACGATCTCGTCTTCGACTGCTACGACCAGATTGCCCATCTGTCTGCCGCCTTCACCCTGCAGCCGGGCACGATCGTCTCCACGGGCACCCCGTCGGGCGTCGGGTTTCCGCGCACGCCCCCCGCCTTCCTCGCGCCGGGCGACGTCGTGAGGATCGAGATCGAGCGGATCGGCGTCATCGAGAACCGCATCGTGCCCGAGCCCGACGACACGGCGCTCATCTGAACGCACGCCGCGTCGAGGGCGGCTGCGGCTCAGGTGAGGAGCTCTGCTTCGGACTCCATCGGAGGGTGGACGCGCACGAAGTGCTCGTGGCCCAGCATCTCGCTCACCATCCAGCCGGGGAACATCGCAGGCTCGATCGGGTACTGGGTGCGGTGGGCGGCGATGGCCTCCAGCTTCTTGTCGACGAACTGGTTGACATCGATGACCGTCGTGGCGGGGGGAGCGACGTCTGGGCGACCGTCCTTGTCCGTGCTGGTCAGGTGGCCGAGCTGGGACGCCTGACCTCGTCCGGCGAAGGGCGCCGGTGCGCCGGGCGAGAAGACGAGGCAGGTCACGCTGTCGGCGGCAACGACGTGGGCGCTGCGGATCGTGCGCCGGGCGAGCGCCAGCTCGCCGAAGAACTCTCCCGGACCCATTCGTCGCAGGAACGCCCGGGATCCGTCGGGGCGGTCCTGGACGACGTCAGCCTCGCCGGAGAGGATCAGGTAGAGGCTCGTCGCCGCCTCACCCTGTTCGATGATGTACGCACCTGGGGGGAACCAGGCCACCTCGATGTGGTCGTCGGCATATCCGAGCGCGGTCGTCTCCCGTGCGAACAGGGAGAACGCACCAGCGAAGTCAGCCGGACCATGGAAGCGCTCGCTCAGGCCGGCGAGCCACTCGGCGAGCCGATCGACCAGCAACAAGCGGCTCCGGGGGAAGTGCGAGTGGTCGAGCGCGCCCTCGGATCGCCTGGCGAACGCCTCGGTCGTCGCCTCGCTGATCGTGATGTGATCGGGATGACCGTAGGCGCCGTCGGCGCCGAAGGTGAACACGATGTCTGGACGTAGCTCCTCGATCACGGCGGACACTTCGGCCACCAGGTCGACCCTCGGAATGTCGTGCAAGGTGCCGTCGACGTGGTCGAGGAAGCGGACGTCGCTCACGCCGAGGCAATCGCAGGCCGCACGCAGCTCTTTCTCGCGCACGGGACCCAGGGTCGCTCGGGTGGCAGCCGTCGCATCACGGATCTGGCCCGCTTCACCTCGAGTGGCGGAGACCACGATCGCCTCGGATCCCAGGGCCGAGTACTTGGCGAACGTCCCGCCGACGCAGAAGACCTCGTCGTCAGGGTGGGCGAACACCCCGAGCAGGCGGGGTCGGCTCACGGATCATCCCAACGGGTCACGATTCACCACCAGTCGACGAAATTACTCGTCGGCGTGCCGATAGCGGCCTCGCGGTCAGCCAGCCGATCGAGGGCGGGCGGCCGGTTGCTAGATTGGCGGTTTCGCACCACATCGTTTCAAGAGGGCTGATGGCCGACACCATGATCGAGGTCGCCGGCGTCAAGAAGGCGTTCGGCACCACCAAAGCACTCTGCGGGGTCGACCTGACAGCCGACCGGGCCAAGGTCCTCGGCCTGCTCGGACCCAACGGCGCCGGGAAGACGACGCTGGTCCGCATCCTCGCCACGCTCCTCCTGCCCGACGAGGGCTCCGCCCGCATCGCCGGCCTGGACGTCGTCCGTGACGCCGACGCCGTCCGGCCCATCATCGGCCTCGCCGGCCAGTACGCGGCGGTGGACGAGACCCTCACCGGCCGCGAGAACCTCGAGCTCGTCGGAGCGTCTTTACCACCTGGGCCGGCCCGAGGTCCGCCGCCGGGCCGACGAGGTCCTCGAGCGGCTTCTCGCTCACCGGTGCCGCCGACCGCCAGGTGAAGACCTACTCGGGCGGCATGCGGCGCCGCCTGGACCTCGGCGCCAGCCTCGTGGCCAACCCGCCGGTCCTCATCCTCGACGAGCCGACCACCGGGCTCGACCCCCGGAGCCGGGTCGAGATGTGGGGGTTCATCGAGACCCTGGTCGCGGACGGCACCACCATCCTCCTGACGACCCAGTACCTGGACGAGGCCGACCGCCTCGCCCATCGGATCGTCGTGATCGACTACGGCCAGGTGATCGCCGAAGGTACGTCCGACGAGCTGAAGGACCAGCTGGGCGGGGACGTCGTCGAGCTGCGGGTGGCCAGCCCGGGCGATCTGGACAAGGCCCTGGCGGCCATCGCCGAGCTCGGAGACGGCAAGCCGCAGGTCGATCCCGAGTACGGGCGGCTGACGCTGCCCGCCAAGGGCGGCGCCGCCACGCTGATGGCCGCCGCCCGCCGCCTGGACGAGAGCGAGATCATCCTGGAGGACCTGAGCCTGCGCCGGCCCTCGCTGGACGACGTGTTCATGGCCCTCACCGGTCACGGCGCGGGCGCCGACGGCCCAGACGGTGACGAGCAGGGCGACGGGGCGGCGAGCGATGCCCGCGGCCGTCGCGGGAGGGAGACGACATGACAGCGACCGTCACCACCGTGCCCACCGTCCGCCGGGCCCCGTCGATCACGCCCCTCGTGGCCGTCGGCGACATCGCCGCCATCGCCAGGCGCAACCTGTTGCGCGTCGCCCGGACGCCACAGCTGCTGGTGTTCTCCACCATCCAGCCGGTGATGTTCGTGCTGCTGTTCCGGTACGTGTTCGGGGGCGCCATCCACACGCCCGGCAGCACCTACGTCGACTACCTGATGGCCGGGATCTTCGTCCAGACCACGCTCTTCGGCGGCGCCCAGACCGCTGTGGGGCTGGCCGAGGACCTGCGGGGTGGCATCGTCGACCGGTTCCGGTCGCTGCCCATGGCCCGCTCGGCCGTGCTGGCCGGCCGTACCTTCGCCGACCTGGCGCGCAACGTCTTCGTGCTCGCCCTCATGGTGATCGTGGCCACGGGTGTCGGCTTCCGGTTCCACAACGGCGCCCTGCCGAGCTTCGTGGCCATGATCGTGGTCCTGGCCTTCGGGTACGCCTTCTCGTGGGTCTTCGCCTACATCGGGATGGTCGTCAAGGAGCCCGAGACGGCGCAGGTGGCGGGGTTCATCCCGCTCTTCCCGCTCGTCTTCGCCAGCTCGGCCTTCGTGCCGGTCGCGTCGATGCCCGGCTGGCTCCAGGGCTTCGCCCGCGTCCAGCCCGTCAGTGTCACCGTCAATTCCGTGCGGGCCCTCACCCAGGGTGGGCCCATCTACCACTGGCTGTGGCAGATGATCGTCTGGACGGGGCTCATCCTCGTCGTCTTCGTGCCGCTGGCCGTCGCCCGCTATCGCAGGATCTGACGGTCGCTCATCCGCGCCCTGGCCACGCAGTTGGTGCATCCTGGCCAAATGCGCAAATGGGGAATCAACGCAGTCCTGACCGTGCTCGTGGCGCTGAGCCTCGGGGCAGCGGCGTGCGGCGGAGGTAGCAGCACCACGACGTCGAGCTCGACGACCAGCGGTGGAAGCTCGGGTGGTACGGGGAGCGGAGGCTCGTCGGGGTCCGGTGGTGGCCAGTCAGGTAGCACGGCGACCGCCATCGCCTCGTTCTCGGGTCCCAGCCAGGTGAGCTGCACGACATCGACGACCATCACCCTGTCGTGGACGACCAGGAACGCCACGTCGGCGACGATCAGCATCGACGGAAGCGGCATCTACGCCAGCTATCCGGCCAACGGCAGCGCCTCGGTGCCGTTCGCATGCGACGGCAAGTCCCACACCTATCTGCTGACTGCGAAGGGGCCCAAGGGAACGGTCACCTCGACCCGGGTCGTCTCCAAGGCGGGGGGTGGCACGACGACGTCCACGACCAAGAAGTGAGGGCGCGCGCCCCGTTACGGGCGCATCGAACGGGTCAGAGCCTCCAGCTGGCTGCCGGTGCCGATGGCGATGAGGATGTGGCCGGCGTGGATCTTCACGTCCGGACCGGGGTTGGTCATGAACTCGCCCGTCTCGTTCCTCATGGCCAGCACCAGGGCGCCGGTCCGGTCCCGGATGCGGGCGTCGCGCAGGGTCCGCCCGTCGAGCTGCGATCCCCGGGGGACGGGCACTTCCTCGAGGCGGAACTCGAGGCTGCCGTCGTGCATGACGACGTCGACGAACTCGGCCACATGGGGCTGGAGGGCGAACGCGGCCATGCGGGCGCCGCCGATGTTGGATGGGTTGACCACACGGTCGGCCCCCGCCTGCACGAGCTTCTCCACCGAGCTGTCGGCGTAGGCCCTCGCCACGATGAACAGCTTCGGGCACAGCGAGCGCGCCGTGAGCGTCACGTAGAGGTTGTCGGGATCGGCGCTGAGGGCGGTGACGAGCACGCCGGCCCGCTCGATGCCGGCGGTCCTGAGCACGGCGTCGTCGGTGGCGTCGCCGTGCACGGTCAGGGCGGGCGCAGGCGGCAACCGCTCCGGTGACATGTCGACCACGACCATCTCGCGCTCCGCACCAGCCACGTGGTGGGCGATGGCCTGGCCGACTCGGCCCCATCCGCAGAGGATCACGTGGTCCTCGAGGTTCTCGATCCGTCGTTCCATGCGTCTCCTCGTCACCAGATCGGTGAGATGGCCCTCGACGAAGCTGTCGATGAGCACGCTGAAGGTGTAGGCCGCCGTCCCCACGCCGGCCAGGATCAGAAAGATGGTGAAGATCTCCTCGGCGGAGTCGAACGTGTGGATCTCCCGGAACCCGACGGTGGTGATCGTCACGACCGTCTGGAACAGGGCGTCCACGAAGCCGAAGCCGAAGCCGACGTAGCCGGCCGTGCCGCACACCACGATGACCAGCAGCGCCAGCAGGCCCGTCCGCAGGCGGCGGGCCGTGCCCAGCCCCGGCTCGCTGCGCCACCGCATCGCTCTCACCGTTCCATTGTGGCCGTCGGTCTGTGCTGGTGCCGTCTGGAACATTCGCCGCCGGCGGCCCAGAATGGCTTCGTGCGAACGTTGGACGAGGCCCCGTTCGTGGATCCGTTCTCCGAGGAGTTCCAGGCCGACCCGTTTCCGATCATCGATCGGGTCCGCGCCCAGTCCTGGCTGGCCCGCACGCCGATCAGCGCCCTGGTGCTCGGACGGGAGCAGGTCCACAAGCTGTTGTCCGACCCCAGGCTGCGGAGCGCGTTGCCGCACCTGATGAGGCTGCAGGGCGTCAACGAAGGTGAGCTCTACGACCTCGTCGCCTCGGCCCTGCTGTCGCTCGATGGTGCCGACCACGCTCGCATCCGCAGCCTCGTCAGCCGGGCGTTCACGCCCCGCGCCGTCGAGCCCTATCGGCCGGCCATGCGGGCGCTGGCCGAGGAGATCGTCGAGCGTTTCGTCGGCGCCGGGGAGTGCGAGTTCATGGCCGACTTCGCCGATCACTACCCGATCGAGGTCATGTGCCAGCTACTGGGCGTGCCGCCCGAGGACCACCTGCGCTTCGCCCGGTGGGGTGACGCCCTGACCCACGTGCTCTCGCTCGAGCTCAGCATGCACCTGGACGAGGTCAACGAGGCCCTGGCCGGCCTCAACGACTACCTCGCCGGCCTGATCGCCGAGCGCCAGCGCCGGCCTCGCCAGGACCTGGTGAGCCAGCTGATCGCCGCCGGTGACGACGGCGACCGGCTCAGCCCGCTCGAGCTGGGAGCGCTGCTCGGCGGGCTGCTCTTCGCCGGCTACGACACGACCCGCAACCAGCTGGCCCTGGCCATGACACTCTTCTGCGAGCACCCCGAGCAGTGGCGGCTCCTGGTCGAGCGACCCGAGCTGGTCGCACCCGCGGTCGAAGAGGTCATGCGGGTGGCCGGCGTCATCGCCGTCACGGCCCGGGTGGCCGTGGAGGACGTCGAGCTGGACGGCTGGCGCATACCAGCGTGGACGCTGGTGTCGCTGTCACTGTTGGCGGCCAACCACGACCCGGCTGCCTTCGACGATCCTCACGGCTTCGACATCACCGCGGGTCGCGAGCAGCAGCTCACGTTCGGCGCCGGACCCCACTTCTGTCTGGGGGCGAACCTGGCGCGGGCCGAGATGCAGGAGGCCCTCCCGGTGCTGGCCCGGCGGCTGGGCCCGATCGCCCTCGCCGGCGAGCCCCAGTGGCGGCCCACGGTCACCACGGGCATCTTCGGCCCTACGAGGCTGCCCCTGCGGTTCTGACCGCCGTGTCTCAGCCGACGAGGCGCTCGGCTTCCAGGTCGATGGCGTGGCGACCGTGGCGCTGGGCCATGGTCACGAACATGTCGTCGCCGCGCTCGGTCTGCTCGACCAGCATCGAGGCGGCGACGGCCATGATGAGCCCGGCGAAGGTGTAGCGCCGGTACTGGGTCCAGCACTCGTCCCAGTCGAGGCCGTCCACGCCGGCCGCCCGCAAGGCGCGGTGGTAGGCGCGCACGAGCTCCTCCTCGTGCTCCCGTCTCAGCTCGGGGACCAGGCCCAGCGCCCAGGAAGTAGCTGAGGTCGCCGATGCCGGGGCCGTGGGTCACCGTCTGCCAGTCGACCACCACGACCGGCGGGGTGTCCTCGTCGGAGCCGAAGAGCAGGTTGTCGAGCCGGAAGTCCCCGTGGGCCACCGTCCAGGGTCCTCGCCGATCGCCGAGATAGGTCGGCAGCCGCGCCATCAGACGCTCACCGAGGGCCATGATGTCGGCGTCGACGCGCGCCGCGTAGCGATCGCAGAACCCCTCGAACAGGCCGGCGACCAGTTGGCTGGTGAAGGCCACGGACTCCTCGGGGTTGCGATGGAGCCAGTCCAACCGGGCCAGGCCGGTGTCGCCCCACCGCGGCGCGTGGAGCCGGGGGAGCTCCTCCACGGCCACCGCAGCCTGCTCGACGCTGCAGCCGGCCAGCTGGTCACCCTGGCGCGCCGGCGCCACGTCTTCCAGCAGGAGCACGAACTCCGTGCCCGTGGCGTCGAGGTGGGCGTGGTAGCAGCGCGGCGCCCGCACCGGAAGCTGGGGCGCCAGCTGGCGGTAGAAGCTGACCTCGATCTCGTAGTTGCGCAGCGCCCCCGCCGTCGCCCGGCTGGTCGGGTCGGCGGCGGGGAGCTTGGCGATCAGCGACGGGGGCGCCGTCGTCGGGGCGTCGTAGGTCGGCGTGAGGCGGACGCAGTCGCTCATCTGGCCCGTTCCCACGGGTGTGCACGCGACATCGAGCACCCGCGTGTGGCCGAGCAGCGGGGCCAGCGCGCCGGTGAGCCATGCCGGCGTCAGCGCCTCGGCGTCGGTCACCGTCACGTCGGTCTCGACGGTCGCTCAGGAGGACGGCGGCTGCGGACCCTTGCGGCCGACGGCCTTCTCGACCGCCGGTCGCTCCTCGGCCGGCCGGGCGCCCTCGGCCGCCGGTCCGTTCTCGGTCGGACCGCCGCTGACCCCCAGGCCCTGGCGCAGGCCCTGGAACATGGTGAAGCCCTGACCCACCACCTGTCCGATCAGGTCCGACAGGCCTTCGCCCCCGCTGAGCACCGTGAGGTTGGCGCCGGTCAGGCTCTTGGTGGCGGCGGCCACGATCTCGGGAAGGTGCTCGGCCAGCTGCTGGGTGACGAGCGCCTGCTGGTTGGCCCGCAGGGCGTCGGCCCGGACCCGGAGCACCCCGGCCTCGCTCTCGCCCTTGACCTTGATGGCCTGGCCCTCGGCCTCGGCCTCGAGCACCCGGGCCTCCTTGGCCGACTTCGCCAGCGTCACCTGCTTGTAGGCCTCGGCGTCGGCGGGCCGGTTGACGGTGCTCTGGAGGCGCTGCTCCTCCCGCTGGGCCTCCAGCTTGGCCACGGCCGTCTCGGTCTGCACGACCTGCTGCTTGGCCTCGGCCTCGGACAGCGGCCCGGCCTGGCTCGGCCTGCGCCGCCGCCCGGTCTATCTCGGCCTGATAGCCGGCCTGCTTGATCTGGGACGCCCGCACGGCCTCGGACTTGAGGGCGTTGGCCTCCTGCTCGCGCTCGGTGGCCTCGCGGTCGGCGGCGGCCTGGGCGATGCGGGCGTCCTTCTGGACCACGGCCGTGTGCGGCGCCGCGATGTTGGCGATGTAGCCGCTCGGATCGACGATCTCCTTGATCTGGAGGCTGTCGACGGTGAGACCGAGCCGCTCGACCTCGATGTCCGAGGACTTGATCACCTCCTGGCGCAACCGCTCGCGGTCGCGGATGATCTCCTCCACGGTGAGCCCGCCGACGATCGACCGCAGATGGCCACCGAAGACCTGTCCGACCATCTGCTCCATGCGGTTCTGCTGGTCGAGGAACCGCCGGGCGGCGTTGGCGATGCTCTGCGGATCGTCGGCGACCTTGAAGACGCAGACGGCTTGGACACGGAGGGGGATGCCCTGGGTCGTCACACAGTCCTCGCCGAGGATCGCCTCGCGGACGTCGAGGGAGAGCTTGCGAGCGGTCTTGCGAAATGGCAGCACCCACGCGCCGTGGCCCACCACGACCTGGAACTGGGGTCCCGCCGGGTCGTGGTGCTTGGCCCCCGAGATGATCAGCGCCTCGTTGGGTGCGGGAATGCGCCAGAAGAACATCTACTCTCCTTCGGTCCAGTAGGGGGTGACGAGGACCGATCGCGGGGAGAGCTGCTCCACGACGACCACGGTGCGGCCGGTGGCGATGCTCTTGGGCTCGGCTGGATACGCGGTGAAGGCCTCGGCCCCGCCCCGCACCTCGATCAGCACCTCACCGCCACCCTCGGGCGGGATGCTGCACGAGACCCGGCCGAGCTTGCCCTTCAGGGCTGCGGCCTCAGCCATGGAGCCTCCCATATTGCGCCTCGTCCCGAGTGACGGTGTCCACTCGATCGTACTGGAGCCGCGCCTGCTACCGGGAGCGCTGACCGGCGGGCGTCAGCGGTCAGGCGACGTCGGAGGGCTCGACCCGTCCCGGGGGCTCCGGCTCCTCGGCTCGCTGCGGGATGAACAGGTAGCCCCAGACCACTGCGGCGATGGCGCCGCCCACCAGGGGCGCCACGATGAAGAGCCACAGCTGGCTGAGGGCGTCGCCGCCCACGATCACCGCCGGGCCGAGGCTGCGCGCCGGATTGACCGAGGTGCCGGTCAGTGGGATCCCGACGAGGTGCACGATGGCGAGGCCCATGCCGATGGCCAGGCCGGCGAAGCCTGCCGACGCCACGTGGGTCGTCGCCGCCAGCACCACGAGAGCGAAGAGGAACGTGAGCACGACCTCGGCGGCGAACGCTCCACCCACGTTGAGGTGGATGAGCGAGTGCTTGCCCCAGCCGTCGGTTCCCAGGCCCTGGTTGCCCGTGCTGTACCCGGGCGACCCGGTGAAGATGCCCCACAGGGCGAGCGCCCCGAGGATCGCCCCCACGAACTGGGCGGCCCAATAGGCGATGCCCTCCCGGAGGGACATGCGCCTGGAGGTGACGAAGGCCATGGTCACCGCCGGGTTGACGTGGCAACCCGAGATGGGCCCGATGGCGTAGACCAGCGCCAGCAGGACCAGGCCGAAGGCCAGGGCCGTGGCCACGATCCCGGCCGAGGTGCTGCTCCCCGCGAACTTGAAACCGAGTGACAGCGTGGCCACGCCGACGGCGAAGAAAACCAGTATCGCCGTGCCCAACAGCTCGGCCACGAGCTTGCGCGTCTGCATACGACCACCACCTGCTCGCCTGGGTGAGTCCGACAATGCTCGCGCAACGGTCGCTCCGAGGCGGCGATCCCGGGTCGGCGGCCGGATCGGCCGTCAGACGGGCACGGCGAGGACGACCGCGGCCACGGCGATGGCGACCGTGCCGATGGACATGATCCTGAAGGCCAGCGCCCGCGGCGCCGCGTCGCCTGGCCGAGCGGTGGCCCCTCTCCTGCCGTAGATGCTCGCTCCCAGCATCCACACACCAACCGCCCCGCCGAAGAGCACCGCACCGACAGGGTAGGCGACACTCGGAACGTCTCCCTGGGTGCCTCGTCGCACGGCCAGCGCTCCGATGGCCGCCAGCGCCAGCGCCGACCTCGTCCAGGCGAGCGCCGTGCGCTCGGTCGCCAGGCCTCGGTCCTGCTCGGCTTCTCGAGGGTCCGATGCGGCCGTCACTTGGCGATGAGGTCCACGATCACGAGGATCCCCGCGGCCAGCCCGATGACCGAGATCCCCACCGCCACGAGCTTGCCGACGGGTGAGTACGACAGCGGCAGGCGCAGGCGCAGCCGGCGCTCGTTCCCCTCCCACTGCCGGTAGCTGTTGATGGCCGCCGCCGCTCCGAGGACGATGAGCGGGAGAGCGATGATGAGGCGGACCCCGCCGAAGCCGAAGTGCAGGAGCTGGGCGGCGCCCAGGCCGGCGGCGATGAGGGCCAGCGCCGTGCGGCTCCATGCCAGGAACGTCCGCTCGTTGGCGAACGTGAACCGCGGATCGGGCTCCTCGCCGCATTCACCGAGCGGTGTCGCCCGATGCTCGCGAAGCCGCTGCTCGATCTCGGCGTTCGAGGGGCGCCCCTCGCCCCGGGCGTCGGAGCCTGCGGCGGGACGGGGTCGTGCCACGTCCTCAACGGTAATACCGGTCTGGCTGGTGGTTCGGGACACGCCGGCAGGGGCGGCGTAGAATCGATTGGCAGCAGGAGGGGAGCCATGAGCACCGAGAACCGGCCCACGCAGGGAGCGCCGCCACCTTCGGCGGGGACGGCGCCCGGCGCCGGGGCGCCGCCCGTCAAGGAGAAGCGTGACGTCGGCGAGATCGCCCGGCTGGTCGGCTTGGCCGTCGTCGTCGCCCTGCTCATTGCGTTCATCGTCGAGAACAGCGGCGAAGTCACTGTTCACTTCGTCTTCTTCACTGCGCACGTGTCACTCATCTGGGCCCTTATCCTGGCCGCCGTGCTCGGTGCCCTGGCCGACCGTCTCATCCCCGTGTACCGCCGTCGTAGGAAGGCGAAGAAGGCCAAGCGGACGCAGAAGGCACAGCCGGCGCAGCAGCCCGCCCGCTAGTGCGTGTCATCGGCAACATCCTGTGGCTGGTGCTGGGCGGTCTCGCCATGGCCCTCAGCTACGCTGTCGCCGGCCTGATCTGCTTCGTCCTGATCATCACCATCCCCTTCGGCGTCCAGGCCTTCAAGCTCGCTGGGTTCACGCTCTGGCCCTTCGGGTCGGCCATGGTGCGCATCCCCGGTGAGATCCCGTCGGTCGTCGGCAACGTGCTGTGGTTCATCCTCTTCGGGTGGTGGCTCGCCCTCGCGCACCTGATCGCCGGCGTCATCTGCGCCATCACGATCATCGGCATCCCCTTCGCCATCGCCCACTTCAGGCTGGCCGGTGCCGCGCTCTTCCCGTTCGGGCGGACGATCGTATCGATCGAGGAGGCGAGGGTGATGGAGGGGGCCTACGTCGTGCAGCCCTGGGGCGCGGCCAGGTAAGTTCGCCGTCTGGTCGCCGACGGAGAGCGGGAGGAAGCGTGAATCCGAGCCCGGTGCTGGCACTCGACGAGATCGACCTGTCCGACATGGCCTTCTGGGCCCGGCCTCTCGAGGAGCGGGAGGCGGCCTTCGAGGCTCTCCGGCGGGAGCGACCGGTCGTCCACTTCGAGGACCCCGAGCCGCCGCCCGGCGTCTCGTTCCCCATCCCACTGGACGGCTCGGGCTACTGGGCCGTGACCCGTCACGCCGACATCGTGGAGGCCAGTCGGGACCCGGAGCACTTCTGCTCGGGCCAGGGGGCGACGAGCATCTTCGACATGCCGACCGAGTTCCTCGAGTTCTTCGGCTCCATGATCAACCTGGACGACCCTCGTCACGCCCGGCTCCGGCGCATCGTGTCGGCGGCGTTCACGCCCCGCATGGTCAAGAAGATCGGCGACGAGGTGCAGCGCTCGGCGTCGCTCATCGTCGACGACGTCATCGAGAAGGGGAAGTGCGACTTCGTGACCGATGTGGCGGCGAAGCTGCCGCTCCGGATCATCTGCAACATGATGGGGGTGCCGGAGCCCGATCACGATCTCGTGTTCCGCCAGTCGAACGTCATCCTCGGTGCCATGGACCCCGAGTACGTTCCCGAGGGTGCCGACGTCACCATGGCGCTGATCGCCGCCGCCCAGGAGCTCACCCAACTGATGGAGGACCTGGCCCGGCAGCGGACCGAGCGCCCTGGCGACGACGTCACCTCGGCTCTGGTCACGGCCAACGTCGACGGCGAGCAGCTCACCCACCAGGAGCTGGCCTCGTTCTTCATCCTGTTGGTGGTGGCCGGCAACGAGACGACGCGCAACGCCATCAGCCACGGTATGAAGCTGCTCACCGAGTGTCCCGACCAACGGGACGCCTGGGCCGCGGACTTCGAGGCCCTTGCGCCGACAGCGGTCGAGGAGATCGTGCGCGTCGCCTCGCCGGTGATCTTCATGCGCAGGACAGCCACCGAGGACGTGACGCTCGGCGGGGTGCGTCTTCCGGCGGGCGCCAAGCTGTTGTTGTTCTACTGGTCGGCCAACCGCGACGTCGCCGTGTTCGAGGACCCGTACCGTTTCGACATCCGTCGCGACCCCAACCCGCACGTCGGCTTCGGCGGACCGGGGCCGCACTTCTGCCTGGGCGCTCATCTGGCTCGTCAGGAGATCACGACGATGTTCCGCGAGCTCCTGGGACGGGTGCCCGGCATCCACACCACCGGTGACCCCGAGCGACTGCTGTCCAACTTCATCAACGGCATCAAGCACCTGCCGGTCGCGGTGGCGTAGGACGTCTGGCTAGTCGTCCGGCAGCCAGCCCAGATCGACGCCGAGCTGATCGGGGAGCGCCGATCGTCCCGCCGCGTTGACCCGCACGACTCGTCGTTCTGTTCTGCTGACCCAGCCCAGGTCGACGAAGCGTGCCAGCAGGGCGGCGCCGAGCCACCCGCTCAGGTGCGGACGCTGCTCGCTCCAGTCCACGCAGTAGCGGGTGAGGGGACGGCGGGTCGGCGGGTCGAGGGGGACGTCGAGGCGGCTGAGCGTCTCGCGGCCGGACGACGTGAGGACGAACCGCTTCGCCCGCCCGGCGCCGAGGACCGGGTCGTCCCGGCCGTTGCCCGACCCGTCGACCTCCAGGAGGCCGCCGGAGACCAAGGCGTCGCAGAGCTCCACCCCGAGACGGCCCGCCAGGTGGTCGTAGCAGGTGCGGGCCCGCCTGATCGCCTCGGCGTGGGTGGCCTGACGGAGCGAGCGGACCGGCTGCGTGGGCGCGACGCGCCGCGAGCGCCTCCAGGGCCTCGGCGATCTCGGGGCTGGCGAGCCGGTAGTACCGATGCCGGCCCGACGTCTCGACGGTGATCAGCCCCCCGTCCACGAGACGACCGAGATGGCCGGAGAGCGTGGAGGGAGCGACGCCGGCCTCCGTCGCCAGGGTGGTCGCCGCCATGGCCCGCCCGCTGGTCAGGGCCAGGAGCACGGTGGCCCGGGCCGGCTCGCCCATGAGCGCTGCCACCGTGGCGACGTCGGCGTCCCCCTGCATGACACCACCCTACGGCCACCATGTTTCGGCGCAGACCGAAGCGTCGGATGGCGATGCTGGGTACGTGACCGAGCTCGACCAGCTCGATGCACCGGTCGTCCGCGAGCCCTCGCCGCGGCCGCCGCCGTGGGCCCTGGTGGCGATCTGCGCCGCCTACTTCATGGTCATCCTGGACACGACGGTGGTCAACGTCGCCCTGCCGGCCCTGTCGAAGGACCTGCACACCGGCACCACCGCGCTCGAGTGGGTCGTCGACGCCTACAGCCTCGTCTTCGCCGCCCTGCTCCTGTCGTCCGGGGCACTCGGGGACCGTCGTGGCGCCAAGGGCGTGTTCCAGGCCGGGGTGGCGCTCTTCACCGGCGCGTCGCTCGCCTGCGGTCTCGCTCCCGCGACGGGCGTGCTCGTCGGGGCCCGCTGCGCCCAGGGCCTCGGCGCCGCGCTCGCCGTGCCGGCCTCGCTCGCCCTGCTGCAGAGCACCTACTCGGAGCGGGCGGCTCGACGGCGCGCACTCGGGATCTGGGGCGGCGTTGCCGGCGTCGCGGCCGGTGCGGGACCGGTGGTCGGCGGCGCGTTGGTGAGCGGGTTCGGGTGGCGGTCCGTGTTCTTTCTCAACCTGCCCATAGGAGTGGCCGGGTTGGCGCTCGCCGGGCGGTACGTGTCGCCATCCGGCCGGCGTCCTCACGGGGCCGATCCCGGCGGGCAGCTGGCGGCCATCGCCGCCCTGGCCGGGCTCACTGTCGCCCTCATCGAGGCCGGTCACCAGGGGTGGGGGGCGCCCTTGGTGCGAGCCGGTTTCGCCGTCGCGGTCGTGGCGGGCGGCGCCTTCGTCGCCATCGAGCACCGCGTCCGGTCTCCGATGCTCCCGCTCGGGCTGTTCACCTCGCCGACCTTCTCCGGCGCCACCACCGTCGGGCTGCTCATCAACCTCGGGTTCTACGGCGAGCTGTTCGTCATGAGCCTGTACCTCCAGCAGATCCACCATCTCACCGCCCTACTGACCGGGGTGGCGCTGCTTCCGCAGATGGCCATGGCCGTCGTGGGCTCGATCACGTCCGGTCGCGTCATGGCCCGCACCGGTCCCCGCCGGCCCATGCTCCTGGGCCTGTGTCTCGGAGGCGTCGGGCTTCTCATCCTGGCGGCCGTCGTCGGTGGGCACGGCGCCTACGGGCTCCTGCTGGTGCCCTTCGTCGCAGCCGGCCTCGGCATGTCCTTCACCATGCCGGCAGCCACGGCGGCCGTCATGGAGGCGGCGCCGCCCGAGCGAGGGGGGCTGGCCTCGGGAGCGATCAACTCCGCCCGTCAGGTCGGCGGGGTGATCGGTGTGGCCCTCCTCGGGAGCCTGGTCGCCGGCCCGGGTGCGTTCATCCCCGGACTGCGCGTCGGGCTCGGCATCGCCGCCGCCGCCTTCCTGCTCGGCGCCCTCCTGACGGCCTTCACGGTCGAACGCCGTCCCGCGCGCTAGACGCCGCCGTCACCATCGTTGGGGCCGCCGCGGTTGTCGGGGTCGCGGTCACCCCCGCCACCCTGGGCGATCCCGGAGGGAGGGGGAGGCTGCATGTGAGGCGGGGGAGGTGGCGGCGTGAAGGCATGGAACGTCATCCGGGGCGACGTCACGGGCGGTGATGTCGTCGGTGGCGACGTGGTTGGCGGCGTCGTGGGGGGCGGAGGCGCCATCGTGGTGGTGGTCGGCGGCGGCGGTGGGGCGGTCTGCACGGGCTGCACGGGCTGCACCTTGGCCGCCGGCTTCGAGGTCAGGGTGGCTCCGCCACACGCGGCCGCGGCCAGTCCGACCACGGCGGTCCCCGCCGCGAGATACAACGTTCGTCGACCTGGCTGCATCGTCTGCTCCTGGTGGTGTTCCGTGGAAATGGTGTCCGTGTGGCCAGTTCTACGGCCGGGTCCCACTCAGGGATTGCAGCATCACGGGGGAGTACTCGGCTGCCTTCGTCGCTGCCGCGGTGGTACCTGTTCAGCCGCGCCGCTGTGGACTCCAAGAGCCCGGGGACCTCGAGCGAAGCGGCGATGACCGCAGAGTCCGACTTCTCCATCCCTACGTCGTTCCCCGATCGTGATGTCCCGGTTCGCGCCGCGGCCGAAGGGAGCCAGGGCACCCGTACGCAACCGGTTCACCCGTTCCTGGACCTCGGGCTTCGAGTTGGAGAGCCAAGAGGAGACCCGGCGAGGCGGCGGTTCAAGATGCGCAGGATGTCCGACGGCTCCACCCTGCCGACCGCCTTCGAGGAGGACGAGGTCGCTCCGGACAGCTGAACAGGCCGACCTGGAGGGGCAGGGAAGGCGACCAACTGAAGCGCCAGGGGTGTCAGACGATCTCAGGCCACTTCGGCCAGAGGTACGTCTGTTCTCCTGATGGTGGCGATACAGGATTCGAGATAACTCATCAGGTCACCAGGTCGGCCGCTCAGTGTGACGCCTAGACCAAGCCGCTCATGCATCACGAGCAGGACCTCGCCAGTGGGTACCCGGCCGCCGTTGTGGTGGTCGTAGACGGGGACCGTCGCGGGTGCTCGCTCCTCGGGACCAATGCGAAGGTGGACGTGTGCTGCCTGGACTGCGGGCATCTTGACCCCTCCCTAGCTCCTCCCATGGACACGGACAGGGAATAGCTGCTGTGGCTATCCCCAGAGGTGGTGTCCCCCATGCCTGACGCAGCCCGGGTCAGACAATGGATGCGTTCTCCCTAAGTCGGGCCCTCACGGCTCGACGAGCAGCCCAGGCCTTCGCCGGCCTACGGGAGTTGTGGCGGCCTCAAGGTGCCCAGGACACCCAGCCGCTACGGACCTGCACGATCATCACCACCGACGACAATGACCCTATCCGTCGCCTCCACGACCGGATGCCTGCCATCCTCGCCGAAGACGCCTGGGACAAGTGCCTCGACACCGACAATCACGACGTCCACTTCCGTCCACCCGCCGACGGAGTCGCGGGCTTAGCGGTCGGCCTCGTCGGTGAGGAGCGCTCGCAGACCGTCGCGCCCTCGGTCGAGTTGACCCTGTACCCGCACGGCGTCCTCTCGCTTCCTCGCCAGCGACCCCCGGTTGGAGCATTGCGAGCCTTCTGGGCTCCGACAAAGCGGTGTGACGAGGCTCGTACTAGTCGTACACTGCTCATTGCTACCAGCTCGTTGTAACGAGGCAGAGGAGGAGGAATTCGAGTTGCCTACGTATGTTTCACTTCTCAACTGGACCGAGCAGGGCATCAAGAACTTCAAGGACTCCACCAAGCGCGCCAACGACTTCACGAAGATGATCGAGGGCTCAGGCGGGAAGGTGCGCGAGATCCTCTGGACCGTCGGCGAGTACGACCTCGTCAGCGTGATCGACTTCCCCGACGACGAGTCGGCTGTCGCCTCACTTCTCCGTCTGGGCTCGGCCGGCAGCATCCGGACGAAGACACTGCGGGCCTTCGACGCCAAGCAGATGGAGGGAATAATCGCCAAAGCCACCTAACCACATGGCTCCCTGGGTAACTCTCCCGGCCAATGCATCCGAGGGCCGCCTGGCGTGTAAATCGTAGCCCTCGCCCGGCGGCCCTGGTCAGGCGAGGAAGACGTTGCGCCGGCCGATGCTGGCCGCCCCACGGGCCGTCGCAAATCGATAACGCAGCGGAGTCGAATCCCTCCTCGTTGTACGGGGCGATGCGGCCGTTCGTCCGTCCGGGTTGGGCGTCACTTCTCTCCTGGCGCTCACTCGGGTGCTCACGGTTTCGCGCCGCGAGGGTTTCTCCTGTTTCGCTCTCGCTCGCCCGGCCGCAGGGTCACTCCGCGTTCACGCGGCTGGCGACAAGCGGACCGGCTACAGCCCCGAACGCGGCGGAGGTGGGGCGGTTTGTCATGCCCGGGCTGTCCGCCCCAACCCTCCACCCGACGACCTCGAGGTTCGCCCCATTGCGAGCCCCATTCCTGGCCGCCGCAGCACTGAAAAGATCTACCCGCAGCGGCGTTCCTGACACGGTGGGTTCTGGGATTGGATCCTATGAACTAGCCCCGGCAGGGCATAACCGATTCAGGTCAACGAGCGCTTGATGCCTTGGCGCGCTATGAACTCCTCGGCTGCCTTGGCGTTCGGCACCGTGGCGATGTCCTCCCAGTAGCCACCAGGATGTTTCTTTGAAGAGCAGCGCTGGGAGATGAGCCAACGATCCAACTGGACCATGACAGCCCGGAAGGTCTGAGGACCCTCGACGGTGCGGATGAACGAGCGTACGACGACGCTTCGGGTCGAGCTCCCCCCGCCGGTTGCTCCCCCGTCCGACGCTGGCTTCGTTCCACGAGCGGAGCCGGCGCGACCGTCGCGACTAACCTGTTCGGACTCAGGAGAAGACTGGGGATTGGGGGCGTCATGTGGCGAGTCGTGGTCGTCGGTTGGGTAGGTGCGGCAGCCCTCTCGGTGGCAGCCTGCGGAGGCGGCGGAGGGCAGGCATCGACTGTGACCACGTCGCCAGGGGCACCCACGTCGAGTTCGGGCCCTCCGAAGGGAGCGCCTAGTCAGGCTGCCGTGAACGGGGCTCTGCTCACGATCTCGGACATGCCCACGGGATTCACAACGACGCCACCTTCGGCGTCGAACAACACGAGCACCGTCTGTGGACTGCAGAATTACGCGAACCGCGCACTCGCTCGTGGCGAGGTCGATTTCCAGCGACAACCTAGCCCGCTGTCGATCACGTATGTCGGGGACATCATCGACGTGTTGCCTGCCGGTGTCGCGAAGACAGCCATCGATCAGGTCCAGGCGGGGCTCAGCTCGTGTACCACGTTCACCTCGACGTCGAGTGGCCAACCGATAACGTTTCACGTCTCTCCGCTGTCGTTCCCTCGTCTCGATGATCAGACGCTGGCAATACGCATGAACGGCCAGCCACAAAGCGGGGTCTTGCAAGGGACCGCCCTCCTCGCCGACGTCATCGTCATCCGCTCGGGGAATAACCTCGCTGTCGTCATCAACCTCGGGCTCTCAGCCGTAGACAGCTCCCTCAGTGAGAGCCTGGCCACGAAGCAGGCGACCAAGCTGGCGACACTCTGATGGACGATTGGTCGACGACCATACAGACGTCGGCTGTTGACATTGCCCGGTAAAGCCTGGGTCGAGCGGCCAGGGTGCTGCCTCCTGGGTTTGCTCGAGCCGCGGCTGTAACGAGCTGTCCTCCTCGGCGAGCAGGTTCCGCAGCTCATCACACAGCCGGTCGAGGCGTCCTCGGACCTCGCCTAGCTCACCGAGCAGGCGCATGGCGTCCTCACGCTCCATGGCCAGTGAGCCAGGCTGGAGCATGGCGATCGACCGGCGAAGCTGCTCAATCTCCTCTTTGGCGAGGTACGGCCGATCAGCCGGGGGCACGAACGTATGTGTTCCCATCCCGGCGGAGCGGGGTCAAGCCGGTCGGGGGGATCGACAGGCGCCGACCAGAGGCGCGAGCGAGGACGTAGGCACCAGATTCTGGGTTGAGTCGCAGTTCCGGCCCCGCCGGCTCATGCCGGGCATCTCGCGTCCATGCCCAGTATGCGAGTTTCGCGCTCGATCACGAGGACTAGGAGGTAGAGCTAGCCCGCGGTAGCGACGCTTTCTTGGGCAGCTCAGGCAAATCCCCATGCTTCGTCTCGCTTCGCCATGCTCGGAGAGAATGACGAGATGGACGAGGTCCGACTGATCGTGGCGACAAGTCTCGGACTTCGACGATGTCGTTGTCACCCCCGGTCTCCCCTGCCACGGACCAGGTAAAGCACGCCGAGGATCACGTCGCCGGCCACCCAGAAGAAGACGACTATTGCGACGCCGATGAGTGCGCCGACGTTGTAGGCGCTCTGGCAGGCCTGCTGGAAGTCGGCGGAACAGTTGGCCGCGGCGCCGTGCGACTGCACAACGGCGTTCACGATCCCCGCGATTAGCCAGATCACCGCCAGCACGTTCCAGCCAATGAGCACACGACGCAGGATGGCCGGGACGCTTGGGCTCGGACGGGGCATTGGCAGGCTGCCCCCACTGCCCGGGCGCTGATGCGCTTCTGGCGGTGGCGGCGGAGGTGGGGTAGTCCCCAGGTTTGTGGTGGCTCGGTAGGGCTGCTCGTTCAAGATCGGCCGCACGTTCGAAGCAGGCGCAGTATTGCTCTCAGGCTCGGTTTTGGAGACCGCTTGCTGGTCTGCGGTGGCCGCGTTTTCGATGGCTGGCGCGCCCTCGGAGCAACTCCAGGTTGGTGCGGGCATCCGGATCGCCGGCGTCTGACGCCCGCTGGTACCACTCCTGAGCCTCGGCCGTCTTGCCCAGGTCCTGGAGAACACCAGCCACATTGAACATGGCGTCTACGTCACCGGTCCGTGCCGCTCGCCAGTACCATTTGGCGGCCGTGGACCGCTTGCCCCGCCCTTCGAGCAGAACTCCGAGGTTGTACGCCGCATCAGTGTCGCCAGTCTCGGCCCGCCGCCGATACTCACTCTCGGTCTCCGCCGCTTGGCCGTTCAGGACACTCGCCATGTTTCTGCCCCCTACCGCCGGCTGGGGGCAATGAACTCTTATTACCCCTCACCTACCTAATCTGGACACTTATCACAATGACGCCCTATCCTGACGAATGGCTGACGGAGCTCTGACCGCTTGACTGACTTCCGACCTGTTGTGACCGGGGAGATGTGGGCCACATCGTTCCGGACACATGTGAGACGTTCCGGAGACATCGGTGACACCTTCGAGCTGACGCCACACCCTGTCCCCGACGAGGGGGTGGGTGATGGCGCTGAGGGTGATGTCCATGGCCGAGATCCCGCTGGAGGAAGCGGTCAACAGTGCCTCAAGCGCGGGCCGAGGAGGGGTACTCCGCCGGGTACCCCATGCTCCCGCTCCCTCCCCAGCGCCCGCCGTGGTGACGTCCAGGTCCTGCTCGTTACGTATAGCGACTGCCATGGTCAGGGTCGTAGATGTGGGCACACCTGAGCACGAACAGGGCATCCGCCGAATGGATGCCCAACTCGCCGAGATCCGGGCCAATTGGGATGACTACTGGCAACACATCGACGTTGCGTCAGCTCAGGTCGCGAGAGCAGCGGTTGTGGGCGCCAACCGCCACACGGCGGGTGGGAGCGCTGCGGCCTAAGGGCGAGGAGCGACTAGGGACAACGGGTCGCTCCCTCGGGTGATCGACAGGCACCGCCCAAAGGCCCACACTGTCGAGTAGGACGCTCCGTGCGGCTCCCCCCCCCGGTGACACGTTCGGGCGTCCGGTGCTGGGGCGCTCCGCTTCCGCCGGCGGAGCCGCGCTTGGGCTAGGCGCCCTCGCCTCCGGGCAGGACCCGGAGGCCGTCAGAGAGCCGGTCGAGGCGGCCCTTCCATCACATAAGGTCGAATCAGTACCACAGGCCGACGTCCTTGAGGAGGTCGCCGTGGGCGTGTTCGACGTCGAGGTACTCGCACCGGGATTGGACCTAAGCCTGCTCAATCGGCGTAGTCACAACTTCATGACTGGATCGTGACTGGCGTTCCCAGTGGAAGTGTCCCGCGCCCCAGTTTGTCGATGTCGGAGTTGTAGAGCCTCACGCAACCGTGGCTGATGCTCTGGCCAATGCTCGTGGGGTCACCGGTGCCGTGCAGTCCGATCTCAGCGTCGAAGCCCTCGAAGGATTCGAGCGTCGGCGAGTGACCAGAGAGCCCGTAGGCGTAGTCTCCGTAGAGCCCGGGGTTGGTCGGCCTGAGTAACTCGGTGAGGTAGTAGGTCCCCAGGGGGTCGGGGTATCGGCAGCGCCAACGGCGATGTGGTAGGTGTCTTGGAGGCGCCCGAACTTGTACACCTTCAACTGGCGCTGGGAAACCGAGAGTGCAAGCTGGTACGGATCGCCCTGGATACTCACATCCGAGACCTGAATCCAGCCCGTGCTCCCGTTGGGCTTGGTGGGCAGGAAAACCTGGATCCAGGATCCCCCGGGCTGAGAATCGGTGGGGGTCATCAGAAGCGTGAGGGGGGTTCCTTCGGGCAGCGGGCTGTTCAGAGTCTGGACCGTCGGTCCTCCTGGAGAGCTGTGCACGTCGATCTGGGGCTGTGAAGCCGTGACCGTGTAGGAGGGGAACCAGCTCACTTTGGCGTCGCCCCCCGTAGCTGAGGAGCGACCACTGGAGCCCTGGCCTAACGACCCCGAAAGCCAGATGACCACGAGGGCCAAGCAAGCTACTGAGCCCACCAAGGCGGCAACGGCGATCCTCGGTGACCTGACATACGCTTGGCGGGCCCAACCTCGCGATCGGCGGGCGGAAAGGACCGCCCACTTCCTCGTCACCGCCCACCCCGTGTTCGTCCAGCCTCGCAGCCGGCGCGCCGGCCGGACCGCCCTCAGGTAGATGGGCGATCCATTGCGGGGCGTAGCGTTCGGTGCCTCGTTCACTTCGCTCCTCTCCCCATCACGCCAATAAGACCCGGCCCGCACTAAGTCGAGGCGGCGCAGCCGGGTCCCCCCCGTGTTTCCCCGCTGCCGCCGGCCCCATCCGCCGCCCAGGATTCGATGGCATCCGAGAGCCTTTGCTGACCGGTTATGGCAGCGACGACCCCGGAAGCTGAGTTCGATCGGACGTCGGCTCCAGCTCAAGGGCCACGCTCCCGGCCGACCCGGCCACGAAAGTGGCCGCCACGGCCGGTGCCCGCCGGCGAAGCCCGTTGCGCTGTGTCACCCCGAGACTATGGCGGCCGAGTCTTACGGACTTCTGACGGCACGCTGACCGTCTTCTGACTTTGACCACGGCGCCCCCGGTGTTGTGACCGGGGAGATGTGGGCCACATCGTTCCGGACACATCCCTGACACCCATGAGGTGAGCCGCAACCCTTGCCCCGTTGTCCCGAGGGGGGAGGGTGATGGCGCTGAGGGTGATGTCGATGGCCGAGATCCGACTGGAGGTGCTGCTCGAGGCAGCCCGCAGCGGAGAGACCGTGACCGAGGTGTGCTGGCGGGTAGGCTCCCAAGCCGACCAGGAAGAGCCCCGGTGGGCGCCGAACTCACACTCGGTGAGGCGGATCATTGGTCGCCACGCCCTCGTCGCACTGGCCACGGGCGCCTTCGTCCTAGGGGCCAGCTTGGCCGCCGGGAGACCAGCCGAAGCCGCCAACCCAAGTTCTGGCCGGGTCCCTCATGCTTCTTGTCAGCCCCGTCTGCTGATCCTCTCTGCGATGCCGCTGGAGCTGGACCCGCTGCTGGCGGCGGCGTCGATCGACCCCAAGCAGACCGTCGTGGTGAACAGCCGCAGCTTCTATGTGGGGACCCTGGCCGGCAACAAGGTGATCATGGCCTTGACCGGGATCGGCCTGGTGAACGCCCAGCAGTCCACCGAGGAGGCCTTCCAGCGGTTCCGCTGTGGAACCCGGCCGGGGATCTCCGGAGTCGTCTTTTCCGGCACGTCCGGGGGCGACTACATCGGTGACGTCATGGTGCCGAGCCAGTGGACGGCGGACGGGAAGAGCTGGCTGGAGACGGACCCGACCATGCTGGCGACGGTGCGGCAGGTCGTGAGCAGCGGCACGGTACCTCTCCAGCAGTCGACGCCGACCGGCGACCCCGCCTGTGCCTGTCAGGCGACCCCCAACGTCGTCACGCCGGTGCGCGTGACGCACACGCCACAGGTCGAGGTCGGCGCGGACGGTCTGAGCACGGACCCGTTCGGGGGCCGCGCTTTCCCGTGCACACCTGGCGGGAGCGACGTCTTCGGGTGCGTGCCATGTCGAGAGCGCAACAACGCCGCCGTGCAGCAGACGGCCGGCTTCGTGTCCGGAGTGCTGCCCTTCGTCGACCCGGCCTTCTTCTCGGGCTACCAGGCTGCGTCTACGCCGCCACCGGGAAGCTATGTCGAGCAGGATATGGAGACGGCAGCGGTGGCGAGCGTCGCCGCCAGCAACCGAGTGCCCTTCATCGGCTTCCGTGCCGCCTCGGACGGAAAGGGAGACCCGCTCATGCTGCCCGGGTTCCCCGCCCAGTTCTTCGTCTACCGGCAGTTGGCCGCCGACAACGCTGCCGCCACAGCCCTAGCATTCCTCAGGGCGTGGGCCCTCGCTCACTAGCCGTGCTCGATGGACCCGAAGGGCGTCAGGCTGGTCGAGGAAAATAGTCAACTGACGGCGGCCTACTGGCTGCTGCTCGGACGTCATGGGCCGACACCACAGGTGACGAGATGACGCTCATCCGCAGGATCGGATACCTGCTGGGCTGCCCGGAGGACGAGGAAGGGGCGCCGACGGGGGAGGGCGCATAACACGGGTCCTCGGAGTTGCCGAGACCGCTGTCGGTCCTGGGCACGTGGAGTAGAGGCCCTCGTGCCGATCACCTGCCGGCACAGGTACGAAGCTGGGTAGAACCCAGCCATGGACCTCCTTCTCATCCTGCTCATCATCCTGGTCTTGGCCTTCTTCGGCGCTGGCTTCGCTCTCCACCTGCTGTGGATAGTGGCCGTGGTCGCCCTGGTCGTGCTGGCGATCCGGCTCATCTTCGGGCTCGGGCGCCGGGTCTGACCAAGGTCGCCCGACGCATTTCTCGGAGGTCGTGACGCCGAACGTCGGCTGCCTCGGGGCGCTGGTATCGGTGGTGGCCGCCGGCGCCGCCATGGTGAGGGATCCGATGACCGCAGACAGCGGGCGCCGGGTGCCGGACGACAAAGGACCCCTCATGCTGCCCGGCTTCCCGTCCGAGTTCTTCGTCTACCGGCAGCTCGCCGCCGACAACGCTGCCGCTACGGCCCTCGCATTCCTCAGGGCGTGGGCGCTCGGCCACTAGCCCTCCTCGGGGCGTGTAGAAATCCCCTCCCTTGTCTCCAGCGCTCGCAACCCACCCACGATGAACGCCTTCGTCTGACACCAGCGCATCATCCCTGCGGCCCTCCGCGCCATCCGCCGCAAAGGAGCTGGAACTCGGCGACGATGCGTCGAGATCCAGTGGCTGGCTCTGACCTGCTCAACCTGTTCACCGACCTGAGTCCAACCGTGTCAAACGACGACGAGTCGGCCGGGCGAGGTTTAGTCCGACCGAGAACCGGGGCATGCATCAAGTAGCGCTGTTGTGACGCCCGCCTCATGGGCCGAGAGGCAACCGGGCGGAGGTTTGGCCAGTCCGGATAGCCAAAGCAGCGTGGTCGGAGGTACCCGGTGAAGCGGCACAGGGGCGTTGAGCACAAGAAAGCACTGCGAGATCCGACTCCTGAGCGAACCCTGAACGAACTTGCGAGACCTTCGGGAGTTCAGGAAGTCCCCGTCGTCCACGTGAGCGCAGCGGAGCACCGCCCGTATCGCTGTCCACGCTGCGAGGTGTACGGCAGGGGTAGCCGTTGCTGGTGTTGCGGCCGTGACGAGCTGGAGGGGTCGGAGATTCCCTCTTTGGAGTTCGGGGTGGCCATCCCGGCGGCGCTCGGTGAGCTGGACCAACAATTGGCGGGTCTTCCCGGCTCGGAGGTCGATCGGCGCCGGACACGGAATGGCTGCATGACCGCGCCGGCGAGCTGCAACTTCGGTTCTGCCGAGGACCAGGTCTGATGGCCCAGGCGACCCTCCATATTCCCCGACCCTGGGCGGTGGTGCGTCACGCCGGGCCTCAACTGGTCGAGAGCACCATCGGTCCCGCCGGCGTCTTCTACGCCATGCTCTGTGTCCTGGGGCTTCGAGCCGCCCTGGTGGCCACCCTGGCGTGGTCGTACCTGGCCGTAGCGAGACGGGTCCGGACCAGACGCCGCCTCCCGGGGATGCTGGTGATCGCCGCGGTCGTGCTCAGCCTGCGGACGGCGGCGGCCCTGGCCACCGGCAGCGGGTTTGTCTACTTCATCCAGCCCACGGCGGCCACCTTCGTGCTGGCGGTGGCCTTCTTGATCTCGGTCCCCGCCGGCCGACCGCTGGCCGAGCGCCTGGCCCAGGACTTCTTTCCTCTCGATCCCCAGGTGGTTGCCCGCCCGGGGGTGCGGCGGTTCTTCGAGCGGATCTCCCTGCTGTGGACGGCGGCCTTCCTGGCTAACGCCGGGCTCGGCCTGTGGCTGCTGCTCAGCCAGTCCCTGGCCGACTTCGTGTGGCTGAAGACGGTCCTCAGCCTGGCCATCATCGGTGCCGCCGTGGTGGCCTCCACCCTGTGGTTTCGGCGAGCCCTGCGGGGAGAGGGGATGGCCCTGCGGTGGGCGGCGAGGGGATCTGGAGATAGCGACAGAGCTGAGGAGTACAGATGAGCACCGCAGTGATCGTGGCTGTCGTGGTCGTCGCCATCGCCTTGATCGCGCTCCTAGTCGTAGCGGCCCGGCTTGGTCGTCTGCGCTGGATTGAGCTGCGTCGCCAGGGGGCGGCAGAGATGCGCCAGGAGGCCCACAGCCGAGAGCTGGCAGCCAAAGCAGACCAGGCCATCGCCGACCAGGCGGCCGACAGGGCCCAGCGGGCCCAGGCCGAGGCTGACCGGCAGGCGGCAGCAGCCCGACGGGAGGCGGCCCTCGCCGAGGAGCGGTCTCAGGCGGCTGAGCGAGAGCGCAGTGTCGCGGCCGACCGCCGAGAGCACAGCCCGGCCATCGACCCCGACCGGGGTGATGATGATGGCAGCGACCCGCCGGTGGCAGGCGATCGCTCCAGTGGACAGAACGAGGCATCTCGGGACCGGGATCGCCGGAGGCAATCGAGCCAGTAGGCGCACACTGCACATCCGGCCCGCACTGGGACCGAGTGGTGCTGCTGCCCATTCATTGGAAGACGCCCGTTGCTGATCCACTGAGTACGACGTGGAGGAGGACCATGGAACACGAACCACGGCGGCGTCTTTGGCCGAAGGGAGTCAGGGTACGCGTGCGCAACCGGTTCACCCGTTCCTGGACCTCGGGCTTCGAGGTGGAGAGCCACGAGGAGACCCGGCGAGGCCGCCGGTTCAAGATTCGCAGGACGTCTGACGGCTCCACCCTGCCGACCGCCTTCGACGAGGACGAGGTCGCTCCGGAAACCTGAACAGGCTGGCCGAGTCTTCCTAGCGCGTATGAGACTCCGGTGTACCGGTTGCGTGCTCTAGGTCAGGCAGGGAAGCGGATAACCGACCGGACGGGCGATGAAAGTGGGAAAGGCCTCGACCCGAAGAGCCACCAGGCCGCTTGGGCGCTGGCCAGAGTGGGCAGCCAGGTATTGAACGACCAGTACACGAAGGTGCCCGGCAACCCGAAGGCCAAAGGAATCGCCACCCAGTGCAAGGCGTAGGACAGGAAGAGTCTTGAAGGAACCTACGCCCGTTGCGCGTTAGACCGCGGATGAGACGCCGCCTGGCCCAACCTGGCGGTGTTCTATGTTCGGGGCAGGCTTGTGGTGGCGAGCACCCAGGTTGGCCTGGCTGTCGTTATTGCGCTAACGGCAAGGCCCAGGCATCAGACGGTCTCAGGCCACTTCGGCCAGAGGTACGTCTGTGGCCCTGATGGCGGCGATACAGGTTTCGAGATAACTCATGAGGTCACCAGGTCGGCCGCTCAGTGTGACCCCTAGGCCAAGCCGCTCATGCATCACGAGCAGGACCTCGCCAGTGGGTACCCGGCCGCCGTTGTGGTGGTCGTGGACGGGGACCGTCGTGGGTGCTCGCTCCTCGGGTGGACAAGACCGGCGCCGTCACCCTTCGCTACCGGGGTCGCCTCCACCACATCGGGGTGGGTGCGGCCTACCGGGGGTGGCGTATCGCCATGCTTGTTGACGGCCGCAACGTCGAGATCGTGGGCCTCGACGGGTCGCCGCTGCGGCGCCTCGTGCTGGACCCCAGCCGGGACTACCAACCTCAGCCTTGACCAGGACGTCTCGCGGTCTACGATGTCCCGCGACATCGGTCTCCGATGTCTCGCGACATCACACAGCGCCCCCGGCAGGATTCGAACCTGCGACCCGCTGCTTAGAAGGCAGCCGCTCTATCCACTGAGCTACAGGGGCATGATGAGCGCATGACGCCGCACAAATGATAACGGCAGCGCGCACGATGGCAGGGTCCGTCCGGTTGTGTGTTCGTCGCGGTGCGGCTCGACTGCCTGGCGCTGGACTCGGGGGATCTGCCGTCTCGCTGCGGCTGCGTCCTATCGTGGAGGCCTGGAACTGTCACCTCACCCAGGAGGAGATGGTCTGCATGGTCGACGAGCCCAACCGACCCGAGCCCGCGGCCGATCGGCCCCCGCCAGACGCCGCATGGAGCCCGCCACCAGAGGGCGCTGGGCAGGGATCGCAACCACCGGTGTCCGGCCGGCGCTCGGCTCGTCGCGGCTGGACAGCTGGGAGGATCGTCGCTCTCGTCATCGGAGTGTTGCTGGTTCTGGTCTCGCTCGCTCTCGTCGCCCTGGGTGGCGCCGCCACCTGGTTGGAGACACACAAGGATCATGGCTACGTGAGCACCGGGTCGCGCACCCTGTCGACCCCTGGCTACGCCCTGGCCAGCAATCGTCTCGACCTGGGGAGGGCTCGGTGGAGGCTGCTCGGCACGCTCCGCATACGGGCCACGGGGCAACCATCGACCACACCCGTCTTCGTGGGCATCGGTCAGGCCGACCAGGTGGCCCGCTACCTGACAGGCGTGCAGTACACCACTGTCGACAACGTCGTCACCTACAGCAGCGGCCGGAATGTCACCCACAACGGCGGTGCTCCCCCGACACCTCCGGCGGCGGCAAGCATCTGGACCGCCCGGACCAGCGGGGTGGGCACCCAGACTCTCGTGTGGCCGGCAAAGGGCGGCCAGTGGTCGGTGGTGGTCATGAAAGCCAGTGGAGCGCCGAACGTGAGCGTGCACGCAGACGTGGGGGCGACGTACCCACCGCTGCCTTGGGTGGCCCTCGGCCTCGTTGTCGGCGGCCTGCTCCTCTTCGCCGGCAGCGCCGCGCTCATCATCGTCCCGGTTCGTCGAGCGAGGCGGCGAGTGTAGGAGCGCAGCAGCCCGACGGCTGGAGTCGGCGCCCGAGCGGCTACGAAAGGCCCCTCAGGCGCCAGCTCCGGCGCCGCTGCCCGTCCGCTTGCTCATGTCGTCCCCTCCCAAGCACCACGAACATCCGGACTCGCCTACACGATGGACCCCGAATCTTACGGCGCCCTGACGCGACGCTGACGATTTCTGACGTATCTCGAGCGCGCATCGGGCTGCGCTGGGGGCGCCTCACACGTCGAAGGCGGCCGCCAGCGCTGTCCACGGGCGCGTCCGGTCCGGTCACATCGACGACCGCCACTCCCTACCGGCCGACGGCGCACACCTCGCCGAAGGCGTCGCGCAGGCAGTCCATCAGGCTGTCGGGATCGGTGACCGCGGCAGAGTCCATGGCGACACCGATGTTGGCCTGGTCGGTGCAGCTGAACAGGGAAAGGTTGAGGGCGGCACCGGCGTTGGGCCCGAAGGGGTACACGCTGTCGACCCGCGAGCCCGCGAAGTAGACGGGCACGGCGACGCCCGGGACGTTGCTGGTGACGAAGTCGACGCCCCGCATCATCGTCTGGAACGCCGCGGTCGAGAGGCTGGTGCCCAGTCGGTAGAGCACGCCGGCGATGGGGGCGGCGAGTCCGAGAGCAGGCTCGGCCCGCACCTGGCTGACGAGCCCGTGGACGGCCCGCATCCGCTGGCCGGGGTCGCCGATGTCGAGCGGGACCTGGAACCGAACGGGCGCGAACTGGTTGCCTCCCGCCACCTCGCTGTCGCCGTGGCGGATGTTCACGGGCATCTGCATGCGAAGCGCGTCGGCACTCGAGCCCTGGCGTCGGTGATACCGACCCAGCCCGCCCACCGTGGCTGCGACGAAGGCGTCGTTGACACGACCGTCGACGGCCTTGGCCGCCGCCTTGAGGTCGTCGAGGGGCACGTCGAGCACGTCGAAGTGCCGGCCGAGCGAGCGCCTGGTCATGACCGGGCTCAGCGGCTCGCCGGCCGGTGCCATGGTGCGGGCGATCGACGCAACCGTCCCGGTGACCTGCCGCCACGCCTCGACAGGATCCCGCCCCGTGGCGGCGAGCGTGGAGAGCACGGCGCCGGCCAGCCGCCGGCCGGAGCCCTCGACCTCGCGGACCTCGTGGCTCAGCCCACCGACGAACCGGCGCGCCAGGGAGGGGATCGACCCCTGGGGCTCGTCGGGCATGGGCCCCCGCTGCTTCCAGCCGTCACGTTCGAGATCGAAGAACGCCATGGCCATGTTGACGAAACCCACACCGTCGGTCATCGAGTGGTGCAGCTTGAGCAGGACGGCGCAGCGGCCATCGGCGAGGCCGTCGACGACGACGACCTCCCACAGGGGTCGGGCCCGGTCGAATCCCTGCATGGCAAGGGGCTGGGCGATGTTCAGCACGTCCCGCATCGATCCTGCACCGGGTGACCGTACGTACCGCACGTGGTAGCCGAGATCGAACCCCGGGTCGATCTCCCATCGAGGGGGCGCGACCGAGAACGGGTGGCTCACCACTCGCTGGCGCAGGCGCGGCACCAGCCGGCTGGCCCGATCCCACACGTCGGTGAAGACCTCACGGTCCGGAGGGCGGTCGAGGACGGCCACACCGGTGATCGTGGAGCGCAGGAGAGGGTCCTTCTCGATGACCCACATCACCGCGTCGGCATTGCTCATGCGATCGTCGAACCGCAGCTCAGCCGCCACGCAGATCCCCCCTTCGGACACGCCGTACGGCGAGCTTAGAACGGAACCGTCACGCGCCGCTGGTCTGCACGAAATCGGCCACCACCCGCCCGAGCTCCTCGCCCCGGTCCTCCTGGAGGAAGTGGCCGGCGCCGCCGATCGTCGTGTGCGGCTGACCGTTCGCGCCGGGAACCGTGCGGCGAAAGACCGCGTCGCCCCCTCGGGTGATCGGATCGCCGTCGCTGAAGGCGGTGAGAAACGGCTTGTCCCACTGGGCGAGCACGTCCCACGCCCGGCGGTTGGCGCCCGCGGCCGGGTCGTCGGGCCGGGTCGGCACGAGTGCCGGGAACATCCGGGCGCCTTCCTTGTAGGACTCGTCCGGAAAGGGCGCGTCGTACGCCGACACGACGTCAGGCGACAGCGGGGTGGTGCACCCGCCGGCGACGATCGCGCCGATCGGCATCTCCGGGGTCTCCTGCGAGTACCGCTGCCACGCCATGAAGGCGTCGGACAGTCCCTGGTCGCCGGTGGGGAGGCCGGTGTTGGCCGCCACCACCCGGGTGAAGCGGTCCGGGTGCTCGGCCACCAGGCGGAGCCCGATCAGCCCGCCCCAGTCCTGGCCGACCAGCGTGACGTCGACGAGGCCGAGACCGTCGAAGAGCGCCGCCCGCATCCACTCGACGTGTCGCGCGTAGCTGTAGTCGCCGCGCTCGGCGGGCTTGTCCGAGCGCCCGAACCCGACGAGGTCGGGCGCCACGACGCCGAAGCCCGGCGGCCACGAGGACGGGAACGACCTTGCGGTACAGGTAGCTCCAGGACGGCTCGCCGTGCATGAGCAACGCCACCTCGCCGGTCGGCGGACCCTCGTCGAGATAGTGGACCCGCAGGGTGGCGTCGTCGCCGGGCACCTCGACGAAGTGCGGCTCGAAGTCGAAGTCCGCCAGCCCGCCGAAACGCTCCTCAGGAGTCCGCAGGACCCTCACTTGTCCAGCAGCCAGGGCCTGACGATGACCCACGCCTCCTCGGGGCGATCGGGGTCCATGTGGAGCTCCATGGGCTGGGGTGGACCGGGCGGCTCGCCGGGAGCCTCGACGACGATGGCGGGGTCCTCCCGCGGCAGCTCGAGCGCCTGTCGCAGCCCGAAGGCGATGCCGGTCAGGATGGCACCGGTCGCAGAGCGCCGCCGCCAGTCCTCCAGGGCGGGTGGGAGCGCCGTCCGCAGCTCGGGATTGTCCGAGCTGTTCTCCCGGTCGTCGACGTCGGCCATCGCCCCCAAGCCTACTTGCAGCCAGGACCGGTCAGGCGGGCTGGCCGCTCGGGGTCTCGTCAGCGAGCCGGGCGACCGCCAGCGCCCGCAGCTCGGCGGTCTTGATCTTGGCGTTGCCCGTCTGGACCAGATCGCCTTCCTCGAAGAACAGCACCCGCCGCGGGATCTTGTAGGACGCGATCCGGCCCCGGAGGAACCCCTGGACATCGGCCTCGGTGACGCTCGCTCGGTCGTGAGCGACGGCCGCCACGACGACCATCTCGCCGAGCGTGGCGTGCGGCACGGCCACGGCCAGGGCCGCCTTGAGGCGCGGATGCTCGAGGAGGACGGTCTCGATCTCGACCGGCGAGACGTTGGCGCCCGCCGTCTTGATGAGCTCGTCCGTGCGACCGGTCCAGTGGAGCAGGCCGTGCTCGTCGACGAACCCGGCGTCGCCGGTGTGGAAGAAGCCGTCCAGGTCGAAGCACTCCTCGGGGGCGACCTTGAGGTAGCCCCTCATGAGGCAGGTTCCCTTGACCGCTATGCCCCCGTCGGCGCCCGCCGGCTGGGGTCGTCCGGTCTGAGGATCGATGATGCGCACGTGCATGCCGGGCAGCACCGCGCCCTGGTTCCCCGTCCGGGCCTCGAGCGGGGTGTCGGCCGGGAGAGAGCTCAGGATGGTGAACGTCTCGGTGAGCCCGTACGCCGATCTCGGGCTCCACGCGTCCCCCAGCTCGACGGACGGATGGCGGCCCCAGCCCGTGAACGACTCGATGTGCCGCAGCGCCGAGAGGTCGCGCCCTTTCCAGTCGGGGTGGTCCTCCAGGTCGGCGATCTGATGCGGCCAGGCGTACGGCGTCGTGATCCTCTCGGCCTCGAGCAGAGCCAGCGACTCGGCCGGCTCGAAGCGCTCCTGGAGCACCAGGCAGCCGCCGGCGGCGAGGGTGGCTCCCATCACCATGCTGAACCCGGCCGACCAGAACAACGGGTAGGGGCTCCATACCCGGTCGTCGGCGTCGAGGCAGAGATGGCGCACGAAGCGCCAGCTCTGCAGGCTCGGAGCGCGGTGGCTGTGGAGCACGCCCTTGGGGCTGGCCGTGGACCCAGAGGTGTAGATGACGATGGCGTCGTCGAACGGCGACACGCCTGCCGCGCACGGCGTCGAGCTGTTGCTCGGTCACCTTCGCTGCGTCGGCGGAGAATGCCGCCCAGGAGTCCGTTCCCAGGCACACGACGCGGCGCAGGTGGGGGAGACGGCCGCCCATGGCGCGCACCTGGTCGAGGTAGGCGTGTCGACCGAGCCCCTCCTGGAGCAACAGCACGGCGGTGTCCGAGTGCGCCAGCACGTGCTCGAGCTCCGGCGGCTCGTAGAAGGTGTTGACCGGCACCAGGACGCCTCCCGCCATGGCCACGCCGTAGGCCGCGGCCACCCACTGGGGCCGGTTGCCCATGAGGAGCCCGACGCGCGTTCCCTTGCCGACGCCGGCGGCCAGTAGCGCCCGCCCGATCCCGCGGGCCTCGCGACCCAACTGGTCGTAGGTCCACCGGACGGTCTCGGCCGAGCCGCTCTCGCGGAACGCCACCGCCTCCCGCTCCCGGTACCGCTGCACGACCTCGGCGAGGAAGCCGCCGAGGGTGAGCGGACCGATCCCGCCCTCGGTCTCCGGGGGTGGCCCGGAGAAGGTCGTCACGCCGGGATCTCGACCTCGACCGGCCCCTTGGCCATGACCGCGCCGTCCTGGGTCGTCATGACGACCTCGATGGTCACGACTCCCGCGCCGAGGGTGGGATCGTGGCGGGTCGCGGTGATCTCCCCGTCGAGGTAGGTCACGTCGCCCTCGAAGGCTGGGAAGCGGTACTGCACGGCGGAGTGACGCGTCAGGGCGCGGTCGCCGGCCCACATGGCCACGTAGTCGAGGACCCACGCGCCCATCGACGCCCCGTAGCCGTAGGCCCGGGGCATGCCGATGACGCGCGGCGTGGTCGACGTCGGTGTGGCCTCGCGAGGGACCGCTGTAGAGACCGTCGCCCAGGGCGGGATCGGCCTTGGCCGCCTCGAGCTGGCGGTCCATCTCCGGCAACCACCCGGCCTCCGTGAGGTGGTCGGGACCCTCCTGCACGTTGGAGCCCCAGACCGTGAAGATGTAGGAGCGCCACTCGGTGGCGAACGTCGACAGGGTGTGGGGCCCGATCGGCCTGGTCGGCAGGCGCTGGCCCACCTCGACCTCCTCGAGCACGGGACCCGAGGATCCGGCCCGGCTGGCGACCCACGCCGCCCGCTGCTCGGCCACCCCGGCCAGGCGCTCCGGCGTCCACGTCGGAGCCGGTGCCGCCTGCTCGAAGAACCCCCGCCGGCGAGCTTCCTCGGCGAGGTAGCGAACCGCCGTCGACCACTGCCGGGCCACCATCTCGCCTCGTTGGTTGGTGTAGACGGTCTCGCCCCGGCTGAACATGGTGGGACCGGCGAACTTCGTGTCGGACACCTTGTAGTCCACGAACCGACGGCGCATGCGCAGGTGGTCGCCCGGGAAGATACGGGGCCCCCCGAACCACCACTCGTCGCCGCCGAAGATCATGTGGCTTCCCGGCAGGCTGCCGACGATGGCCGGGCCGGCACCGTGCCCGACGTCGCAGCAGATGGTGAACGACTGCGGCGCCACGATGCGCCCCCATGCGCCTGCCGCCGCCACCTCGTCGTCGTAGTGGATCGGGTTGGGGTACTGCATGCCCTGCACCCACCGTCGGATGTCCGTCACCGTGACGGGCTCCTTGAGCTGGCCCCCGCCGACGGGTCGCCCCACGTGGCGGTCCACGTCGCTGGTGTCGAGCACGACTGCGTCGCCGACCTGCGTCATCGTTCAACCCCCGGGCTCGTGCTCACTGACGGCCGTGTCAGCAAAGACCCTACACCTGGCGGCGCCGGATCGTGCCAGGCTGTAGTGCCATGGACCTGCCCGTCATGCCTCCCGTCGAGCCCATGCTGGCCAAGCTCGCACGCGCCCTTCCGCCTGGCGGGGAGGTTCTGTATGAGCCGAAATGGGACGGGTTCCGGACCATCGTGTTCAAGGACGGCGACGAGGTCGAGCTGGGGAGCCGCAACGAGCGGCCCATGACCCGCTACTTCCCCGAGGTGCTCGACTCGGTGCGGGCGACACTTCCCGCGCGCTGCGTGGTGGACGGGGAGATCGTGATCGCAGGCGCGGACGGGCTCGACTTCGACGCCCTGCAGCAGCGCATCCATCCCGCCGAGTCGCGCGTGCGGCGCCTGGCGGCGGAGACGCCGGCGTCGTTCGTGGCCTTCGACCTCCTCGCCCTTGACGACGAGGACCTGCGGTCGACACCTCTGCGACAGCGCCGCGAGGTGCTCGAGGGCGCGCTGGGATCGGTCCGTTCCCCGATCCACCTCACCCCGGCGACCACTGATCGAGAGCTCGCCGCTCAGTGGTTCCAGCGCTTCGAGGGCGCGGGCCTCGACGGCATCGTGGCCAAGAGCCTCGACGACCCCTACCGTGAGGGGAAGCGGGCGATGGTCAAGGTCAAGCACGAGCGGACGGCAGACTGCGTCGTAGCCGGGTTCCGCTGGCACAAGCACGGCGGGATCATCGGGTCGCTCCTCCTCGGCCTGTTCGACGACGACGGCACGCTCCACCACGTGGGGGTGACAGCCTCGTTCTCCATGGAGCGGCGACGGGAGCTGGTCGCCGAGCTCGAGCCGTACCGCACCGAGGATCTGAGCGGCCACCCGTGGCAGGGCTGGGCCGAGGCCGAGGTGGCGGCGGCGGCGGCCGAGGGCCGCAAGCCGGGAGCCCGCAGCCGCTGGAACGCCAAGAAGGATCTCAGCTGGGAGCCCCTCCGCGCCGACCTGGTGTGCGAGGTCGCCTACGACCACCTACAGGGCAACCGCTTCCGGCATGCGACCACGTTCCGCCGGTGGCGCCCCGACCGCCAGCCCGAGAGCTGCACCTACAGCCAGCTCGAGACGGCAGTCCCCGAGGAGCTGGCGACGGTCTTCGGCACACGCGCGGCGCCCGGTCTAGCTGAAGCGCGCCGCGTCCTCGGCGGCGTACGACGCCACGGCGGCGTCGGCGCGCGCCGTCAGCTCGAGCCGCTCGACCACCTCGCCCAGCCGGTCGGCCGGGATGGCGCAGGTCACCTCGCCGCTCGACATGCCCGTGCGGGTGCGACTCAGCATGCAGCCGACGCTGGCGACAACCTCGCCCTGCTCCTTGGCCGCGGCGATGATGTGGCATTGGGGCTTGCCCTCCACCCGGAGGCCCGGAAGGGCGTCCGACAGGACCATCAGGGACTTGGCCGAGAGTCGGACGAGGACGACGTCGGGGTCGACGGGGGTGTCGGCGAGGGGTCCGTAGGTGATCGCACCGGGCCGGTCGCGGACGACGGGGATGCCAGGGATCATGTCCTCGGTGATCCAGCCGGAGTCGAGGAGGGCGGCGATGTCGGATCGGCCGCTGACCTCCTCCATCGTCGCCAGCCCGTGGGTCATCCTCCCGACGCTGCAGTTGCCGTGGTCTTCCGGTGCGGTGGTGAAGGTGCGCTCGGTCCCCTCCATCCAGAAGACGCAGCCCGCCGGGACGCGTCCGGTGCGGCCGTCCGGCGTGGGCGGGGGCATCGGGGCGTCGAACGGATCGACTCCCGGCGGGGCTGTGTCGGAGAAGGTGATGGCGATCGGTGGCGCGCTCGGATGGAGGCTGGACTGCAGGGCTTCAGCGAGTGTGGTCCACATCGGAACTCCGTTTCATCGTCTCGATGTCTCAGCGCCGTGCGTGGCTGCTGCGACGCTTCTCAGGCGTTCGTAGTCGGCTTTGCCGTTGGCGGCCCGGCCGATCGTCTCCACGACGAGCACGTGCCGAGGCGCCTTGTAGCTTGCGAGGCGACCCTTGACGTGGGCCACGACGTCCTCGGGCGCTGGAGCCGCACCCGGCTGCAGCTCGATGACGGCGCAGATGGCCTCGCCGAAGCGCTCGTCGGGAACACCCACCACGAGGGCGTCACGGACCGCCGGGTGGAGCTTGACGATCTCCTCGACCTCTTCGGGGAAGACCTTCTCGCCGCCGGTGTTGATGCAGACCGACCCTCGGCCGAGCACCCGCAGCGTGCCGTCGGCGTCGACCGTCGCATGGTCGCCGGGTATCGAGTACCGCGCCCCGTCGATCATCCGAAACGTGCGCCCCGTCTTCTCCGGGTCCTTGTAGTACCCGACAGGGTTGCGCCCCCGCACGGCCAGCAGGCCGACCTGGCCCGAACCTGCGGCGACGTCCCGCCCGTCGTCGCCGATGACCCTGGCGTTGCGGCCGAGGACGAAACGCGCCGTCTCCGCCCGCCCCTTGGTGCTGGAGATCGACCTCCCCATCCCGAGCGCCTCCGAGGAGGCGAACGAGTCGACGAGGAGCATGCCCGGATGGTGACGCAGCAGTCCCTGCTTGGTCGGCTCGCTCCACATCACCCCTGACGAGAGCACGACGTCCGAGGCTGGAGATGTCCCACCGTCCCGGCGACTCGTCGAGGACGCGGAGGATCGGCTTGGCGAACGCGTCGCCGACGATGGACATGACGTTGACCCGTTCCGCCGCAACGGTGTCGAGCAGCTCCTCGGGATCGAACGCCCGGCTGGGCAGCAGGACGACCGAGCCCCCGACGCTGAGGCCGGTGAACCCGGTGAAGGCGCCGGTGCCGTGCATGAGCGGACAGGAGGGCAGGAAGACCGGTCCCGCACCCTGCAGGGTGGAGCGCACACCGGCGAGGCCGGCGTCCTCGGCGTGCTTGAGCGGCGCGCCGGCGTTGAGCGCCGCGAACAGGTCGTCCTGGCGCCACATGACGCCCTTGGGCATGCCCGTGGTGCCGCCCGTGTACAGCAGGTAGAGATCGTCTCCGCTGCGGCCCCAGGGCGGAGCGACCCGCTCGCTGGTCGATTTGGCGGCGTCCTCGTAGGCGATCGCCCAGTCGGGACAGGGGCCGGACCCGTCGTCCACCCACAGCCAGCCCTTGACCCGGGGGACGCGGGGACGAAGCCCCTCGATGCGCTCGGCGAACGTCCCGTGGAAGACGACCGCCACCGCGTCGGCGTTGTCCCAGAGGTAGGCCAGCTCGTCGTCGCCGTAGCGGTAGTTGGTGTTGACCGGGACGAGTCCCGCCTTGAACGTCCCGAACACCGACTCGAGGTACTCCGGGCAGTTGTAGAGGTACTGGGCCACCTTGTCCTGGGCACCGGCCCCGAGATCGAGCAGGGCGCGGGCCACGCCGTTGGCCCGCCGGTCGGTCTCGGCGAAGGATTGCCGCCGCCCGCCACGTCCGTGGGCCGGCCTCCCGCTCCGGCTCTGCACCAGCGCCGGAGCGTCGGGCAGCGTCTCGGCCACGACCTCCCACACGTCGGCAAAGTTCCAACCCGGCAATGCGTGCTCCTTACGAACGGATCAGTCGTCCTGCTGGTTGCCCCTGGGCGATCCTAGGGGCGCCACGCCGGTACGCTGAACCGCTGTGGATCTCGAGCTGCCGGGCGAGGACCATCCTCAGAGGTCAGCCGTACGGTCGTGGCTCGAGCAGCATCCCTACGCCGCCGGCCGCCAGCTGGCCGAGGCCGGGTACGTGGCCCCGCACTGGCCCCGACCCTGGGGACTGGACGCCGATCCCATCGCCCAGCTCGTGATCGACGACGAGCTGCGCCGAGCCGGCGTGGCCCGCCCGATCAACCCGATCGGCATCGGCTGGGCCGGACCGACGCTGCTCCACGCCGGCACGCGGGCGCAGCAGGAGCGGTACCTGATGCCGATGCTGGCGGGCGAGGAGCTGTGGTGCCAGCTCTTCAGCGAGCCCGGCGCGGGCTCGGACCTGGCCGACCTGTCGACCCGGGCCGTGCGCGACGGTGACACCTACGTGGTCTCCGGCCAGAAGGTCTGGACGTCGCTGGCCCACCTGTCGCGCTTCGGGATCCTCCTCGCCCGGACGGATCCCGACGTTCCGAAGCACCAGGGCATCTCCTATTTCGTCTGCCCCATGGACAGCCCCGGCATCACGGTGCGGCCCATCGTGGAGATGACCGGCGTGCACCTGTTCAACGAGGTGTTCCTCGACGACGTGCGCATCCCGGCGGAGAACCGGGTCGGTGACGAGAACCAGGGATGGGCGCTGGCGAAGGTGACCCTCGGCAACGAGCGGGTGTCGCTGTCGGGCGAGGGCGCCCTGTGGGGACGCGGCCCGACGGCCGAGGACCTGCTCGAGCTGGCTCGCAAGGCTGGCGGCGTGTCCGACCCCCAGCTGCGCCAGCGCCTGGCCCAGCTCCACATCGAGGCCGAGGTGCTCCGCCTCATCCGGCTCCGCACCGTGACCGCGGCGGTGAAGGGCCGCCAGCCCGGGCCGGAGGCGTCGGTTCGCAAGGCGCTGGCCGACGAGCACGGTCAGCGGATCATGGGCCTGGCCAAGGACCTGGCCGGAGCGGCCGGCATGCTGGCAGGGACGGGGCCCTTCGGGTCGACCGACGGCCAGTGGTCCTACGGCTACCTGTTCTCGCCCGCCCTCACGATCGGCGGCGGCACGTCCGAGGTCCAGCGCAACATCATCGCCGAGCGGGCGCTGGGACTTCCCCACGACACCGACGTCGAAGCGGGTCGGACCTGGGCCGAGTCCCGGAGGAGCGCGCGGGCCTGAAGGGGCGCGCCCACCCGTCTCAGCGAAATGCTCCCTCGCCGCTCAACAGGCCCCGCTCCCACCTCCGGGGGCTGAGCAGCGCAGCACGCGGATAGTCCTCGAACAGCCACCGGGCGAAGTTGCGACGCGTCCAGTCGGTGGCGCCGGCGACGCGCACGGCGCCGCGGGCGCCTTTGCGATGGCGGAGGACGCGTGACAGAGCGGTGGACAGGTGGTGGTTGGGGGCGAGATTGCGCGCCACCTCTCGGCGGTAGCGGTCGCAGACCCGCGCCGGGTCCTCGGCTCCGGCGGCGAGGATGGCGTCGGCGGCCAGCGTCGCCGTCTCCAGGGCCTGGGCGATGCCCTCGCCCGTCATGGGATCGGTGGCCCGGGCTGCGTCACCGGCGAACAGGACCCGTCCGCCGCCGGCCGTGAGCTGGCTCGTCGTGACCCGGGCCGGGATGGGCCAGGCCCGATGAGGCTCCAGCGGCTCCGCTGCCCCCAGCACCGAGCGCAGCGGGGGCCGTTCGACCAGGCCGGCCCAGACGCGGGCCATCTCGCCCGTGGGCCGCCCGGCCTGGCGGGGCAGTCCGAAGCCGACGTTGGCTCGCCCGTCGGGCAGCGGGAACGACCAGGCGTAGCCGGGCAGCAGGTCGGGCTCGAACCACACCCACATCTGGCTCGCCTCCGGCCCGACGCCGCCGAAGTACTGCCGAAAGGCGTGCCACTCGCCCAGGTACCCGGGCTCTTCGCCCTGGCCCAGGGCCTTGCGGAGCGGGGACCACATGCCGTCGGCGCCGATGGCATAGCGGGCCGTGATCGGGTCGGCGCCGTCGGCTTCCAGGACGACGCTGCCGTTCGCGGTACGCGCCGCCGTGAGCCCGCAGCCGTCGAGGACGGTGGCCCCGGCCTGGCGCGCCAGCTCGACGAGGGCGGTGTCGAGATCGCGGCGCTGGGCCACGGCCGCGTAGGTGCCCCGGTCGCGCGGGAAGGGGAGCCGGACGATCCGGCCCGACGGCGAGCGGACGACGATGTCGTCCACCTGCTGCCAGGTCGCCACGGCCTTGGGATCGAGCCCGAGACGGTCGAGCCGCCGCAGGGCGTCGGTGGTGAGACCGTCACCGCAGCACTTGTCCCGGGGGAAGCGGGCCCGGTCCAGCACCACGACCTCTCGCCCCGCCCGGGCGAGGCGGACGGCGGCCGCCGACCCGGCGGGCCCGGCGCCCACCACGGCGACATCGGCATCGACCATCGCCCGAGGCTATGTCGTGGCGGCCTCGCCGCCCCGGCCGAGGGCGGCATCCAGCGCGCCCGCCAGCTCGGGATGACGAAACTCGTAGCCGGTCGCCTCCAGCCGCGCCGGCCGCACCCGCTGGCTGATCAGCAGGGTCTCCCTCGCCATCTCGGGCCCGAGGGCCAGCGACAGGGCGGGGGAGGGGACCCGGAGCAGCGTCGGACGACCGACGGCGGCGCCGAGGACCCTGGTGAGCTCGGCGTTGGTGACGGGGTTCGGGGCGGTGGCGTTGAGCGCGCCCTTGACGCTGTCGTGCGTGATGGCGTGCAGGATGGCGCCGACCTCGTCGGCCAGCGAGATCCAGCTGACGTACTGCCGGCCCGGTCCCAGCTGGCCGCCGAGACCGAGCTTGAACAGGGGCAGCTGCTTGCCCAGGGCGCCGCCGGCGGCGCTCTGCACGATGCCCGAGCGCAGGTGCACGACCCGTACGCCGACCTTCTCGGCCGGAGCCGTCGCCGCCTCCCAGGCCTGGACGAGGTCGGCCAGGAACCCGGTGCCCGGCTGGCTGTCCTCGGTCAGCTCCTCGTCGCCCCGGTCGCCGTAGTAGCCGATCGCCGACCCGCTGACCATGACCGCGGGCGGTCGGTCCAGCTGGGCCAGAGCGGTGGCGAGCTGGGTCGTCCCGTCGACGCGGCTGGCGCGCACACGCTCCTTGTGCGCGCTCGACCAGCGTCGAGCGAGGCTGGCCCCCGCCAGGTGGACGAGGGCGTCCGCTCCCTCCATGGCCCTGGTGTCGACGGTGCCCGATTCCGGGTCCCAGCTGACGTCCGCTGGTCCCGCCCGGGACTTGGAGTGGCGGCGGACGAGGCGTCCGACCTCGTGTCCCCTCGTCCGCAGGGTGCGGACGAGGGCGTTGCCGATCAGCCCGTGCGAGCCGCTCACGAGCACCTTCATGTCGGCCATGGTCGCGCGCGCTCGACCACTCGCCGCACGCAGGCGGCGAAGGCGTCGGGGTGGGTGAGGTGGACCCCGTGCCCGGCGCCCTCGACCTCGACCAGCTCGGCGCCGGAGATCATGTCGGCCAGTATGCGGGCTCCCTCGCGGTGATGAGCGAGCGACTCGGCCCCTCGGGCGATCACGGTCGGCGCGCTGATCTGCGTGGGGTCGAACGGCGCGCCGTCGGCCCGTATGGACGACATCTCGGCGACCAGCGCCGGGCCCTCGTCCCGCCGCCGGCTCCGTGTTCGCTCGGGCAGGCGCTCCCAGCGCGCGTCGCCGATCATGCGGCGCATGAAGGTCTCCGCCGCCTCCTCCGGCCCCCGGGCGGTGGCGGCCGAGCCGCCGGGGCTGCGCCTCGGCCACCACGGCAACCACGGCGCCGGCGGTTCGTAGGCGAGGACTCCACGGATCTGCTCCGGCCGCCGCGAAGCGGCGGCCAGCGCCACTGTTCCTCCGTAGCTGTGGCCGGCCGCCACTGCGTGGCGCCCGGCCAGTACCGAGAAGAGATCGTCCACGTGCTCGTCGAGCGAGGTGGCCAGCGGCAGCGCCTGCCGCGACCGGTGGTAGCCGCGCCGGTCGTAGGTGAGCACGTGGAGGTCGGCGAGCCGGGTGACGACCCGCGAGAAGCTGGGGCCGCGGTCCATCGAGCCGTGGACGAGGACCACCAGCGCAGCGTCCCGCTGCGCTGGTTCGCGTTCGTCTGCGTACAGACCCGACGGCAGGAGTGGCACGCTCAGCTGTCCAGGCGCTCGAGCAGCTCGAGTGAGTACTGGACGGTGCCGGTGAGACCGGCACCGTCCTGCGCCGCCAGGTACACCGCCGCACGCCCCATGGCTTGCGGCTCCTCGACCATGTCCTCGGGCACGCGCACGCCCGACGCGAGCGCCCCCTCGGTCATCACCACCTTGCTCGGCGCCAGGCAGTTGACGGCGATGCCGTGTGGTCGCAGCTCGGCGGCGAGGCCGCGGTAGTAGCGCTCGACGCCGGCTTTGGACACCCAGTAGGCGTTGGCACCGTGGTCGGTCATGAGCACCCCGGTGGTCGTGATGGCGACGAGCGAGCCGGAACCGCGGGCCAGCACCTGCGGCAGCACGGCCCGGGTGACCAGGAAGACGCCGGTGAGGTTGACGCGCAGGCACAGCTCCCAGCGGGCCAGCGGCGTGTCCTGGGTCGGGGCCAGCCACATGACGCCGGCGTTGGCGACGAGGACGTCGATGCCCCCCAGCTGGTCGACCGCCGTCGCCACTGCGGTGTCGACCGACGCCTCGCTGGTGACGTCGCAGGCCACCGGCACCGCCACGCCGCCTTCCGACGTGATGGCGTCGGCGACCGAGTGGATGGTGCCGGGCAGCCTGCCCTCGGTGACCGATCGCGCCGCGACCGCGACCGACGCGCCGGCCCGGGCCAGTGCGACCGCGATGGCGCGACCGATGCCCCGGCTGGCGCCGGCGACGAAGGCAACCTTGCCCTCCAGTGTCGGCGCGTCCGTCAGCGGGCCGCCTTCAACTCGCCCATGGTGTGCACCTGTCCGAGCGTGTCGTCCATGTAGCCCGGCCCCTCGGCCGTCGGGACGAACCAACCGGTCGGGCACATGGTGAGGATCTCGACGAACGAGAAGCCTTCTCCCCGGAGCTGGGACTCGAAGGCCCTGCGCATCATGCGCTTGGTCCTCGCCACCGCTCCGGCGTTGTGGACCGATCCCCGGGCCACGTAGGCGGAGCCGTCGAGGGTGGCGAGGAGGTCGCCGATGCGGATGGGATGGCCGTGGTACTCGGCGTCGCGCCCCTCCAGGGTGTTCTTGGTGCGTTGCCCGATCACGCTGGTCGCCGTCATGTGGCCGCCGGTCTCGCCGAACACGCCGTTGTTGAGCAGGACGGCGGTGACGCTCTCGCCGCGCGCCGCCGTGTGGACCACTTCCTGGAGTCCCTCGTTCACCATGTCCCCGTCGCCCTGCATGGTGAACACCACGCGGTCGGGCAGCATGCGCTTGACGCCGGTCGCCACCGACGGCGCCCGCCCGTGCAGGGCCTGGACGAGGTCGAGGTCCATGGTGCCCGAGAAGCTCGTGTAGCAGCCGATCCCCATCACCGCGACCGTGCGTTGGGCCACGCCCAGCTGGCTCAGGGTGTCGAGGAGGACCCGGAGGGCGAGGGGCTCGCCGCACCCGGGGCACATCTGGTGCTCCTCGGTGAGGAGGAGGTCGGGCGTCAGCTCGGCCACGCGGTGAGCTGACGCAGGAGGTGAACCGGTGGGCACGATGGACCGCTCTGCTGTCATGCCGGAACCTCCTGTCCCGAGACGACCGCCTCCACCCGACCCCGGATGACCTCCACGTCGAGGAGCGGCCCGACCCCGAAGCCCGAACCGTCGGTCGATATGCCGCCGATCGAGATCACCGGTGCCTTCCCCTGGACGCCGATCCGGACGTCGTCGACCATCTGGCCGCCGTTGATCTCGAACACCATCACGCTGCGGACCCCCTCGGCCGCCGCCGCCACCGCCTCGTACGGGAACGGCCACAGGCTGATCGGTCGCACGAACCCGATGTGCATGCCCTCGGCCCGCAGCTGTCCCACGACGTAGCGCACGAACTTCGCTGCCGTTCCGAACGCCACGACCACGTGCTCGGCGTCGTCGAGGAACCCGGTCTCGACCCGCACCTCCTCCGCGGTGATCGCCGCCTGCTTGGGCACGACCGCCTCGAAGTGGGCCGGGATGCCCCCGCCCGGGCGGTTGACCTTCCCGACCCCGAGCGAGCTGACCGTCCGCGACCGGCTCGAGCCGCCCAGGGAGCCGTCGACGGCCCAGTCCTTGGGCGGGAGCGGTGCGAACGTCATCGGGGACACGTCCACCGCCTCGGCCGTGTGGGCCAGCAGGTAGTCGCCGTAGACGAGGACGGGGTTGCGCCATCGGTCGGCCAGGTGGAACGCGAGCTGGGTGAGCTCGACCGCCTCGGCGATGTCCATGGGGGCCAGGACGATGTGCCGGTAGTCGCCGTGACCGCCGCCCCGGGTGGCCTGGAAGTAGTCGGACTGTCCCCTGCGCCATGTTGAACACCACGAGCGGCAGCTCGGCCAGAGTGATCTCGGCGAACGACTCCTGCATGAGCGACAGGCCCTGTCCGGTCGACCCCGTGGCCGCCCGGGCTCCGGTGGCCAGCGCGCCCCACGCCATCCCCACCGCCTCCAGCTCGCTCTCGGCGTTGATGCACACCCCACCCACCTCGGGCAGCCGCCTGGCCAGGTGCTCGAGCAGCTCGGTGAACGGCGTCATCGGGTAGCCGGCGAAGAACCGGCAACCCGACGCCACGGCCGCCTCGGCCATCGCCTCCGAGCCCTCCATCAGCCGCCGCGTCACGGCTCGACCTCCAGCTCCACGGGCGTGTCGTACCTGTAGACCTCGAAGACGAAATCGGGGCACATGTCGAGGCACGCCCTGCACCCGGTGCACCCGGCGTGCAGCTGCGGGTAGCGGAAGCCCAGGCCGTTCACCTCGGTCGACATGGTGAGCACCCTGGGCGGGCAGGCCGGGATGCACAGCTCGCAGCCCTTGCAGCCCTCGACGTCGATGGTGACGGTTCCCCGGGTCAGCACCGTGGTCACGTGTGTGCTCCTGTCGGTATCCCACGCGGGGGCCGCCAGTCGCTCGACCGCCTGGGCGCCGGCCCGGATGGCGCTCTCGTTGGCCGCCGCGTGCTGCTGGCGGTACGGGGGTAACGACTCGCGCATCGCCTGGACGGCGGCGTCGACCCTCACCAGCCCGGTGACGCCGGCGTAGGCGCCGAGCATGACCATGGTCGCTCCCATGGGATTGCCGAGCTCGGCCGCCATGTCGGTCACCGGCACGTCGAATACCTCGAGCGCCTCGCGGTCGATGTCGCCCTCGAACAGCGAGGAGTTGAGCAGCACGACCGCGCCGGGACGGAGCTTGGGGACCATGGGGGCCCAGTACTTGTGGTGCATGACGATCGCCGACCAGCTGTGGGACACGATGGGTGGGGCCTGGATGGCACCGTCGGCGACGACAACGGTCGAGTCGGAGCTTCCCCCGCGCATCATGCCCGAGTAGAGGCCGAAGACCATGACGCTGCGGCCGTCGATGGCCGCCGCCCGCCCGATCACCTGGGCCGCCAGCTGGACGCCCTGGCCGCCGACGCCCGTCAGCAGCAGCTCGCGCTCCACCTCAGCGCGCTCCTTCCAGGCCGGCGACGACGAACCCGACGAGGTGGGCGATGTCCGCCTTCGACGGCCTCCGGCCGTCACCCAGGCAGGACTGCATCGTTCCCATGGCCAGGCGGTAGGCGGCCTCGGCGTCGCGCTCGGGATCGGCGCCACCCAGCTCGCCCTGCTCCACGGCGGTCTCGATGGCCGCCCGAACCGGCGCCTTGATGAGCTCCTCGCTGCGCCGGAACTCCTCGGGGAACAGCTGGCCCAGCCGGGCCGTGTTGACCACGACACCGCGCGTGGCCTCGGCCGCTCCCGGGTTCGCCGCCTGGGCGAGGATGCCCTCGACCCACCGGCGCACCTGCCCCAGCCCGGACGTCTCCTTCGCCATCTGGTGCTCGAGGTAGCCGACGAGCTGGCGCAGGCCGTCGTCCAGGATGGCCAGCAGGAGCTCGTCCTTGCTGCGGAAGTGACGGTAGAAGGCCTGGTTGGACAGGCCGGCCTGGGCCACGATCTCGCTCACCCGGGGGTTGGTGCTCTGTCCGTCGCGCATGACGGCCACTCCGGCGTCGATGAGGCGCCGGACCTCCTCGGCGTAGACCGAGTGGCGGGGAGCGAGGGCCCGCTCGACGGTCCTGTCAGCGACAGAAACGGCACTCCTCATTTCCAGAATGCTATTCCCGAAAGGCTACGATGTCCAGATGAGCCTGCTGGTGGGGGAGGTCTTCCGCCGGGCTGCGGCCGCCACCCCCAGCCGGGTCGCGGCGTCACTGGGCGGGCGCACCGTGACGTTCGCCGAGGTGGACCGGGCCGCGAACGGGATCGGACATGCGCTGCGCGCCGCAGGCGTGGGCCACGGTGACCGCGTCGCCTGGTGGGCGGGCACCACGCTGGACGCTGTCCCGCTCTTCGCCGCCGTGGCCAAGGTGGGGGCGGTCTTCGTCCCGCTCAACCCGGGCCTCGGCCCGGACGAGGCGGCGCCGATACTCGCCCGGGCACGCGGACGCCTCCTCGTCACGACGGCTGACTGGGCCGACGGTGCCGACGCCGTCGCCAAGCTCGTGGGGGACGTGCCGGTGGCGCGGCTCGACGGCGAGCTGGGGGCAGCGAGCACGCGTGACGCCGCCGACCAGATGCTCTCCGAACGGGACCCGCACGTCATCTTCTTCACCAGCGGGAGCACGGGTGCGCCGAAGGGCGTCGTCCTGTCCCATCGGGCGAGCTGCCTGCGAACCTTCCCGGAGAACGGTCACGTCCACCGGGGCCCCACGGTCATCATGTTCCCGCTGTTCCACATGGCGGCGTGGACGATCGCGCTCGGGTGCTGGCAGGCGCGGGAGGAGGCCGCCTTCGTCCCGCGAGCCGAGGCCACCACGCTCCTCGGGGCGGTCGAGGACCGTCGGGCCGGGCGCATCTACCTCATCCCGGCCGTTTGGGACCGCGTGCTGGCCGAGCTCGGCCGGGGCGGACGCCGCTGGGACGTCTCCAGCCTCCGGGAGGCCGACACGGGCACGTCGGCCACGCCGCCGGAGCTGATCGCCGCCATTCGTCACGAGCTCCCGGCCACGACCACCCGCGTGTTCTACGGATCGACCGAGGCGGGCGCCGGGGCCTCGCTCGGGCCCGAGGACCTGGAGCGCAAGCCCGGCAGTGTCGGGCTGCCCAGCCTCGGGGTGGACCTCGGGCTGAGCGACGCGGGCGAGGTGTGCCTGCGCAGCGAGCTCCTCATGGACGGCTACTTCGAGGACCCCGAGTCGACTGCTGAAGCGCTGCGGACGGCTGGTACCACAGCGGCGATCTCGGGGCCCTCGACGACGAGGGCTACCTCTCGATCGTGGGCCGGGTGCGTGACGTGATCCGCACCGGTGGAGAGACGGTGGCGCCGGTCGAGGTCGAGCGGGTGCTCGCGGACCTTCCCGGCGTCGCCGAGGTGGCGGTCGTCGGTGTGCCCGAGCCCGCGTGGGGCGAGGTCGTCTGCGCCGTCGTCGTGCCCCGACCCGGGCACCAGCTCGACCTCGACGGGCTGCGGGAGGGGTGCCGCCACCGCCTGGCTCCGTTCAAGCAGCCTCGTCGGCTCGAGCTCGTCGACGAACTGCCCCGCACGGCGGCCACCGGGCAGGTGCAACGCAGCCTGGTGGTCGAGCGGCTGCGACTCGGCGCGAGCTGACGGTTACGATCCCTGACGGGATCGTCAGGAGGTGGCCCGATGCGCTTCATCGACAGCGACGGACACGTGCTCGAGCACCCGGACGGGATGCTGCGGTACGCCCCGAAGGGCTACGAGGACCGCATCTGGCACATCGAGACCGACGCCAAGGGCCGAGAGTGGGCGATCATGGACGACCTGCGCATGCCGGCCAACGGCTTGGCGTTGGCGGGCACGGCGGGGATGTCGGACGACGACCGGGCGAGGGCCCAGCGAGGAGAGCTTCGCTACACCGAGGTGCGCCCGGCCGCCTACAACGCCAAGGCCCGGCTGGAGGACATGTCGGCCGACGGCATCGACCAGTCCGTCGTCTATCCCACCATGCTGCTCGGCATCCAGAGCCACCGGGACGTCGACTTCGCCGGGGCGCAGTGCCGGGCGTACAACGACTGGGTGTCCGACCACGTCGGCGAGGGGGACGGCCGCCTGTTCGCCGCCGCCGTGCTGCCGCAGCAGGACGTCGACCGGGCAGCGGCCGAGATCCGGCGGGCGGCCGGGCTCCCGGGCATTGTGGCGGTGTTCATCCGGCCCAACCCCACGGCCGAGTGGAGGCAGTTCAACGACCCGGTCTACGACCCGATCTGGCGGGCGGCCTCCGACACCGGCCTGCCGATCGGGCTCCATCCCGTTCCTCGCTGCCGATCTTCCCGGCGCCTGCATCGGGATGCGCTTCAACCGCCTGGGCACCTCGGCCGCGCCGCTGCCCGAGGAGGGCGGGGCCGACGTCAACATCGACAACATCTACTTCACTCAGGCGCTGTCCAACCCGTTCGACATGATGAGCTCCATGGCGTTCCTGCTCGCCGGCGGGGTGTGCGAGCGCTTCCCCGACCTCAAGCTCATCTTCCTCGAGGCCAACGGGGGCTGGCTGGTGCCGTGGCTGGAGCGGCTCGACCACCACGCCGAGATCTTCTCGTGGGACGTGCCGTGGCTGAAGGAACGGCCCTCGGCCTACTTCCGGCGCCAGTGCTGGATCAGCTTCGATGCTGACGAGTCGACCCTGGCGTTCACCGCCAACTCGCCGTTGTGCGGCGCCGACCGCATCGTCTGGGCGTCGGACTACCCGCACCCGGACGCCAAGTACCCGGGCGTGACCGCCGAGCTGGCCGAGGCCATCGAGGGCCTCACCAAGCAGCAACAGACCCTCATTGCCGGCGAGAACGCCGTCGCCCTCTACGGGCTGTAGCCCGAGGCCGACCGTGGGTGAGCGGATCTCCGTCGTCCGTCAGGTGTCGACGACCCGGGTTGCCTTGAAGCCTGAGCGGGGCAGGGTTCCCCGATCCACCAGCTCGATGGTCGCTTCCAGGCGCAGACGCTCTCTGACCGCGGCCGCCAGCCGTTGCGTCACGGTGTGGTCGCCGTCGCTTCCCCTGTCGGCCTCGACGCGCAGGGCGAGCGGGGGGTGCTCGTCCTTGGGTCGGACGATGACGAACTCAAGGCTGGGCTCGGCCACCTCGGGGACGGTGGCCAGCGCCGCCTGCACCTCGGCGACCTGGAACTTTCGTCCCTGGCTCGACATGAGGTCCTTGAAGCGCCCGCCCCACCAGCCCCGCGAGCTCGTCTCTCCGCAGGGGCACGGCGTTCGCTCCACGCGGCACGCCTCCTCGAGGTCGTAGCGGATCATGCAGTTGTCGCGGCCGAAGGTCGTGACGACCAGGTTGCCCCACTCGCCGTCGGGGACCTCCCGACCGGTGTCGGGGTCGATGGCCTGCACGTAGGTGTGGTCGTCGGCCAGATGGGCGCCGTTGTGCTCGTCGCAGGGAGCGCCGAGGAACGCGAAGCACTCGGCTCCGGCGGTGGCGAGCGGTGACCCCTTGCCACCTGCTCCGGGCATGGAGGGGATGCGCAGTCCCACGTCCTTCATGGGGTCGAGACCGAGCTTGGCCGCCACCTCGAAGTACCGGCCCAGGGCGAAGCCGACGAACGGGACGTCGGGCTTGACCTGCATCCACATCCGCATTCCCTGCTCCGCCAGCTCGTCGGTATCCGGCGGGGGCACCCAGATGTTGAGGCATCCGAAATACTCGTAGGCGCCCGACAGCAGCGGGCCGCCGCCGTAGAGGTAGGCCGGGTGGGCGTGGGTGACGATCATCCCGGGGCGGATTCCCTGACGCCACCAGTTCCGGGCCCCGCACTCGTACTCGACGCGGAGGTCGCGACGGGTCCACAGCATGATCGTGGGAGTCCCGGTCGTGCCCGTGGACGTGCCGAGGCGGGTGCACTCCCGCAGATCGACGAACCGGTAGTCGCCGACGGGCGCATGCTCGGCTTCGGATGCCCGCAGGTCCTGCTTCACCGTGATCGGTAGGCGCTCGAGGTCGGCCAGCCCCGTGATGTCCTCGGGGGCCGTGACCCCCGCCTCGGCCAGCTTGTGGACGAAGAAGGGAACGGGGCGCTCGAACACCCTCCACACCATGTCCCGCAGCCGCACCTCCCGCAGCTCGTGGAGTTGGTCCGCCGGCATGGTCTGCACGGCGGGATCCCAGAAGCGCTGGCCCGGGTCTCGCTCGGCAGGCTCCCGGTCGACGGTTTGCACGGCCGATATGGTAAAACATGACATCCGTGTTAGGGAACTGGCAGGGGTCCTGAGAGGGGAGCGATGAGGACGCAAGGCCGGATCGCACCGTTCGACGACGCGAGCTACGACCCGTTCGAGGTCTTCGAGAGAAGCGTCGGCGCGTCCAAGGTCGCCAACCCCTACCCGGACTTCGCCGAGCTCCGGCGAGAGGGCGCGGTCCACAAGCGTGACCTTGCCGAGCTCTACGAGCTCGAGAACATGGAGGGTCTCGATCTGCCGGACGCCTACACCGTCCTCACCCACGAGGGCGTGGAGAAGGTGCTCCGGGACGGGCAGACCTTCTCGTCCTCGGGCTACGCCGAGAGCATGGGCATGGTCATGGGCCACAGCATCCTGGAGATGGACGAGCCCGAGCACCGCGCCTACCGCGGGCTCATCCAGCAGGCCTTCACCCGCAAGGCCATGGTCCGGTGGGAGTCCGAGCTCGTGCGGCCGGTCGTCAACCGCCTCATCGACTCCTTCGCCGGACGCGGTCGGGCCAACCTCGTGTCCGAGCTCACGTTCCCGTTCCCGGTTCAGGTGATCGCCGGCATGCTCGGTCTTCCCGAGGAGGATCTCGACACCTTCCACGCCTGGGCCGTCGGGTTGATCAGCGTGGGCGCCGACTTCGATCACGGCATGGAGGCGTCCGGCAAGCTGCGGGACTATTTCGCCGAGGTCCTCGCCGACCGCCGCCGGCAGCCGTCGGACGACGTGATCACGGCGCTGGCAGAGGCCGAGCTGGAGGGGCAGAAGCTGACCGACGAGGACATCTTCGCTTTCCTGCGGCTGCTGCTGCCGGCCGGCGCGGAGACGACCTACCGGTCCTCCAGCAACCTCCTCACCGGCTTGCTGACGAATCCCGACCAGCTCGAGGCGGTGCGCGCCGACCGGTCGCTGCTGCCTCAGGCCATCGAGGAGGGCCTGAGGTGGGAGCCCCCGCTCACGGGTATCGCCCGTACCACCAGCCGGGAGGTCGACCTCTGCGGGGTCAACCTGCCCGCCGGTGTGATCATCAACGTCAACATGGGCGCCGCCAACCACGACCCGGCGAGGTATCCGGACCCCGAGCGCTTCGACATCTTCCGTGACCCCAGGCCGCACATGGCGTTCGCCTCCGGGCCCCACATGTGCCTGGGCATGCACCTGGCGAGGATGGAGACGACCGTGGCCGTGGGCTCGCTTCTCGACCGTCTGCCCGGGCTGCGCCTCGACCCCGACGCCCCACCGCCGGAGATCCGGGGCCTCGCCTTCCGGGCACCCAAGGAGCTGCGGGTCGTCTTCGACTGACCCGGGTCCTAGGCCTGCGCGCTCAGACCCCGGCGAAGGTGGCGATGCGGGCCCGATGCTGGCGCGCCGTGCCGAAGACGGCGTCGCCCGACTTGGCCCGCTTCAGGTACAGATGCATGTCGTGCTCCCACGTGAAGCCGATCCCTCCGAGGCTCTGGATCCCGTCCTGGGCGATGAGGCGTTGGCAGTCGCCGGCTGCCGCCTTGGCCATCGAGGCAGCCAGCGATCGACGCTCGTCGTCCTCGGCGATCGTCGCCGAGGCGAAGTAGCACAAGGCACGGGCCGACTCCAGAGCGACGTACATGTCGGCGAACTTGTGCTTCATGGCCTGGAACGAGCCGATGGGCACACCGAACTGCTCGCGCGTCTTCGCGTGGTCGAGGGCGATGTCGAATATCGACTGACAGGTCCCGACCATCTCGAGAGCCAGCGCCGTCCAGGCCTCCTCGAGGGCCCGGGCGAGCGGCGCCGCGGCGCGACCAGGCTCGCCCAGTGTGCGATCGCGTCCGACGCGCACGCCGTCGAGGACGACGGTGGCGTACTGGCGGCTGGCGTCCAGTGTCTGCAGGACCGTGACGTCGACCGCGTCGTGGGGGACGACGAACAGAGCGAGACCGTCGGGCCCGGCGGTGCCCGGGAGACGGGCCGCGACCACCAGCTCGTCGGCCGTCGCCCCCTCGGCGACGTAGCGCTTGGTGCCGTGGAGGAGCCAGCCGCCGGCGTCCGGCCGGGCCTCCAGGCCGACGTCCTCGCCCGCCCAGCTTCCGGTCTCCTCGGCCACGGCGATGGTGCCGGTGATGCGACCGGCTGCCACGTCACCGAGGAAGCGCTCACGTTGCTCTGGCGTACCTGCCTCGCGCACGGCGGGCACGAACTGCGACACCGTCGGAAGGAACGGCCCCGGCGCCATGACCCGTCCCAGCTCCTCGACCACCACGGCGAGCTCGACGAAGCCGAGGCCGAGGCCGCCATAGGCGGAGTCGACGGTGAGCGCAGGCCAGTCCAGCTCCACCATGGAAGCCCAGAGGTCGTCGGCCTGAGTGCCCTTCTCGACCACCTCGCGCACCAAGCTGGGCGGGCACTCGCCGGCGAGCACGGCCCGCGCCGAGCTGCGCAGCTCCTCCTGATCGGATGTGAACTCGAGATCCATGGGCGCCCTGAAACTGACGTTGGCGTCACGGTAGCAGCTCGATCAGAGCTGACCGATGAGCTTGTGCGTCTGGGGAACCACCCGAACGCGCGGGTGCAGGCGCAGCGCCCGCTCCTGGAGCTCCAGCACCTGGCGCGGGCTGGGCGCGGCGGTGACCTCGGCGAAGGGCGTGACCGGCTGCAGGAAGATCTCCCTCTCGGGCGCCACCTCGTGGACCATGGCGACGGCCCGGTCGAGCTCGTCGGGCACCGTGGCCGGCCCGATCACGACCTTGACGAAGAGGTGCCGAGCGGCGCCGGCCTGCAGGAACCGCCGATGCGTGTCGAGGTCCACCGCCTCGTGGTCGACGCTGTCGAGCTTGATGTCCATCCCGATGTGGTCGACCCACTCCAGGACGGACGCCAGACCGGCTGGGAGCGTGCCGTTGGTCTCGAGGTAGACCGAGTGGCCCCGTTCGGCCAGGAGGGGGAGGAGCGCGACGAGCCGCCGGGCCTGGAGCAGTGGCTCGCCACCGGTCACGCTCACCGAATGGTGCGGGACGGCGCGCCACAACTGGTCGACGGCGCCGGCCACCTCGGTGAGGGGGAGTGGGCTCTCGCCCCAGCGCCAATCGCGGTGGCCGGGGGTCTGCTCGAGACGGCACGGTCCGGGGCGCTTCTCCAGGGCCTCCGGTTGGTCGCAGTAGTCGCACCGGATGTTGCAGCCAGTGAGGCGGAGGAAGACCTGACGCTCGCCGACGAGCGCGCCCTCACCCTGGATCGCCGAGAAGACCTCGGTCACCAGCACCGTCGTCTCGCTCGTCATGGCGTCGTCAGGGCGGGGTCGGCGACACCGGCGTCGGCGAAGCCGCGTGCCCGCAGTTGGCACGCGTCGCAGGCCTGGCAGGGGAGAGGCCCGGGGCGGTAACAGGACCACGTCAGCTCGACCGGCGCCCCGAGGTCGAGGGCGAGGCGCACGATCTGGGACTTGGTGAGGTCGATCAAAGGAGTGCGAATGTCGACCGGTCTGCCCGCGAGTGCTCGCTTCTGCCCCACGGCCGCGACGGTGCGGAAGGCGTCGACGAAGGCGGGCCGGCAGTCGGGGTAACCGCTGTAGTCCAGGGCGTTCACGCCGAGGTACACGGCCTCGGCGTCGCGGGCCTCTGCGACGCCCAGGGCCACGGCGAGGAAGATGATGTTGCGGGCTGGCACGTAGGTGACGGGTATGGCGAGCGGGTCGGGCTCTCCGCCGTCCGTCGAGCCTGTGGGCCGCGGTATGTCGACCGAGGAGTCGGTGAGCGCCGATCCGCCCCAGGCCCGGGCGTCGATGTCGACGACGAGCCGTTCGGCCCCGTAGTGGGAGGCCACCTTGGCGGCATGTTCGAGCTCGATCCTGTGGGACTGGCCGTAGTCGAAGCTGAGCGCCAGCGGTGGACGATCGCCGTCTCTCGCGGCGAGCGCCATGCACGTGGTCGAGTCGAGCCCGCCCGACAGGATGACCACGTGGCGGTCTGGGCTCATTCGGCCAACAGCTCGACCATGGACTGTGGGGTCTCCCAGAGACGGACGGCGACCAGGCCGAGACCGGCGGCTTCGAGCTGCTTCCACACCTGCTGGGCGATGCGCTCGGCAGTCGGGTTGTCGAGCACATCGTTCAGGAGTCGGTGGTCGTACCGGTCCACCACCTCGCGCTCGACGACGGCCGCCAGGTCGTCGAAGTCGATCACGACGCCGTGCTCGTTGACCGGCCCCTCCACGGTGACCTCGAGTCGGTAATGGTGGCCGTGCAGTCGCTGGCACTTACCGGCGTGCCACGGGAGGTGGTGGGCCGCCTCGAAGGCGAACGAGCGGCTGACCCGGGTGCGCATCCGGACCCAGGCTATCCGGGCTACCTGTGGTCGGCCCGCCCCTGATCGGAGTTCGGCGAGCCGTAGGGCTCGCCCGCCTCCCCATAGCAGTCGGCGTGGTAGTGCTCGACCCGGTCCCAGGTCGCGTTGACGTAGACGTTGGCGATGACCTGGCGGAGCTGGGCGCGGGCGACGAACTTCACCGGCGCCCCGCAGTGCGCGCAGATGGCCGAGCTGCCGGGCTCCACGGTTCGCACCACGGCTCGGCTCTCGGTCTTGCCTCTTGCCCCGCCAGGCTCCTGTGCCACCTCGCCACCTCGTCCCCCGGCCGCCCCAGGGATCAGGTCACGGCCCGGACCACACTACTCAACCGGTCTGGCGTCAGGCCATCATCCTCGACGGCGCGTCACCGGCCCCTGACCAGGGGCTTGTAACGGATGCGATGGGGCTGGTCCGCCGCCGCTCCGAGCCGGCGTCGGCGCTCGGCCTCGTAGTCGCTGAAGTTTCCTTCGAACCAGTGCACGACGGACTCGCCCTCGAAGGCGAGAACGTGCGTCGCCACGCGGTCGAGGAACCACCGGTCGTGGGTGATCACCACGGCACAGCCCGCGTAGGCCACCAACGCGTCTTCGAGGGCGCGCAACGTGTCGACGTCGAGGTCGTTGGTCGGCTCGTCGAGGAGCAGCACGTTGCCTCCGGCGCGAAGGACCTTCGCCAGATGGATGCGGTTGCGCTCACCGCCGGAGCAGTCGCCCACCTTCTTCTGCTGGTCGGATCCGGTGAAGTTGAAGCCGGCCACGTACGCCCGTCCATGGATCTCTCGTCCGCCGACGGTCAGGTGGTCCTGGCCGCCGGTGATCTCCTCGTACACCGTGCGGGACGGATCGAGGGTCTCGCGTGACTGGTCCACGTAGGCCAGGCTCACCGTCGGCCCGACGACGAGGCTGCCCTCGTCGGGCTCGTCCTGGCCGGTGATCATGCGCAGCAGCGTCGTCTTGCCGGCGCCGTTGGCGCCGATGACCCCGACGATCCCACCGCGCGGCAGCGAGAAGTCGAGGCCGTCGATGAGCAGGCGGTCGCCGAATCCCTTCCGCAGCTCGTGCGCCTCGACGACCAGGTCGCCGAGGCGAGGTCCCGGCGGTATCGCCAGCTCGAGGCGCTCGTCTCGAGTCGGAGCGGCCGCCGCCTCGGCCAGCAGCGCCTCGTAGGCCGACAGCCGGGCCTTGCCCTTGGCCTGCCGAGCCCGGGGGGAGAGGCGGACCCACTCGAGCTCACGCTCGAGGGTGCGACGGCGGGCCGAGTCGGCCTTCTCCTCGTGGGCCAGGCGGGCTTCCTTCTGCTCGAGCCACGAGGAGTAGTTGCCCTCCCACGGCAGTCCCGCCCCGCGGTCCAGCTCGAGGATCCAGCCGGCCGCGTTGTCGAGGAAGTACCGGTCGTGGGTGACGGCCACGACGGTGCCCTCGTACTCGTGCAGGAAGCGCTCGAGCCACGCCACCGACTCGGCGTCGAGGTGGTTGGTGGGCTCGTCGAGCAGGAGCAGATCGGGCCGGCTCAGCAGCAGGCGACACAGTGCGACCCGGCGACGCTCGCCGCCCGAGAGCATGCTCACGCTGGCATCGCCCGGAGGGAGCCGGAGGGCGTCCATGGCGACCTCGAGGGTGCGATCGAGCTCCCATGCCCCGATGGCCTCGATGCGGTCCTGGCACTCGCCCTGCTCGGCGAGCAGGCGGTCCATCTCGTCGGGGCCCGCCGACCCGAGCTGCTCGCTGATCTCCTCGAAGCGCTGCAGGAGCGCAGTGGCTTCTCCCATCCCTTCGGCGACACTGCCGAGGACGTCCCGGCTGGGGTCGAGGGTCGGCTCCTGGGGTAGATGGCCGACCGTGAACCCCGGCGTGAGCCTGGCCATGCCGGTGTAGCCGTCGTCCTCGCCGGCCATGATGCGCAACAGCGACGACTTGCCCGAGCCGTTGGCGCCGATGACGCCGATCTTGGCTCCGGGATAGAAGGACAGGTTGATCCCCTTCAGCACTTCCCGGTCGGGAGGGTAGAAGCGGCGGAGGTCCCGCATCTGGTAGATGAACTGCGCTGGCATAGATCCCCGACGGTAGTGGCTCGCTCGCCGGTAGGATCGAGAGACGATGTCAGAGCCGCGCAGCGACGAGTCGTTCGGGGGTTTTGGCCCGAACGCATGGCTCGTCGAGGACATGTACGAGCAGTACCGGCGCGACCCGTCATCGGTGAGCGAGAGCTGGCAGGAGTTCTTCGCCGACTACCGGCGAGGTGACGCAGCGGCCGTCGTCGCCGAAGCCACGCCGACCGCACCCGCCGCCGGGGCGGCGGGTGCTCCGGTGGCCGGGTCGCCCCCCACCCCCGGCGCACCGGCCGAGCCCCCAGTGGCGCCGGCCGAACGGCCCGCGCCCCGTCCCACGCCGCCGGCTCCACCGCAGCCTCCGACGCCGCCTCCGGCCGCGGCTGAGCCGTCCCCGGAGGCCGCCCCCGAGGTGCCGACGCCCACGCCCATCCGCGGCGCGGGCGCACGCATCGTGTCCAACATGGAGGCCAGCCTCGGGGTGCCCACCGCCACGAGCGTGCACCAGGTACCGGCCAAGCTGCTGGAGGTCAACCGCACGATCCTGAACAATCACCTGTCGCGCACCAGTGGCGGCAAGGTGAGCTTCACCCACATCATCGGCTACGCCGTGGTCAGGGCCCTCCAGTCGGTGCCGGCCATGAACGCCAGCTTCGTGCCCGACTCCGACGGCAAGGGGACGCCCGGAGTCGTGCACCATCCGCACGTCGGCCTCGGGCTGGCCGTGGACGTCGAACGTGCCGACGGGTCGCGGACGCTCCTCGTGCCGTGCATCAAGGCCGCCGACACCTTGGACTTCCGCGCGCTTCCTCCTCGCCTACGAGGAGCTCATCCGCAAGGTGCGCACGAACCGGATCGGCGTCGACGACTTCGCCGGCACGACCGTCAGCCTGACCAACCCCGGCACCGTCGGCACGGCCATGTCGGTGCCACGGCTGATGGCCGGCCAGGGGCTGATCGTGGGGGTCGGTTCCATCGACTACCCCGTCGAGTACGAGGCTGCGGATCCCCGGATGCTGGCCCAGCTCGGGGTGAGCAAGGTCATCACCCTGACCTCGACGTACGACCACCGCATCATCCAGGGCGCCGAGTCGGGGTCGTTCCTGTCGAGGATCCACCGGCTGCTGCTGGGGGAGGACGGCTTCTACCAGGACGTGTTCCGGTCGATGGGCGTCCCCTACGAGCCCGTGCAGTGGCGGGAGGACGTGAACCCCGTCGATCAGGAGCGCGGCCACCTGGTCAAGCAGGTGCACGTGCAGACCGTGATCAACATGTACCGGGTCAGGGGTCACCTGATCGCCGACCTCGATCCCCTCGGCGCCCGCCCGCCGAGGATGCACCAGGAGCTCGATCCTGCGACCTACGGCCTCACGCTGTGGGACCTGGACCGCGAGTTCCTCACCGACGGCCTGGCCGGACGGGACAGGCTCACCCTGGGCGAGACGCTCGGGATCCTGCGCGATGCGTACTGCCGCACCGTCGGCGTCGAGTACATGCACATCCAGGAGCCCGATCAGAAGCGCTGGATCCAGGACCACGTCGAGGGGGTGTCGACCAAGCTCGACCAGGAGGAGCAGCGCCACATTCTCGGGCGTCTCAACGCCGCCGAGGCCTTCGAGCGCTTCCTGCACAGCAAGTACATCGGCCAGAAGCGGTTCGGTCTCGAGGGGGCGGAGTCGGCGATCCCGCTTCTCGATGCCGTCCTCGACGATGCGGCCAAGGCCGGGGTGACCGAGGCCGTGATGGGCATGGCCCACCGCGGCCGGCTCAACGTGCTGGCCAACATCGTGGGCAAGTCCTACGGCGAGATCTTCCGGGAGTTCGAGGGCGACATCGACCCCGAGTCGGTGCAGGGGTCGGGCGACGTGAAGTACCACAAGGGCGCGTCGGGCAAGTTCGTCGGTCAGTCGGGCGCCGAGCTGCCGGTGACCCTGGCGTCGAACCCCTCGCATCTCGAGGCGGTGGACCCGGTGGTCGAGGGCATGGTGCGGGCCCGACAGGACCTGCTGGACGGGGGCCCGGCCTTTCCGGTCCTGTCCCTGCTCGTGCACGGGGATGCGGCCTTCGCCGGCCAGGGCGTGGTGGCCGAGACGCTCAACCTCTCCAACCTCAGGGGCTACCGGACCGGCGGGACCGTGCACCTCGTGATCAACAACCAGCTCGGCTTCACGACCGGACCCGAGGCGGCCCGCTCCAGCCTGTACCCCACCGACGTGGCGAAGATGGTGCAGGCACCGATCTTCCACGTGAACGGGGACGATCCCGAGGCGTGTGTGCGCGTGGGCAAGCTGGCATTCGCCTTTCGTCAGGCCTTTCGCAAGGACGTCGTCATCGATCTGGTCTGCTATCGGCGGTTCGGCCACAACGAGGGTGACGAGCCCAGCTACACCCAGCCCCAGATGTACGAGCGGATCGAGAGCAAGCGCTCGGTGCGCAAGCTCTACACCGAGTCGCTGGTGAAGCGGGGGGACATCACCCTGGAGGACGCCGAGCGAGCCCTGGACGACTTCTCGGCCCGCCTCGAGGCGGCGCTGGACCAGACCGCGGTCGTCAGCTCCACCGCGGCCCACGTCCGTGCCGGCGCCGAAGCCGGCGGCGGCCCCGCTGGCGCCCATCGAGACGGGTGTGGACCGGGCCGTGCTCGACGGCATCTCCGAGCGGCTGCACCACCCGCCTGTGGGTCTCAACGTCCATCCCAAGCTGGCCCGGCAGATGGAGGCGAGGGCGAACCTCTACGCCGGGGGGGAGGTCGACTGGGCGCTGGCGGAGGCCCTCGCCTTCGGGTCGATCCTGCTCGAGGGGACCGACGTCCGCCTGACGGGCCAGGACACCCGGCGGGGCACCTTCAGCCAACGTCACGCCGTGCTGGTCGACTACCACACCGGCGAGGAGTACCTGCCGCTGGCCGGCCTGGGCACCGAGGGTGGTGGCGGACGGGGCGGCCGCTTCTTCGTCTACGACTCGTCGCTGTCGGAGTTCGCCGCGCTCGGTTTCGAGTACGGCTACTCGGTCGTCCACGGTGACGCTCTGGTGGCCTGGGAGGCTCAGTTCGGCGACTTCATCAACGAGGCACAGGTCGTCGTCGACGAGTTCATCATGGCGGCCGAGGACAAGTGGGGCCAGAGCTCGTCGCTGGTGCTGTTGCTGCCCCATGGCTACGAGGGGCAGGGCCCCGACCACTCCTCCGCCCGTATGGAGCGCTTCCTGACCTTGGCCGCCGAGTCCAACTCCCGCGTCACGAACCTGACCACCGCGGGCCAGTACTTCCACCTCCTGCGTTCCCAGGTGCATCGCGAGGTGCGCCAGCCGCTGGTGGTCTTCACTCCCAAGTCGCTCCTGCGCTCGAGGGCGGCTCGCACGGCGATCGACGACCTGACCGAGGGCCACTTCGACCGCGGTGCTCGACGATCCCGCGACCGGCGGGCGCGGCGGTGGCGCCCGCCTGGACCCCGCCACCGTCGAGCGGGTCATCCTCTGTGCCGGGAAGGTCGCCTACGACGCCATGGCCGCCCGCGACGCCCGGATCGAGAACGGTGACGGGCCCGCGACGGCGGTGGTGCGCGTGGAGCAGCTGTACCCGTGGCCCGAGGACGGCATCGCCACACTGCTGGCCCGCTACGAGAAGGCGAGCGAGGTCGTGTGGCTCCAGGAGGAGCCCGAGAACATGGGCGCGTGGGCGTTCGTGCACGGTCGGCTGCACCGCCTGCTCCGCAACGACTTCTCGCTCCGCCACGTGAGCCGGATCGAGTCGGGTAGCCCGGCCACCGGCAGCGCGGCCATGCACCAGTTGGAGTCGAAGCACCTTCTGGCTCGCGCCTTGGAGCCGTTCGAGTAGTCGGGCGCGATCGTCAGGAGAGCGCGAACCCCACGACTGTCTCCAGCTCGGCGATGGCGCGGGCGGGGTCGTCCACCTTGATCGTCTTCATGCCGAGGGCCCGGGCCGGCTTCAGGTTGACGCCCAGGTCATCGAGGAACACCGCCTCCGTCGGGTCGATGCCGAGCTCGCCGCAGGCGAGCTCGTAGAAGCGGGGATCAGGTTTGCGGACGCCGATCCGGCTCGACTCGATGACGACGTCGAACAGGTCCCGCATCTCCGCCATCGCCGGATCACCGTCCGGGAGGGTGAAGTTGTTGGTGAGCGCCGCGGTGCGGAGCCGCTGGCGACACCGGCGGACGGCGACGACCATCGCCGGGCGCACCTCCCCAGCCAGGAGGCGCATCACGGCGGCCGCCTCCAACTCGTGACCGGCGGCGCGGGCCTCGGCCTCGAACAGACCGCAGAACTCGTCGAAGCTCACGGCGTTGCGCTCGAGGTGGGCCCACGCGTTGTCGTCGGAGTTGGTGGCGTTGAGCGAGCGGATGAAGCCCGGCGGCAGCCCGTGGGCCTGCTCGTACTCGGCGAAGGCCTCGAAGGGGCTGGTGAGCAGGACCCCGCCGAGATCGAACAGGACGGCCTTCAGCTCGGTCATTCGCACAATGGTATGGGCCGGCGGTCGCTGTCCCGGGTGGCTTCGCCGTCCCGGGCGGGCGCCGTCCCCGCCTCTCCTGTTCCGGCTGGCACAGGGCGTCATGGCGGCCGAGCCTCACCACCGGCATGTTCCCGATCACCCACGGGCCGGCCGCCGGGTGCTTGACTACATGGAAATGGCATATCGGCGCGTCGTTGTGGACGGGTCCAACATCGCCACCGAGGGTCGCTCCGTGCCGAGCCTGGCCCAGCTCGACGAGGCCGTCCGGGAGTTCCAGCGCGAGTTCCCGGACGCCGAGGTGACGGTGGTGGTCGACGCCTCGTTCGGGCACAGGATCGACGAGTCCGAGCGCCCGGCGTTCGACGAGGCCGAGGCGCACGGCGAGATCGTGTCTCCTCCTGCCGGCGCCATCGGCAGAGGTGACGCCTTTCTCCTGCGCATCGCCGAGAAGACCGGCGCGACCGTGCTGTCGAACGACTCCTTTCAGGAGTTCCACGGCGAGCACGACTGGCTGTTCTCCGCCTCGCGACTGGTCGGGGGCAAGCCGGTTCCCGGGGTGGGCTGGATCTTCACTCCTCGCACCCCGGTCAGGGGTCCGCGCAGCCGCGTGGCGACCCAGGACGCACGGCGCACCCGGGTCCGGGTCGGCTCCAAGGAGGCCTCGCAGCCGATGCCGGTACCCGCTGTTCCCCCACCTCGTCGAGGTCGACGCGACGGCGGGCCGACGAAGTCCGACGAGGCTGCGGCGGCGAGGGAGGCGACGCCGCCGGCCGACCCCAAGGTTCGCCAGGCCATCGCCGCCGCGACCGAAGAGGTCGTCTCGCCCCAGGCGTCCTCGGGCGGACGTCGTCGCCGGCGGGGCTCCGCCCCGCCGCCCCAGGCGGTCAACGATCCTCTGACCTTCATCAGGTTCATCGCCGAGCACCCCCTGGGCCAGCAGGTCGAAGGCGACGTCGAGAGCTTCACCTCGCACGGTGCCTTCGTGCGCATCGACGACGCCCAGGCCTACGTGCCGGTGTCTGGTCTCGGTGACCCGCCTCCGCGCAGCGCCCGCCAGGTGCTGCGCCGAGGTGACCGCCGGTCCTTCGTCCTGCAGGCCCTCGACCCGCAGCGGCGCGGGGTGGAGCTGGCCCTCCCCGAGTTCGCCCAGGTGGCCGGGTCGCCGAGCGAGGAGACGGTGGAGGCCGAGATCTCGGAGGTGACGGGCACGGACGAGACCACCCCGACACAGCCGCGGGGCGCCAGCCGCACGCGGGCGAAGAAGGCCCAGGCCGGGAAGCCCAAGCGAGCGGCCGAGGAGGCTGGCCCGACCAAGAAGGCCGGTCCGGCCAAGAAGGCTGGCCCGGCCAAGAAGGCCAAGGCTGCCGCTACGAAGACCAAGGCGGCGACGGGCAAGAAGGCCAAGACGGCGGCGGCCAGGGCCCCGGCCGCCAAGGCCGCAGCCAAGACGGCGAAGGGCAGGGCGTCCAAAGACAAAGCGTCGAAGGAGAAGACGCAGAAGGCCGAGGCGCCCGCGGGGACGGGGGCGAAGAAGGCCAAGGCGCGGAAGAAGGCAAAGGGCGCGGCGACCGGAGCCAAGGCGAGGACCACCGCGGCCGAGGCGTCCGACGACGGCGCCAAGGGGTGATCGAGGATCCGGGCGGTTCGGGCCGGGCACCCGACGTCGATACGACAAGATGGGTACCGATGCGCATCGCCACCTGGAACGTCAACTCGCTGAACGCCCGGCTGCCGCGAGTGGAGGAATGGGTCCGGTACGCCGAGCCCGATGTCCTGTGCATGCAGGAGACCAAGGTGGCCGACGCCACCTTCCCGGCCATGGCCTTCGCCACCATGGGGTACGAGGCGGCCCACCACGGGACCGGCCGCTGGAACGGGGTGGCCATCCTGAGCCGGATCGGCCTGAAGGACGTCACGGCCGGCTTCGCCGACGAGGGCGGGAGCGCCGCCGCCGAGGGGCGCTTCGTCAGCGCCCTCTGCGGCGACGTGCGGGTGGCGAGCGTGTACGTCCCCAACGGACGCAGCGTCGGCAGCGAGCACTACCAGGCCAAGCTGGACTGGCTGGCTGAGCTGCGTACCTACCTGGTGCAGCGCTGCGATCCGACCACGCCCCTGGCCGTCTGCGGAGACTTCAACGTCGCTCCCGAGGACCGCGACCTCTATGACCCGGCCCGCTTCGTGGGGGCCACGCACGTGAGCGAGCCCGAGCGCAAGGCCCTGGCTGCACTCGAGGAGTGGGGCCTCGTGGATGCCTTTCGTCAGCGCTACGACGAATCTGGCTTGTTCTCGTGGTGGGACTACCGCGCCGGGGACTTCCATCAGCACCGGGGTATGCGTATCGACCTCGTCCTCGTCACCGCACCGCTCGCCGAGCGGGTCGGGTATGCCCTCATCGACCGGTTCGCCCGCAAGGGCAAGCTGCCGTCCGATCACGCACCCGTCCTGGTCGATTTCGACGTGGACTGAGGCACGTAGGCGCCCGAGCTGCGGCGGAGCACCAGCTCCGAGCCAGCCCAGCCGTCAGATCAGCTGGGTGCGGAGCTTCGTCAGTCCTGATCCGAGGCTGGCCCGCAGGTCGGCGCGAGACAACCCGGTGTCAGCGTGCAGCTGCTTCATGGACCTGATCTCGTGACCTCCCACGCCGAAGCGGGCACCGATCAGGAGCCGCTCGAGTGGTTCGAGGTCGTCGAGGACCCGGTCGGGCAGGGTACGGACGGACACCAGGTCCTCGTCGATGTCGGCGGCCGGATCCACGAGCTCGCCGTCGTCGTCGGGATAGGGCCAACCGTCCTCGCTCGGCCAGAGGAACGAGCGCATGCCACTTTCTCGCGCCGTTCGGACGTGGCGTCAACCCTCCGAGCGGGGGAGCTCGGTCAAGCGGACCGCCGATGCTGGGACACCAGGTCGAGCAGCGCCTCGCCGTACCGGGCCGCCTTCACCGGCCCCAAACCGGGCAGGGCGAGGAGCTCGTCGTGGGACGCGGGCAGGGCGCTGGCGACGGCGGCCAACGTCGTGTCGTGGCAGATCACGTACGCCGGCACGCCTGACAACCGCGCCGCCGTGGACCGCCACGCCCGCAGGGCGGCGATCATGTCGGGGTCGGCCGCCTCGACCATGGCTGCGGCGGGGCTGCGGGGCCGGGACCTCCGCTGGCCGGGAGCGCTCTGCCGGCCGAGGCGGGACCGCTCGGCTTGGATGAGCCGTACAGGGTCCGACCCCGCCGGGGCCTGGGCCAGCGCCCTGCGGGCCAGGTCGACGGCCTCGAGGTAGGGCGAGCGGGTCCTCGTCACCGTCCGCGACCCGAACGTCCGCCGTTCGGCCCACGAGCAGTGCAGCTCGCGCTCGGCGCGGGTCAGGGCCACGTACAGCAGCCGGCGCTCCTCGGCCTCGGCCGCCGGCGTCGTCGCGCGTCCGATGGGGACCAGGCCGCGCTCCAGCCCGGCGAGGAACACGACGGGCCATTCCAGCCCCTTGGCCCGGTGGAACGTGGTCAGCTCGACGGCGTCGGCTCCGTCCTCGGCCCCCTCGCTGCGGACGGTGGCCGCCAGCCAGGCCGAGAACCCCTCGGCCGACGCTGCGGGGTCCATCGCCTCGTACTCGCGGCCGAGACGGACCAGGCCCTCGAGATGGGACCGCCGATCGTCTTCGTCGGGCCGGCCTCCCGGGCCGGTGGTTTCCTCGGCCGGCCTCCCGGGCCGGCGGTTTCCTCGGGCCGGCCTCCCGGGCCGGCGGTTTCCTCGCCGCCTCCGCCGGCGGTGCCGATGCCGGCGACCCGAGCCTCGAGGTCGGCCAGGCGGGCGCCGAACGGCATCCGGACCGGCGCACGTCGCAACTCGTCCAGCGCGTCCCTGACCTCCGGCCGCTGGAGGAACGCTTCACCCCCCGAGACCCGGTAGGGGATCCGGGCCGACCGTAGGGCTTCCTCGAGCAGCACCAGCTGGGCGTTGGTGCGGGTGAGGACGGCCAGGTGGGCCCAGGGCATGCCCGGTCGGCGCGTCCGGCGCAACCTGCTGGCGATCGTGCGGGCTTCGGACACGTCGCTGTCGGATGCGGTGACCGTCGGTACGGGCCCGTCAGCCTGCGTGGCGCGCAGAAGATCGGCGTCCGACGTGCGCCCCTGGGCCAGCACCGCTGCGGCCACGGTGAGGACCTGAGGAGACGAGCGGTAGTTGTGGTCGAGTCGGACGACGCCGGTGGTGGGGTAGCGGCGGGAGAAGCGCCCCAACAACGACGGGTCCGCTCCGTTCCACGAGTAGATGGCCTGGTTGGGATCGCCGACCACACACAGGTCGAGACGGTCGCCCATCCAGCCCTGGAGGAGCCGGAACTGGGCCGGGTTGACGTCCTGGAACTCGTCGACGAACAGGTGCCGAAAGCGCCACCGCTGGGCCGCGGCGAAGGCGGGGTCCTGCTCGAGGTCGTTGATGCACGCGACCAGCAGGTCGTCGAAGTCCACCAACCCGTGGCGCCGCTTCTCCTCCTCGTAGCGGCGGTAGAGAGCCGCCATCTCGTCGCGCGGGCAGGGGAGGCCGCCGGCCGGTGGCGACGAGCGCCTCCGCGTAGCCCTCGGGCGCGACCATCCGAGCCTTGGCCCACTCGATCTCGCTGGCGAGATCGGCGAGGGTGGGGCTCGCGCCCACCGTCGCGGCGCGACACCAGCCGGGCCAGCACCCGCACCTTGCGATCGAGCAGGGCGGGCGGGCGGGCCCCCAGGTCGGCCCACCGCTGGCGCAACTGGCCGTAGGCGATCCCGTGAAAGGTCCCCGCCGCCACGTGTTGGCGAACGCCGAGGGCCCGGAGACGGGACCGCAGCTCACCCGCGGCCTTCCGCGTGAACGTCAGCGCCAGCACGTGACGGGCATCGGCGGTGCCCTGCTCGATACGCCAGGCGACGCGTCGCGTGAGGACCCGCGTCTTCCCCGAACCCGCCCCCGCCAGCACGCAGAGTGGAGCAGCTTCCGACGTGACGGCGTGGCGCTGGGCGTCGTTGAGGTCCTCCAGCAGCGCGATGTCGCCCATGTGCCCCGACGGTATCGACGGGGTGTGACACGGCGGTGGATGGGTGGTGACCAGGTGCGCCACGGCATCCGGCACCACAGCGCAGAACGAGGACGGCCCCAAGTAGCCGTGGGGCCTTCGCCCCCCGGACTCCTCGGGGCCGAATCCTCGGGCGACGCCCCGACCCCTCGGACGCCTCCCGGCGACCGCGGGCCCGGCTGGAACACCTGCGGTGCACCCAACCAGGCGACGACCCTGACGCAACCTTCGTCCATCTCTCCGACCGCATCGGGCGGGGACCTGAGGCCCGTCCTGACCCCGGCGGTCCGGCTCGACTTCCTCCGGTTGCGCTGGCGGCAGTCTGCACCCGCGTCCGGTGCGCGTCAAGACCCTCGCTCGGCGCGTTCCGCGACGAGCGAGAGTCGGGTCCGGCGCCAGCGGATATCGTCATGGTGCAGGTGGGCGGCGGGCGCCGGCCGACCGCCCGCCCATGCCGATGTTCGTTCCCCGACCAGCCACTTCGCCCGTCACCGCCTGGCCATGCTGAAGGCCTTCGACGGTGGCCGGCTCTTCGGCGAGTCATACGGTGCCGACGGAGCGCCGTGGGTGCTGGCCCTCCACGGTTGGGCTCGGAGCCATCAGGATTGGCGCGCCGTGCTCGGCGCCCAGCCGGCGCGAGCGGGGGGATCGGGCGCTGAGACGGCGCAGGAGGGGGAAGCCCTGGGCGCGGTGGCACTGGACCTGCCGGGCTTCGGCGCAACCCCGCCGCCACCCGCGGTATGGGGATCGGACGACTACGCGGCTGCGATCTCACCGGTTCTCGCGGAGTTGCAGGCGCCAGCGGTGGTGGTGGGCCACTCGTTCGGCGGACGGGTGGCGGTCCACCTGGCCGCCGCCCAACCGGGACTGGTCAGCGCGCTGGTGTTGACGGGCGTCCCTCTCGTGCGCAACACCGCCGGCAACTCGCGCCCGCCACTCAGCTATCGGATCGGTCGCTCGCTCTACCGGCGGCGCCTCATCGGGGAGTCCCGGATGGAGTCGCTGCGCCAGCGCTACGGCTCGCCCGACTACCGGGCCGCCAGCGGCGTCATGCGCCAGGTCCTTGTCCGAACGGTCAACGAGACGTACGACGACCAGCTGCGCTCCGTGACCTGCCCGGTGGAGCTGGTCTGGGGCGATGACGATACCGAGGCGCCGCTCTCGGTGGCCGAGCAGGCGGCCGCGCTCCTCGCTCGCCCTCGTCTCACCGTTTGTCCCGGCGCGGGTCATCTCCTCCCCCTCACCGCCCCCGAGGCGCTCCGCCTGGCGATCGAGCGCCACCGCTCATGAGCGCCCTGGACATCTCGGTCGTCGCCAGTGCAGTGGCCGCCACGGTGCTGGCGGGCGTCCGCTGGCTCCGGGTGGCGCAGCGGGAGCACTACCTGGCCGGGTCGGTCATCCGGTTCGCCGCTCGCTGGTGGTGGGGCTCGGTCAGCTTCAATCGGCTGCTGCTCGTGCTGGCGGTACTCGGCGTTCTCGTCGGCCTCACGTTCCCCCCGGCCGGGCTGGCGGTGGCTGTCGTGCTCGCACTGGGCCCCGTCGGGCTCACGCTCCGCGGCCGCACCGCCAAGCTCGTCTGGACCAGGCGCCTCCGGACGTTGGCTGTCGTGTGGGCCGCGCTTCAGGCCGTGGTGGTGGCCGCGGGCGTTCTGGGGGGAGTCGGCCCCGTCGTCGCCGTCGCCGGCGCCCTGCTCGCGCCAGCGCTCGTCGATGTCGCCTGCGCGCTGACGGCCCCGCTCGAGCGCCGCTTGGCAAACCGCCACGTCGAGGCCGCATCCGCAAAGCTCCGGCGGCTGGCACCGATCGTGGTCGGGATCACCGGCTCGTACGGCAAGACGTCGACCAAGGGCTACGTCGGTCATCTCCTCTCCTCGACCCGGGCGGTCGTCGTGAGCCCGGCGAGCTACAACAACCGCGCCGGCCTGGCGCGCACGGTCAACGAGCGTCTGGCCCCGGGTACCGAGGTGCTCGTCGCCGAGATGGGCACCTACGGTCCGGGAGAGATCGCCGAGCTGTGCTCGTGGCTGACTCCTCGCGTCGGCGTGATCACTGCGATCGGCCCGGTGCACCTCGAGCGCTTCGGGTCCGAGGATCGGATCGTGGAGGCCAAAGCGGAGATCCTCGAACGGGCAGAGGTCGCCGTGCTCAACGTCGACGACGCGCGTCTGCGAGCCCTCGCCGACCGTGCTGCCGCGGCGGGAAAGCGCGTGTGGCGGTGCTCGGCCACGGACCGTCACGCCGACGTGTGTGTGCTGGCCGACGGTGGCGCGCTCGAGATGCATCTCCGGGGCGACGCTGGTCGCTCGGGTCGAAGCCTCGGAGGCCCGTCCCACCAACGTGGCCTGCGCGGTCGCGGTGGCGCTCGAGCTGGGAGTGGCGGAAGCCGAGGTGGCTCGGTTGCTGCCTGGGCTTCCCGGCGCTCCCAACCGGCTGAACGTCGCCGTGGGGCCAGCCGGGTTCACCGTCGTCGACGACACCTACAACTCCAACCCGGCGGGCTCTCGGGTGGCGCTCGACGTCATGGGCCGCTACGCCCGTGACGGTCATCGCCAGGTGGTCGTCACCCCAGGCATGGTCGAGCTCGGCGACCGCCAGCACCCGGAGAACGTCGCCTTCGCCGCCGCCGTCCGGGGAGTCGCCACCGACCTGGTCATCGTCGGCTTCACCAATCGCAAGGCGCTCCTCGAGGGAGCCGGCGAGCACAACGTCAGCATCAGCGGCTGGCGAGCCGGCGCGGGCGGCTACACCATCGCTCCCGACGATGACGACGAGGACGACGATGAGGACGACGCCGGCGAGGAGGGCGCGTCCGCTGCGTCCGCTGCGGCCGGCGCCCGGGACCAGGAGACGGGGCGTGACGGGCAGGCTCCCGACCACGCCGCCCACGTGGTCCTGGTCGGAAGCCGCGACGAGGCGGTGAGCTGGGTCAGGGCCCACCTGGGGGAGGGCGACGTCGTGCTCTACGAGAACGACCTGCCGGACCACTTCGCATGATCTCCGCCGGCTCGCACGCCCGGACTAGTTTCCGGGGAGCGCCAACGCCTGGCAGGCCCGGTGTCTGGCCCGCCCGGAGGCGGGCGGGTGGCAGAGCAACGGAGAGTGACCCGTGAGCGACACCGCAGTCATCTTTGGTGGACCTTCGCCTGAGCACGACGTGAGCGTGCTGACCGGGCTCCAGGCGGCGCGGGCCCTGAGCACGTCGGGAACCGAGCGGATCAGACCGCTGTACTGGACAAAGTCGGGAGACTGGTTCGAGGTGGCACCCGACCTCGAGGGCCAGGCCTTCGTCGACGGGGTGCCGCCCGGCTCGACGCCCCTCCGTCTGGAGGCCGACGCCGGGGGAGGGTTCCAGGCCAGGGCCACCCTCACGGGCCGCCCTCGACCCCTCGACATCTCGGCCGTCGTCATCTGCTGCCACGGTGGACCGGGTGAGGACGGGACGCTCCAGTCAGCTCTCGATCTCGCCGGGGTTCGCTACACCGGTCCGACTGCGGCGGGGGCCGCGCTGGGCATGGACAAGTTGGCCTTTGCCGGCCTGGCCATCGCCGCCGGGCTTCCGACCCTGCCGCGGATCCTGCTCACCGACTCGACACGGCCTGACTTTCCCGGCCCCTACATCGTCAAGCCACGGTTCGGCGGCTCGTCCATCGGCATCGAGGTGGTCGAGGACCTGCCTACGGCCACGGCGCGGTTGCTGTCGAACGCCCACCTGCGGCGCGGCGCGGTGGTCGAGCCCTACCGACCGGACCTGTTCGACCTCAACGTCTCGGTCAGGAGCTGGCCCGAGCTCAAGCTCTCCGCCATCGAGCGACCGATCCGCTCCCAGGCGTCCTCGGACATCCTCAGCTACGCCGACAAGTACGTCGGTGGCGAAGGCATGGCCAGCGCACCGCGTGAGCTGCCGGCGGAGCTGGACAGCCGCCTCGAGGCACGACTCACCGAGGCGGCCCACCTGGTGGCGCAGCTTTCCGATCTCCGCGGCGTGGCGCGGATCGACTTCCTGTCCGACGGCACCGAGCTGTTCGTGAACGAGGTGAACACGGTTCCGGGATCGATGGCCAAGTACCTGTGGGTGGCTCCACCGGTCGCCTTCAGCACCCTGCTGGCGGACATGCTGGCGGAGGCCATGGCCCGGCCGGCGGTGCAACACCTGGCAGTCGGCGCCGACGGGGCCGTCCTCCGGTCGGCCGGGAGCATCGCCAGCAAGCTGGCCTGATCTCGACGGCTGCAGCGCCGCGACGGTCGGTACCCTTCAGGTGGTGTCTTTCCCCAAACGGCTGCTGAACGAGGGCGAGGAGGTCGTCGTCGACCTGCGCCCCCACTGGTCCTTCCTGATCGGGCCGGTGCTGGCGGCGATAGGGGTCATCGTCGTGGCCGTGGCGATCGTCGCCGCCTTTCCTTCCGCGCCCGGCGTGGTGCTCGTCGCCATCCTGCTGTTCCTCGCCGCCGCCATGCTCTGGCTGGCCGGCCGGTACGCACGGTGGGCCAGCACCAGCTTCGTCCTCACCAACAGTCGCGTGGTGTACCGCACCGGCGTCCTCACCCGCCACGGACGCGAGATCCCCCTGGAGCGGTTGAACGACATCACGGTCCATCAGTCGATCCTCGAGCGGCTGGTGGGCTCTGGTCGGCTGTACATCGAGTCTGCCGGAGCCATGGGCCAGGAGGCGTTCATCGGAGTTCCCGACTGCCTCACCGTGCAGAAGGCGATCCACCAGCAGCTCACACGGTCCCGGCGCCGGTGGGCCGAGCAGACGGGGGGCCGGCCTCCGCTGACGGTCCCCGAGCAGCTCGAGAAGCTCGACGAGCTGTGCCAGCGTGGGGTGATCACCAGGGCCGAGTTCGATGCCGAGAAGGACAGGCTCCTTCATCACTTGGGCTGAGCGCGTCAACGTCCTACGAAGACTGCACCACCTCGACGGAGGCTCCCGCAGACGCCCGCAGGACCCACCCCCGGCGGCGGTCGCTGGGAACGACGACACCCGGCTCGGCGAGGGCTACGACGCAGCCGCCGAAGCCGCCGCCCGTCAGGCGCGCCCCGTAGACCCCCCGTGTCGCCAGTAGCTCGGCTACGAGCGCGTCGAGCTCGGGCGTGGAAACCTCGAAGTCGTCGGCGAGGCTGCGGTGGCTCGCGGCCATCGCCGCGCCCGCCGACGTCAGGTCGTCTGCGGCGATGGCCTGTGCGGCCTCCTGCACTCGGGCGTTCTCGGTGACGACATGGCGGGCTCGACGTCGCAGGACCGGGTCCCTGATTGACTCGACGTCGACGAGAGTCGCCTCCCGCAGCGGCCCGACGGCGGCGGCCGCGGCCTCGCACTCGGCGCCGCCGGGCGGCGTAGGCGGAGCCGGCCAGGCCTCGGGCCCGTCCCGAGTGCAGGGCCACGATCTCGATGTCCTCGGGGAGCGGCACCGGCGAGACGTCGAGGGACGCGCAGTCGAGGAGGAGCAGCGTGGCCATCCTGACCGCACACCGACGTCAGCTGGTCCATCACACCGCACGGCACTCCAACCGCCAGCTGCTCGGCCTCTTGGCAGGCTCGTGCCAACTGCACCGGGCTCCCGCCGGTCCCGCCGGCCCCGACGGCCAGGGCGACGGCCACCTCGAGGGCGGCGCTCGAGGCGAGCCCGGCACCGATCGGCACCGTCGAGCTCACGGTGCCGACACCACCGCTCGAAGGCGCCACGGCTGCGACCACACCGGCGACGTAGCGCGCCCACCGCGGTGCGTCGCCGGCAGCGTCGGCGAGCGGTTCGGCCAGGTCGACCACGGCGCGTCCGCGTCGGTCGAGGGAGGTGAGCTCCACCCGACCGAGTGCCGCGTCGCGCTCCAGCACCACATCGGTCCCCAGGTCGATCGCCATGGGGAGCGCCAGGCCTCCGGTGTAGTCGGTGTGGTCGCCGATGAGGTTGACCCGCCCGGGGGCGTGTGCCCGCGCCCGGCAACGGCGCACGGGTGGCGTCATCCGGGCAGCTTCCCACGGCCCGCCCGGGAGGCGGGCCCAGGCTGATCGGCCAGGCTCCCGGTGGCAGTTCTCATTTCTTCGAACCGGGTTTTGTCGCGCCAAAAAGCGCGACAAACGCTCGGCGAGCGTAGGACGGGACAACCGGTGTCGGCTGGTCGCCGTACCCACCGGGACTCGCCCTAGCCTGAGCCCAGTGACCACGGCCAGCTCCAGGTGGGCCGCTGCACTCGACGCCTGGGCGATCCCGGATGACATCCTGCAAGCTGCGCCCGAGTCACCTTGGGGTTTCCCGCCTGCGCTGTTCCACGCGCACGAGGTACCGTCCTCGACCCCATCGAGGCGACGCGCCGTCGAGGCGCTGCCGGCCAGTGGCTCCGTCCTGGACGTGGGTGCCGGGGCAGGGGCGGCCAGCCTCTGCCTCGTCCCTCCCGCCGGGCACCTCGTCGGGGTGGACGAGAGCGCCGAGATGCTCGCCCGCTTCGCTGCCGCCGCCGACGCCGTCGGTGTCGACGTGCGAGCCATCTGCGCCAGCTGGCCCGAGGCGGCGGACCAGGCGGGACGGTCCGACGTCGTCGTGTGCCATCACGTGCTCTACAACGTCGCCGACCTGGTCCCCTTCGTTCGGGCCCTCACGTCGGCGGCCCGCCGGCGCGTCGTCGTCGAGCTCACCGCCGAGCACCCGCAGACCGCCCTCAACCCGCTCTGGCGGCATTTTCACGGGCTCGAGCGGCCGACCGGACCGACCGCGGAGGACGCCGCGGCCGTGCTCGAGGAGATCGGGATCCGGCCCGAGGTCGAGCGCTTCAGCGGACCCCGCCGGCAGACGGAGGTGGACCGAAAGGACCTCGTCGCCTTCGCCCGCCGCCGCCTGTGCCTGCCCGCCGAGCGAGATCCCGAGGTGGACGCGCTGCTCCCGGAGAACGCCGGCCTCCCTCGACGCGAGCTGGCCTGCCTCTGGTGGTCTCCTGGTCCGGCTTGACCGCCTGGTCAAGACACGACAGCATCCGGTCATGGCCACCGCGCAGCGCCAACGGCATCGACATCGAGTACGAGCGCCTTCGGAGATCCCGCCGACCCGGCGATGCTGCTGATCATGGGCCTCGGCGGCCAGCTCATCGTGTGGGACGAGGAGCTGTGCCGCCAGCTCGCTGGCCACGGGTTTCACGTCATCCGTTTCGACAACCGCGACGTCGGCCTGTCCACCAGGTTCGACGACGCTCCCGTGCCCGACGTCATGGCGATCCTCCAGGGCGACCGTGCGTCGGTCGCCGTACACCCTCGAGGACATGGCCGACGACACCGCCGGCCTGCTGGACGCCCTCGGCATCGACGGGGCGCACGTCGTCGGCGTGTCGATGGGAGGCATGATCGCCCAGCTCCTGGCGATCGGTCGTCCCGAGCGGGTCCTCAGCCTGGCGTCGATCATGTCCACCACCGGCGATCCCAGCGTCGGCAGCGCCGACCCCCGAGGCCATCGCAGTGCTCACGAAGCCGCCTCCGACCGGGAGAGAAGAGGTCATCGCCGGCGAGGTCGAGACGACCAGGGCCCTCGGATCCCCGGGTTTCGGGTTCGACGAGGATCGGACCCGCCGGCGGGCCGCGGCCGCCTTCGACCGTGCTTTTCACCCGGCTGGCGTCGCCCGCCACCTCGGGGCCGTCGTGGCGGCGGCGGACCGCACCGAGCGGCTGGCCAAGCTCGACGAGGCGACGGCGACCGTCGTGATCCACGGCAGCGCCGACCCACTGATCACCCCGAGCGGCGGTGAGGCCACGGCCAAGGCGATTCCCGGTGCCGAGCTGATCATCATCGAGGGCATGGGCCACGAGCTCCCACCCGGGGCGTGGCCGACGGTCGTCGAGGCCATCGTGGCCAATGCCAACAAGGCAGCGCAGCGATGAGCGGGCCGCTGGAAGGCGTGCGCGTCGTCGAGATCGCCGGCATCGGACCTGGACCGTTCGCCGCCATGATGCTGGCGGACATGGGTGCCGACGTCGTTCGCATCGACCGGGCGCAGAAGGTGAGCGGCGGCGACCCCGCCAATCCGCCGCTGGACCTCCTCGGCCGCGGACGACGCTCGGTCGGCGTCGACCTCAAGCACCCCGAGGGTGCCGGGGTGGTGCTGCGTCTGATGGACCGGGCCGACGTGTTGATCGAGGGGTTTCGTCCCGGGGTGATGGAGCGGCTCGGCATCGGTCCAGAGGAGTGCATGGCCCGCAACCCGCGCCTCGTCTACGGCCGTATGACGGGCTGGGGTCAGGAGGGCCCGTACGCGGACGCCTCCGGCCACGACATCAACTACATAGCCCTGGCCGGGGCGCTCGATCCGATCGGTCGCGCCGGTGAGCGACCTGTCCCGCCGCTGAACCTCATCGGCGACTTCGGCGGTGGAGGCATGCTCATGGCCTACGGAGTGGTGTGCGCGCTCCTCGAGCGCGATCGCTCGGGACAGGGCCAGGTGATCGACGCGGCGATGGTCGACGGCTCCGCCGTGCTGACCACGTTCATCCACAGCCTCAGGGCCATGGGCATCTGGATGGACGAGCGAGGGACGAACCTCCTCGACACCGGTGCTCACTTCTACGACGTGTACGAGACGGCCGACCACCGCTACGTGTCGGTCGGTTCGATCGAACCGCAGTTCTATGCCGAGCTGCTGCGCCTGTCGGGCCTGAAGGGCGAGGAGCTGCCGGGGCAGATGGATCGCGGCCAGTGGCCCGCCCTGAAGGAGCGCGTTGCCGAGGTGTTCCGCACCAAGACCCGCGACGAGTGGTGCGCGCTGATGGAAGGGACCGACGTGTGCTTCGCCCCGGTGCTCTCCATGGCCGAGGCGCCGGACCACCCGCACAATCGCCGACGGGAGACGTTCGTCGAGGTCGCCGGGGTACGCCAGCCGGCCCCCGCGCCGCGGTTCGCCCGGACGCCGGGAGCTATCGACCGCCCGCCGCCACACGTCGGTCAGCACACTGACGACACGCTCGCCGAGTGGGGGTTCACGGCCGACGAGCGAGACAAGCTCCGCCAGGCCGGGGCCATCGCCTGAGCCGAGGGAGCCCTCGTGGACGACTCCTGGACCCACACGGGATACGCCCAGCGCATCCACTTCGGGGCCGGGAGCCTGGACCGGCTGGCCGACGTGGTCAAAGAGACCGGAGCTCGCCGGGTGATGCTGGTGACGACCGAGGGCCGCGCCGGTTCCGACGCTGGCCGGCGTGTCGCCAGTCTGCTCGGAAGACAGCTCGTCTCCACTTTCACCGGGGTGACCTCTCACGTCCCGACGAGCGCCGTGGAAGCAGCGGTGCGCCAGGCCCGGGCCGACGGGATCGACGGGCTGGTCTCGTTCGGAGGCGGCTCGTGTGCCGACCTGGGCAAGGCGGTGTGCTTCTTCGTCGAGCAGCAGGCGGGAACGCCGGGCATGTCGGCCATGGACCGGCCGGTCGTGGCTCACGTGGCCGTGCCGACGGCGTACTCAGGGGCGGAGGTCACGCCGTTCTTCGGCATGACCGATCCCGCCACGCGGCGCAAGAGCGGCGCCGGCGGTCCGACCACGGCGCCGGTGGCCGCGGTCTACGACCCGCTCGTGACCCTCGACACGCCGGCTCGGGTCAGCGCCGAGACGGGGATGAACGCCCTCGCCCACGGGGTGGAGGCGATCTATGCCATCCGTCGGACGCCCGAGGCCGAGGCCGTGGCCCTCGCTTGTGTCCAGCGGGTGGCGGCCTCATTGCCCGGCGTCGTCGAGGATCCCGGCGACGTGTCCGCCCGGACGGCGATGCTCGCGGGCGCCGCCCTGGGCGGCCGGGCGTTGCAGAACGCGAGCATGGGGGTGCACCACGGGCTCGCCCAGCTCCTCGGCGGGCGCACCGGGATCGCCCACGGCCTGGCCAACGCATTGATGCTCGCCCACGTCGTGCGCTTCAACGCCGAGGCGGTGCCCGTGGACGTGGCGAGGATCGGCGCCGCTCTGGGAGAGCCCGACGACGCCGCCGGCGCCTGCGACCGGCTGCGGGCCCGACTGGGGCTGCCAGGCCGTCTCTCCGAGTGTGGGGTGACCGAGGAGGATCTCGATGCCGTTGCCCGCATGTCCCAGGGCAACGCGAACGTGGGGTCCAACCCACGCCCGGTGAGCGAGGAGGCGGCGCGGGAGATCCTGGCCGAGGCCTGGTGACAGCGGGGAGTAGGATCAGCCATCACGAGCGCAACAAGGGGGCTCCATGAAGCGGATGCTGTCGGTCGATGATCTGGCCCGCGACGAGCGGTTCGAGCGGATCCAGATCGAGGACGTGGTGTTCGACGCCCGGAGGTCGAGGAGCGATCGACGCAACATCCTCGATCACCGCGATGCCGAGTCACCGGACGCCGCCCGGGCGCTGATGCACGGCATCTTCGTCGGGCGAGATCCAGGCCCTCGAGGGCGCCGGGCGCACGTGCTACGACTTCGACACCGGCGCCGGCCACGACGAGATCCCCTTCGCCATGAAGCTGGACATGGCCCGCCAGTGCTGGGACGAGGCCCGCCACGTGGAGATCTCGGTGAAGCTGACCGAGCACATGGGCACCGGCGATCGGCGAGTTCTCCGAGCAGACCATGCTGTTCCAGGCCGCCTGCAACTCCGACCCGGTGCTCCGCCTCACCGGGGTCAACCGGGCGCTCGAGGGGCTCGCCATCGACGTGTTCAACACCATGCGGGACTACGGGGACTCGGTGTCGGACCCGGTGCTGTACTTCTGCGAGGACTGGATGCTGGCCGACGAGGTGACCCACGTGAAGATGGGCTCGGACTGGCTGCGACGGCTCACCGCGACGACAAGGAGCGCCAGGCGCAGGCCCTCGAGTTCCAGCGCACGGTGGACAAGCTGTTCAGCTTCGGCGGGCTCCGCGGCGAGGGTGACGACAACCCGGTCCACCTGGCCCGGAAGTTCAGGACCATGGCCGGGTTCAGCGACGAGGAGATCGTCGAGCTGGTCGACGTCGCCGCCCAGGCCCAGGCCGAGGCCGAGGCCAACTCGGCCGCGGCGGGTGCGCCAGCCTCCTAGAGGTTGACCACCGGGCAGGTGAGGGTGCGGGTGATGCCCTCGATGAGCTGGACCCGACTGACGACCATCTTGCCCAGCTCGTCGACCGAGCCCGACTCGGCGCGGACGATCACGTCGTAGGGACCGGTGACGTCCTCGGCCGATACCACGCCCTGGATCTTGGCGACCTGCTCGGCGACGTGGGCGGCCTTCCCGACCTCTGTCTGGATCAGCACGTAAGCAATTACGGACACCGGATCCTCCTCGCCTCGCGGAGCCCGCATCGTAGTTCCGGACACCCGCCCTGGTCTGGTAGTCAGTGCCCATGGTCGAGCTCATCCCGAGAGACGTGCTGTTCGGCAACCCGGAGCGGGAGAGCCCGAGGGTGTCGCCCGACGGCACCCGCCTGGCCTGGCTGGCGCCGGTCGAAGGGGTGCTGAACGTCTGGGTGGCCAGCCTGGCCCCCTCCGGCCCGGGAGGCCGGTCCGTCGACCTGGCCGGCGCCATGCCGGTGACCGACGATCGCGACCGCGGCATCCGGACCTTCCTCTGGGCCCACGACGGCACCCACCTCCTCTACCTCCAGGACCGCGGCGGCGACGAGAACTGGCGGCTCTACGACGTCGACCTCGAGACCATGGCGGGCCGTGACCTGACGCCCTTCGAGGAGGTGCAGGCCCAGGTGCTGGCGGTGGACAAGCGCTTCCCCGACGACGTCCTCGTCGGGCTCAACCGGGACAACGAGCAGCTCCACGACGTCTACCACCTCGACCTGGTGAGTGGGGAGCTGGTCAAGGTCGTCGACAACCCGGGAATGGTCGGCTGGGTGGCCGACTCCGACCTCGTGGTGCGGGCCGGGCTCGCTCCCGAGCCCGACGGCGGCTTCGTCGTCATGGTGCGGGACACGGCGGATGGGGATTGGCGACCGTTCCAGCGGGTGCCGGCCGAGGACGCCCTGACGAGCTCGCCGGTGGCCTTCACCCGGGACGGCGGGAGCCTCCTGGCCGTCAGCTCGATCGACGCCAACACGGGGCGCCTCGTGCGCGCCGAGCTCGGTACCGGGGCCGTCGAGGTGATCGCCGCCGACCCGGTCAACGATGTCACCGACGTGCGCCTGCACCCCGATACGCGGCAGGTGCAGCTCGTGGTCTTCGCTCGCGAGCGGGCCGATTTTCTCGTGCTCGATCCCGACATCGAGGACGACATGGCCGCCATCCGGTCGCTGCACCCGGGAGACCCGGTGCTCCAGGGACACGACGACGCCGACGCCACCTGGCTGGTCGGCTTCACCAACGACTCGGGACCCGTTCCGTACTTCGCCTACGACCGACGGACGAGGGAGGGCCGGCTGCTCTTCGAGCACCAACCCAGCCTGAGCGACTACGAGCTGGCGGCGATGGAGCCGTTCTCGTACGAGGCGCGCGACGGTCTGCTGATCCACGGTTACCTGACCTTTCCCGTCGGCGAGCCGCGGGAGGGACTGCCGACCGTGCTCAACGTCCACGGCGGGCCGTGGGCACGCGACGAGTGGGGCTTCCAACCAGAGGCCCAGTGGCTGGCCAACCGGGGCTACCTGTGCGTGCAGGTGAACTACCGAGGGTCGACGGGCTACGGCAAGCAGTTCGTGAACGCCGGAGATGGCGAGTGGGGCGGGAAGATGCACGACGACCTGGTCGACGCCGTGAGGTGGATCGTCGATCGGGGCATCGCCGATCCGGCCCGGATCGCCATCTACGGCGGCTCCTACGGCGGCTACGCCGCGCTGGTGGGAGCGGCGTTCACGCCGGAGTTGTTCCGGGCCGCGATCGACGTGGTGGGACCGTCCAACCTGGAGACGTTGATCCGGTCGATACCGCCCTACTGGGCCCCGTTGATCGCCCTGTTCCACACCCGGGTCGGCAACCCCGACACCGACGCCGAGCTCCTCTGGTCACGCTCGCCGCTGTCGCGCGCCAAGGACATCAAGGTGCCGCTCCTCATCGCTCAGGGGGCGAACGACCCCCGGGTCAAGCAGGCCGAGTCCGAGCAGATCGTGGCGGCGCTCACCAAGGCCGGGATCGACCACGAGTACCTCCTCTTCCCCGACGAGGGGCACGGTTTCGCAAAACCCGAGAACCGCCTTCGCTTCTACGCCGCCGCCGAACGCTTCCTTGCCCGTCACCTCGGGGGTCGCGCCGAGGACTGATCGACAGATCGACAGAGGGCGCCGCCGCTGCGGCCGAAGCGCCCCTTTTCGACCGAATACGGGACAGGATGTCGGCACGATCCGCGCCTCGGGCAGGGGCGCGAGTCAGCGGGTCGAATCCGTAAAGAGTGCCGGTCCGATCGACGCCCCGGCTGACGCCACCCCCGGTCGCGCCTGGACCTGGCGCGGGGCTGGTGGCGAAGGCCGACACCGCCTGGACGGCCGTCCGCGCCCCTCTCCAACGGACCGTCAAGGCCCTCGACGCCGTTGCCGTCGTGGCGTGGGCGCTCCTCGCCGTCATGCTCCTGGCCCTCACCGTCGGCCCGACGCTCGGTGCGTTCGAGATCCGCCAGGGAACGCCGAAAGCTCCCGCCGTCATCGTGCGCCCGGTGCCCGCCCAGGCCCCGCACTGGCAGGAGCCGGCGAGATCGACGCCCTAGCCGCTGCGCGGCTGCGGGCAATGCCTCCGGCCGGCCTCCCGGGCCGGCCCCGGGGGCTCAGTCGTCGAGACGCCGTTCGAGCTGATCGAGCTCGTCGACGAGGGCGCCGGGCAGCCGCTCGCCGAGACCGGCGAAGTGATCCCGGACCAGGCTCACCTCGTGGCGCCACTCGCCGGCATCCACGCGGAGGAGCAGCTCCATGTCGGCGGGCGAGACATCGACACCCTCGACGTCGATGGCGCCAGGCGCGGGGACGTTCCCGATCGGCGTCGGCACGGCCTCGCCCCGCCCGCTGACCCGCTCGAAGACCCACTCGAGGACCCGGCTGTTCTCGCCGAACCCGGGCCACAGCCAACGACCATCGGCGTCCTTGCGGAACCAGTTGACGCAGAAGAGCTTGGGCAGCTTGGCAGGGTCGGTCGCCTTGCCGATGTCCAGCCAGTGGCCCAGGTAGTCGGCCATGTTGTAGCCGCAGAAGGGCAGCATGGCGAAGGGGTCCCGCCGCAGCTTGCCCACCTGGCCGGCCGCGGCAGCCGTGGTCTCCGAGGCCATGATCGAACCCAGGAAGACCCCGTGGTGCCAGTCGAAAGCCTCGAAGATGAGCGGCACCACCGACGCCCGCCGGCCGCCGAACAGGATGGCCGAGATCGGCACCCCGGCCGGGTCCTCCCACTCCGGCGCGATGGCCGGGTCCTGGCTGGCCGGCGCCGTGAAGCGGGCGTTGGGATGGGCGGCCGGCGTGCCGGACTCCGGCGTCCAGCTGTTGCCACGCCAGTCCGTGAGGTGCGCAGGCTTCTGCTCCGTCATGCCCTCCCACCACACGTCCCCGTCGTCGGTCAGCGCCGTGTTGGTGAAGATGCAGTTGCCGTCGAGAGTGAGCATGGCGTTGGGATTCGTCTTCGTGCTCGTGCCCGGAGCGACGCCGAAGAACCCGGCCTCGGGATTGATGGCGTACAGCCGCCCGTCGTCGCCGAACTTCATCCAGCAGATGTCGTCCCCGACCGTCTCCACCTTCCAGCCCGGAAGGGTCGGGACCAACATGGCCAGGTTGGTCTTGCCACAGGCGGATGGGAACGCGCCGGTCACGTAGCGGGTCTCACCTCGGGGGGAGGTGAGCTTGAGGATGAGCATGTGCTCGGCCAGCCAGCCGTCGTCCCGCGCCATCACCGAGGCGATGCGGAGGGCGAAGCACTTCTTGCCCAGCAAGGCGTTTCCGCCGTAGCCGGACCCGAACGACCAGATCTCCCTGGTCTCGGGGAAGTGGACGATGTACTTGCTGTCGGGATTGCAGGGCCAGGCCACGTCCTGCTGGCCGGGTTCGAGCGGCGCACCCACCGAGTGCAGGCAGGGGACGAACTCTCCATCGGTCCCGAGCTGGTCGATGACCGCGGTGCCCATGCGGGTCATGATGCGCATGCTGACCGCGACGTACGGCGAGTCGGTCAGCTGGACGCCGATGTGGGCGATCCGCGAACCGAGCGGGCCCATCGAGAAGGGCACCACGTACATCGTGCGCCCGCGCATGGAGTGTCGGAAGAGCTGGGTGAGCTGGGCCCGCATCTCGTCGGGGTCGCGCCAGTTGTTGGTCGGGCCCGCATCCACCTCCAGCTTCGGGCAGACGAAGGTGCGGTCTTCGACCCTGGCCACGTCGGCCGGATCGGAATGGGCCCAGTAGCTGTTCGGTCGCTTGGCGTCCGAGAGCCGGGTGAAGGTCCCGCCGTCCACCAGCATCTGGGCCAGCCGGTCGTACTCGGCTGCCGAGCCGTCGCACCATTCGACCCGCTCAGGCGTGGTGAGGGCGGCGACCTGGTCGACCCACGTCTGCAACTTCTGGTTCTTCGTCGGACCCATCGCCACGTGCCTCGCTTCGTCGAGCGCGCCGTTGCGCGCAACGAACAGACGCCGACGATGCTAGGTCAGGGGCGAGGACTGCCCCAATTCATCGCCTGTGCCGGCGAACCCCTACGCTCGCCGGACGTGGGCGTCGGACCAGGTGGGGAACGTGCTGCCATCGAGCGGATCCGTTCCCGCCTCCCCGGGCCCCCCGCCGGCGAGACCTGGATCGGCGACGACGCCGCAGTCGTGGCACCCCCTCCCGAGGGCCTGCTGCTGGCCGCCGACCTCGTTGTCGCCGGGGTGCACGTCGATCTCGATCTGGTGGGAGTCGACGACATGGGGTGGAAGGCCATGTCCGCCAACGTGAGCGACCTGGCTGCCATGGCCGGTCGGCCGCTCCAGGCCCTGGTCTCGGTGGCCGGCCCGGCGTCCACCGACCTCGACGCCCTGTTCACCGGGGTGGCCGAAGCGGCCGAGCGCTACCGGTGCCCCGTCGTCGGGGGAGATCTGAGCAACGCGGGCACGCTCGTCGTCGCCGTCGCCGTCACCGGCACGACCGACGGGGGGCGCGCCGTGTTTCGTTCAGGGGCGAGGCCAGGCGATTCCCTGTTCGTGACGGGCCCGCTCGGGAGCCTCCGCAGCGGGGCTCGACCTCCTGCGGTCGGGACGAGCGGGTGACGCTCCGACGCTCGCCGCCGCCCACCGGCGCCCCGAGGCTCGGGTCGCGGAGGGCCAGGCGGCGCGGGCTGCCGGGGCCACCGCCATGATCGACCTGTCGGACGGGCTCGCCATCGATCTCGACCGCGTCGCCGTGGCGTCTGGAGTCGGGGTGGCCCTCACCGCTGTGCCGGTCGCGGATGGCGCCACGGCCGAGCAGGCCCTCGGCGGAGGAGAGGACTACGAGCTCGCCTTCAGCGCTCCGGACCCCGACGCCGCGGTGGCGGCCTTCCGGGCCGCGGGACTGCGGCCGCCGGTTCGCGTCGGCAGTTGCACCGACGATCCGGAGGAGCGTCGCCTGGACGGTGGACGGCTCGAGGCCACGGGCTGGGAGCACGACTGGTGAGCTCCGCGGGTGGCCGGCGACGGACTAGCGGGAGACCTTCTCGATCTTGCCGGCGCGGATGCAGGACGTGCACACGTGGATGCGGCGCGGGCTGCCGTCGACCATCGCCCTGACGCGCTGGATGTTGGGGTCCCACCGCCGCTTGGTGCGCCGGTGGGAGTGGCTGATGCTCATTCCGAAGGAGGGGTGCTTGCCGCACACCTCGCATACCGCTGCCACGAGACGAGCCTCTCGGTCGGGGATCCGAGCCTCACCAGGTTCCCAATGAGAGAACGCTGGGAGGCGACTGGGGAAGGTTAGCATCCGACCATGAACCCGCTGGGCCGGCTGGCTGCCGGCGATGTCAGGGCGGCGATGCTGGCCTACCGCGACGGCCTCCGTGCTCACCAGGAGGCCATCAATCGCCTCAACGTCTACCCGGTCCCCGACGGTGACACGGGAACGAACATGGCCCTCACGCTCGAGGCGGTGGCGGCCGAGCTCGAGTCGCTTGGCGAGTCAGACGTCGAGATGAGCGCCGTGTGCAAGGCCGTCGCCCACGGGTCGTTGATGGGAGCGAGGGGCAACTCGGGCGTGATCCTCTCGCAGATCCTCCGCGGGGCGTCCGACGTGCTCCGCGGCCTCGAATCGGCGGGAGCGTCCGATGTCGCCACCGCCCTGGTGGACGCGGCGACCGCCGCCGAGGGAGCGGTCATGCGACCCGTCCAGGGCACCATCCTGACCGTCGCCGCCGACACGGCTGCGGCCGCCCGGGCCAAGGCGGACGCCGGTGGTGGGCTTGTCGACGTGCTCGACGCGGCGCGGATCGCCGCCGCGGAGTCCGTCGCCCGCACGCCCGACCTGCTCCCGGTGTTGCGCGAGGCCGGCGTGGTCGACGCCGGCGGCGTGGGCTTCGTCCTGCTCCTGGACGCGCTCCTGCTGGTGGTGGACGGCCGCCCGCTTCCAGCGCCGGAGGAGGCACCGTCGGCGGCGTCCGAGGCGGCGACGGCCTCGTCTCGTCCGCCGGTCGCCGAGGAGGGCGCGACAGCCGGGCCTCCCGCCGCCGACGCGTGCGCCGAGGGAGTGGGGAACCTCCGCTACGAGGTGATGTACCTGCTCGAGGCGCCCGATGGGTCGATCCCGGCCTTCAAGGACGTGTGGGCCGGCGTGGGGGACTCCATCGTGGTCGTCGGCGGGGAGGGGCTGTGGAACTGCCACATCCACACCGACGACATCGGCGCCGCGGTCGAGGCGGGCATCGACTGCGGACGACCGCGGAACATTCGCGTGACCGACCTGATGGACCAGGTGCAGGAGGAGCGCTGGGTGCGCGAGGCGGCGGCCGGACCGCCGCCCGAGGAGGAGTCCGCCTGGCCCGTGCCGGCCACCGCGGTGGTGGCGGTGGCCACCGGGACAGGCATCCGCCGCATCTTCCGGTCGCTCGGGGTCCACCAGATGGTGGCTGGCGGCCAGTCCATGAACCCGTCGACGGCGCAGATCCTGGAGGCGGTCGAGGCCGCCCCGGCGGATGAGGTCGTGGTGCTCCCGAACAACGGCAACATCGTGCCCGTGGCCGAGCAGGTCGACGCCCTCACGACCAAGCGGGTGCGGGTGGTGAAGACCGTCGGCGTCGCCGAGGGCTTCGCCGCCCTGCTCGAGTACGATCCCGAGGCGAGCGTCGACGACAACGAGGGCGTCATGTCGTCGGCCGCCCTGCGGGTCATCGCCGGCGAGGTCACCAGGGCCGTCCGGGCCACCGACAGTCCGGCAGGGCCGATCGCAGAGGGCGACTGGATGGGACTCTCCAAGCGGGGGGTCGAGGTCGTCCAGCCCACCCTCGCCGAGGCGACCACGGCGCTGCTCGAGAAGCTGCTCACCGACGAGCACGAGATCGTCACCCTCATCGAGGGCGAGGGATCCAGCCCGGCCGACACCCGTCAGGTGACGGAGTGGCTGAGCGAGCACCGGCCCGACATCGACGTCGAGATCCACCACGGCGACCAGCCGCTCTACCCCTACCTGCTGAGCATCGACTGATGGAAGGGCGGGACGCCAGCGGGCGGCTGCTCCTGCGCGCACTCGCCCAGCGTTCCGTGACCGACCTCGCCGGTGTCGGGCCGAAGAAGGCCGAAGCCCTCGAGGAGATGGGCATCACCTCGGTGCTCGACCTCGTCACCCATTACCCGCGCCGCTACATCGACCGCACCCAACAGGTCGCGGTGAAGGACCTCAAGGTCGGCGACGAGGCGATGGTGCTCGCCCACGTGAAGCGCGTGAGCAGCCGGCGGACTCGACAGGGCCGGGCGCTGGTCGAGATCGACGTGTTCGACGGCACGGCCTACCTGCGGTGCACGTTCTTCAACCAGGGATGGCGGGCCAAGCAGCTGGTGACGGGACGACAGGCCGTCTTCTTCGGGAAGCTCGACCTGTACCGGGGTCGTCGGCAGATGACCAACCCGGTTGTCGACCTCGTGGGGGACCGCACGGGCCGGATCGTCCCCGTCTACCCGCAGTCGGACAAGGCCGGGCTCACCACCTGGGAGCTGGGGGACTGGATCGCCGAGGCGTTGCGGCGGGCCGGCGACCTCGCCGACCCCCTGCCGTCGTCGTGGCAGGAGCGCCTGGGGATGGTCGAGCGGAGCCTGGCGATGCGACAGGTGCATGCCCCCGAGTCGATGCAGGCGAAGGACGCCGGTCGCCGCCGCCTCGCCTTCGACGAGCTGGCGCGGCTCCAGGTCGCGCTCGTCATGCGCAAGCGGATCCTGGAACGTCAGGCCGACGGCATCAGCCACGTCATCGCGCCGGGCGCGGGCGCGCCAGCGCTGCTGGAGGAGTTCCGCCGGCAGCTGCCGTTCGCGCTGACCGGCGCCCAGGAGCGGGCCATCGCGGTCATCACCGAGGACCTGGCCAAGGCGCACCCGATGCACCGCCTGCTCCAGGGCGACGTTGGCGCGGGCAAGACGGTCGTGGCCCTCGCCGCGCTGCTGGTCGCCGTCCAGGGCGGGCACCAGGGTGCCCTCATGGCTCCGACCGAGGTCCTGGCCGAGCAGCACTTCGCCGGGGTGCGGTCGCTCCTCGGCGAGCTCACCGTGCCCGACGACTCGACGCTTGATGGGCGACCGGGTCGTGCGGGTCGAGCTGCTCACCAACCGCACCACACCCACCGAGCGGAGACGGCTGCACGACGGCCTGAGCACGGGGACGGTCGACATCCTCGTCGGTACCCACGCCCTGCTCACCGAGGAGGTGACCTTTCGGTCGCTCGGCGTCGTGGTGGTCGACGAGCAGCACCGGTTCGGTGTCGAGCAGCGCGACATCCTGAAGGGCAAGGGCCGGTCGTCGGGCGGCGCCGACCCCGACGTGCTCGTCATGACGGCGACGCCGATTCCCCGGACGGCAGCCATGACGGTCTACGGTGACCTCGACATGACGGTGCTGGACGAGCTGCCGCCGGGACGAACCCCCGTCCGCACGACGTGGGCCAGGGGACCGCTGGAAGTCGCGGCCGCGTGGAGCAAGGTGCGCGACGAGGTGGCGGCGGGAGGCAGGCGTACGTCGTGTGCCCGCTCGTCGAGGACTCCGAGCGGGTGCAAGCCCGGTCGGCGACGGACGAGTACAACCGCCTGAGCAAGGAGGAGCTCGCCGGTCTCCGCGCTCGGGCTGCTCCACGGCCAGATGCCCGCCAAGGACAAGGAAGCGGTCATGGCCGAGTTCCGCGCCGGCAAGCTCAAGGTGCTCGTGGCCACGACGGTGATCGAGGTGGGGGTCGACGTCCCGAACGCCACGGTCATGGTCGATCGAGGATGCCGACCGTTTCGGCATGGCGCAGCTGCACCAGCTCCGAGGCCGCGTGGGCCGGGGCGCGGACGAGTCATGGTGCTATCTGCTTGGCGAGGGGTCCTCGCCAGAGAGCGAGAAGCGGCTCGACGCCCTCGAGGACTCGACCGACGGCTTCTACCTGGCCGAGGTGGATCTCGAGCTCCGGGGCGAGGGAACGGTCCTGGGCACTCGCCAGAAGGGCCGGACCGATCTCAAGCTCGCGTCGCTCCGCAGGGACCGGGAGCTGGTCTCGCAGGCACGTGAGATGGCGTTCGACATCGTCGATGCCGATCCCACGCTCGGCCAACACGGGCTGCTCGCCGACGAGGTGCGCCTCATGATCGACGACGAGGAGGCGGAGTTCCTCTTCAAGAGCTGAGCGGAGCGACCAGGGGCCATACCCGGACTGGCAACGGGTCACCGGTACTCTCGAACGTATGCGAGTGGTCGGTGGGGTGGCAGGAGGCCGCCGCCTCCGGGCTCCGGCGGGCCGCTCGATCAGGCCGACGAGCGACCGGGTCCGGGAGGCGGTCTTCAACGTCTTGACCAGCCTCGGGGGGGTGGAGGGGGCGACGGTCGTCGACCTCTTCGCCGGCACCGGCGCCCTCGGCATCGAGGCCCTGTCGCGGGGGGCGGCACACGTCACCTTCGTCGACCGGGACCCCGTCGCCGTGGCGGCCGTCCGCGACAACCTCGCCGCCGTCGGGCTCGCCGATTCCCCGACCGAGGTGGTGCGGGCCGACGTCCTGCGCTGGCTGGAGCACGGCCGCCCCGGGAGGGCCTTCGACCTGGCGCTGTGCGATCCGCCGTACGACTTCGCGGCCTGGGACCGCCTCCTCGGGGGGCTGTCCGCCGACCTGGCCCTGCTCGAGTCCTCGCAGCCGCTCGAGCCCCCGCCGGGGTGGGTCGTTCGGACGACCAAGCGCTACGGCGGTACGGTGGTGACCCTGGTCCAGCCGCTGCCGCATCAGGTCGCTCGGAAAGGTGCCTCGTGAGGATCGCCCTGTTCCCCGGATCGTTCGACCCGTTCCACAACGGTCATCTCGAGGTCGTCGAGAGCGCCAGCCGCCTCTTCGACGAGGTCATCGTGGCGGTGCTCCGCAATCCCCAGAAGGGCGAGCCGCTCTTCACCCTCGAGGAGCGCCAGGAGATGCTGGAGGACTCGATCGTGCACCTTCAGCGGGTGAGGGTGGTCTCGATGTCGACGCTGGTGGTCACCGTGGCCCAGGAGGTCGGTGCGACGGCGATCGTCAAGGGACTGCGGGCCGTGACCGACTTCGAGAACGAGATGCAGATGGCGCAGATGAACCAGCAGCTGTCGGGGATCGACACGCTGTTCATCCCCACGGCTTCGACTCACTCGTTCATCGCCTCGCGCCTGCTGCGCGAGGTGGCACGTTTCGGCGGCGACGTCACCGCCCTGGTGCCGGCGCCGGTGGCCAAGCGGCTCCAGGAGCGGTTCGGGCCGTGAGCACGTTCGAGCCCGCGGACGGGCCGGGCGCGGAGGAGCTCCTTCGGTCGGCGATCGAGACCGTTCGCGCCGCCAAGGCCATGCCGCTGTCGTCGTCCGCCCTCGTCAGCCGGGACGAGCTGGTGGGGGTGCTCGAGGAGGCGCTCCGGCGCCTGCCTGACGAGATGCGCCACGCCCGCTGGATGCTCCGGGAGCGAGACGACTTCCTGAGCAACATCCGGCGTGAGGCCGAGGACATCCTCGAGGCGTCCCGGGTGCAGGCCGAGGGCATGGTGCAGCGCGGCGAGATCGTCCGCCAGGCGCAGCACTCCGCCCAGCGCATCCTCGACCGGGCCCAGGACGAGGCCCGGCGGCTCCGCCGGGAGGCCGAGGAGTATTGCGACCGCAAGCTCTCCTCGTTCGAGGACGTGCTCGAGCGGACGGCCAAGACCGTGCAGTCGGGGCGCCGCAAGCTCCAGGAGACACCCGATATCACGGTCGGCGCCCGCCTCGTGGACTTCGACTCCGGGACGATCAGGCCCAACGAGCAGACCGACGCCAACGGCACCGACCAGCACGGAGAGTTCTTCGACCAGGACCGGACCTAGCGTCACGGGGGCGAGGACGATGACCCAGCATCCCTTTGTCGTCAATGTGGGGACCCTTCGGCGCCAGCCTGGTGCCAGCCTGCGGGAGCGACGTGAGGGGCCGATCCCCGAGCTGGCCGTGACGGGCAGCTCGGTACCCCAGGGCGGGGCGGTGGTCGTCGAGGTCCTGCTCGAGTCGGTGCACGGCGGGATCATGGCGACCGGCTCGGTGAGCGCTCCCTGGGCCGGCGAGTGCCGACGCTGTCTGGCCGTGGCCCGCGGGGAGCTCCGGGCCTCGGTCCGCGAGCTGTTCGAGCCGGGCGGCGACCCCGAGCAGACCTACCCGCTGCGCGGTGACCAGCTCGACCTGGAGCCGCTGGCGCGCGACGCTGTGTTGTTGGAGTTACCCCAGGTTCCCCTCTGCACCGAGGGGTGCCTCGGGTTGTGCCCGGTCTGTGGCATCAACCACAACGAGGCGAGCTGCTCGTGCCAGACCGAGTCGATCGACCCCCGGTGGGCACCGCTCGACGCCCTGAAAGGCGGTGAGCCCCGCCGCTGACCGGGGTAAACCCGGACAGCAGGCGTCAGACGAGAGCGAGAGAAGATGGCCGTCCCCAAGAAGAAGACCTCGAAGGCCAAGACCCGGAGCCGCCGCGCCTCCAGCTGGGTCCTGCGGACCCCGCCCCGGAGCGTCTGTCCGCAGTGCCGGCGGGTCAAGCTGCCGCACGTGGTGTGCCCCAACTGTGGGTGGTACGGGGGCCGCCAGGCCGTCGACGTCGACTGACCGATCAGTGACCAGCTCAGCTTCGGAGCCGTCCCCCGCTCCCATGACTGCGCGCGACCCGGTGGCCGAGGGTTCGGCCACCCCGCAAGCTGCGACCCTCGCCGTGGCGGTCGACGCCATGGGCGGCGACCGCGGTCCCGTGGAGATCGTCGCCGGCGCCCGTCAGGCGCAGGAGGAGCTCGGTGTCCCCGTCCTGGTGGTGGGCCGACCCGACGAGATGGGCGACACCTCGGAGCTCGAGGTCGTGCCCGCCAGCGAGGTCATCGGGATGCACGAGGACCCCGGCCAGGGTGTCCGGCGGAAGAAGGACGCCTCGCTCGTGCGGGCCGCCGAGGCGGTGCGGGACGGCAGAGCTGCGGCCATGGTCAGCGCCGGCAACACGGGCGCCGCCATGGCCAGCGCCCTGCTGCGCATGGGCCGCCTCCCCGGAGTGGCCCGGCCAGCCATCGCCACGCCGCTGCCCGTACCGGGGACCACGCACACCGTGCTGCTCGACGCCGGGGCCAACCCCGAGTGCACCCCCGAGTGGCTGGTGCAGTTCGCCAAGATGGGGTCGCTGTTCGCCCGTGAGCGCTACGACCTCGACGAGCCCCGCGTGGGCCTGCTGTCCAACGGGGAGGAGGAGAGCAAGGGCACCACCCTGGTCAAGCGCACCCACGCCCTCCTCGCGGAGGGTGTCGGCATCCACTTCGTGGGCAACGTCGAAGCCCGCGAGCTGTTGAGCCGACGCGGCCGACGTGGTCGTCACCGACGGGTTCACGGGCAACGTCGCCCTCAAGGCGCTCGAGGGCGGCATGAAGTTCTTCGTGAGCTCCCTCCTCGGGGTGATGACGGCGAGCGAGGAGACCAAGGCGGCGGCCAAGGTGCTGATGCCGGGCCTGGCGCCGCTCATGGAGGAGATGGATCCCGACACCACCGGGGGCGCCATGCTTCTCGGCGTGGACGGGGTGTGCATCATCAGCCACGGCTCCTCGTCGGCCCGGGCGGTCGTGAACGCCGTGCGGGTGGCCCACGACATGGCGTCGCGGGGCCTGGTCGGCGAGCTCCGGCGAGCGGTCTCGGCCTAGCCGCCGCCCGGGGATGGCCCCCGGGGGTGGGCCCGGAAGGCCGCCCGAAGAGCGGTCGGGCGCCGACGGCGCCGGGTGCCCGGGACCACGGCCGGGCCCGGGACGCGCGGGCCGGCGGCGTCCGCCCGATACCGGTACGATCCGGACGTCGAGCGAACCCCAGGAGCCAGGAGCAGCAGTGCCCGCTGAGACCCATGTCGAGAAAGGCCCGTTCGACCGTCGCCAGGTCTTCGAGATGATCCGCGACCAGCTCGCCGACATCCTGGAGATCGATCCCGGCACCATCAGCGAGGGGGCGTCGTTCTCAGAGGACCTCAACGCCGACTCGCTCGCCCTGATCGAGCTGGTCGAGGGCCTGGAGGAGGAGCTCGGGGAGCGGACGGTGGGCTTCCGGGTCGAGGACGAGGACCTGGAGGAGCTCAAGACCGTTCGTGACGCCGTCGACTACGTGGTCGCCAAGCTCGAGGCTGCCTGAGCTGACCGAGCCGCCGGGACTCCGTCGTGCCGAGCTGGAGGCGCTGGCCCGACGGCTCCGACAGGCGCCCGGAGAGGTCGAGCTCCTCCAGCAGGCCATGGCCCACCGGTCGTGGTGCGCCGAGACGGCCGACGAGGCCTCGAACGAGCGGCTGGAGTTCCTCGGCGACTCCGTGCTGGGCCTGGTCGTCACCGACCACATCTTCCAGGCCTACCCGGACCTGCCCGAAGGCGAGCTGGCCAAGGTCCGGGCCTCGGTCGTCAACGCCGAGGTGCTGGCCGATCTGGCCGCCTCGCTCGACCTGGGGTCGGCCCTCCTGCTCGGCAAGGGCGAGGACGCGTCCGGCGGGCGGGAGAAGCCCTCGATCCTGGCCGACGCCTTCGAGGCCGTGATCGGCGCCATCTACCTCGAGCTCGGCTGGGCCAGGACGAGCGATCTGGTCATGGAGCTGCTGGGCGAGCGCATCAGAGAGGCGGCTGCGGGTCCCGGCGGGCAGGACTACAAGACCCGCCTCCAGGAGCTGGCCGCCCGCAAGGCCGAGCCGCTACCCCGCTACAGCGTCGAGGAGGAGGGGCCCGACCACGCCAAGCGCTTCCGCGCCAGCGTGCAGGTCGGCGGTCGCCTCCTCGGTCGGGGCGAGGGACGATCCAAGAAGCAGGCCGAGCAGGCCGCCGCCCGGATGGCGTGGGCAGATCTCTCCGGCACCCCGCGTCCTCCACCCGACCCCACCGGTGCGCACGCGGTCGGCCGGGTCCGAGAGCGGGTCGCCGACCCCGCCGGAGGTGGGCGGCCCGGAGAGCGTGCCTGAGCTCCCCGAGGTCGAGACGATCCGCCGCGATCTCGACGGCGAGGTCGTCGGCAAGCGCATCAAGTCGGTGCAGGTGAAGGGCCGGCGGTCGATCCGCCGGCATCGGGGACCGGCGGAGTTCAGAGGCCGGCTCGAGGGTCACCGGATCGTCGGCGTCAGCCGGCGGGGCAAGTACCTCCTGCTGGGTCTCGACGACGGCGATGTGCTGGTGGTGCACCTCGGGATGAGCGGCCAGCTGCTCCGGCCGCGCAGCGCCCGGGAGGCCGCCGCTCGCCACACCCACGTCTCCATCGCCTTCACCAAGGGTGGAGAGCTGCGCTTCGTCGATCCCAGGACCTTCGGTGAGATGTTCGTCGCGGCAGAGCCCGTCGTCGCCCAGGAGCTTCCCGAGCTCGGGCACCTCGGCTTCGATCCCCTCACCGAGGCGATGAGCTGGATCCAGTTCGCCGACATGCTGCGGGCCCGCAAGACCAAGCTCAAGCCGCTGCTGATGGACCAGCGTTTCGTGGCCGGCATCGGCAACATCTACTCCGACGAGATCCTGTTCGCCGCCGGCCTTCGCCACGACCGCAGCTCGGAGACGCTGTCGTCCGAAGAGGTTCGCCGGCTGTACCGGGCCATGGTCGAGACCCTTGCCGACGCGGTCCGCCACCGCGGCTCGTCGCTCGCCGACCAGCAGTACCGCGACCTGTTCGGCCGCCCTGGTGACTTCCAGGACCATCATCAGGTGTACGACCGCGAGGGCCTCCCCTGCCCGCGCTGCCACCGCCCCGTGACGAGGATCAGGCTGTCCGGCCGGTCGTCGTTCCTGTGCGAGGGCTGCCAGGTGTGAGAGCGGACGGAACGGCACGACGGGCCTGGTCGGCGGGGATACCCGAAGGCGGCCAGGTACCCCGGTAACGTGATCGCGCTGTGTTCCTGAAGGCGCTCACGCTCAAGGGCTTCAAGTCCTTCGCCGAGCCGACGACGCTCGAGCTCGAGCCCGGGGTCACCGTTGTCGTCGGCCCCAACGGCAGCGGCAAGTCCAACGTGGTGGACGCCGTGGCGTGGGTCCTCGGTGCCCAGGGCCCGCGGACCGTCCGCTCGGCCCGGATGGACGACGTCATCTTCGCCGGTTCTTCCAATCGCCCGGCGTTGGGACGGGCCGAGGTGTCCCTCACGATCGACAACGGCGCGGGTCTCCTGCCGGTCGAGTCGTCGGAGATCACCCTGAGCCGGACGCTGTTCCGCTCCGGTGACAGCGAGTACGCCATCAACGGCGTCCCGTGCCGGCTCCTCGACGTCCAGGAGCTCCTGTCCGACTCCGGTGTTGGTCGCCAGCAACACGTCATCGTGGGCCAGGGCCAGCTCGACGCGGTGCTGAACGCCCGCCCCGAGGACCGGCGCCTGATCGTGGAGGAGGCCGCCGGGGTGCTCAAGTACCGGCGGCGTCGGGAACGGGCCGAGCGCCGTCTGGCGACGACCGAAGGGAACCTCGATCGGCTCCAGGACCTGTTGGGGGAGGTGCGGCGCCAGATCCGCCCCCTCGAGCGCCAGGCCGAGGCCGCCCGGCGCCACGCCGGATTGTCCGAGGAGCTGCACGGCGCGCAGCTGTACCTCGCCGGTCGCAAGATCGCCGACCTCCATGCCCGCCTCGCCGCGTCCGCGGGAGGCGAAGGTGGGCCTCGACGAGGAACAGGACGGGCTTCGGGCCAGCCTGGCCAGGCTCGACAGCTCGGTGGGGGCGGCCGAGAGCGCGCTCACGTCGGATCGCGGGGACGATCTCGCCGACCATCTCCGCCGGGTGGAGGGCCTGCGGGAGCGGGCCCGCGGGCTGGCGGCCGTGCTGGCCGAGCGTCGTCGGTCGATCGCCAGCGCCGCCAGCGCTCTCGCCGACCAGGACGTGGTGGCCGCCCTCGAGGCCGAGGCCACGCGGCTCCGGGCCGAGCTCGACCAGGCCGAGACGCGGGCCCGGGAGCTCGAGCCGTCGGGCGAGGAGCTGGCCGCTGCCGAGCTGGCGCTCGCCGGCGAGCGCGCCGAGCTGGAGGAGACGCTCGGCGACGCCATGGGCCTGGTCTCCCGGGACGGGGCGGCCGCCGACGCCCGGGGCCAGCTCCGCACCCTCCGTCACGGCCTCGATCGCGACCGGGCCGAGCAGAGTCGGCTCGGGCCCCGGGTGGCCGCCATCGCCGACCGGGCCGGCCTCCTGCAGGGCGAGCGCCTGCGCCTCGCTGAGGAGGTCGACGCCGCCAGCCGGGCCGCGGCGTCGCTGGTCGACGGCGGCCGAGAAGGCGGCCCAGCGCCTGTCGGCGGCCGAGTCCGGCGCCGAGCGGGCCGAGACCGTGCTGCGGCGCGCCGACCAGGACCATCACTCGTGGCAGGCGCGGGCGGACGCCCTTGCCATGGCGCTCGACGAGGCCAGGGCCAGGGCCGGAGCCGAGCGGCTGGCGGATGTCCAGGGCGTGGTCGGGACCCTGCTCGAGCTGGTCGAGGTCGACGCCGGCTGGGAGCGGGCGTTCGAGGCGGCTGCCGGCGAGGCGGTCGCGGCGGTCGTCATGGCCGGGCCCGCCGAGGCCAGGGCCGCCCTCGACCACCTGCGCCGGGCGGGTACGGCAGGCGCCGTGCTGGCCATGGCCGCTGGCGCCGGCGCCGGCGAGCTCCAGCGACCGGGCGCCCCGGCGGACAGGGCCCATCCTGGTCCCCTCCGGGCCCACGCCCGATCCGTCGTCGCAGGTGTCGAGGCCCTCCTGGACGTCCTGCTGGCCGACGCCGTGGTCGCCGCCGGGGGCTGGGACGAGGCGGTGGACCTGGCCCTGCGCCGACCTGACCTCACCGTCGTGACCCTGGATGGCGACCGGTTCGGTCCATCGGGGTGGCGCATCGGCGGGGGCGGACCGACGGCCACCGGCGCCGCCCTCGACGAGGCGCGGGCTCGTGCCGCCTCGTGCGCCGCGGCGGCAGCGGACGCCTCCGAACAGATGCGAGCCGCCCGGGACGAGGTCTCGGCGGCGCGGACAGCGGAGACCGAGCGGGCGAGGGAGGCCGAGCGGGGCGCCGCCCGGTTGGCGGGCGCCACCGAGGCGCTCGCCCGGGTGGAGTCCGAGCTGCAGGTGCTGGCCCAGGACGAGGAGAGCGCTCGAGACCACCAGCACGAGCTGGCCCGGAGGATCGAGCACGACGCGTCCCTGGTCGCGGCGCTCGAGGATCGCCTGCCCGCGCTCGAGGCAGACGAAGCAGGCATCGCCCAGCGGGTCGCGGCGGCACGGGAGGCCAAGGCGCGGGTGGACGACCGAGCCGCCGCCGTCGCCCAGCTCCGGACCGGCCTCGAGGTGCGGACGGCGAGCCTCGACGAACGCCGCTCGCTTCTCTCCGGCCGGCTGGGAGACATCGAGCGTCGGCTCGACCGGGACCGCGCCGAGGCGGAGCAGGCGTCGGGACGTCGCGAGCAGATGGAGGCTGCGGCCCTCGCCGTCGACCGTCTGGATGGACTCGTGGCGCGTCACCTGGCGACGCTCGACGCCAGGGCGCATGATCTCGGCGAGCAGCGGCGCCAGCTGGCGACGGCCATCCACGAGCGGGCCGCCCACCTGGACCGCCTCCGCGAGGAGCGCGTGGAGACCGAGCGTCGCCTGGCGGAGGTCCGCGAGCGCGCCCAGCGGGCGGAGATCGAGGACGCCGAGCTCCGGCTCCGACAGGAGACCGCCGTCGAGTCCGTGCGCCGCGAGCTCGACTGCGAGCCCGAGGTCGCCGTTGCCGCGCCCCGCCCGGAGCCACCCGGCGGAACCAGCATCGCCCAGCGGGCAGAGAGCTCGAGCGCGAGCTGCGGCTGATGGGTCCGGTGAACCCCCTCGCCATCGAAGAGCTCGCCTCACTGCGCGAGCGACACGAGTTCCTCGAGTCGCAGCTCGAGGACGTCCGCGGCGCCCGTCGCGATCTGGCCAAGGTCATCAGGGCCATCGACGCCGAGATCGTGCAGGTGTTCGCGGCCGCCTTCGCCGACGTCGCCAAGCACTTCTCGTCGTTGTTCTCCACCCTCTTCTCGGGGGGCGTCGGCGGGCTCCGTCTGACCGACCCGGACAACCTGCTGGAGACCGGCATCGAGGTGGAAGCCAAGCCTGCGGGCAAGAACGTCAAGAAGCTCTCGCTGCTCTCGGGCGGCGAGCGGGCGCTGGTGGCCATCGCCTTCCTCTTCGCCGTCTTCCGCAGCCGCCCGTCGCCCTTCTATCTCCTCGACGAGGTCGAGGCTGCCCTCGACGACGTCAACCTCCGCCGTTTCCTCGACCTGATCCATGAGTTCCGCGAGGAGGCCCAGCTCATCGTGGTGACCCACCAGAAGCGGACGATGGAGGCGGCGGACTGGCTGTACGGCGTGACGTTGCAGCCCGGCGGCTCCTCGAAGGTCGTGAGCGAGCGGGTTACCGCTTCGGCTTAGAACGCACCGGCGAGGGTAGGCTCACCGCGGCCATGACGATCCTGTTGATCGTGGCCATCCTCGCCTTCGTCGTGCTCGTCGCGCTCGGCCTGGTGGCGGGTACCGCCCTCCGGCGCCGGAGCTCTGCCGTCGAGCTCGAGCCGCCGCCGGCCGAGGTCGCCCGCGCCCGAGGTCGCCCGGCCCGAGGTCGCCGAGGCGCCGTCCGAGGTCGAGGAGGTGCTCGGCCCTCCCGAGGTCGCCGCTCCACCGCCGCCTGCGCGATCGTCTGGGCAAGGCCCGCAACCTCCTGGCCACACGGGTGAGCTCGGTGCTGGCCCGCGGCGGCATCGACGAGGAGACCTGGGAGGAGCTGGAGGAGGCCCTGATCACGGCCGACGTCGGGGTCTCGACGACCACATCGTTGCTGGACGGGCTGCGCACCAGGGTCAAGGCCGGCGAGATCACCGGGCCCGACGTCCTGCTCGAGGCGCTGAAGTCGGATCTCAAGGCGATCGTCGGGCGTGGAGACCACACGCTCCATCAGGAGCCGGGGTCGACGAACGTCTGGCTCTTCGTCGGCGTCAACGGGGTGGGCAAGACCACCACGATCGGCAAGGTGGGGATGCGGGAGGCCGCCGAGGGCCGGTCGGTGGTGATGGCGGCCGGCGACACCTTCAGGGCCGCCGCCACCGAGCAGCTGGCGCTCTGGGCCGACCGTGTGGAAGCGGATCTCGTCCGCGGGTCCGAGGGTGGCGATCCGGGCTCGGTGCTGTTCGACGCCGTGCAGCGGGCGGTGGCCCGGGGGAACGATCTCGTGCTGGTCGACACCGCCGGCCGGCTGCACACCAAGGTCAACCTCATGGAGGAGCTCAAGAAGGTGCGTCGGGTCGCCGAGCGGTCCCCCGCCCAGCTGAGCGAGGTCCTCCTCGTCCTCGACGCCACGACCGGGCAGAACGGTCTCGTCCAGGCCCGGCAGTTCTCCGACGCGGTCGGCGTCACCGGCGTGGTCCTGACCAAGCTCGACGGCACCGCCAAGGGCGGTATCGCCGTGGCTGTGGTCGCCGACATGGGGCTGCCGATCAAGCTCGTGGGGCTGGGCGAGTCGGAAGCCGACCTGGTCCCCCTCGACGCCGACGAGTTCGTCGAGGCGCTCTTCGCCTGAGCGGGAGGGGGACCTCCGGTAGCCTGGCTCGAGATGTTCGAGTCTCTATCCGATCGCTTCGAGGGGATTTTCACCCGTCTGCGGGGCCGCGGCCGCCTGGGCGAGGCCGAGGTCGACGAGGCCCTCGGCGAGATCCGCCTCGCCCTCCTCGAGGCGGACGTCAACCTCGCGGTCGTCCGTCGTTTCGTGTCCCAGGTGCGGGAGCGCTGCGTCGGCGCCGACCTGTCCAAGAGCCTGTCGCCCGCGCAGCAGGTCATCAAGATCGTCAACGAGGAGCTGGTGGCGATCCTCGGCGGCGAGGCGCTCCGCATCACGTACGCCTCCCAGCCTCCGACGGTCGTCCTCCTGGCCGGTTTGCAGGGCTCCGGGAAGACGACGGCGGCGGCCAAGCTGGCCCGCTGGTTCAAGCAGCAGGGGCGTCAGCCGCTCCTCGTGGGGGCCGACCTCCAGCGGCCCGCAGCCGTCGAGCAGCTCCGGGTGCTCGGGGGACAAGCCGGCGTGACGGTGTTCAGCGAGCCCACCGATCCGGTGACCGTCGCCCGGCGCTCGCGTCGAGGAGGCCCAGCGGAGGGGCCGCGACGTGCTCATCGTCGACACGGCCGGGCGACTGTCGATCGACGAGGAGCTGATGGACGAGGTGCGCAGGGTCTCGGACGCGCTGCATCCCCAGTACACCTTCCTCGTCATCGACGCCATGACGGGCCAGGACGCCGTGGCCACGGCGGAGGCCTTCCACGCCACCCTGGCGCTGGACGGCGTCGTGCTGACCAAGCTCGACGGCGACGCGCGCGGTGGCGCAGCGCTCTCGGTGAAGGAGGTCGTCGGCAGGCCCATCGCCTTCGCCTCGACGGGTGAGAAGCTCGACGACTTCGACACTTCTACCCCGATCGCATGGCCGAGCCGCATCCTCGGCATGGGCGACATGCTGACGCTGATCGAGACGGCGGAGCAGCACTACGACGAGGAGACCGCCACCCGGGCGGCGGCACGCCTGCAGGAGGGCCAGTTCACCCTCGAGGACTTCCTCGAGCAGATGCAGCAGATCAAGAAGATGGGGCCCCTCACGGGTATCCTCGGCATGCTTCCCGGGCTGCCCAAGGAGATCGAAGAACGCACCCATCGACGACGGCCAGCTCGGGCAGGTCGAGGCCATCATCCGCTCCATGACCCCGGAGAGCGGCGCGATCCCGACCATCGTCAACGGATCGCGGCGGCTTCGCATCGCCAACGGCAGCGGCTCGACCACCGCCCAGGTGAACGCGCTGCTCAAGCAGTTCAAGGAGATGCAGCGGATGATGAAGGGCGTCGGGGTCGGCAAGGGCTCCGGCAGACCGGGAAAGAAGGGCAAGCGAGGAGGTCGCGTGACGCCGTCGCTCGCCGACCTCGGCTCGCTTCGCTGAGCGAGCCGACAACAAGGCCGGCCCAGGAGGCCGGCCCTGAGAGCAAGGATCGAATTCGTGGCAGTGAAGCTCCGCCTCATGAGGATGGGCAAGAAGAAGCAACCGACCTATCGCGTCGTGGCCGCCGACAGCAGCTCCCGAGAGACGGCCGCTTCATCGAGATCGTGGGTACCTACGCCCCCAGGTCGGAGCCGTCGGTGGTCAACATCGACTCGGCCAAGGCGATCAAGTGGCTCTCCCGGGGCGCCCAGCCCACCGAGCGGGTGGAGAAGCTGCTGCGCGTCTCGGGGCCGTGGGACGAGTTCACGGCCTCGGCATCGAAGTGAGCGACGCCTCTGACCCGGAGGTCGATTTCTCGGACGACGGCGAGGTCGACGAGGTCGACGACATGGCGGGGAACCGGGTCCCCGGTGCGCATACCCCGAGGCGTGCTCGAGCACATCGCCCGTTCGATCGTCGACGACCCTGACGCCGTCCTCGTCGAGGTCGACGAGGCCCGTCGCGGCGTGAACCTCCGTCTCCACGTCGCCCCGGACGACATGGGCAGGATCATCGGTCGGCGGGGTCGGGTGGCACAGGCCATCCGCACGCTTGTGAGGGCGGCCGGTGCCAACGAGGGCATCGAGGCCAACGTCGACATCGTCGACTGACCGACCGATGCCAGCGGCGGGCGGCCCGGAGGCCGGCCGGGTGACCGTGCACGCTCGAGGTCGGCCGGGTGCTGCGACCGCACGGGCTGCGTGGCGAGGTCGTCGTGCGCCTGGTGACCGATCGCACCGAGCGGCTGGCGACCGGCGCCGTGCTCTCCTCGTCGGTCGGCGACCTCGAGGTCGTGCGGGCGTCCGCCCAGTCGTGATCGCTGGATCGTGTCGTTCGCCGGCGTGCTCGACCGGGACGGAGCCGAGGCGCTGAGAGACGTGGTCTCCGCGCCGAGCCGATCGTCGATCCCGAGGCGCTCTGGGTCCACGAGCTGCATCGGGTGCGAGGTCGTCGACAGGGCCGGGCGCCACCTGGGACGGGTCACCGCCGTCGAGGCCAACCCGGCCAGCGACCTTCTCGTGCTGGAGGGCGGCGGCCTCGTCCCGCTCCGGTTCGTCGTCGAGCACGGTGCGGGCAGACTGGTCGTCGACGTGCCCGACGGGCTGCTGAGAGTGATCGCCGACGTGCGGGTGGACGTCTTCACCATCTTTCCCGGCCTGCTCGACGCCGTTGGCAGCGAGAGCCTCGTCGGACGTGCCCGCCGAGTGCGGCCTGCTGGATCTGAGGATCCACGATCTGCGCTCGGCGGCCACCGATCCACGGCGGTCGGTCGACGACGCGCCCTTCGGCGGCGGAGCGGGGATGGTGCTCGCGCCCGGGCCGGTCTTCGGTGCCGTGGAGGCGGCGCAGCCGCCCCGGCCCCTGTTCCTGCTCGGTCCGGGCGGGCGGCGGCTTCGACCAGGCGCTCGTCCGGGAGCTGGCCGACGGGGATCGGCCCCCGGGGCGGCTTCTCGCTGTTGTGCGGGCGCTACGAGGGCGTCGACGAGCGGGTGGCGGACCACCTCGTCGACGACGAGCTCTCGATCGGCGACTACGTCCTGGCCGGGGGCGAGGCGGCTGCCTTCGTGGTGGTCGAGGCCGTGGCCCGGCTGGTACCAGGGGTGATGGGAAACGAGGCGTCGGCGGGCGAGGAGAGCTTCAGCGACGGCCTCCTCGAGTACCCGCAGTACACCCGGCCGGCGGAGTTCCGCGGGCTGGCCGGTACCCGAGGTGCTCCGCTCGGGCGACCACGCCCGCGTGGCCCGGTGGCGCCGAGCCCAGGCCCTCGCCCGCACGCTGGCCCGGCGGCCCGACCTCGTCGAAGCTCGCGGCGGTCTGAGCGACGACGAGGTGCGGCTCCTCGCCGAGCACGGGTATCTCTGCGGTTTCCCCCCGGTCTGTCCGAGGAGCCACCGCGCCATGAACCCCACTGACCTCGTCGATCGTGACAGCCTCCGCGACGACATCCCCACTTCGCGCCCGGCGACACGGTCAAGGTCCACGTCCGCGTCGTCGAAGGCAATCGCGAGCGGATCCAGGTGTTCCAGGGCGCCGTCATCCGCCGCCAGGGCTCCGGCGTGCGGGAGACGTTCACGGTCCGCAAGGTCAGCTTCGGGGTCGGCGTCGAACGCACGTTCCCCGTCCACTCGCCGATCATCGCCAGGATCGAGCCCGTCGTCCAGGGTGACGTCCGCCGGGCCAAGCTCTACTACCTGCGGGGACGGGTCGGGAAGGCGGCCAAGATCAAGGAGAAGCGGGTCCTGCGCTGAGGAGGCTGGGCCGTGGTCGCCGGCCCGGGCACCACGGCGTCCCGCGCCGGGGCGGCAAGGTGCCAGCAGCGGGGCGGGACCCGCTGGCGGAGGGGCGCAGCGGGGCACCCGCGTCCTACAGTTGGCCGTCGAGGGGGACACGCTCCGGTGAGGCCTGAGACATGACTCATGAGCGCTGAGGATCTCGAGCGTTACGAGGCCGAGATCGAGCTGGCTCTCTATCAGGAGTACCGAGCGGTGCTCCCGATGTTCCGCTATGTCGTCGAGACCGACCGACGCTTCTACCTGGCCAACCACGTGAGCATGGATGCCAAGGGGGAGGCTGGCCACCCCCACTTCGAGATCCAGCTGAGCGACGCCTGGGTGTGGGACATGTACAGGCCGGCCCGGTTCGTCTCCTCCGTCCGGGTGGTCACGTTCAAGGACGTCAACGTGGAGGAGCTCCCCGAAAAGGAGCTCTGAGCGATGGAGAGGCTGGCTGGGCGCCAGGAGCTCGCCGCCCAGGGCGAGGAGGCGGTGGCTGGGTGGTACCGGTCCTCGGGCTACGACGTCGTCGCCCGCAACTGGCGCTGCCGTCAGGGGGAGCTGGACCTCGTCGTACGCAGGGGTGACCTGATCGTGTTCTGCGAGGTCAAGACCCGCACGTCGACCGTGTTCGGGGCACCCGTCGAGGCGGTCACCAGGTCCAAGCAGGCCCGCCTGCGCCGGCTGGCCGGACAGTTTCTCGAGCAGGGCCCCGAGCACGCCCGGCTCGTTCGCTTCGACGTGGCCTCGGTGCTGGACGGCGTCGTCGAGGTGATCGAGGGGGCGTTCTGAGCCCCTCGCCGAGCCCCTCGCAGAGTCGCTCGCTGCGCCTGTCGTCGGTCGCCGTGGCCTCGGGCCGGGGCGGGGCGGCCGTCGCCGGGGCTCCGGTCAACGTCGCCGTGCCCCTGGCGTCGACCTACCACGCCGACGGTGCACGCTCCTACGGCAGGGAGGGCAACGCCGTCTGGGACGCCCTCGAAGAGGTGTTGGGCGCCCTCGAGGGCGGCCGGGCCCTGGTGTTCGCATCGGGCCTGGCGGCCATCGCCGCCGTCCTCGAGACCCTGCCCGTCGGGGCGGTGGTCGTGGCCCCCGAGGACGCCTACCTCGGCACCCGGGGGCTGCTCGCGGACCTGGCGTCGCGCGACCGGCTCCGCGTCCGTCTGGTCGACATCGCCGACACCCCGGCCACGATGGCCGCCTGCGACGGTGCCGACCTGCTGTGGTGTGAGTCTCCGACCAACCCCATGATGGCGATCGCCGACCTGGGCGCCCTGTGCGGGGGAGCCCGGGCCCTGGGCGTCCCCGTGGTGGTCGACAACACGTTCGCCACGCCCCTGCTCCAGCGGCCCCTCGAGCTGGGCGCCGACGTCGTGGTCCACAGCGTGACCAAGTTCCTCGCCGGTCACTCCGACCTGGTGATGGGAGCGACCGTCACCGCCGACCCCGACCGATGGGAGGCTCTCCGTCAGCGCCGCAGCCTGCATGGCGCCGTCGCCGGGCCTCTGGAGGCCTTCCTGGCCCTGCGCGGGGTGCGGACCCTCGCCGTCCGTCTCGATCGGGCCCAGGCCAACGCGGCCGAGCTCGCCCGCCGCCTGGCCGCTCATCCGGCGATCTCACGTGTCCGCTATCCCGGCCAGGCCGACCACCCCGGCCACGACCTGGCCGCCCGGCAGATGGACGGGTTCGGCGCCATGTTGTCCTTCGAGGTGCACGGGGGCGCCCCGGTCGCCGACGCCGTGTGCGGGGCCGTGCGCCTGTGCGTGCACGCCACGAGCCTCGGCGGGGTGGAGACCCTGCTCGAGCGGCGCCAGCGCTGGGAGGGCGAGGAGGCGATCCCCGCCGGCCTGGTGCGCGTCAGCGTCGGTATCGAGGACGTGGAGGACCTGTGGTCCGACCTCGAGGGCGCGCTGGGGGTCGCCGCCGGACTGCGCTAGCTATCGTTCGGCCCATGGAGACTCTCCGTGTCGAGCGGGCCGACGGTGTCGTGACCGTGACGATGGACCGGCCCGAACGCAAGAACGCCATCAACGAGACCATGTGGGTCGAGCTGTGGGAGACCTTCGAGTCCGTCGCCCGGAGCACCGAGGACCGCGTGCTGGTGGTCACCGGCGCGGGCGGCGCCTTCTGCTCGGGCCAGGACCTCGGCGGCGTGTCCGACGCGGGCGACCACGGCCTGGTGCGCATGCGCCGGGTCGGCGACGTGGCGCTGGCGTTGCACCGGTCACCCAAGCCGACGATCGCCAAGGTCGAGGGCATCGCCGCAGGCGCCGGCTGCAATCTCGCCCTGGGCTGTGATCTGATCGTGGCCTCGGAGGACGCCCGTTTCTCCGAGATCTTCTCGCGTCGGGGCCTGTCGGTGGACTTCGGCGGATCGTGGGTGCTGCCTCGCCTGATCGGGCTCCACCGGGCCAAGGAGCTGGCCTTCTTCGCCGAGATCGTGTCGGCCAAGGAGGCGGCGGACATCGGTCTGGTCAACCGGGTGGTGCCGACCGCCGAGATCGACGCCTTCGTCGACGGGTGGGCCCGGACCCTGGCCGCGGGACCGCCGCTGGCGCTGTCGATGACCAAGACGCTGCTCAACAACGGCCTGACCAGCTCGATGGAGCAGGCCGTCGAGGACGAGGCTCGCTGTCAGGCCCTGAACTTCTCGACCGCCGACACGGTCGAGGCCGTCCAGGCCTTCAGCCAGAAGCGCGAGCCCAAGTTCCGAGGCGCCTGATCGGCCGACGATCGGCTCCCGGGCTCGCCAGGTGCTCAGCTGCGGAACTCGGCCTCCAGCCAGGTCCGCCGACCGCAGGCGGGACACGACAGGAGCCGGGAGTACCGGCGTCCCGGGATCCAGAGCCAGAACGGCAGGTGTCGGCGCACGAACTCGGCGTAGCTGATCCGGCTGCGAACGCCGCACGAGGAGCAGCCGAGCACGAGGGTGCCGGGTCGGCGGGCGGGCGGCGAGAACAGGGCGCGCCGCCCCGAGGCTTCGGGCGACTCGGGGCCTCGCTCGTCCGAGCGCACGCCAGGCGCCCAGAACAGCGCCCGCCGGCCCAGTGGATCGGACCCGCCCGACATTCAGGTCCTCACCGACTCGCGGCCGTTCTGCCCGTTCACGTCGGCGTGCAGGGTCTTGGCCAGCGCCCGATAGGCCTCGGCGCCCGGCGAGCTCGGCGCGTGGCGGAGGATCGAGCGACCACGAGCAGGCGCCTCGGCGAAACGGATGGACTTGGCCACCGGCGGGTCGAGCACCGGCAGGGCGTACTTGTCGCGCACGTCGCCGAGGATCTGCCGGGAGTGGCGGGTCCTCGGGTCGAGCATGGTGGCGATGATCCCCCGCACCGCGAGGTCGGAGTTGGCGAACGCCCGCACGTCCTCGATGGTCTCGAGGAGCTGGGCGACACCGCGATGGCTCAGGGCCTCGCACTGGAGCGGAACCAGGACCTCGTCGGCAACCGTGAGGCCGTTGATCGTGAGCACGCCCAGCGAGGGCGGGCAGTCCACGAGCACGGTGTCGTAGCTGTCGCGGAGCGGCTCCAGCGCCCTGGCCAGGGCGTGCTCTCGACCGGTGCGGGTGAGGAGCAGCACCTCCGAGCCGGCCAGGTCGATGGTGGCCGGGACCACGTCGAGCCCCTCGACCGACTGGAGCACCTCCTTCATCGGCACGCGGCGCACGAACACGTCGTGTACCGACCGCGGCAGCGCGTCGGGATCGAGTCCCGCCGAGAACGTCAGGCAGGCTTGGGGATCCAAGTCGATGAGCAGCACCCGTTCGCCGAGCTCGCTGAGAGCGACCCCCAGCGCGTGCACCGTCGTCGTCTTGGCTACACCGCCCTTTTGGTTCGCCACCGCCAGTACGCGAGCCATCGCCGGAGTCTACGGCGGCGGCCGACGCGAGTGACGGAAAAGTTGCGGGAATTTCCGTACGATCACCGCCGGTGATGCCGCCAGCCGGATACCGCGAGCGAGAATGACCCCAGCGCCAGCCAAGGTGACACCCTGGAGCCTCGAGGTCGCCGAGAGGGCGTGTCCGCGGTGGCTGGCCTGCGAGATCGACGAACGGCCCGGCACACGAACGGCGTTCAATCGGTGGCGCATCCGCAACGCCCTGGTGGCCAGGGCCAACGCCGCCCACCGGCAGCTGCGGGCACCGCGTGCCGAGGACTTCGCACCCCCGTCGAACCTGCTCCCCGAGGAGTCGGCCATCTTCCTGGAAGCTGGTGCGGGCTACGTCCGTCACTTCGGCGGCCGGGAAGTCCGCGCCGTCGCCCACGGCGGCGGGCGGGCCGACTACTGGCCGAAGCGCAACCTGACCGTGGGCGGCGCCATCGATCTGACCGTCGAGGACGGTGACGGCGACCTCGAGCTTCGCCAGCTCGAGCTGTGGGGCGGTCCCGTCTGCGCCGATCCGACGAGGAGCACAAAAGTGCTCTGTGCCGTGCTGCGGCTGGCCCGCATGGCATCCGGCCGCCGCCTCCGGGTGCGCCACGTCGACCTGCTGGGCGACGACGGCGACGAGTGGGAGATCGACTGGGACCGGGACCTCCCTGGTCTGGCCGCGCTGCTCGACGAGCGGGTGGCGGTCGTTCGAGATCGGGCTCGGACACCGTCACCCCGGATCGGGCAGGGCTGTGCCCTGTGCCGCCACGCCGAGGACTGCCCCGCCCACCGCAGCGCCGGCCTGCCGCCTCCACCGACGGACCTCGACGACGTGCCGGCGGACGACCTGGTCGGCGACATCGTGCGCCTCAGCCCCACGGCGGTGGAGAGCTGGTACCGGTGTCGCCGGGCCTTCCGGGCCCGTCATCTCCTGTCCCTGCCCGGCAGGGACGCCGGGCCTGGCGGCGCCAACGAGGGACTGCTCGTCCACCGGCTGCTGCACCGCCTACACCAGGAGGAGCGCTGCGGCGACGCGCTCCGGATGGCGGACCTGGCCGAGAGCCACAGCGGAGGCGAGGGCGTCGACCCCGCCAGGACGTTGGGCTTTCTCGATCGCCACGCCCGCCGGTGCCCCCGGGGTGCCGCTTCCGTCGGTCACGAGCGAGAGCTCGCCCGCGCCTGGTTCGGCGCTCGACCCCTGCTCATGGTGACGGGCACGATCGACGCCATCTGGTCCCACGGGGGCTTGCTGGATGCGCGGGACTACAAGTGCGGCATGCCCCAGGTCGCCTCGCTGCGCGAGAGCGCCGAGGCGCGCGTTCAGGCTTGGCTGCTCGCCCCGCTGGCAGACGAGCTCGGGTTGCAGCTACGGCTCCGCCACGAGCACCTCTCCCCAGAGGCCACCGACGACCCCGACCCGTTCGAGCCCGACGGCGAGGACCTGGAGGAGATCACCTCAGAGCTCACCGGGCTCGGCGTCGCCGTTGGCGCCGAGCGGGCATGGCGGGGCGTGAGCGCCGAGTCGGTGTGCCGGACGTGCTCGTACCGGTCCGTCTGTCCAGACGTGGCCTCGCGCCGTGCCGGCGGGACGCCGGGGCCCGAGGTGCTATGAAGACGCTCGTGACCAACGAGCAGGCACGTGACTTCGCCCGCTGGGTGGCAGGTACACGCGTCGCCATCGGGGCCGTCGCCATCGTCGCCCCCAGGCTGGTGACCAGGCCGTGGCTGGGCCGCGGCGTGGGGAAGCCCACCGACAAGCTGCTGGCGCGCTCGCTCGGCAGCCGCGACGTCGCTCTCGGGCTGGGCGCGATCCTGGCCCTGGACCGTGGCGGGCCGAGCCGTGGGTGGCTGGAGGCCGGCGGCCTGGCTGACGCCGGCGACCTGCTGGCCACCCTGCTGGCCTTCCGGGCCCTGCCACGGTTCGGCCGGTGGACCATGCTCCTGGCCATCGCGGGTGGGGTGGCCGCCGCCGGTGTGCTGGCGCCCTCGGTGGACAAGGCCGACGACGCATCCGGCGCCGTCGTCTGAGGGTCTGTCAGGGGCCGGAGCCGGCTACGAGATGGCGGGCTGCAGGGGGCGCTGCTGCAACTCGATCCACGACCGGCCCGGTTGCAGCGGGATGGTCGCTCCCGACGAGTCCGTCAGCTTCATCGTGTCGTTGATCGTCGGCCTGTTCCACGTCCCGGTGATCAGCTGACCATTGCGCAGAACCGAGACCGGGCCCGACCCGGTGACGATGACGAAGGGATCCTCGTTGCCGGCGGTGTCGAAGATCCCCGTCGGGCCGATGGCGACCGACATCACGACGACGTCGTTGGCCGAGATACGCGATCCGTCAGCGAGCGTGTCAGGCTTGCCGTTCTGTGTACGGAGGTAGGTCTGCGTGGTCGGGTCCCACGTCCACGTGACCGTGGCGATGTTCGACATCGGGACGCGGGCGGTCACGCCACTCGACCCGCGGGGGACCGTGGAGCTGTAGGTGAAGATCGGCTTCGGCGGGCTCGAGCTGGCGCCGGCCTTCTGGCCCGCGGCGTAGAGGTCGCTGGTCGAGGCGTAGACCTGGAACGGCACCGGATGGCCAGGGACCTGCTTGAACGCTGAGATACCTGCGTCGAAGGAGAGCAGGGTCGCCGTGGACTGGGCCTTGACGGGCGCGATCTCGCCGGCCGCCGCGCCCGAATAGGCGAAGATGCCTCCCCCGAGCTGGCGCAGCAACGCGGCGTCGACCGGGCGCGCCGAGCGGATGGGGCCGACCAGCGTCGCGTCCTGAGACTGGTACGTGGCCAGAAGTCGTGTCAGACCACCTTCCACCAACGCGTCGGTGACGATGTCGGCCTTGTCGAGCCCCGACTGCGGCAGCCCTGGCGGGGAGTTGTCGACCTTGATCGACAGCGCCGGGCGCTGGGGCACGCTCGAGACGACCAGCCCGGTCAGGGGCGCCGTGGTCGGGCCGCTCGATGTCGAGGATTTGCTGCTGCTCGAGCAGCTGGCGGCGACCGTCGCCGCGGTCAGCAGGGCGGCCCCGAGCGACACCTTCGGGAGGTGTCGACGCCAGGACAGGGGAGAGGGCGCGGTGGGATCCACGACGACAGACTAGAGCGTTGCGGGCCCCCGTTGAAGGACGGTCGGCTCAGTCGCGCACGGCGAGGGCCAGGCCGGCTTCGACGAGCCACAGGCCCACTGCCCGCTTCCAGCTACCAGCTCCACGAGCCCGCACACGCTGCCTTGCACCCAGGTGGCCCCGCGCCGGACGACAGTGTCGGCCGACAGCGGGCGCCTGCCTTCGCAGCATCACGTCGGGGGTCCAGTCGTGGATGAGTAGCGGATGCATGATCGGCTCTGTTCGTCGGTCGTCGTTCGTCGTCGTTCGGTCCATGCGCTGCGTCTCCCCACCGTCGCAGCCCGAGGGCCCGAGGGCCAACGAGTTTCCGCCGCGCCCGATCGCCGGACCACAATCGGTGCCGTGGCCTCGTGGCTCGAGCCTGCTCGCGAGTTGCCGGTGATCGGCCGGCCGGACGTGCTGGTCGTCGGCGCCGGTTCGGCTGGGATCGCGGCGGCGCTGGCGTCCGCTCGTCGAGGAGCCGACACCTGGCTGCTCGAGCGGTCGGGGTTCCTCGGTGGGTTGGCGACGGTCGGCCTCATCAACCTGCTCCTGACCATGGACGACGGTGGTGGCACGGTGGTGGTCGCCGGGCTGTGTCAGGAGTTCGTCGACCGCGTCGAACGTCGCGGCGCGGCCCGCTATCCGCCGTCGCCCGAGTGGGACAACGAGGACCCGGACGTGGTGGACCGATGGCGGCGATGGGGGCTCATCTGGGGTGCGCCACCGGAAGCGGTGCGGTACTCGGTGGCCTTCGACCCTGAGGTGTTCATCGACGTCGCCCACGAGGCGCTGGCCGACGCCGGCGTCCGTCTGCGCCTCCACAGCTGGTTCGCGTCGGTCGGGATGTCCGACGGCGTCGTGGGTGCGGTCATCGTCGAATCGAAACGAGGACGCGAGGCGATCTGTCCGCGCATGGTGGTCGACGCGACAGGCGACGGCGACGTGCTGGTGGCGGCGGGCGCCGAGCACGAGCAGGTGGCCATCCCGCCGTATCTGTGGTTCCGGGTCGGCGGGGTCGAGGACGCCGGCGGCACGCCCGGCGTTGGGAGCGAATGGTTCCTCACGACCGGCAAGGGGCGCGTGCTCGTGCCGTGGGGCCCGTCGCCCGACCGGGTCGATCCGTGCGATCCCGACGACATGACGCAGGCCGAGGTCCGTTGCCGGCTGGCCGCCCATGGTGCGTTCGAGCGGCTCCGGCGTGAGGTACCGGCATTCGCCGACGCCTGGCTCGACGACTACGCCCGCATGCTCGGGATCACCGAGAGCCGCCGGTTGGTCGGTGCCTACGTGCTTCGCAAGGAGGACGGTGACGTCCGCTTTGAGGACTCGGTCGCCCAGACGGGCCATTGGACCCGGCGCCACGTCGTGTTCGACGTCCCCTATCGCTGCCTGGTCAGTCCCGCCGTGGCGAACCTCCTCGTCGCTGGTCGGTGCATCTCCACGACCCGGTACGTCCACCAGGCGACCAAGGAGATCCCTGCGGCGATGGCGACCGGCGAGGCGGCGGGAGCGGCGGCGGCACGGGCCGTCGCCGCCGACGTCGCTGTGCACGACGTCGACGTCGGCGCCTTGCGCGCCGACCTGCGGTCGCAGGGTGCCTTCGTCGGAGGCGTGGACTGACGCCTTCGGCATTGCTGCCGTTCCACATCTGATCGAAAGTGGGCGTCGCGCCCGCAGCCGCGGTGACCACTTTCGACCAGATGTGGAACACGACAAACGCCGAGCGCCGCGCTGGCCGCCCTCGCTGACACACCCCCGGCGTACGATCCAGGTCGCGTCTCGAGTGGCCGACGCCCACATCACGGCCCTCCTTCGATGGATCGACTGATCAGGAGCAGCCGTGATCGCCGCTATCCCATCCGCCACCCTCTTCGGGGTGGAAGGCCGACCCGTCGCGGTCGAGGTGCACGTGTCGAACGGACTCCCCGGCTTCACCGTCGTCGGCCTACCTGACGCCGCCTGTAGGGAGTCACGCGACCGCGTCCGGGCTGCGCTGCTCTCGAGCGGGCTGCCGTGGCCGCTGCGGCGGGTGACGGTGAACCTCGCGCCCTCCGGGGTGCGCAAGGGCGGCGCCGGCCTCGACCTGCCGATCGCCATCGGCCTGCTCGTCGCCAGCGGCCAGCTGCCGGCCGATGCGGTGGAACACTGTGGGTTCCTGGGCGAGTTGGGGCTCGACGGCTCGCTGCGTCGAATTCCCGGGGTCGTCGCCCTCGTGGACGCCATGTCCGTCAGGGCCGTCGTCGTTCCTGCCGCGTGTGCGGAGGAGGCAGCGCTGGTCGGGCGGCACGCCGTTCGCGGCGTCGGCTCACTGTCCGCCCTCGTCGACGCCCTGAAGGGCGTCGGTCGCTGGCCGAGCCCGGACGACCGCCCGAGGCCGGCGGCGGCGATGTCGGAGGAGCCGGATCTGCGTGACGTTCGTGGCCAGCGTCTCGGCCGGCGGGCGCTCGAGGTGGCCGCGGCGGGCGGCCACCATCTGCTGTTCATCGGACCACCCGGGTCCGGCAAGACGATGCTCGCCCGCCGGCTGGCACCGATACTTCCGCCCCTCGGGCGGGCGCAGGCGCTCGAGACGACGCGCGTTCATTCGACGGCGGGGTTGGCCCTCTCGGGCGATCTGGTGCGCCGGTCGCCGTTCCGGGCACCTCACCACGGCGCTTCGGACGTCTCCCTCATCGGGGGCGGTACGTCCTGGATGCGGCCGGGGGAGATCAGCTTGGCCCACAACGGTGTGCTGTTCCTCGACGAGATGGGCGAGTTCGCCTCTACCGTGCTCGAGGCCCTGCGCCAGCCGCTCGAGGAGGGCGTGGTGCGGGTGTGCCGGGCTCGAGCGACGGTGACCTTCCCCGCACGGTTCCTGCTCGTGGGGGCCATGAACCCGTGTCCCTGCGGCGAGGGGTCGATGCCCGGCGCCTGCCGGTGCTCGGAGGCGGCGCGGGCAAGGTACGCCCGTCGTCTCTCGGGGCCGGTGCTCGACCGCTTCGATCTGCCGCGTCGCACTGAGCTCGCCCCGACGTGGGAGAGCTGTTGGGCGGACCGGCGGGGGAGAGCAGCGCGGCGGTGGCCGAACGCGTGGCTCGTGCCCGGGAGCTTGCGGCTGCCCGAGGCGTGCGGGCCAACGCCGACCTGTCGGCGAACCGACTCGACGAGGTCGCCCCGCTCCGCAGCGACGCCGAGGCGCTGTTGGAGCGCCGGTTGCGCTCGGGGACATTGAGCGCGCGGGGCCTGCATCGCGTCCGGCGTGTGGCACGCACCCTCGCCGACCTCGACGGCGCCCCTTCGGTCATCGGTGCGGAGCACGTGGCTGCCGCGCTGGAGCTGCGGGTGGACTTCACGGTGCTGGCTCCGTCGCTGGCGTCATGAGCGCACTGCCCCCGCCGGGCGTCACCGTGCACCGGCTCGGCGAACCCACCTACCCGCCGGTCCTGGCTGCCGACCACCAGGCACCGGCCGTGCTGTTCTCGCGGGGTGACGTCGCGGTGCTGGCGCAGCCCCAGGGTCGCCGTCGTGGGCACGCGTTCGGCGACCCACTACGGAGAGGAGGTCGCCGCCGAGCTCGGTCGAGACCTGGCCCGAGCAGGCGTGGTCGTCGTGTCCGGTCTGGCCGTCGGCATCGACGGCGCTGCGCACTGTGGTGCGCTGTCGGCGGGGGTGCCCCGCCGGCTGGTGTGGTGGCCTCGGGGCTCGACGTCGTCTACCCCCGTCGTCACGCCTGGCTGTGGGAGCAGGTGGCGACGCGGGGCGACCTTGTTGTCCCAGTTCCCCGTGGGCACGCAGCCGGTGGCATGGCGGTTCCCGGTGCGCAACCGGATCATGGCTGCTCTGGCCCAGGTGGTGGTGGTCGTCGAGTGCCACCGTCGCGGTGGCGCCATGCACACCGTCGAGGCCGCCATCGAGCGGGGGACGACGGTGATGGCCGTGCCGGGGTCGGTGCGCAGCCCGGCGTCGGTGGGCACCAACGCCTTGTTGTACGAGGGCTGTCAACCGGTGCGCGACGCCGACGACGTGCTGACCGCCCTCGATCTCGAGCGGACCGGTCGTGCCGCGGCGTCATCGACGCCAGCCCGCACGACGCTCGACGCGCAGGCCGCCGCTGTGCTGCGGGCCGTCGACTGGCAGCCCACGATGACCGAGGAGGTGCTGCGGCGCACGCGCATGCGGCTCGAGGACGTGGCCGTCACCCTCGATCGGCTCGAGGAGTCCGAGCTCGTGCGCAGCTGCGACGGCTCGTGGGAGCGCACCGCGGGGCGCTAGATGTCTTAACGTGCCCTAAGCACTTAGCGTGCAGTCCAGCGATGTGATTGCTCGTATCCTTAGCAGCTATAGGTCACAGTCGATGCGAGGGTTCCAATCTGAAGCACCGGAGTCAGGGTGCCGATGGCAAGGTCCTGGTCCAGCACGGGGCGCGCTCATCGTCATGGTGAGACTCCCGACGAGGTGTGACGATGGCCAGGGCCGGTCGACGTGTCCACCCTTATGCGGTGAGCCCATCGGTCGGCGACGGTGCTGGCCGGATGTGGACGGCGCGGGCACGTCATCCATTCCACACCTCAAGGCCGCTGCGGTGACAGATCTTCGGAATGGCGCAGCCAGGGTCGGAGCAGTCGTTGCCAGGAGCGCAGTTCGCGCCGATAGTCGAAGACGCAGGTCTGGGCCTGGTCGGGCGGGATCCCCTGCTCGCCGCCGACGAGGTTCGCTCTGCCGGTTGGATCCGAGCCATAGACGAGACACCGAACGTCGAAGTAGCGCTGCTGCGGAAGGTCGTAGCGGGCGGCGGCCTGGACGGCGGGGTTCTGTTGTTCTCGCGCGTGAGCAGCGAAGAGCTCGCCGGCGGCGAGCGGGACCGACTGACCGCGGGAACCTGAGGCGATCGCAAGGATGGTCCCGAGGCTGTCGGCGGTTGTCTCCTCCCGGCCCGCCACGGGGAGGTCAAGCAGGTCGATGACCCCGTGCGCTGTCTCGTGGTACAGGACGAAGGTCATCGCCCCCGAGAGGACTTGGTCGAGTGGAGCGGTGAGGTTGATCAGCTGACGTGTGCCTACCAGGTCGGCACGGGCCTGCTCCACGTAATCCCAGGGGATGTAGATCGTGCGGGCCTGAGGGTCATACATCGGGCCTTGAGCGCCGACCCTGGCGGCAGTGGCTGTGCCCACCACCCGCACCTGCAGGTCGTGGCTGAGCCCGAGCTCGGAATCGAGCTTGTTGACCGCTTGCTTGAGCGGCCCCCGCAGGACCTGCTCGTCTTGTGATGGCCGAGGCTCGAAGCTGAGCACAACTCTGCCTGGTCCAGGCCCTGGCCTCGATCCGCCAGCCACCACGCCACGCCCACGGCACCGGCACCGACCAGGCTCCGGCAAGGCGATGACCATGGCGGCTCGTGTGAGCCTCACGGTTTCACCCAACCTGTGCAGCGACTGACGATCCGGCCCTCCTGTCCAGACGTTGCCGGGCTCAACTCGCGCCGTTACCCTATCGTCACAGGGAAAGGGGGGAGGATGTACCGACACAGAGCATCGGCGTCTGTGCCTCCATCGCCGTAGTCGCGACAATTCTCGGCGGCTGTGGCTCGAGCTCTGCGCCTACAAGCGCGAAGCCCTCGAGAGGTTTCACTGCACCCACAACCGGGGCCAGGCAGACCGGCAACATCAGCGTCAACCTCAAGGAGAAAGGGCTGGTGTTGACCGATGGCACGGCGGTTGTGACGGTCGAGTACTCATGCCCCGTGGCGCCGGGCGACAATCGGGTCTTCGCCTGGGTGCTCCAAGGGCCCAAAACGGGCAATGGCAATGCGCCAGCAACATGTGACGACAGTTTGCACACCGCAAATATCCAGAGAAGCGGCCAGGTCCGAACGCCGTCTGCACGAAGCCGATCCCGAGGATGATGAAGCTGAACACGGCGAACTGGGTGAAGAACCCCACAGCGCTGGCGGCCGCCATGTGGGGTGCCGCAGGATCGCGAGCCCGGGGCCATCTCCCGAGGCCACAGCTCGATCACACTGCCAGCCAGGGCGCGACTGGCTCGTATCGGCCTAGTGTCGACCAGCGGTGCGGATCCAGTCGATGAAGGAGCGCCATGAGCAGCAGTGATCAAACGGCGAGGACTGCTGCGACCACCGCCGGGCAGGGCAGGCTGGCGCAGCTGATCGCCGCCCGCGGAGGCAAGGCGGAGCCCGAGGCTCCTTTCGTGATCGAGCACCGGGAGGCGCTGATCTACATGCTCTGCGAGGCGGCGGAGCTCGAGCACGGCATCATGTGCCAGTACCTGTTCGCCGCCTTCTCCCTCAAGCAGAACGCCGACGAGGGGCTGAGCGAGGCGGAGGTCGATGCCGTACGGCGCTGGCGGGGCGTCGTCTCCCACGTGGCCACCCAGGAGATGCTGCACCTGGCGCTGGTCCACAACCTCTTGTCAGCCGTCGGAGCGGCGCCGCACCTGGCCCGGCCCAACCTGCCCCAGCCCGCCGCCCACTATCCCGCCGGCGTGCAGCTGGCGTTGCTCCCCTTTGGCAAGGAGGCCCTCCAGCACTTCATGTTCCTCGAGCGCCCCGAGGGTATGGAGCTCGAGGATGCCGAGGGGCTTGCGGCAATGGGCCGGGCCGAGCCGGTCCTCGAGAAGGGCGACATCGTCCCGAGGCTGCAGGACTTTGCCACCGTCGGTCATCTCTATCGGTCGATCGAGCAGGGTCTCGCCCACCTGGCGGACAAGTACGGCGAGGAGTGGCTGTTCGTGGGGCCGCCGAAGGCCCAGGCCACCACGGCGAGCTTCCGCTGGCCCGAGCTGGTGGCGGTGACCGACCTCGCCTCGGCGCAGCAGGCCGTCGACACGATCCTCGAGCAGGGCGAGGGCCCGAGAGGCGAGTGGCGCACTGCTCACTTCGGGCAGTTCGTCGACATCCTCGACGAGTACCAGCAGATGACCCAGGCGAACCCGGACTTCGACCCGGTTCGCCCGGTGCTTGCGGCGTGCGTCCGCCAGCCGGAGCGCCACGTGGAGGTGCCCCTCATCACTGATGCGCTGACCGCGAGGTGCACCGACCTCTTCAACGTGGGCTACGAGATCCTGCTCCAGATCTTCGAGCGGTACTTCGCCCACACCGAGGAAACCGACCCACAGCTGGCCACGCTGGCCGACGCGACGGTGGCGCTGATGTTCCAGGTCATCAAGCCCCTCGGTGATCTCATCACGACCCTCCCGGCGGGGCCGGGCTACGACGGGCGGACAGCCGGTCCGAGCTTCGAGCTCTTCTACGAGAGCGATTACCTGATGCCCCACCGCAACGCGGCGTGGGCGCTGTTGGCCGAGCGCCTCGACGAGGCGGCTCACCTCTCCGAAGAGATCGCGTCCGATGCCGGTGCGCAGGTGGCCGACGCCCTCTCCACCGTCGGTTCCGCCCTGACCGACATCGCCCGGTCGTTGCAGGCGCATTTCGCGGACTGGGGGGCACGGCCCCGGCCCGCTCGGGACGGGGCGCCGTCGGCCGATGGGCAGCCGGGCGGTGGGGACGAGCTGGAGTCGCTGCGTGCCCGCGCCGCTGGACTGGCGCAGGCCGTCACGGACGCCTCGATCGGCGACGACGGGCGTGAGCTGGTCGAGCTGTTCGACCGCGCCCACCAGCTGACGAGGGCGGTCATGACCGGCTCGACCGATGGCACGCATGGGCGGGCGAGGGTCGTGGCGGCGCGGCTGGTCGACAGCGTGCTGCGCCCGCTCGCCGGCGCCCTGGCGCCGATGCCGGCGGACGGATCGGGTTCCGTCGACGACGGACCCGTGACGAAGGGACCAGTCGACGAGGAGGTGTGGCACCTGGCTCAGGAAGCGACCCGGATGTGCACCCGTGTCGGCGCCACCTCGGCGGCCCGGTCCGGCCTGCTCGAGGCGACGGCCGCGCTGCAGGATCTCGCCTGCGATCTCGACCCGGACGAGAGTGACGCTCGGACGGAACAGCTGCGGCGTCTGCAGACAAGCATGGCGCCCGGGATCCAGCCCGCGCCGGACGGCCCCTACCTGGTGGTCAACGCCGAGAACCTTCGTGGCTGGCTGGGAGAGTCCATCCCGGCTCGGCCGACGATGGCCCTCTGCCGGTGCGGTGGCTCGGCCATGAAGCCCTTCTGTGACGGGACGCACGCGACGATCGGCTTCACCGGAGCCAAGGATCCCAAGCGGGTCCCGGATCGCGAGGACACCTACGTGGGTCAGCAGGTGACGATCCTCGACAACCGGGGCACCTGCCAACACTCGGGATTCTGTACCGACCGCCTGTCCACGGTGTTCCGGACGGACGAGGAGCCGTTCGTGGCCCCGAGCGGAGGACGGATGGACGAGATCATCCGAGCCGTCCGAGATTGCCCGTCGGGCGCGCTCAGCTATGCCATCGACGGTGAGGAGGTCCGCGATCAGGTCGACTGGGACAATCGTCGCCAGCCCGCCATCGAGGTCTCCAAGGACGGCCCCTACCGCATCACCGGCGGCATCGCCCTGGTCGGCGATGGGGGCGCCGACGTTGCCCGCAACGCCGGAGCGTCGTACGAGCACTACGCCCTGTGTCGCTGCGGACACTCACAGAACAAGCCCTTCTGCAGCGGCATGCACTGGTACGTGGATTTCCACGACCCCGTGCCCGACCCCGACGACGAGCCGACGATGTTCGAGTGGTGTGGCGGCCTGCCTGCGCTGACCAGGATGACCAGGTTGTTCTACGAGAGGTACGTGCCCGAGGACCCGCTGCTGGCCCCGCTGTTCGCCAACATGTCGGCCGACCACCCCCAGCGGGTCGCCTCGTGGTTGGGCGAGGTGTTCGGCGGGCCACCCGCCTACAGCGACGAGTACGGCGGCTACTCGCGGATGATGCACCAGCACATCGGCAAGGAGCTGACCGAGGAGCGGCGCGCCCGGTGGGTCATGCTCATCCTCCGCGCCGCGGATGACGCGGGGTTGCCGAGCGATCCCGAGTTCCGTTCCGCCTTCACCGCCTACATCGAATGGGGGTCACGCATCGCCCTGGAGAACTCCCAGGCCGGTGCCCAGCCGCCCGAGCACATGCCCATGCCCCACTGGAGCTGGGGCACCGCAGGCCCTCCGGGCAGCAGGGTGTCGGCTGTCGCTGCTCCGGCCGAGGGCGCCGACCAACCCGTGGTCCTGCCGACCGCCGACGAGACGGTGAGCTTCGCCACCCACGTCAAGCCCCTGTTCCGTCGAGCGCGACCGACAGTCGATGAAGTTCGCCTTCGATCTCTGGTCCTACGACGACGTGGCGCCGCGGGCTGACGACATCCTCGGGCGCCTGCGGGACGGGTCGATGCCGTGCGACGGCGCCTGGCAGGACGAGAAGGTGCAGGTGTTCCAGCGCTGGATCGAGTCGGGCAAGTCGGCCTGACGCCTCGGGCTCGCGTGATCGGCAGCGCTTGCGTCGATCTCGGCTGCCACTCGACGGCCGCTTGCGAACACCACCTTCCGTGTAGCCGGCGCAGGTGTCCCGCTGGCTCACAGAGCTGCTGAGATACGGGTATGGCGCAGGCCCCTGACGAGGCCGAGCTCGAGCGACTCGGGCTCTACGACCCCTCTGCCCCGGACGCCGCCGACCGACTGCGGCTGCTCGGCCGACTGTTCGAGCTGGGCGCGACGACCGACCAGGTCGTGCGGGCATGGCGGCGCGCATCCCTCGGAGCCCTGTCGGTCGACCTGTCGATCCGACCGCCAGGGGAGACGTATCCGATTCGACGACTTCGTCGATCGGTCGGGGCTCGACCCTGCCTTGGTGCGGCGTCTGTGGCTGGCGCTTGGGTTGCCGGCCTCGGGCGCGATCCCGCTCGATGTCACTCCCGACGCGGCGGAGGCGCTGCGCCTCCTCGTAGGCATGTCGAGCATGGTGGGGGAGGATGCGGCCCTCGGTGTCGCCCGCGTCATCGGTTCCTCCGTGGCGCGAATGGCCGAAGCAGTCATCGAAGCCATCCGGATCGGAGTGGAGGTCCCCAGCCTCGACGCGGGCAACATCTACTCCGAAGTCGTCGACGACTACTCCACCATCGCGCGCGAGGTCCTGCCCAGGTTCCTCGACGCGATCAATGCAGTCTTCCGTCGCCATCTCGTCCTGGTCTCGTACCAGCTGTGGTCGCCCGACGAGGAAAGGGCGGCTGTCACCCTGGAGCGTACCGTCGGCTTCGCCGACATGGTCGGCTCCACCGAGGCTGTCCGTGCGGGCTCGGTCGCCGAGCTGGCCCACACGGTGCGTCGTTTCGAGGAGCTGGTATGGGACGTCGTCACCGGAGCCGGCGGCCGGGTGGTGAAGCTGATCGGCGACGAAGCGATGTTCGTGGTTGAAGAAGCGACGTCTGCCTGCCACATCGCGCTCGAGCTCGTCGAGCGGTCGCCGTATCGGGTCCGGGTCGGTCTCGCCAGCGGTGCCGTCGTCGGCATCTACGGCGACTACTACGGCGAGACCGTCAACCTGGCCGCCCGCCTCGTCGGTGCCGCCGAGGCGTCTACCGCCCTCGTGTCCGACAGCGTGCGACGTGCGGCCTCTGGCGCCTTCGGCTTCGAAGCAGAGCGGGACCTGGTCCTCAAGGGTTTCGCCGAACCGGTCCGTACCTACCGGCTGCACCGGCGCACATGATCGGCGACACGGCCGAGCTACGTGCCCCCCTCCTCGACCGTGGGGGTCGGGTCGGCTGGGTGGCGCCGAGCAGGATCGTTCCGAGGTCGGCGCCGCCGTGGTCGTACGCCGTCTCCGGATCGGCCCGCACGCGCTCGTCGAGCGCTCTGGCGTCGTCACCGACGAGGATGCGCCAGCGTCCAGCGCGGACACCGTCGAGGATGATGGTCGCCGCTTGCGCGGCTGTCAGCGGTGCCGCGTCACGGAAGCCCTGCTCCACCAGCTTGACGACCTCGCGCAGCTGGTCGGGTGACATCTCGTCGGCTTGCAGCCCCCGCATGGTCAGCTGAGCTCGCATCCGCTCGAGGTCGACCGCGGGGATGTCGTCCACCTCGTTGGTGCCCAGGACCCGGCGGGAGTTGGCGACGATGTCGGTGCCGACGTGGCCGGGCATGACGACCGCCACCTTCACGTGCGGGGCGTGCACCCGGAGATCCTCGATCAGCGCCTCAGAGAAGCCCTTGACCGCGAACTTGGCCGTGCTGTACGCGGTGTGTGGCACGCCGGGACCGAGCGACGCCCAGAAGCCGTTGGCGCTGCTCGTGTTGACGAGGTAGCCGTCGTCGCTCGCGATCAGGAGGGGCAGGAAGGCACGGGTGCAGTAGTACACACCCCACCAGTCGATGCCGAACGTCCGCTCCCAATCCTTCCGCTCGTCGGCGATGAAGCTGCCTCCGCCGCCGATCCCGGCGTTGTTGAACACCAGGTTCACGTGCTCGGTTGCGTGCTGGCTCAGTACCTCGTCGCGAAAGCGAAGGACCTCGTCCTCGGCCGACACGTCACACACGTGCGTCGTGATCCGGCTCCCGGCCTGGGCTCGGCCCGGCCGTCTCGCTCACACCGGCGGCGTCGATGTCGCAGGTGGCGACCGAGCAGCCCTCGGCCGCCAGCTGGAGGACGAGCTCCCGTCCCATGCCGGAGCCGCCTCCGGTGACGATGGCCAACTTTCCGGCAAACGAGTCCACGTTCGGTCTCCACGGTCGTTCCGGGCCGGCCCGCAGGGCCGACCGTCGTCGCTGCGCCACTCACCGTAGGCTCACTCGGCCTGCGCCGTCGAGTAGGCGGAGACGATGTCGCGGGCGGCGCCACTGGAACACCGTCGACCTCGACGGATCGATCGACGACGACGAGGTCAAGGACATGATCGCCCACTCGTACGAGCTCGTGCTCGGGCGTCTGTCCAAGAAGGCGCGGTCCGCCCTCGAGCGCTGATCGCGGGGCGTTCGGGTCAGACGCCCAGGCAGGCCTCGAGAAGCTCCGTCCAGCTGGCGGCGGACATCTCGATCTCGGCCACCGCCACCAGCTCCCTCATGGTGCTCTCGTCGATGCCGGCGATCGACTCCATGATGTAGTGATCACCCTGGAGGGCGTCACAGCGGCGGCATCCGTTGCTGACATAGGAAGACCCCGTCGTCCTGCTCCATCTGGGGCGGATGCGTCCGACGCCCGCCTGACGGCGCGCTGCGTCGTCGAGCAGAGCGGCGACGAGCTCCTTCACGGGGTCGTCCGTGAACGGCAGCAGGTCGTACGGATCCGTCGCTCCGGCCGGCGCCACCCCGACGACGTTGGTGGTGATCACTCCGCACCGCCAGCACACCTCCGGGCACCCGAGACGACGACCCCGACGGTGGTGTCGCTGTGCGAAGGGAACATCCCCTCCATGCCGACCTCCTTGGCCTCCGCGAGCAGCGTGTCGCGGCGTTCGTCCTTCGGCCGGGTGAAGAGAGCCGGACCCAGCGACCGTGACGGCACGATAGTGCTGATGCCTCGGCGGTCCCAATCGCTGCAAGAACGCTCGTTGCCGGCCCGCTTCGACGACCCTGCAGCGTTGGCGCTGCATTTCTGTGGCGTCAACACGACCAGAACGGTCTCCGCGGCTCGCGTCGGGCGAACCTGCAGCGGCTAGGCCCGCCCTGGCCGAGGGCCGTCTAGTGGCAGAGGGCGCAGGGCGCGGCGACGGCCGTCGGGGGCGCCAAGGGGAGCTGGACGAAGGAGGCAGCGGTGGCGTTGCGCTGGACCTGGTACGCGCCGCCGACGAGGTTGGCCAGCTGGGCCGGAGTGGGACCGAGATGGGGGGTGTCGGAGGTGGTGATGGTCAGGCGGAGGCGATGGCCCGGTGCCAGCACGGCGACGGTGGGGAAGACCTCGACGTCGAAACGGGTCACCTTGCCTGCCGTCACCGGCGTGACGGAGGCCTGCGTGTACGGGTGGTAGGGCAGGAGGAGCTGGCCTCCCGAACCGAACCAGGACCTACTGGTGTCCAGGGCCCGGAACGAGCCCAGCAGCGCTCCCGCCGTCAGCGGCGTGGAGGAGCCGCTGGGTGCCACGTCCTCCACCGTCGCCACCCACTCCGCGTCCTTCGTCGTCGTGGTGGCGTAGATGCTGGCGTCGATCGGTCCGGCCAGCACCCTCGGCGCATTGAACGGAGCCGTGGTGTAGGTCAGGGCGTTCGGACCCGCCTGCAGGGCGCGGTCGTCGGTCGTGCAGGGATCCGTCGGTAGTCCCGCCGAGCTGGTGGCCAGGGAGGGCGCGCCCATGCTCCACTGCTCGCTCTGGCGGTCACAGGGGTTGGTCGCACCGGTGAAGAGCACCGGGTCGGCGCCGCTACCCGCCGTCGGTCGGCCGGGCGAGAGCGTCCCGTCGTTGGTCGAGGGCGCCGACGAACCTGACGGCCCGGATGAGAGGTAGTAGGTCGTCGCCTGGGCCTGCGGCAGCGGCCACGTCGCCGCGTCCGTCCAGCGGTTGGCGCCGAGCTGGAAGAGGTGCAGGGGGGTCCGTGACTGACCCATCCCCGTCGGCTCGCCGCGCAACCAGGTGTCGAACCACTCCAGCTGGATGCGATGGAGGTCCACACCCTGACCCGCGGTCAGGTGGTACCAGGGACCCATCATCAGCTGGTAGCGGCCGGTGACGGGCTGGTCCGCCCGCATCGGAGCCCCGACCGGACGGTGGTCCCAGGCGTTCTGGAGACCGGCGTAGTTGAGCGGCTCCCCCCGTTGGAACAGGTCGTACCAGCCACCCACGAGGAAGGCCGGGATGCCGTCGGAGACGATCTTGCTCAGGACGTTCGCCGGGTTGCGGGCGGCCCAGTAGGCGCCGTCGTAGTCCTGATCGCCGCCGCTCTCGGTGTTGGCGACGCTTGCCGCGTGGTACGTCGCCAGGCCCTCGGCGTGCTGCGCCTCGACGCCCGCCAGCCCGCCGCCGCTCCCGCTGCCGGGCGCGGCGGCGCTCTCCAGCGGCGGGTTGGCCATGTTGAGCGCGCCGGTCAGGCCGAGGTAGATCCCACCGAACTCGCTGTCGAGGAGCCCGCCCTGGAAGGCCGTGTCCCGGTAGATGTCGTCGGCGGTGATGACGGGGAAGAGGGCCTTGACGGGCGAGCCGGGGCCGAGACGGGCCGCCGTGAGGAACTGGTCGATGCCCATGTAGGACGACCCGAACAAGCCCACGGCGCCATTGGAGTGCGGCAGCCGCGCCACCCAGCGCACGAGGGTGGCGCCGTCGCTGGCCTGGGCCGGGTCGAACAGGCCCCAGCTCCCTCCGGAGTCCCCGGTACCGCGGACGTCGGCCACCACCTCCAGGTAGCCCCGTTGGACGAAGTACGTATCGGCCACAGCCTCCTTGCCGTAGGGCGTCTGGGTCAGCAGCACCGGGAACGGACCGGCCGCCGCCTTGCCCGTGGCCGGTTCGGTCGGGTAGTAGACGTCGACCCGGAGCACGGTGCCGTCGGCCATCGTGACCCCGACGTTGCTGGTGCTGGCGACGCCGTATGACGCCGGCTCCGGCTGCCATGGGGTCGATGCCGCCCCGGCAGCACCCGGCAGGGCGGCGCCGCCGGCGGCGACAACGGCGACGATGGCCAGGAACAGGCTTCGCCGCCGCCGCCATACCGAGATCCCCATCTCTCTAGAGGATTCGAGCCTCGGGGGCGATATCCTGGCCGCGTGCGCTCCTCGCTCGAATAGGTCGAACCGCAGCCGACGCCCGTCCTCCGCCCGATCGTCCGAGGAGCCTCACGATGTTCACCGTCACCAACATGGAGCTGCGCGTCGGGCCGCGCCTGCTCCTGGAGCCGACCTCCTTTCACGTCGCCGCTGGCGACCGGATCGGACTGGTCGGACGCAACGGGTCGGGGAAGACGACCCTCGTGCGGGCGCTCGCGGGCGAGATCGCGCCGGCGGCGGGCGGGGTGATCCGCTCGGGGGCGATCGGCTACCTGCCCCAGGATCCTCGTACCGGCGACCTCGACCTGCCCGCCCGCCAGCGCATCCTGTCGGCGCGGGGGCTCGACCGCCTCACCGACGAGATGGAGCGAGCCCGCGCCGCCATGGCCGGGCCCGATCCCGTCGAGGTGACCAGGGTGCTTCGCCGTTACGGCGCGCTGGAGGATCGGTTCCAGGTCCTCGGCGGCTACGGCGCCGAGGCCGAGGCGGCGTCGATGGCGTCCGGCCTGGCCCTGCCGGAGCGGGCGCTCGACCAGCCACTGCGCACGCTGTCGGGCGGGCAGCGGCGCCGGATCGAGCTGGCCAGAGTCCTGTTCGGCGGAGCGGAGATGCTGCTGCTGGACGAGCCCACCAACCATCTCGACGCCGACTCGATCGCCTGGCTGCGGGACTACCTCCGCACCCACACCGGCGGGCTGGTCGTGATCAGCCACGACGCCGACCTGCTGGCGTCGACCGTCAACCGCGTCTTCCACCTCGACGCCAACCGGGCGGTCCTCGAGGTCTACAACCTCGGCTGGAAGGCCTACCTCGACCAGCGCGAGCTCGACGAGCGCCGCCGCCGGCGCGAGCGGGCCAACGCCGAGAAGCGGGCCGCCGCCCTGCGGGACCAGGCGGCCCGCATGCGGGCCAAGGCCACCAAGGCCAGGGCGGCCAAGGGCATGGACCGGCGGGCCGATCAGCTGATGGCGGGGGTCGGCGAGGTCCGCCGGACCGACCGCGTGGCCAAGCTGCGCTTTCCGAGCCCGGCGCCGTGTGGTCGCACGCCCCTCGCAGCCACCGGTCTCTCCAAATCCTTCGGATCCCTCGAGGTCTTCACCGACGTCGATCTCGCCGTCGACCGGGGCTCCCGGCTCGTGGTCCTGGGACTGAACGGCGCCGGTAAGACCACGCTGCTGCGTGTCCTGGTCGGTCTGGAGAGGCCAGACACGGGCACGGTGGCGCACGGCCACGGCCTGCGCCTGGGCTACTACGCCCAGGAGCACGAGCAGCTCGACGAGGCCGCCAGCGTGCTCGCCAACCTGCGGGCCGCCGCTGCCAACCTCGAGCTCGCCGAGGCACGCGGCGTCCTCGGGTCCTTCCTCTTCTCGGGTGACGCCGTCGACCAGCCCGTCGGGACCCTCTCGGGCGGAGAGAAGACGAGGCTGGCGCTGGCGACCCTCGTCGTCTCGGGGGCCAACGTGCTGTTGCTGGACGAGCCGACCAACAACCTCGACCCTGCCAGCCGCGCCGAGGTGCTCGTCGCCCTCGCCCGCTACGAAGGCGCGGTCGTGCTCGTCACCCACGACGAGGAGGCCGTCGAGTCCCTGCGGCCGGAGCGGGTGCTCCTCCTGCCCGACGGTGTCGAGGACGCCTGGCGGGGCGAGCTCGCCGACCTGGTGGCCCTGTCGTGACCCGGTCCAGGCAGGGCCGGCTGATCCACGGGCCGCACGTCCCGGGACGAGAACACGGCGGGGAGGATGCACCCGTCCGAGAGCCGCTCGACGCGATAGCCGCTCTCGAGCACCTCGGCGACGACGAAGCCCCGGCTCCAGGAAGCGGTGAACCGATTGACGACTTCCACCCTGGTGCCCGTGCTGACCTCACCCATGGCCACCAGGACAACATGCCGACCTGAACGGGCGGCCAACTTCGGCTGACACGGCTGCGAATCTCTGCGAAATGGCACGCTGCCCCTACCCACGCCCCTCGCCCCGGTTGCACCCGACCCGCAGCGGCACAGGCACTAGCCTCTCGGCCCCGTGACCCCCGCCCGGTCAGTATTGTCCGCCGCCGGCACCGCCCTGCTGGACGAGAGACGGCTGCTCGACGCGGGAGAGCTCCGCGCACTGGCTTCGGTCCCCGACGAGGCCATCCCCTCCCTCACCGCCCTGGCCCACGAGGTGCGGCTGGGCTGGCGAGGCCCGACGGTCGAGGTCGAGGGCATCCTGTCGACCAAGACCGGCGGGTGCCCGGAGGACTGCGCGTTCTGCAGCCAGTCGTCCCGGTTCGACTCGCCCGTCAAGGCCACGCCGTTCCTCGACACCGAGGAGGTGCTGGCCGCGGCCGAAGAGACGGCGCGACTCGGGGCGTCGGAGTTCTGCATCGTGCTCGCCGTGCGCGGACCCGACGAGCGGACGCTGCGGCGCATCATCGATCTGGTGCCGCTCGTCGGCGCCCGCACCGGGCTCAACGTGGCCGTGAGCGCCGGGATCCTCACCGACGAGCAGGCCGGTCGCCTGGCCGCCGCCGGGGTGCACCGCTACAACCACAACATCGAGACGGCACGGTCGCACTTCGGCAGGATCGTGACGACCCACACCTGGGAGGAGCGGGCGGACACCTGTCGGTTGGTCCGCCGGCACGGGATGGAGCTGTGCTGCGGCGTCCTCCTCGGCATGGGCGAGAGCGACGAGCAGCGGCTCGAGATGCTGGGCCAGCTGCGCGAGCTGGACCCGGCCGAGGTGCCCGTCAACTTCCTCAATCCCCGTCCGGGCACGCCACTGTCGGACCGGCCCATGGTGGGGGCGATGGAGGCCCTGCGCTGGATCGCCCTGTTCCGCCTGGCGCTGCCGGGAGTGATCCTCCGCTACGCGGGGGGACGAGAGGTGACCCTCGGCCAGCTCCAGGCCATGGGCATGACCGCCGGGATCAACGCCCTGATCGTCGGCAACTACCTCACGACCCTCGGTCGCGCCCCGGAGGAGGATCTTCGGATGCTCGCCGACCTGCGGATGCCCATCGGCGCCCTGAGCCCGGTCATCTGAGCCATCCGAAACGGTGTACTGCACCGGCTGCGGCCAGCCCTCGGAGCGCTGTCAGGGGTGCCGCCGGCCGCTGGACCCACCCCGGTTCTGCCCGTCCTGTGGCCGCCGGCTCACGGTGCTCGTCACCCCGGCCAGGACGGTCGGGCGGTGCGCAGAGCACGGCGAGGCCGGGCCCTAAGCGGCGCCCACCCGGCTCCCCGTGCGACGCCAGTCGACCGTCGGGGGGATGGCCTCGGGGACGATGCGCGCCGCGTGCCGCTCGGCGACGGCGAGCAGCGACAGGACGAGGCGTCTCCGAGAGGAGGTGGGGCATCAGGCCGAGGTCGAGCAGCTTGGTGTGCGCCGCCCGGTAGTAGTGGTCCTCGTCCTCCACCCGCGGGTCGGGAACCGCTTCGATCCGGATCCGATCGCCGGTGGCCCGGACGACCATCTCGGCCAGGTCCATGACCGACCACGACTCGGTGAACTGGTTGAACACGCGGTACTCGCCGGCCGCGGCCGGGTTCGACAGGGCGAGCTCCACGCAGGCGAGGGTGTCCCGGATGTCGAGCATCCCTCTGGTCTGCCCGCCCTTGCCGTAGACGGTGAGGGGATAGCCGGCGCTGGCCTGCACCACGAAGCGGTTGAGCACGGTGCCGAAGACGGCGTCGTAGTCGAACCGGGTGGCGAGGTGGGGGTGCAGCGTCGTCTCGGGTGTCTCCTGGCCGTAGACGATGCCCTGGTTGAGATCGGTCGCCCGCAGGCCCCACGTCCGGGCGGCGAAGGCGATGTTGTGCGAGTCGTGGACCTTGGACAGGTGGTAGAAGGAGCCGGGCTGCTTGGGAAACGGCAGCACGTCGGTGCGGCCACGGTGGCGGATCTCGATGAAGCCTTCCTCGATGTCGATGTTGGGCGTCCCGTACTCGCCCATCGTTCCCAGCTTGACCAGGTGGATGTCCGGATCGACCTCGGCGATGGCGTAGAGGAGGTTGAGCGTCCCCACCACGTTGTTGACCTGGGTGTAGACGGCGTGGGCCCGGTCGATCATCGAGTACGGGGCGCTGCGCTGCTCGGCGAAGTGCACCACCGCGTCGGGCCGGAAGTCCGCCAGCGTCGTCGCCACGAAGTCCGGGTCCATCATGTCGCCGACGTAGGCCGTGATGGCGAGCCCGGTGACCTCGGCCCAGGCCTGGACCCGCCGCTCCATGGAGGCGATCGGCACCAGGCTCTCCACGCCCATCTCGACGTCGTACTGGCGGCGGCAGAGACTGTCGACGACGCCGACCTGATGGCCCCGGCGCGACAGGTGCAGCGCCGTCGGCCACCCCAGGTAGCCGTCTCCGCCCAGCACCAGCACCCTGGAAGCGGGTTGGTCGGCTGTCGTCGGGTTGTCGGGCCTGGCCGGTACCGTCAGTGAGGAGGACATGTCGCCCATACTGACGGCTCAAGCTCATCTGGAACTGGGAGCAACCTCAGAGTTCTCTGAGGATTCTCATCCCGGCTCTGGCGGATTCAGCTCAAGACGTCCTTGCGCAGGAAGTTCCACCAGGCCAGGCCCAGAAAGACGGCCAGGTACGGCAGCTCGAGCAGCACCCCGTGGACCATGTCACCGGTCCGGGTGGGCTGGAAGAACAGCCCGTGCCACGCGTCGACGTAGTGCGTCGGGAACACGAAGCTCATGAAGTCGAGCGCCGAGATGTTGTTGAGGATCTGGCTGACGATTCCGAGCCCGACGCCTCCGGCCACGGCGGCGAAGGCCGAGTCGGTCAAGGTCGACAGGAGGAACGCGAAGCTGACGAAGGCCGCCATGCTCCAGGCCACGTAGGCGGTGCCGAGGGCCAGCTTGGCGATGGCGGAGCCCTGGGACACGATCTGGAACGACGGGGTCAGCACGGGGTTCCACCCGAACGCGATCACGCCTGCCACCAGGGCGACGACCGAGATGACGACCGTGGCCACGATCGACAGGGTCGCGGCCACGAGCAGCTTGGTGGCGAGCAGACGGGGCCGCGAGACCGGCCGGACCAGGAGGTAACGCAGCGTGCCCCATGTCGCCTCGCCCGAGACCGTCTCACCGGCGAACAGCGAGACCACGATCACGAGCAGGAAGGCGCTCGTGGCCGTCAGCGCGGCCAGCGGCACGTTGATCCCCGAGTGCGTGGCCACCTCGAAGTAGCCGCGCTCGTTGCTCGACGGGCTCGGCGGGTTGAGCTTGAGGGCGACGGTCAGGATGATCGGGATGACAGCGAGCACGCCGAGGGCGATGTAGGTCCGTGCCCGGCGGACCTGCTTGGTGAACTCGACCCGAATCACGCCGGGCGGAGCCTAGCTGGCCCCCGGGCTGAGAATGCTCTGTGAATCCGGCCACCCGCCCGTCGTTCACAGCCAACTCCCAGCTGGGCCTGACATCATCGGTTGGTGATGAGCTGGAAGGAAGGCGCCCACCGAGGGTCGGAGCCTGCCACCCGGGTCCTCGTGGTCGACGACGAGCAGTACATCCGGGATCTCGTCGGCACGTCCTTGCGCTACGAAGGCTTCGAGGTCGAGGAGGCGAGCATGGGGAGGGCGGCCCTCGCCGCCGCCACGTCCTTTCGCCCGGACCTCATCGTGCTCGACGTGATGCTGCCCGACCTCGACGGCCTGGAGGTGACGCGGCGCCTGCGGACCGACGGCGTCCGGGTGCCGGTCCTCTTCCTGACCGCCCGGGATGCCACCGAGGACAAGGTCGCCGGGTTGACCGTCGGCGGGGACGACTACGTCACCAAGCCATTCAGCCTCGAGGAGCTCGTCGCCCGGGCTCGGGCCATACTGCGCCGCACCCAGGGCGAGGCCGACTCCGGCGCCCAGCTCCAGTTCGCCGACCTGGTTCTCGACGAGGACACCCGGGAGGTCTGGCGGGGCGGGGTGCTCGTGCACCTGACCGCCACCGAGTTCAACCTCCTGCGCTACTTCATGCTCAATCCCCGCAGGGTCCTCTCCAAGGTGCAGATCCTCGAGCACGTGTGGCAGTACGACTTCGAAGGCGATCCGAACGTCCTCGAGACCTACATCAGCTACCTGCGCAAGAAGCTCGACCCGCTGGGCCCTCCGCTCATCCACACCAGCCGTCAGGTGGGCTACAGCCTCCGACTACCCCAGGCCTGAGCATGAGGTGGCGGCATCCACCCGGTCTTGGGGACAAGCCACGGAGGCTCTCGCTGCGTCAGCGGCTGCTCGGGGCGCTGGTCCTCCTCGTCGTGGTGGGCCTCGTGGTGTCCGACGTGGCCAGCTACCGCGCCCTGCAGTCGTTCCTCTTCGGTCGGGTGGACCAGCAGCTGACGTCCCTCGACAACGGGCTCACCCGCGGCATGTTGGTCACCGGCCGGCTCGACCGCGGCGCCCTAGCCGGCGTGTTCTTCCAGGTCCGCGACGGGCAGGGCGCGCTCGTGGTGAGCGGCAACCCTCAGCCCCTGAACGATGGTCAGCCGTACACACCCCGGCTGCCCGACCCGCTCCCGACACCGGGCCCGGGCAACGGCCCGCTCACGCCCGGCTCGGCCACGTTCGACGCGCCGTCTGCCCAGGCTGGAGGGCCGAGCTTCCGCGTCCGCGTGACCTCGCTGCCGGAGCTGTCGGGAACCACGGTCGTCGCCCTGCCGCTCTCGGACGTGAGCTCGACGCTGTCCCGGTTGCGCTGGATCGAGCTCGCCGTCACCGGCGCGGTCGTCGCCCTCGCCGTGCTGCTCGGGCTGTGGCTCGTGCGGATCAGCTTCCGGCCGCTGGACGACATCGCCGAGACGGCGGGAGCAATCGCCAAGGGCGAGCTGGACCGCCGCATCCCGGGGACCGAGCCCCGCACCGAGATCGGCCGCCTCGGGATCGCCCTCAACGCCATGCTGGCGCGCATCGAAGCGGCCTTCACCGAGCGCAAGGCCTCAGAGGACCGCCTCAGACGGTTCGTGGCCGACGCCTCTCACGAGCTGCGGACGCCGCTCACGTCGATCCGCGGCTACGCCGAGCTGTTCCGGCGGGGTGCCGACCGGCGACCGGAAGACCTCGCCAAGTCGATGCAGCGGATCGAGGACGAGGCGACCCGCATGGGTGTGCTCGTCGACGACCTCCTGCTGCTGGCCCGCCTCGATCAGGGCCGCCCGCTGGAGCGGGAGCGGGTCGATCTGGCGACCGTGGTCGGCCAGGCCGTTGACGCCGCGCACGCGGTGGAGCCGGACCGGCCGCTCAGCCTCGCCGTCGACACGCCCGTGACGGTGGTGGGCGACCGGCGGCGGCTCCGTCAGGTCGTCGACAACCTGCTCGCCAACGTTCGGACCCACACCCCGCCGGGCTGCCCGGCCCGCGTCAGCGTCGGCTCCGAGAACGGCAACGCCGTGCTCGAGGTCGCCGACGAGGGGCCCGGCATCGACCCGGCCGCGGCCGAGCGGGTGTTCGAGCGCTTCTACCGGGCTGACACCTCGCGCTCTCGGGACAACGGTGGCGTCGGACTCGGTCTGTCGATCGTCGCCGCCATCACCGATGCCCACGGTGGACGGGTGCGGGTCGCGTCGCGCGACGGCGGGGGAGCCTCCTTCCAGGTCGAGCTGCCCCGGCACGGCCCAGATGGCGTGGCCGCCTCCTCCAACTAAGGGCCAACCGGCCCAGGCAACTGTTGGGCGCCGTGCGGCTGGCCCCCAGCTGGCTCCCAGGAGCAGCGGGCACGCTCAGCTCGTGGTCCTGGTCCAATTCGTGCGGGATTCTGAGCTGGCTCCCAGATTGACCGGCCAAACTGGTGGCGATGAACGCTCCCAGCCCCCGGTCCCGGGAGGAGGGCCTGCGGCGCCTCTACCGGATCACGGCGTGGGTGGCGGCGGGCGCGGTCGCAGCCACGGGGATCATCGCGGCAGTGGCCGCGGACGCCCTTCCGGGGAGGGCGAGCTCCAGCCCCGCTTCCACCGTCCCGAGCCAGGGCGGGTCCGGCGGACGCGAGCACGACGACGACCGTGACACCGCCCGACGGGAGCAGCGATCTCAACGGGCTGCAGCCCCCGGCCCAGGCGCCGTCCCCGACGAGACGATCCCATCACGTCGTCTCGGGCGGGACGTGACCGGCTCGCTCGCCTCGATCTCCTTCCCTGCTCTCGGCACGACGGTCAGCGTGCTCGTGACCGAACCCGGCGCCATCGCCGCTGCGCGCCGGGCCGTGGAGGGTGAGCTGGCCGCGATGGACGTCGCCGCCAGCCGGTTTCGGTCCGACTCCGAGCTCGCCCGGCTCAATGCCGCGGGTGGCCGGCGCGTGCCGGTCGGACCGCTGATGGTCACGGCCTTGGCCGTGTCCCTCCGAGCGGCCGAGCTGACCGAGGGCGACGTGGATCCGACGGTCGGCCGCGCCCTTCGCCTCAACGGCTACGACCGCGACTTCGCCGAGGTCCCCCGCGACGGCGCCCCCTTGGCCGTGAAGGCGGCGCCGGCGCCGGGCTGGCGGGCGATCGAGCTCGACCGGGCCGAGGGGTGGGTCACGGTGCCGGCCGGCGTCGAGCTGGACCTCGGCGCCACCGCCAAGGCGCTGACCGTCGATCGCGCCGCTGCCGCCGCCCACGCCGCCGCCGGCTGCGGCGTGCTCGTCAGCGTGGGCGGGGATCTCGCCGTGAGCGGCCCCCCTCCACCCGAGGGCTGGGTCGTCCGGGTGACCGACGACCACCACGAGCAGCTCGGTGGGCGTGGGCAGACCGTGACCGTCATCGACGGGGGGTTGGCGACCTCCTCCACGACGGTGCGGCGCTGGAGCCGAGGCGGGCGGACGGTCCATCACATCGTCGACCCCCGGACGGGCGAGCCCGCCGACGGCCCGTGGCGTACGGTGAGCGTGACCGCCGGGAGCTGCGTGGACGCCAACATCGCCAGCACCGCCGCCATCGTCCGAGGTGTGACCGCAGTGGAGTGGCTGACGGGACTGGGTCTGCCGTCCCGCCTGGTCGCGGACGACGGCGAGGTCGTGACCGTCGGCGGCTGGCCGGCATCGCCGGAGGCGACGTGACGCCGCTGCTCGCTGCCACCGGCGGCAGCCCGATCTGGTACCTCGCTCGTTCCGCCGGCGTCGTCTCGCTGCTGCTGCTGACCGGGTCGACAGTTCTCGGGATCGTGGCCACCGTTCGCTGGCGCTCGGAGCGCCTGCCGCGGTTCGTGACCGCGGGACTGCACCGCAACGTGTCGCTGCTGGCACTCGCCTTTCTGGTCGTCCACGTCGTGGCCGTCGTCGCCGACGGCTTCGCCCCGATCGGGTGGCTCGACTCCGTCATCCCCTTCCACGGCACCTACCGGTCCGTGTGGTTGGGCCTGGGCGCCCTGGCCTTCGACCTCCTGCTCGCTCTCCTCATCACCAGCGCCGTGCGCCAACGTCTCGGCTACCCGGCCTGGAGGATCGTGCACTGGCTCGCGTACGCGTGTTGGGGCCTCGCCGTGGTGCACGGGCTCGGCACCGGCACCGATCCCAAGGCGACCTGGATGCTCCTTGTCACCTTCGGCTGCGTCGGCGCCGTGATCCTGGCCGTCTGGTGGCGCGTCGTCGCCGGTTGGCCGGAGCCCCTGGTTCCGCGTCTGGCGGGCCTCGGGGCGAGCCTCGTCGTTCCGATCGTCCTCGCCGCCTGGACGATCACCGGACCCCTCGAGTCTGGCTGGGCCCGGCGGGCGGGCACCCCGTCGAACCTGCTCGCCTCCTCCGGCTCGAGCACGACGCCCGGCTCTCCCAGCACCAGCGCGCCTCCCTCCACCGCGGCGCCGAGCACCTTCGGGCAGGCGCCGTTCACGGCAACGCTGCAGGGGACGCTCGTGCAGAGTGCTCCGGACGCCGGCGGGCTCGTCACCGTTCGCATCGACACGGCCCTCGAGGGCGCTGTCACGGGACGCCTCGTCGTCACCATCGAGGGTCGGGCGGCGAGGACCGAGGGCGTGGACCTGGCGACGAGCACGGTCGCGCTCGGACCTTCGCAGCAGCCAGACATGTACCGCGGCAAGGTCGTCGGTCTCCAGGGGACTGGGCTCACCATGACCGCCACGAACGCGCAGGGGACCACGGTCACGCTCTCCGCCCGAGTGCAGACCGACCCGTCGTCCGATGCGGTGAGCGGCGTGCTGCGCGCCACTCCGGGCGCGGTCTCGGGCGCGACGGGCCAGGGGGGCGACTGAGCCGTGGCCCCCAGCGCACCCCCCGTCGGGCTCCCTCGGCTCCTCCGATCGGGCTCTCGGTCCGAAGCACCGCTGCGCCTGTCTGCTCACGTCGAGCGGCTCGGACCCCCACCGCTTGGCGGGGACGTGCGGCGGGGCCCGCGGGAAGCGCTGATCCGCGCCGTCGACGCCGGCGGTCTCCGCGGGCGAGGAGGATCCGGCTTCCCGACGGCGCGGAAGCTGCGCGCCGTCGCTGACGGAGCCCGTCGGCCGGTGGTGGTCGCCAACGGGACCGAGGGTGAGCCTGCCAGCACCAAGGACAAGCTGCTGCTCCAGTCCGCCCCCCATCTCGTCCTCGACGGGGTGATGCTGGCGGCCGAGGCGGTGGGGGCCCGGCGGGCGATCGTCTGTGTCGAGCAGGCGGCCAGGAGGGCCGTGCTGAGCGTGGAGGCGGCCATCGACGAACGTCGGGCCACGCGCTTCGACCCGATCGAGATCGAGCTGGCCGCCGCGCCCAGCGGGTACGTGGTCGGAGAGGAGAGTGCCCTGGTCCGCTGGCTGAACGGGGGGCCGCCGAAGCCCACGTTCGTGCCTCCGCGACCGTTCGAGAAGGGCGTCGGCGGACGACCGACGTTGGTCCAGAACGTCGAGACCCTCGCCCATCTCGCACTGCTGGCGCGCTACGGACCCGACTGGTTCCGGGAGATCGGGACGCCGGGCCACGCCGGCTCGGCGCTGGTCACCGTTTCCGGCGCCGTGTCCCGACCAGGCGTCTACGAAATTGCTCCGGGGACGCCGGTCGCCGAGATGATCACGGCCTGCGGCGGAGCGCCCGATGACGCTCGGGCCATCCTCGTCGGCGGGTACGCCGGGCGCTGGCTCGACCTCGACCAGCACCTTCAGCGCGGCCTCTCCGACGATCAGCTCGGCCAGGTGGGCGCGTCGCTCGGCGCCGGGGTGGTCGTGGTGCTACCCCGGAGCGGCTGCGGGCTGGCCGAGACGACGCGGATCGCGCGCTACCTGGCGGGTGAGTCCTCTGGCCAATGTGGTCCGTGTGTCAACGGCCTGGACGCGATCGCCGGAGGTCTCGATCGGCTGCACCGCGGCCAGGGCGGACCGGGCACGGCGGCGACGCTCCGCCGCTGGGCCAGCGACGTCGCCGGCCGGGGCGCCTGTCACCACCCCGACGGGGCGGCCCGACTGGTGGCCAGCGCCCTCGAGGTGTTCTCGGACGACATCGACTGGCACCGGCGTCACGGCCGTTGCTGGGCCGATCCCAGCGGGCCCCGCCTGGCGACCTCGGATGCGGGGAGGAGCTGGTGATGCGGGACCGCAGGGTGCGACTGCGGGTGAACCCGATCACCTGCGAGGGCCACGGGCTGTGCGCCGAGCTGCTGCCGGAGTGGGTGCGCCTCGACGACTGGGGTTACCCGATCGTCAATGCCGATCCCGTGCCGCCCGAGCTCGTGGAGCACGCCCGCCGGGCGGTGGCCGCCTGCCCGACCCTTGCGCTGCTCCTACGGCTCGAGTGAGCTCACGCCTCGGCGCCGGCCGGCGCGCCCTGGGCGACCCCCACGGCCGCCGGTGGCCGGGGCAGCAGCAGGGTCATCGCCAGCGCCAGGCCGACGAGGCCCAGGTCGGCGAGCAGGCCCGCCTGCATGGCCGCCACCATCCCCGCGGTGGCCAGCCTGGCGAAGAAGAGCGTGCCCACGGCCGAGATGCCCAGCGTTATCGAGAACTGCTGGGTGGTTGTCAACACGCCCGACGCCGCGCCGGCCGAGGTGCCGGGGACGCTCTGCAGGACGCCCGCCACGATCAGCGGGACGACCAGCCCGCTCCCGATGCCGATGAGGACGAGGACCGGTGACAGCTCGATCGCAGACGCCGACAGCCCTGCCTCGCTCACGACCAGCGTGAGCCCGATGATGCCCAACAGCGCGATGGCGGTGCCGGCCGTGATGACGTTCGCGCCCCAGCGGGCCTGCAGGCGCCGACCCGCCAGCGACGAGGCGGCGAAGGCCACGCCGAGCGGGGCGAACGTCAATCCCGCGGTGAGCGGGGAGTCGTGCACTCCCTCCTGGAGGAAGACCGTGAGCGTGAGCAGCACGCTGCCGAAGAAGGAGAAGAACCCCAGGTTCACGAGGAGCCCCACGTTGAAGGCGCGGTGGCGGAACAGCCCGAGGGGCAGGAGGGGGTGGCCGCCCTGCTCACCGAGCCGCCGCTCCCAACGCAAGAAGGCGGTCACGAGCAGGGCGCCGGCGAGGAACGACGCCCACGTCCAGACCGGCCAGTGCTGGCTGCGGCCGAGCACCAGGGGAGCGGTGATGGCGCCGATCCCGGTGCTGAGCAGGACGACGCCGAGCGGATCCAGGCGGTCGGCGAAACGTGCCAGCGACTCGGGCAGCAGCCGGTAGGCCGCCACGATGGCGGCGATGCCGATCGGCACGTTGACGAGGAAGATCGGCCGCCAGCCCAGGCCGAGGATGTTCAGGTGCAGGAGCACCCCGCCCAGCACCTGGCCCGACACCGTGCCGAGGCCCACGGTCGCCCCGAACAGCGAGAAGGCTCGGGGCCGCTCCGAGGGCGGGAAGCCGACGGTGAGCATGGCCAGCACCTGGGGAACCATGGCCGCGGCACCGAGGCCCTGGGCGAGGCGCCCGGCGATCAGGGCGGCGCTGGTCGGTGCCGCTCCGCAGAGGAACGAGGCCGCCGCGAACAGCCCGAGTCCCACGACGAACATGCGCCGGCGCCCGACGAGGTCGCCGAGCCGGGCCCCGGTCACCAGACCGGCGGCATAGGTGAACGAGTAGGCAGCCACGATGAGCTCGAGCGTGGCCGAGGAGGCGTGGAGCTCGTGTTGGACGCTCGGTGCGGCGACGTTGACGACGAACACGTCGAACAGCGACATGAACGTGGCCGACAGGACGATCGGCAGCGACCGCCACCGGCGGGGGTCGTAGGTCGGTTCCGGCTCCTGCGGCTGCGCCTCGGGCGGGGGAGAGTTGCCCGCGGGTGCCAGCTGACGTTCGGTCATCGTCATGGGAGATCCGCCCTCTCTCGTCGAGCCGGACAGTTCGATGAACTTAGAACTGTCCAACTCCGCTAGCATGTGCTCTATTCCGGCTGTAGACCGGTCGGAGAGGAGAACCCCGGAAGGGGGAGCGAGTTGCGAGAGCTGCCGGGACCGACGGTGGAGGACATCGACCTGGCGTCGGTGATGCACGCCCTGGCCGACCCGTCCCGTCTGCACACCGTGAGCGCCCTGGCCGAGACGACCGAGGTGTGCTGCGCAGAGCTCGGCGAGCTGACCGCTTCACTGGGCCTGGCCAAGTCGACCCGCTCGCACCATCTGCGGGTGCTCCGCGAGGCTGGCGTGATCAGGACGCGCTACGACGGCCAGCGCAAGCTGGTCATGCTGCGCCGTGATGATCTCGAGGCCCGGTTCCCCGGCCTGCTCGACGCCATCCTCCTCGGCGCCCGGTCCGAGATCGCCAGGGCGGCCGCCGTCGACGGGTGAGGCCGGCCCCGACCCGTCAGCCGCTCTGACCGGTGGCGGGGGAGTTCGTGAGCGTCGCCGTCGCCGACTGACGGTTGCCGTTCCGGGTCCACGACACCTGGACGTGATCGCCCGCACGGTGGGCGCCGATGGCCGAGGCCAGGTCGCTGGCGCTGGACACCGGCTTGTTGTCGAGGGCCACGATGACGTCACCAGCCTGCAGACCGATCTGACTGGCGGGCGAGCCGGGCACGACCTGCTCGACCAGGGCACCCGGGCTACCGCCGGGAGAGCCGGGCGCCGCGCTCGACGAGTCGGCGACGCCGACCCCGAGGAAGGCGCCGTTCGGAGTCGCAGCGCCTCCGTTGGTGACCCCCTGACCGGGCTTGAGCTGGGAGATCTTCGTCTTCGCCTGGTTGATCGGGATGGCGAAGCCGATGTTCTGGGCCGGCTCCTGGGAGCTTCCGGTCAGTACAGCGGTGTTCATGCCGATCACCTGTCCGGCCGAGTTGACCAGAGGACCACCGGAGTTACCGGGGCTGATGGCGGCGTCGGTCTGGAGCAGACCCGAGAGGCTCTCGCCGCCGGAGTTGAGGGTGCGATTGAGCGCCGAGACGATGCCCTCGGTCACCGTCGGCTGGTTCCCCAGGTCGAGGGCGTTGCCGATGGCGAGGACGCTGTCACCGACCTGAGCGGTTCCCGAGTCACCGAGGGTCACGGTCGGGAGGCCGCTGACTCCCTGGATCTGCACCAGAGCCACGTCGGCGCTGGGGTCGGCCGAGGTGACGGTGGCCGGATGCGTCTGGCTCTGGCCGGGGAAGGTGACGCTGACGCTGCGGGCGCCCGAGACGACGTGCGCGTTGGTGAGGACTTGACCGTTGCCGCTGATGACCATGCCCGTCCCCGCGCCCGAGCCGGACAACCGGCCCCCGCCACCCTGGGTGTTGATGTTGACCACCGCCGGCTCCACCCGAGCGAGGATGCCCTGGACGTCGGCGGGCTTGGGAAGGGCGCTGGTGTTCGAGCTGAACCGAGGTGTCGTCACGCTGCTCGAGGACGAGCTCGTGGGCTTCTCCAGGAGCGCGCCGATGACCCCGCCCACCAGTCCGGCGACGAGAATGGCCACGAGACCGGCGACGATCCACACCCGACCCGGTCCGCCCGGGCTGCTCCGTGGCACGTCCGCCTGGGGCTGGGTGAGGGTGGGGCTCTCGGGTGGGGGCGGCCCGGGCGGGTCGAGCGACCACGGCGGGGCGACGGGTCGCATGAACGGATCGGTCTGGGGGCCGGGCGCGGGGGCGCTGGGCGGGGCGCTGGGCGGGGGCGCTGGGCTCGCCCGCCTGTGACTGCGCCGCCGGGGACCAGGGCGAGACCTCCTGGCCCGGCTGCGCCTCGCCCTCGGGCTGGCCTTCCGGGCCGGTGTCGGCCGGGTGATCGGACTCCGGCGACCGGCTCTCGTGGCCGCCGTCGGGGCCGCCGGCCTGCCCCTCGCTCATGGCATCTCCCTTCGGCTCCGGGTGTGCTCCAGCATGGCCCTCGGTCGGTCATGGTCGTCCGAAGAGCTGTGAGGGTCCTGAGAACAGGCTAGGAGCCCCCGAAGAACTGATCTCCTGCGACCCCTTAGCATGACGGTCCCATGTCCTTCGTGTTGACCGACAAGCCGCGCCCGCACGTCTCGCTCGTCACCCTGAACCGGCCCGAGCGCATGAACGCCATGGCATTCGACGTCATGATCCCGCTCCGGCGGGCCCTGGAGGAGCTGAGCCTCGACAACGACACTCGTGTGGTCGTCCTGACGGGGGCCGGCGACGCCTTCTGCTCGGGCGCCGACCTCGAGGACTCGGGCGTGGTGCCGGACATCGACGGGCTGACCACGCCCGGGATCGCCTGGCGGGCGATGGAGCTCCTCCACGACGTCATCATCGCCATGCGCAGGATGCACCAGCCGATCATCGGTGCGATCAACGGCGCCGCCATCGGCGGCGGCTTCTGCCTCGCGTGTCGCCACCGACATCCGCATCGCATCGGAGCGGGCGTACTTCCGCGCTGCGGGGATCAACAACGGCCTGACGTCGAGCGAGCTCGGTATCAGCTACCTCCTTCCCAGGGCGATCGGCGCGTCGCGAGCGTTCGAGATCCTGCTCTCGGGACGTGACGTCGATGCCCGCGAGGCCGAGCGGATCGGGCTCGTGTCGAGGGCCGTGCCGGGCCCGGAGGTGCTGGACGCCTGCTACGACCTGGCGGAGCGGATCATCGGGTTCAGCCGGGTGGGTGTGGAGGGCACCAAGCGCCTGTTGTGGGCGAGCCTCGACGCCGGCAGCCTGCACGCCCACATGGACCACGAGGGCCACGCCCAGCTCTACGTGCGCCTGACCACGCAGAACTTCGAGGAGGCCGTGCGGGCCCGCAAGGAGCGCCGCGCCCCGGTGTACCGCGACTGATCGGCTGCGTGGCCCACGTCGTGCGCCGGGCCACGTCGCCCGGGCGCCGAGACCATGGGCGTCCGAGCTGTCAGCCGATGGCGCCGCCCGGTGCCAACCGCTGCACCAGCTGACGGATCGCCAACGCAGCCAGGGCGACGAGCATCTCGACGGCGATGCGGGCGAGGATCTCTTCCACGGACGGACCTCCTGTTCGGAAACGTCCTCCGTGATCGGATGGTAGGCAGCAAGGTTGTCCAGGTGGGGGATCGTCGACCGCTCCCGGCTGAACGTGAGGTGAATTCTCGGGGTGTCTACCGCCGTTCCTCGAGCACCTCCGGGTGATCGACGATCCACCGCCGCAGCTCTGCCTTGAGCACCTTCCCGCTGGCGTTGGTGGGCAGGCGGTCGACGGTGACGACGTGCCGGGGTGTCTTGAACCCGGCGAGCCGGGATCGCACGAGCTCCATCACGTCGGCCGGGGCGATGGCGCGCCCGGGCTGCGGCACGACGATTGCGCACACGTTCTCGCCCCAATGTGCGTCCGACACCCCGATCACCGCCGCCTCCCGCACGTCGGGGTGCGCGTGGAGCACGTCCTCGACCTCCCGCGACGCCACGTTCTCGCCACCCGTGACGATGACGTCCTTCTTGCGGTCCACGACGTACAGCAAACCGTCGTCGTCGAAGCGCCCGACGTCACCGGTGTGGAACCAGCCACCGCGCAAGGCGTCGGTCGTCGCCGGCTCGTCGTCCCAGTAGCCGGCCATCACCTGCGCCCCACGCACGACGATCTCGCCCACGTCGCCCGTAGCCACGTCACGGTCGTCGTCGTCGACCAGACGCACGACGACCCCCGGCCCCGGCCGGCCGGCGGCGCCCAGCAGTCGAGCGTCGCCCGCCAAGCCACGGCGGTGCGCCTCCGGGTCGAGAAAGACGGCGTTGCCGGAGAGCTCGGTCATTCCGTATCCCTGGGCGAGCTCCACGCCCAGCTGGCGATCGGCGCGGGCGAGAAGGGTCGGGGGCATCGGTGCTGCGCCGTAGGCAACCGAGCGCAGGGAGGGCACGACGTCGCCCTGTGTGTCGAGGTGGTCGAGGAGGGCATCCAGCATGGTCGCGGCCAGAGACGTCGTCGTGGCTCGGTAGCGCGCCGCCGACTGGACGAAGGCCGCCGGATCGAAGCGCGGGAGGAGCACGACGGGCCGGCCGTGGCGATGATGGTTGAGGAGGTTGTAGCCGGCGACGTGGCAGAGCGGGAACGGAAAGAGGTAGACGTCGTCGGGAGCGACGGGCCGGGACGCGGCGGTGGTCTCGACGGCGGCCAACAAGCTGGCGTGGGTGAGCGTCGCGCCCTTTGGTGAGCCCGTCGTCCCGCTGGTGTAGATGATCCACGCCGGGTCGTCGGCTCGCCGCGCGCGACCGGTGCAGCGGGTGCCGCCTGTCTGGTGAGCGCCTCGTAGCGGTCGACCTCGAGGATCGTGCGGACCGAGGGGACGGAGGCTGCGGCGGGGACGAGGCGGTCACCGGAGGCGCTGGCTTCCACGAGGAGGGTGGCGCCGGAACGGGCGAGGATGCTGACCAGCTCGGGCGGAGCGAGCCGGTGGTTCAAGAACACCAGGATCCGGCCCGCCCGGGGGACCGCGTAGTAGCACTCGACCCAGGGGAGCGAGTTCTCGCCGATGACGGCGACCCGATCGCCCGGGTCGGTCAGCGCCTCCACGACTGCGGCGACCTGTGCCACCCGTTCGGACAGGGCGCCGAAGGTGACCGTCGTGCCACCGAGGGACAACGCCGGCGCGGCAGGGCTCTCGCTGGCTCGGTGCGCGATGAGATCGTGGAGGAGCACGGCCGCTCCGATCGGTTCAGCTCAGGGCGTCGTAGCCCCAGCTTCATAGTCGACGTCGGGGGTTCTCGTGTGATGCCCGCGGCCACCGCTGTCGACCTCTGACCGTGGGCGGCCGGTCGATCCAGGCCGCAGGTCCGTCCCCGGAGCGATCGGGCTCTGCGGTCTTTGGTCCGGTTCCACATCAGGTCGAAAGTGGGCGGCGCACCCGCCGCCCAGCCCGCCACTTTCGACGCAATGTGGAACCGGACCACTGTGGGAGCGTCCACCCGCCGGCCGACTGCCGCCAGGACGCCACCACCGTCCCCACCCGGGTCGGTACGCTGCGCGGGTTGCGGGGAGGGAGGTTCAACGCGCGTTGGCACGGTGTGTGAGCGGCCACGAGGTGCTCGCCGGCGATCGGTTCTGCGGCCGATGCGGATGGGCCGTGCCCGCCCACTGCCCCTACGGGCACCCGGCCCAGCCCGATCACGCCTTCTGCCGGGAGTGTGGTGCTGCTGTCGACCACCGAGCCCACCAGCTGGCGGTGACAGGGCCGCCGGCGCAGCTCCCGGAGGCCCCTGCGGCCACCGCTGCGGCCCCCGGCGGCGTCGTCGCCGGGCCAGGAGCCAGGCGAACGGGGAGCTGGGGGTGGGCACGCGCGGGCGGCGGCCGTCGTCGCCGCGCTGCTCGTGCTCGGGGCGGCGGGCCTCGGCGTGTACGCGGGGGCGACCGGAGGGCGGGCACAGGGCAGCGCCTTGTCGTCCGTGCCCGGCGCCGTCGTGCCGTCCGCATCCCGGCGCGTTGTCGTTCCGTCGTCCGGGCGCCCGAGCAGCGTTTCCTCCACCACCTTCCCATCGATCACCGAACCGCCGTCCACGACGGCGCCGACGTCGAGCGTCCCTCCGCCCACTGCGCCGGTGGCGCCCGCGGCGAGCGCCCTCCCGGGGCTGGGCTCCCTCGCCGGCGACTGGACCGGACACGGCGGAGGCGTGCACATCAGCGCCGATGGTCAGGGACAAGCGACGTTTCGCGCCTACCGGTTCTGCACCGACGACCCGACCCCGCCGTGCGACGCCATGAACGGCGACACGATCGTCGACGGCGGTCACGCCCAGTTCAGGCTGACGGCCGCTGGCGCTCCCGGCAACGCGACCGGTCGGGTGACGACCAGCAATGATCCGCAAGCCTTCCAGCCCGGCTTCGTCATGACGGTCACCTTCACGCCGGGCGACGTGATGCTCGTGAGCTCGTCGCCGACCGCACAGCGCGTCGCCTACTGCGGTCCGCGCGCCAGCTGTGGGCGCCTGTGGCGCCTGAGGCGCCGCGTCGCACGGGCTGGTCCCGGCCTTCCCACCCGGCGAGGTCCGCCATATAGTGCGAACGGATCCACACCACCCGCCGGCGAACGCTGAGATGCCAGCCGAACTCTGGGCAGGTGGGGCCCAGGGCGGCAACAGGTCAGGGGACAGGTGCGCAACCTGAGGCCACATCTTGGCGCCGCACGGAGCCGCGGCGACGAGGCGCGCGAGCAGATCACGTCCCTCCAGGGTCTGGCAGCCCTCTCGCTCGACGCCCTGACCTCGATCTCGTACGGGCCCGAGGCGATGCTGGTGATCCTCGCCACGGCGGGGGCGGGCGCCCTGTGGGCGATCGAGCCGATCACGGGCGTCATCGTGCTGCTGCTGGCGCTCCTCGTCCTCTCCTATCGACAGGTGATCGAGGCCTATCCCAACGGCGGGGGCGCCTACGCCGTGTCGAAGGCCAACTTCGGCCACCGCGCCAGCCTGCTGGCCGCGGCCTCGCTCGATCGTCGACTACGTGCTCACGGTCGCCGTGTCGATCGCCGCCGGTGTCGCCGCTCTGATCTCGGCCTTCCCCAGCCTCGCCAAGCACCCCCTGATCGCCTGCCTCGTCATCCTGGTCCTCCTTACGGCATCAACCTTCGGAGGACTGGCGACGAGCGCCAGGCTGTTCATCGTCCCGACGGCCGTGTTCATCGTCGGCACCTACGTGGTCATCGCCGCCGGTCTGTTCGCTCGGGACCTGCCCCCGGATCCGGCGTGATCCCGGCGCCGACGGCGGATGCGGTGAGCACGGTGGGCCTGCTGCTGCTGCTCAAGGCCTTCGCCAACGGCAGCAGCGCGCTCACCGGCGTGGAGGCCATCGCCAACGACGTCCCCGCCTTCCGGGAGCCCCGGGCGGTCCGGGCCATGCGCACCGAGGTCCTGCTCGGGACGATCCTGGGCAGCATGCTGATGGCCCTCGCTGTTCTTACGGTCAAGTTCCACATCACGCCGCGAGCCAACGTGACCGTTCTGAGCCAGATCACCAGTGCCTCGGTGGGTCGGGGGGCCTTGTACTTCGTCGTCGACCTGACGACCACGGTCGTGCTCTGCCTGGCTGCCAACACCGCCTTCGGTGGACTGCCGAACCTGGCCAGCATCCTGGCCCACGACAACCTCTTCCTCATGTCTTCCGCCTCCAAGGTGAGCGCCAGGTGTACCGCTACGGCGTGGTCGCCCTGGCCGTGCTCGCCGGCATCCTGCTGATCGCGGTCAACGGAAACACCAACTCCCTCATCCCCCTCTACGCCATCGGCGTCTTCACCGGTTTCACCCTCTCGCAATCCGGGCTCGTGCGGCACTGGTTCGGACAACGGCCGCAGGGCTGGCGGAACCGGGCCATGCTCAACGGTGCCGGGGCTGTGCTGACGGCGGTGGCCCTGGTCATCTTCCTCGCGACCAAGTTCACCGAGGGCGCCTGGGTGGTCGTGATCGCCATCCCGGCCCTCATGTTCCTCTTCCGCCGGGTGTACGCCTACTACCAGGTGGCAGGGGCGGCGCTGGGCCTCGGATCGACGCCGCCAGTCCCCGTCCCGGAGAAGACGCTGGTGGTGGTTCCGGTGAACAACGTGTCGAACCTGGCGGCCGACGCCTTGCGGGTGGCGAGGTCTCTCGGGGAACGGGTCGTGGCCCTGAGCGTGCAGCCCGACGACGAGCAGGCGGCCCAGATCGAGGCCGACTGGTCGCGCTGGAACCCGGGTGTCGAGCTCGTCGTCGTGCGCTCCGAGCACCGGTCCGTCGTCGGGCCGATCGTCTCCTACGTCAACTCGCCCGAGGTCAGGGCCCAGGGGCGGGTGGTCGTGCTCATCGCCGAGATCGAGCCGCAGCGGTGGCGCCACCGGGTGTTGCAGAACCAGCGTGGCCTCATCCTGGCCAACCGCCTCCGTCGACAGAGCGACGCGGTGGTGGCCAGGCTGCCGCTCCGCCTGCGGGAAGCCTCAGGCCCTCGCTAGCCGGAGCACGCTCCCGTCGGGCACGGTGCGGGCCGCGTTGGTGGTCTGGGAGATGGCTGTCGCCGTCGAGGCGGACCGTGGTGTTGTCGCAGCCGCCCTGGCTTCTCGGTTGGTAGGTCACCGAGACGGCCTCCGGCACGACCGGCCGCCCCGTGACGGTGACGGCCCGGAGGTTGCTCCATCGAACGGTCACCGGGGGATCGTCGCAGCGGGCGAAGACCTCGGACCAGACGACGGGCTCGGCGAGGTGGCGGGCGCGGACGTACAGGTCGCGGATCAGGGTCTGCTCGCCTGACGCCAGGTCGGACGACCGTGGCCCGCCAGGCGTGCGTCCCGTCGGGTGCCGGCGACGACGGGACCCTCCGCACCGTCAGCTCGTACCGGCGGCGGGGTTGCCACGCAAAGAGCCGCGTGTTGGGGTTGCCGTCCCAGCTGGGCAGAGCCGAGACGGAGCCGCCGAGCTCACCCCCGCCGGCGTGGTAGCCGCCCCAGTTCACCGCTGGGCTGGGCGAGCCGGTCGGAAGCCACTGGAGCCCGGTGTGGCCCGCTCCGACGCTGCGCTCGCCATCGTGAAAGCTCGCCTGGAGGGCCCAGAAGTAGAGCTCGGGCACGCTCGGGGGAGCGGCGACCTCGAGCACGGCGGACACCTCCTCCAGCAGTTCGGGGCGATCGAAGCGCCACCAGAGGTGGAAGGACGAGGCTCCGTTGGCAGAACGGGGCGCGCCTCGTCACGCGGGGGAACAGCCGGAGCACGTCGCCACCGTACTGTGGCCGGGTCTCCCCGCACCGGCTGGTGGCAGAACCCGATGGCTCGAAATAACACCCTTGTGATCAAATAGGCACGATGACCTCCCACGCCGTCTCCTCGGCGCCGCCATCCGGGCCGGGCGTCCTCGCCGACTTCCACCCGGCCGTCCGCGCCTGGTTCGAGGCCCGGTTCCCCGAGGGACCGACCGAGCCGCAGCAGCGGGGCTGGCCCGAGATCCGCTCGGGGCGCGACACCCTCGTCGCCGCCCCCACGGGTTCGGGCAAGACCCTGTCCGGCTTCCTCGTGGCCATCGACGCCCTCTACCGGGCCCACGACCGCGGGCGAGAGCGTGCCGGCACGACCCGGGTCGTCTACGTGTCGCCGCTCAAGGCGCTTGCCGTCGACATCCACCAGAACCTGGAGCGGCCGCTGGCGCGAGATCGAGGCGACGGCCAAGGAGCTGGGCCTGGCCGCGCCCGACCTGACCGTCGCCGTGCGGACCGGCGACACTCCCAGCTCGGCGCGCGCCGCCATGCTCAAGGTGCCGCCGACCTTCCTGATCACCACCCCGGAGAGCCTCTACCTGCTGGTGACCGCCGAGCGGAGCCGGGAGCTGCTGCGCCACGTCGACAGCCTGATCGTCGACGAGATCCACGCCATGGCTCGCGACAAGCGCGGCTCGCACCTGGCCCTCACCCTCGAGCGCCTCGACGCACGTGCAGCCGGGCCCGGCACCGCAGCGCATCGGCCTGTCGGCCACCCAGCGACCGATCGAGCCGATCGGTCGCCTGCTCGTCGGCGTCGGCGACCGGCAGGCGGCGTCCATCGTCGACTGCGGACACCAGCGCCACCTCGACCTCGCCCTCGAGCTGCCGGGGACCGAGCTCGGCGCGGTGGCGTCGACCGAGCAGCTGGGCGAGGTCCTCGACCGGATCGCCGACGCACGTCCGGGAGCACCGCACGACCCTCGTGTTCGTCAACACCCGCCGCTTGTCCGAGCGACTGGCCCACCAGCTCGGCGAGCGGCTCGGTCCCGAGCAGGTTGCCGCCCACCACGGCAGCCTCTCCAGAGAGCGGCGACAGCGGGTGGAGGCTCGCCTGCGGGCGGGTGACCTGCGGGCCCTGGTTGCCACGGCGTCCCTCGAGCTGGGCATCGACATCGGGCCGGTCGAGCTGGTCTGCCAGGTGGGCTCGCCCCGGAGCATCGCCACCTTCCTCCAGCGCGTCGGTCGCTCGAACCACTCGCGTGCCGGCACGCCGTCGGGCCGTCTCTTCCGCTCACCCGCGACGAGCTGGTCGAGTGCGCCGCGCTCCTGGCCGCGGTCCGTGGCAGGCCGGCTCGACGCCCTGCAGCCACCCGTGGCTCCGCTCGACATCCTCGCCCAGCAGGTCGTCGCCGAGGTGGCCGCCGAGGAGTGGAAGGAGGACGACCTCTTCGAGCTGTTCCGTCACGCCGCCCCCTACGCCCAGCTCGACGAGCGCCGACTACGAGGCCGTGCTCGATTTCGTCTCCGACGGTGTGCAGACCGGCCGCGGCCGCCGATGGCCTACCTGCACCGGGACCGGGTCAACGGCGTCGCTGCGCGGACGCCGCGGCGCCCGACTGGCCGCGCTGACCAGCGGCGGCGCCATCCCCGAGGTGGGCGACTACCGGGTGCTCCTCGACCCGGACGACACCTTCGTCGGCACGGTCAACGAGGACTTCGCCATCGAGTCGATGGCCGGTGACGTCTTCCTCCTCGGGACCCACTCGTGGCGGATCCGACGGGTCGAGCAGGGCGTGGTCCGGGTGGTCGACGCCGAAGGGGTGCACCCCACCATTCCGTTCTGGCTCGGCGAGGCACCGGCCCGCACCGACGAGCTCTCTGCCGAGGTCTCGGGCCTGCGCCGAGCTGGTGGACGAACGGCTGGCGGCGGGGGACAAGGCCGGCGCTCATGCCTACCTCGTCGAGGTGTGCGGGATCGACGCCGAGGCGGCGACCCAGCTGGTCGAGTACCTCGCCGCCGGGCGCGCCGTCCTCGGCGTGCTGCCCACGCCGGACGACGTCGTCTTCGAGCGCTTCTTCGACGAGGCGGGCGGCATGCAGCTGGTCGCCCACGCGCCGTTCGGCGGACGGATCAACCGGGCCCTCGGGCTGGCCCTGCGCAAGCGCTTCTGCGCCACCTTCGACTTCGAGCTCCAGGCCGCCGCCAACGACGACGCGGTCGTGCTGTCGCTCGGGCCCCAGCACAGCTTCCCGCTCGCCGACGCGCCGCGGATGCTGCGGTCGACCACCGTCGAGGACGTGCTCGTCCAGGCCGTCCTCGCCTCGCCGATGTTCACGGCCCGGTGGCGATGGAACCTCAACCGGTCCCTGGCCGTGCTGCGCTTCCGCGGTGGACGGCGCAACCCCCTGCCCATCCAGCGCATGGAGTCCGACGACCTCATGGCCGCCGTCTTCCCGGCTCTGGCCGCCTGCCAGGAGAACGCGGCGGCGGGGCCTGTGGCCGTTCCCGACCACGTGCTCGTGCGCCAGACGCTCTACGACTGCCTGCACGAGGCCATGGACATCGACGGCCTGCGCCACCTGGTGGCCAGGCTGGAGTCCGGCGGGGTGCGCGTGCACCTGGTCGAGACGGCCGAGCCGTCGGTTCTCGCCCACGAGATCCTCAACGGGCGGCCGTACACCTTCCTCGACGACGCCCCGCTCGAGGAGCGCCGCACCCGCGCGGTGCAGCTGCGGCGCAGCGCTGCCCGTCGACGCCAGCGAGCTCGGGCGACTCGACGAGGCGGCGATCGCCCGGGTGCGCGAGGAGGCCGCGCCCGAGCTCCGCGACGCCGAGGAGCTCCACGACCTGCTGCTGTCGCTCGTCCTCACCCGTCCTCTGTCCGAGCACGGCGACTGGCTCGAGGGGCTCGCCGCCGCGGGCCGGGCGACGACGGTGTCGACCGCAGGATGGACAGCTCTGGTGCGCCGTCGAGCGGCGCCGGGAGGTCGAGGCGCTGCTGCCCGAGGCGACCTTCGACGCCCGATCTCGCGGTACCGGCGGCACTCGTGTCCAGCCCGGCGCCCGACGCCGATGACGCGGCGGCCACGGCGATCAGGGGCCATCTCGACGTGGCCGGCCCGGTGACCGTGGAGGACCTGGCCGGCAGGACGGCCCTGTCCGCCGGGACGGTCCGCATCGCCCTCGGCCGCCTGGAGGCCGAGGGGTTCGCCATCCGCGGCTCGTTCGACCCGGCAGCCGGCGCCGACGAACAGTGGTGCGCCCGGCGGCTGCTCGCCCGCATCCACTCCTACACCGCGGACCCGCCTCCGTCGGGAGATCGAGCCCGTCACCGCCCAGGACCTCATGCGCTTCCTCCTGCGGTGGCAGTACGTGGCTCCCGGGGCGCAGCGCCAGGGGCGGCGGGGCGTGCTGGCGGTGGTCGACCAGCTCCAGGGTTTCGAGGTTGCTGCGGGGGCGTGGGAGGAGGCCGTCTTCCCGCCCGCGTCGAGGGCTACCAGGCCCCGTGGCTCGAGGACCTGTGCCGGTCGGGCGAGCTGGCGTGGGGACGGCTGAGCGTGCGGTCACAGGAGAGCGAGGCCTCGCCCCGACGGGGTGCGGCCACGCCGTCACGGGCCACGCCCATCACCTTCGCCGTGCGCGACGACCTGCCGTGGCTGCTCCAGGCGGCGCGGGGCGATGTGGAGCCCGCCGAGCCGGCCCACGGGGCGGCCAAGGAGGTGCTCGAGGCGCTCGAGGCTCGGGGAGCCCTCTTCCACTCCGAGCTGCGGGCCGTCACCCGGCGCCTTCCGGTCGAGGTCGAGGAGGGCCTGTGGGACCTGGTGGCCCGGGGCCTGGTCACCGCCGACGGCTTCCAGGCCGTCCGGTCGCTGCTGTCGGCCCGGGAGATGTGGCGCCGACGTCAGCAGGGCGGCCGAGCCCAGGGGCGCCAGCGGGCCCTGGGCCGACGCCGGGCCTCGGCCTGGCGGGAGGGCGGAGAGGGCCGGTGGGCTCTGCTGCCCGACGCGGTGGCCGTCGACGACCGGGACGCTCTGGCCGAGACGGTGGCCGAGCAGCTGCTGGCCCGTTGGGGAGTGGTGTTCTGGGACCTGATGACCCGCGAGACGCTGGCCGTGCCCTGGCGGGAGGTGATCTGGGCCCTGCGCCGCATGGAGGCGAGAGGTCTCATCCGCGGCGGGCGCTTCGTCTCCGGCTTCGTCGGGGAGCAGTACGCCCTGCCCGATGCCGTCGAGGAGCTGCGACGGGTGCGGCGGACCGAGCGCTCCGGCGAGCTGGTCCGCGTCAGCGCCGCCGACCCCCTGAACCTGGTGGGCATCGTGGTGCCCGGGGCCCGGGTCCCCGCCGTGCGCTCGAACTCGATCGTCTACCGCGACGGCCTGCCCGTCGACGCCGGCGCTCGGGGCGTCGACGCCCCCCGTCCGGCGGTCCCCGGCTAGGTTCGGCGTCGGAGACGGCTGACAAGGGAGGAGATCCCGATGGGGCTGTTCGACAAGGCCAAGGCCAAGGCCGAGGAGCTGGCCGACAAAGCCCAGGGCGCGGCGGCCGACCACGATCTCTCGGGGAAGGCCGACAAGGCCAGCGAGAAGACCGGGGAGCTGGCTGCCAAGCTCGAGGCCAAGGCCGACGAGCTCACGGGCAAGGCCCAGAACGCGGCGGCCGACCGCAAGGACCAGATGTCCGGCGCCATCGACAAGGCGGCCAAGGCCGCCGACGAGCGGACCAAGGGCAAGTACCACGACAAGATCGCCAAGACGGCGGACAAGGCCCAGGGCTACGTCGACCGCCTCGAGCGACGTGACGAGGGCGGTGGGTCGAAGAGCGAGGGCGACGAGAGCCCGCCGGGTGGCGGGGGCCAGTAGCCCCGGCACCCACCTGCTACTCGAGCGGCACCACCGGCGCGGCCTCGGTGATCCTGGCGACGATGGCGCCCAGCCCCTCCACCTCGAGACGGACCTCGTCTCCCGGGCCGAGCCACGGGTACTGCTCGGTGCCGTGCAGTCCCGACAGCTCGAGGATGCAGCCGCTGCCGACCGTGCCGCTCCCCAGGACGTCGCCGATCTCCACCCGGTGCCCCGTGACGGCGTAGGCCAACATCTGCCCGAAGGACCAGTACAGGTCGGCCAGGTTGCCCCTGCTGTACGGAACCCCGTTGACCGAGGCGGTCATCTCGAGGTCGTAGGCGCGGCCCCGGCGTCGTGGCTCCAGCTCGTCCGCCGTGATCAGGGCCGGACCGAGCGAGGTGGCCGAGTCCTTGCCCTTGGCGGGTCCGAGGAGCTGTCGCATCTCCCGCATCTGGAGGTCGCGCGCGCTCCAGTCGCACATGACCGTGTACCCGACGATGTGTGACTCGGCCTGCCCGGGCGACAGGTTGCTCCCGGGCCGTCCGACGACGGCTGCGATCTCCAGCTCGTAGTCGAACTGAGCGCTGCCCGGGAGAGATGGCCACGTCGTCGTGAGGACCGCAGACCGCCGACGGGTTGGTGAAGTAGAACACGGGCAGCTCGTACCAGTCGGGGTCGACCTCTTGTCCGAGGCGGCGGCGACTGTTGGCGACGTGTGACTCGAAGGCCATGAAGTCCCGGACCGACGGGGGGACCGGGACCGGCGCTCGCAGCTGGGCGCCGACGACGGGGACGACCTCGAGGGGGCGCGCCACCGCTCGCTCCGCCGGGCCCACCAACGTGGCATCGCCGGCGAGCAGGTCGATAAGGGTGGCCGGCTCCTCGAGGCCGTGGATCATGTCGTCCCTGACCAGGCCGGGCCGATCGGCGCCGAGGGTCGGCGACCGGTAGGTGACCCAACGCATGCTCGACACCTCTCCGCGTCGGGACGAAGATAAACCGCGTGATTCCCTTTGAGCGAGGACTCCATACCGTCGGCCCTGACGTGCTCGCCTACCTGCAGCCCGACGGGGGGTGGGGCTGGAGCAACGCCGGTCTCGTGCTCGGTCGCGACGAGGCGCTGCTCGTCGACACGCTCTTCGATCTTCGTCTGACCGGCGAGATGCTCCGGGCCATGGCCGACCACCTCGCCGGGCGACCGATCTCCACCGTGGTGAACACGCACGCCAACGGCGATCACTGCTTCGGTAACGAGCTCGTTCCCGACGCGGAGGTGATCGCGTCCCGCGCCGCGGCCTCGGAGATGCCCGAAGCCCCACCGGGGCTGTTGGGACAGCTCGTGTCGGCTGAGCTCGAAGACCCGTTGGCGGGCTTCGTCAAGCAGGCGTTCGGGCCCTTCCGCTTCGACGAGATCACGATGCGGGCTCCGACCCGGACCTTCGACGGTCGGCTCGACCTCGACGTCGGGGGCCGTCGCGTGGAGCTCATCGAGGTCGGGCCCGCCCACACCCTCGGTGACGTGATCGTCCACGTGCCCCACGCCAGCACGGTGTTCACCGGCGACATCCTCTTCGTCGGGGTGACCCCTGTGATGTGGGCCGGTCCGATCGGCAACTGGATCGCCGCGTGCGACCGCATCACCGCGCTCGGCGCCGAGACCATCGTCCCCGGCCACGGCCCGGTGACCGACGCCAGCGGTGTGAACGGCGTGCGCACCTACCTGGAGTGGGTCAGGGACGAGGCCACCAGTCGGTTCGAGGCGGGGATGTCCCCGACCGAGGCCGCCCGCGACATCGATCTCGGAGCCTTCGCCCGGTGGGTGGACTCTGAGCGCATCGTCGTCACCGTCGACAGCATCTACCGCGAGCTGGATCCCTCGCGCCCGCGATCGAGCGTCCTCAGCCTGGTGGAAGCGATGGCCTCCTATCACTGAGGTCACCATGGGTCCTGGTACAGGCCGGCTCGCCGCCATTGCTGTTGCCGCTGCAGTCACCTTCGCGTCCTGCGGCTCGGGGTCGAGCGGGTCCTCGGCACCGGCTGCCACGGCGTCCACGGTGGCGCCGACGGGGCGGCCGGCGCCCGGGCCCTTCGCCGTCGGCACGATGATGCGAACGCTGGTCGACACCAGCCGGCCCACGGCCGCCCAGGGCGGCGCCCCGGCCAGGCCCAGCCGCACGCTGGTGACGACGATCCTGTACCCGGCCGTCGGCCCGGCCAGCCCCAGTCCCGCCGCCCGTGCGAACGCTCCGCCCGACGCCGCCGCCGGGCCGTTCCCGCTGATCGTGTTCGCCCACGGCAGCAGCGCCGCCCCAGCCGACTTCGCTGCGCTGCTCGGGTCGTGGGCCGCGGCGGGCTACGTCGTCGCCGCGCCCGAGTTCCCGCTGACGGGGACGCACGCCCCCGCCAACTCGCAGTTCACGGACTACATCAACCAGCCCCGTGACGTCAGCTTCGTCATCGACCAGATGCTGCGGGCACCGCCGCCCGCGCTGGCCGGGTTGGTGGACGCTCGCCGCATCGGCGTGGCCGGCCACTCGATCGGAGGTGTGACGACCATGGCGCTGGCCTTCAACAGCTGCTGTCTCGACCCCCGGGTGAAGGCCGTGGTCGTGATGGAGGGCGTGGCCCTGCCGTTCTCCGGTGGCACCTACTTCGGCCGTGTGGCGTCGCCACCGGCGCTGTTCCTCCAGGGATCGGCTGACCAGACGGTCGTCCCCGCCACGGGCGTCTCGTTGTACAACCAGGCCCGGCCACCGAAGGCGCTCGTGACCATCGTCGGCGGCACCCACAGCGGCCCGTACCAGGGCGACCAGCTCACGCCCCAGGTCGACCTCGTGGCTCGGGTGTCGGTCGGCTTCCTGGACCGCTACCTCGAGGGGACGCAGGACGGGGCCTCCCGGCTGCGCCAAGCCGTCGCCTCTTCCAACGGCCTGGCCACACTGCGCGAGTCAGGCCTCTGAGACGTGTCGGGCAAATGGTCGGTCACAACACGGTCACAACAGGAGACGCGTCAAGCAACGCGTCAGGCTCCCGTCAGCCGTCCGTCAGGCTCGGTCCTCACGCTGAGACGTGCACGCATGCTGGCGCGGAGGTTGACCGATCTGGCGGACGATCGCACTCGGACTTGCCGTACTCGGGACGGCGCTCGGGCTTGCTGCGTGTCAGCCGCCCAAGCCCAACGTCATCCTCTACGGCGACTCGCTCGGGAGTGAGGCAGCGCCCTTCGTCCAGTACTTCGGGGGCTACAGCGGCAAGGCGACGATCACGACACGTACCTTCCCTGGGACCGCGCCGTGCGACTGGCTCGCACAGATGAGGTCCGATGCCACCAACCTGCATCCCGAAGCAGTCGTGTTGGAGTTCGCCGGCAACAGCTTGACGCACTGTACGCCGGGACCAACTGCGCCGGAGGGAACGATCCTCTCCCAGTATGCAGGCTGGATGCGCCAGGCCATCGCCACCTTCGGGTCGGGAACGCACGTCTACATCGGCACGATCCCCGAGTCTCCTCCCGTGGCGCACGCCTCCACGGCTACGGCTGATCTGGCGACACCCGACAACCAACCCAAGCCGTCCGTCGCCGTGCCCGCCCCGAGCACGGTCGACGAGCTGAACGCGCTCTACGCCTCCCTGGTACAGCCGGGAGTCACGCTCGCTCCGGCAGCGCAAAGCGTCGAGCTTGCCGACGGGGGGTGGACGCTCACGCTGCCCTGCCTCTTCTTCGAGCAGTGCAACGGGCCGCCCCCTGGCCAGAACATCGTGCGCAACCCGGTCGACGGGTTCCACCTCTGCCCGGTTGCCCCGACATCGGCACCGTATGCCTGTCCCACCTACGCCTCGGGAGCGTTGCGCTACGGGATGGCGCTGCTGGCGCCCGCTCAGCACGACTTCGCCTTCTAGACGAGCGGGAGTCGGCCGGACGGGTCCCACGCGTGTGCAGGAGGGGCGCGCTGAACTGGTAAGTTGCTCGCTCTAACCGTTTGTACGGCGAACGATCAGCGATGACCATGAGGCACGTGGACAGTGAGCAACTCGGCGAGCAGCCGGTAGGGAGCGGGCTGCAAGGCGAGGCGCAGGGCGCGGCGGGCGACGGCCAGGTGATCAGGACCGTCGACCTGACCAAGGTCTATCCCGGTACCGACTTCAAGGCGGTCGACACCCTCAACCTGTCCGTCGGGGCCGGCGAGATCTTCGGGCTCCTCGGTCCGAACGGAGCGGGCAAGACGACCACGGCCGGCATGCTCACCACCCGGGTGATCCCGACCAGCGGCGAAGCCTACGTGGCCGGGATCGACGTCGTCGCCCACCCGGCGCTGACGAAGCAGGTGATCGGGGTCGTGCCGCAGGAGAACACGTTGGACCGCGCCCTCAACGTGTGGGAGAACCTCTTCTACCACGGGCGGTTCTTCGGTATGTCGAGCAAGGATGCGCGGTCCGCAGCCGACTTCATGCTCGACATGTTCCAGCTGTCGAAGTGGGGGCAGGCGTCGGTCTACGCCCTCTCGGGAGGCATGGCCCAGCGCCTCATGGTCGCCCGAGCCACCCTGCACCGGCCGGCGATCCTCTTCCTCGACGAGCCGACCGCCGGCCTCGACCCTCAGAGCCGTATCGCCCTGTGGGAGATCCTGTCGATGCTCCACGACCGCGGCCAGACGATCCTGCTGAGCACGCACTACATGGAAGAGGCCGACCAGCTGTGCGACCGGCTGGCGATCATCGACCACGGCCGCATCCTGGCCCTCGACACGCCGGCGGGCCTCAAGGCCAGCGTGGGCGCCGACACGATCGTCACCGTGAGCGCCAGCGGCGAGCTGACCTCGCTGGCCGACCTGCTCGAGCGCGAGGTGGAGGGTGTGACCCAGACCCACCAGGTCGACGGCACGGTGCGGGTCCACGTCAAGGGGGCTTCGCGCGTCCTGCCCCAGGTGGTGACGGCGGCCGAAAGGGGCGGGTTCGAGGTCAACGACCTGTCGGTCGCCGAGCCCACCCTGGAGACGGTCTTCATCAACCTCACTGGAAAGGAGCTGCGCGACTGATGGCCACCATCAGGGTTGAGACGCCCTCTGGCGTGCTGACGCAGCCAACGCGTTCGGCGGTGCAGGCCAGCCGGGCCGCCTTCGTCGCCCTCCTCCAGCGCGACCTGGCCGTCCTGCGCAAGGACATGGGCCTGTTCCTGGGGCGGACCGTCATCCAGCCCTTCCTGCTGGTGTTCGTGTTCCTGTTCGTCTTCCCGACCATCGGTCAGGGCATCGGCGGCGGCCGGGGGACGGCGGGAGAGTCGGCGTTCGCCACCATCCTCGTCGCCGGGGTGGTCGGCCTGTCGATCATGTTCCAGGGCATCCAGGCGGTCGCCCTCCCCATGGCGACCGAGTTCGGGTACACCAAGGAGATCCAGGATCGGGTGCTCGCGCCCTTCCCCGTCTCGCTCGTCGCCATCGGAAAGGTCACGACCGGGGCGATCCAGGGCCTGATCGCGGCGATCATCGTGTTCCCGATCGCCGCCGTGGTGCACGCCAAGAACGTGACCGCCCACCTGGCTATCCACTGGCCCATCGTCGTGACGCTCATCCCGCTCACCTGCGTCATGTGCGCCAGCCTCGGTCTGCTCATCGGCTCCCGGGTCGAGCCCCGCAACATCGGCGCCATATTCGGGTTCCTGGTGCTACCCATGACCTTCCTGGGCGGGACCTACTACCCCTGGACGACGCTCTCCGGCCTGAAGATCGGCGGATGGTCGTGGCTGCAGACGGTGGTGCTGGTGAACCCGCTCATCTACGTCACCGAGGGTTTCCGCGCCGCGCTGACCAAGGCGCCCCACATGCACCTGTACATCATCTATCCGGTGCTCATCGGATTCTGCGCCGTCTTCCTGCGGTACGGCTTCCGGAACTTTCGCAAGCGCGTGCTCGCGTAACCGACGCACGAGCGGGCGGTGAGTGAGCGCACGCTCGGCTGGCCCCCGTTCTGACGAAATCGGGGGGCATCAGGGGGCCAAACGTTCCAGGATCCAGCCGCCGTCGTCGCGTCGGTAGCGCAGGCGGTCGTGGAGCCGGTCCTCCTGGTGGTGCCAGAACTCGATCCAGTCCGGCACCACGCGGTAGCCACCCCAGCTGGGTGGGCACGGCACCTCTCCATCACCGAAGCGCTCGACGAGCTCGGTGACGCGGTCCTCCAGGACCTGGCGTCCGGCGATGACGGTGCTCTGGTGCGAGGCCCACGCCCCGATCTGGCTGGGGCGGGGTCGGGTCCGCCAGTACTCCTCGGTCTCCTGGCGGGAGACGCCGTGGACGGCTCCGCCCGCCCTGACCTGGCGCAGCGGGGGCCAGTGGAACACGAGCGCGGCCCGGGGATTGGCTCCCAGATCGGCCGCCTTGGCGCTCTCATAGCTCGTGTAGAAGACGAATCCCCGGTGATCGACCTCCTTGAGCAGGACCACGCGCCCCGAAGGCACCCCCTCCGGCGTGGCCGTGGCCACCACCATGGCGTCGGTGGCCGCCTCCTGGTGCCAGCGCCGGAACTGGCGTATCGGGTCGGGATCGAGCTCCTCCTCCCGCAGGACGGCCATGGCAGATTTTGGGCAGTTTTCTGACGCGGGCGTCAAGAACAAGCGTTACAGTGTCTTTGCGGGCCAGAGGGCGGTGGCCATTTACAACCGGGGGGAGCGGCGATGCCACCGTTGGTCGTAGGCGGCCGATATCAACTTGTCCAGAGGCTGGGATGGGGCGGCATGGCGACCGTCTGGCGGGGTGAGGACCTCATTCTCGGGCGCCCGGTGGCGGTCAAGGTGCTCCACGAGGGCCTGGCACAGGACGTGGGCTTTCGGGGTCGCTTCGAGCGCGAGGCGCACCACGCCGCCCTCCTGAGCCACACCAACATCGTCACCGTGCACGACTCGGGCAGGGACGGCGAGACGCTCTTCATGGTGATGGAACTGGTCGACGGACGCTCGCTCCGCTCCATCCTCGCCTCGGCCGTCGGTCCGGTCACCCAGTCGCACACGGCGCGCCTCGGTTGCCAGGTGCTCGCCGCCCTGGCGCACGCCCACGCCCGAGGCATCGTGCACAGGGACATCAAGCCGGCGAACATCCTGATCGACTGCGACGACGTGGTGAAGGTGGCCGATTTCGGGATCGCCAAGGCGGCTGAGGACACGACCGACCTGAGCCCGGCCGGGATGGTCATGGGCACCGCCGCCTACGTCTCTCCCGAGCAGGCGGCGGGCCGGGCCGTGACCCCCGCGTCGGACCTCTACTCGCTGGGTTGCGTGCTGTACGAGTGCCTGGCCTCCCAGCCCCCGTTCGTCGGACCGAGCGTGCTGGCTGTGGCCCTGCAGCACTACAACGAGCAGCCACCGCCGCTGCGGTCCCGCACACCCACCGTCCATCCCGCGGTCGAAGGCGTCGTGATGCGGGCGCTGGAGAAGGACCCGGCTCGGCGCTTCGAGTCCGCCCCCGAGATGGACTCGGCCTGGGTGGAGGCCGCGGGCAGGGACACGTCGAGCATGTCGCTGGTCGGCGCACCCCTCGATCAGGGCAACGGCTCCGACGGTTGGCGGGAGTTCGTCCCCGCGGGACGGACGGCTTCCACCGGCAACATGGAGCAGATCAGCGTCGATTGAGGCGGACGCGCCGGCTGCCTAGCGGGGGTCGGGGTCGGTCCGCTGGAGCGCGGTGTAGGCCGCCGCCGCCTCCTCGGTCCGTGGTCCCGGACAGCGGGGCAGGCCGCGGCCGTCGACCCGGCGGATGGCTTGCACGTTCCGGGTGGCCGAGGTGAGGAATGCTTCCTCGGCCTCGGCGAGCGCCGTCATCGGGACGTCGCGCTCGGCGACGTCGAGCCCGCAGCGTTCGATGACGAGGGCTCTGGTCACGCCGGCCAGGCAGCCCGCCGACAGCGGTGGCGTCATCAGGCGCCCGTCGAGGACCAGGAAGACGTTCGAGCCGCTGCCCTCGCAGAGGTTGCCCGCCGTGTTGGCGAAGATGGCTTCCGATGCGCACTGTCGCCGCGCCTCGGCCAGGGCCAGGACGTTCTCGGCGTAGGAAGTGGTCTTCACCCCGACGAGGGCGCCGCGCTCGTTGCGCGGCCAGGGGACCGTGACGACGTCGGTGCTCGGGGGCCGCTCCGGTGCCGGGCCCAGCAGGACGGCCGCCGTCGGACTGCTGTCTCCTCGGTCGGAGCCGAGGGGCCCGCTGCCGCTGGTGTAGACGACGCGGAGCACGACGTCGGTGACATCCCCCGCCGCGGTCACCTCGTCCACCGCCGTTCGGAGGGCACCCGTGTCGGGAGCCGGCAGGCCCAGGGCGACCGCAGAGCGAACCAGGCGCGCGAGATGGCGCGTCACGGCCAGGGGACGACCGTCCCGCACGGCGATCGTCTCGAAGACGCCGTCGCCCACGGTCAAGCCGTGGTCGAACGCCCCGACCCGGGAGTCGTCGGTGTCGATCAGCTCTCCGTTGACCCACACCTTCATCGTCGGGCCCCGCCCGAAGCCCCCGAAGGCCGGTCCGAGGAAGCGTCGATGCTCCACAGCTCGGCCAGGAACTCGGCCATCTCGCCGGTGAGCCGGTCCGGCCACAGCCGCAGCTCGAGCGGGGACCGGGCCCGTACCAGGTGGGCATTGGGCAGCTCTCGCACCAGGTTGGTGGCGTCGTTCAACGGGTGGATGAGGTCGTTGCGGTGTCCGAGCACCAGCGTCGGCACGGCGATCCTGCGACGCTCCTCCACCGCCGGTGCGGTGGGCCCGACCAGGATGCCGTGGAGCACCGCCGCCATCTGCTCGGGGGGGAGCGACGCCGCGTTGAGCATGCTGTTCATCGGGGCGAACGGCGTCCGGGGCAGGTGCCTCACCAGGCCCGCGAGGACGGTGGCCACGGGCCTGGCGTAGTGCAGGGCCAGCACGAGCGGCACGAAGAGCACGGCGGCAGCGGGCACGGCCCACTCGAGTGCGGGCATCTCCAGCACAAGTCCCCGAACGCGCTCCGGCGCCAGCACGGCCGCCTGCAGGCTCACGTTGGCGCCGAGCGATACACCTCCCAGCACCGCCTCGTCGGCGCCGAGGTGGTCGAGCAGGGCGAAGACCTGGCGGGCGTAGAGATCGATGCGGTAGGCCGAGGCGTGCTCGGGGTGGTCGCTGCGGCCGTGTCCGAGCAGCTCGAGCAGCACGACCCGGTTGCCCTGGCGCGCCAGGGCTTCTGCGATACCGCGGTTGACGTCGGCGTCGAGCAGCAGGCCGTGCAGGTAGACGAGCAGGTGGTCGCCCTCGCCGAACACCTCGTAGGCGAGCTCGTTGCCGTCGAACCGGAACGACCGGGCTTCGGGGCCGCGGGCGGTCCGCCGTGCCCTGCCGCCTCTTCGTGGCGGAACAACGGGCTCGTCGGGCAACTGGTCGAAGGCCTGGGCCGTCATGCCTCCAGCCTACGGGGTCGTGATCAGCGGCAGCCGGCAGCTTTGATGGCGGCGACGGTGCTGTACCTGGTGGTCGGGAAGTACGGCCCCATATCCTGCGCCTCGTGACCGTACCGGGCAGCCTGCACGGAGTTGGTGAAGGAGGCTGCGGGGAGCATGTTCCGCATGATGAGCAGCGTGTCGGGCGCGGGACCGGTAGGGAGCCAGTTGATGCCGCAGGCGGGTCGGGCGTTGGGGGGACGGTCCGCAGCGGAGGACACGACCACGGTGTAGGTCCCTGTGGCGTCCGTCACGAGCTGGTCGTCGGCCAGGCAGGCGTAGAAGCGTTCCGTGGCCGCTTCGTTGGAGCAGAGCGACCAGAAGCGCAGCTGGCCGGTGCCCATGATCGGCTGGCCCTGGAAGGTGTGGGGGAAGGTCGGCAGCCTGGCGTGGATCACCACCACCGAGCCGGCGGCCGGCCGCAGCAGGGCGAAAATGTACTTGTTGTCGGGGTTGTCGAGAAAGCCGCCGCCTGGGGTGCGGGCCATGATCCCGGGAGCGGCTCCGCCGGAGATGCTCGTGCCGGTGATCCCGTTGTCGGTGAGCTCTGCCAGCGACGTGAGGCCGTTGTAGAACTTGTGCCAGGTCGGCGGGTCTGTCCCGGGATAGGGACGGCCGCCGGGGTACGGCACGCTGCTGTTGGCCACTGCCGTGTTGACCCCGTTGGGCGGTACGGAGGGATAGCTGCAAGCGGGCAAGGTCGTGTGGGCGCCGCTCGGCGCGTTCAGGGTGACCGACGGCAAACCGACGGCGCCGGTCGCGTCGAGGCCTCGATCGGGCCGGTAGACGCGGTAGACGACGTGGAACTCGTCGCCGGTCCTGGTGCCGTCCGCACTCGTCGTGTAGAGCGTGTTCGGGGCGGGCGACACGGGTCGTCGGCCGAACACGACTGCGGCGGTGTAGCTGCGCGCGGTGGTTCGTCGCGAACGCGCCAGCCACAAAGGGGTTCACGCTCCCAAGGTCCGGCGCGATGGCCTGGTCGTTCAGCCCGTCGGCCGACTGCAGGACCGGGTTGTAGCTGGTGAACGACATGTAGCGGGCGTGGGGGTACTGGCCTCGGATGGTCAGCGTCTCGCCGGGAACGGCGGGGATGTTGGCTCCCCAGTAGTTGGCGGCCTGGTCCGGGAACAGCGAGTTGGCGACGGTCGGGTCGAGATGGCTGGTCCAGGCACAGCTCGACGAACTGCCCGGCGTTCCGGCCCGAGCCGCGTCGGGCGGCGCCAGTCCCGATGCGAGGGCGGCGCCCATCAGGGTAAGCAGAGTCGCCGCCGCTCGACGTCCCAGCCGTTGCATCCTGCTCCAGAGTTCGCCGCCCCGGGGGTGGGTTCCTCGCTCGCCCTCCTCCCCGGGAGATCAGGGCCTGATCTCGAGCCCCTTCCAGAGCGTCGCCACGGCCGTCTCAGCCCATCGGGGGGGACGCTTCCTGCCCGCCAGGTGCCGGGCGAAGAACGAGCCGATGAGCATCTCCATCACGAGGTCGAGGTCGGCGTCGGGCCGGATCAGGCCGAGCTCCTGTGCCCGCCGCAGGAGCTGCTGGCTCCGCTGCTGGCGTGGGCGGATAATGCGCCGACGGTGCAGCTCGAGGAACTCGGCCTCGCCCGCGTCCGCCAACAGCGATCCGACCACATCGATGCCCACGTCCTCGAGCGCGGTCTCGAACTCCTGCAGGTGAGCAACGAGATCGCGCCGTGGATCGTCCGACGGTCGGGCGAGCTGGTCCACGGGGACCATGGTGGCCAGGGCCGCCGTGGCCAGGTCGGCCTTGTTGCGGTAGCGCCGGTAGATCGTGGTCTTGGCCACGCCGGCCTCCGCCGCAACCCCTTCGACGGAGAGCAGGCGGTAGCCGGCGCCTCGCAACAACCGCAGGGTGGCGGCCAGGATGGCGTCGTCGGTGTGCTCGTCGCGCGGCCTGCCCCGAGGGTGCGTGGCCGCGGCGTCGGTGCTCATGGCTACGCGGCCACCGGGGCCGCAGCCTGTACCTCTGGCGACTGGCCCACGAAGTCCCGCTGACGGACGAACACCGCCGCGAGCACGGCGCCCACGAAGGCGGTCACGGAGGCCACGATGAACAGCTCGTTCAGGCTGCTGATGAACGCCTGGTTGGCCGCGTGGCTGACCGTGGCGCGGAACGGCGCCGGCACCGCTGCGATGACCTGGCGGCTCCCGCCCGCCGAGACACCTTGGGCGATCTGGCTCACGTGCGGAGCTGCCGGCGTGCCCGCCAGCAGATTGCCCAGCTTGCTCTGGACGCTGCTCTGGAAGATGGCACCGAGATAGGCGATGCCCGTGGCCAGCCCCACCTGCCTGAACGTGTTGTTGATGCCCGACGCCATGCCGCTTCGGGCCGGCTCCACCACCCCGACCGCTGCTGAGGCCAGCGGCGGGTTGATCATGCCGATGCCGATGCCGGCGAGGATGAAGCCAGGCAGCAGGCCGACCCAGGTGTCTCCGAGCTGGCGGCCGCCCATGAGAGCGAGAGCGATGCCCACCAGCACCAGCCCGCCGGCGAGGAAGATGCGGATCGCCAGCCGGGCAGAGAGCTTCCCGGCCAACGGGGCGACGACGAACGCCAGCAGGGTGACCGGGAGGTACACCAGGCCGGCCTTGAGGGGGCTGTAGTCGAGGACGTTCTGCAGGTAGAGACTGATGTAGAGGAACATCGAGAACATCGAGGCGGCGATGAAGAACGCCGTCGCCGAGGCACCGACGAAGGCAGGCTTGCGAAACAGGCTGAGGTCGAGCATCGGGTGCCGTCTGCGGGCCTCGATCGTCACGAATGCCACGAGGGCGGCCCCCGAGCCGATGAGGAACGACAGGATCAGGGGGCTCGTCCAGCCGTCGTTGTTGCCGCGGATCAGGGCGTACACCAGCAGGGCCAACGAGCCACTGAAGGTGATCGCTCCGGGGAAGTCGATGCCGCTCGGGCTCGGGTCGCGCGACTCGGCGACGTTACGAAGCGTGAAGACGACAGCGATGACACCTATCGGGACATTGACGAGGAAGATCCACTCCCAACCGAGGCTGTCGGTCAGCACGCCCCCGAGGAGCGGACCGACGGCCACCGCCGCCCCGATCACGGCTCCGATCACGCCGAAGGCCGTGGCCCGTTCGGGCCCCCGAAAGGCGTTGGCGATCAGGGCCAGCGAGGTTGCGAACATCATCGCCCCGCCGATGCCCTGCAGAGCGCGGGACGAGGTGAGCATGAGCGGGTTGAGAGCCAGGCCGCACAGGAGCGAGGCGCTCGAGAAGACGACCAGGCCGATGACGAAGATCAGCCGGCGCCCGATGAGGTCGGCTATCGACCCCGAGACGAGGAGCACCGCGGCCAGGGTGAGGGCGTAGGCGTCGACGACCCACTGGAGGTCCGAGAAGCTCGAGTGCAGCGATCGCTGGATCGACGGCAGTGCGACGTTGACGATCGTGATGTCGAGCAGGAGCATGAAGGTGGCCACGGACACCGCGGTGAGCGTCCACCACTTTCGATCGACCATTGGATCCTCCCGAGTGGCGTGGGCGAGGCGCTCGGTCGAGCACCGGGGGATCAGCTACGCAACGTAGCGTATCCAAATCCTGCGGGTCGTCGCAAGCTCTGACAGTCGGGCGGCTGTGGCCCACGTCACGTGGAGTTTTGCCCGCCTCGGGCGTACCCTACCGAGCATGAGGAAGGCCGCTGGGGGCCCGGAGCTGGACGAAGTCGGTCGGTGCCTGATCAGGCGCGTACCGGGCGCGCACCTGGCGGGGGCGATCGTCGTATTGGGCTATCTGCTGTGGCTCCCGCCGCCGGGCGGCCGCGCGTCCGTCCACGACCTGCTCGTCAACTGCATCGCCTTCGTCGCCTACCTCGCCCTGGCCTTTCCCGTCGGCTTCCGCTGGTGCGAGCACGTGGTGTACAAGGCGTGCAGTTGGCTCGACGACTGCGGGGCGCCGACCGAGGACGAAGCCCGAGCCACGCTTTCCCTGCCCTGGCGGCTCGCCGTGATCTCGTTCGCCCTGTGGCTCGGGGCCGTCGCCCTGTTCGCACCGCTCAACCTCGCCTTCGACCACACCGGCGTCGAGAGCGCCCGGGTGTGCATCGGCATCCTGCTCGCCGGCCTGACGACCTCGGCTCTCACCTACCTCCTGTGCGAGCGGGGCATGCGGCCGGTGTTCGCCCTCGCCCTGGCGGACGGGCGGCCAACGGGGGCGCGACGCCTCCGGCTGGGTCCCAAGCTCGTCCTGACGTGGGCCCTCGGGTCGGGGGTTCCCTTGCTCGCCATCGCCCTGGCGCCCGTCGGCCTCGGAACCCGCGCCCGGGCCCAGCTGATCGGACCCGTGGTCGCCCTGTCGGTGCTGGGGCTCGTCGTGGGATGTGCGGTGTCGCTGGTGGCGGCCCGCTTGCTGTCGGATCCGCTCGAGCGGCTCCGCGGAGCCGTGGCGAGCGTGGAGAACGAGGACCTGGATGTCGAGGTACTGGTCGACGACGCCGGCACGCTCGGCTATCTCCAGATGGGGTTCAACCGGATGGTCGCCGGTCTGCGCGAGCGGCGACGGCTCGCGGACCTGTTCGGCCGGCACGTGGGCGTGGACGTCGCCAGGCGGGCGTTGGACAGCGGCGTGCACCTGGAGGGAGAGCGACGAGAGGTCAGCGCCATGTTCGTCGACCTCGTCGGCTCGACCGCCCTGGCCGAGCGTCAGGGAGCCGAGGTCGTCGTCCGCACGCTCAACGCCTTCTTCGAGGTCGTCGTGGACGTGGTCACGGCCGAAGGCGGATGGGTCAACAAGTTCGAAGGTGACGGCGCGCTCTGCATCTTCGGTGCGCCGGCAGACCAGCCCGACCACGCGGCCAGGGCGCTGCGGGCGGCGCACACACTTCGCAAGGAGCTGTTGGCGCTGGCCGGCACGAACGCCGAGGTGGACGCGGCCATCGGGGTGTCCTCCGGGGTGGCGGTGGCCGGCAACGTGGGCACCCCGCAGCGGTACGAGTACACCGTCATCGGCGATCCCGTGAACGAGGCCGCCCGCCTCACCGAGCAGGCCAAGTCGCGGCTGGGCCGGGTGCTGGCCAGCGAGGAGACGATCGTGCGCTCGGCGGGTGAGGACCGCCGGTGGGGACCGATCGGAGAGCTCGAGCTGCGGGGGAGATCCACGTCGATGCTCGCCTACGAGCCCGGCCCGCCTCCAGGCGCGACCGCGCCGGCGGTGCCGCTCGCCGACGGCTGACGTGAGCTAGGGCTGCCGTCGGGCCGTGCCCGATAGGTTGCTGGTTCGTGACCCAACCGACCGCCCAGGAGTCGATGGGACAGGTGGGCCTCCCTGCGCCTACCCGGGAGCTGGCCCGGCGGATGTGGGACGTGGTCGTCGTCGGGGGAGGCCACAACGGCCTCGCCGCGGCCGCCTACATCGCCCGGGCCGGTCGACAGGTGCTCGTGCTCGAAGGGCGAGATCGCCTGGGCGGGGCCTGCACCCTGGAGCAGCCCTTCGACGACCCGGCGTGGCACGTGAGCCCGTGCGCCTACCTCGTCGGTCTGCTCCATCCGCTCGTGGTCGAGGAGCTGGAGCTGGCCCGGTACGGCTACGGGGTCGAGGTGGTCGACCCCCACCTCTGGTGTCCCCTGGAGGACGGCTCGGCCCTCACCCTGTGGAACGACCCTGCCCGCTCGGTGGCCGAGGTGGCCGCCGTCTCGCCTGGCGACGTCGAGGGGTTCCTCGCCTACGAGGACCTCTTTGCCCGCCTGCGGCGGTCGTTGCGGGGTCCGGATGCCGCCGGTGACTCGTGGTTGGGCGAGTCACCGACGCGAGCCGAGATCGTGACCCGCCTCGCAGACGACGACGAGGCCGTCGATGTCGTCCTCGGCGCGTCCATCGCCGAGGTGCTGGAGCGCCACGTGCGGGACTCGCGGCTGCAGACCGCCCTCCACGGCCAAGGGATCATCGGGACCTACGCCGGTCCACGCGATGCGGGAACCGCCGCCATCCACGCCATGCACGCCTCGGGGACCCTGGAGGGACGGGGAGGGGCCTGGGGGTACGTGCGCGGCGGCATGGGTCGGGTCTCCTTCGCGCTAGCTGACGCCGCCCGCGCCGCCGGCGCGGTGGTCGCGACGGGCGTGCCGGTCGCCAGGGTCGTACCCGGGGAGGGGGTCGTCCTCGAGGGAGGCGAGACGATCCGCGCCGATCGCGTGGTGTCGAACGCCGACCCCAAGCGGACCCTGGCCCTGTGCTCGGGCGACGTGCCCTCTGACTACCGCCGGCGCGTCGAGCTGTGGCGAACGGAGAGCCCGGTGGTCAAGGTGAACTGCGGCCTCGCCCGGCTGCCCCGGTTCACGGCGGCGCGCGATGACACGCCATATCGGGCCATGGTGACGATCAGTACCGGCGTCGACGACACCCAGGCCGCTTGTGCGGCCAGCCGGCGCGGCGTGCCGTCACCTGCGTGGTGCGAGCTGTACTTCCAGACCAGCTACGACCCGACGATCGCTCCACCGGGTAGGCACACCATGAGCGTCTTCGCCCAGTACGCCCCGTACCGGCTGGCGACGGGAGACTGGACGACGCGGCGGGAGGAGATCGGCGATCTCGTCCTGGCCGGCATCGCCCGGTTCGCGCCGGACGTGGCCGACGTCGTCGAGCACCGCCAGGTCCTCGGTCCTCCCGACATCGAGAGCCGCACGGGGCTGACCGGCGGGCACATCTTCCAGGGCGAGTGCCTCCCGGACCAGATGTGGGAGCGGCGCCTGTCGCCGCGAGCACCCATCGAAGGGCTGTACCTGTGCGGGGCGGCCACGCATCCGGGCGGGAGCGTGATCGGTGTCAACGGCCGCAACGCGGCCATGGCCGTGCTCGCCGACGTCGCCGCGCGCCGCCAGCGAGGCGCCGTCGGCTGAGCGACGACGCCGGCCTGCTCTCAGGGCCCGCTGCAGCCCGAGGTCAGGAGCGGGTCGTCTTCGACCGGTCGATGCGGGCGTCCGCTCCCGGATAGAAGACGGTCTCGTGGCCGTCGTCCCAGCGGACCCGGTAGTGCTGTCCCTCCCGCGCCTTCATCACGTCGAGGATCTGGCCGCTGCGACGCGCCTGCCCCACCTTGTTGCCCTCCACGATGACACGGTCACCTCGTCGTGCCTCCATGGTCACCTCCGTCCGATGCCGGATGCAGCATCGACGATAGCCCCGTTCTGCCCGCGGCTTCGCCGCCCCGGCGGGGCCCCGGGAGGACCTCGAGGTCTCCGATCTGCATGCCGCCAGCATGCCGTCTACGTTGGCCCGGTGCCCACAGTCGAGGTGCCGGCGTTCAATCCCTTCGAGCCGGGGTTCTTCTCGGACCCGTACTCGCACTACCGGACGCTCCGGGAGGGCGACCCGGTGCACCACAGCCCGCTCGGTCTGTGGATGCTGTTCCGCCACGACCACATCGTGGGGCTCCTCCGCGATCCGTCACTGAGCGTCGAGCCCGAGAATGCCGCGCCCACCCTCCGAACGCAGTTGTTCGAGGAGGTGGCGGGCGCAGAACGCGTCGTCCGCCGTCCCCGCGCCATTCTGAGCCTCGACCCTCCCGACCACACGAGACTGCGCCGCCTCGTCTCCAAGGCGTTCACACCGAAGCGGGTCGAGAGCCTGCGGCCCCGGGTCCAGCAGCTCGTCGACGAGGCGCTCGATGCCGTGGCGTCGAGACCGACGATGGACGTGGTCGCGGACCTCGCCTACCCACTGCCGTTCACCGTGATCTGCGAGCTGCTGGGGATGCCCGAGGGCGAGCGCGACCAGATCCGAGAGGCTTCCCACACCTTGGCGGGCACGCTCGACCCGATCATCTCGCCGACCGACATCGAGGCCGCCCTGGCCGCCTCCGATCTCATCCAGGGCTACGTGAGCGAGGTCGTGGCCTGGAAGCGGGAGCACCCTGCCGACGATCTCCTCTCCGCTCTCATCGAGGCCGAAGAGGAGGGGGACAAGCTCTCCGAGCGCGAGCTCCTCGACCAGGTCGTCCTGCTCTACATCGCCGGGCACGAGACCACGGTCAACCTGATCGGGAACGGCGCCCTCGCCCTGCTTCGGCACCGGGCCGCCTACGAGCAGCTCGGTGCCGACGCCGATCTCGCCGTGAACGCCGTCGAGGAGCTGCTCCGTTACGACAGCCCCGTGCAGTTCTCCCGGCGCATCACGCTCACCGATCTCGAGCTGGGCGGCGAGCGCATCGCCGCCGGCAGCTTCGTGCTCACGTGCCTCGGCTCGGCCAACCGCGACCAGGATCGCTGGGGCGACGACGCCGACGAGCTGTGGCTCGCCCGGCCGGGAGCTGCTCAGCACCTCTCGTTCGGCAGCGGCGTCCACCACTGCCTCGGGGCGGCCCTGGCCCGGCTCGAGGCGCAGGCGGCGCTCAGCACGCTCGCCCGTCGCTTCCCGGCCGCCGAGCTGGACGACGAGCCCGAGGCGTGGAACGGCAGGATCGTGCTGCGCGGCCTCGACCGGCTGCCGGTATCGCTCGGCTGATCGTGGCCCCGGCACGTGCATCCTGACGTGGCTCGGTCGGCGTTCGTCCTCGGGATCTGGGCGGGGGAGGGCCCTGCCGAGCTGCGTCACGTCGTGGCCGGCTGAGATGGCCGCGTCGGTGCACGTCGCCGTCGTCGGCGCGGGTGATGCCGGCGACGAGCTGGCCGCGGCGGCGGAGGAGGTTGGGCGCAGGCTCGCCCAGAGCGGCGCCGTCCTCGTGTGCGGGGGCCTCGGGGGCGTGATGGAGGCGGCGTGCCGAGGGGCCAAGTCCGCCGGAGGGCTCACGGTCGGGATCCTGCCCGGCAGGCGGCGGCAGGACGCCAATCGTTGGGTGGACGTGGCCATCCCGACCGGCATGGGCGAGACCCGCAACGCGCTGGTCGTGCTCGGCGCCGACGCCGTCGTCGCCGTCGGAGGCGAGCACGGCACGCTCTCGGAGGTCGCCTTCGGGCTCAAGCTCGGACGGCCGGTCGTCGGCCTCGGGACGTGGCGCCTCATCCGTGGTGACGGTCGTGTCGACGACAGCATCGTCCCTGCGGACGACCCCCAGGCTGCCGTCGCCGCCGCGCTCGCCCTCGTCGCCGAAGGGCGCGACTGAGCGCGCCTCAGCGCCGTTGGGATCAGCCGGCGGCGAGCTGACTGGCCAGCTGCGTCCTGATCGCCGAGCAGTCCACCGCGCCGCCCAGAGCCGGGTCTCCGCCGCCCGACCACGCCGAGTTCAGCGAGAGCGGTAGCTCGGGTACCTGCCAGGCAGACGAGGCGGGGCCGATGACCTGCTCGGCCAAGGACCACAGGCTCGAGTCGGACGGGGTCCCGCCCCCGAGTACCTGCTGGATCACGGCGTCGGCGCTCGGATCACCCAGGAGCCCGCCGTGGAACGCGGGCACCACGGCCGTGGGGATGCCGAGGGGCTTGGCGTTGCCGGACGCGACGGCGTCGGCCAGCGGCAGGACGGCGTACTGGCGAACACCGGTCACGGGGCACGACAGCACCGAGCGCAGGGCCGGCACGTCCTGGACGATCGATCTGAGGAACGGCTGGCTGGGCGCCAGGTCGACGGTCGTCTCCGTGCCCACCGTGTCGCTCAGGCCCTGGAGGCCGAGTCCCCCCACAACCCCCCATCCCTCGACGCCGGCCGGCGGGTAGTAGACGCGCCCCGGCTGTACCAGCGGGCTGACCATGATCAAGGTGCTCACCGGGGCGTGCAGGGAGCCGGTGAGATAGGTCTTGGCCACGAGCGAGCCCTCGCTCTCGGCGACGATGCTCACCGGCTGCCCGTCTGGCGGTAGAGCGCATCGACCTGGTTGGACATCAGCCGCTCGAGCTGCGACAACGGTTGCTGCGTATCCGCCGACCGGTAGGGCAACGGCCGCCCGCTGGCGTCGAGGCCGCGGTAGGAGAAGCGCTGCTCGTCGTAGGACCCCGAGAACGCGGGAGCAGACTTGCCGTTCCAGCTGCTCCAGAATCCGCCGGCCACCAGCACGGGCTTACCGGTCGCCTGTCCCCGGCCGCCGTGGTTGCCGGGGTCGGAACCGGCGGGGGACGCATCGGCCCGAGACTGGCTTGCCGGGTGGCTCACGCTGGCGAAGCCGATGGCTGACCCACCGATGACCACACCGAGCAGCAGGGCCAGGCCTGCCGGGGCCAGTGGGAGGAAGCGGCGCGAGCGCGCCGTTCCCGTGACGGCGTGCACCATGCCGAACCAGGCCCATGCGTTGAAGACACCGGTGAGGGCGGCGATCGGCACCCACAGCCCTCTGGGGGACACTGCTGTCACGCCCGCGGCGACGGTCATCACCACGAAGGTCAGGACGATCCAACCCAGCGCGCGCGGTGCCGGCGCCCGCCGCCACCAACCGCTCGTGATCGCCCCGTGGTGAACGAGGAACGCGAGCAGCAGCACTGTCGGCACGGCCGCGAAGAACAGCCATGACACCGAGACGACCGCCAAGCCGAACAGCAGGATCGTCCACGGCATCAACAGCAGCGCCACGAGGAACGTGTAGGCGATGCTGCGCGTCAGCAGCACACGAGGCGCTGGTCGCGGGATGTCGTCGGGCCATGCCTCGCGGACGGTGAGCGCGGTCAGCAGTCCCCGGGCGAACAGGACGGCGGCCGCCTCGGCCAGAAAGCCCGGCCACGAGTTGTGGTAGACGATCAGCCACCGCAGATCGTGGAAGACGCCGAACGGAGCCGGGGCGTTCACCTGCGGGGCGAGACCCATTCCCGACTGCACACCGAGGTGGGTCAGGAGGGCGGCCTCGAGGGCGCCGGCGCCCGAGCAGAGGGCGATAAGCCGCCAACGGGACACGAAGCGAGAACGACCAGATTGTGGTGGCGTCTCACGTCTCATCGGTAGCTCCCCGTCCGAGCGCCAGCGTACCGAGCCGGCCCGCTGACGTGCCGTCTTGCGCCCACCCTCTAACCTCTCCGTGAGGGGCTCATCATGGTTACAGGTAACCGATGAACAGGGGTGGCGGATTCCGGCGGCTTGCCTGCCGTCGTCGCGGAAGAGCGGCGCGGCATGGGGAGTTGCACCCGATATGAAGCGTGGCGTCATGAACCGGGGCGGATTTCGCACCCTCCTGATCGGGCAGGGCGTCTCCTCGCTGGGCGACTGGATGGCCACGATCGCCTTCATGGCGCTGGCCCTGGCCATCACCGGCGATTCCGCCGCAGTCGGCGGCATCCTCGTCCTGCGGTTGGCGCCTGCCGCCATCGCCGGTCCTCTCACGGCTCGGATCGTCCCCAGATGGAACCGCCGCAACACCATGCTCGCCATGGACGCGCTGCGAGCGGGCGCCATCGCCCTGGTGCCGTTCGTCCACGCCCTGTGGTGGATCTACCTCTGGGCCTTCGTCGTGGAGGCCGCCAGCCTGGTGTTCCTTCCGGCGCGGGACTCCTCGATCCCTGACCTGGTGGAGGAGGAGGACCTGCCGCTCGCCAACGGCCTGGTGCTCGGCTCGTCCTACGGGACCATCCCACTCGGTGCGGCCGCCTTCGCTCTGGTGTCTTTGCTGGCGGCCGGGAGCGTGAGCACGTCCTCGACCCGAGGCATCGGCCCGACCTTCTGGGTGGACGCCGCGACCTATCTGGTCTCGTTCGGCCTCCTGAGCCGGATCAAGGGACTGAGGTCGGCGCCGCTCCGACCTGCCCGCCGGCCCGAGGGCGAGCACCCCGGCGGGTTCTACTCGGCCTTTCGCATTCCCCTCGTCAGGGCCGTGGCGCCGGCCGCCCTGTCTGTCGCCCTGGGCGTCGGCGCCCTGTTCTCGCTGGGGATCGTGTTCGTGCGCGATGTCCTGCACGCCACCGACATCCAGTTCGGTGTGCTCATCGCCCTGTTCGGGGTGGGTGCTGGTATCGGCCTGGCGGTGCTTCGCAGCCGGGGCCTCCACGGCATGACGTCGGTGCTCTGGTGCGTCGCCGGCCAGGGACTGGTCATCGCCGGGATGAGCCTGTCTCCGGGCGTCCCGCTCACCTACCTGGGGGCCACTGCCTTCGGAGGCTTTACCGCCGCGTGCCTCGCGGGGGCCATGAGCCTGCTGCAGGAGAGCCTCGACGGCGAGAAGCGTGTCCTTGCCTTCGCTGTGTTCCATGTGGTGATACGTGTCGGATTGAGCGTGGCGGCCCTCGGTGCAGGGCTGGCCGCCGACCGCCTGGCGGCAGTGCGGTGGCCGGTTCTCGGGATGCTGCCTCCTGCTCGGGTCGTGCTGATGTTCTCGGGTCTGCTCGTGGTGGCGTCCGCCGTCACCACGTGGCTCAAGTTGCGACAGCGACCCCTGGAGATCGGTGCACGAGACGACGCCGCCGTCGCCGTATCGCTGCCGGACTACCCACTTGCCGGACCCGGGCCGAACGGAGGGCGCGCCGACGACAGCCGCTCCGTACCGGGCTCGTACGTTCTGCCACGTCGTCCGCCGGGCAGTTGAGCGACCGGCGCGGTCTTCCCGAGGCGCCGGACGGCGCGTAGGCGCCAGGGATACTCTTGCCTCGTGTCCGAGAGGGTGGCGTCGCTCCGAAGCCTCGTCTTGATCAGGCCGGAGCTGGAGCCCATCCGCCTGGACGGCTCCGTCGAGGAGACCATGTTCGTGACGACCGACGGGGTGCACCTCAGTGCCCGGTGGTGGCGACGTCCCGGGCGGGCCAGGGCGGCGGTCGTCCTGGTCCACGGTTTCGGTGCATCGAAGGAGGACACCGGGATACGGAGGCTCGCCGCCGACCTCCACGGCGCCGGTTTCGACGTGCTCACCTACGACGCGCGCGGCCACGGTGAGTCGGAGGGGAACTGCACGGTCGGGGGCGACGAGCGCCAGGACGTCGCCGCCGCGGCAGCCCTGGCCGCTGACGGTGGACAGCCCGTGGTGCTGGTGGGCGTCTCCATGGGCGCCATCGCCGTCCTGGGCCACGTGGCCTCGCCGGCCGAGGATCCGTCCCGTCCGGCCCCGCCGATCGCCGGGGTCGTCGCGGTCAGCGCGCCGGCTCGCTGGCGGATGTCGCCGAGCCCCGTCGGTCTCGCCATCGCCGGCTTGACCAGGACAAGGGTCGGGCGCTGGTTCATGCTCCGCCGGCTCGGCGTGAGGATCAACATGGGCTGGGTGCTTCCCGCCCCCCCGCTCTCGGCCATCGGCCGCATCGGGGTGCCTCTGGCCCTGGTGCACGGTCGTCGTGACCGGCTGATCCGGGCGAGAGAAGCGCGGCTGCTGTTCGAGGGGGCGGCGGAGCCCCGCCGCCTCGACGTCGTCGCCCACATGGGGCACGGGATCGACGACGCCGCCGCGCCAAGCCGTCGTCACGGCGATCGACTGGGTGATGGATGTCCCGAGCGGGGAGGTACCGGCCGCCAACGCCTAGCGCTGGCGCCACCGCACCCGCTCAGCCTGGATCATCCCCACCACCAGGCCAACCCGGTGAGGGGACCGGTGTGGACGATCATCACCGGCCCAAAGGACCCGACGAAGGCCGTGGCCGGCTCGACCTCCGAACGCACCACGTCGATCATCCGCTGGGCGGACTCGGGCTCGGCGGCGTGCAGGGCGGCGACGTGGAGCGGAGCTCCCCGAACCTTGGATCGCCGCCAGTGACTGAGCAGCTGCTCGAGGGCGGCGTCGCGACTGAGCGACGGCCGCAGCGGGCGGATCCCGCCCTGGTGGAACTCGAACAGCGGACGCAGACCCAGATAGGTGCCGGCGCGCCCGGCGATGTCGGGGAGGCGGCCGCTGCGAACCAGGTACTTGAGCGTGTCGACGGCAGCCACGAGCCTCACCCGCCCGCTCACGACGCGGGCCCTTGCCGCGACCTCGTCCAGGGGCTCTCCACTCCTTGCCGCCTCGGCGGCGGCCAGCACGACGAGGCCCTCGGCCCCGGCCGCGGTCGTCGTGTCGACGACGCGCACGTCACCGCTGGTGGACTCGGCCGCGAGCAGGGCGGCCTTGTGGGTGCTGCTCATGCGCTCGGAGACCGTGAGCACCACCACGCCGTCGCCGGACTGACGCGCCTCGATGGCCTCGGCGAAGGCACCGGGCGCCGGGCCCGCAGTGTGCACGCCCTCGTCGATCCTTCGCACGACCTCGCCGAGGGTGACCTGATCGTCGGGGTAGGTGGTCCCCCCGATGGTCAGCTGCATCGGCACCACGGTGATGTCGAGCCGTTCGGTCAGGCTCCTGTCCAGGGCTGCAGCACTGTCGGTGATGACGGATACGGCCATGACCTCTCGGTTCGTGCGATGTGCGCGGACGTGGGCTCTGGCATGTGAGCGGCTAGGAGATCACCTCAGTACGTCCCGGTCAAGGACCAGGCGACAGAGGTAGATACCCAGTCGCGGGCGACCCTCGGGCGGCCCGTTGCCGAGAAGACGCTTGGCCAGGAGCGGCGCCACGATAGCCACGCCTGTCCACGCTCCCCTTCGACCACGGGTCACGGCCAACGCCGGAGCCAGCCCCAACATGGCCAGGAAGCTCCCGAGCGCCGTATGACCGCTCAGCCTACCGCCCGCCAAGCCGACCGCCAGTACCGCCGCGCCCTCGGGCGCGAGCACGAGCAGGCCGCCGAGCGCGGGCGAGATGCCCCGACCTCCGGCGCCGGCCAGGAAGGGTGACCAGTTGTGGCCGGCGACGCCGAGCCCGGCGGCCCCGGCGCCCAGGTCCGGGCGGCGGCGGCCCGCCATGACCGGGCCGACAGCCCCCTTGGCGAGCTCGAGGCACCCGACCACGGCCAGGGGACCGAACCCGGCCACGCGGTAGAGCGAGGTGCCGGAGACGGTGCCCGAGCCGGTGGTTCGCAGGTCAACGCCCCGGAGCCGTCGGGCGGCCAGGTTGGAGAACGGAACGGACCCGGCAAGGAAGGCCGCGGCCACGACGGACCACGGGGGGAAGTCGTCGCGGCGCACTCCGCCAGCATTCCCGCACCCGGCGGCCGCAAACAAGCCGCCCGGCGGAAGGCTCAGGAGGGCTGCTGCACCGTCGCCGGCTTGACCCGCACCGACCAGTGGAGGCTGAACCCCTCGCCGTGCAGCGCCCGGCGGAACCACATCGCCGACACCACGATCGCCGAGCCGATGGCGAAGAGTGAGGCCGCCGTCTTCAGCAGGACGAAGGCCTTCACGGAGTAGGTGAGCAGGAGCCAGAGCGTCAGGGTGGCGTTGGTGAGGAAGACGAAGGTCCAGAGGAGCGACACCCGGAGGAAGAACCGGCGTACCCAGGGCTGGCGGAGAAGCGCAGGGTCGAGCGGGCAGAAGTCCTGCGCGAGGCGCTCGGCCAGCGGACGGCCCGCCGGAACCGAGACGAGGAACGCGCCGGCGACGAGGAACGTGCCCAGCGTCGGCTGCAGGAAGTACACGAAGGCGCTGCCGGTTGCCAGCGCCATCGCCGTCCGAAGGGTGAGGAGTGCACAGGCCAGGACCAGCATTCCCGGCACGTTCCTGCCCGTCACCACCCGGCGGCCGAGGGCGACGTAGGAGAAGCCCAGCGTGGCGAACAGGGCACCCCGCAGGCCGAGCACCGAGAGCATGCCGTAGAAGAGCGCCACCGGGCCCACCGTGCTCTCCACCAAGCTCGGCAGCGCATGACGCACGAAAGCCCGAGGAGCAGGGAGGTGAATGGTGTTCGCTGCTATAGGCAAGGGCTGATCTTCCAACTGCGCTGGGCCAGGTCGCCGGCCTGGCCGGTCAAGGGAATCCCCTTCAGGCGCCTTCTGAGTTGCCAACCGTACACCCATATGGTCTTGAGGGTTCGACGGCCTGCGTACCCACTCCTGCGGGATGGATACCGACGCACGGGCAGTTCGGCTCTGCTTGGGTGGGTTTGGCCGCCCCGGAGGGCCGTCCCATCCTCCCGCCCATGCCGTTTAGCCTTCGCGCGTGAAGTTCTCCGTCGAGCAGTCGATCGCCGCGCCACGGCACACGGTGGAGGCGGCATTCCTCGAACCCGGCTTCTATGCGGCGCTCGGCGAGCTCCCTGCCATCCGACCGCCCGAGGTACTGGAGCGTCGCGTCGAAGGGCCGGACGGCAACCTCGTTCACCTCCGGGTCCAGTACGCCTTCTCCGGGAACCTCTCCGGCCCGGCGCGAGCCGTGCTCGACCCTGCCCGGCTGACATGGGTGGACCACTCGACCTTCGATCGCGCTGCGCACCGGATGGACTTCGAGATCGTTCCCGATCACTACGCCGACCGGCTGCAATGCCAGGGTTCGTACCGGTTCGAGCCCGCGGGCGACCGGGTCACGCGCCAGCTGATGGGGGGCGACCTACGGGTCAGGTACCCGGTCGTGGGTGGTGTGGTCGAGCGGGCGATCGTCGTGGGGATGCGCCAGCACCTGGGCGAGGAGGCACGGATCCTCGAGCGCTGGCTGCGTGACAGCGGCGCCGTCGAGATCGATACGGGATAGCCGACATGGCGGCGCCAGGACGGCGCCGCGTCGTTGCATCCGCGGAATCGAGCCCGGCCGCCGGTACCGTCGTTGATCGGTGGCCTGGCAGCTCGAGTCGTTCTCCCGTTCGCTCACCGGTGCCGCGCCCGGCACGGTCGAGGCCTATGCACGTGACGTGGCCGCGTTCACGGAGTGGGCCGAGCGAGGAGGTCTCCGCGCCCCGGATGCCGTCGATCGCATGCTCCTGCGCAGGTACCTCGCCTACCTGGGCACACGCCGATATGCGCGCAACACGATCGCTCGCAAGGCGGCGGCGCTGCGCCGGTACTTCGACTGGCTCCGCCGCAGCGGCTCACTGGCGTCGGACCCGGCACGCCGGCTCTCCGCCCCCGCCGGCGAGGATCGCCTCCCGAGAGTGCTGACCCGCACCGAGATCGAGGCCATGCTGGACACGCCTGCTCCGCGCACCGACGACGATCCCGACGCCGTGCAGCGTCGTGACGACGCCGTGCTCGAGCTGCTGTACGGCAGCGGGCTGCGGGTCTCGGAGCTGACGGGCCTGGACCTCGGAGACCTCGATCTCGCCTCGGGGATCGTCGTGGTCTGGGGGAAGGGGTCGAAGCAGCGCCGGGTTCCGATGCACGCCGCGTGCGTCGATGCCCTCCGAGCGTGGCTGGAGCACGGGCGGGAGGCTCTCGTCCGCCCCGGCTCTCCCGCCGAGGCCATCTTCCTCAATGCCCGGGGCAACCGGTTGGGCCCGCGGGACGTCCGGCGCATCCTCGACCGACGGTCGCGGGTGCCCACCCACCCCCACGCCCTCCGGCACAGCTTCGCCACCCACCTCCTCGACGGGGGCGCCGATCTCCGGGTGGTCCAGGAGCTGCTGGGCCACGCCAGCCTCGAGACCACCCAGGTGTACACCCACGTGAGCAAGGACCACCTGGTCACGGTCTACGAGAAGACCCACCCGAGGGCGTGAAGGCAGGGATACCGCTCTTCCGTTCGGTAAGCTCGATGGGTCGGGCCGGTCGTCCGCCCGGCGAGACCATCACCCGTGCGTGCCCACGGTCGCCCCTCGGGGCGCTTCGCACGGGGTCGGACAACCGATGGGAAGGAGCCACTCGTGGCCGTCGTGACCATGAAGCAGTTGCTGGAGGCCGGGGTGCACTTCGGTCACCAGACCCGGCGCTGGAACCCGAAGATGCGTCGTTTCATCTTCGGCGAGCGCAACGGCATCTACATCATCGACCTCAACCAGACGCTCAAGCGCATCGAGGTCGCCTACTCGTACGTACGGGACCTCGTGGCCGGCAACGGCACGGTCCTGTTCGTCGGCACCAAGAAGCAGACCCAGGACGCCATCTCGTCGTATGCCGACGAGTGCGGCATGCCCTACGTGAACGAGCGGTGGCTCGGCGGCATGCTCACCAACTTCGCCACCATCAGCGGTCGCGTGAAGAAGATGCAGGAGTACGAGCGCATGAAGGCCGCCGGTGACTTCGACGCCATGCCGAAGAAGGAGGCCCTCATCCTCGGGCGGGAGCTCGACAAGCTCCAGCGCAACCTGGGCGGCATCCGCACCATGACCCGGCTGCCCGACGCCATCTTCGTGATCGACACCAAGAAGGAGCACATCGCGGTCACGGAGGCGAACAAGCTCGGCCTGCCGATCCTCGCGGTCGTCGACACCAACTGCGACCCCGACGTCATCCAGTACGTCATCCCGGGAAACGACGACGCCATCAGGGCGGGCACGCTGATGTGCCGGATCCTGTCCGATGCCGTCAAGGAGGGCAGCTTCATCGCGTCCCGAGGCTCCGGGGCGCCGGCGGGCGGACCTCCTCCGGCGCCGGACCCGGCGGCGGAGGAGCGACGAGCCCGAGAGCAGGCGGAGGCCCGCCGGCAGGCGGCCCTCCAGGCCCAGGAGCGGGAGCACCGGCTGGCCGAGCTCGCTCGCAGCCGGCCCGGCTCTGCCCCGCCCGGCTCGGCCGCAGCGGCATCGGCTCCGGGTGACGCCGCTCCGGCGACCGGCGCCGACGGGGAGTCGTCGGAGGCCGCCGCCCAGTCGACCGCGACCCCGTCCGCTGCCGCGCCCGCCGAGGCCCGGGAGCAGTAGCGATGCCCGACTTCACCGCCAAGGACGTTCAGGCCCTTCGCCGGGCGACCGGCGCGGGGATGCTCGATGCGAAGCGCGCCCTCGAGCAGAGCGACGGGGACGTCGAGCGAGCCCGACGCTGGCTGCGGGAGCACGGACTGGCCAGCTCCGGTCGCCGCAGCGACCGCCCCAGCTCACAGGGCGCCGTGTCGGTCGTGGTCGACGGGCCCGGCGCGATCGTCGAGCTGCGGTGCGAGACGGACTTCGTGGCCAAATCGGCCGAGTTCGTACGCCTTGTCGAGGAGCTCACCCAGGCCGTCGCGGCGAAGGGCGAGCAGGCCGCGGCCGAGCGTCAGGCCGACGTCGACGAGCTGAAGGTGACGCTCAAGGAGAACATCAGCGTCGGCCGGGTCGTCCACTTCGTGCCCGCCGACGGGGCGATCCTCGACAGCTACCTGCACATCCAGAACGGGAGGGGGGTCAACGCCGTCCTGGTGGAGCTGCAGCGCGGCACCAAAGAGCTCGCCCACGAGGTCGCGGTTCATGTCGCGTTCGCGCCGACCCACGTACCTGGCCCGCGAAGACGTGCCTGCGAGCGAGGTCGAGGCGGAGCGGGCGACCATCGAGAGCATCAGCCGCAAGGAGGGAAAGCCCGAGGCGGCCCTACCCAAGATCGTGGAGGGCAGGCTCACGGGCTGGTTCAAGGAGCGGTGCCTGCTGGAGCAGGCCTACGTCCGTGACGAGAAGCGGACGATCGCCCAACTGCTCGGCGAGGCGACGGTGACCCGCTTCGCCCAGGTGGAGGTCGGGGCCTGAGTGCTCCACGCCCGCCGGCAGCCCGGCTCCCCCCGCTGGCGGCGTGTCGTGCTCAAGATCTCCGGGGAGGCGCTGGCCAGCTCGGCATCTGACGAGACGGTCGACTCGTCCGTCGTCGAGCGTATGGCCGGCGAGATCGCCCACGCCCGATCGGAGCTCCAGGTCGAGCTGGCGGTGGTCATCGGCGGCGGCAACATCTGGCGGGGAACGACCGGTGCCGGTACGGGGATGGACCGCGCCACCTCGGACTACATGGGAATGCTGGCCACGGTGATCAACGCCCTGGCGCTCCAGGACGCCATCGAGCGCCAGGGTCAGCCGACCAGGGTCCTCTCGGCCATCGAGATGGCCGAGGTCGCCGAGCCCTACATCCGCCGGCGAGCCATGCGCCACCTGGAGAAGGGACGGGTCGTCATCTTCGCCGCCGGGATGGGGAACCCGTACTTCACCACCGACACGCCCGCCGCCCTCAGGGCGGCCGAGATCGAGGCCGACGCGATCCTGAAGGGCACCCACTCGGGGGTCGACGGCGTCTACTCGGCCGATCCCAAGGTCGATGCGACCGCTGTCCGGTTCGACCGGATCTCGTTCATGGAGGTCGTCTCCCGCGACCTCAAGATCATGGACCTGACCGCCGTCACCTTCTGCAAGGACAACGGCCTTCCCATCCTGGTCTTCGACCTGATGAGCGAGGGGAACATCGGTCGCGCCCTCGCGGGTGAGCCTATCGGTACGCTAATAACGTGATGGACGACTCACTCATCGGCGCCGCCCTCGACGAGGCCCGGGAGAAGATGGGCAAGGCGGTGGGGCACACGCAGACGGAGTTCGGCGGGGTGCGCACGGGGCGAGCGACGCCGTCGCTGGTGGAGAAGCTCAAGGTCGAGTACTACGGCTCCGAGGTTCCCCTCCAGCAGCTGGCCGGGTTCAGCGTCCCTGACGCCCGCCTGCTCGTCATCTCGCCCTACGACAAGGGCTCCCTCAAGGCGATCGAGAAGGCCATCCTCCACTCCGATCTCGGCATCACCCCGTCCAGCGACGGACAGGTGATCCGCCTCGCGTTTCCTCCCCTCACCGAGGAGCGGCGCAAGGAGCTCGTCAAGGTGGTGCGCCACAAGGCCGAGGAGGGCAAGGTGGCCGCCCGCAACCTCCGACGCGCCGCCCGCCACGAGCTCGAGGCGCTGGAGCACGATGGAGACATCTCGTCCGACGAGCTGGAGCGGGCCGAGAAAGAGCTCGAGAAGATCACCCATCACTACGTGGCCGAGATCGACCGCGTCCTGCACCACAAGGAGCAAGAGCTCCTCGACATCTGATCGTTGCTTCAGGAAGGGCGCCCGAGACAGGCCGGTTCGTGAGGCCGGCGGACGACAGGAGAGCCTCCATGGACGAGAACGAGACGCAAGGCCGGCCGCAGCCGGGCCCGACTCCCGGCGACGGCATCCGCATCATCGGAACCGACAAGGTTGCCTCGCCCTTCGACGCCGCCCAGGGGGAGGGTCCCGGTGGCCGCGCCGAGGACGACCCGAGCGACTGGCCGAGCCCCGGCCCCCGACCGACCGACCGACCATTCGCGCTGGGCGACCTCGACGACCCCGCCGCTGAGACGGGACGGTTCGCCAGCCAGGCGCCCAGCGCGCCGCCCTCGAGGCCAGATCGACCGGAGCCCTCGACGACCACGCCGACGCCGTCCCGGCAGGGTCGGCCGCAGCGAAGCGACCTCACGACGCGAGTCCTCACCGGCATGGGTATCGGGCTCGCCGCCGTCATCCTGTTCAAGCTGGGCTCGCTCACGGCGCTGATCCTCGTGCTGCTCATCGTGACCCCGGCGGCGGCCGAGCTGTTCGGCGTCCTCCGTCGTGCCGGGTACCGCCCCGCCACCCTGGTGGGACTGGTCGCGACGGTCGGGATAGTGATCGGGGCCTACATGAAGGGTGAGTCGGCCATCCCGCTGGTGCTCGGGCTTGTGGTGGTGTTCACCCTGCTGTGGTACCTCGTGGGCGTGGTGAGGGACCGCCCCACCGTCAACGTGGCCGTGACCTTCCTCGGCTTCATGTGGGTCGGGTTCCTCGGATCGTTCGCCGCCCTCCTGCTCGATCCACGGATGTTCCCCAACCGACACGGGGTGGCGTTGCTCCTTGGTGCCGCCGTGGCGACCGTGGGCTACGACGTGGGGAGCTTCCTCGTCGGGGCCCGGTTCGGGCGCCATCATCTCGCCCCCGCCATCAGCCCCAACAAAACGTGGGAAGGGTTGATCGGCGGCACGGTCGCCAGCGTGCTCGTGGGCGCTGTCGTCGTGAGCCAGATCAGCCCGTGGACCACGTCGAGGGGCATCGCCCTGGGCCTGGTCGTGGCCGTTGCGGCGCCACTGGGCGACCTGTGTGAGTCGTTGCTCAAGCGGGACATCGGCGTCAAGGACATGGGCTGGATCCTGCCCGGTCACGGTGGCGTGCTGGACCGGGTCGACGCGCTGCTCTTCGTCGTCCCGGCCACGTACTATCTGGTGCGGCTCATCAACTTCGGCGGGTGAGCACCGCCTGACCTTCGAATGACCACCGTCAGCCTCGTCGGCTCCACCGGCTCGATCGGCACCCAGGCCATCGACGTCGTCCGTGCTGACCCAGGTGCCCTCGAGGTCGTGGCCCTGGGGGCCAACCGGTCGGTCGATCAGTTGGGGGCCCAGGCGCGCCAGCTGCGGCCCCGTCAGGTGGCCGTGGCCGATCCGGACCTGGCCCCCCGCCTCCGCGAGCTGGTTCCCCCGGGGACGGAGGTGCTGGCTGGGCCGGGGTCCCTGGCGGCCATCGCCACCGGCGCCGACGTGGTGGTCAACGGGGTGGTCGGGTTCGCCGGGTTGCCGGTGACGCTGGCTGCGCTCGACGCCGGCCGGCGCCTGGCCCTGGCGAACAAGGAGTCGCTCATCGCCGCCGGCCCCGTCGTTCAGCGGGCCCGGGCGACGCCGGGGGCCGAGATCCTGCCCGTCGACTCGGAGCACTGCGCGCTCCACCAGTGCCTGCGAGCCGGCTCGGGCGCGGTCGACGAGATCGCCCGCATCGTGCTCACCGCCAGCGGGGGACCGTTCCGGGGTCGCAAGCGCGCCGATCTGACGTCCGTGACGCTCGACGAGGCGCTGGCCCATCCGACGTGGAGCATGGGGCCGAAGATCACCATCGACTCGTCGACGCTGATGAACAAGGGGCTCGAGGTGATCGAGGCCCACGCCCTGTTCGGGGTCGAGTACGAGCGCATCGAGGTGATCGTGCATCCGCAGTCGGTGGTGCACTCGATGGTGGAGTTCTGCGACGGTGCGACGGTCGGCCAGCTGTCACAGCCGGACATGCGGCTTCCGATCGGGTACGCCCTCCGCTATCCCGACCGGCTCCGGGAGCCCTTCGGCGTGCTCGATTGGACCCGTCTCGACAGGCTCGACTTCGAGGAGCCCGATCTGGACGCCTTCACCTGCCTGCGACTCGCCTACGAGGCCGGCCGGATGAAAGGCGCCGCCCCTGCCTGGCTGAACGCCGCCAACGAGGTTGCCGTGGCGGCGTTCCTCGACGGCGCCCTGCCCTGGCTCGGCATCGCCGAGGTCGTCGAGGACGCACTGGGCGCGTACCAGCCGACCGAGCTGGTCGACGTGGAGGGCGTGCTCGAGGCCGACCGTCAGGCGCGCCAGGCGGCGCGAGTCGCCGTGCAGCACAGGTGTCAGGCGGCGTGAGCGACCTCGGCCCCGAGAGCGGCCCGGAAGGCCGCTCCAGCAGGGAGGAGGCACCCACCACGCCGGGGTCCCCTCCCCGAACGCCTCCCGGGGCGTCGGCGGGGGCCGGTCCCGGACCTCCCCCGGGACCCCCGCCCGGACCCCCGGGCTCGAGGCGTCGGCCCCCCGTGCCGCTGACCGATCCGGCCGAGCAGCGACGGGCGGTCGCACGTCTCCTGCTCGTCGTCGGCGCCGGCGTGGCGGCTGCGGTGTTCACCGGCACCACCGGCACGCTCGTGGTGGTGCTGGCCATCGTCATCATGATCATGCTCCACGAGCTCGGCCACTTCGCCACGGCCAAGTGGGGAAACATGAAGGTGACCGAGTACTTCCTCGGGTTCGGTCCGCGTCTGTGGTCGATCCATCGCGGAGAGACCGAGTACGGGGTCAAGGCCATCCCGGCCGGCGGCTACGTGAAGATCATCGGGATGAGCAACCTCGAGGAGGTGGACCCCGCTGACGAGCCCCGCACCTATCGCCAGCAGCCCTTCGGGCGTCGCCTCTCGGTTGCGGTGGCGGGCTCGGCGGTCCACTTCATCCTGGCCTTCCTCATCCTGTGGGTCCTCTTCTCCTTCGTGGGAGTCCCCGACGGCAACAAGGTCGCCGTGGGCGGCTTCAGCAATCTCCAGGGAACGGCCAGCCCCGCCCGCCTGGCTGGCCTCCAGCCTGGCGACGTGTTCGTCTCCATCGACGGGCGGACCCTGGCGTCGTCCGACCAGCTGGTCTCCTACATCCAGGCCCACGCCGGTCAGCAGGTGACCCTGGTGGTCAAGCGACAGGGCGACCTGCAGACGATCAGGGTGACGCCGATCGACGAGCGGACGGTCAAGGTGCAGGGCCAGACCGCGCCCCCGCCCTCCTCCACCCCCTACGGCATCATCGGTGTGCAGCTGACCTCACCGGTGCAGACGACCAACCCGATCGTCGCCGTGGGCAAGTCGACGACCGACCTTGGTCGCTTCTCGTGGGTGACGCTCAAGGCGCTGGGCAGCGTGTTCTCCCCGCACGGCATCAGCAACTACACACACCAGGTGACGAGTCCCACGGGGACCAGCCAGAGCCAGCAGCAGACGACGTCCAACAACAACCCCCGGTTGACGTCACCCATCGGGATCGTCCGGCTGGCGTCCCAGGCGTCGCACGCAGGGCTGCGCGACGTGCTCACGTTGCTGTTCAGCATCAACGTGTTCGTGGGGCTGTTCAACCTGTTCCCCATGCTGCCGCTGGACGGCGGCCACGTCGCCATCGCCGTGTACGAGCGGGCTCGCTCGCGGCGCGGTCGCCGCTATCACGTCGACGTGGCCAAGCTGCTGCCCGCCACCTATCTCGTCTTCCTCGTGCTGGTCGTGCTCGGAGTGACCGCCATCTACATGGACGTGACCCATCCGCTGGCGAACCCGTTCCAGTGAGTAGCCGATGAGCCGACCCCCTGTCATCGCCGCTCCCCGCCGGCCGAGCCGCAGGATCATGGTGGGCGACGTCGCCGTCGGCGGCGACGCCCCGGTCAGCGTGCAGTCGATGACGATCACCAAGACCGCCGACGTCGAAGGCACGCTGTCGCAGATCTACGCCCTGGCCGGCGGCGGCGCCGACATCGTGCGCTGCACGTGCAACGAGCCGGAGGCGGCGGAGGGGCTGGCCCGGATCGTCCCCCGCTCGCCGGTGCCGATCGTCGCCGACGTCCATTTCCACTACGAGATGGCCCTGGCCGCCCTCGAGGCGGGCGTCCACTGTCTTCGGCTCAATCCCGGCAACCTGCGCAAGCCCGAGGAGATCAAGCTCGTCGCCAACGAGGCCAAGGACCGCGGCGTGCCCATCCGTATCGGCGTCAACGCCGGGTCGCTGCATCCCCAGCTGTACAAGAAGCACGGGGGCGCCACGCCCGAGGCGTTGGTCGAGTCCGCGGTGATGGAGCTGGCGTACTTCGACGAAGTCGACTTCCACGACGTGAAGATCTCGGTGAAGGCGTCGAACGTCCCGCTCATGATCGAGGCCTACCGCCAGCTGGCCGACACGGTGGATCACCCGCTTCACCTCGGCGTGACCGAGGCCGGGCCGCCACCGGGTGGTCTCCTCAAGGCGACGGCCGGCATCGCCACCCTCCTGGCCGAAGGCATCGGTGACACGATCCGCTACTCGCTCACAGCCGATCCCGTCGAGGAGGCGCGCGCCGGTCGTCAGCTCCTGGAGGCGCTCGGCCTCCGCGAGCGCAAGGGCCTGGACCTCATCGCCTGCCCGTCGTGCGGCAGGGCCGAGATCGACGTGATCGGCGTGGCCAAGACCGCCCAGGAGGCACTGGTCGACCGCAACCTGCCGATCCAGGTGGCGGTGATGGGCTGTGTCGTCAACGGGCCCGGCGAGGCGAGGGAAGCCGACCTCGGCATCGCCGCCGGACGCCGGCGGGGCCACCTGTTCATCAAGGGCAAGATCGTCCGCGTCGTGCCCGAGGACGAGATGGTCGAGGCGCTCGTCGCCGAGGCCGAGCGCCTGGCGGCCGAGGGGATCGAGGCGCGGCTGGCAGCCGCAGACGCCGGCGCCGAGGCGGCGGCCGAGGCCGACCGCCAGGCTCTCCTCGAGGACCGGGGCGGCGACGTCAACCAGAGCGAGAGCAGGGTGGAGCTGATCCGCAAACAGCTGTCACACGAGGAGGGCGCGCAGTAGACAGGGGCGGTGGACTTCGAGCTGCGGCCGGTCACCGAAGAGGAGGTCCCGAGCTTCCTGCGATGCTCCGAAGGCGCCTTCGGCATCCAGCTCGACGACGAGGCGGTCGAGGTCGAGGCAGGCGGGGTCGAGGTCGACCGGAGCCTGGCCATCCTCGACGGGGCGAGCATCGTGGCCACCGCCGGAGCGTTCAGCTTCGAGCTGACGCTGCCCGGTCTCAGCACGGCGCCCGCCGCCGGAGTGTCCTACGTCGGCGTGCAGCCGACGCACCGCCGACGGGGGCTCCTGCGGGCGATGATGCGCCGCCAGCTCGACGACGTGCGCGATCGGGGAGAGCCCCTGGCCGTGCTCACGGCCAGCGAGGGTGGCATCTACGGACGGTTCGGCTATGGCCCCGCCACCTTCGTCGCCACCTACGAGATCGACCGGCCCACGGGGCTGGCGCGCACACCCGAGGGCACCATCCAGCTCGTGCCTACCGATGTGGCGGCGGGCGCGTTCCCGGCGGTGTACGACGAGGCGAGACGAGGACGACCGGGCGAGGTCGACCGGGCCCAGGCGTGGTGGGACAGCTTCTTCAGCGACCGCGAGGGTCGTCAGAGCGGCGCCGGCCCGCTGTTCCACGCCGTCCACACCAGCCCTGGCGGCGAGGTCGACGGCTACGCGTCGTACCGGTTCGACCGGCGCGGGGAAGGCGGCGACGTCGACAGGGCGACGGTGCGGGTGGAAGAGCTGTGCACGACGACCGATGCGGCCTACGCCGACCTCTGGGCGTTCGTGTGCGACGTCGACCTGACCCAGGGGGCGCACGTCCGCGGACGCCGGCTCGACGAGCACGTCCGCTGGATGCTGCGGGACCCCCGTCGCCTCCGTCTCACCTGGATGCAGGACCACCTGTGGGTGCGCCTGGTCGATCTCCCCGCCGCCCTCGAGGCCCGGCGCTATCTGGTCGAGGAGACGCTGGTCGTCGACGTCGACGATCCGTTCTGCCCGTGGAACGACGGCACGTGGCGCCTGGAGGCGGGTCCATCGGGCGCCGAGGCCCGATCGGCCAGCGCGTCGGGCGCCGACCTGTCACTCGGGGCGGCCGACCTGGGCTCGACCTTTCTCGGTGGGGTGAGCTTCTCCGAGCTCGCCCGCGGGGGCCGGGTGTGCGAGCACGTCGAAGGCGCGGCGGCCAGGGCGGACGCCCTGTTCGCCTGCGAGCCGTTGCCCTTCTGCGCGACCGAGTTCTAGCGCCTTCAGTAGGCCCGGCCGACGACGGCCAGGTCGTGGGCCGAACCCCCGGGTCGGGGGAGGCCTCCGTCGGCCGCCAGCAGGCAACGGACCGATACGCCCGCGGCGGCCAGCTCGGCCTCCCCGTCGGTCCCCAGCCGCCCCCACGAGAGACGAGCAAAGCCGACCTTGGTCGCCTCGATGGCCTCGGCGACCGAGGAGACGTCGGCCGTCCGCTGCTCCCGTTGTGCTTCGGCTTCGGCGAGCATGGCCGCCTGGGCCTCCTCGAGGGCGGCGTTGACCGACACCACCACCCGGTCGAGGGCGATGTCAGCTCGATAGCCGTTGTCGCGCCGGATGAGCGACACGGTTCCCGCCGCCAGGTCGCGAGGACCGACCTCGATGCGTACGGGCACGCCCTTCAGCTCCCAGTCGGTCACCCGACGGCCGTAGGAGGTGTCGGTCGCGGCGTCCAGCTCCACCCGATGACCCGCCGAGGCCAGCTCGCTCGTCAGCCGCTCGGCCGCCGGTCCGGTGCCGTTCTCGTCCCGGACCAGCACGACGACCACCTGGATGGGAGCCAGGCGGGGGGGCAGGCGCAGGCCGTCGTCGTCGCCGTGGGCCATGACGAGCCCACCCACGAGCCGGGTCGAGGCGCCCCACGACGTCTGCCACCCGTGCACGGACTCGCCGGTCTCCGACTGGAACTCGATCCCGAACGCCCGCGAGAAGTTCTGCCCGAGCTCGTGGCTGGTGCCCATCTGGAGCGCCTTGCCGTCGGACATCATGGCTTCGCAGGTCCACGTCGTGGTGGCACCGGCGAACCGCTCGCGCTCGGTCTTGCGCCCCGTGAGCACGGGCACGGCGAGGACCTCGACCATGAAGTCCCGGTAGACCTCGTCGAGGATGCGCAACGCGTACCGGCGGGCGTCCTGCTCGCTCTCGTGGACGGTGTGGCCCTCCTGCCACAGGAACTCCGTGGTGCGCAGGAAGAGGCGGGGCCGTAGCTCCCAGCGCACGACGTTGGCCCACTGGTTCACCAGCAGCGGGAGGTCCCGGTAGCTCTGGACCCACTTGGCGAAGTAGCCGGCGATCACCGTCTCGCTGGAGGGGCGGAGCACGGCGGGCTCCTCCAGCTTGCGGCCGCCTCCGTGGGTGACGACCGCGAGCTCGGGGCTGAACCCCTCGACGTGCTCGGCCTCCCGGTGGACGTACGACTCGGGGATCATGAGGGGGAAGTAGACGTTCTGGGCGCCGGCCGCCTTGATCCGGGCGTCCAGCCCCTGCTGCATCCGTTCCCAGATCGCGTACCCGTAGGGCCGGATGACCATCGTGCCCCGCACCGGACCGTTGTCGGCCAGCTCGGCCTTGGCGACGACGTCTTGGTACCAGCGGGGAAAGTCGTCCGCTCGGGGGGTGAGAACGGGGGCGCGGGCCACCAGGCGATGCTATTGGAGGCGCCCTCGTCGCAGCGGCGAATTCGGGTCGACGGGCCGCAATTGGACGCGAAGACGCACGCGTCCGAATCGGCCGGCGTTGCTATACTACTCCTGTAGCCGTTCAGTTCGAGAAATGCGGAGCAGAGAGGCGTGGGCGGTGCCCACGCCTCTTGCGTCAGCAAGGGCGGTCCGTGACGCAGACGAGAGGAGGTGCGAGATGGGTCAGGCGAGCCGAGCTCACGAGCTGATCGAGTCGGTGCTGTCCACCTCGGGCCTCGAGCTCGTGGACATCCAGGTGGGTGGGGGCCTCGTCCGGGTGACGGTGGACCGACCCGGCGGTATCGACCTTGACGCCCTGAGCGACGTCAACCGGACCATCTCGGCCGCGCTGGATCGCGACGATCCCCTGCCCGGCGGGCGCTACACCCTCGAGGTCACCAGTCCGGGCGTCGAGCGGCCACTGCGCACGCCCGAGCAGTTCCAGCGGTTCGTCGGGTCCGACGTGAGCGTCAAGACCAGACCAGGGACCGACGGAGAGCGACGCGTCGCCGGCCGGCTGGCCCACGCCGACGGCTCGGGCGTGATCGTCGTCGGCCCCGACCTTCCCGAGGAGGGGCGCCCGATCGCCTACGCCGACATCGAGCGGGCCCGGACCACCTTCGCGTGGGGACCCACCGATCCCGGCCGCGGCGGCCCGCGTGGTGCCCGCCGAGCTCCGCACCGCCCTTCGCCCCACGCGACCAAGAAGGCCACGACGTCATGAGCAAGAGCAGCAGCAACTTCGAGTTCCTGGAGGCGCTCCAGCAGATCGCCCGGGACAAGGGCATCTCGCGTCGACACACTGCTCGACGCCCTGGCCAACGCCCTCGTGGCGGCCTACAAGCGCATGCCCGGCGCGGCCGAGGAGGCCGTCGTGACCGATCGACCCCGACTCGGGCGAGATCCGGGTCTACGGCCAGGAGCTGGACGAGGACGGCAACGTCATCCGGGAGTGGGACGACACCCCCGACGACTTCGGCCGCATCGCCGCCCAGACGGCCAAGCAGGTGATCCTCCAGCGGATCCGCGAGGCCGAGCGCGACCTCAAGTACGAGGAGTACGCCGGGCGCGAGGGCGACATCGTCACCGGCATCATCCAGCAGAGCGACAACCGCTACACCCTCCTCGACCTCGGGAAGGTCGAGGCCCTGCTGCCCCAGGCCGAGCAGGTGCCCTACGAGCGCTACGACCACGGCGCCCGGCTCAAGGCCTACATCGTCGAGGTCCGCAAGACCACCAAGGGCCCCCAGATCGTGGTCAGCCGCACCCATCCCGGTCTCATCAAGCGCCTGTTCGAGCTCGAGGTCCCCGAGATCAGCAGCGGGGTCGTCGAGATCAAGGCGTGCGCCCGCGAGCCCGGGCACCGCACCAAGATCGCCGTCTGGTCGAACGACGCCAACGTCGACCCGGTGGGGGCCTGCGTGGGCGCCCGGGGCGCCCGTGTCCGGATGGTCACCAACGAGCTGCGGGGCGAGAAGGTCGACATCGTCCCCTTCTCCGAGGACCCGGCCGAGTTCGTGCTCGCGCGCGCTCCAGCCGGCGAAGGTGAAGGAGGTGCGCCTGGACGACGAGACGGGCACGGCGACGGTGGTCGTCCACGACTTCCAGCTCTCCCTGGCCATCGGCAAGGAGGGCCAGAACGCCCGTCTGGCCGCCCGCCTGACCGGCTGGCGGGTCGACATCAAGAGCGAGACCCAGCTGGCCGAGGAGGAGGCCGGCTACGGCGGCGAGGAGTGGGCCGAGGGCGAGTGGGTCGCAGAACGAGTCCGGGGAGATGGTCTGGCAGCCGGCCGAGGGCGGCGAGGCGGTCTCGGCCGAGGCGTGGTCCCTCGGGGGCGCGACCGCCGCCGGCCCGGGTGAGCCCGCCCCGTCGGCGGGATCCGGCGAGCCCGCCCCGGCTGCGCCCGATCCTGCCCCCGAGGAGGCAACGGCGACCGGAGAGGAGGTCGAGGGGGGTGAGGTGGCCGCCAAGGCGGCCGACGAAGAGGAGGCTCCCGCATAGCCCCGCGCCGGACCTGTGTCGGCTGCCGCCGCACGGCGTCTCCAGCGGCGTTGGTGCGAGTGGTTCGCACGAGCACAGGGGACCTGGCCGTCGGGCGGCACCAGCCAGGGCGGGGAGCGTGGGTGTGCGCGGGTCGACCCGGTGCGTGGACCTGGCCCGGCGACGGGACGGGTTCTCGCGGGCCCTGCGGGCTCCGGTGGATCGGCTCGCGAGTCGAGAGGTTGCGAGCCACGATCGCCGGCCCGGCGAGAGACCCGGGATCGGCGGGGGGTGTGGGAGGATAAGCACCCTCGGGCAGTACGGACCAAGAGAGGACTGAACTAGCAGTTGGCGAAGAAGATCCGTGTCTACGAGCTCGCCCGCGAGCTCGGCCTGACCAACAAGGAGGCGCTCGACCTCTGCGAGTCCCTCGGGATCGGGGTCAAGAGCCATTCCTCGAGCATCGAGGACGCCCAGGCCGACCGCGTCCGGCGCAAGGCCGACCGCGAGGGCCTGCGGCGGGCCGTCGCGCCCGAGGAGGCGCCAGCGCCCGAGCGCGCTGCACCTGCACCCGAGCGCGCCGCTCCGGTGCGGTCAAGTGCCGGCGCTGGCGCCCGCACCCGCGCTCCGGCGCCCGAGGACCCCGCCGGTGCCCGCCCCGCCCGAGCCACCCCTTCCCGGCCCCGGTCGGAGCCCGGCGAGCCCGCTCGGCCCGCCGCCGCCGCTCCTCCGCCAGCCGCTCGCCGGTCCTGCGCCGGCCGCTGAGGGCCCCGACGTGGCCGCCCCTGCGGCCGGGCCGGCCGCCGCCCTCGGCACCGGCGCCGCCGGGCGCAGGCCCGTGGTCCGGCGTCGCGGCCCCCTGTGGATCGGCGTCCATCCCCCGGCCCCTCCCTGGAGGCGCCCACTACCCGACGACCGCGCCAGGCCGAACCGGGGCCGAGCGCACGAGGTGGCCGATCGGCGGAGGCGCCGTCGCCGTCCGCCGAGCCGACGCGCCCGCCCCTCCGGCACGGCCTCGGGGACCGCCCGAGCCCGCCGTCCGGCAGCGGCGGCGGCCCACCGGTCAGCCCCAGCACCGGCCGGCCCATCCCGCCCCCGCCCGGAGGGCCTCCTCGATCGTCCACCGGCCGCCCGATCCCGCCGCCGCCGGGCGTGGGTGGTCGGGGCGCGCCCGGCCGGGCCCCGGTCCACCGGCCGGCGGACCGGCCGTCCAGGCGGTGGCAGGCCGTCCGACCGGGACCGGCACCGGCGCGCCCTGGCGGTGGCTACGGAGGTCCCGCGGCCCTGGCGGCGGCTACGGAGGCGGCCGCCCCGGCGGTGGGCTGGGACGGCGGGCCGATGCCGCCGCCTCCGGCGGGACGAGGCGGACCAGGCGGTCGCGGCCGTCCCCCGCAGCGTCGGCCTCGACGCCGCCGGCGCAACCTGGAGGAGCTCGAGCCCACCCAGCTGACGACCTACACCCCCTCCAACGCCCCGGTCCCCGAGGAGGAGGTCATCGTCGAGCGGGGCTCCACCGCCCAGGACATCGGGCCCAAGCTCAACCGCTCGGCGGGCGACGTGGTGCGCTTCCTCCTGCTCCAGGGCGAGATGGTCACGGCCACCCAGTCGCTGTCCGACGACATGATCGAGCTGTTCGCGGCCGAGATCGGCGCCCAGGTGCGCCTCGTCGACCCCGGCGAGGAGCAGGAGGCCGCCCTCCAGGCCAAGTACTTCGAGGCCGACGAGGAGGAGGATCCCGCCCTGCAGCGGCCCCGCCCGCCGGTCATCACCGTGATGGGTCACGTCGACCACGGCAAGACCAAGCTGCTCGACCGGATCCGCGAGACCAACGTGGTCGCCGGCGAGGCCGGTGGCATCACCCAGCACATCGGCGCCTACCAGGCGGAGAAGGACGGGCGCCTCATCACCTTCATCGACACGCCCGGCCACGAGGCCTTCACGGCCATGCGCGCCCGGGGCGCCGAGGTCACCGACATCGTGGTCCTCGTCGTGGCGGCCGACGACGGCGTGATGCCCCAGACGGTCGAGGCGCTCGACCACGCCAAGGCCGCCGAGGTGCCGATCGTGGTCGCCATCAACAAGATCGACCGCGAGGACGCCGATCCCAACCGGGTCATGCAGCAGCTGTCCGAGCAGGGCCTGGTGCCCGAGCGGTGGGGTGGCGACACCATCATGGTCGAGCTGTCGGCCCTGCAGAACGTCGGTATCGACGAGCTGCTCGAGCAGCTGCTCGTCCTGGCCGAGGTCCAGGAGCTGACGGCCAACCCCGAGGGGCGGGCGCGGGGGGTCGTGCTGGAGGCCAACCTCGACGTCGGCCGGGGCCCGGTGGCGACGGTCATCGTGCAGAAGGGGACCCTGCGGGTCGGCGATCCCATGGTCGCCGGTGCCGCCTGGGGTCGGGTGAAGGCACTGGTCGACGACCGCGGCGACAACATCAAGGAGGCCACGCCCTCGACGCCGGTCCAGGTGCTCGGCTTCTCCGAGGTGCCCAGCGCCGGCGACGAGCTGCGGGTCACGGCTGACCAGGGCACCGCCCGCACCATCGGCGAGGCCCGGGAGCAGCGCATCCGCTTCGCCGGGTACACGCCCGACGCCGTCGGCCATCGCCGGGAGCCAAGCTCGAGGACATCTTCGAGCAGATCCAGCGGGGCGAGACGGCCACCCTCAACCTGATCCTGAAGGCCGACGTCCAGGGCTCGCTGGAGGCGCTGACCGAGAGCCTGCGCAAGCTGGAGCGCGACGAGGTGAAGCTCAGCTTCGTGCACCGCGCCGTCGGCGGCATCACCGAGAACGACGTCGCAGCTGGCGGCGGCGTCCAACGCCACGATCATCGGGTTCAACGTCCGACCCGATCGCAGGGCGCGGGAGCTGGCCGAGAGCCAGAACGTCGAGATCCGCACCTACGAGATCATCTACAAGGTGCTCGAGGACATCGAGGCCGCCATGCGTCGGCATGCTGGCCCCCGAGTTCGAGGAGGTCGTCACCGGCGAGGCCGAGGTCCGCGCAGTCTTCCGGGTGCCGCGGGTGGGCGCGGTGGCCGGGTGCTACGTGCGCAACGGCGTCATCACCCGCGGATCGAAGGTTCGCTTCCTCCGCGAGGGCGTGGTCATCTGGAAGGGCGCCATCACCTCGCTGCGGCGCTTCAAGGACGACGTCCGAGAGGTCCAGACGGGCTTCGAGTGCGGTATCGGTCTGTCCGACTTCCAGGACCTGAAGGAGGGCGACATCATCGAGACCTTCGAAGAGCGGGAGATTCCACGCACGTAGGCGTCCTGGAGGTCGACCTCCACCTGCCCTACAGCCGCTCGCTCAAGACCAAGCGGGCCGTCGTCAAGCCCATCCTCGAGGGCGCCCGCCAGCGCTACTCGGTGGCGGCCGCCGAGGTCGCCCATCAGGACCTGTGGCAGCGGGCCGGCTTGGGGCTCGCCGCCGTGGCCGCGAGCGTCGGGCACGTGGACGAGGTGCTCGACCAGGTGGAACGCTTCATATGGTCCAACCCCGACGTCGAGGTGCTGGGTGCCGAGCGCCGCTGGCTGGACCGGGCATAGACGCAAGGGGGTGGTCATGGTGGTGGACCGGCGTGGCAGCAGAGGGAGCCGACCCCGTTATCCCCGGACGGCCCGGGTCAACGAGGTCCTGCGCGAGGTGGTGGCGGGAGAGATCGAGCGGCTGTCCGACCACGACGACCGGCTGCTGCTCGTCACCGTCACCGCGGTGGACAGCGAGCCCGACCTCCGGCACGCCACGGTGTTCGTGAGCTCGCTGAGCGACACGGCCCGCGACGGTCTGGAGCAGCACCGGGTCCGGCTCCAGGCGGCGATCGGCCGCCAGGTCCGGCTCAAGCGCACACCCCAGCTGGCGTTCAGGGCCGACCCCGGAGTCGTCGAAGGCGAGCGGGTGGAGGAGATCCTTCGCCGGCTCGACCGTCCCGGCGCAGGAGCCGATGCCGGAGGCTGATGCCGTCTCCGACACCTGTGGCCTCGTCGTGGTCGACAAGGAGAAGGGCTGGACGTCGCACGACGTGGTCGCCCGGTGCCGTCGCCTGTTCGGCCAGCGGCGGGTAGGTCACGCCGGGACCCTCGATCCGGGCGCGACCGGCGTGCTGCTGGTCGCCCTGGGCCGGGTCACCCGTCTGACCCGCTTCCTGGGCGCGCTCCCCAAGTCGTACGCGGCGGAGATCGTCCTGGGCGTGGCGACGACCACGCTCGACGACGAGGGGGAGGTCATCGGCCGGTTCGACATGTCGGGTGTCACGCTCGACCAGGCCCGTCACGCCGCGCGGGAGCTCACCGGCGAGATCATGCAGACGCCGCCCATGGTGTCGGCTCGGAAGGTGGCCGGTGAGCGCCTGTACCGGCTCGCCCGGAAGGGCATCGAGGTCGACCGGGACGCTCGAGCCGTGCACGTGTCGCGCTTCGACGTCGACGCGAGCGAGACGGCCGGTGTCCTCCGCATCGGAGTGGAGTGCTCGTCCGGCACCTACGTGCGGGCTCTCGCCGCCGACCTGGGATCCTCGCTCGGTGGCGGCGCCCATCTCCGGAACCTGCGCCGACTGGCCGTGGGCTCGTTCTCCGTCGATGATGCCCGACCCGTCAACGCGCTGTCGGAGGATGTCGTGCTCAGCCCAGCCGAGGCGATGAGGGACTATCCGCAGCTCCAGGTCGACCAGGACGTCGCAAGCGCTGTGGGTCACGGGGCCCGCCTCGAGCGGGCCGAGGTGGGTGCGGTCGGAGAGGGGCCATGGGCCGTGGTGAGCGACCAGCGCCGGCTGCTGGCCGTCTACGAGCCCAGCGACGACGCCTGGTTGAAGGCCGCCGTCGTGCTCGTGACGAGCCAGTAGCCTCAGGAGAGATGGAGGTCATCGACGACCTACGGCGGTGTCCCTGCCCTGAGGAGGGCAGCGCCGTCACGATCGGCGCCTACGACGGCGTCCACCTCGGACACCGTCGCGTCATCGCCGAGGTACGGGAGCGAGCGGAGCGCCAGGGTCTGTCGACCGCGGTGGTGACGTTCGATCGTCACCCGGCCGTGGTCGTGCGGCCGGAGTCGGCTCCGCTGCTGCTCACCGACCTGGAGCAGAAGATCGAGCTGCTGGCCGACACCGGCGTCGATCACGTCGTCGTGATCGCCTTCGACGAGAGCCGGTCCCGCGAGTCGGCCGAGGACTTCGTCGAGGAGGTGCTCGTCGGGTGCCTGCGGGCTCGGGTCGTCGTCGTGGGTCGAGACTTCCACTTCGGCTACGGCCGGCGCGGCAACATCGCCCTCCTCTCCCGGATGGGAGCGGAGCGGGGCTTCGAGGTCGTCGGTCTCGGCCTCGTCGACGAGGCGGGCGAGTCGTCACAGGGCCCAGGCGAGGCGGTGTCGTCGACCCGCATCCGCACGCTGTTGAGCGAGGGTCGGGTGACAGACGCCGCCCGGCTCCTCGGACGCCCGCACGAGGTGCGGGGCGTGGTGCAGCGCGGGGACGCACGGGGAGGCGCCGAGCTCGGATTTCCGACCGCCAACGTCGCCGTGCCCGCCGAGATCCTCCTACCGGCCGAAGGCATCTACGCCGGCTACTACGAGCGGCCGGACGGCTCGGTTCATCCCGCCGCCATCTCGCTCGGTCGGCGTCCCACCTTCTACGAGCACGCCGAGCGACCGGTCCTGGAGGCACACCTCCTCGACTTCTCGGGCGATCTCTATGGCGAGCGGGCGAAGGTGCGCTTCGTGGCCTGGCTCAAGGCCGAGGAGCGCTTCGACTCACCGGAGGAGCTCGTCGCCCAGATGGAGAAGGACGTCGAGGCCGCCCGCGCCGCCCTGGTGGGCTGGCCGCTCAGCTCTCTTGCGGAGGGCGCCGCAGGCGCTTGAGCTCACCTCGGCGGCGCTTCTGGTCCACCCGGCGCCGCCTCGACGCCCGGCTCGGCGCCGTGGGCACACGGGATCGCTCGGTGCGCAGCGCCGCTGCGAGCCGGCCGGCCAGGCGCTCCGTGGCCAGCTGGCGGTTGCGGGCCTGTGACCGCTCGTCCGAGGCGACCACCCGTACCACCGGTCCCAGGCGCTCGAGGAGGCGGGCTCGCTGCCGGGGGCCCAGCGAGGGCGAGGAGGCGACGTCGAAGCGGACCTCGGCCCTGGTGTTGGCGGTGTTGGCGTGCTGGCCGCCGGGGCCGCCCGACGCGCTGAAGCGCCACTCGAGCTCGCTCAGCGGGATCGAGCACGACCGGGTGACCCGCAAGTACCCCTCGTCCACGCGATCGACCGTACCGGGAGTGATGGTGTGGCCACGGGCGGTGGGGGAGCGTCGCGCTCGGCCGGATCGCCCGAGACGGTCGTGACCCCGGGTCCACGGCCCGTCCTGGGCGGAGTCCTGGTACAGTCGGGGTCGCCGGGGCATTCGCGCCCTGGCAGCCTTTTGCGATACCCGAGGATTCCCAAGCATGCCCGACAAGTCGGCCACGATCACCGAGCACCGGCTCCACGAGACCGACACCGGGTCATCCGAGGTGCAGATCGCGCTCCTGACCGAGCGCATCAACCACCTCACCGAGCACCTCAAGGTGCACAAGGGTGACCATCACACCAGGAGGGGGCTGATGAAGCTCATCGGCCGCCGACGCCGGCTGCTCGATTACGTCATGGCCAACGACGTCGCACGGTACCGGGGCATCATCGCCCGGCTCGGGCTACGCCGCTGAGGGCAGGACAGAGACAACGTCGGGCGGCCGTAGGGCCGCCCGAAGCACATCAGACCGGCGGGCTGCGAGCCCGCCCGACATCACACAGCAGGCGGCGCCGGCTGTCAGCTGCCAGTGGCCGGCCACCCGGCGGGGGAGAACGTCAGGTGCCCGACCACTGGGAACTGGCCCGGCAGCCGCCTGACAGACAAGGAGTGTCATGGCGGACGCCATCACAGTGTCGGCTCCCATCAGCGGGACCGACCGAACTCTCACCCTCGAGACCGGCAAGCTGGCCGGCCAGGCCGACGGAGCCGTGGTGGCCCGTCTCGGCGACACGGTGGTGCTCGTCACCGCCACCGCGGCCAAGACCGTGCGGGAGGGCATCGACTTCTTCCCGCTGACGGTCGACATCGAGGAACGCATGTACGCGGCCGGAAAGATCCCGGGCTCGTTCTTCCGTCGCGAGGGACGGGCCACCGACCAGGCCATCCTGACCGGCCGGCTCATCGACCGGCCCCTACGGCCCTCGTTCCCCGCCGGGTTCCGCAACGAGGTCCACGTGGTGGGCACCATCCTCGGTGCCGACCAGGAGAACCCTCACGACGTGCTGGCCATCAACGCCGCCTCTGCGGCGCTGATGGTCTCCGGCATTCCCTTCGACGGCCCCATCGGGGCCGTCCGCATCGCCTGGACCCAGGACGGGAGCTGGACACCGCACGCCACCTATCAGGAGGGCGACGAGTCGACCTTCGAGCTGGTGGTGGCGGGTCGGGCCCTCGGGGACCAGAGCGACGCCGACATCGCCATCATGATGGTCGAGGCCGGCGGCACCGAGAATGCCTGGAGCTACTACGAATCCGGTGCCCCCAAGGTCACCGAGGAGGTCATCGCCGCCGGTCTCGAGGCGGCGAAGACCTGGATCCGCGAGTCGATCGAGCTCCAGCGCCGCCTCGTCGCCGAGGCGGGGGCCAAGCCGCCCATTCCCTACGAGCCCCAGCTCGACTTCGGGGACGACGTGCGGGACCGGGTCGGCGAGGTGGGGACCGAGAGCCTCACCCGGGCGACCTCCATCGTCGGCAAGGCAGAGCGCAACGCCGCCCTCGACGAGGCGGGGGCCACGATCGCGGCCACGCTCGAGGACGAGCTCAGTGGGCGTGAGCGCGAGGTGAAGGCGGCCGTCCGAGCCCTCACCAAGCAGCTCGTTCGCCGGCGCATCGTCGAGGACGGCGTGCGCATCGACGGTCGGGGGCCGCGCGATATCCGGCCCCTCAGCGCCGAGGTCGGCGTCATACCGACGGCCCACGGCTCCGGGCTGTTCCAGCGGGGCGAGACCCAGGTCCTCAACGTGACCACGCTCGGCATGCCCCGGATGAACCAGCTGCTCGACACCATCGGGATCGACGAGTCGAAGCGGTACATGCACCACTACAACTTCCCGCCGTTCTCGACGGGCGAGACCGGCTTCATGCGCGGGCCCAAGCGCCGCGAGATCGGCCACGGCCTGCTGGCGGAGCGGGCGCTGCTCCCGGTGGTCCCGTCGGTCGAAGAGTTCCCCTACACGCTCCGGTTGGTCTCCGAGGTGTTGAGCTCCAACGGCTCGACGTCGATGGCCTCGGTCTGCGGCTCCACGCTCTCCCTGATGGACGCCGGCGTACCCGTCAAGGCGCCCGTGGCCGGGATCGCCATGGGCCTGGTGCACGCCGAGGGCCGCTACACGACCCTGACGGACATCCTCGGAGCCGAGGACGCCTTCGGGGACATGGACTTCAAGGTGGCGGGCTCGGCCGACGTGGTCACCGCCCTCCAGCTCGACACCAAGATCGACGGGCTGCCCGCCGAGGTGCTCGCCGAGGCCCTGCAGCAGGCCCACGAGGCCAGGCAGACGATCCTCGGGGTCATGGCCGACGCCATCGCCCAGCCCCGTCCCAGCGTGAACGAGCACGCCCCCAAGATCGTGAGCATCGAGATCCCCCTCGACAAGATCGGCGAGGTCATCGGGCCCAAGGGCAAGGTCATCAACGCCATCCAGCAGGAGACCGGCGCGGACATCAACGTGGACGACGACGGCATGGTGGGGACGGTGACCATCGGCGCCAAGGACGGCCGCGCCGTGGAGGAGGCCCGTCGGCGCCTGGGGCTCATCCTCGAGCCGCCGAAGGCCGAGCTCGGCGCCGTCTATCCCGGGAAGGTCGTCAACATCACCAAGTTCGGCGCCTTCGTCAACATCCTCCCCGGGCGCGACGGGCTGGTGCACATCTCCAAGCTCGGCCAGGGTCGCCGGGTCGAGCGGGTCGAGGACGTGGTCGAGCTCGGGCAGTCGCTCGACGTGCGGGTCGACGACATCGACCCGCAGGGCAAGATCTCCCTCTCGCTCGCGGGCGACGGGGCCGGAGAGGGCGGCGGACGTTCGGGCGGCGCTCCCGACACCCGGGACAGGGCGAGCTCCGGCGATGCCCCCGAGGGGCGTCGCCGGAGAGACGAGAGCCCGGGAGGCAGGGGCCGCTCCGGCGGAGGCGCGGACGACCGCGGCGCCGCCGCGGACACGCCGGCTGCGGGGCTGGCGACGGCCGAGAACCGCGGCCGGTACGTCGCCTTCGACGAGGACGCCTTCGAGCGGGAGCTCGAGTCGGAGCTCGGCCAGCTCGGACCCCAAGCTTCGGGCAGCACGGGCGGCGGGTCCCGCCGGCCCGAGGGAGGTCGAGGCGGCAGCGGGGGCGCCGGTGGCGGCGGCCAGAACCGGCGTCGCCGGGGTCGGCGCTGACCGGTTGATCCGCACCAGCCAACTCGCCTGCGGGCTGCGCCTCGTCACCGAGGCCATGCCCGACGTCCGCTCGGTGACGACCGGGTTCTGGGTGGGGACGGGCTCCCGGGACGAGCACGCCGGTGAGGTCGGGGCCTCCCACTTCCTCGAGCACCTGCTGTTCAAGGGCACGCCGACACGGACGGCGCGAGCCATCGCCGAGTCCGTCGACGCCGTCGGCGGCGACATGAACGCCTTCACGACCAAGGAGTACACGGCGTTCTACGTGCGGCTGCTGGCCGAGCACCTCGATCTCGGCCTCGACGTGCTGTGCGACATCATGTGGTCGCCCGCGCTGCGGCCCGACGAGGTCGACGCGGAGCGGCAGGTGATCCTCGAGGAGATCCTGATGCACGGCGACGAGCCGGCCGACCTCGTCTACGACCGATTCGCGGCCGCATTGTTCCCGGGCCACCCGCTGGGCCGGGAGGTGCTGGGCACCCAGGACAGCGTCGTCTCCATGGGGCCGGGTCACGTGCGTCGGTTCTTCGGCGAGCACTACCGGCCCGCCAACATGGTGGTGGCCGCAGCCGGGGCGGTCGACCACGACGAGGTGGCGGCGGGCATCGAGGCCCGCTTCGCTGGTGAGGCCGGCGGGGCGCCGCCCCGTCGCGTGCCTCCGGACGCTGACCGTGAGCGGTCGGTCGTCGTCCCGAGGGCGACCGAGCAGGCTCATCTGGTCGTCGGGGCGCGGGCGCCCGACCGCCACGACCCGGACCGCTGGGCCCTGGCCGCGCTCGACCACGCCCTCGGCGGCGGCGTGTCCAGCCGGCTGTTCCAGGAGATCCGGGAGCGGCGGGGGCTCGCCTACTCGGTGTACTCCGACCGGGTCGCCTACGAGGACACGGGGTCACTGGCGGTCTACGTGGGCACCACGCCGAGCCGCGTCCGTGACGTCCTCGACCTGGTCGAGGTGGAGCTCGATCGGCTGGTGAAGGACGGGATCACCGGCCGCGAGCTCGAGCTGGCCAAGGGACACCTTCGGGCCGAGACCCTCCTGGCGCTCGAGGACTCGGCGGCCAGGATGAGCCGGATCGGGCGCAGCCTCCTCCTCCACCACGAGGTGCTGACCGTGGACGAGCTGCTGGCCCGGATCGACGCCGTCACCGTCGACCAGGTCGGCGCCGCCGCTCGGCGGGTGCTCGGTGCGCCCCGCACGGTGGTGGTGCTCGGCCCCTTCGAGGAGACGGACTTCGCCACCGATAGTTAGGGTGCAGGCATGCGAGTCGGCGTTTTCGGCGCTGGGGGACGCATGGGCTCGACCGTGTGCCGGGCGGTCGCCGACGACCCGGACCTCGACCTGGTCGCGGCAGTCGACCCGAGGTTGGCCGGCATCGACATCTACCAGGTCGCGGGCGTGCAGGACTCGGACGTCCAGGTGGAAGGCGACGCCGAGGCCCTCCTCCGGGCCGAGGCGCAGGTGGCGGTCGACTTCACCGAGGTCGGAGCGGCGCGGGACAACCTCCGCTGGTGCGCCGCCAACGGCGTGCACGCGGTGGTGGGCACCACGGGTTTCACCAGGGACGACGTGATCGAGCTCGACCGTGAGTTCTCGGGCAAGTCGAACTGCGTGCTCTCGGCCAACTTCGCCATCGGCGCTGCGCTCATGACCCGTTTCGCCGAGCTGGCCGCCCCCTACGTCGACACGGCCGAGATCGTGGAGCTGCACCACGACGCCAAGCTGGACGCCCCGTCGGGGACGTCGCTGCGCATCGCCGAGGGGATGTCCAAGTCACGCGAGGCGTCCGAAGCCGGTGGCTGGGGAGAGGATCCGACGAAGACCGAGGTGGTGAGGGGGAGCCGGGGCGCCGTCGGCCCCGGCGGCATCCGCATGCACTCGGTCCGGCTGCGGGGGCTCGTCGCCCACCACGAGGTGATCTTCGGGGCTGCCGGCCAGTCCCTCACCATCCGGCACGACTCCTACGACCGGACGTCGTTCATGCCGGGCGTGCTGCTGGCGGTGAAGTCGGTGGCCGAGCGCCCCGGTCTCACCCTCGGCCTCGATTCGTTGTTGGGCCTGGGCGGCGGCTGACACCGGCGTGCCGGGTGGGGCCCCGGACGTCCTCGTGGTTCCACGTTGGGTCGAAAGTGGGCGCCCTGGCTGCCAGCGCGTCGACCACTTTCGACCAGATGTGGAACGGGACCAACGTGCGGGGCCGCGGCCCCACCGTCCCGGCGCGACCCCTCGGTAGGGTGGGTCGTGGCCGGCGACGCCCGCCTGCGGATCCTCGAAGCGACCTATACCTGCGTCGCCCGCTACGGGCTGGCCAAGACCACGGTCGAGGACGCCGCCCGGGTCTCGGGCATGGCCCGCGCCACCATCTACCGGTACTTCCCGGGCGGTCGGGACCAGCTCGTCGCCGAGGTGATCGCCTGGGAGGCGGGGCGGTTCTTCGAGCGCCTGGCCGCCGCCGTCGGCGACACCGAGGGCCTGGAGGAGCTGCTCGAGGAGGCGTTGTTCTTCGCCCACCGGGCCGTCGACGAGCACGAGGTCCTGCAGAAGATCCTCCAGACCGAGCCCGACCGTCTCCTGCCCCAGCTGACGGTGGAGAGCACCCGGATCATCGGCTACATCCGTGCCTTTCTGATGCCCCACATGGAGGAGCAGGCCCGCGCCGCCGGGCTGGAGCCGGAGGAGGCGGCCGACTTCGTCGCCCGCATGCTCCTGTCCTTCACCGGCTCGCCCGGCCGCTGGGACCTGTCCGACCGGGTCCAGGTCGCGGAGCTGGTCCGTACCGAGGTGCTGGCCGCCCTCCGACCGGTCGCCGGGCCGGCCGTGACGGATGACACAATGAGACCATCTTGACGATGAGACGAACTATGCAAGAATGTCTCATTAGTGACGGCGACCGGTGTGCTCCCGGAAGCGACGGCAGAGGCGGTGGTTGACCGCCCGGACACAAGGCCAGGCCGCCCGCCGGCGCGGAGCCTCCAGGAGGTGCGGGTCGTCGACGCCGCCCTGCGCTGCATCGCCCGTTGGGGCGTGGCCAAGACGACGCTCGACGACGTGGCCCGCGAGGCCGATTGGAGCCGGGCGACCGTCTACCGGCTGTTCCCCGGCGGCAAGGAGGCGGTGCTCGAGGCCGTCGTCGAGGTCGAGCTGGAGCGGTTCTTCGCCGCCCTCGACGGTCGACTGAGGGCGGCACCGGACCTGGAGGATCTCCTCGTGGCCGGCATGAGCGAGGCGGGCGCCCGGATCACCGGGCACCCGGCGCTGCGGTTCCTGGTCACCCACGAGCCCGAGGTGATCCTCCCGCAGATCTCCTTCGCCCGGGCGGAGCGGGTCCTGGCCAGGGCCGCGTCCTTCGCGTCGCCCTATCTGGCCCGCTGGCTCGGCCCGGAGGAGGCCCGCCGCGTCGGCGAGTGGGTGACCCGTATCGTCATCTCCTACGCCGCCTCGCCGAGCGAGAGCGTCGCCATCGCCGACGCCGGCTCGGTGCGCAGGCTCGTCCGCAGTTTCGTGCTACCCGGCGTCCGGGCCTCGGTCGATGCCCAGGCACGGGCCCGACCCGTCAGCTGACCCACAGGAGGAAGTCACATGGCCACCAACGAGCAGCTCATCGGCCGCAGCGACGTGAACGACATCGAGGCGATCCTGTCGGTCACCAACACCGACGTGGACGCGACCGTCCACGCCGTGAGGGACAACGCCGAGGCCATCTTCACCTGGGACTACGAGAAGGGTGCCCGCCCCAAGCTGTACGCGTCTCTACGAGAAGGCCAAGACCTCGATGTGGAACGGCGAGACCGACCTGCCGTGGGACACCGAGGTCGACCAGGAGTCCGTGGTCATGGCCAACGCCGCCGCCACCGGCGGGTTCGCGCAGGGTATGGACGTCTCCGGCACGCCGTTCGCCAACTGGACCGACGCGAGTGGCTCCAGCTCGGCATCGAGAGCCAGAACTGGACGCTGTCGCAGTTCATGCACGGCGAGCAGGGTGCCCTCGTGTGCACGGCCAAGATCGTCGAGACGGTGCCGTGGATCGACGCCAAGTACTACGCCTCCACCCAGGTCATGGACGAGGCCCGCCACGTCGAGGTCTTCTCCAAGTACCTCGACACCAAGCTCTCGGGGCACTACCCGATCAACGCCCACCTGCGGATGCTGCTCGACGACATCATCGCCGACAGCCGCTGGGACATGACCTACCTCGGCATGCAGATCATGGTCGAGGGCCTGGCCCTGGCCGCCTTCGGGTTCATCCACAGCTTCACGACCGAGCCGCTCCTCAAGCAGCTGCTCAGGTACGTGATGGCCGACGAGGCCCGCCACGTGGCGTTCGGTGTCCTCAGCCTGCAGGAGTACTACGAGCAGCTGACGCACGGCCGAGATCCGGGAGCGCCAGGAGTTCGCCTTCGAGGCCGCGGTGCGCATGCGCGACCGGTTCCTGCAGCAGGAGGTGTGGGAGCGCATGGGCGTGCCGGTGAAGGAGATCGTGCCCCTGGTGATGCAGGCGCCCGACCGGGCGGCCTTCCAGTCGATGCTGTTCGCCAAGATCGTCCCCAACTGCAAGAAGCTCGGCCTGCTCGACGCCGCCGACGGGTGGCTCCGAGAGCGCTTCACCGAGCTCGGCGTCATCGCCTTCGAGAGCTGGGCCGACACCGGCGAGGAGTACGAGGCCTTCGCCCTGGCCCAGGGGGACAAGCGTTCCGCCTGACGGGGAGCACATCGTCCCGGGTGGGACGCCGCCCTTCGAGTAGGGTGCGGTGGGGAGCCACGCGGGAGGAGGTGCGCAGATGGCCGGTCCAGGCCGTTTCGGCGCCGTGTTGACGGCCATGGTGACCCCGTTCGACGATCGGCTTCGCGCTCGACCTGGACGGGGCCGCGGCCCTGGCCCGGTGGCTGGTCGACCACGGCAGCGACGCCCTCGTGGTGGCGGGCACCACCGGCGAGGGGACCGTGCTCTCCGACGACGAGAAGGCCGAGCTGTGGCGGGCCGTGGCCGAGGCGGTGACCGTGCCGGTCATCGCCGGCTCGGGCACCAACGACACGCGACACTCGGTCGAGCTGACGAGGCTGGCCGAGGCGGCGGGGGCGGCCGGCATCCTGGCCGTGACGCCGTACTACAACCGGCCGTCCCAGGCCGGCCTGGACGCGCACTTCCGGGCCGTCGCCGGTGCCACGTCGCTCCCGGTGCTCATCTACGACATCCCCGTGCGGACGGGGCGCAAGGTGGCGCACGACACGATGCTCGGGCTGGCCCGCGAGGTCGCCAACATCGTCGGCGTCAAGGACGCCGCAGGCGACGTCGCCGGCTCGGCCAGGCTCCTGGCCGAGGCTCCTCGCGACTTCGACCTGTACAGCGGCGAGGACGCCCTCAACCTGGCCCTGCTGGCGGTGGGCGCGTCAGGCGTGATCAGCGTGGTCAGTCACTGGGCGGGCTCCGAGATCGGCGAGATGATCGCCTGCCTTCGGCAGCCGGTGACGTCGACGGGGCGCGAGCGCGCAACGCCGAGCTGATGACGTCGTACGCGTTCATGAGCTCCGGTGACGCGCCGAACCCGCTGCCGGCGAAGGCCATGATGCGCCGCCTGGGCCTGTCGGTGGGCCAGTGCCGGCTCCCGATGGGACCGGCGTCCCCGTCGCTCGACGAGCGGGCGGCGGACGTGCTGGCCGGCTTGCGCGCCCGGCCGCGGGCGGGCCGTGGGGCCCGAGAGCCCGTTGGCTGACCCCGTCCGCATCACCTTCCTCGGCGGGCTGGGGGAGATCGGTCGCAACTGCGCCTGCATCGAGCTCGACGGCCGCATCATGCTGCTCGACTGCGGGCTGATGTTCCCCAACCTGGAGATGCCCGGCGTCGACCTGGTGCTGCCCGACCTCACCTACCTGCGCGACAACGCCGATCGGGTCGAGGGCTGCATCCTCACCCACGGCCACGAGGATCACACGGGCGGGCTGGCCTACCTGCTGCGAGACGTCTCGCTGCCCGTCTACGGCTCGCCCCTGACCCTGGGCCTGGCTCGGAACCGCATCGAGGAGGCCGGCATGCTGGCCCGGGCGGAGCTGATCCCCGTCGCCGACGGCGAGCGGCGCCGCATCGGACCGTTCGACGTCGAGTTCATTCCGGTGACCCATTCGGTCCCCAACGGCTTCGCCACCGCCTTCCACACACCGCAGGGGGTCGTGCTGCACTCGGGTGACTTCAAGCTCGACCTGGCACCGGTCGACGGGCGCCTCACCGACCTGTCACGCATCGGGGCCATCGCGTCCGAGCACGGCATCCGCCTGCTGCTGTCGGACTCGACGAACGCCGAGGAACCGGGCTACACGGCCAGCGAGTCGGCGGTGGGCGCGGCCCTGCGGAGCCTGTTCGAGGAGCATCGGGACAAGCGCATCATCACCGCCTGCTTCGCCAGCCACATGCACCGCGTCCAGCAGGTGTGCGACGCCGCTCTGCGGAGCGGGCGAACGGTGGCCACCCTCGGGCGGTCGATGGCCAAGAACGTCGCCCTGGCCCGCCAGCTCGGGACTCCTGCGTCTTCCCGACGACAGGCTCATCGACATCGAGCGCCTGGACGAGGTCGACCCGGCGAGGATCTGCGTGGTGTCGACCGGCTCGCAGGGCGAGCCGATGTCGGCACTGTCGCTGATGGCGGCGGGGGAGAACAAGTGGTTGCGGGTCGGGGAGGGCGACCTCGTGATCATCAGCGCCAACGCCATTCCGGGCAACGAGTGGGCGGTGGCCAAGGTGATCGACGGCCTGTACCGGTTGGGTGCCGAGGTGGTCCACTCCGACCAGGCCGAGGTCCACGCCAGCGGTCACGGCAAGCAGGCGGAGCTGCAGACCATGCTGGCCGTGGCCAGGCCGGAAGCCTTCATCCCCGTGCACGGCGAGTACCGTCACCTCGTCCACCACGCCCGGCTGGCCGTGGGGATGGGTGTCGACGAGTCGAAGGTGCTGCTGTGCGAGGACGGCGACGTCGTCACCCTCGACGACACCGGCATCGGCCAGGACGGGCGAGGTGCCGGCCGGCTACCTGTACGTCGACGGCACCGTGGGCGACGTCGGCCACGGCGTCCTGCGGGACCGGCGGGCGCTGTCCGAGGAGGGCGTGATCGTCGTGGTCGTCGCCGTGGACGGCCAGGCGGGGGAGATCCTGACCGGGCCCGGAGATCATCACCCGGGGGTGGGTGCACGCCCCCGAGGCCGAGGGCCTGCTGGAGGACGCCCGCGCCGCCGTCCGGGCCAGCCTGGAGGAGGCGGTCGAGGAAGGCGCCACCGACCACGACACGCTGCGTCGCCACGTCCGTTCAGCCATGGGCCGGATCGTCGGCGAGCGCACCCGGCGGCGGCCGATGATCGTTCCCGTGGTGATGGAGGCCTGAGGGCCGACTGAGCCGGCGGAGCGGTTCCACGGCCGCTCCTGAGGTCCTTGGGGCCACAGTTGCTGGTGGGGCTGGTGTTACCGTTGTGCTCATTGTGACCACCACCAAGCGCCGCCCGACCGGGCCCGCGAAGCGCAGGACCAGCCGATCACGGCGCAGCCGGCGGGGATGGGGCGCCTCGATCGGCCGCTTCCTCACCGGAGGCCGCGGATCACCGCCGGCGGGCCCTCGTTCGGGGCGCGGACGGCCAGCGGGGCCGCCGACCTGGTCGGGCGCCTGCTGCGGCAGCCCGCCGACGTCTGGGGCCTGGTCCTGCTGGTCGCTGGCGTGCTGGCCGCCCTCGCTGTGTACGGCGACGTCCTCGGACCGGCCGGGCGGTTCCTCGACCACGCTCGGCCGGTCCGCCATCGGCTGGGCCGTCGTCCTGGTGCCCCCCGGGCTGGCGCTGGTCGGGTGGGTGCTCGTGCGCGGGCGGGAGGAGGCCGAGCCGGAGCCCGCCCGCAGCGTCGTCGGAGCCACGCTCGTGCTGGTGTCGGTCAGCGGGTCTGGCCGACCTGGCCGCCGGCGCCCCCCGGCTGGCTGACCGCGCCGCCACCCTGCGTGACGCCGGCGGCTACGTGGGCGCGGCGATCGGCTACCCCCTCCATCTGGCCCTGGCGACCTGGGGTGCGTCGATCGTGCTGGCCACGGCGCTGGTGCTCGGGCTGCTCACCGCGACCGGGACCTCGGTGCGGGAGGCGACGACGGCGCTCGTCGGCGGTGTGGCGGCCCTGGCCCAGCAGGTGCGCCGGCTGCTGGAGGCGGTGGCGACGGCCGCCGACGGCCGCGACGGGCGTGGCGCGCACGCGCGTGGCGCCGCCACCGGGCGGCGGACTCGGGGCGCGGTGCCGAGCCCGGATGTCGCCGTCGACGGCGACGGTGCCGCGGGTCACGAGGCGGCTGCGGCGTCCGAGGGCGAGGCCTCGTCACTCGACGGTGGCGTCGCTGTTCTCACGGACTCGCCGGAGGAAGCCGAGCCGTCCGAGGACCGCCGGTCGGCCGGCGGCGTCCGTCGCGGCGGCCGCCGCGTCCGCCTCGCCGTTCGGCGCTGACCGGGACCGAGCACGGGTCGGGCCCACCGAGCAGTTGCGCATGGAGCTCGGTCCCACGGTGGGGTCGTGGTCACTGCCGCCGGCGCGGCCTGCTGAGCGCCAGCCAGGCCCAGAAGGTCGACCGCCGCCAGATCGAGGCCGCCGGCCGCATGCTCGAGGACGCTCTGGCCGCCCACGGGGTGGCCACCCGGCTGGTGGGCATGACGGTCGGGCCCACGGTGACCCGCTACGAGCTCGAGCTGGGCGCGGGGGTGAAGGTGGCGAGGGTCACGAGCCTCTCGAAGGACATCGCCTACGCCATGGCCTCTCCGGACGTGCGGATCCTCGCGCCCATCCCGGGGCGGTCGGCCATCGGCGTGGAGGTGCCCAACCGTCAACGCCAGCTGGTGGCGCTGGCGGACATCCTGAGCTCGGAGGAGGCCGCGCCGGCGCCGTCCACCCCCTGGAGGTCGCCCTGGGCCGCGACATCGCCGGGCGTCCCGTGATGGTGAACCTGGCCGAGATGCCGCACGTGCTCATCGCCGGGGCCACGGGCGCCGGCAAGTCGTCGTGCATCAACTCGGTGGTCACCTCGATCCTGATGCGGTCGACTCCCGACGAGGTGCGGCTGATCCTGGTGGACCCCAAGCGGGTCGAGCTCGGCCACTACAACGGCCTGCCCCACCTCCTCACCCAGGTGGTGGTCAACCCCAAGCGGGCCGCCAACGCCCTCATCTGGGCGGTGCACGAGATGGAGCGCCGCTACGACATCCTCGCCGAGGCCGGGATGCGTGACGTCGCCGGCTACAACCGGGCCGTCGACGCCGGCGAGCTGGTCGCCGAGGGCGGACCCGACGAGGAGGACGACGGTCAGGCCGTCAGCCGGCTGCCCTACGTGCTCGTGGTCGTCGACGAGCTCAACGACCTCATGATGGTGGCGGCGCGCGACGTCGAGGACTCCATCTGCCGGATCGCCCAGATGGCCCGCGCCGTGGGCATCCACCTCGTGATCGCGACCCAGCGGCCCTCGGTCGACGTCATCACCGGGCGTGATCAAGGCGAACATCCCCTCCCGTCTGGCGTTCTCGGTGTCGTCCCTCGCCGACAGCCGGGTCATCCTCGACCAGCCGGGAGCCGAGCGGCTGATCGGCAAGGGAGACCTGCTGCTGCTCACGGCATCGTCGAGCAACCCGCGGCGGCTCCAGGGCCCGTGGGTCGGCGAGACGGAGGTCCGCGCCGTTGTCGCCCACTGGCGCCGGCAGAGCCAGCCCAGCTACGTCGACGGAGTCGAGGGTGACGGCCCGTCGGAGGAGGACCGCGCCTACGGCGACGAGGGTGACGACGAGGAGCTCGTCGCCCAGGCCATGGAGCTGGTCGTGCGATCGCAGCTGGGCTCGACCTCGATGCTCCAGCGCAAGTTGCGGGTAGGATTCGCCCGGGCTGGTAGGTTGATGGACTTGCTGGAGCGACGTGGCGTCGTCGGGCCCTCGGAGGGCTCCAAAGCCCGTGCCGTGCTCATGACCCCGGAGGAGCTCGATCAGCGGGCATGACTGGCGCATCGACCCGGCCGCCACTGCTCAAGCCGCTGGGTCCCACCCGGACGCGGCGAGGCCCCCGGCGCGCCATCGTGATCGTGCTCGTCGTGATCGTCCTCGCCGCGGTGGCGTTCGTCGGCTTCCAGCTGGCCCGAGGCGTCCCGTCGCCCGTCGTCCACTCCACCGTGCCGGTGAGCCTCCGCGCGCCGGGCGCCCCGCCGGCGCTCCCGTGGCCGGCCAAGGGCGAGGCGGTGGTTGGCCTCGCCGGCCAGGGCGCCCTCGGCTCGTCGGGGGGAACGCATCCGTACCGATCGCCAGCGTCACCAAGATCATGACGGCGCTGGTCGTCCTGCGTGACCATCCGTTGGGCCCGACCGACCCCGGCCCACCGGTGGCGATCACTCCGGCCGATGTCGCCGCGTACAACGCCTCCGTGGCCGGGAAGGAGTCGGCGGTGAAGGTGGCACCGGGTGAGACCATCACCGAGCGCCAGATACTCGACGCCCTCCTGGTCGGCTCGGCTGACAACATCAGCCCCGTGATCGCCAACTGGGATGCCGGCGGCGAGCCCGCGTTCGTCGCCAAGATGAACGCCGCCGCGGCCGGCCTCGGGATGACGGCGACGCACTACGTCGATCTCAACGGCCTGAACGCGGCGACGGTCAGCAACGCCACCGACCAGCTGGCGCTGGCGCAGGTGGCCATGACCAATCCGACCTTCGCCGCCATCGTTCGCCAGCCGGAGGTGACGCTTCCAGTCGCCGGCAGGGTGTTCAACTTCGACCGTCTGGTGGGCAAGGACGGCGTCATCGGCGTCAAGACGGGCAACACGAACGCCGCCGGGGCGAACTGGGTGTTCGCGGCCGACCGGGTCGTGGGCAACCAGCACGTGACCGTGCTGGGCGCGGTCCTGGGCCAGCCGGGCCCGTCCGCCCCCCAGCCGGCGCTGGACGCCGGCAAGGCGTTGCTGGACGCCGCCGGCGCCGCGCTCACGTCGGTCACGGTTGTCCCCGCCGGCCAGCCGGCGGCCACGGTCACCGCCGCCTGGGTGAGCGGCGCCGTCCCGGCGTCGACGGGCGCCCCGGTCGGCTTCCTCGGATGGCCGGGAATGCAGGTGCAGGCGCAGTTCCACCCCCGCCACGTCGGCTCCTCGTTCCCCGCCGGGACGGTGGTGGGCGACCTGACGGTGCGGGCGAACGGCCAGGTGCAGCAGGTGCCCGTGCGGTCGACCTCGGCCCTGCCGGGGCCGTCGCTGCAGTGGCGCGTCCGCCACGTGTAGCCACGTCCCGGTCTGAGTCCCTTTCGCCGGGTTGTGGCCTCCGGCTACGGTTCGAGGGGCATGGGGCGTAGGGTGCGGTGATGGACGTGGAGCTCGACACCGCCGTCGCCGAGGACCACGGCGGGCGGAGCGCCGGGAACGGTCGCTCGGCGCGGGCGTCACTCCTCGGGCGGTGGCGCAGTCCGCTCGTGACACGGGTCGTGCGCTACGCCCTGGGCTCGGTGATGGCCAGCCTCGTGAGCCTGGTCACCTTCGTTCTCGTCTACGGCGTCATCGGTGGGCTGAGCCCCCGCCAGTCGAGCATCGCCGCCAGCCTGACGGGCATGGTGCCGGCGTACTTCCTCAACCGCAACTGGGCCTGGGGTCGCCGGGGACGATCGCATTTCCTCAAGGAGGTCCTTCCGTATCTGGCCGCGTCCGTGCTCGGGCTGGTGGCGGCCATGTGGTCGGTCGACACCGTTTCGAGCCACGTGAAGGCGTGGACCGATGACAAGACCCTGCAGGTGACGCTCGTCGCCGCGGCCTACGTCGGGACCTACGCCTCGCTCTGGGTGCTGAAGTTCCTGTTCTTCAACGTTCTGTTCGCCCGGCCCCACCGGCCCGCCGGCGCCGACGCGCCCGCCCGGCGGGCCCCCTGAGCGACCAGACCAGCCCGAGCGCCCCGAGGGCGGCCGCGCCGGCCAGCGAGATGACGGCGCCAACGGTCACGCTCGCCGGCCGGTAGCTCCAGGTCACCATCGACGTCCCTGCCGGCACCGGCACCGACTGCACCAGGGCGCCGCTCGACGGCACTGCCACGTGACGCGACGCAGCCCGCGGGCTGCGTCGCTCGCACCGTGGCCGACCACCCGGGAGCGGTGGCGACGCTCCGCACGACCCGTGCAGGTCGGGGTGTGGTGACGACGACGGTCTGGTTTCCCGTCAGGGGGTCGGCGGTGACCCGCACCGAGGCTGCGGGGACGGGCCCGCCGTCCGCCGCGGTGACCCAGAACCGTCCCCTGGCTCCGGTGTTGTGGAACACCGCGAAGCTGCCGAGGGTCTCCACGAACTGCCATCTTGGGCGCTGTGACGACGCCCTGCAGGGGGCCGGCGAGCACGAGGACGCCCGAGCCTGCGGTCGTCACCGAGGCGGAGTCCACGGTCAGCGGGCAGGCCGAGACGTTGGTGACGACGATCCCGACGGCAGTGGTCGCGCCGTCGAGCGCGACGGCGGCGGTGCCGGGCCCGTTGCTGACCGGGGTCAACGGCGGTGCCGGTCTGGTGCCGCCGCTCGCCGTCAGCAGGCCGAGGCCCAGCCCGCCTGGGGGCAGGGGACAGCCCGGATCTCCCCGGACCTGGACGCTGACCCCGGTGAGCCGGCGCGGGGAACCGACGTACCAGGCGTGCTGGCCCCCACCGGCCACGGTTTGGGGGACCGGACCGGTCGGCGCCGTGGTCGAGCCCGGTGGCTCGGTGAAGTAGCCGGGCCGCGTGACCAGCGTCGTCAGGTTGAGGTCGTCGAAGGTGGATCCGGCCAGCGCCGTCACCGAGAGGTCGGACTGTTGGTGGGAGCCCGTCGCCCGGTCGTAGTCACCGCTCACCACCGACCCGTAGCCCTGGACGCTGCTCGAGCGATCGGAGGATGTTGAGGTCGGGTTGGCCGAGATCGTCGAGGGCGGCGGGGTCGCTCTGGTCGGGATCGTAGATCGCGAAGCGCCCCGTGGAGCCGGTCTGGGCGGCCACCGCCGTGGCCATGCCCGTGGCGTCGGTGAGGGCGCGGCGCGGCGGCGCCGTCAGCCAGAACTGGTTGGCCGAGAAGATCGCGAGGTCGACAGCGACGAGGACCAGCACCGCCCGCAACAGGTTGCGACGCGGGATCCTGTCCCAGCCGGCGGCGAGAAGGCCGCCGGCCACGGCCACGACCAGGCCCACGACCAGGTAGGCCTCGAGCCGGTGGAACGAGCCCGGCGGGACGGGCGACCCGAGCTCCTGGGACAGGATCACGGGACTGGCTACGAGCGCGCCGACCAGGCAGATCGTGCAGGCCACGGGGAGCAGCGCCGCGGCCCGTTCCGCCGGGCTGGGGTGGGCGGGGCCGGCGTCGCCCCTGGTCCGCCGACGCACACCGTCGACCCAGTAGGCGAACAGGATCGCCAGGCCCAGGTCGACCGATCAGCAGGTTGCGGTTCTGGAGCCGCTGCTGGCCGTAGATGGGAATGTGGACGAGGAGATGGCCGAGAGGCGTGTACCCCCCGAAGGACAGGATCAGGCCGACGGCGATGATGGCGTACCAGACGCCCAGTCCCTCCGACGCTCGCCGCGCCCTCCACGGCCGGGTGAGCATGGCGAAGGCGGCGCAGACAGGGAGGATGCCGACGTAGGAGGTGACCTCGGCCAGGTTGTACTGGCCGTGGTACAGCGGCACCCCGAAGCGCCCGTAGCTCCCCAACAGGTACGGCATCGTCGTCAGGGCCGTGAGCTTGGGCGAGAACGACCCAGAGGTGAAGAAGGCGTACGAGCTCGCCGAGCGCTGGGAGTGGGCCGCGAACGCCAGGCCGGGCAGCCACTGGATGGCGGTCAGGACCACGGCCGCCGCTCCCGCCATCGCCATCTGGACGAGGATCCGGCCGCTGCGGTGACGCCAGATCAGCCACCCGCCGTAGATGGCCACGAGGATGGAGTCGTCGATGAGCGCCTCGGGCGACCCCGTCAGCACGAGGAGGCCGACGCACAGCCCCGAGCAGCACCGTCGGCCATCTCGCCGGCGGCTTCGCCGCCCCGGGCGGCGAGGCCGTCCGGTGAACGGCCATCCGCTGCAACGCCACCAGCATCCACGGCACCAGGCTCGCTCCCTGGACGAGGTCGATGTGGCCCATCTGGGCGCTCATGAACCCGCCGACCGTGAACGACAGGCTTCCCAGGAAGGCCGCTCCGACCGACAGGCTCGACCGGCGGAGGAAGACGTAGAGCCCGATGGCGCCGACCACGTAGACGGCGATCTCGTTGACCACGAAGGCGGCCTCGGCGGGCAGGACGGTGAACAGCAGCGTGCCGGGGTACAGGGCACCGGCGTTGAGACCGCCCAGGAGCGCGGTGCCGCTCCAGATGTAGGGGTTCCAGAGCGGCAGGTGCCCGTGCTGGAGGTTGCGGGCCACCAGTACCCGAAGGGGGAAGTTCTGGATGAGGTTGTCCGTGGAGACGAAGGGGTGCCCGGCGAGGGCCGGCACCGAGAAGGTCAGCACCGGCAGCATGACCAGCACGGTCACGGCCAGCGGGCCCGGACGCCCGAGGGTGCGCAGCGAGGGGCGGGCTCGGAACGTCACCGGTCCCGCAACCAGGTCGCCAGCACGACCCGGGCGTAGCGGTAGCCGTAGCTCAGGTTGCTTCCCTTCTTGGTCGTGCCCGAGCCTGCGGCGTCGCATGACGCCCGGTCGCTCGGCCACCCGATAGCCGGCCAGGATGGCCGCCACGAGCAGCTCGGCCGCCTGGTACTGGGACTGCTCGAGGGTCAGCGCCACCGGCACCTCGGCTTTCATCGCCCGCAGGCCGAAGGCGGGGTCCGTGATGCGACGGCCGGTGAGCACGGTGATGAGGGCGGCGAACAGCAACCACGCCTGCGGCTCGCACCCGGTCGCCCACGTCCGACGAACCGAGACGGCGCGATCCGGTGACGAAGTCGGCCTCGTCATCGACCAGAGGCTGCACCAGGCCCGCCAGCTCGCCCGGGTCGTACTGCCCGTCGGCGTCGATGGTGGCGATGTAGCGGGCTCCGCGGTCGACCGCCATCCGGTACCCGAGCCGCAGGGCGGCACCCTGACCCCGGTTGACCGGCGCGACGCAGGCGTAAGCGCCCCGGTCCCGCACGACCGCCTCGGTGCCGTCGTGGCCACCGTCGACGACGACGAGCACCGACACGGCCAGCCCGCAGACCTGGTCGGGCATCGGCATCCAGTACCCGGCCGATGTTGTCGGCCTCGTCGTAAGCGGCTATGACGACCGTGAGGGGCGCCAGCCGGGGCGATCCGTGATGGGCGGCGAAGTTCGCCTCTGCCGCTCCGTCCACCCACGCCGTGTCGTCGCGCCGGCCAGCGCCAGACCGGCCGGTCGAGTGGGCCGCGGCCGCTCGACGGCGCACCCGCCCTACGGCTAGCGACGCCCGGCGGTGGCGCCCAGGTGGCTGTGGGTGCGTCGCCAGTCCACCGTCGGCCGGATGGCGCTCGGGTCGACGCGCTCGCGGTGCCGATCGACCAGTGCGAGGAGCGACGCCATCAGGCCGTCCGAGAGCAGGTGGGGAGCGAGGCCGAGATCGAGGAGCTTGGTGTGGGCCGCCCGGTAGTAGTGGCTCTCCTGCTCCACCCTGGGATCGTCGAGGTGCTCGATCTCCGCACCCGGCACCAGGTCCGCCACCCGCTCGGCCAGGTCGCCGACGGAGAAGGACTCGGTGAACTGGTTGAAGACGCGGTACTCGCCCGCCGCTGGGGGGTTGAGGAGAGCCAGCTCGATGCAGGCCAGGGTGTCGCGGATGTCGAGCATTCCCCGCGTCTGGCCGCCCTTGCCGTACACGGTCAGCGGGTGGCCGACCACGGCCTGGACGATGAACCGGTTGAGCACCGTGCCGAAGACGGCGTCGTAGTCGTAGCGGGTGGCGAGGTCGGGGTGCAGCGCCGTCTCCTCGGTCTCCTGACCGTAGACGACGCCCTGGTTGAGGTCGGTCGATCGCAGGCCCCAGTTGCGACAGGAGAAGGCGATGTTGTGGCTGTCGTGCACCTTGGACAAGTGGTAGAAGGAGCCCGGCTGCTTGGGGAAGGGCAGGACATCGGACCGTCCCCGGTGCGTGATCTCGATGAACCCTTCCTCGATGTCGATGTTGGGGGTCCCGTACTCGCCCATGGTGCCCAGCTTCACGAGATGGATGTCGGGGTCGACCTCGGCGATGGCGTAGAGGAGGTTGAGGGTCCCGACGACGTTGTTCACCTGGGTGTAGACGGCGTGGGCCCGGTCGATCATCGAGTACGGGGCCGACCGTTGCTCGGCGAAGTGGACGACGGCGGCGGGGGCCGCTTCGGCCAGGGTCCGCTCGACGAAGTCGGCGTCGGCGAGGTCGCCGATGTAGGTGTGGACACGGAGACCGGAGAGCTCCCTCCAGGCCCGCACCCGCGTCTCGAGATCGCGGATCGGGACGAGACTGTCGACCCCCATCTCCCCGTCGTACTGGCGGCGGACGAGGTTGTCGACGATGCCGACCTCGTGTCCCTGCGCCGACAGTCGCAGCGCAGTGGGCCAGCCCAGATATCCGTCACCCCCAAGGACGAGAACGTTCATCGGGGCCGATCCTTTCTCGGTGGGAGGTCTAGCCGGTCGATGCCTCGATATCGTTCGTGACCAAGGGGCCACAAAGCTAAACCCAGGGGCCCAGCAGCCTGGTTACAACCGCGGCAGTCTAGCCCTACCGTAGGGGTACTCCGTGAGAGCCGCCTTCCCCTGCCCGAGGGACCTGGCCCGGACGGCCGAAGGCCTCCCATGTGGCGTGCAGCCCGCGGCGCAGGCTCGTGCGGGGCTGGAAGCCGAGCCGCCGGGCTCGGTCGATGCTCACCCGCACGGCGGGCATCTCGCCGGGGCGGGCCGCCACGTGCGGAAGCGCCAGGTCGACGCCGGTGACGTCACGGACCAAACGGTGCAGATCGTTCACCGAGGTCGAGGTCCCCGAGCCCAGGGTCAGGGGCCCTACCAGGGACGTGTCGAGGGCGAGGAGGATGCCCTGCACGGCGTCGTCGATGTAGAGGTAGTCGCGGAGCTGGTTGCCGTCGCCGTAGATGCTCACCGATCCCTGGGCCGAGCAGGCGCGCATCAGCCGAGCGACGAGGCTGTCCTTCTGCTGCATCCCCGGCCCGTAGACGTTGGTGAGCCGTACGGCCGACCCGACGATGCCGTAGGAAGCCGAGTAGGCCGACACGAGCATCTCGGCGGCCGCCTTGGTGGCTCCGTAGGGGGTGAGGGGCCGGAGCGTCGACTCCTCGTCGATGACGGCTTCCCCGACGTCGCCGACCACGGCGTTGGTGGAGGCGAGCACGAACCGGCCGACGCCGTCGACCCGGCAGCGCTCGAGCAACGAGAGCGTGAGGGACACGTTCGTCTCGTGCACCTCCACGGGGCGCGACATCGATGCCAGGACGGAGGTCTCGGCGGCCAGGTGGACGACGGCCGTGAGGGGCCTCGCCATGGCGCGGTCGAGTATCTCGGGCCGACGGAGATCACCGGTGACGGCGCGGAGATCAGGATCGGGCGAGGAGCGAGTGTCGGCGACCGTCACGTCCGCCCCCCGGTCCGCCAGCCGGCGCGTCACGGCCGCGCCGATGAACCCCGCCCCGCCCGTGACGAGGACGTGGCCGTTGGACGTGGCCATCTCGGTCAGGCTCTCGCCGTCCTCACGTTCTGGACCGTGTGGCCTCGCCCGCCGGAGTTACCCGTTCCCCGACCAGGTCGGTTCAGGGCGGCGGTGGTCGGCCGCCCGTGCGGCGGCGAGGGATTGAAGACGAAGGTGGTCACGCTGTGCGGGGCCACCGAGGTCGTCACCGTCCCGCTCCGGACCTGCGGCAGCGGGACGGGCGCCAGGTCCAGCTTGTCGCTGGTCTGCACCGCGGTGACCGGCGACAGGGCGCGGCCGGTCGGGATGCGCAGCGTGAGGGGCATCGGTGGGGTGCCCTCCGGGGCGTCGTCGATCACCACGATCGACCAGGCCCCCTTCGACTCGAAGGCGACGGCTCTGGCTCCCGCGGGCACACCACTGACCTGGTGCATGACAGCGCCCGGACGCACGTAGCGGCTGAAGTTGCCGAGGGCCCAGAACCGCTTGGTCGGATAGAGCGTCTCGTTGTGGTCGGTTCCTGCGGCGGGGTCGTAGTAGAGCAGGGCGTCGTTGCGACCGAGCGGGTTCACCCGGCTGGGGCAGGCCGGGTCGGCGACCGGGTTGCAACCGAGCCGGGGCGAGAGCGCCGTCCACCAGTCGAAGGCCGAGTCGTGGGCCTGGGTGAGATCGGCCCAGATGGTGTTGGCGAGCCAGAGCCCGCTGGTCATCGTCGGGTCGAACTGGTACCCGAAGCCGCGGTTGTTCCGACAGCAGATCTCGCTCGCCCAGAGCGGTTTGTCGAACCGCTGGCCCAGCTGCGCCACCTGATGGAGGACCGGGAGCGGTGGATAGTCGTAGGTGTGGTGGGCGATGGCGGCTATCGATGACGCAGCCCCAGGAACGCTGAGCCACTGCGGCGCCTCGGGCAGAAGCTGAGACGCCACCGTGCTCGACTCGTCGGCGATGACGTGGGCGTAGGGCGCTCGCTTGGCGAGCGCGCTGGCCACCGCCTTCACCAGTGCGGCGCGCTGGCTGACGGGCACCCTCATGCCTTCCTGGCGACACGTCGCTTGCGACGCGTCGGGCTCGTTGACGGGGCTCACGTAGGACAACGTCACGTGGTCGACGTCGTGGAGGTGGGCGACGACCGTGCTGAGATACGAGGCGTAGGCGGCCTCGCTGCCGGGGACGAGGGCGCCGCCGCAGCTCTTGTGGTCGGTCGTCCAGGCGGCCGGAGCGCTGTTGACGAAGCCGACCAGTGTGCGCACGCCGTGCTGGGCCGCCATCTCGAGAAAGGCGGTGCCGCCCGGGTCTGCCGACCAGTCGTAGCTCCCCGTACCGGTGAGGAACGTCGGCGCCACCTTCTCAGGAGTCGTGACGCCGACCGCGCCGCCGCCGATGTTGTACCGGTACTGGCTGAGCTCCAAGCCGCTGGGATCGAACAGCATGCTGGCGACCTGCTCCTGGCCGGCGACGCTGAAGTGCTGGAGGTCGTTCGGCCACCACGCCCCGGACGCCCCGAAACCCTGGATCCTCTGCCCCGCATCGCTGCTGACGACCCCACCAGGTGGTGCGGGCTCGGTCCCGAGCGAGGGGACCAGGAGAAGGGTCAGGCCCAGCAGGCTCAGGGCGATGGCCGCGCCGGCTCCTGCCCGGGTGAACGAGGTCCCCCGGGTCAGTCGTGTCCGAGCCAGCCTGGTTCGCACCCCCATTGCTCCCGAGGGTAGAGCATCGGCGGAGGCCAGGAGCCCCCACCCCGGGTGCGTCAGACGGCTCCCTCGCCCCCGGTCCATTCGAAGAACTGGACCTCGATCATGAGCGGGAGCAGGTAGCGCACGTAGAAGCTGTGGAGCTTGAGCATCCCGTAGTCCTCGACCTTGCGGTCGATGATCTCGACCCGCTCGTCTCGGACCGCGAAGGCCTTGCTCCGCGCCAGGAGCTCGTCGAGCTCGTCACCGGTGCCGACCGACATCCCGAAATGGTCGAGCCCCGGGCAGGTCATGTGTGGCTCATCAGCGATGAGGAACACGAACTGCTCGTAGGTGTATGCCTGGAGGACGAGCCGATGGCGATCCTCGGTCATGGTGGGCAGCTCCTCCCAGCCGAAGACCTCCCGGTAGAACTCGACGATCTCCTTGCGCCCGGTCTCGTCGAGCGCGTCGGCGGGCATGCTCATGGCGACGTGGTTGAAGCGCGGTTGGCGCCGGTTCGTGCTCGACGGTGCGGTTTCTGTCATGCCTCCCCCTCGCTCAGGGATGGTGTCGAATGCTACCTACCACCATGACCTTGCCGGCGATGTCACCCGCGGCCAGGCCCTCCATGGCGTCCAGCAGGCCGCTGAGCGGGACGTCCTCCTCCTCGATGAGCAGGTCGGTGGGCAGCCGGCCACCGGCCAGCAGCTCCAGGGCGTCGGTGAACCCGTCGGCGTCGTAACAGAACGAGCCGGTCACGACCAGCTCGTTGAGAATGATCCGGTTGGGATCGAACCGGGGCGGGTCGATGCCAGCTCCGACGAGAACGAGGGTCCCCGCCTGCACCAGCTGGCCCAGGGCCGCCTCCATGGCGCTGGCCCGCCCGCTGCACTCGAGGACGGCGTCGAAGGGCTCCTCGACCACCGAGGAGGGCCAGTCCGGTGCGACGAGCTGGTCGGGCGTCACGGTCGACGCCCCGAGATCGGCGGCCAGCCGGCGGCGCCGCTCGCCGGGCTCGCTGACGGTCACGTCGGTGACGCCGCGGGCGACGAGCGCGGCGGTGACGAGGCTCCCGATCGGTCCGGCCCCCGTGACCAGGACTCGCTGGCCCGGTTGGGCCCCACTGAGGGTGATCCCGTGCAGGGCCACCGCCAGCGGCTCGGCCAGGGCGGCGACGCGGGGCGACAGGCCGTCGGGGATGCGGTTGAGGGCCTCTTCGTGCTCGCGCACGTAGCCGGCGAAGGCGCCCTGCCACTCGCCGCTTCCCACCCGTCCGCGCCCGGTGCACAGCGTGGGTCGGCCGACCCGGCAGTAGCGGCACGAGCCACAGGAGTGGATGCCCCCGACGACCTCGTCCCCGACGCGCCAGCGGGTCACCTCGCTGCCGACGGCAGCGACGACGCCGGACCACTCGTGGCCTCCGATCGAGCCCGGCCTGCCCCACCCGTCGATGACGAAGTGCAGGTCACTCCCGCACACGCCACAGTGGCCCACCTCGACGAGCACGTCGTGCGGCTCCAGGGCCGGCACCGGCCGTTCCTCGACGGTCACGCTGCGCCGGCCGAACACGGCGACGGGCATGGTGGCGGGCACCTGGGAGATCATGACATCGGGTTCTTGCGGAGGTACTCGTAGACGCCGCGGAAGTTCTTGTTGGTCTTCTCGGGTAGGGGATGCTCACCGCCGAGGAGGCGCGCCCCGTACACGATCTGGGCGGCGCGCTCCACGACCAGGGCCACGTGCAGGGCCTCCGTGGGCGTCGGCCCGATGGTGATCATGCCGTGGCTGGCCAGCAGGGCGGCGCTGGACTGCTCGAGGTTGCGGACGGCCTCCTTGCCGAGGTCGGCGGTACCGGTGAGGGTGTAGTCGCAGACGGGGACGTCGCCGCCCACGAACACGACGAACTCCTCGATGGCGGCGGGAATGGGCTGGCGCGCACAGGCGAACATCGAGCCGTGGACCGGGTGCGAGTGGATCACGCCGCCGACCTCGTCGAAGGCCCGGTAGCAGGCCAGGTGGAGGTCCTTCTCCGACGTCGGCGTGCGGTGGCCGTCGAGCACGTTGGCGTCGAGGTCGACGACGACGAGGTCGTCGAGAACCATCGTCTCGTAGGGCACCGACGACGGGGTGAGGCAGACGTTGCCATCGGGCATGCGAGCCGACACGTTGCCGGAGGTGCCTTCCACCAGCCCCTTGCGGTACATCTCCTTCGCCGTGTCGAGGACGACTTGCTTCACTTGAGGACCTCCGGGTTGACGATGTGGAGCGGCGGGTCGCCGGCCAGCAGGCGAGCGAGGTCCTCCGCGATGAGGCGGGAGTGGTTGGTCTCGGTGTCGTAGGTGGCCCCGCCGATATGCGGAGTGAGCACGACGTTGTCCATGGACGCGAGCGGATGGTCGACGGCGAGGATCTCGCCCTCGAAGTGGTCCAGGCCGGCGGCAGCGACCTTTCCCGAGCGCAGGGCGGCCACCAGGGCGTCGGTGTCGTGAAGGGCAGCCCGGGCCGTGTTGACGAAGATGACCCCGTCCTTCATCCGGGACAGCTGGTCGGGCCCGATGATGCCTGTCGTCTCCGGGGTCACGACCGCGTGCATCGAGATCACGTCGGAGCGCTCGAGCAGTTCGTCGAGGGTGCTGGTCGCATCTTCGGCGTACGGGTCGTAGGCCAGGACCTGCAGACCCAGGCCTTCGAGGCGCCAGCGCAGCGCCCGCCCGACCGCGCCCAGGCCGACCAGTCCCGCCGTACGCCCGTTGAGCTCCCAGGACCGGAACCGCTGATAGGGGATGGTGCCGTCTCTGAAGGTCTGGCCCGACCGCACGTCCCGGTCGGCTGGGAGGACCCGTCGGGACGCGGCGAGGAGCAGCGCCACGGCGAGCTCGGCGACGGCGTCGGCGTTGCGGCCTGGTGCCCGCAGCACGGGGATGCCGGCGGCGGTCGCCCCTGCCACGTCCACGTTGGTGGGGTCACCGCGCGTCGAGCCGATGGCCGCCAGGGGGAGGTCGAACACGGGGCCGGCGCACCGGTCCGCCTCGCAGACGATGATCGACGCGTCCTCCTCGATGAGCCCGTTCGGCCAGCTGCTCGGCGGAGTACATGCGCAGCGGGTCGTGGTCGATCCAGGGGTCCAGCACGACTTCGGCCAGGGCACGGAGCCGGTCGAGGCCCTCTCCTCGAAAGGGGGCGGTGACGAGGGCGCGCGGGCGCGGATCGGGGCTCACGGACGTCATCTTGGCAAGAGTATGACGCCGCTGTCAGAAATGCGGGAGCCGGGTCGTGATCCGGCGCCCTGCCCGGGCGGGCGCCGTCAGGACGGCCGGCGGCGGGACTCCGCCAGCACGAAGGCGAGGTCGCGGGGGTAGGTCCGCAAGGCCAGCAGCATGAGGAGGCCGCCGACGGCGTAGATCGGGGTGAGGGCCACCAGGGCGAGCCGCAGCCCGATCACACCCGAGACGGCGCCGATGACGAGGGGCCCGACGGTCGACAGGGACCGCAGCACCGACCGCACGCTGGCGGCCCGCCCACGCAACGCGGCGACCACGACGTCGGTGAACATGGCCTCGGCCGGTGCGATCGGGAGCGTGACCGCGACCCCGCCGAAGGCGAACAGGGGGACGGTCACGGGGAGGTCGGTGCTGGCGAAGGCGGCAGCCAGGAGCGGGCTGGCGGCCAGCGACGCGATGACGATGACCCAGACTCGGGCACAGACCACGCCTCGGCGCATGAGGCGATCGGCGAGCGAACCCCCACCGAGGATGCCCACGATGGCGCTGACGCCGAGGACGCTCGTGACCAGACCGGCCTGGGCCGGCCCCATGTGGTGGATGCGCCGGAAGTACGGGACGGCCCAGAAGCCGAGGCCGGCGAGCAGCAGCTGGGAGACGGTGAGCGAGAAGATGCCGAGCCACATGGTGCGGATGTGGAGGAACTCCCGCGCCACATGACGGAGGCTGGCCCGCTCGTAGTCGAGAGTGCCCACCCGCGTCGGCGCTCGGAGCTTCTTGGTGATCGCCGTCGCCACCGGGTGCTCGCCGTCGGCCTCGGCCAGGAAGTCGGCGTCTTGATGACCGCGCGCCGGCTCGGGGGTCCGCAGCATGAACCAGCACACGAGGAACCCCGCTGGTACCCACATCCAGAAGGCCCACCGCCACCCGCCGACCGCGACGGCGACGCCCCCGCCGACGAACCCCAGGAGGGAACCAGCCAGCGAGCCCGCCTGGTAGTAGCCCATCATGCGGCCCCGGTCCTGCACGCGGTAGTGGTCGGCGATGAGCGAGGTCGACGCCGGGCTCGTCGCCTCCAGACCGCCGACGCCGAGCCGGGCGAGGAACACCATCAGGTACGAGGCGGCAGCGCCGTTGAAGGCCATGCACGCCGTCCACAGCGCGGTGGCGCCGGCGAGCAGCCGCGTCCGGCGGAGCCGGTCGGCCAGGATGCCCATGGGGACGGCCCCGATCACGCCCACTCCCGCCATGGCGAAGGGGATGAAGCCCACAGCGACGTCCGAGACCCCGAAGGTGTGCTCGATCCCGGGGATGGCCTGCGACAGCGAGGACATCTCCCCGTTCTGGATGGCGAGGGTCGTCGCCAGGGCGAAGATCGGGAACCACCCGTAGCTCTTGGCGACGGCGACGGTCGTCGATCTCTGGGCACCGGGCTCGACGAGCCCGGTCGCGCCCCCTACGCCGCCGGCCCCAGCCACGGGCTCACGATAGTCAATACCTGACGGCGTCGTCATGGTCCGGAGCGCGGGTCGGTGCTCAACCCACGCCGAGGTAGGAGCTCGTGAGCGCGTCGCTTCCCCGCAGCTCGGCCGGCTCGCCCACGAAGGCGACGCTTCCCTTGGCCATCACGTAGCAGAGGTCGGCGAAGCGCAACGCGTAGGTCAGGTACTGCTCGACCAGCACGATCGTGAGGCCCTCGGCCTTGAGCGTGGCCACGCTGTCGAAGAGCTGCTCGACGATCGTCGGGGCCAGGCCCATCGAGATCTCGTCCATCATGAGGACGCGGGGCGAGGCGAGGAATGCCCGGGAGAGGGACAGCATCTGCTGCTCACCCCCCGAGAGCGTCCCGCCCGCTGGTCCATGCGCTCCCGCAGCCTGGGGAACAGCTCGAGCACCCTGTCGATGTTGCGGGACCGCTCGGCGCCCCGCAGCCCGCGGGCCGCGTTGGCGCCGATGGCGATGTTCTCGCGTACGTCGAGCCCGGGGAAGATGCCCCGCCCTTCGGGGACGAGGGTCAGCCCCCTGAGGGCGATCTCGTAGGCGGAGCGGCCGCTGATCGTCCGTCCGTCGAGGCTGATGCGCCCCTGCCACACCGGGAGGGTGCCGGAGATCGCCCGCAGGGTCGTCGTCTTGCCAGCGCCGTTGGGTCCGAGCAGGGCGACCACCGAGCCCGGGGGCACGGCCAAGCTGACGTCGTGCAGGACCTCGACCTTGCCGTAGCCGGTGGTGACGTGGTCAACCTCGAGCTGTGCCGGCACCGGCGCCCTCCGTCTCCCCTCGCCGGCCTTCTGGTCCGGACGCTTCGACGCTGGTGTCCTCACCGTCCTCGCCGCCCGCTTCGGCGCCGAGGTACGCCGCCCGCACGGCGTCGTTGGTGGCGATCTCCCCGGGGTCACCGACGGCGATGACCCGGCCGAAGTCGACGACGTAGATCGTCTCCGACACCGCCATGACCAAGTCCACGTCGTGCTCGATGAGCAGGATCCCCACACCGCTGCTGGCGATGTCGCCGAGCACCGACTGCAGGTGGTCCGTCTCGGCCGAGTCGAGCCCGCTGCCAGGCTCGTCGAGCAGGAGCACGGTGGGATCGGTGCAGAGAGCCCGGCCGAGCTCCACCAACCTGAGCGCACCCGTCGGCAGGTCGCCGGCCATCACGTCGCTGACATCGCCCAGACCGACCTGGTCGAGGACATCGTGCACGCGGGCCACGACCGCGGGCTCGTCCGGGTGCCGCAACTGGAAGACGCCGCGGAAGGTCCGGCCTGGCCGGGCCGTCTCCGCCGCCACCTGGAGGTTCTCGAACACGGTCATGCCGGTGAAGACCTCGAGGCGCTGGAACGTACGCCCCAGACCGAGGCGGGCCCGCACATGGGTGTCGAGGCGGGTGATGTCCCGGCCGGCGAGACGCACCGTCCCCTCGTCTGGTTCGAGGAGACCGGTGAGGCAGTTGAAGACCGTGGTCTTCCCGGCGCCGTTCGGTCCGATCAACGACGTGATGCCGGCCTCGGGAACGGCGAGGGTCACGTGGTCGACGGCGAGCAGGCCCCCGAAGCGCTTGACGAGGTCGGTGGCCTCGAGGAGGCTCACTCCGACCGATCTCCCAGGCTGACGCCAGGCCGGGTTGTTCTGCCCGGCGGCCTCCCGGGCCGGCTGCTGCTCCCGTGGCCGCTACTCACGGCCGGCCTCTCGGGCCGGCTGCTACTTCCGGCCGGCCTCCCGGGCCGGCCCTGCAGCACCCGTTCCGCGAAGGGCGAGGCGACGAGGTCCTCGTCGCCCTCCGAGCCGTTGGTTGCTCCGCCGGCGAGGACGACCGAGGGCCCCAGTGCGGGCGAGGGTCGCGTCCCGTTGCCCACACGGGAGGCCGATCGGGCCGGCGGAGCAGTCAACGCGCCGCTGGCTGCGGCGTCGGCGAACGCCTTCATGAGACGCCGGGGCTCCCGCACCCGGGCGCTCAGTTGCATGGCCATGCCGGCCAACGATCCGCCCGGCAGGTAGCCGAGGAACAGGGCGAGGATGGCGAAGATGAGATCGGAGAAGCCGGCCTGCTGGACGAACGTGTTGAGCATCACGAACAGAACACCACCGACCACTGCTCCGGAGAGGCTGCCGACGCCGGCCACCACCACGACGAGGAACCAGGTGAGGCTGGTGAACGGGTCGAAGGCGAAAGGCGTGAAGACCTGGGTCTGCTGGGCGAGCAGGGTGCCACCGATCCCGGCGATGAACGCGCTGACGGCGAAGATGAACAGCTTGTACCTGCGCAGGTCGATACCGACCGAGCGCGCCGCCGTCTCCGAGTCGCGCATGGCGGCCAGGATGCGACCCAGACGGCCGCTGCGGAGATTGCGGGCCAGCACGAGCATGAGGACGACCCAGAACAGCTCGAACCAGTAGAAGGCCCGGTCGCCGGCGAACGAAAGGCCGAACACGCTCGCCCGGTGCGCCGTCAGGCCGCCCGATCCACCCGCGAAGACGTTGCTCGAGAACACGAACTGGTACGCCAGCAGGCCGATGGCGAGGGTGGTGAGACCGAGGAACAGCCCGCGGCGCTTGAGCGCCGGGTAGCCCGGCCACCAGCCCGAGGACGAGGGCGGCCAGCGCGCCGATCAGCATGGCCAGGATGACGGGCAGACCCAGGGCGTTGGCGACGCGCGCGGCGACGTAGGCGCCGATGCCGGCGAAGCCGGCCTGGCCGAGGGTGATGTAACCGCAGAAGCCGGTGATGCAGACGATGGAGGTGAAGACCACGATCAGGGCCAGCACCTCCTGGGCGTCGCCGAGCCTGATGGTGTCGAGGGGCAGCGGCACCACGATGGCGATGGCGGCGGCGACGGCGAGAAGCGCCACGCGAGGGGTGCTCGCCCCGGCCCGGGTCGGAGCGCCGCAGTCGACCCACCTGCTGGAGCAGGAGACCGGCTCCACTCGACGCGCCGCCCACCTCGTCGAGCTTGCGCAGCACGAGCAGGGCGACGAAGAGAATGACCACCGAGAGGTTGGGCTTCAGCTGGTCGAAGCCGGTGCTGATGCCGGAGGGCAGCTTGCCGAACACCGGCAACACCACGAGGTGGTACTCGGTCAGGAGGCTGTTCAGCACTCCGAGCAGGAGGACACCTGCGCCTGCCGCCACGGGCAGGCTCACCAGTCGGGCCACCACGGCGATGGAGAAGGTCTCGATCACCAGGAGCGTGAGGTGGAACGGGTCGAGCCCGAACTGGGGAGCGAGCAGCACCCCGGTCAGGCCCGGCCAGGCCACACCCGAGGGCCCAGGACAGTCCGGCCACCCGGTTGGCCGGGATGCTCGACAGCTCGGCCAGCTCCCGTCGGTCGACGACCGCCCGGATCTCCATGCCGATGCGGGTGAAGCGGAACAGCAGCCACAGGGCGACGCTGATCACGCCGACGAGAACGACCACCGTCAGCTGGTCGGTGCCGATGTACAGGCCGCCGCCCAGGTCGATGGACTTCGAGCTGACGAGCGCAGGCGCCTGGCGGACGGTGCCCGTCCACACGGCGTAGGCCAAGCCGAGAAGCCCGAGGAAGATCCCGAGCGTGGCGACCAGCTTCTCGGTCTGGCCCGCGCCGCGCCGCTCGAGGGGCCGGAACACGACGCGCTCGAGGAGAAGTCCGATGCCCGGTCCGACCACCAGGAGGGCGATGAGCGCGGCCGAGGATCAGGGGGATGTGCCAGCCGCTGGCCAGCTGCCAGAGGGAGTAGGCGACGATCATGGCCACCGCGCCGTGGGCGAAGTTGAACACGCCGGTCGCCTTGTAGGTCAGGACCACGCCCATGCCTGCCAGCGAGTAGATGCAGCCGGTGGCGATGCCGGCGAGGACGACCTGGAGCCAGAAGGTGACGCCTCCGGATGCCTGGCTGACGGCCGCCAGGATCACGTGCCGATCCTCACGCGTCGGTCGGGAGCGGGTCGCACAGCCGGCACGGCTTGAGGCGCTCGTCGCGGGCGACGTCCTCGGTGATCGGCTCGGCCCCGCCCTTGCCCTCGACCATGGCGCATCCGACCCGGTGGAACGTGGTGCCTCCCGGGAGGGCGACCAGCTCCACGTGGTCGGCATCGGGACCGTACACGTCCCGCTCGTGCTTGCCGTTGGGGCGGCGATGCGACTCGTGCTCGGCCAGGCTGATGTCGGGCGCGTCGGCTCGGGCGAGGAGGACTGCGTGCAGCTGGGCGATCTGGTTCTCGAGGCGGTCGAGACGACCCGAGTCCTTGCGCAGGTCCTCGGTGCCGAGGATGACCGCGCCGATGGCCACCAGCGCGATGCCTCCGATCCCGCCCGAGATCAGGAAGGGGAGCTGCTTGGCCACCAGGGCCTGACCCGAGAGGCCGAACCAACCCAGGAAGATGGCCAGCAGTCCGACACCGGTGAGCACCCAGCCCACCACCGGACGGCTCGTCTTGCCGAGCGATCGAGCCGCCCACCGCCAGAACTGCGCCGGGTCGATCAGGTCCTCGGGCAGCGCCGATCGCCGGCTGCCGTCGGGGGCGGGTCTGGGCGGGTCGGGTTCGCCTCGGGTGGGAGAGGCGATGGTCTGGGTTCGCTCAGTGGCCATTTCCACTCCTGAGCAACGACATCAGCGGCCGCGGGGCAGCCGGGCGGGTATCAGCAGGCGCGAGCCGAGGAACAGACCCGCGAACGCCAGGGTGAAAGCCAGATAGACGGTGTCGAGGCGGTGGGCGACGAGAGCCTGGTCGATGATCTCGCCGAGGAAGCCGGATCCGCCGTGGGACGAGTGTGTGCCTCGCCGACCCGCCGACGACGAGGTGGCCAGTGAGCCCCGTATCGCCGGGGTGCCGGCCGTCCCGGGAACACCCGTGCTGCTCGAGAGGGAGGCGCTCTGGTCGGGGGATGTCGGCGCGCCCTGCACGGCGCCGCTGCCGCCGAGGTCGGTACCGCCGCCTCCAGCGCCGACGCCGACCGCAGGTCGGACGACAGCTGGGCGCTGGTCGTCGCCGCCGTGCAGGCGCTGCCCAGGATGGCGTTGGTGAAGTACACGTCACCCTGGGCACCTGGGAGGCGTCGGCCTGGAGGTGGAGCAACACGCCGTCGGCCTCTCCCTTGCCGCATCCCGTACCGCCGATGGGTTGGGGCGGGTTGCTCGTGTCGCCCACGAGGTGGACCTGTGACCCCGACGCCTGGAGGGCCGTCTGCAGGGCGCTGTTGATGGCGTCGAGAATGGGGCCGCCCTGGGTGCTGGTCCCGACCGTGACGCCGTTCTGGTCGATCGTGGCGGGCTGACCGCCGGCGGTCACACCGTGCACGGTCACGTGGTCGACGTGCTTGTCGGTCCCGTGGTCGTTGGCCTGGTAGTCGGACGTGGTGAGGATCGAGTCGAGGTGGATCATCCCGCCGAGCAGGTCGACGCCCGCCAGACGAGTCTCGGCGTGGACCACCAGCGTCGAGGGATCGTTCGGTGCGAAGGATTGCTTGGTGTGGGACTCCGACGACGCGACCTGGGCGACGGCGCCGTCGGTCGCCTGGGGCTTGACCGAGGAAGCGGCCTGAGGGCTCCCGTGATGGCAGCCACCTGGCGGCGGAAGCCCAGGCTGGCCGCAGCGAGTGCCTGGCCGGCCTGGGCCGAGGAAGCACCACCGCCACTCGTGCCGAGCGTGTAGCCGCCGTCGACGGCGTCGCTCGACACCAGGTTGGGGTCGGCGTGGGCGGCGGCGCTGAGCGCAGCCAGGCTCACCGGCGCGCCGCCGCCGCCGAGGTTCTGCGAGGCGGGGGTGCGGGCGTCGGGAGGCGACCCGTTGGTCTGTGCGCTCAGCGGGAACGGCGGCAGCCCGCAGCCAGGGGTGAACCCCGCCACGCAGAGCAGGCCGCCCAGTCCCGTTGACCGTGGCGCCCGGCCAGTACGTCGAGCCGCGGGCGAGCGTGCCGCTCGAGGAGAGCTGGCTCAGCCCGTCGGGGAAGCTGCCGTAGAAGGGCTGGGACGTCGGGCCGATCCCCGACTTGCCGTTGGTCTCCTGGTGGATGGCCGTAGCGGCGGCCACTCCCGTGAACACGTCAGGACGGGCACTGCCCGAGCTGCTGTCAGCGCCGGCGACCGTGGGGCCGAGCAGAGCGACCATGCCGAACAGCGCCGCCCCCCCGAGGCAGGAACGACGTACCCACCTCAGCGCTCTCTTCTCGCTCACGGCTTACTCTCCCCGGCGAGGGTTGTCCCAGGTCCCCCTCGGGCCAGGATTCGACGATCCTGACGCCGAATCCTTGCCTGCTATGTCTCCCTATGGAGTTCTCCGACGCTGATGTCAGGTTAGTACACTTCTGCCGGTTTCTACCGTTTGACGGGAGTTGGGGGATGGGTCGTTCGAGACATGTGGTGATCGGGGTGGCGGTTGGGGCGCTGATGCTCTCCGCGTGTGGGACCCGCCTGTCCAATGCTGCGTTCCTTCAGGCCCAGCGGGGGTCGGGCGCCTCGGGGGACCTGTCGACGGGCGATCAGGGGACGACCGGCGCCAACGGCTCGGCCGGTACCGCCGGCACCCAGACGGCGGCCGGAGGCGCGACGGGCGCAGCGGCGGGAGGGCCGGGCGGCGCCGCCGGCGGTGCTGGCGGCAGCGGGGGTGGCGGCGGTGCGGGCGCCCCTGGCAACACGGCGAGCGACGTCGGGGTGACGCCCAACAGCATCACGATCGGCAACATCACCGCCACAGGCGGGTCGTTCGGACCCGAGGCCTTCGGCGTCAGCCTCAACGGGCTCAAGACGTGGGTCCAGGCGACCAACGCCAAGGGCGGCATCAACGGGCGCAAGATCAACCTGATCACGTGCGACGACGCCGAGGACGGGTCCCAGAACCTGGCCTGCGCGACGAAGCTCGTCGAGCAGGACCACGTCTTCGCCCTGATCGGGAACAACAGCGACGCCAGCGCCCGCTCGGCCAGCTACGAGTACTCGCACAACGTCCCCGACCTCGGATACCCGCTCAACAACGGGTACTACAAGTACCCCAACATGTTCTCCTACCTGGGCGGCGGCGGGTATGCCCGCAACGGCAAGCAGGTCGGCAACAACGGGACGCTGGAGCAGCAGCCGTGGCAGTTCCAGTGGTTCCACCAGAACATGGGGATCAGCAATGGCGGCTTCTGCTTCTACAGCATCGCCGTGTCCCAGCAGCAGGGCATCGCCGAGGAGAAGGGGGCCCAGGCGGAGCAGATCAACAACACCTACGACTGCGGGGGCTCGAACGCGGGCGCCAACCCCGCTGCCCCGACCTTCGACACCGACGCCGTGAACATGAAGTCCAAGGGCGTGGACGGTGTGTGGGACGCCCTCGACACCAACGCCAACTCCAAGCTGTGCCAGTCCTTCGACCGCAACCAGTTCCACCCCAAGGCCAAGGTGTCGACCATCGAGGTGTGGGGCCAGGAGGTGGGTAGCTGGAGCGCGCCGTGCCGCAACTCCGTCTTCGTGGCCGGCACCGAGGACTCGTACAACGACACGAGCAACCCGTCGGTGGCCCAGTTCCGTCACGACTTCGACGCCTACTGCAAGGGCTGCCCCCTGCACGAGTGGAGCCTGGACGGCTATGCCATAGGGATGATGTTCGCCGACGCCCTCAATGCCATGGGCGGCTCGCCTACCCGGACTGGCTTCGAGGCATGGATGAACGGCCTCAACAACTACACCGACCACGGCATGTGGGCGCCGCTGGACTATCACACCTATGACTTCAGCAAGCCCCACGCGCAGTGCTTCACGATCGTCCAGTGGCAGGACTCGGCCAACGGCTACGTCACCAGGGCACCGCTCAGTACGTGCTATCCCAACATCGGCTGGATCGGGTACCCGGCCAGCGACGACGGCTCGTAGGTCTCAGGCCGCCTCCGGCACCACCGGGTGGCGGAACAGGCGGGAGGCGTTCTCGTAGGTGAGCTTGCGCACCTCGGCCTCGGGCAGCTTGCCGATCCGCTGCTCGACGACGAGCTGGGTGTCCGGCCAGGTCGAGTCGGCGTGCGGGTAGTCGCTCTCGAGCATGATGTGGTCGATCCCGATGCGGTCGCGCAGCTCGATGGTCGACGGGTCGTCGATGGTGCAGAACCAGAAGTTTCGCTGGAGCGCCTCTGAGGGCAGGAGGGGCCCGTCCCACACGCCGCCCTGCTGGGCGGAGTGGTGGACCACGTAGTCGAGGCGGTCGAGCAGCATCGGGACCCAGCCGATACCGCCCTCGGCCATGGCCACCCTGATGCCGGGGAACCGCAAGGGGATCCTGGCCCACACCCAGTCGGCCGCGCTCGCCAGGGCGTTGGCCGGGAAGAGGGTCGTGAGCAGCTCGAGGGGAGCCCCGGGTGAGGTGGCCGCGGTCCACGCGGACGATCCCGTGTGCAGGCAGACCACGGTCTCGGTCTCCTCGCAGGCCCGCAGGAACGGGTCCCAGTGGTCGGTGTGCACGGAGGGAAGGCCGACGTTGGCCGGGTTCTCGGTGAAGCTCACGGCTCTGAAGCCCCGCCCGGCGTTGGCGCGGATCTCATCGGCGGCCACGACCGGATCGCGCAGCCACGGGATCTGCAGTGGGATGATGCGCTCGGGGTAGGTCCCCGCCCACACGTCGTGGTGCCAGTCGTTCCAGGCTCGTACGCAGGCCAGGCCGAGCTCGGGGTCCTTGCTGCGGGAGAACACGGTGCCGGCGAACCCGGCGAGCAGCGAGGGGAAGTTGAGCGAGGCCTGGATGCCGCCGATGTCCATGTCCCGGATGCGCTCGTGGATGTCCCAACAGCCGCGGCGCATCTCGTCGAAGCGGGCCGGCTCCATGCTCCACTCGTCCTGGGGCCGACCCACGACGGCGTTGAGGCCCGACGTTGGGGTAGTGGGTGCCCTCGTAGAGCCACATCTCGGCGCCCTCGTCGGTCTCGACCACCCGCGGTGCCTGCTCGGCCAGCGCCTTCGGCATGCGGCCTTCGAACAAGTCCGGCGGCTCGATCAGATGGTCGTCGACCGAGACGATCGTGTAGCGACGGGGACGGGGTTCGGGGTCGGGCAGGAGGTTCGCCACCAGGGCGGATGGTAGCTCCGTCAGCTTGTCCTCGCTGACACCGGTGTCAGGTGTAACCTTGGCTGACTGGTCGGTCGGAAGGGGAGGGGCCGGATGCGCACCTGGAAGCCTGTGTCGGTGGGGATGGTCGGGGCGGCGATGGCCGTGGTGTTGGCCGCCTGTGGCGGTGGGAGCAGCTCGAGCAGCTCGACGACGACGACACAGAACCCCGCTCAGGCGACGGCGGTGATCACCAACGAACTGGACCGGCTTCTTCGACGGCGGCAACCCCAACAGCAACGCGAAGCTCGTGCTGCTGCAGAACAACAGAAGCTGCGGCGGTCTACAACAAGGCTTACGGCAACGCCGCTACGGCCATGACGGCTGCCAAGGTCACCAACGTCAGCCGTGCTGCCGGCGAGCCAGTGCCAGCAGGCAGCCCTCACGTCGCCCTGCGCCAAGGTCAGCTACGACCTGATCAACAGCCAGACCGGCACCCCCCTGCTGGCCGGCCAGACCGGCTACGCCGTGAACGTGAACGGCAAGTGGCTGGTCTCCCAGAACACGTTCTGCGCCCTGATCTGCCTGAGGGCAGCCAGTGCCCGGCGTAGAGCGGCTAGCTAGCGGGCCGGGGTGCCGGGCAGCAGTTGATCGATGGCGTCGCCGAGCTCGTCGACGTGCCCGTGGTGCACGACCCGGCCCTGGTTGAGGAGCACGGCGTGGTCGGACACCTGCAGGGCCCTCCCCACGTGCTGCTCGACGATCAGCAGTGTGGTGCCGGCGCGGCGGATGTCGCTGAGGATGCGGAAGACGTCGTCCAGCACGATCGGGGCCAGCCCCAGCGACAGCTCGTCGACCACGAGAAGCCGGGGCGGGTTGGCCAGCACCTTGGCCAGCGAGAGGATCCGCTGCTCGCCGCCGGAGAGCGTCCCTGCGCTCTGCTTCCGGCGCTCGCCGAGGCGGGGGAAGGCCTCGTAGGCGCGATCGGTCGCTTCCCGCATGTGCTTTCGGCCAAGGGCCTGGCGGAAGGTCAGGACCAGGTTCTCCTCGACCGTGAGTGACGAGAACACCGAGCGACCCTCCGGGGCGTGGGCAATTCCCATGCGCGCGATCCGCCAGGCCGGAAGCCCGGTGATGTCCTCACCTCGGTAGCGGAGTCGGCCCGAGGTGACCGGGACCAGGCCCGTGCAGATCCGGGCCACGGTGGACTTGCCGGCGCCGTTGGGTCCCAGCAGCGCCGTGGCCGAGCCTTCCGGGAGCGAGAACGACACGTCGAAGATGGCCCGGAAAGGTCCGTAGGCCGACGAGACGTCGACGAGCTCGAGCAGCGCCGCGCCGCGGCCCACCGGCGCCGTTGCCGAGGGTCGTCACACCGCCTCCCCCAGGTAGGCACGACGCACCTTCGCATCGCCCATCACGGTGGCCGTGGGCCCGTCGGCGATGAGCTGACCGAGCTCGAGAACGCACAGGCGGGTGACGCACCGCTCGACCATCTCCAGGTCGTGCTCGACGAGGAGAATGGCGGTCCCTCGCTCCTGCTGGACGCGGCCGAGGACCCGGGCCAGGGCAAGTGACTCCATGCGATCGAGCCCCGACGAGGGCTCGTCGAGGAGCAGCAGACGGGGCTCGGTGATCAGCGCCCTGCCGAGCTCGACGAGTCGCCCGTGACCGAGGCTCAGCGCCTCGACGGGGAGGTCGGCGACGTCGTCGATTCCCAGCAGGCTGAGCACGGCGGCGGCCCGGACCTGCTCGTCCGTCGTGGGGTCGCCCCGGTTGAGCAGGTCCTTCCACATCGCCCCGTTGCCCCGGCGGGCCCGCTCGGCCACCAGCAGGTGGTCGCGAGCCGTCATCTCGGTGAACAGCTCGATGCGCTGGAAGGTACGTCCGATGCCGAGGCGCGCCCGCCGGTAGACCGGCATGCGGCTGAGGTCGTGACCGTCGAAGGTGACCGTGCCCGTGTCGGGGCGCAGGATGCCCAGCAGGCAGTTGAACAGCGTCGTCTTGCCCGCCCCGTTGGGGCCGACCAGGCCCACCGCCTCGCCGGCCTCGACGCCGATCGACAGCTCGGACAGCGCCACGACGCCGCCGAAGCGCTTGGAGATCCCGCTCGCCCGCAGGAGGGCCATGTCAGGGCCCGCCCGGGTGCGGCGTGTGTTCGGGAACGGCAGGAGCGGCCCCGTCGGCGACGGCCTGGCCGTCGCCGCTCAGCTCGAGAGCGGGCGCCTGGCCCCGCGCCAGCGTGGCCGCGTCGGCGACGCCCGCCGTGGGCTCGCGCCCGGCCCGACGGTCCAGCCAGGCCGCGATCCACAGCAGGCTGCGACGCTTGTTGAACTCCACCGCCCCCTCGGGATGCTTGGCGTAGGTGAGAGCGCCGATCCCGAACAGGAAGAAGGCCAGCGCGGTGACGCGGTTGCCGAGGAAGCTGAAGACCGATGTGCCACCGAGATCGCTCAGTAGCTCCGGCACAAGGACGAGGGCGATGCCGGCGTTCACCGCTCCCTCCACCGTGCGAACGCCGGTGGTGAGGACGAGCACGATCCACAGGATCGAGAAGAAGACGTTGTAGTCGCCCCCGGAGGTGGTCCCCTGGAGGGACCCGAACATGGCCCCCCCGACACCGGCGATGCCCGCCGAGAGGGCGAAGATGGTGATCTTGGCGCGGACCGGGTTGATGCCGATGGTCTCGGCTGCCACCTGGCTGCCTCGCATGGCCGAGAGGTACCTGCCGACTGTTCCCTTGCGTACGAGGATCACGACCACCGCGCAGACGGCGAACACCGCCATGGCCAGCAGGAAGAAGGCGCGGTTGCCGCTGAAGCCGGGCGGTCGGGGCACGTTCACACCGGTGTCGCCGTTGCCGAGCCAGCTCTGGGGGAAGAGCAGATTGCTGGCGAGCAGAGCGAAGGCGAGGGTGGCCAGGGCCAGGTAGAGGCCCCTGAGGCGAAGGGTGGGGATCGCGACGAGGGCGCCGGCGGCCGCCGCCACGACCCCTCCGATGAGCAGGGCGACGATCACGTTGATGTTGAACTGGGTGGCCAGCTGGCCGGCGGTGAAGGCGCCAAGGCCGGCGAAGCTGGCCTGACACAGCGAGATCTGGCCGCTCATGCCCGTGAGGGCGGTGATGGACAGGAAGATGGTGGCGTAGACGATGCCCTGGGTGAGCAGGAACAGCCAGTGGGTGGGCACGAGGAAGAGCGTGATCCCCATGTAGGCGACGATGAAGATCGGGAAGATGATCCTGGTCAGCCGGTCCAGTGTCGCCCCACGCAAGGAGGCGGCCAGGGCGGGGGGAGGCGGATCGACGCCCGCCAGTGGGTCGCCCGCCTCCCGGCGCCGCCGCACCAGCGGCCAGAACAACAGCAGGAGCACCAGGACGATGAAGGGGAACGAGGGGCGCAGCGCGGTGGCCCAGATGCTGTTGAGCGGGAGGTAGCCCGTGAGGACCTGCTGGAAGATGCCGAGGAACAGGCCGCCGGCCAGGGCGAGCGGCAGGCTCGCCAACCCCGCGAACACCGCGGCGGCGATGGCTGCGACCAGCAGCTCGATGAAGTTCGTCGCATCGATGTTGGCGTAGTAGGGGGCGAGCAGGACGCCCGCGAGGGCGGCCAGGAAACCGGAGAGCATCCAGGCAAAGGAGCTGACCCGATCGGCGTTGATGCCCGCCAGCTCGACCATGCGGGGGCTCTCGACGACGGCTCGCATCTTGAGACCCAGGGCGGTGAACCGGAACAGCACGCCGAGCCCGGCCATCACGACGAGCACGGCGACGATGACGACCAGCTGGTTGCCGTCGATGTGGTAGCTACCGAAGTGATAGACGGCGTTCGGCTTTGGGGACAGGCTGGGCGGGTTCTGGTGCTGGCCGGGCCAGAAGAACTGCACGATCGACGGGATGCCGATCAGCAGACCCAGCCCCGTGATGAGCTTCACCACCGTGGGCGCCGTGCGCATGTGGCGGAACAACAAGCGGTCCAGGAGGTAGCCCAGCGCCGGTCCGGCCACGACCACGGCGAGCACGAAGCCTACCCATTTGGACAAGTGGTGCTGGGAGACGGCGCCGTAGTAGATGGCCGCCGACACGTACGCCTGCGCCGCGAACGCCATGTTGAACACGCCCGAGGTCTTGTAGGTGAGGACCAACCCCACGGCTACGAGCGTGTAGACGAAGCCGTACGGGATGCCCGGTATGGCGAAGGACAGGAAGTGAGTCAAGCCGGGTTCAGCTGGTCTTGGGCGTCGGCATGGTGGAGTTGAAGAAGGTGTTCGGGTCGTTGGGGAATGGGACCGGGGTCATGGTGTCGGGTTGGGCGACTGGAAGCAGACGAAGGGGTTCTTGCCGCTCCCGAACACATCGGTGAACTTCCCCTGCTGGACCTGGAGGAAGGCATTGCAGTCGATCGGCCCCGGGTTGGTGTGCTGCTGGGTCCAGTCGATCCCCGGTGAGATGCCGCCCGCCGTGTAGTGGGTCATCTTGTTGATGGCGTTGATGACGTTCTGGCGGGTCACGTTGTTGCCCACCTGCTTGAGGGCGGTGACGAAGAGGTCGGCGTTGATCCAGCCCGCCAGGGTGACGTCGCTCACCGGTGCGCCGATCTGCTTCATGGCGTTGAGGTAGTTGTCCATGCCCTGGGTGAAGCCGTAGGCGTAGGGGACGAAGCCGGTCTCGAAGTAGACGCCCTCCATGAGCGGGGCGAACTGGCTCAGCACGCTCTGGTCGTAGCCGTTGGGCCAGTACTGCTTGACCTGGTTGTAGAGGCCGGCTTCCTGGAGGCCCTTGCTGAGCACGGTATTGCCGGTCGGGTCCATGCACGTGCCCACGAACTGGGCCCCGCTGTTCTTGAGCTGGGTGATGTCGCCGCTGATGTCGGTGAAGCCGAAGGGCAGGCTGGTGTCCTTGAGCACGACCTGCTGGCCGACCGCGGCGCCGTACTTCTGGTAGCCGTAGATCTGTCCGGTGGCGCAGTCCGCCGACTGGGAGACGGTGTAGGCGATGGTCCCGACCTTCTGGGCGCCGACCCGGTTGGCCAGCCAGGCGACCCCGGGACCGGGATGGGTGAAGTTCGAGGTAGGAGCCCTTCTCACCGAACAGGCTGGGCCCGTCGGACCACTCGGGGTTGACGTTCCAGCCGAAGGTGGGGATGTTGTTCTGCGCCAGGTACTTGCCTCCGGCGAAGATCGGCGTGGCCACGCCCACCACGGCGAACACGTTGTCCTGGGTGACCAGGGCCCGGGCCTGGGAGACGTTGAGCGAGGGCAGTGTCTGGTCGTCGAGCTGGGCGACGTACTTGATCTTGCGTCCGTTGACGCCGTTCGGTACCTGCGTGTTGAGGTAGGCCTGCACACCCTGGAAGATCGGTCCGTACTGGTTGGCGAGAGGGCCGGTCTTGGCGGCGATGCCGCCGATGTCTATCTCGTTCGATGTCACTCCCTGCGTCTGGCTGCCGCCGCCTCCGCCTCCGGACGCGTTGCCGCAGGCAACCAGTATCAGGCTGAGGACTGCAGGAAGGGCGACGAGTCGGACGACCCTGCTGGCCAGGCCGGGCATGGTGACCTCCGGTGGGGTGCTTCGGTCGACTGCCTTGCGATCAGGTTAGGAAGATCGTGGGCGCGTTGCAGCGGTGAGTGTGATCGCCCCAGTCGACCTGCCCGAACCCGCGAGAACGGTCCGGCCATCAGGCCGGGACCGTCGCGTCGAGCACCGATACCCCCCGTCCCTGGTCCCACTGCCGGCAAGTATGACATCGTTGTCAGGATCATGGGCAACAGGACAGGTTCGCAGGCCGGCGATGTCGTCTGACATCCAGTACGGGATCCCGGCCTTCGCAGGGCAACGCCCCGGGCACCCCGCCCTCGTGCTCGGATCCGAGCAGCGCACCTACGCGCAGCTCGACGACCGTGCCCGCCGGGTCGCCGGGGTGCTCGCCGGCCTCGGGGTGGGCGAGGGTGACCGGATCGGCGTCATGCTGCCGAACTCCTTCGAGTGGTTCGAGGTGGTCCACGGCGCTGGCCGCCTGGGGGCGGTGGCGGTCCCGGTCAACGTCCACTTCAAGGCGGCCGAGGCGGGGTGGGTGCTGACGGATTCAGGGTGCAAGGCGGCAGTCGTCACGCCTGACCTGGCGGGGAGCATGTCCGAGGTCCCGTCGCTGCGCTCGCCTGGTCGTGGGCGAGGGCTACGAGGAGGCGGTGGACGCAGCCGAGCCGTACCACGGCGACGGCTGGCCGACCACCATGGTGTACACGTCGGGAACGACGGGTCGCCCCAAGGGGGTCGTGCCCGGCGGAGACGACCTGCGTCGCACGGCGGCGGGGATGGCCGGGATGGGCGCCCGCTGGGGGTTCGGTCCGGACGACGTCCACCTGCTCGTCGGACCGGCCTACCACTCGGGCCCGGCTGCGTTCGCCCAGACCCACCTGGCGCTCGGGGCGACCGTCGTGATCATGCCCCGATGGGACGCCGAGTCGTGCCTGGCGCTCATCGAGCGCCACCGGGTGACCAACACGCACATGGTCCCTTCGAACTTCATCCGCATCCTCGACCTGGACCCCCGGACCCGGGCCCGCTACGACCTCTCGTCGCTGCGGGTGGTGCTGCACGCCGCCGCCCCGTGCCCGGTGCCGGTCAAACGGGCCTTCATGGACCTGGTGGGCCCGGAGAAGGTCTTCGAGTACTTCGGCGCGACCGAGGGAGGCGGCACCGCCATCTCGCCCCAGGAGTGGCTGGAGCACCCGGGCAGCGTGGGGCGGGCGATCGGCGGCAACGAGATCGTGATCCTCGACGACGAGGGCCGGGTCCTGGGGCCCGGAGAGGTCGGGCTGGTGTACGTGCGACCGGCGACGGCGCCGTTCCGGTACCACCGTGACGACGAGAAGACGTCGGCCGCGTTCAAGAACGATCGCTTCACCGTGGGCGACATGGGCTACCTGGACGAGGACGGGTACCTCTTCCTCACCGACCGGCGGGCCGACATGGTGATCACCGGCGGGGTGAACGTCTACCCGCGCGAGATCGAGGACGTTCTCTACCTGCACCCCGACGTGGCGGACTGCGCGGTCTACGGCGTCCCCGACGAGCGCTGGGGTGAGGCGCTCAAGGCCGTCGTCCAGCCCCGCGCCGGTGCCAGCCTCGACGACGACCAGGTGGTGGCCTGGTGCCGGGAGCGGCTGGCCGACTACAAGCGGCCCCGCCTGGTCGAGTTCGTCGCCGAGCTTCCCCGCGATCCGAACGGCAAGATCGCCAAGCACCGCCTGCGGGCCGAAGGGGCCTGACTGGCGCGCCCACGGACGGTGAGTGAAGCGGCGCTCGTCGCTGGCCGCCGTTCTTCGAAATGGCGGCCACCGACGCCCCCGCTCCCCTCGGGCCCCCGGAGCGGATGTCAGGCCAGCTCGAGGAGCAGGGTGAGGATCTCGAAGGGTCGGACGTTGAAGGCGATCGAGCCGTCGTCCTCGGTCTCCAGGGCTTGGTGAGGGTGCTCGAGGAGGTCGGCTCGCCGTGCCCTCGTGACCCGCCGGGCGCAGGTCAGCCGGGCCGGTCCGCGCTGGCCCCAGGCCTCGTAGAGGCGCACGACCATGTCGTCGCTGTCCTCGGCCTTCTTGACCGCGTCGACCACCACACCCGGCCGGTCGACGCTGAGGAACGACGCCTGCCGGGCGCCCGTTCCCGGGTGCGACGTCGTCGTCACGCGCGCGCAGGGGGACGTTGAGCTCGTAGCCCGTCTCGACGACCCGACCCTCGCGGAGGTCGCCCGAGTGCGGCAGCAGGGCATACGTGAAGTGGTGTGTGCCGCGGTCGGCCAGCGGGTCGGGCCAGCCCGGTGCCCGGAGGAGCGACAGCCGCATGACGTTGCCCTGGATGTCGTAGCCGTACTTGCAGTCGTTGAGCAGGGCGACCCCGTAGCCGGCTTCGGACAGGTCCGCCCACCGCTGGGCGCACACCTCGAAGCGGGCCAGGTCCCAGCTGGTGTTGGCGTGCGTGGGCCGCTCGACGTGGCCGTACTGGATCTCGTAGGTGGCGCGCGGAGACCGGACGTCCACGGGGAACGCCACCTTCAGCATGCGGCGGGACTCGCCCCAGTCCACCGTGGTGGCGAAGTCCAGCCGGGCCGAGCCAGCCGACAGGGACATCGTCTGCGTGATCCGGGAGTCCCCGAAGGAGCGGGCCATGCGGACGGACGCGCGGTTGCGGCCCGCGCTCGGTGACGGCGAGCTCGTCCAGGGTCGTGACCTCGACCGGGTGCTCCAGGGTGAACCGGTCGACGTCCCAGGCGTCGTAGAAGTTGGGGTAGTCGGCGAAGACCTGCAGGACGTTGCCTCGCGATCCGGGGGCCAGCACCTCGCGGCGCGCCGACTTGTCCCACACCGAGGTGAGCAGTCCAGTCTCGTCCCACCGCACGCACAAGCGGCTGTTCTCCAGGTGGCTCTCGTCCACGGCGAGCTCCGAGCCGGAAGGCGGTGCAGGCCGGCTCACGAGGTCGTAGACGCTGTAGCCGCACGAGGGGACCGACGCCCCGAACAGGAGCGACCCGTCGTCGGCGACCTGCACGGGGCTCTCCTCGCCGTCGGGGCCGACGGCCACGGCCACGTCCGCGTCGGTGCCGGGGGCGAGCCGCACCAGCTCGCGCCGGTCGTGTGACAGCCGCGTTGAACACGACCACCGGGTGCGACAGGCCGGCCGTGTCGACGGCCTCGCCCAAGGCCTCCGTGGCGTCGTCGATCAGGGCGCCGGCCTCGGTGGCCACGTGGGCGTGGTCGCGGGCCGTGTCCTCGTAGACCGAGTGGATTCCCGAGCCGGGGATGATGTCGTGGAACTGGTGGAGGAGCAGCGTCTTCCAGGCCTGCTCCAGCTGCTGCGGCCGGGTAGGCCGACCACGGCCGGGGATCGAGGCTGGCCCACAGCTCGGCCTCGCGCAGCGCCAGCTCGCCGGCGCGGTTGCCCTTCTTGGTGTCGGCCTGGGTCGTGTAGGTGCCGCGGTGGAGCTCGAGGTACAGCTCGCCGACCCACACCGGCGGGTCGTCGAGGTCGGCCTCGGCCTTGTCGAAGAAGGCGCGAGGCCGCCTCGAGCTCGACGCGGGGCACGCCCTCGAGGTCGGCCAGCCGGCGGAGCTGCTCGAGCATGCCTGCCGTCGGGCCCCCGCCGCCGTCGCCGTAGCCGTAGACGTACAGCGACCGCGTGGCGCGGTCGTGGTCCTTGAAGTTGCGCACGGCGTGCACCAGCTCGGCCACGCTGGCGTCCCCGTTGTAGGTGTCGGCCGGCGGGAAGTGCGTGAAGACCTGCGACGCCGTCGATCCCTTCCCACAGGAAGCTGTGGTGGGGGGGCACGTTGAACTGGTTCCAGGACAGCTTCTGGGTGAGGAAGCGGTCGATGCCGGCCTGGCGCATGATCTGCGGAAGGTTGGCCGGGTAGCCGAAGACGTCGGGCAGCCACACCTCGTCGTGTCTCGACGCCGAGCTCGCCGGGCGAAGAAGCGCTTGCCGTGGAGGAACTGGCGCACGAGCGACTCGCCCGACGGGATGTTGCAGTCGGCCTCGACCCACATGCTCGCCGACGGGCTCGAACTGCCCGCTCTCCACCTTCTCCTGCATGCGCCGATAGAGATCCGGGTAGCCGGTCCTTCATCCACGCGTACTGCTGGGCCTGCGAGCAGGCGAACCGGTAGTCGGGATACTCGTCCATCAGGCGCACGGCGGTCGAGAAGGTGCGGGCGCACTTGCGGACGCGTCTCCCGCAGCGGCCACAGCCAGGCGGTGTCGATGTGGGCGTGGCCCACCGCGCTCATTCGGTGGGCGCTGGCCGCGGCCGGCCGGGCCAGCAGCTCCTTCAGCAGGGGGTGGGCAGCGGCGAAGGACCCGGCCACGTCCTCCAGGTCGAGGGCGCTGCAAGCCCGGTCGAGCCCGGCCCGGACCTGGGACCGGCGGGGCTCGTCGCTCACCTGGGCGAGCAGCTGGAGCAGCACCCGGAGGTCCTGCCAGAACGCCAGCAGGTCCCTGCGGACGACCCGCAGCTCGGCCCGGCCCAGGGTGAAGAGCGGCGGGCCGTGGGGCTCGGGTGCGAGGAGCGGCCAGGTCGAGCGCGCCGAAGGGCGGCCGTGGGTTGGCTGCCGCCTCGACGTAGAGCTCGACCGCCTCGCCTCCCTGCGCCCCCGTGGTCAGCACGTAGTCGCGGTGGTTGGGTGACAGGCCCTGGACAGGACGGCCGTTCTCCCACACGAGCGCCTCGGCTCCGAACCCGGTGTCCCCGGCGTTGCCGATCTCGAAGCGCAGCGCCACCTCCTGTCCGCGCCAGTCGGTGGGTACCAGCCCCCGAAGCTGGAACCACGTCGTGTCCCAGGCGGGCCCCCAGGCGTCGCCGACGGAGAAGAGCTCGTAGGGAGCGTTCATCGCTTCGGTGACCGTGACCGGCTCGCCGTGCACGTGGTAGGCGGCCACCTCGAGGGCGGCGGTCGGACCGTTCAGCGCCGGTCGGATGTGCTGGTTGACGACCCGGCGGATGCGGTCGTCGGTGATGGCGTCTTCCTCGCGCACGGCGCTCGACGCTAGCTCTCGTCCCTCAGCTGTTGGCGGAGGACGAACTTCTGGACCTTCCCCGACGGCGTCCGGGGGAAGTCCTCCACCAGGCGCAGCTCCTCGGGCCACTTCTGCCTGGCCATTCCCTCGCCCTCGAGTGTGGTGCGGATGGCGGCCAGGTCGGGTGCAGGCACGCCCGGCAGCGGGCGGACGAACGCGCAGGCGTGCTCACCAAGGCGTTGGTCGGGAGCGGCGACGACCGCGGCTTCGGCGACGCCGGCCATGCGCATGAGCACCCCCTCGACCTCGGGGGCGCTGACGTTCTCGCCTCCCCGGATGATGATGTCCTTCTTGCGGTCGGTGATCGTCAAATAGCCATCGGCGTCGAGCCGGCCGACGTCCTCGCTCAGGTACCAGCCATCGGCGTCGAATGCGCCGGTCGTCAGCGCTGGGTCGGTGTAGCCCCAGAAGCAGTCGGGGCCCCGGCTGACCACCTCGCCGGCTTCGCCGGTCGGCAGCTCGGCCCCGGACTCGTCGACGACGCGAACCTCCACGCCCAGCAGCGGGCGACCGTCGGTACGGGTGCGCTTGGCGAGCGGGTCGTCGTGGGTCATACCCGTCGTGGACGGGTGCTCGGTCGAGCCGAAGGCCCTCGTGATCGAGATGCCGAGCGAGGTGGCCCGGTCGGCGACGGCAACAGGCACCGAAGAGCCCCCGAGCCCCGTCTGGTACATGAGGCGGAGGTGGTCGGGGCCGCAGTCGGGGTGGTCGAGGAGGCTGGTGAGGAAATAGGTGGCACCGCTGCCGGCCGCGACACCGTGCTCGAGCATGTCCGCCAGCACCTGGGGCGGGTCCCAGACGTCGGTGAGGTGGATCGGCTGCCGCCGGTGCAGGGGCAGGAGCAGCCCCGACAGCATGCCGATGCCGTGGGCGACCGGAGCCCCGGTGAGCAACGGCAAAGCTCGGCTCGCCTGGACGTCGCCGAGCTGGCGCACCTCGAACACGAGCGTACGGTGCACATGGACGACCCCCTTGGGGTCGGCCGTGGTGCCCGACGTGTAGGCGACGGCGGCGGGGCGGGTGGGGTCGGCGCTGACGGGACCGTCGAGCGCCGGGTGCTCGAGCAGGTCGCTGAAGGGAACGGCCCAGGTCGGGGCATCGCAGCGGGAGAGCGGTGGGCCGTCCCCGCCGACGACGGCCACCAGCTCGAGCTCGGGCAGGCCGGCACGCAGGTCGTCGAGATCACCGAGGTGGTCGAGGTGACCGAACCGGTCGACGGTGATCATGGCCCGGGCGCCCGACTGGCGCAGGATGTGGCCGACCTCCTTGCGTCCGTAGAAGTGGACGATCGGGACGAGCACGGCGCCGAGGAAGGACACCGCGTAGAAGGTGACGGCCGCCTCGATCCAGTTGGGGATCTGGAAGGCGACGACGTCGCCAGGGCCGATCCCACGGGCGCGCAGACTGCCGGCGAGCGCGGAGGGCCAGCTCTTCGACACCAGCGAAGGTGCCGGACCAGGGCCTCGTGCGGGAGTGGATGTGGAAGGCGAGCCCGGCATTGCTGGCCAGACCCTCGGCCAGCATCGAGCCCAGGGTCTCGTCGGTCCACCAGCCGCTCCGGACGTACCGGCGGGCCAGCTCCGGCTCCACCTCCCGTAGCTTCCAGTCGGCCGGCATGGCGAGGCTCGGCCCGCTGATCGGGCTACTGCCGAGGCGTCATGTCGAGGTCGGGCGGCGGCTGGTCCGGGATGCGCCAACGGATGAAGGGCTTGTCGTACTCGTCGTGGTAGGCGTTGGCCTTGTCCACCATCTCCTGGAAGGCGGCATCGAAGGCATCCCAGTCACCCGCCTCGATGGCCTTGCTGACCGGGCCGCAGTCCTCGTCGATGAACTTGGCCATGTTCACCTCGTACTTGGGCCGGACGAAGGCTCCGACCTCCATGAGGTTGATGGCCTCCTTGAGCTGGAAGCGGGCCAGCGGCCAGTTGCGGGCCTTGCCTGCGTAGTACAGCTTCCAGATTCGGATGCTGATCTCGGGCATGATGCGGGCCAGGCCGGGCTGGGTCATCCCCAGCTCGTCCAGGGTCATCGTGCGCTTGCCGTTGTCGACCAGGATCTCGTCGGTCACGCCTTCTCCAGGGGTTCGCTCGAGAGTTGCGTCACGTTAGCTCGCCTCAGTCGCCCACCTCGGCCCGGAGGGCACCCACCGTGCACGCCTCGCGGGGCCGATGGGCGAACGGGTCGTAGGAGAACAGCCTCATGGCGTTCTGGTGGGTCACCTTGTCGATCTCGTCGTCGGGGACGCCGGCCAGCTGCTTCATCAGCGTCTCGGGGGAGTGGGGCCAGGTCGAGTCGGAGTGCGGGTAGTCGCACTCCCACGTGAGCTTGTCGATCCCGATGAGGTGCCTGGTCTCGATCCCGGCGGCGTCGCTGATGAAGCAGAAGGTGAAGCGGTCCTTGGCCACCTGGCTGGGCAGCTCGTCGCCGAAGTCCTGATGGGTCCAGTAGCGGTGCTGCTGGTAGGCGTAGTCGACGCGCTCGAGCCAGTAGGGCAACCAGCCGATCCCGCCTTCGGAGAGGGCGAAGCGCAGGTTGGGGAACCGCCGCAGCACCGGTGACCACAGCAGGTCGGTCGCCGCGTGCATGGCGTTCAGCGGGGTGAGGGTGATCATGATGTCGATGGGCGCGCCGGGAGCCAGCCCGAGGATCGTCGACGACGAGCCGATGTGCAGACAGATGATCGTGCCCTCCTCCTCGCAGGCGGCGAAGAAGGGATCCCAGTGGTCACCGAAGATGTGGGGCCAGCCGAGCTTGGCCGGGTCTTCGGAGAAGGTCACGGCGTGGCAGCCCTTGGCCGCCATCCGGTGCACCTCCTTCGCCATCTCCTGCGGGATCCCAGATGGGCGGAATGGAGAGCGGGATGAAGCGCCCGGGATGGCTGCCGCACCACTCGTCCACGTGCCAGTCGTTGTAGGCCTTGAGCATGACCAGGCCGACGTCGAGATCCTTGGACTTGGAGAACAGCTGTCCGCAGAACTGCACGAAGGAGGGAAAGCACATCGAGCCGAGGACGCCGTTGCGGTTCATGTCCTTGACCCGCTCGTCGACCTTGTAGGTGCCCTCCCGCAGCTCCTCGTAGCGCGTGGGCTCGATGTTGTACTCCTCCGGCGGCCGGCCGGCCACGGCGTTGAGGCCGATGTTGGGGATCTCGTTGCCCTCGTAGACCCACACGTCGGTACCGTCGGGCTTCTTGACGCTCCGCGGAGCCAGGTCCTTCCACTTGGCCGGGAGGTGGTTGGCGAACATGTCGGGCGGCTCGACGGTGTGGTCGTCGACGCTGACCAGGATGAGGTCCTCCGTGCGCATCGCCGTCTCCCCTCGTCGTGGAACTCTGACGCTTGCGTCAGGATAGCTGTGTCTCTGGCGGCTTCGCCGCCCCGGGCGGGGCCCCATCCCCGCCGCCGGCCGTCGTTGCGGTCCCCTCGGCCTCCAGGCTGCGCTGAAGGGCGGAGCGGTCCACCTTCTCCATGGGTGTCCGGGGCAGGGCGTCGACCACCTCGACACGCTCCGGCAGCTTGTAGCGGGCCAGCCGGGGAGCGGCGAAGGCCCGGAGCTCCTCGAGGGCGGGCCCCTCCCCGTGCGAGCGGGGCACGACGACGGCCACCCCGATCTCCCCCATGACGGGGTCGGGGCGGGGGACGACCGCCACCTCGGCCACGTCGGGGTGCTCTGCCAGCACGCCCTCCACCTCCATGGGGTAGACGTTGTAGCCGCCGCGGACGTACATCTCCTTGGTCCGGCCGACGAGTCGCAGGCGCCGGCGGTCGTCGATCCAGCCGAGGTCACCGGTGCGCAGGGCGCCGTCGTCGGTGAACGCGGCCCGGGTGGCGTCGGGATCGCGGTGGTAGCCGGCCATGACCGCGGCGGAGCGCAGGCACACCTCGCCCACCTCCCCGGGCGCGACGACCTGGCCCTCCTCGTCCCGCACGCTGAGGTCGATCCCCGGGCGAGCCCGGCCCACGCTCACCTCGGCGTCCTCGTCGGGGTCGTCGGGCCCCGTGCCGAGGCCGATGCCCGCCTCCGTGCACGAGTAGCGGACACAGACCGTCGCCGCGAAGCCGGCCCGGGCGGCGCGGACCAGCGCCGGCGTCGCCGGACCACCGCCCATGACGACCATCTGCACGCTGGACAGGTCGCGGGCGTCGAACCCCGGGACCTGGAGCATGAGCGCGACCTGGGTCGGGATGCCGCCGATGTGGTTGAGCCGGAGACGCTCGGTCAGCTCCAGCGCTTCCGCCGCGTGCCAGCGGCGGACCAGGTACGTGGTGCCTCCCGACCGGAGGTTGCCCGGCAGCTTGGTCATGAAGCCCAGGTGGGCGAACGACGTGCCCGCGAGGGTCCGGCCGCCGCCTCCCCAGCGGTCGCCCACGTCGGCCGCGGTGATGGCGTCGAGCTGGCGGTTGGCGAACACGGCGCCCTTGGGAGTGCCCGTCGTCCCCGACGTGAAGACGATCGCCACCGGCCGGTCGGGGTCCGGGGGCAGCCTGGGCGGCGACTCGTCCCGTCTCCGTATGCCCGCCAGCACGCCGTCGGCGTGGTCGGCCGGGTCGACCTCGACCAGCTCTGCGCCATGCGACGCTCCGTCGGGAACGGCGCCCGGCGTGGCGAGCACCAGCCGGGGGTGGGCGACGGACAGGACGGCGGAGCGCTCCCTTTCGGACAGACGGTCGTTCACACCGGCCGTGACTGCGCCCACCTTGGCCGCGGCGAGGTAGGCGACGACGTACTCGGGGAGCGAGGGCATGGCCAGCGCCACCACGTCGCCGGCGCCGATCGACAACCGGGCCAACCCGGCGGCGGCCTCGTCGGAGAGCCGGTCGAGCTGGCGGTACGAGAGGCTCCATCCGGCGACCGAGACGTAGGCGGTAGCATCGCCGAAGCGCTTCGCCGCCTCGTGAGGGAGTTCGTCGAGCATCCTGGTGACGTGCGGGCGCACGGGTGACGTGACGTCAGACTATCCGGATCGACAGGCTCCTCGGCGAAAGGCCCTCGTGCGCCCCGGCGGCACTCCGGCCCAGCAGCGCGACCTGCGGGCCCAGGGCCGGCGCACGGTCGCCCGCCTGCTCGACGCCGGGCTCAGGTCGTTCGAGACCATCGGGTACGCGGCGACGCGGGTCGACGACATCGTGCGCATGGCCGACACGTCACATGGGACCTTCTACCTGTACTTCGCCAGCAAGGAGGACCTCCTGGCCGCGTTGGCCAAGGAGTGTGCCGCCGAGATGGAGGCGCTGGCCGACGGCCTCGGGCCGGTCGGTCCGGGTGCCGATGGCCGGGAGCAGCTGCGGGCGTGGGTGCAGCGTTTCGTCGACGTGTACCGGCGCTACGGGCCGGTGGTCCGCGCGTGGAGCGAGAGCCAGGTAGCCGATCCGGCACTCGCCCGTCTGGGCCAGCGGTCGCTGCGCAGGATCACCTCGAAGCTGACCGACCGCATCGCGGAGGCATCGCGTCCGCCTGGCATCGACCCCGCACCCGCGGCCTTCGCGCTCATCGGCATGCTCGAGCGCGTCAACTACTTCGTGCTCTCCAGGGGCCTGCCGGTCGACGACGCCGCGGCCGTGGACACGCTGGCGGCCGTGCTGCACACGGGGATATTCGGGGGCGGCCGGCTCGTCGGGCGCCCGCCGGTCGAGGTGGCCGCCGCTGAACGGGCGACAGCGGCGCCTATCGGGCGAACAGGCCGATGAAGTCCTTGCTGTTGGGCGAGAAGTAGCGGCCCGTGGTGGAAGGCATGTCAGAGATGAGCTTGGCGCCGTTCTCCGTCGCGGCCGGCGCGCCCGGCAACGGTGTGTAGTAGAGGAAATCGACCCACGACGTGTTGATGTCCAGCTCCATGGCCCGGACGGCGCCGGCGCGGGCGATGACCTCGGCCAGCGTCCTCGCGGTCAACCCGTTGCCGCCGACGTAGACGAGGGCGCCGTTGGCCGTCACACCCACGGCAGAGCGCCAAATGGCGTTCACGCTGGTGAGAGGCGGGAGAACCGGGACAGGCGCGCCGTGGTCGACGATGAGGGTCAGGTTCTGCCGGACGGCGGCGACGTTCGGACCGAGCGAGACGTCTCTGCCCCACATACCCACGTGGCGGTGCCGTCGTTACCGATCACCAAGGAGGCCGCCCCCGGAACCAACGGGCTCGCCGTCTTGCCCCCCGCGTAGTAGCCACCTCGCGACTCCTGCATGCGGAAACCGCCGTTGAAGGCCGCGACCAGGGCCTGTCGCTGGTCCGGCGGTATGGTCGCCATGTCGCTCCACGTCCCGCCGGGTGTCTGGGTCCCGGCGTAGAGCGTCGCCCGCAGCAGCTTGGTGTCCATCCAGGCCACCCCGGTGACGAGGCTGGTGTGGACGGCGTCGGGCCGCACGGCCGTCGCATAGACGGCGGGTAGGCCGCCGGCGGCAGGACGGCCGACCGGGCGCCACATCCCCTCGCCGGGCAGGGGTGGGCTGGCGAGGGGGACCATCGGCGCCGGAGGTGCGAGGTGCGGCGGCAGGACGATCGCGGCGTGCCGCGGGGCGGCCGTCGTGGTCGGAGCGGCGGGCGGGACGACGGGGATGAGCCCGGCCTTGGGCGCCCCTCCCTTGGGCGGCTGGTGGTGGCTGTACCACTCGTTCTCGATCCAGGTGACCAGCGAGGAGCCCCCGTGGTCGCGCACCCACTCGACCGACGCGTGTGGCGAGGCTGTCGTTGCCGGGGACCGTCAGCGCGTGGCCGTAGGACCAGCCGCTGATGGCGAGCCCGAGGACGAGCACGAGGAGGATGGCGGTGCGGAACGGATGGCGGCGGAAGGGGCCGCGCTTGACGGCAGGACGGGCCATGTCCGGGCTGCTCGCGGTGAGCTGAGGGCTTCGCCCGGCAAGCGTCGCCGGAGCGGTGTGGTCCTCCGGAAGCGTGGCGGTGGACCGATAAGCCATGAAGACGTCAGTGCCCCCTGCACGAGCCGGACGTGCACGGCCCGGCTCTTCGTGCCGTTCAAGCTACGACGCCGGGTCCGCCAAGACCTCCATGGCCCTCCGGGAAGTCGTGCCCGGGGTTCCTCAGCGCAGTCGCCACTCCACCCGGCGACCGGAGGCGTAGGTGGCCTGACCCTGGGCGATCGAGTCGGCCCCCGGCTCAGCTCCTGGGGAGGCCGAGGACGCGCTGGGCGATGATGTTGCGCTGGATCTCCGAGCTGCCGCCGGCGATGGTGTTGGCGAAGCTCATGAAGTAGCCCCGCACCCAGCGGCCCCCTTCCTCTCCTCGCTCGGCGTCCACGACGACACCGTCGGGTCCGAGGAGCTCCATGCCGAGCTCGTAGAGGGACTTGCCCAGCTCCGAGGTCGCCAGCTTGAGGTAGGAGTGCTCCGGCGCCGAGCTGGTGCGGGCGAAGCTGGTGAAGCCCTTGTAGCCGAGCGCCCGCAGGCTCGACACCTGCTCGTACGCTTCGGCCAGCCGCCGCTTCACTCCCGTGTCGGCGGTCAGCCCGCGGCGGCGGCACAGGGCGACCAGGTCGTCCAGGGTGGACTCCAGCAGCGACACCGACTGGACCCAGAGACCGCCCCGCTCGTGGGCCAGCGAGCCCATCGTGATGCGCCACCCGTCGTTGACCTCGCCGACCAGGTTCGTCGCCGGGACGACGACGTCGGTGAAGAACACCTCGGCGAAATGGGCTGCCCCGGAGAACTGCCGGAGGGGCCTGACCTCGATGCCCGGCGTGTCCATGTCGATGATGAGCACGCTGATGCCCTGGTGCCTGGGCGCGGCGGGGTCGGTGCGGACGTAGCAGAAGCACCGTTCGGCCACCATGGCGTAGGACGTCCACACCTTCTGGCCGTTGACGACGAACGTGTCGCCGTCGAGAACGGCCCTGGTCTGGAGGCCGGCCAGGTCGGAGCCGGCGTTCGGCTCGCTCATCCCGATGCACCACACGTCGTCGCCCCGGATCGCCGCCGGCGCCAGCTGGCGCTGGCCTTCGTCGCCGAACTCGAGGAGGCTGGGAGCGACGATGGCGTAGCCGGGGAAGTGCACCGAGCGCGGCACGCCCCTGGCCGCCATCTCCTGCAGGTAGACGAGCGTCTGCACCGGGGTGGCGTCACGGCCCCCGAGGTGGCGCGGGTACCCCGGGATCATCCAGCCGTGGTCGAACAGCATCGCCTGCCAACGCCGGGCCCAGTCGGGGATGATCGAGCCGCCGTCGTGATCGCCGCTGTCGGACAGGCTGCCGAAGTTCTTGAGGGCCTTGGCCTCCGGAGGAGCGTGCTCCTCGAGGAACTCGACCAGCTCGGCGCGGAACGCGTCGACGCTCGGGCCCCCAGGCCAGGCGCACGCGCTACCCCTCGACCTCGAACATGAAGGGCGGCACGCCCGTCTCCGAGCGGGCGAAGAGGGCGGAGCGGGCCTCGTCGACGGCGTCGACGGTCCAGGGCTTGTCCGCCTTGACCTCGGTGAGCGGGCGCCATCCCTGGACGAGCTGGAGCACGCCGCCCTGGACCTTGACGACCTGTCCCGAGACCCCGGCCGCCAGGTCGGAGGCCAGCCAGGCCACCACGGGGGCGACGTTCTCCGGGGCGAAGCGGTCGAAGTCGCCCTCCTTCTGCTCCATGAACCCCCCACTCAGCGACTCGGTCAGCCGGGTCCGGGCCACAGGGGCGATGGCGTTCACCCGGACGCCGACACGCTCGAGCTCGCGCGCCAGCACGACCGTCATGGCCGCGATGCCGGCCTTGGCCGCCGCGTAGTTGAGCTGACCGGCGTTGCCGTAGAGACCTGACTCCGACGCCGTGTTGACGATGGCGGCACGGACCGGGGCACCCGTCTCCTTGGAGCGCTGGCGCCAGTGCGCGGCGGCGAAGCGCGACGGGCAGAAGTGACCCTTGAGGTGGACCTTGACGACGGCATCCCAGTCGTCCTCGGTCATGTTGAACGACATCTTGTCCCGGAGGATGCCGGCGTTGTTCACGAGCACGTCGAGGGCGCCGTAGGTGTCCACGGCCTGACCGATGAGGGCCTGGGCGCCCTCCCAGCTGGCGACGTCGTCGTAGTTGGCGACGGCGGTGCCGCCGGTCGCCTCCACCTCGTCGACGACCTGCTGAGCGGGACGGTCGTCCTTGCCTTCGCCGGTCCAGTCTCCGCCCAGGTCGTTGACGACGACGCTGGCGCCTTCCGACGCCAGCAGGAGCGCCTCGGCCCGGCCGATCCCCCGACCGGCGCCGGTGACGATCGCCACTTTCCCGTCGAGCAGCCCCACTCGTCCTCCCTGTCTGTGGGCCGGCCTTCGCGGCCGGCCGGTTCGCTCTGGGCCGGCCTCCCGGGTCGGCCGTGTTCGCTCTGGTCCGGCCTGCCGGGCCGGCCGTGTTGGCCGAGGCTATCTGCCGCGTCCCCGGCCCATCTGCAGGCCCGGATGGCGGGAGTGGAACACCGAGGCGTTGATGGCCGGGCCGATGTCGGCCGGGCTCCACTTGGCCGGCTCTCCCGGCGTGTCGATGCCCTCGCCCAGGGTCCAGGGCACGTAGTGGGCGATCGACGAGCCGACGGCCCGGAACACCTGGCCCGTCACGTGCAGCGCCTCGTCCGAAGCCAGCCAGGCCACCATGGGTGCCGAGTTGCCCGGGTTCATGGGGTCGAACTGCTCGTACTGCTCCGGCTCCTTCAGCTCCATGTCCTTCACGACCGCCCCCGACATGCGGGTCATGCCCCCCGGGGCGATGGCGTTGGCCCGCACCCCGTAGCGGGCCAGCTCGAGGCTGGTGATGATGGTGAGGGAGGCGATGCCGGCCTTGGCCGCGCCGTAGTTGGCCTGGCCGACGTTGCCCTGCAGACCGGCGCTCGAGACGGTGTTGACGACGGCGGCCCGTGGCTGGGTACCCGCCTTCGACTGCTCCCGCCAGTACACCGATGCGTGATGCGTGGTCGCGAACGTGCCCTTGAGGTGGACCCTGATGACGGAGTCGAAGTCGTCCTCGGTCATCGAGAACATCATCTTGTCCCGGAGGATGCCGGCGTTGTTCACCAGCACGTCGAGCCGCCCGAAGGCGTCCACCGCCTGCTGGATCAGGCTCTCGGCGCCCTTCCAGTCGGCCACGTCGTCGTAGTTGGCGACGGCTTCGCCACCCCGGCTCCGGATGAGGTCTGCGACCTCCTCCGCCGGCCGCTTGTCGGCGCCCCCGCCGCTCACCGAGCCGCCGAGGTCGTTGACGACCACCTTGGCGCCCTCGGCGGCGAGCTCGAGCGCCTCGCCGCGGCCGACTCCGTGGCCGGCGCCGGTGACGATGGCGACCTTGTCTTCGAGCAGCGGCATGCGGGAATCCTCCAGTTCAAACCTGACGTCTGCGTCACAAACGTAGGCGGGTCCCCGGGTCCGGGCAACCCGAACGGAGGGGTTGCCGCCCCTGTCGTCCGGGCTTGCGGGCCCGGCACCGTCGCCCTACCGTCACGCCATGGCTGCCGACACCAGCGTCATCGGGAAGAAGACAGGATCCTCTCGCCTCGCCGTCGAGCGGGGACCCGTGTCCAACTTCGCCAAGGCGATCAAGGACGAGAGCCCCATCTACCAGAACGTCAGGGTCGCGGTCGATGCCGGGTTCGACTCCATCCCCGCGCCCCCGACCTTCGGCTTCGCCATGGCGCACTGGGGCACCTTTCCGGAGAACCAGCCACCGGCTGATCCCGAGGCGGACAGCGGCGCCGTCATGAAGGTGATCGGGGGCCTGATGGCCCAGGGTGGGCTGGTGCTGCACGGCGAGCAGGAGTTCGAGTACCACCGCCCCGTCGTTGTCGGAGACGTCCTCGCGGCCGAAGGCCGCATCACCGACGTCTACGAGAAGGAGAGCAGGGGGAAGACCATGACCTTCCTCGTCTCCGAGACCCGCTACACCGACGAGCGGACGGGCGAGCCCGTGCTCACCTCGAGGATGAACCTCATCCACCGGTCGGCCTGAGCCGACGCACCTCCGGCGCCCGTACGCCGGCCGGGTCTGAACGCTGCACGTTGCCGGGATCGCTGCACAGATCGGCGTTCTGGTCGCGTCTGCGCGCTCATTTCCGCGGCGCGAACGCTGCAGGGTCGCGCCCGGGCAGTGGCGACGGGTGAACTTGTCGCGGGCTGAAGCTCGGCCGGCGTCTTGCGCCCATCCACCGTTCGGCCTGAGCCGACGAGCCTCAGTCGAAGGCGCCGTCGGCGCCCAGCTTGTCGATCTCGGTCGCGCTCAGTCCGAGGATGTCCCGCAGGACGTGGTCGTTGTCCTGCCCGAGCGTGGGGCCCGTGCGCCCGTAGCCGGACGGCGCGTCGCTCAGCCGAAAGCCGTTGCGCTCGTAGATGCCCTCGCCCATCGCCGGGTGCGTGAGGGTGACGAAATGCCCACGGGCGGCGAGCTGCGGATCCGCGACGACGTCGCCGAAGTCCTGCACCGGCACGGCCTCGATGCCCACGCCCTGGAGCGTGTCGACGACGTCGGCGACGCTGCGAGACGAGGTCCACGCCGCCACGGCCGCCTCCACCTCGTCGACGCGCGCCAGCCTGGCGGAGAGGGTCGACAGCGAGGAGTCCTCCACGCCGATGAGACCGGCCAGCCGGGCCCACTCGTCGTCGTCCCAGACCGCCACCGCGACCCAGCGGTCCTCGCCGAGGCAGGGGAATGCGCCGTGGGGGACGGCGCGAGGGGAGCGGTTGCCGTCGCGCTCGGCGACCACACCGGTCTCCGACGTACTCGAGCAGCCAGGGCGACAGCGTGTAGACCGCCGCCTCCACCTGCGACACGTCGAGGTGGACGCCCCGACCCGTGCGCCGGCGGTACCAGAGCCCGGCGGCCAGAGCCGTGGCCACGAACCGCGGCGCGAGCGAGTCGGTGATGGTGCCGAACGGTCCCACCGGCTCCCGGTCGGGCCACCCGGTGAGGGCGTTGTAGCCCGACAGGGCGGCGCCCTGCCCGCCGAACCCGGGGTAGTCGCGGTGGGGTCCGGTCTGGCCGTTGAGGCAGGCGCTGACCATGACCAGGTCGGGCTTGTCCGCGACCAGGCTGTCGTAGTCCAAGCCGAAGCCCCGCATGGCCTTCGGCGCGAAGTTCTCCGCCACCGCGTCCGACCAGGCCACCAGGCGGCGGGCCAGGGCGACGCCGTCGGGGTGCTTGAGGTTCAGGGTCACGCTGAGCTTGCCCGGGTTGAGCCCGTCGAAGAGCGTCGAGCCTTCGAGCCCGTGAGGGTTGTCGGGCCCGAGGGCGTAGACGCGCAGGAAATCGGGCCGGCTGGGCGACTCGATGCGGATCACGGTGGCGCCGTGCTCGGCGAAGTACCGCGTGGCGATGGGGCCGGCGGCGCCCGACCCGAGCTCGAGGATCTTGGTCCCGGCCCAGGCCGGCCGGGCGTCGCCCCCGGAGGACGGCACCTCTGGCCGTCGCTCGTCCCAGCTCGGCAGCGGGCCGGCGCCGGGCTCGGCTGGGGCAGCACCTCGAGCCGTCGCCGGGACGGCAGACCCGTCGGCCCCCCGCGCCAGCACGAACCGGAGCGGGAAGCTGTCGTGGTCACCCAGCGGTCCGAACATCTCCCGTGCCGCCAGCTGGGCGCTGTCGTAGATCTGGGGCGGGGTGTTGGCCGGGGCGAGCATCAGGTTCGTCTCGCAGGCCATCTCGTACAGCTCCGCCATCGTGCGGCGGGCGAAGTAGGCCGCGATCGGCTCCTGAATGGCCGCCAGCTCCTGGTCGGTGGCGGTGACGTGGGAGAAGCTCGTCCAGTCCCGCTCGGTGAGAGCCGGTGTGGCCAGCCCCGCTTCGGCGACGAGACGGGTGATGGTCTGCAGGCTCGGCACCCGCGCCTTGCCGCCGCGCAACCCGAACGACACGAACCCGTCACGACACGGCCAGATCTCCCGGCTGCGGCCGATGTTGGCCCCCCGGCGGGCGCCGCGCGCCCCGTCCGCACGAACGTCGCCGGCGCGCACATGTCGGCCGCCATCACCGCCTCCTGGGCCGCGACGTCCACCCGCTGCGGGCGACCGGAGGCCAGAGCGGTGAGGGCCGCCATCGCCGCCTCGGCGCCGAGATGGGCGTAGCCCGACGGCTGGGTGCAGCGCACCGGAGGGCGGTCGCCGTCCCCCGTGGCGTACATGTTGCCGCTGGCGGCCATGATGCCCAGGTCGGTGGCCCGCCACCCGGCTCGCGGTCCGTCGAGGCCGAAGGGTGTGATGCTGACCCAGACCGCCGCCGGCGCCAGTCCCGGGTCGGGCGACGGCCCCTCGACCCAGCCCGGGGTCGAGATGACGACGTCGGCGCCCCGGAGCAGCTCGGCCAGCTTGGGGTCTTCGGCGTCGAGGACGACCGACGTCTTGCCGGCGTTCCAGGCCGCGAAGCGCATCGGCTCGCCCCGCGCCGCGTCCCCGCCAGGGGGCTCGACCTTGACCAGATCGGCGCCCAGATCGGCGAGGATGCGCCCCGTCATCTGGGCTGGCGCGGCGGCCAGATCGACCACCCGGATCCCTTGCAGGAGACGCTCGGCCATGGTGGCAACGATAGGCGCAGAAAGTTGACACGCGCGTCAGCCAGACAGAGACTTGGAGGGGATTCCTCGCTCCGAGACCGTGGGGCCGAGGACGTCGATCCGGAAGGACGTCAGCGCTCATGGCCGATTACGACATCGTCGACGGCGACTGCCACATCCTCGAGCCTCCTGACATCTGGCAGAACTGGCTGCCGAAGGAGCTCCAGGACAAGGCGCCGAAGCTGGTCAAGGACGTCGACGGGGGCGACGCCTGGCAGTTCGCCGGCTTCGCCGATCCCGATCCGATCGGCCTGGTGTCGACGCCCGGGAAGCCGTTCGACGAGTTCCGCTGGACGGGCGTCACCTACGACGACGCCAGGCGAGGTTGCTACGACGGCGCCGAGCGACTGAAGGACATGGACGTCGACGGCGTCGATGCCGAGGTCCTGTTCCCGCCGCAGCGCACCGTCGGCCACTTCCTCGGCGACGAGGACGACAAGCTCGTCCTCGCCGGCATCGAGGCCTACAACAACTTCCTGTGGGACGAGTTCTGCGCGCCCGACCGGGACAGGCTGATCGGGATGGCGCAGATGCCCTCGACAGGCATCGACGACGCCGTGGACGCCCTGCGCAAGGCCAAGGCGCGCGGCTTCAAGGGGGTCGTGACCTCGTGCTGGCCCTCGGGGGGCGACTCGATCTCCGACGCCGACGACCCGTTCTGGGCCGCCGCATCCGACGAGGGCATCCCCGTGTGCATCCACATCAACCTGGTGTCGCGGCGCGCCCGCCAGAGCCAGCGGCGGGCGGCCGAGGCTGCTGCGGCCAAGGGGAGCGGTGGCATCTACGGGGGCAAGGCGGCCAAGGCGAACGCCAAGGCGGTGGCCGGGCTCGGCGGCGTCTTCTCGACCGTGCCGAGCACGATCGGCCAGCTGATCTTCACCGGGACCTTCGAGCGCTTCCCCGAGTTGCACGTGGCCATGATCGAGACCGGCGTGGGCTGGATCCCGCACTTCCTCGAGCAGATCGACGACCGCTACTGGCGCAACCGGTCGTGGGGCAACATCCCCATCAACGAGCCGCCCAGCTTCTACTGGTTCCGCAACATGTCGGCGACCTTCATCACGGACCGCAACGGCGTCGAGAACCGGTACGGCGTCGGGGTCGACAACATGATGTGGTCGTCCGACTACCCCCACCACGGCAACGACTGGCCCTACTCGCGGAAGACAATCGACTCGATGATGGCCCACATCGACCGGGACGAGCGGCGCCGCATCGTGGGGGCCAACGCCGCCCGGATCTTCGGCCTGGGCGAGTAGGGGGCCTAGGGCCGGCGCAGCAGGAGGGCGCTGGTCGGCACGCCCTCGCCGCTCGTGACCAGGGAGGTCTCGGCCCCGGCCACCTGCGAGGTGGACGTTCCCCGTATCTGACGAACGCCCTCGGCGATGAGGTTGAAGCCGTGGACGTAGGCCTCGGACATCCCCCCGCCCGAGGTGTTCACCGGGAGGTCGCCGTCGGGCCACTCGATGTTGCCGTCATTGGTGAAGTCCCCGCCCTCGCCCCGCTTGCAGAAGCCGTAGCCCTCCAGCGAGAGAGGGATCAGCGGGCTGAAGGCGTCGTACAGCTGGGCCACGTCGACGTCGGCGGGACCCACGTCGGCGCTGCGCCAGAGGGCCGGGCTGCAGGCCCACGCCGGGCCGGTGAGCGGGTCGTCGCGGTGGTAGTTGGTCATCGTCTGGTGCTGGCTGTTGAGACCCTGGGCGAAGGCGTGGACGAGGACCGGCGGCTGTCGGAGGTCGGCCGCCCGCTCCGCCCGCACGACCACACAGGCCACGGCCCCGTCCGTCTCCAGGCAGTTGTCGAACAGGCACAGGGGCTCCGACACCCAGCGGGCGGCCATGTAGTCGTCGCGGGTCATGACCTTGTCGTGCATCGTCGCCGCCGGGTTGCGGTTGGCGTGCTTGCGGAAGGCCAGGGCCACGTTGGCCAGGTGGTCCCGTGTCGCCCCGTACTCGTGCATGTAGCGCCGGGCCAGGACGGCGATCTCGTCGACGGGGCGCAGCAGCCCCCAGGGCCTCGACCACTGGCCGGGACCCGACACCCGCCTGCTGACCTGGGACCACGGGCGGCTGGCAGCGGCGCCCCGCTTGCGCGACCGCCAGGCGACGGCGACGTTGGCCTGGCCGCTGACCACCGCCATGGCGGCGTGACCGACGACCGCGCAGCCGGCCCCGCCGCCGTAGCCCACCTGGCTGAAGTAGGTGATGTCGCCCATCCCGACGTTGCGGGCGACCTCGACCTCCACGTTCTGCTCCATCGTGTACGACGACAGGGCGTCGACCTCTGAAGGGTGAATGCCAGCGTCGTCCAGGGCGGCGGTGATGGCCTGGCATGCCATGGACAGCTCAGATCCGGGGAGCGACTTGGCGAAAGCAGTCTGGCCGAGGCCGACGATGGCGGCCCGATCCTTCAACACCGGCGGCCCTCGCCCTACCAGCCCTTGAACTCCGGCGGCCGGCGCTCGATGAAGCTGGCCACCCCTTCCTTGGAGTCCTCGGTGCCGCTAGCGGCCTCCTGGGCCCACGACTCCTCCTGGAAGGCGGTCAGCCGGTCCGAGTCCAGCGACCGGTTGAGCAGCCACTTGGTGAGGCCGATCGCCTTGGTGGGCCCCGCCGCCAGCCGCTCCGCCCACTGGTTCGCCGTCTTGTCCAGCTCCGAGGTGGGCACGACGGCGTTGACCAGGCCGATCCGCCCGGCCGTGGCTGCGTCCACGTCGTCGCCGAAGAACATGATCTCCTTGGCCCGCTGAACTCCCACGATGCGAGGCAGGATGAAGCAGCCGCCCGCGTCGGGAATGATGCCCCGTCGCACGAACACCTCGATGAGGCGAGCATCCTCGGCCATCACGATCAGGTCGCAGGCCAGGGCGAGGTGGGCGCCGCCGCCGGCGGCCGTCCCGTTCAGCGCGCACACGACCGGCTTCTCGGCGTCGAGGATGGCGGCGATGAGGCGCTGCCATCCCTTGCGGATGACGCGGGCGCCGTCGCCGGTCGATCGCTCGGGCGCGCCCGGCGGCGGTTCGTTGCCCGGGATCGGAGGCACCTGGACCCGGGGCCCCCGCAGGTCGGCACCGGTGCAGAAGGCCCGGCCCGTCCCCGAGAGCAGCACCGTCCGGACGGCCAGCGAGCCCGAGACCGCCTCGAAGAGCTCGGACAGCCGGTCTCGCATCGGCGTGGTGAGGGCGTTTCCCGCCTCCGGTCGGTCGATGGTGATGCGGGCCACGCCGTTGTCGACCTGGTAGCGCACCAGCTCCTCGACCGGCCGCTCGTCCTCGCTCATGCTTCTCCTGTTCCATGGGCCGGCCTTCCGGGCCGGCCTTCTCTGTTCGGGCTCACCTGCATACGACCAGCGCGTCCACGGCTACCGCACCCTTTGCTCTCACGACGAGCGGGTTGATGTCCAACTCGGCGACCTCACCGGCGAGGTCGACGGCCAGGCGCTGGACGCGCATTATGACGTCGACCAGGGCGGCGGTGTCCGCCCCCTGCCGTCCCCGGGCACCGGTCAACAACGCCGATCCCCGGAGCTCGCCCACCATCCGTCGGGCCTCGCCCCGGTCGAACGGGGGCACCCGGAACGTCACGTCCTGCAGGACCTCGACGAAGACACCGCCGATCCCGAGCATCACCGTCGGTCCGAAGAGCTCGTCGTCGGCGACCCCGAGGACGGCCTCGGTCCCATCCGTGATCAGCTCCGAGACCAGCACGCCCTCGACGACAGCGCCTGGCGCAGCCGTCCCGGCCCGCTCCAGCAGGCGGGCGTAGGTGGCACGCACGGCGCCCGCACCGGTCACGCCGAGCTCGACCAGCCCGAGGTCGGCCTTGTGGGGAAGCTCGGGCGAGCTGACCTTCATGACCACCGACGGGCCCAGGTCGGCGGCGGCCCGGGCGGCCTGCGCTGCGCTCGTTGCCAGCACCTCGCGCGTGACGGGGATGCCGTAGGCGGCCAGGACGGCCTTGGACGAGTGCTCCGACAACGCCTCGCCGGCGCGCAGGAGCGGTCGGGCTCGGCGCGCCGCGGTGGACGGCTTCATCGCGGGCCGGGAGAACGGTGAGACATGGCGCCGGCGAAATTCGTGGTAGTCGACGTAGGACCGCACCGCCCGCACACAGTTGGCGAACGTCCGGAACACCGGCAGCCGGGACCCGAGGAGGATCTCCCGGTAGGCCACGTCGTCGTCCACCGGCGAGCCCCACACCACGCAGATGGGCTTGTCAGTGGTGGCGGCGACGTCCACGAGGTCGTGGGCCAGCGGCTTGCTCATCGACGGCAGGGCGCCGGTGATGGGACAGATGACCACGTCGACACCCGGGTCGGCCACGATGGCGTCGAGGATCTTGCGCCCCCGCCAGTCGGTCGACGGGTGCCCGCCGTTGTCGACCGGGTTGGAGACCCGCAGGTACGAGGGGATCCACTGGCGCAGTTGGTGCTGCGTCGCTGGGGAGAGGGACGGCAGGTGCAGCCCGGCAGCCGACACGAGGTCGGCCATGTGCGCGCCGGTCCCGCCCGAGATGGAGTACACGCAGACGCCGACCGACGACGCCCCCGAGGCCCCGGGCCTGCTCGGTGGCTTTGCTCGGGCCAGGAGGGCCGAGGTGTCGAGCAGCTCGTCGAGCCCGTCGACCCGGATCACGCCGAGCTGGCGCAAGGCGGCAGAGATCACGGCGTCGGAGCCGGCGAGGTGCCCGGTGTGAGCCATGGCCATTGACCGGCCCTCGTCGGTCCGACCGACCTTGACGACGACGATGGGCACGCCCCGGCCTGCCGCGTGGTCCGCGGCCAGCATGAGGGTGCGGCCGTCCTTGAAACCCTCGATGTAGGCGGCGATGACGCCGACCTCGGCCTGGTCGGCGAAGTAGCGCACGAAGTCGGCGACCTCGAGATCGACCTCGTTGCCGGTCGGCGCCCAGTGCGAGAGAGCGATCCCGAGCTCCTGGCCCTGGAAGATGGGACGCCCCTGGTGGCCGCTCTGGGTGATGAGCGCGATCGTCGGCGGCTCGAGGTCGTCGCGGAATGTCTCGAAGGCGTTGAGGTTGGTGTTCGGGCCCAGCAGGTGGAGCTCGCTCGACTTCACCAGCTGCTCGAGGCGCGCCTGCAGCCGCGTGCCTTCACCGCCGACCTCGGCGAAACCGGCGGCGAAGACCACCGCAAAGCGCGCCTTCTTCTCGACAGCCTCCTCGAGCGCGTGCACGGCGTCGCCGACCAGGATCGCCGCCAGGTCGACGTCGACGGGGACGTCGAGGATCGTGGGGACGCTGGGCAGCCCGTCGACCTCCGGGCGATTGGGGTTGACCGGATAGATGGCGGCGCCGGCCTTCTCCGCCCAGTCCCGGATCTTCCTGGTCATGGCCGTGTTCGGGCGGCCTGGGGTGTCGGACGCCCCGACCACGGCCACCGTCCGAGGGTGGAAGAACGTGTCGAGATCGATCGCCCGCAGCTCGACCGGGCGCCCGGTGACGTCGAGGCGGATGGGAGTCGGGTGTCGGGCAGTCCGGGGCATGCGATTGCTGACTATCATGTCAGTTTCTTGCGGGAGGAGGCACGCTGATGGAGACCCGGGAGGCGGTGATCGTCGACGCCGTGCGCACGCCCATCGGCAAGCGCAACGGCGCCCTCTCCGGTTGGCATCCCGCCGACCTGCTCGGCCACGTGCTCACCGCTCTGGTCCAGCGATCTGGCGTGGATCCCGAGGTCGTCGACGACGTCGTCGGGGGCTGCGTGACCCAGGTCGGGGAGCAGAGCACGAACGTGACCCGCAACGCCTGGGTCGGAGCGGGCCTGCCTTGGCACGTCCCCGCCACGTCCGTCGACAGGCAGTGCGGGTCGTCCCAGCAGGCGGCGCACTTCGTCGCCCAGGGAGTGATGGCGGGCGCCTACGACGTCGCCGTGGCGTGTGGGGTCGAGTCGATGACGAGGACGCCGCTGGCGTCCAACGCCAAGGGTGGCAAGGGCCCCTTCAGCAGTGCGTTCATGGGCGTGATCGACGGCCAGCTCAAGACACAGTTCGAGGTGTCCCAGATACTCGCCGATCAGTGGAAGATCAGCCGGGAGGACATGGACGCCTTCGCCCTGGAGAGCCACCGGCGCGCGGCACGGGCGACCGAGGGCGGGCTCTCGGCCCGGGAGATCGTGCCCGTTCCCGTGAAGGACGAGGAGGGCCGGCCCACAGGCGCCGTGCTCGAGGCCGACGAGGGGATCCGGCCGGACACCTCCATGGAGAAGCTCGGTGCTCTGCCCAGCGCGGCGAGCTGGGATCCTTCGCTCGCCCCCGACATCACCGCCGGCAACTCGTCTCAGATGTCGGACGGGGCGGCGGCCATGCTGATCGCCAGCCGTCAGACGGCCGACCGGCTCGGCCTGCCCGTGCGGGCCCGACTGGTGCACTTCGCGGTGGCGGCCGAGGACCCGATCCTGGTCCTCTCCGCCCCCAACCCCGCCACGCGCAAGCTGTTGTCCCGCTCGAACATGACGATCGGTGACTTCGACGCCATGGAGTGCAACGAGGCCTTCGCGGCCATCACCCTCATGTGGGCCCGCGAGTTCCTCCCTGCACAGGCGGGCCCTGGATCCCGTCCCGAGGAGCTCGACCGCCTGAACCCGCGGGGCGGTGCCATCGCCATCGGCCATCCCCTGGGTGCCAGCGGCGTACGGATCATGACCACGCTGCTCAATCAGCTGGAGTCGATCGGGGGACGCTACGGCTTCCAGACGATGTGCGAGGGCGGAGGTCAGGCCAACGCCACCGTCATCGAGCGGCTCCCCTGAGCGGGTGCAGGACCACAGCTTCTCTATCGAGGTCGACGCCACACCGGCGGAAGTGTGGCGTGTGTTCTGGTCCAGCCGCTCGGGGCGGCGCCGTCACGGTGACGTCACCATCGAGATCCTCCTACCGGGCGACGAGCACGGGCTCGGGCTGGTTCGCCACTGCACCTTTCCCGTGCCCCGGTACCTGCTCTCCGGAGGGACGGGCGTGTCCTGGGAGTGGATAAGCGAGATGGAGCCCGGCGTCTGGTGGCGCTACGACGCGGTGGGGAAGCCGTTGTGGTCGAAGGCCAGCGGGTGGACCCGACTGGAGGACATCGGCGCGGGTCGCACGCGCATCCACTTTCGTGAGACCTATCACGCCTTCAACCCCGTGCTTCGCCTGCTGCTGGAGCGCCGGGTGCACGAAAGCCTCTCCAAGGGCAACGACCGCCACATCGCGTCGGCGATCGAGGCGGGCGTGCGGGCGCTCAGGGAACGGGTGGGACAGCCTCCGCCATCGCCTGGAGCTGCTCCAGGCAGTGTGTCAGGGACCGGTGCTGGAGGCGGAGGTTGAGGATGGTCGCCCCGATCTGCTCGTAGCGGACGACGACGTCGCGAGCCTGTTCTGGATCGGCGGCCGGGTCCAGGGGCGGCTCCGGGTACAGGACCACGTCGAGTGGAGCGGCTCGGTTCGCCCACGCTGCTGAGTCCCGTGCCCGGGCCAGCATCGGACCGAGCTCGGCCTCTCTCAGCCCGAACGGCGCCCAGCCGTCGCCCAGCTCCACGGCCCGGCGCAGGGACCGGGCGGTGCGACCGCCGATCCAGATCGGCACGTGCTCCTGGACTGCGCAGGGGTCGACGACGAAGCCCTCGTAGTCGAAGTGCGTGCCGTGGTAGCTCGGCTGGCGACACGAGAGGGACGCATGCAGGGCGCGGATGGCGTCGTCCGCTCGCTCCCCTCGCCCGACCAGCCCAGCGCCGAGGAGCTCGAACTCCTCGGCCAGGGTGCCCACGCCCACGCCGAGCACGAGCCGGCCCCCGCTCACCAGATCGAGGGTGCCGTAGCGCTTGGCGATGTCGAGTGGGTGGTGGTACCCGAGGACGAGCACGTGGGTTGCCAGCCGCAGCCGGCTGGTCCGGGCCGCCAGGTACCCGAAGGTCGCGAGCGGGTCCCAGTAGCGTCCTCCCCGGCGGGCCACCGCCTCTGTCGGCACGGCGACGTGCTCGCTGCACGTCACGTGGTGATAACCGAGCCTGTCTGCCGCATCGGCCACGGCGGCGACGGCGTCGAGGCCGGCGGTCTCCTCCCAGGAGTTGTGGACGCGTGGGTTCAGGGTGACGACGGGAGTGACGAGCCCGAGCCGCACAGAGGCTCAGTGGCGCGGCAGCTGGATGGCCCGGTCGGCGATGATGTTCTTCTGCACCTCGGTGGCGCCCGCGCCGATCGACGTGTAGCGCTGCCAGCGGGTAGTTGTGTGCGTCCAGTGCCCGTCGTCGACGGCGTCGGCGCCACCCTTGGCCAGCATGCCCGCCGGGCCGAGCATGTCGCACGCCGAGCTCGGCCAGGGTCTGGGAGAGGTAGCTCCACTGCAGCTTGGCCAGCGGCACCTCGGGCCAGTTCTTCTCGCCCTTCAGCACCTTGGACAGCGCCCGGTAGTTGAGCAGGCGGGTGAGCTCGATCTGGGTCCAGGCCCGGGCCACCCGGTCCCGGATGTCGGGGTCCGCGAGAGCGCCGGGGTTGTGCTTGCGGGCGGTCGCGATCATGCCGTCGAGCTCGGCCTTCAGCGCCGATGGACAGGCCGGCGGTGCCGACCCGCTCGTGGCCCGAGGGTGCCCATGGCCACCTGCCAGCCCTGGCCCTCGTCGCCCAGCCGGTAGGCGACCGGCACCGGGGCGTCGGTGAAGGTGACCTCGTTGAACATGGCGTCACCGGTGATGTCGCGGATCGGGTTGGCACTCGATGCCGGGCGCCTCCATGTCGACGATCAGGGCGGTGATGCCCTCGTGCTTCGCCCCGCGCTGGATGGCGGTGGGGTCGGTGCGCACCAGGAACAGCCCCCACTTGGCCAGATGTGCGCCGTGGAGATCCAGATCTTGCGCCCGTTGAGGACGTAGTCGTCGCCGTCGCGCGACCGCCGTGTAGCGCAGGTTGGCCAGGTCGCTGCCGGCCTCGGGCTCGGTGAAGCCCTGGCACCAGTGGTCGTCGGCGTTGAGGATGCCCGGGCAGCCACCGCTCCTTCTGCTCCGTCGGTGCCCCACCGGATGATCATGGGGCCGATCTGCCAGATGCCGTTGGCGTTGTAGATCCCGGGCGCCTTGGCCTGCGCCATCTCCTCGGAGTAGATGACGTTCTGCATGATGGTGGCCTCGCGGCCGCCCCACTCGGTCGGCCAGTTGATGGCCGCCCACCGGCCCTCGTTGAGCCGGCGCTGCCACGCCCGCCGCCGCTCCATGGTGCGCATGAGCGCTGGTCCGCCTGCTGGGCCGGCCGATCTCGCCCTGCTCGCGGAAGTCGGGGAGGTTGGCGTCGAGCCACGCCCGCAGCTCGGCGCGGAACGCCTCGTCCTCGGGCGTGAAGGCGAAGTCCATGAGGGCCGATGCTAGTGCCAGGAACCTGACACGGGCGTTAGTCTTCGTGGCCGTGGACTTCACCTCTCAGCCGAGCAGGAGGCGCTGCGCGACACCGTCGCGCTCCGCCCTGGGCGCCGAGGCCCCGATGTCGTACGTGCGCGCGCATGATCGACGACGAGCGGGGCTTCACCGACGAGCTGGTGGGCGAAGGTCGCCGATCTGGGCTGGCCCGGGCTGCTGGTCCCCGAGGCGCACGGCGGCGCTGGGTCTCGGCCTGGTGGACCTGGTCGTGGTCCAGGAGGAGATGGGAAAGGCGCTCGTTCCCGGGCCCGTTCCTCTCCTCGGCGGTCTGCGCCACGTCTGGCCGCGGTCGCGCTCGGGGCGACGGATCTGCTCCGCGGCTTGGCCGCCGGTGAGCGTCGGGGCACGGTGGCCATCGAGGAGGCTGGGCCAGGGCGACCCGCTCGGACGGCCTCGACGACGACCGCCGTCCGGTCCGGCGACGGCTGGGTGCTGGACGGGCTCAAGCCGGTCGTGCTCGACGGCCACACCGCCGACTTGGCGATCGTCGTCGCCCAGGCCGACGGCGGCCTCGGCGGCCTTCCTCGTCGAGAGCCCGGCGGCCGAGCCCGTGCCGGCCCTCGACGTGACCCGCAAGGTCGCCCGGCTCGAGCTGCGCCAGACGCCGGCCCGGCGCTTCGGCCCGGACGGGGACCAGACCGGCGCTCCTGCGCCGGGTCGTCGACGACATCGCGGTCGCCCTCTGCGCCGGAGACGGTGGGCGCGTGCGAGCGGGCCTTCCGCAGATGGCGGTGGAGTACGCCAAGCAGCGGGTCCAGTTCGACCGGCCCATCGCCAGGTTCCAGGCCATCAAGCACAAGATCGTCGACATGCTCCACCAGCTCGAGCTGGCCCGGGTGGGCACCCACTACGCGGCGTGGGCGTCCGACGTCGACGATCCCCAGCGCGAGCTGGCCGCGGCCATGAGCAAGGGCTTCGTGGGCGAGGCCGCGGTGATCATCACCGAGCAGAACATCCAGGTCCACGGCGGCATCGGCTTCACCTGGGACGTCGACTGCCACCTCCTCTTCCGCCGGGTCAAGCAGAACGACCTGCTGTTCGGCCACCAGGCGTGGCACCGCCAGCGGCTGGCCGACCTGGTGCTCGCCTCCGGCTGATCGACGTGGCGACGGGCGCTTCCAAGCTCGTGGACCTCGACCGGGCCGTGGCCGACAACGTCATGCCTGGCGATGTCGTTCACGTGATGGTCGGCCACAGCCGGTGGACCGCGGCGACCCGCGCCCTGGCTCGCCGCTTCTGGGGCCAGGAGCCGGGCTTCACGCTGTGCATGCTGAGCCTGTCCAGCCTGGGCGCGGTGTTGTTCCGGGGCGGACTGGTCCGCAAGGTGATCACCGGGTACTCGGGCGACACGTTCCCGAACTTCACGCCGAACCCCGTCTTCGCCCGCGCCTACGCCAGCGGTGAGGTCGAGGTCGAGCACTGGTCGTTCCTCACCTTCGCCCAGCGCCTCGAGTGCGCGGCGCGAGGCCTTCCCGCCGTGGTGACCCGATCGCTCGGCGGATCGTCGATGGCGGGGAACGACGCGTACGCCAGAGTGGACTCTCCTTTTGGCCAGCTCGGCGTGCTCGCCCCCCTGGTACCCGACGTGGCCCTCCTCCACGGGGTGGTCGCCGACCCCGAGGGCAACGTCGCCCTCAACCCACCGCTGCTCGAGGGCGTGTGGGGGGCGCTGGCAGCCAGGCGGGGCGCGGTGGTGACGGTCGAGCGGATCGTCGAGGACATCCGGCCCTGGGCCGATCACGTGATGGTGCCGGGCCACCGGGTCCTGGCCGTGGCCGAGACCCCGATGGGCGCCCACCCCGGCGGGCTGTACGCCGCAGGCACGCCCGTCGACAGCTACGGCGAGGACTACGAGTTCTGGGTGGAGGCGCGCGCGGCGTCGCGGGGCGACGACTTCGACGCGTGGATCCGACACTGGGTCCTCGAGCCGGCCACCCAGGAGGAGTACCTGTCGCGCCTCGGCGACGAGCGCATCGCCGCCCTTCGCCGCAAGGCCGATCCCTCGTCGTGGAAGGCCGAGCGCGACGCCGACGCGCCCTGATGTGTCGAGCCCGCCCAACGGGTGGGAGGTGGCCGCCGTCCATGGTGCCCGCCGTGTTGCCGAGTCCGTGCGAGCGAGCGGCGGCCCACGCCGTGCTCGCCGGCGCCGGGGTGGCGAACCTGGCCGCCTGGCTCGGTGTCGACGAGGCCCGGCGCGGCCGGTTCTGCCGTCCAGCTCGTCGCCGAGCTGGGACTGTGGGGCTACGAGCCCCGGCCCGCCGACCCCTACGTGTTCAACCACCGCAACTTCCCGACCGCCACCATGGCCACCGATACCTCGGCCGTGCTGGGGATGCTCGTCGGTGGACCCGGGACGACCACGGTGGCGTGCCTGGGCGCCGCCCAGTTCGACCGGTTCGGAAGCATCAACTCGACGGAGATCCCCGGCGGGCCGTTTCTCGTCGGGTCGGGCGGAGGCAACGACGTGGCCAGTGGCGTGCACCGACGCCGTCATCGTGGCGACGCTCACCCCGGCCCGGACGCCGGAGAAGCTGGGCTACGTGACCTCGCCCGGCGACCGGGTCACGGCCGTGGCGACCGACCTCGGACTGCTGGAGAAGGCGGGCGGCGACGAGCTCGTGCTGACCGCGGTCACGTCGGGGACGTCGCCGCTGCGAGATCGCGTCGAAGCGGCCCGGGCCGCCTGCGGCTGGGGCCTCGAGGTAGCCGCCGACGTCCGCGAGCTCCCGCCGCCGACCAGCGAGGAGCTCATCGCTCTCCGTTCGTGGGATCCCCACGGCTGGTTCCTACGAGCTCGGGGCTGAAGGGCCCGTGCCGGACGGCGGTGAGAGTTCGTCTCCTCGGCTGGCCGCCAGTTCTCACGAAATGGCGGCCAGCCGAGGCGTCGCTCCCTGTTCCTGCCCGCGTAGAGGGACGCCGCCGACAGAGGAAGTCGACCGTTCACACCTGGGTGCTGTTCACGTCCCGGCCGGCATGGGCCGCCCTTTTCCACGAGATCTGAACGCGATTCACGACGCCGGCGACGGTACGCTCGACGAACCGGTCTCCGGAACAGGACGAGGCTCTATCCGTGCGTCGTGTAGTCGATGGGCCGGCGCCCTTGACGCCGACGGCGAAGCACAAGCAGTGGATCGAGGCGTTGTCGCTCACGGGCTTCAGGCTGTGGACGGCGTCGGGGGCGTATGATGCACGAGGTCGCCCTGGGCGATCTCGCCTCGTCACCCTCGATGGTCATGATCCCCCGGCCCGAGGTCACGTAGTAGAACTCGTGTGTCGGGTGGGTATGGGGATAGACGGCGCCGCCGCCGGCCACCTCGAACTCGTTGACCAGCTCGAGGTACCCGCCGTCAGTGATCTCTTTCATCTCCGGGGTCGGACGAGCCACCACACGGGCACGGTGCCGTTGTGCTCGACTTCCGGCGCCACCTCGACGATCGATCTCACGTCCACGGTTCGGCCTCCTCTGCGGCGATGCGAGATCGTCTCACACGATGCCGTCGGCGGCGAGGTCGGCGAGCTCGGCTCTCCGACAGGCCGACCAGGTCGCACCAGACCTCGCGGTTGTGCTCGCCGAGGCGGGGCGCGCCGGACGGCACGACCGGCGGGGTGCCGTCGAGCCGGGGGAACGGCGCCTGCTGGCGGAGCGGTCCCAGCGACCGGATCGTCGACCGTGACGAGGTCGCCCCGCGCCGCCATGTGCGGGTCGGCGACGATGTCGGCGGCGTTGTAGGCGGTGGCGACCGGGACGTCGGCGTCGATGCACGGCCGCCTCGACCTCGGCCGCGGTCCGCGCCGAGGTCCACTCGGCGACGATGCCGTTGATCTCGTCGGCGTTCGCCGCCCGCTCGGCCAGCGTGGCGAACCGCGGGTCCTCGATCGAGATCGGGTCGCTCCATGGCCCGGCACAGCCGGGCGAAGTTGGCGTCGGACCCGGCGACGATGCAGACGTAGCGGCCGTCGGCGGTCGGGTAGTTGTCGAGCGGCGCCGAGTTGGCCAGCCGGTTGCCTTCGCGCTCGGCGCACGATGCCCAGGCGGTCGTAGGCCGGCGATCGTCCACTCCAGGATGCGCAGGATCGAGCCGTAGAGCGAGGCGTCGACCACCGCGCCCGCGGCCGGTGCCGCCGCGGGCGTCGCGGCGCGTAGAGGGCGGCGACCGCCGCCTCGGCGGCGAAGACACCCGTCAGGTAGTCCGAGATCGTGACCCCGGGCCGCACCGGGCGGCCGGTCCGGGATAGCCGGTCAGGTTGAGCAGGCCGCCGTAGGCGATGCCCATGCGGTCGAGCCCGGGCCGCCGGGCGTTGGGACCGTCCTGGCCGAACACGCTGATGCGCGACCATGACGAGCCGGGGATCGCAGGTCGGCCGGCCCGATGTGCCATCCCTCCATCGTGCCCGGGCGGAAGTTCTCGCAGACCACGTCGGCGTGCGCCGCCAGCCGGCGGAACAGCTCCTGGCCCGGGGCCGGCGCAGGTCGAGGGTCACGCTCCGCCGGCCCCGCCCCTCGACCGCCCACCACAGCGAGTAGCCGTCCTCGAACGGGCCGATGGTGCGCATGAAGTCGCCGCCCGCGGGTTGCTCGACCTTGATCGACCTCGGCGCCCATCTCGCCGAGCAGCCCGGCGCAGAACGGAGCGCGATCCGGGTCCCGACGTCGATCACCCGCAGGCCCTCGAGGGGCCCGGGCACGAGTGGCCCGTCGTGGGCACGTCGCCCCGGTCGCGGTCGGCGAACACCTCCTTCATCGAGGCCTTGCTCTGGCGCTCGGCCAGCGCGCCCAGGGCCGTCGCCGTGTTGTGCATCCAGTGGTGGGCCATGAAGTGGTACTTCCAGGACTGCTCCTTGCCCATCAGCGTCGACGGTGTGGTTGATCGTGTCCTTGACCACCTGCGCCGTGACCGGCGGCACCAGCGCGATCCTGTCGGCCAGCTCTCGTGTCGCGCTCCATCAGCTCGGCCGGTGGGCACGACCCGGTTGACCATCCCGAGCCGCCACGCCTCCGGCGGCGTCGATCCTCTCGCCGGTCGAGGAGGAACTCCTTGGCCTTGCGGATGCCGAGCTCCCACGGCTCGACGAGCAGCTCGACGCCGGCGCCCGTCATGCGCAGCACGGGGTTCGGGAACACGGCGTCGTCGGCGGCGACGATCAGGTCGCACATGCACGCCAGCATCAGGCCGGCGGCGATGCAGCTGCCCTGCACGGCGGCGATCGTCGGCTTGCGGAAGTCGTAGATCCGCATGCACCGCTCGAAGTACATGACCTGCTCGTGGCGGAACTTGCCCTCCGGGGTCTCCCGCATCCGGCACCCACGGTCGTCGGCCTCGCCCTGGCCCACGAGCGCCTTGAGGTCGTGGCCGGAGGAGAAGTGCTTGCCCGGCGCCGGCGAGGATCGACCACCCGGACCGTCGTCGTCGGCGTCGGCCGCGTCGAAGGCGGCGTCCATGTCGTCGATGAGCGCGGTGTCCTGGGCGTTGGCCACCTCCGGCCGGTTCATCGTGATCGTGGCCACCGGTCCGTCGACCTCGTAGAGGACCGTCGCCAGGTCCATCTCGTACCTCCTTCTCAGGCTCCCGCCGGCGCCGGCTCTCTCGGGCAGGCCGAGGACCCGCTCGCCGATGATGTTGCGCTGGATCTCGTTGGTGCCGGCCCAGATCGACGACGGCCTGGTAGTAGAGCCACGAGCGCTGCCAGCTGCCGTCGCCGGGGTTGTCTCTGGCGCCCCGGCCACAGCGAGCGACGCCGGACCGAGGACGGCCATGGCGGTGTCGTGCAGGCGCTTGGCTCATCTCGCTCCAGTACAGCTTCAGCAGCGCTTCCCTCGGGCCCCGGCTCGAGACCCTTCGCCAGGCGGCGACAGCGTGCGCCAGTTGTGCAGCTGGAACAGGCGCACCTCGACGTAGGCCTCGGCCAGCGCGCGGCCGCAGCCGCGGGTCGTCGAAGGCGCCCGTCTCCGTCGGCCAGGCGGAGCAGCTCCTCGAGCAGCTGGATGTGGATCACGAGCTGGCGCGGGTTGGTGCCCCGCTCGTGGGAGAGGGTCGAGCTGGCGACCTGCCAACCCTCGTTCTCCGCGCCGATCGAGCTGGTCTTCGGGAACGAAGACCCCGTCGAGGAACACCTCGTTGAACTCCGCCTCGCCGGTCAGCTGGACGAGCGGTCGCACCTCGACGCCGGGTGCGCGCATGTCGACGACGAGGTAGGAGATGCCCCGGTGCTTTGGTGCCGCCGGGTCGGTGCGGGCCAGGCACACGCCCCAGTCGGCGAACTGGGCGTAGGAGGTCCAGACCTTCTGGCCGTTGAGCACCCAGCCGCCCTCGGCGCCGCTCGGCGCGCGTCGACAGCGACGCCAGGTCGCTCCCCGCCCCGGGCTCGCTGAACAGCTGGCACCACAGCTCCTCGGCCCGGAGGATGCGCGACAGCCAGCGCTCCTGCTGCTCACCGGTGCCGTGGGCGAGCAGGGTGGGGCCGACCAGGTTGATCCCGATCCGGCCCACCAGCTCCGGCGCCCGGGCCCGGGCCAGCTCCTCCTGCACGATGAAGTGCTCGGCCGGCCCCGGCCCCGCCCGCCGAACTCGGGCGGCCAGGACACGCCGACCCACCTGCCCGCGGCCAGGCGGGCCTGCCACTGCCGCAGGAACGCCACCTCTTCGGCCAGGTCCTCGAAGCGGGGCGGGAGCCCCGTGCCGTACTCCCAGGGCAGGTTGTCGTGCAGCCACCCGCGGAGCTCGGCGCGGAACTCCTCCTCGGCGGGGGTGGGCGACAGGTCCACTGAGGCCCGATGGTAGGCGCGCCGGCCGTGTGCTCCAGGCTTTCCCGCCGCCCCGGGCGGGGCCCGTTGACGGCCCGGTCCGTGAGCCTCGATGCTCTGCCCATGGACTTCGAGCTGTCGGACGATCAGCTCGCGCTTCGGCAGGCCGCCCGGGCGCTGCTCGACGACCTGTCGTCTCCCCTCAGGGTCCGGGCGGTCGTCGATCGAGGCGGCGGGTTCGACGACGGTCTCTGGAAGGCGATGGCCGTCCAGGGCTGGATGGGCGTCGAGGTGCCCGAGGCTCAGGGCGGCCTGGGGATGGGGGCCGTCGAGGCCGCCGTGCTCCTCGAGGAGGTCGGGCGCCACGTGGCGCCGGCCCCGTTCCTGTCCAGCCTCCTGGCACTCGGCGCCCTCGCCCGCGCGTCGGCTTCGGGAGTGGGCTGGGCGGACCGGTGGGTCGAGAGGCTGGTCAGTGGCGAGGCCATCGGTGCCGTGGTGTGGGAGCCGCGCGCTGCCTGTGCTCTACGCGCCGTCAGCCGACGTGATCGTGGCCTGCGTGAGGGAGGACGACGGTACGGCCGCTCTGATCGGCGCCGAGGTCCCCCCGGATCGTCGGCCTGCTCGCCAGCCCGCGATGGACCTGACGAGAGAGCTGGGTTGGGTCGAGCTGGGGAGCTTGGAGACCGTCCGGTTGGGCGGACCGGAGGCGGTGGCGACGACGATCGACCGCGGGGCGGTTGGTCACGGAGCCGAGATGCTCGGCGGTGGAGGCCGGGCTCTCGAGCTCGCTGTCGAGTACGCCAAGGACCGCGTCCAGTTCGGCCGGCCCATCGGGAGCTTCCAGGCCATCAAGCATCGTTGCGCCGACATGCTCGTCGACGTCGAGGGCATGCGGTCGAGCGTGTACCACGGGGCGTGGTCCATCTCGGCCGGCGATCCCGACGCTGCGGTCGCCGCGTCGACGGCCAAGGTCTGGTGCTCGGATGCGAGCTCGCGGGTGATGGCGTCGTGCCTGCAGGTGCACGGCGGCATCGGCTTCACGTGGGAGCACGACCTGCACCTCTTTCTCAAGCGCGCCCAGCTCGACCAGGTGAGCTTCGGCGACGCCGCCTTCCACCGGGAGCGGCTCGCCCTGCTCCTGCGCTCCCGGGTCGAGTCCGGCGGGAGCGTCGTCTAGCCCGACGAACGCGGTGAACCCACGATGCGGGTCCCGGAGCCGGGTGGATTGTGGTCGGTGCCGGGGGGGTAAGCACCGAGGATCGGGTCGTCGTGGAAGTGGTCTGGGGAGTTCGATCGCCGATGAGCGCCGTCGTCAGGATCGTCGTGCTGGCAGCGGTGGTCGGGCTGCTGACCGCCTTATCCTGCTCGGGCCTGTTGCCCAAGTGGCCGCCCGGCCGTCGCCTCCAGCGACCGCGCAGCCGTCGAGCGCGCGGCGACGGTGACGGCGAGATGGGCGTGACCGGCGTGAACGGCGAGCCGATCGTCCAGCCCGAGTCGCCGACGTCCTTCGAGGCGCTGTTCTCACCCGACGACCGCCGTGAGCTGGAGGCCGCGTTCGCCGAGGCCCACAGCCAGGTGCTCGACGAGCTCAGAGAGCGCGCCTCGGAAGCGGCGGCGAGATTGCGGACCTCGGCCGTGCCCGTCTACGAGGTCTGCTCGACCGGCGCCGGGCACCGAGCTGAGACCTTGCGGGTGCGCTTCGCCGACGGGACCACCGTGGTGCTGTGCTGTCGCGGCTCGTCGGGGTCGTACTGGGTGCAGGCGCTGCGCCGCCAGATCCTGTCAGGGAGCGTCGTCCTGGACCGGATGACCTTCGGGCTCGCCGGTCCGGTCGTCGTCTTCGGGACGCCCGCCGGCGAGGTGTTCGTGATGGCCGACCTGGTCACGATCGGGTCGTAACCGGACACGTCCGCACCAAAGGGTCCGGACCCTCCGCAGCCGCCGCCCTACATGGCGGCACCCGGCCCGAAAAACACCAACGGCGCCCAAAAGGGCGCCGCTGGCGGAGCGATCCAGGCGGCGGATCCTGGCGCTCTTCGGAACCAGCTTGGCGGGCACTGGTTCCCGGCCACGTGCACTACCCATGGCAGTGAGGGCTCAAACAGCGAGTCCCGGATGTTCGTCCGACGACACGGGTGAACCGGCCGCGACGAGGTCCCGGTCCGGCCGGGCACCCAGCGTGGCCGACGCCGGCTGGGAGGGGGCGCCCCGAAGCCGCGAGGCGGCCCACGGAACGGCGATGGACACGCCGGTCGCTGCCGATGCCGAGCCGATGGCGGTGGCCCATCCCACCGGTCCGAGGGGCGTGCACCCGAAGAAGCGACTGATGGCGGGGACCTGGACGATCGGCACGAGCAGCCCCGCCGACGCCAGCGCCGAGGCGACGACCGCCGGGCTGCGCCGGCCGGCCACGATCGTCTGTCCCATCTGGGTGGCCACGACGGCGACCAGGCCGACGGTCCTGGCCCGGGCGGGACGGCCGGTCCCGCTGGCGACGATCCAGGCGGCGGTGGCACCTCCGGCGGTGGTGGCGGCGCGGCAGGGCGATCTGCCGGGCCAGGGCGCCGCCGAGCGACGCTTCCGGCCCCTCGTGCAGGAGGGCCTCGGGAGACGTCGTGGCGGGGGGCTGGAGGGCGATGGCCATCGCCGGGACCATGTCCGTGAGCAGGTTGACGAGCAGCAACTGGCGGGCGTTGAGGGGCGAGCGGCCGGCGATGGCCGTGCCGGCGAGCGTGAAGGCCACCTCGCCCAGGTTCCCTCCGACGAGGATGGCCAGGGCGTCCCGGACCGACCCCCACATGGCCCGTCCCTCGACGATGGCGTCGATGATCGTCTCGATGCGGTCGTCGGTGACGACCAGGTCGGCCGCGGCGCGGGCGGCCGGCGTGCCCCGCCGGCCCAGGGCGACACCCGCGTTGGCGAGCCGGATGGCAGGGGCGTCGTTGGCGCCGTCGCCCGTCATGGCCACCACCCGTCCGGCCCGCTGGAAGGCCTCGACGATGCGCACCTTGTCGGCCGGCGTCACGCGTGCGAACACCGTGACGTCGGTGATGGCCCCGTCCAGCTCTGCCTCGCCGAGTCGTTCGAGGTCGGGCCCGGTGAGGACGCGTCCGCCGTTGAGGATGCCGAGCTCGGAGGCGATGGCTTCGGCGGTGCTCGGGTGGTCTCCGGTGATCATGGCGACCTCGACACCGGCGCGACGGAGGGTGCGAACAGCGGCTGCGGCGGTCGAGCGCACGAGGTCGGCCAGGGCGACGAAGCCGAGCAGCTCGAGGTCGCCCAGCTCGTCCTCCTCGATCTCGCCGGGACCGCGCCAGCGTCGCTCGGCGACGGCGAGCACCCGGAGGCCCTGTTGGGCCAGCCGCTCGACCTCGGCGTCGAGCCGCCTCCGAGCGCGGCGATCGAGCCGCCGACGGTCGCCGTCCGGGCCGCGGTAGCCGCTGCAGCGCGCCAGTACCGCCTCGGGTGCACCCTTGACGGCGATCCGCGACTCGTCCGGGCCCCGGCCCAGCACGGCATGGAAGCCCCGGCCGGGCTCGAACGCCAGCTCATCACGCGCATCCCAGCCGCCCAGGCCCTCGCCGGAGGTGACGCCGAGCGCCGCCGCACCGTCGACCACCGCCTGATCGGTGGCGTGGGTGAGCACCTCGCCGTTCTCCGACGGCGGACTTGCCCGCAGCGCCGCGGCCAGAACCGCCCGCCGGCCGGGTCCGAGGGCGTCGACGGCCTCGTCGACGACGCCGTCGGACACGCGCTGCAGCCCGATGCGGCCTTCGGTCAGGGTGCCGGTCTTGTCGAAGCAGAGCAGGTCGACGCGGCCCAGGGCCTCGATGGTGCGTGGGTTGCGAACGAGGGCCTCGTGCTCCGAGAGACGGCGGGCGGCCGACTGCTGGGCGACGGTCGCAAGCAGCGGCAACCCCTCCGGAACGGCTGCCACCATGAGGCTCACGCCCGATCCGACCGACTCACGAAGAGGGCGGCGTCGGAGGAAGCCCATGGTGCCGACGAGCGCGCCGCTGAGCAGCGTGACGGGCAAGGTGGCGGTGGTCAGCGAGTGGAGGCGGGCCTCCACGCCACTGGGCGGAGGCTCGCCGACGCCGGCCACGCTGCGGCCCGCCTCGGTCGCCGTCCCGGTGGCCACGACCACGGCGAGGGCACCGCCCGCCACGACCGTGGTGCCCGCGTACAGCATCGAGCTTCGTTCGCCCACGGCGGCACCGGGAACGGGCTCGGGGTCCTTGGCCACTGGCAGCGACTCGCCGGTGAGGCTGGACTCGTCGACCTCACACCACGTCGTATCGAGCAGCCGGCAGTCGGCCGGGACCAGCTCGCCCCCGGCGACCCGCACCAGATCACCGACGACGAGCAGGTCCGCCGGCATCTCGACGAAATCTCCTCCTCGGCTCACCGTCGCCTTCATCGCCGTCGCCCGGGTGAGCTCCTCGAGGGAGTGCTCGGTCCGGAGCCGCTGGGCGGCGCTGATGGCTGCGTTGATCGCCACGACGCCGCCCACCAGCGCGGCGTCCATGACCGAGCCGACGGCCGCGGACAAGCCGGCGCCCAGGGCGAGCAGGGGAGTGAGGGGGTTTGCCAGCTCGGCCACGATGGCCGAGGCCAGGTTCGACGGCCCCGGCGTCGCCGCCATGACGGAGGTGGCGGCCCGCTTGGCCGCCGCCGCCTGGGTCAGACCGGACCGGGAGCTCCCGAGCGCGGCTGAGGGTCTCCTCGATACCCATGGCGTGCCAGTCCGGCAGGTTGGTCGGCACCGGGCGCGGTTGCCGTCCCACCTGTGCTGCCGACCAGGTGCCGGCCGCCTCGGCGAGGAGGGCGGCGGCGTTGACAGGCAGGAGGCCTCGCTGCGCCGCCCCCCGACCGGTCCCGATCAGGGCGCCGACGCCGCCGATCGCCGACCCGCCCGCGGCCAGCATGGTGCTCCGGCGGCTCGCCTGGCGCGCCGCAGCGGCGGCGTCGACCACGCGGCACGCCGGCTCGAGGCCGCGGCCACACAGCAGGTCTGCGCCCCACGGCGGAGGTGACGAGGCGCTCGTCAGCCCGATCCCGCAGTCCGCGGCCCGCAGGGCGCCGTCCGCCGTGGCCGAGACACAGGCGACGACCCGACCCTCACGCTGGAGGGTGCGGACGGAATTGGCAAGCTCGGCACCTCCCGGCATGGAACGGTCGGCACCGAGGCGGAGCCGAGCCTTCCGGTCGACCCCGGCGACGACCAGGCTGTAGCGGGCGGCGCGCACACGGGCGACGAAGGCGTCGGCGAGGGGATCGAGGGTCCCCCCGTCGAGGACGGCCGAGCGATCGACGACGACCGTGTCGACCCGGTCGAGACGACGCAGCGCCGTGGGGTCGAGCACGATGACGTCGCGGCCGGCCAGGTCACGCCCCAGCTGGGCGGCGAACGCCTCCCGTCCGAGACGGGCGGCCTTCGGCGCTGCCGCCATCAGCGTATTGGCCGCCTTCCGAGGGTCTTTCGTCGCCGCCAGTGAGAGCCCGAACACACCGAAGGCGGCAAGGGACGCCCGGTCCGCATGCTGCTCGACCGGACCCCTGGGTAGGGGAGTGGGTCGGTCCGTTGTCTCGATCGGCTGGACGTCTCGGCGCCCGTTCCGGGCGACGAGCTCCGGCTCTCGGGCGTCCCACGCCCGCTGACGGGAGCGGATCTCTCCCACCAGGTTGGCCCGGTGACCCATGTCCACGATGAGGCCGAGCGGACCCTGTCCGAGGGCCTGGGCCACGGCGCTGGCCAGGGCGAACCCCAGGTCGGTGGCCGGGTGGCCGACGCGCCGCTCCAGGACCTGGCGGACCCGCGGCTGGCTGTCGGCCACGGCGATGACCGACGCCAGCTCGCCGGGGATCGGTGTCGCCCGGAGGACCTGGCCGAACACGCTCACGCCGAGGCCGACCGTGTCGGCGCCGAGGACGGCGAGGTTCCGGAGCAGCGGCTCGGAGTCGCCCGGCAGCGGCGGGCGGTCGTGGGGAAAGCGCTCCTGGGTGACCTCGTGGGCGTCCTCCGCTGCTTCGACCGTGTCGAGCAGGGCGTCGAGAGGGGTCACGTCGGCGTCGAAGGCGACGATCACCCGACCGAGGGCGGCGTTCACCTTGGCCCAGTCGACGCCGTCGAGGGCCTCGAGATCGCGCTCGAGCCGACGTGCCAGGGACTGTCCGTCCGAACGGTCGACGGCGCGCACCTCGATGTGGGCGCGGCCGTTGCCGACCCAGCTGCGCCGGTGGGCCCGGCCGGGCCCGTGGAGCTGGCGGCGGGCGGCGGCGACGTGACGGGCACCGGCGGCGCCGGCCTGGCCGACCAGGTCGGTCACCGGACGCAGGGCGCGGGGCACGCTCGAGACCGGTCGGAGCACGGCGCCCAACCCGATCAACGCGTCACCGACACGAGTACCGGAGCGAGCCAGGCCGGGTACCTCACGGGAAACCGGCCGGAGGGGAGGAAGAAGCTCGCGCCCGCATCACGGCGCCGAGCCGGGCGGAGCCATCAGGGCAGGATAGATGAATGGTTCGTATGTACCCAGGGCGCCGACGAACAATGGCGTGGCCGGGCCGCACGCGACGGGCCAAGTAGCCTGATGCCGCCATGGCAGCGCATGGCCACGACGGCGACCGTCACTCACAGCACGACCACGCCCGGGGGGGATGGATCGGACGTTTCGGCCGACGGGTGGTGCACCATTCCCACTCCCACGGTCCGCTCGGGGGGGTCGACCAGGTCCTCCAGGGCAGTCACGACGGAATGCGTGCCGTGCGCATCTCCCTCCTGGGCCTGGTGGCGACGGCGGCAGCCCAGCTCGCGGTGTTCCTCGTCAGCGGGTCCGTCGCCCTTCTGGGTGACGCCCTGCACAACCTCGCCGACTCGTTGACGGCGGTGCCCCTCGGACTGGCGTTCCTGGTCGGGCGGCGGCCTCCCAGCCGCCGCTACGTGTACGGCTATGGACGGGCCGAGGACCTCGCCGGGCTCGCCGTGGTGGGGGCCATCGCCGCCTCATCGGTGGCCGCCGGCTACGAGTCGGTGAACCGGTTGCTGCATCCCCAGCACGTGCAGTTGCTGGGCGCCGTCGCCGCCGCCGCCGTGTTGGGGTTCCTGGGGAACGAGGGGGTCGCCCAGTACCGCATCAGGGTCGGGCGGCGCATCGGCTCGGCGTCCCTGGTGGCGGACGGGCTCCACGCCCGCACCGATGGCATGACATCGCTGGCGGTGCTCGCTGGCGCCATAGGCGTGGCCGCCGGGTTCCGCCTGGCCGACCCGATCGCCGGTCTGGTCATCACCGCCGCCATCGTCTTCGTGGGCCGGGACGCGGCACGCGACGTGTTCCGACGCCTCATGGACGCGGTCGAGCCCGAGCTCGTCGACCGCTGCGCGTCAGCGCTCGGTGCCGTGCCGGGCGTGCAGGGCGTTGGCGACCTCCGGCTGCGCTGGATCGGCCACGCCCTCTGGGCCGAGGCCGAGGTGGCGGTGAGCGGTGAGCTCACGGTGAGCCAGGGCCACGAGATCGCCGAACAGGCTCGGCACGCGTTGCTGCACGAGGTGCCGAGGCTCACGTCGGCGCTGGTGCACGTCGATCCCGCCGACAGCCACGGCATCGATCACCACGCCGAGGTCGCCCACCACCGGGCCTCGTGGCGACGGCAGTCGATGGCGCGACGATCTGAGGCGTCCGACTGAGCCCGTCGACGGAGCGGGATCAGGCTTCCTGCGGTGCGTCGTCCTCGTCGATGTCCGGGGTGCGATCGCGGGCGCGGGTCGACTCGAGGAGGGCCGAGGAGACCTTCGGGAGGGCGTCGGTGACCGACATCATCTGGTCGAGGCCGGTGATGTCGATGGACCGGCGGACGGCGGGGGTCGGTCCCGCCAGTACCAGTCCGCCACCGGCCTGCTGGAGCCGTTTGTGGGCCACGGCGAGGACGGCGAGCCCCGTCGAGTCCATGAAGTACACGCCGCTGAGATCGACCACCAGGTTCAACCGGCCCTGCTCGGTCATGTCGGCGAGGGTTCCGGCGAGACGCGGGGCCGTGGCGCAGTCGACCTCGCCCCACACGAAGACGATGGCCTTGGACTCCTCGACCCAGGTACCAACCTGGAAGCGGGGCAGGACTCGTGCCGCCTGCGCGGTGACCTCGTGATGTCGCACGGTCCGCTGGGACCTCCCAGGCGCCGATAGGACGCCACACGATAGGCCCTCCGCGCCGGGGGGGAAAGGGTATGCGGGGTGGGTATCGGACTTCCCTCCTGGGCGGTACGGATAGGAAGGGTCCCGTAGCCCGGGATTGCCTGTGGATTTCTCGCCCCGTCGCTGTGCATATCGTCGGTTTCGGGCCTAGCCTGGTGGAAGGGCGGGAGGAGGAGCACGTGGGGCTGGCGTCTAAGGTGGGTTCGGCGGGGGGCAGGGCGGCTCGCCACCGATCACATCAACGGAATTCGGTTGGAGCCGGCGTTGATGGCGGTCGCGAGGTGGCCCGAGCGGGGCGACGCAACCAGCGCCGACGGAACCTGGTCTCATTTCCGTGGACACGGACGACAGCCGGAGGAGAGTTGATGGCGGAACAGCAGCAGGCAGTGAAGGTCCTCGGCGAACGGCCTGCGCCGGCGCCGGAGCCGGCGCCGACGGGCGACGGTCACGACGTGCGGGTCCTGAGCGGCGGCGGTGCGGTGGTTCCCAAGCCCCCCACCGTGACGCTGATGGTGCAGGCCGAGGTCGAGGTCGAGACGGACCGGCTCGCCGGTCACGCCCTGACCCGGGAGGAAGCGTCTGCGTACGTCGACCGGGCCCACCCGGCGGTGCAGAAGCTGGCCGCCCAGCTGGTGCACGACGACCCGTCGGCTCGGGTCCGGGTGACGGTCGGCCCCTACGTGGTGAACAAGCGGGGCAGCTGGTCGTCCTGATCAGCTCCGCGGCGCGCCCGACGGTGGCGCCGGCTGGGGTCGGGGCAAAACGGGGTAGGTCACTGGCATGACGACCAGTGACCACGAACAACGGGTGATAGACGAGACCGTCGTCCCCCGGCTCCAGATCGGGGGCGAGTGGCGGGACGCGTCGAGTGGGGCGTCGTTCGGCGTCGAGGACCCCGCCACCGGTCAGGTGCTGTGTCAGGTGTCCGACGCCACCGAGGAGGACGCTCTCGCCGCCCTCGACGCCGCGTCCGGGCCCAGGCGGCGTGGGCGGACCATCCGCCCCGGGAGCGGGGCGAGATCCTGCGGCGGGCCTGGCAGCTCCTGATCGACCGCCGCGACGACCTCGCCCTCCTCATGACGCTGGAGATGGGCAAGCCGCTGGCCGAGTCCCGGACCGAGATCACCTACGGGGCCGAGTTCCTGCGCTGGTTCTCGGAGGAGGCGGTGCGAATCGACGGCCGCTGGTCGCGGGAGCCGGGTGGCTCGGGACGGCTGCTCACGATGAAGCACCCCGTCGGCCCCTGCCTGCTCATCACGCCCTGGAACTTCCCGCTGGCCATGGGGACCAGGAAGATCGGGCCCGCCATCGCCGCCGGCTGCACGATGGTCCTCAAGCCCGCCCAGCTCACGCCTCTGTCCATGCTGGCCCTCGCCCGCGTGCTGGAGGAGGTCGGGCTGCCTGCCGGCGTCCTCAACGTCATACCGAGCACGTCGGCGAGCCGCACGGCGGGTGCCGTGATGGCCGATCCCAGGCTGCGGAAGGTCTCCTTCACCGGGTCCACCCCGGTGGGTCGCACGCTCATGGAGCAGGCCTCGCAGAACCTGTTGCGCGTGTCGATGGAGCTCGGGGGGAACGCCCCGTTCGTCGTCTTCGAGGACGCCGACCTCGATCGCGCCATCGAAGGTGCCGTGATCGCCAAGATGCGCAACATCGGAGAGTCCTGCGTGGCCGCCAACCGGTTCCTCGTGGCCGAGGCGGTCGCCGACGAGTTCTCCGCCGGGCTGGCGGCGAAGATGGGATCGCTGCGCATGGGCCGGGGGACCGAGCCCGAGGCCGACGTCGGTCCCCTGATCGACGAGGAACAGCGCGGCAAGGTGACCGAGCTGGTGGAGGACGCTGTCGGCCGCGGCGGCAAGGTCCTCGTCGGCGGCGGGCGGAGTGAAGGAGCCGGCTACTTCTTCGAGCCCACGGTGATCGGGGCTGTGCCCGACGACTCCAAGATCCTCTCCGAGGAGGTGTTCGGTCCGGTCGCCCCGGTGAACGCGTTCCGCACCGAGGACGAGGCGGTGGCACGCGCCAACGGCACCGAGTACGGGCTGGTCGCGTACGTGTTCACCCGGGACCTCGAGCGCGCCCTCCGGGTGGTCGAGGGGCTCGACGTGGGCATGGTCGGGCTCAACCGGGGGCTGGTGTCGAATCCCGCCGCTCCCTTCGGGGGCGTGAAGCAGTCGGGCTTCGGGCGCGAGGGGGGCAGGGAGGGCATCGAGGAGTACCTCTCCACGAAGTACGTCGCCGTCGACACGGGGGAATGAGGTTGCCGGGCGGTAGGGGTGGCGTCCCTCCGCTACGAGTGACGGGCGCCGGGACCGCTACCGTCGCTGTGGAGGAGGAGACGTGCGAGCGCTGGTGCAGCGGGTCCACCGGGCCCGCGTCGTGGTCGGCCCCGATGTCAGGGGCGAGATCGGACCCGGACTCTGCGTCCTGGTCGGCGTCACCCACACCGACGACGAGGCCACGGCCCGCCGGCTGGCGGAGAAGGTCTGGTACCTGCGTATCCTCGGAGGAGCGGACGGGCAGATGGACAGCTCGCTCGCCGACGTCGGCGGATCGGTCCTCGTGGTCAGCCAGTTCACGCTGTACGCAGACACGACACGGGGACGACGGCCCTCGTGGGCGGCGGCCGCTCCTGCGGAGCGAGCCGAACCGCTGGTGACAGCCTTCGGCGAGGCCCTTGCCGGACTGGGGGCGAGGGTGGAAACGGGCACCTTCGGGGCCATGATGGACGTCGAGCTGGTCAACCATGGTCCGGTGACGGTCTTGCTCGAAGTGGAGGGTTGCGGATGACGTTCGACCTGCGGGCGACGGTGGCGGAGCGGCGGGGCGAGAGCTTCCGCCTGCACTCGGCCCACCTCAATCCGCAGATGGTCAAGGTGCTCCGCACGATCGGCTTCGATCGCTTCTACGAGCGGGGCGAGGGCTGCTATCTCTTCGACCGCGACGGCGCCCGCTACCTCGACCTGCTCGCCGGCTTCGGGGTCTTCGCCCTGGGGCGGGGCCATCCCGTCGTGAAGCAGGCGCTGCACGACGCCCTCGACGCCGACTTCGCCAACCTGGTCCAGATGGACTGCTCGCTGCTCCCGGGTCTGCTGGCCGAGGCGTTGCTCGAGCGGGTCCCGGCCGGGGTCGACCGCTGCTTCTTCACCAACAGTGGTGCCGAGGCCGTGGAGGGAGCGATCAAGTTCGCCCGCCGGGCCACCGGCCGGACGAGGATCGTGTACTGCGACCACGCCTTCCACGGGCTGACGAACGGGGCGCTGTCGGTGAACGGTGGGAACGAGTTCCGAGCCGGGTTCGGGCCCCTGCTGCCCGGATGCGTCGAGGTGCCCTTCGGCGACGCCGACGCCTTGGAGGCGGAGCTGGCACGTGGCGACGTCGCCGCCTTCATCGTCGAGCCGATCCAGGGCAAAGGGGTGAACCTGTCGCCCGACGACTACCTGGCCGGCGCCCGCGAGGCCTGCTCGCGCCACGGTGCCCTGCTCGTCATCGACGAGGTGCAGACGGGCATCGGTCGGACGGGCAGGTTCCTCGCCCTGGAGCACTGGGATGCCGAGCCGGACATGATCACCGTGTCCAAGGCCCTCTCGGGAGGCTACGTCCCCGTCGGCGCCCTCCTGTGCCGGTCCGGAGATCTTCGACCGGGTCTTCGACCACATGGAGCGGGCCGTCGTGCACAGCTCGACCTTCGGGGAGAACGACCTGGCCATGGTGGCCGGGCTCGCCACGCTCCGCGTCCTCGACGACGAGAGGCTCGTGGAGCAGGCCCGGACGACCGGCGACGCCTTGATGTCGGCCCTCGAGCCCATGGTCGACAAGTTCGAGCTGGTGCGAACCGTACGGGGCAAGGGGCTCATGATCGGCATCGAGTTCGGCGAGCCCCGGTCGCTCAAGCTGCGATCGGGCTGGCGGATGATGGAGCGGCTCCGACCTGGGCTCTTCACCCAGATGATCGTGGTGCCCATGCTCCACCGCCACCGCATCCTCACCCAGGTCGCCGGCGACAACATGAACGTCCTCAAGATCCTGCCGCCGCTCGTGGCGGGCCAGGAGGTCGTGGATGACTTCGTCGGCGCGTTCGAGGACGTCGTGGCCGACGCCCACCGCTATCCCGGGCTGGCGTGGGACTTCGGACGCACGGTCGCCAAGAGCGCTCTCAAGCGAGAGAAGGTCTGAGTGGCCCAGCCCGTCAGGCGTCCTCTCGGCCGCTCCGACCAGGTCTGTGTCACGGGCGCCACCGGCTTCATCGGCTCGGCCATCGCCAGGGCGCTGCTGGACCGGGGCTGCGCCGTGCGAGCCGTGGTGGAGCCCGCCATAGACCAGACCAACATCGAGAAGCTCGACGTCGAGCTCGTGGAAGCCGATGTTCGCGACGCTGACGCTGTCGGCCGGGCGCTGGCCGGGGTGACGGTGGTGTTCCACACCGCGGCCCTCTACCGCTTCTGGGCGCGCCAGCCTCGGCTCTTCTACGACGTCAACGTGAGCGGCACGCGCAACGTGCTCACCGCGGCCGGCGCGTCGGGCTGCGGTGTCGTGTACACGAGCACTGTGGGCACCATCGGGTTGCGCGCGGACGGCACGCCGGCGGACGAGGAGGACGTGACCGAGATCGAGCACCTCTTCGGCAGTTACAAGCGGTCGAAGTACGTGGCCGAGCACGAGGCCCTCCGGCACGCCGCCGCCGGCCTACCGGTCGTCATCACCCATCCCACGTTCCCCCTCGGGCAAGGTGATCGCGCCCCGACGCCGACAGGCCAGCTCGTCGTCGACTTTCTGAACGGGCGCATCCCCGCCTACGTCGACACGGCGCTCAACGTCGTCGATGTCGACGACGTGGCGGAGGGCCACATCCTGGCTGCCGAGCGGGGCGGCTCGGGACGCAGCTACATACTCGGCGGCGAGAACATGGAGCTGATCGAGGTCCTGGGTGTGCTGGCCGAGCACACGGGGCTACCGAGGCCGCGGGGGAGGATCCCCGCCCCGGCGGCCCTCGCCGTCGGGCGGACCAGCGAGCTGGTCCAGGGTCGGCTCCTCCGTCGAGCTCCCGCCGTCCCCTTCGAGGCGGCGCGCATGTCCACCACGAGGATGGTCTTCGACGACTCGCGTGCCCGGCGGGAGCTGGGGTACACCAGCGGACCGGCCGCCGATGCCATCCGCCGGTCGGCGGACTGGTACGTAGCCGAAGGCTACGTCCGGCCCCAGCGTCTGGCGCGCCTGTCCCGCGCCCCCCGAGGGGACGGTCGGCCCGGGAACCCGGCCCGCGGAGACGGTCGGCCCGGGCCGGGGAAGGTGGACCGGGGGCACGGCCCGCCGTAGACGGCGACTGGTCGCCGGGAGAGCCGGGTAGGAGGGGCGCTCGTGGATGGCGGCGTGAGCGCACCGCAGTCGTCGAGGCGCAGGCGACTGACGCTGGCTGGGCTCGCCGCCGTCGTCGCGCTGGTGCTCGGCGTGGGCGCCGCCGTGATCGTGCTCACGGCCCATCGCAAGGTGCTGCTCGTCGGCGACTCGATCACGGGGCAGTCGGCGGGGGCCGCAACCGCCGACCTCCAGCGCGAGGGCTACCAGGTCCAGGTGGCCGCCGGCCCCGGGACAGGGCTGCTCGACACGAAGTTCGACTGGTTGGGAAGGATGCGCCAGCTCGTCACCCAGTACCAGCCGGACATCGTCGTGGTCGAGTTCGTGGGCAACTACGGCTTGTTCGGGACCCGACCCGGCATCGCCGACGGCACGCCCCAGTTCTACGCCGCCTGGGCGGCGGCGGCCCAGCAGGCCACCGACATCCTGAGCTCGGGCCACGCCCAGGTCTACTGGGTGCTCGGGCCGCCGATGGCCAAGCCGGCGAACGAAGCCAAGCTCCGCGCCCTGGACGTCATCTATCTGGGTCTGCGGGCGCCGGGCTCACCGGCTCGGCGGCCGTTCTTCGTCGACGAGGTCAAGCCGTTCTCCGACGCCCAGGGCGCGTACCTGGCGTCGATCGTCGGGCCGGATGGCAAGCCGGTCCCCCTGCGAACACCCGACGGTGTCCACCTCGCCGTCCCCGCTGGCACCCAACGCTTCGCCGACGCCCTTACCGCCGCGATCACGGCCAACAACAAATAGTCGGCGCTCAGTATTTGTCCGTTTTGGCCGTTGGCGAACTTTCGGCCGACATGGACGGATGACGCGAGACACAATGGCTGACAGCACCCTTCGTCAGCTCAGGAGGCGTCCTGCATGACGGCCGACCGCAGCACCCGCAGACCGACGGATGGCAAGCGCGCGCCAGGGACACGTGCCAGGAGATCCGCCGCCGCTGGCTCGGGACGGGCGCGGGCCACCAGGTCCACGGCCAGGAAGCGGGCGACGTTGGCCATCGACGTGGGCGGCACCGGCCTCAAGGCTTCCGTCCTGGACCCGTCCGGCGCCATGGAGGTGGACCGCGTGCGCGTGGACACGTCCTACCCGTGCCCGCCCACCAAGATGGTCGAGACCCTGCGCCAGCTCGTCGAGCCTCTCCCCGTGTACGACCGGGTCTCGGTGGGGTTCCCCGGCATGGTCCGCGACGGCCACGTGCTCTCCGCTCCTCATTTCGTGACCGTGTCAGGCCCCGGCTCAGAGACGGTGCCCGACCTCGTCGAGGCGTGGAGCAGCTTCGATCTCGCCTCTGCGCTCGAGGCCGCCCTCGGCAAGCCGACCAAGGTCGTCAACGACGCCGACCTGCAGGGCGCGGCCGTGGTGAAGGGCAAGGGGCTCGAGCTGGTGGTGACGCTGGGCACCGGCGTCGGTACCGGCCTGTTCTTCCACGGACGGCTGACCCCGCACATGGAGCTGGCGCACCACCCGCTGCGCAAGAACGAGTCGTACAACGAGTACCTCGGCAATGCCGCTCGCAGCCGGGTCGGGAACAAGAAGTGGAACAAGCGTGTCAAGCTCGCCATCGACACCCTGGACGCGCTCTTCTTCTACGACCAGGTCTACGTCGGAGGCGGAAACTCCAAGAACGTCACCGCCGATCTGGGCCCCAAGGCGACCATCGTGGACAACGCGGCGGGCATTCTCGGGGGGATCAAGCTCTGGGAACGCCCTACCCTCTGAGGAGGCGGGCCGGCGTGGCGGGCTCGGCGAAGACCAACGGAGAGGGAAGGATCGGCGCATGCAGCTCGGAATGATCGGCCTCGGTCGCATGGGAGCCAATCTCGTGCGCAGGCTCATGCGGGACGGCCACGAGTGCGTGGTGTACGACGTCAACCAGGCGGCGGTGAAGGAGCTGGCGGGCGAGGGCGCGATCGGCACCGCCTCGCTGGACGACTTCGTGGGCAAGCTCACCGCGCCGAGGGCTGCGTGGGTCATGGTGCCAGCCGCCTTCACCGGCGAGACGGTCAATGATCTCGCCGGCAGGATGCAGCGGGGTGACATCATTATCGACGGGGGCAACTCCTACTACCGCGACGACATCGACCGGGCCAGGGCGCTCGAGCCGAAGGGGATCCATTTCGTCGATGTCGGGACGAGCGGCGGCGTGTTCGGGCTCGAGCGGGGGTTCTGTCTGATGATCGGCGGTGAGCACGAGGTCGTCAGCCACCTCGACCCGATCTTCGCCACGATCGCGCCGGGGGCTGGGTCGATCGAGCGGACACCGGGGCGCACGGGGAAGCACTCCACGTCGGAGAACGGCTACCTCCACTGCGGACCCAACGGCGCCGGTCATTTCGTCAAGATGGTCCACAACGGGATCGAGTACGGGATCATGGCCGCCTACGCGGAAGGCCTCGACGTGCTGCGCAACGCCGATATCGGCAACCGCAAGGAGGTGTCCGACGCCGAGACCACGCCCCTGCGTGACCCGGAGTACTACCGGTACGACATCGACACGACCGAGGTGGCCGAGGTGTGGCGCCGGGGGAGCGTCGTGGCCTCCTGGCTGCTGGACCTCACCGCCGCCGCCCTCGAGGCGGACCCGGAGCTGTCCAGCTTCAGCGGCCGGGTGTCCGACTCCGGCGAGGGCCGCTGGACGATCATGGCCTCGATCGACGAAGGTGTGCCCGCCCACGTGCTGAGCGCGGCCCTCTACGAGCGGTTCAGCTCGCGGGGCAACGCCGAGTTCGCCAACAGGGTTCTGTCCGCCATGCGCAAGGAGTTCGGAGGCCACGACGAGCGTTCCGGGTGAGGTGAGCGACGGTTCCCCTGCCGATGTCGCGGTGCGGGAGGGGCTGTTCACGGTTGCGACTGACGGCTCGTGCCATCTGCTGGGAGGACGGTGCGCCCGGTGCGGCGAGCACCACTTCCCTCGCACCGCGACGTGTCCCTACTGCTCGGCCGACGAGGTGACCGAGGTTCCGCTGTCGGAGACGGGCACGCTGTTCGCCTGGACGGCGGTGACCGCCCCGCCGCCCGGCTACCGAGGAGCGGTACCGTTCGGCTTCGGCGTGGTGGAGCTGCCGGAGCGCATCAGGGTGATCACCCGCATCAGCGAGCCAGAGCCGTCGCGCCTGCGGCGCGGCCAGGCCATGCGCCTGGAGATCGTTCCCCTCCACGACGACGAGGACGGCCGGCCCGTCGTCACCTACTCGTTCGGGCCCGTCGAGCCATGACGGCGCCCCAGGTCGAGATCGCCGGCATCGGGATCCACCCGTTCGGGCGGTTCGAGGGCAAGACCGTGACCGAGATGGGCGTCGCCGCCGTGCGGGCGAGCCTGGCCGAGGCGGGCCTCGGACGGGGGGGCTTCCAGGCCGCGTTCTGTGGCACCGCCTACGGGGGGGTGGCCGCAGGCCACAAGGTCCTGGACGCCCTGGGCATGACGGGCACGCCCATCTTCGACGTCGAGGCCGGGTGCGCGAGCGGCGCCGCCGCCCTGATCCTCGCCGCCGACTCCATCCGGGCCGGTCAGCACGACGCCGCCCTCGTCTACGGCATCGAGAAGATGCCCAAGGGAATCATCCGGTCGTCGTTCTTCGAGCCGTGGCGAGAGGAAGCCGGCCTGGCTGCGACGCCGTCGTACTTCGCCCTGCGCGCCCAGCGCCTGATGCACGAGTCCGGGGTGACCCTGGACCATCTCGCCCAGGTCGTGGTCAAGAACCGTCGCCACGGGGTGGCCAACCCGGCAGCCATGCTGCGTCGCGAGGTGACGGCTGCGGACGTGCTGGCGTCGCGGGTCGTGTGCGAGCCACTGCGCCTGTGGATGCTCTGCTCTCCCAACGAGGGGGCGGCGGCCGTCGTGCTGCGACGATCCGTCGCCAGCTCGGAGCCGACGGTGAAGGTCGCCGCGGCTGTGCTTCGATCGCACCTGCCCGGCAACGTGCTGAGCGAGGCGACCCCGATGTCGGGGCGGGTGGACGACAGCATTCCGGCGCCCACCACCCTGGCGGCGACGTCGGCGTACGAGACCGCGGGCCTGGGCCCCTCGGATCTCGACGTGGCCGAATGCCAGGACACCGACGCGGCCCGGGAGCTGCTCTCCTACGAGGAGCTCGGGCTCTGTCCCCGCGGTGACGCCGGTAAGACGCTCGAGGTCGGGGCCACGGAGATGACCGGCCGGCTGCCGGTCAACCCGAGTGGCGGCCTGCTGTCGAAGGGCGAGCCGCTGGGCGCTTCGGCCCTGGGCCAGGTCGTCGAGCTCACGCTGCAGCTGCGCGGTGACGCCGGGCCCAGACAGGTGCCGGGGGCGAGGACAGCGCTGGCCCACACCGTGGGCAGAGGTGCCAACGCCTCGGTTGTGGTGCTGAAGCGCTAACGGGGCTCGTCCAGCCAGGGGCCGGCTACGGGGGAAGCCGCTCGGCCGGGTCGATCGGGCTCCAGAGGGAGACGCCCCCGTCGGCGGCCACGATCTGACCGGTCACCCAGTCGAGCCCGGCTAGGGCGACCACGGCGTCGGCCACCGCGCCCGCTGATCCGAGGCCGCCGAGGGGCGTGCGCGCCGCGACCTGTTCCTCGTAGCCGGCCAGGCGTCGGGCGGCGTCGAACATCGGCGTGTCCGTGGTGCCCGGTGCCACGGCGTTGACGCGGATCCGGTGGGGCCCGAGCTCCCGGGCCGCCACCCGCACGAGGGCCGCCACGCCCGCCTTCGACACGCTGTAGTGCCCCATCAGGCGATCGGCGAGGAAGCCCGACACCGATCCGACGGCCACGATTGCGCCGCCCTCGCCTGCGTCGCGCATGGCGCGCGCCGTTTCCCGCAGGCACAGGAACGTGCCCCGCAGGTTGACCCCCTGCACCCTGTCCCACTCTGCGCTGGACATGTCCGCGATGGCCGACATGCCGCCGACGCCGGCCGCCAGGACAGCGACCTGCAGGGCGCCGAGCTCACGGCGGGCGTCGGGCCACCGCGTCGACGACCTGCTCCTCGTCGGCCACGTCGCACGCCAGCGCCAGATCGCCGTCGCCGTCGTCGGCCTGGAGATCGAGCACGGCCACCCGGCTGCCCGCCCGTTGCAGCCGCTCCACCACGGCGGCCCCGATCCCGCTCGACCCACCGGTGACGAGCGCGGCCCGCCGGTCGAGGTTCACGACCCTCGCCAGCCGGTGGCCTTGAGGAAGTTGGCGGCGATGGGGGCGGCCACCTGCGCCGCCGACCCCACCGCCCTCGACGAGCACGGCGAACGAGACGTCGCCGCGGTAGCCGATGAACCAGGCGTGGGTCTGCGGCGGCTGGGCCGACCCGAACTCGGCCGTGCCCGTCTTGCCGAAGACGGGAGGGCCAGGCACGTTGGCCGCCGTGCCCGTACCTCCCGTGACCACCCCTCGCATGAGCTGGGCCAGGGTCCCCGCCGCGCCGGGTGGCAGCGGTGGCGCCGGCTGGGCCAGGGCCGGCGGCGGCGCGCTCGGATCGGTGACGAGGACCGGCTGCCGCCACGTGCCGGCGTCGACGGCGCCCGCCGCCAGCGCCATCGCCACCGGGCTGGCGAGGACGCGGCCCTGGCCGATGGCGTCGGCGGCCAGCTCGGTCGGGTCGGCGGTGGTCGGGATCTGCCCGGTGAAGGCGGGCAGCGGGAGCTTCCAGCCCGTCCCGATCCCGAGCGATCGGCCCGCCGTCTGGAGCTGGTCGGCGTTGAGACGGGACGCCAGCCCGATGAAGGCCGTGTTGCACGACCGGGCGAAGTCGACGGAGAAGGGGACGGTGCCCGAGGTCTCCCCCTCGAAGTTGGTGAAGGTCCTGCCCCCGACGGTCACGCTGGGCGGACAGGCAGCCGGGGTGTCAGGCGTGACGCCGGTGGGGATGAGGGCGGTGGTGGTGACGATCTTGAACGAGGACCCCGGCGGGTACTGCCCGCTGAGGGCCCGGTCGAACGAGGAGTCGGCCGGGGCGTTGGCGACCGCCAGCAGCTGACCCGTGGAGGGCTGGACGGCGACCAGAGCGGCGGGGTGCGTCGTGGAGGCCAGGGCGGCCTCGGCCGCGCTCTGGAGGCGTTGGTCGAGCGTGGTGCGCACCGGCTGGCCCGGCTGTCCCGTGACCGTGAACGGCGTCCCGACCGCCTGGCCCTGGGCGTCGAGCACCACGACGGAGCCGGAGGGCGTGCCGGCCAGCTGGCGCTGGTACGCCAGCTCGAGGCCGGACAGACCGACGTCGTCCGACGCCTCGAACCCCGGCCCCGCCTGCTTCAGGGCGTCGGCCGTGGCCTGCCCGAGCTGGCCCAGCACGGCCCGGCCGAAGGTGGGAGTGGGCGGGAGGTTCTCGGTCTTCTGCTCGAAGGACAGGCCGGGGATCGGGTAGAGCACGGGCTTGGCCTTGGCGTAGTCGGCCTGGCGCAGGGTGATGACCGGGAGGAACTGGTCGGGCTTGGCGCCGGTGAGGAGCTGCTGCACCCGGGCCGGGTCCGAGCCCGTGGTGGCCTGGAGGGCGGCGATCGCCGCCGCCGGGTTGGTGAGCTTGCCGGGAACGATGCCAACCGTGACGACGGGGGTCGGCAGCACCAGGGGCGCCCCGGTGCGGTCGAGGATGGCGCCCCTCGGGGGCAGCGTCCGCGTCCGTCCGAGCCGCTGGCCAGGACCGAGGCCGGGGTAGATGTCAGAGGGCGCCCAGGCGACGATCCAGTGGCCGCCGCTGGTCTGACGGAGCCCCAGGTGTCCCTGGTACCGCCACACGCCCAGCCCCGCCAGGGTGAGGGCGGCCGAGAAGTCGGCCCTCGACCCGCTCACGTTGCCCAGGCGCAGGTCGGCGTGGGTCACCTGGAGGTCGTTCGTCACCTGTTGGAGGTCGGCGACGGCCCGGTCGGGGGCCCCAGTGCGCCCGGCTGCCGACTGGAGGTTCCCCTTCGACCAGTCGGACGAGGAAGGCGCTGGCGGTGGACCCACCCGAGGAGCCCGAGGAGCAGCTGGCGAGCAGCCCCGCCGCCGCGGCCAGGGCGCACACCAGGGCGGCAGCAGACCGGCGCGGCACGGCCGGAGACCCTACCTCCGGCCCGAGGTCGGGCCCGACGCGCCCCCTTTGGTGATGGACCGGTTCCACATTGCGTCGAAACCGGGCAGGGCGCCGGTTGACGCCGACGGCAATTTCGATCAGATGTGGAACGCGCGGAGTCGTGCAGGGAAGTGCCCGCTGGGCGGCTGGGGTGGGGAAGAACATGCTCACCTGTAATGTTGTAAGACTCCGAACCGAGGAGTCCACAGGAGTCCACCATGCCGACCACCGAACCCAACACCGTCAGCCTTCCGCTCCTGCCCATCGAGGTGGGCGTCGTGCTGCCCCAGATGGTGGTGACCCTCGCTCCCGACACGGACGAGGCGAAGCAGGCGATCGAGGCTGCGTCCAGCGCCGACGGGCCTCCTCCTGCTCGTGCCCCGGATCGAGGGGCGCTACGCCACGGTCGGGACCGTGGCCCGGGTGGACGAGGTCGGCCAGCTTCCCAACGGGCAGCAGGCCGTGCTGCTGCGGGGCCTTTCCCGTGCCGTCGTCGGTACCGGCGTGGCCGGCTCGGGTCCTGGCCTGTGGGTCCAGGCCGAGCGCATCGAGGACCCGACGATCGCCACCGGCCGTCTGGCCGAGCTGGCGCGCGAGCTGCGGGGAGTCGTGAGCGCCCTGGCCGAGCGCCGCCGCTCGCAGGCGGCTGCCCGAGGCGCTCGCCAGCGCCACCGAGCCCGGTGCCCTGGCTGACGCCGTGGCCGGCGGCTGGACCGACCTGCCCGTCGCCCGCGCCGTCGAGGTCCTGGAGACCCTGGATGTCGAGGAGCGGGTGCGCAAGGTCCTGGGCTGGGCCCGTGACGCCCTGGCCGAGCACGAGGTCGCGGACCAGATCCGCACCGACGTGGCCGAGGGGATGGAGCGCACCGCAGCGCGAGTTCCTGCTGCGCCAGCAGCTGGCGGCCATCCGCAAGGAGCTGGGCGAGCTCGGCGACGACGAGGGCCCGGTGGCCGAGTACCGGGCCAAGGTCGAGGCCGCTGATCTGCCCGCCGACGTGCGGACGGCGATCGAGAAGGAGATCGACCGCCTCGAGCGGACCAGCGAGCAGAACCCTGAGGGTGGCTGGATCCGCACGTGGCTGGACACGGTCCTCGACGTCCCCTGGGGGATCCGATCCGACGACCGCCTCGACGTCGAGGAGGCCAGAGAGGTCCTCGACGCCGACCACACCGGCCTGTCCGACGTGAAGGACCGCATCATCGAGTACCTGGCCGTGCGCAAGCTGCGGGCCGAGCGCGGCCTGAGCCAGGACGACCGGCGCGGGGCGGGGGCCATCGTCGCCCTGGTCGGGCCGCCGGGCGTGGGCAAGACCTCGCTGGGCGAGTCCGTGGCCCGGGCGATGGGACGCAAGTTCGTGCGCGTCGCCCTGGGCGGGGTGCACGACGAGGCCGAGATCCGCGGCCACCGGCGCACCTACGTGGGCGCCGCCGCGGGGCGCATCGTGCGCGCCATCCGGGAGGCCGGGACGATGAACCCGGTGCTGTTGCTGGACGAGGTCGACAAGCTCGGCTCCGACTGGCGCGGCGATCCCTCGTCGGCCCTGCTCGAGGTGCTCGACCCGGCCCAGAACCACACGTTCCGCGACCACTACCTGGAGGTCGACCTGGACCTGTCCGACGTGGTGTTCCTGGCCACGGCCAACGTCTCGGAGACGATCCCGGGCGCCCTGCTCGACCGCATGGAGCTGGTCCGCCTGGACGGCTACACCGAGGACGAGAAGGTCGCCATCGGTCGGGACCATCTGCTGGCCCGCCAGCTGCAGCGAAACGGCCTGGTCACCGACGACGTCACCGTGACCGAGGACGCCCTGCGCGCCATCGTGTCCGACTACACCCGGGAAGCCGGTGTTCGCGGGCTCGAGCGCGAGCTGGGCAAGCTGCTGCGCAAGGTCGCCACGGCCATCGCGTCCGACTCCCGGTCGACGCCGGTCGTGGTCGAAGGTGACGACGTCGCCACCTACCTCGGCCGGCCGCGGTTCTTCGCGGAGGCTGCCGAGCGCACGTCGGTGCCCGGCGTGGCCACGGGTCTGGCCGTCACCGGCGCCGGTGGAGACGTGCTCTTCATCGAGGCGTCCTCGATGGACGGCGAGGGGCTGGTGCTGACCGGCCAGCTCGGCGACGTGATGAAGGAGTCGGCCGAGATCGCCCTGTCGTACGTGCGCTCGCACGCCGACGACCTCGAGGTCTCACCCGAGGCGGCCACCAAGCGCCGCTTCCACGTCCACGTGCCGGCGGGCGCCGTTCCCAAGGACGGCCCGTCGGCGGGCGTCACCATGACCACCGCGCTGACGAGCCTGCTGACCGGGCGTCCGGTCCGGTCGACCGTGGGCATGACCGGTGAGGTCACGCTCGCAGGGCAAGGTGCTGCCGATCGGCGGCGTCAAGCAGAAGGTGCTGGCCGCCCATCGGGCCGGTCTCACCGAGGTCGTCCTGCCCGCCCGCAACGGCGGCGACCTGGACGACGTCCCCGAGGCGGTCAGGGACCAGCTGTCGTTCCACCTGGTGGACGACGTCGCCGACGTGCTCGCCGTTGCCCTGGAGCCCACCGGGGCCGGCGAGGCGGCCGAGGTGACGTCGGCGGCCTGAGATACCGCCGCACGAGGGCGGGGAGTGTGACAATACTCCCCGCATATGGTGCTGATCGGCTCCGAGAAGGAGTCTCCCTCGGCCCCGCGGCGACGGCGGCTGCGGCGCCTCTGGCTCGTCCCGGTGGCGGCCGTGGTCGTCGCCGCTGCGGTGGCGTCGGCGGTGCTGGCCACGTCGGGCTCCACCGGACCGGAGCGGTCGTCACGAACGGCGGCCGCCCAGCCGGCCGCAACTCCGCACCGGTCGACGCATCGGCGGTTCGACGACGACAACGGTGCCTCCGCCCCCGCCCCCTCCGCCGCCTGCAGACGCCCACCCCTTGGCGAGCGCTCCTCTTCCCGGCGAGGGCCACTGGGTCCCGGCCGGTCGCGCCGCCGTCTGGGCTCCGGGCGGCCGGCCGAACGGCACCGTCCCGGTCGTCTACACCACCACCCTCCGACCGGGGAACGGGTCGGCGCCGACGGGCTTGGCGTGGATCAACACCAAGCTGACGAAGACCGTCCTCTACGCGGGGTACGGGTGAGCCCGCCGGCAGCTGGCCCGCCCAGGGGGCCATCGACCCGAGCGTGCGCCCGCAGCTGGTGGCCGCCTTCAACTCCGGTTTCCGGCTCGGCACCGGATCGGGCGGGTGGTACACGGCCGGGAGAGCGGCCCTGCCGCTCCAGGATGGCTACGCGTCGCTGGCGATCCACGCCGACGGCTCGGCGACGGTTGGCGTCTGGGGTCGGGACGTCACCCTCACGCCCGACGTGGTCTCGGTCCGGCAGAACCTGCATCTCCTCGTGGACGGCGGCGCGCCCGCCAACCTGGGCTCGAGCTGGGGGGCGACTCTCGGCGGCGGCAGCAACGTGTGGCGGTCAGCGGTCGGTGTCGATGGCGGCGGGAACCTGATCTACGCCGCCGGACCGGCGCTCGATCCGGCCGGGCTGGCCCACGTCCTGGTGGCCGCCGGCTGCGTCCGGGCCATGGAGCTCGACATCAACCCTCAGTGGGTGAGCTTCTCGACCTACGCTCCGGTTCCCCTCGCACCGCCAGACCAGGTACAGGGCACGCCGCTGCTGACGGGCATGAACTACGGCCCGACGCACTGGCTCGAGCCGAGCTCCAGGGATTTCCTCGCCGTGTTCACCCGCTGAGAGACAGGCGTCGTCGCAGCTCGGTGTCGTAGTCGCTGAAGTACCGAGGGATGACCTCGAGAGAGAACTCGGACAGGATCGACGTCGGCGGCTCACGCTCGAGCAGGAACTCCATCGACTCGTGCACGATCACCTGCGGATCGACAGCACCGAGCTCCGGATCGTCGAGGACGGACTGCGGGACCGTCACCCGGTGGCTGGTGGAGGTCCGGCCCTGGCGGAGCTGCACCGAGAAGCGCCCCGGCCCGATCGGGGTGATCGAAATGTCGGTCATGGACCGAGCATGGCACGCTAGCTGGCGTCATGAACTTCTCCGCCGAGCACCAGCTGTTCCGCAAGACGGTGCGGGACTTCGTGGAGCGCGAGATCGAGCCCCACGTCGACCGGTGGGAGCGGGAGGGCGCCTTCCCGGCCCACGAGCTGTTCCCCAAGCTGGGGGCGCTCGGTCTGCTCGGGCTGGAGTACGACCCGAGCTACGGCGGGCAGGGGGCCGACCACTCCTACACGGTCGTCGCCGGCGAGGAGCTGGGACGCATCGGCTGCGGCGGGGTGCCGATGGCGATCAGCGTGCAGACCAACATGGCCACGCCGTCGCTCCACCGGTTCGGGACCGACGAGCTGAAGCGGCGCTACCTCGCCCCGGCCATCAGCGGTCAGCATGGTGACTTCGATCGCCGTCACCGAGGCCGACGCCGGCTCGGACGTCGCCGCCCTCCGCACCAGGGCCGTGCGCGACGGCGACGAGTGGGTGATCAACGGGACCAAGCTGTACATCACCAACGGCGCCCAGGCCGACTGGCTGTGCCTGCTGGCCCGGACATCGGACGAGGGCGGCTACCACGGCATGTCCCAGATCGTCGTGCCGACCGACGTCGACGGGTTTGCGGTCAGCCGCAAGCTCGAGAAGCTCGGCAACTGGTCGTCGGACACGGCCGAGCTCTCGTTCGAGGACGTGCGGGTGCCGGTCGCCAACACGATCGGAGAGATCGGGCAGGGCTTCCAGCAGCAGATGGCCCAGTTCCAGAACGAGCGGATGATCGCCGCCTACCAGGCCGTCGGGGGTGCCGAGCGGGCACTCGAGCGAACCGCCGAGTACCTCAGGCAGCGGGAGGTCTTCGGCCGGCCGCTGCTCGCCAACCAGCACATCCAGTTCACCCTGGCCGAGCTGGCCGCCGAGCTGGACATGGCCCGGCACTACAACTACGCCTGCGCCGAGGCGTACCTGCGGGGCGAGGACACGACCCGCTACGCCACCATCGCCAAGCTGGCCACGGGCCGGCTGATCCGCAAGGTCGCCGACACGTGCATCCAGTACCACGGCGGCATCGGGTACATGGAGGAGACCTGGACGTCGCGCTACTTCCGCGACTCCCGGCTGCTGTCCATCGGCGGGGGAGCCGACGAGGTCATGCTCCGCATCCTGGCCCGCCTCGACGGGCTGGAGGCGTGAGGTCACGCGGGGAGCTGGCGCCGACCGATGGCTGAGCCGGCCGTCCTGGCCGAGAAGATCGAGCGACGCTTCGACTCGGTCCTGGCCGTCGCCGGGGTCGACCTCTCGGTGCCCGAGGGACAGATCTACGGGTTCCTGGGACCCAACGGGGCCGGGAAGTCGACGTTGGTGCGGATGCTGTGCACCCTGTTGCTGCCGACGGCCGGCTCGGCGCGTCGTGGCGGGCTACGACGTCGCCTCCGAACCGCCAGGCGGTGCGGCTTCGGATCGGCGTCGCCCTCCAGGAGGCGGCGCTCGACGACCGCCAGACGGGCCGGGAGCTGCTCCGGCTCCAGGGTCGGCTCTACGGCCTGCACACCTCGGAGATCAATCGTCGTCTCGACGACGTGCTGCGCATGGTCGACATCGGCGACGCCATCGACCGGCGGGTCGCGACCTACTCGGGCGGCATGAAGCGCCGGCTCGACGTGGCTGCCGCCCTGGTGCACAACCCCGAGGTCATCTTTCTGGACGAGCCGACCACCGGTCTCGACCCCGCCAGCCGCGTCGCCGTCTGGCGCGGAGGTCCGCAAGCTGAACGTCGAGCGGGGCACGACGATCTTCCTGACGACCCAGTACCTCGAGGAGGCCGACGAGCTGGCCGACCGGGTGGGCATCATCTCCGACGGGCGCATCGTGGCCGAGGGCACGCCGGACGAGCTGAAGCGCTCCATCGGAGACGACCTCATCGTCGCCCGGGTCGAGGGCGCCGACCCACAGGTCGCCGAGGCGCTGCGGGAGGTGCCCGGCGTCCATCACGTGTCCATCCGGGAGGGGGAGGTGACGCTGCGGGCGCCAGACGGAGCGGCGACGATGACGCCCGTCGCCGTGGCGCTCAACCACCGCCAGCTCACGGTGCACAGCCTCACCTTGCGCACGCCCACGCTCGACGACGTGTTCCTGGAGCTGACCGGCGGCCACATCGAGCACCTCGAGCACGTCGAGCCTGAGGAGGGCCAGTGACGACCGCCAGCGCGGCGACCCGCTCCGCCGCCGAGCCCGGAGACGACATACAAGGGCGCGAGACCGGCTTCGTGTGGGACCTGATCGTGGTGGCGGGCCGGGCCCTGCGCCAGATACCCAGGGACCCGGAGTCGATGATCCCCGCCCTGATCGTCCCGGTGTTCTTCTTCACCGTGAACCTGGGTTCGCTGCAGAAGGTGACCCGCCAGGCCGCGGGCATCGACCTCAAGGCGTTCCTGCTGCCGGTCGCCATCGTCTTCGCCGTCACCGGCATCTCACGGGCCTCGTCGCTGGTGACCGACATCCAGGGCGGCTACTTCGACCGGCTGTGCGTGACACCCGTCCGTCGCCTGGCCCTGCTGCTCGGGCTGATGGTCGCGGACTTCACCCTCGTGGTGGCGCTCACCATCCCCGTGCTGATCGTGGGCTTCGCCGTCGGGGTGAACTTCGTGACCGGGGTGGCGGGGCTCATCGTCTTCGTGCTCGTCGCTGCTCTGTGGGGGCTGGTCTTCACCGGCTTTCCGTATGCCATCGCCCTCAAGACGGGCAACCCCGCCGCCGTCAACTCCAGCTTCGTGCTCTTCTTCCCTCTCGCCTTCCTGACGACGACCTTCGTCCCCAAGCAGGCGCTGTCCGGTTGGCTGTCCACCATCGCCACCTACAACCCCGTCACCTACCTGCTGGCCGGGCTGCGCTCGCTGACCTCGAGCGGTTGGGACGGCACCGCCCTGTTCCAGGCGCTGGTGGCGGTGGCTGCGGTGGGCGTGCTCAGCATCGGCCTCGCCCTCGCCGCCCTTCGGGGCAGGGTGCGCCGCGGCTGAGCCCGACTAGCCTGGCCGTGGAGCGCCTGGAACGGGCCGGGCGCCGACCCCCGGGGAGACTCGACATGGCTCGAACGACGACCGGCGGCAAGCTCGACACCGACCAGCTCGCCTTCCTGGCCGAGCTCGGCCAGCAGCTGCGGGTGGACTCCATCCGCTGCAGCACCCAAGCCGGGTCGGGCCACCCCACCTCGAGCATGTCCGCCGCCGATCTCATGGCCGTCCTGTTGTCCCGCCACTTCCGCTACGACTGGAACGACCCCAAGGCGGACAACAACGACCACCTCATCTTCTCCAAGGGCCACGCGTCGCCGCTGCTCTACTCGATGTTCAAGGCGGCGGGTGTCGTCAGCGACAAGGAGCTGGTCGAGACCTACCGCCAGTTCGGGTCCAAGCTGGAAGGACACCCGACGCCCGAGCTGCCGTGGGTCGACGTGGCGACGGGATCCCTCGGGCAGGGGCTGCCCGACGGAGTCGGTGTCGCCCTGGCGGGCCGCTATCTCGACGAGCTGCCCTTCCACGTGTGGGTCCTCTGCGGCGACAGCGAGCTGGCCGAGGGTTCCATCTGGGAGGCGCTCGACAAGGCGGCCCACTACGGGCTCTCGAACCTGACGGCGCTGTTCGATGTCAACCGGCTGGGGCAGCGGGGCCCGACGGAGTTCGGATGGGAGCTGGACGCCTACCGCCGCCGGGTCGAGGCCTTCGGCTGTGCCGACGCTGGAGATCGACGGGCACGACGACGCCGAGATCGACGAGGCCCTCACTGCCGTCCGCGACGCGGACCGCCCGACGGTGATCGTGGCCCGCACCGTCAAGGGCAAGGGCTTCTCCGAGCTCGAGGACAAGGAGGGGTGGCACGGCAAGCCCCTCCCCGAGGACATGGCCCAGCGGGCCATCGCCGAGCTGGGAGGCGAGCGTGACCTGCGGTCCGACGGACCCCTCCCGGAGCGGCTCCGAGAGCGCGATCTCCCGTCCGGGGAAGGTGACGGTCGAGCTGCCCCGCTACGACGAAGTCGGACAAGGTGGCAACACGCAAGGCCTACGGCGACGCCCTGGTCGCCCTCGGCGCCCGCCCCGAGGTCGTGGCGCTCGACGGCGAGGTCAGCAACTCGACCCACGCCGACGAGTTCAAGAAGGCGTACCCCGATCGTTTCTTCGAGATGTTCATCGCCGAGCAGCAGATGGTGGCGGCCGCGGTCGGCATGAGCGTCCGGGGGTACGTGCCATTCGCGTCCACCTTCGCTGCGTTCTTCTCGCGGGCCTACGACTTCATCAGGATGGCGGCGATCTCACGAGCCAACATCCGCCTGTCCGGTTCCCACGCCGGCTCGGAGATCGGCGCCGACGGGCCGTCGCAGATGGCGCTCGAGGACCTGGCCGCCATGCGGGCGGTCGAGCGGGTCGACGGTGCTCTACCCGAGCGACCCCGTCTCGGCGGTGAACCTCGTCGGCCTCATGGCCGACACCGAGGGCATCGTGTACATCCGCACGACCAGGGGCGCCTACCCCGTCATCTACGGTCCCGACGACCGCTTCGCGATCGGCGGCTCCAAGGTGGTTCGCAGCCACGACGACGACTCCGTCGCGCTCATCGGCGCCGGCGTCACGCTTGCACGCCTGCCTCGAGGCCGCCGCGACCGCTCGAGAAGTCGGGGATCAGGGCGCGGGTGATCGACCTGTACTCGGTGAAGCCCGTCGACGTGGACACGCTGCGCGAGGCGGCGCGGGTCACCGTCGGGTCGTCTGCTCGTCGTCGAGGACCACTACCCACAAGGCGGTATGGGGGCCGCGGTCATGGAGGCGCTGTCGAACGAGCCTCACCCCCCACGCATCGCCCATCTGGCCGTCCGGGGCACGCCCGGCTCGGGCACGTCGGCCGAGCTGATGGACTGGGCCGGCATCTCTGCCCGCCACGTGGTCGAGGGCGCTCGGGGCCTGGTCGCGGCGGGCTAGCGGGTGGTGTCGGTCAGCGCCCGCACGGTCGGGCCGCTCCCGCCCGTCGAGCGCGTCAGGCCGGGCATCTGGAGCATCCCCGTCCCGATCCCGAACAACCCCTGCGCTACGTGCTCGTGTACGTGTTCGAGACCGACGCCGGGCCCTACATCGTGGACGCCGGCTGGAACACCGACGACGCCTTCGAGACACTGGCCGCCGGGCTGTCGCATGCCGGGACCGAGGTCGCCGAGGTGCAGGGGGTTCTCGTCACCCACATCCATCCCGACCACTACGGGCTGGCCGGCCGGGTGAGGGAGGCGTCGGGGGCCTGGGTCGCCCTGCACCCGGCCGACGCCAAGCTGATCCACGACCGCTACCAGGAGCCCGAGGATCTGCTGGCGCGGGTCGGCGCCATGCTGCGCCGGGTGGGCGCGCCGGCCGAGGAGCTGTCGTCGCTGCAGCGGGCGTCCATGCCGGTCCTGCCCTTCGTCACCGCCGTCGAGCCCGACGTGTTGATCGAGGACGGCACCAAGCCCGAGGTGCCGGGCTGGGACCTCCTCGCCATCTGGACGCCCGGCCACTCACCCGGGCACCTGTGCTTCCACGAGCCGCGCTATCAGCTGATGCTCTCCGGCGACCACGTGCTGCCCCGCATCACTCCCAACATCCCGTTCCACCCGCAGGCGGGGGCCGATCCGCTCGGCGACTACCTCGCCTCGCTGGACCGGGTGGCCGCGCTTTCCGACCGACGAGGTGCTGCCCGCCCACGAGCACCGTTTCGTCGGGCTCCCGGAGCGGGTGGCCGAGCTGCGAGCCCATCACGAGCAGCGCTTCGCCGAGGTCGTCGCCGCCGTCGACGCGGGGCGTGACCTCGGCGTGGGACATCGCCTCCCAGATGACGTGGTCGCGCCCGTGGGACCGGATCGAGGGCTTCATGCGCCGGGCGGCCGTGGGCGAGGCCATGGCTCACCTCCGGGCACTCGAGTCACGGGGCGTCCTGCGAGAGGTGAACGGCGAGCCGGCGAGGTGGGAGCTCGTCTCGGGAGACCGGGGCTAGGGCTTCGCGCCGGCCTGCTCAGTCCCGGGTCCCGAGGGCCCGGTCGAGATTGAAGGCGGCGCTGATGAGCGCCAGGTGGGTGAAGGCCTGCGGGAAGTTGCCCAGCGCCTCGCCCGACATCGAGGTCTCCTCGGCGAACAGGCCGACGTGGTTGGCGTAGCCGAGCATGCGCTCGAACATGAGCCTGGCCTCGTCCAGGCGGGAGCGGTCGGCCCGGCCGGCACGGGTGAGGGCCTCCACGAGCCAGAACGTGCAGATGTTGAACGTGCCCTCCTCTCCGGGAAGCCCGTCGGGACTGGCCAGCAGGTTGTAGCGGTAGACGAGGTTGTTGGCGACCAGCCCGCCGTCCTCGGGGGACCGGTTGATGGCGTCGAGGGTCTTCGAGCATCCGCGGATCGGCTGGGGGAGAGGAAGAACACGAGCGGCATCACCAGGTTGGCGGCGTCGAGAGTCTCACTGTCGTACGACTGCATGAAGGCCTGGTGCTTGTCGCTCCAACCGCGCTCCATGATCTGCTCGTAGATCTCGTCGCGTACCCGGAGCCACCGGTCGCGGTCGGCGGGGAACGAGCGCTTGTCGGCCAGGCGCAGACCCCGGTCGACGGCGACCCAGCACATCAGCTTCGAGTAGACGCAGTGCCGCCGGCCGCCGCGCATCTCCCAGATTCCCTCGTCCTCGCGCTGCCAGTTGTCGCAGACCCAGTTGACCAGGCGCCGGAGCGACACCCAGAGGTCGTAGGAGATCGGCGAGCCGTACTTGTTGTACAGGTAGACCGAGTCCATGAGCTCGCCGTAGATGTCCAGCTGGAGCTGGTCGTAGGCGTCGTTGCCCACCCGCACGGGCCGGGAGCCGCGGTAGCCGTCGAGGTGGTCGAGCTCCTCCTCGACGAGGCGGTGGCGGCCGTCGAGCCCGTACATGATCTGCAGCGACCCGTCGGGGTCGAGCTCGCGGCACCGGGCCTCGAGGAAGGTCATGAACTGCGCCGCCTCTTCGGTGAAGCCGATGCGCAGCAACCCGTACAGGGTGAAGGCGGCGTCGCGGATCCAGGTGTAGCGGTAGTCCCAGTTCCGCGTCCCGCCGACCTGCTCGGGCAGGCGCACGTCGGGGCGGCGACGATCGCGCCGGTCGGATCGAAGGTCAGCAGCTTGAGGGCCAAGCGCCGAACGATGGACCATCTCGCGCCACCGGCCCCGGTAGGTGCACTTGCGACAGCCAGTGGTGCCAGTAGTCGACCGTGCCCTGCAGAAGCTCGTCCTGCAGGGTGGGTGGGAGGCGGAGGTCGGCGGCTCCCTCGGGTCGGCCTCGCCCAGGACGAAGGAGGCCTCCTCGCCCTCGTCGAGGCTGAAGTCGGCGACCGACCCCCTGTCCGTGGCGCTTCACCGGCACATCGCTGCCGAGTCCCAGGGTGAGCCCGGTCCGAGCGAAAGCGCGCTCCTCGGTCGCCCACCGCGGCGTCATGGCTGGTGCGGGCGAAGTCGAACGCCGGGGTGCACTCCATGCGGAAGGTCATCGTGCCCCGGATGCTCGTCACCCGCCGGACCACGCAACGGCGGTTGTACCGGGTCGCCGCCGACCCGACGGGCATGTAGTCGGTGACCTCGGCGACGCCGGTCTCGGACAGGAACCGGGTCACGAGCACGTTGCTGTCGGGCCAGTAGAGCTGCTTGGTCCGGAAGTCCTCGATCGTGGGTGAGATGGCGAAGCGCCCACCCTTGTCGTCGTCGAGGATGGCGGCGAACACGCTGGGCGAGTCGAAGTGAGGGAAGCAGAGCCAGTCGATGGACCCGTTGGTCCCCACCAGGGCGGCGGTGCGCATGTCGCCGATGACGCCGTAGCTCTCGATCGGTTGATATGCCACAGACCCATCCCCTCGCTCTGTTTGGGGAACGGTACCCTCGCCCGGGTGCAAGATGGCCCCACCACGGGCGCTGTCCCGGATCCGGCGGTCGTCGCTGCCCGATTCGCCCTGGATGGGCCGGTCGAGAGCATCGTGCCCCACGGCGAGGGGAACATCAACGCCACGCACCTGGTCACCGTGGTTGGACCAGTGCGCTATCTGCTCCAGCGGCTGAACCCCGAGGTCTTCCCGGATCCGGAGTTGGTGATGGCCAACGTCGCCCTCGTGACGTCGCACCTGCGGAGCCGGCTGGAAGCGGCAGGTCAGGAGGACCTGGACCGCAGGGTCGTGAGACTGGTCCCGACACGTGACGGGCGGCTCTCGTGGCGGGCGGTCGATGGTGCGGTCTGGCGCTGCATGTGGTTCGTCGAGCGGACCCACAGCGAGGCCACGCTCGACTCGGACACGCAGGCGTTCGAGGCCGGCCGGGCCTTCGGAGAGCTCCACCGTCTGCTGGTCGACCTCGACCCAGCGCTGCTGGGCGAGACGATCCCGGGGTTTCACCACCCCGAGCAGCGGCTGTCGAGCTTCGAACGCGTGCTGCGCGTCGACCCCGCTGGACGGGCGGCAGACGTGGCCGATGAGGTCGCCTTCGTGCTGGAGCACCGACGTCTCGCAGAAGCCGGTCGGAGCCTGGCCGGGCCCGAAGTCCCGACCCGCGTGGCGCACAACGACGCCAAGGTCGACAACCTCCTCTTCGATGACGACTCGGGCCGGGCCATCTGCGTCACCGACCTGGACACGATCATGCCGGGCCCGATCCTCTGGGACGTCGGTGACCTGCTCCGCACCGCCGCCTGCCCCGGTCGGGAGGACGAACCCGACATCGACCGCGTGCAGTTGGACCTGGGCCGGGCCCGGGCGATGCTGACCGGCTACCACCAGGAGGCCGCCGGGTGGATCAGCCAGCCCGAGGTGGCGCTGCTCTCGCTGGCCGGCGCCGTCCTGGTGTACGAACAGGCGGTGCGATTTCTGACCGACTATCTGGCGGGCGACGTCTACTTCCGGACGTTCCGGCCCGGCCAGAACCGCGACCGGAGCCGGGTGCAGGTGCGGCTCCTGGCCTCGATGCTCGAGCAGAGGCCGCGCCTCGATGACGTCGTGGCCGACGTTTGGAGGAACTCGTGACCTCACTGGCGCTCGATCGGCTCGGCGCCGGGGACCTGGGTGCCATCGCCGAGTTGTGCCGTCGGGGCGTGTCCGACCCTCCGGCGGCGGACGAGCTGGAGGGTGCGTTGTTCGCGCCGGACCAGCCGGCGACGGTGCGCGGCGACCCCGACGTCGGAGTGGTGGCGACCGTGGAGGGCGAGGGCGGGGGCTACGTGCGCCTCCTGGTCGTCGACCCCTCTGCCCGCGGACGAGGACACGGCCATGCACTCATCGAAGCTGCCGAGGCCGATCTGGCCGGAACGAAGTCGGTGACGGTCGGCGCGGACGCTCCGTACTTCCTCTTTCCCGGTGTGGAGACGACCGAGACGGCGCTGCTCAGCCTGCTCGAGCGCCACCACTACAACCGAGCCGAGGCCAACTTCAACATGGCCGTGGACCTCGACGCCCTGCGCCCGGACCCTGGCGGCACGGATCTGGTCGAGGCCCGCGACCGGGCGGAGATGGCGGCCTGGCTGGAGACCTACTGGCCGAACTGGGCGGCCGAGGCCCTGCGCGCCCTCGACAAGGGCACGCTCGTTGTGTCCCGCGGTGACGAGGGAATCACCGGCTTCTGCGCCTATGACGTCAACCGCCGGGGGCTGCTGGGTCCGGTCGCCGTCCGCCACGATCTCGTCGGCAAAGGCGTGGGAGAACCGCTCGTGCTGGGGGCCCTGCACCGGATGCGGGCCGCCGGACGCCACCGCGCCGAGGTCGTATGGGTCGGACCCATCGTCCCCTACGCCCGCGTCGGCGGCACGGTGAGCCGGGTGTTCTTCGTGTACCGCAAGAAGTTGGGGGGCGCGGCGGTGAACTTGCTCCCGCGGCCGCGCCACCTCGACCTCGGAGACGGGCTCGTGCCCGCACGCCCGCCGGTCGCAACCCTCGACCAGTCGTTGCCCGCCCAGGGCTACGAGCTGCGGATCGACGCAGATGGCGTCCAGCTCCGGGGCGGCGACGACGCCGGCCTGTTCTACGGTCGGGCGACCCTCGACCAGCTCGCTCGCCTGCACGATCACCGGCTCCCCGTCGGCACGGTCCGCGACTGGCCCGACTTTCCCGTGCGCGGAGTCATGCTCGACATCTCCCGGGACAAGGTCCCGACCATGCACACCCTCGAGGCACTGATCGACCGGCTGGCGTCGTGGAAGGTCAACCAGGTCCAGCTGTACATCGAGCACACCTTCGCCTATCGGGACCACGAGGAGGTCTGGGGGCGCGCCAGCCCGCTCACCGCCGAGGAGGTGGCCCGGCTGGACGCGTTCTGCCAGGCGCGTCACGTCGAGCTCGTCCCCAATCAGAACTGCCTGGGTCACATGGGCCGGTGGCTGGCCCACGAGCGGTACCGGCAGATGGCCATCGCACCCGACGGCTGGCCCGACGCCCGCGGCCACCTGCACGCGCCGACGACGATCGACCCGGCCAAGCCGGCATCGCTGGCCCTGGTGCGCGAGCTGCTCGCCGAGTTGCTGGCCTGCTTCAGCGAGCAGGCGCGTACAGGTCGGGCTGGACGAGCCGTGGGAGCTCCCGCTGCCCGAACGGCTCGACGACTACGTGGGCTGGGTGCACACCTTGCGAGGCGTTCCCGAGCTGGACGGTCGCGAGATGCTGATATGGGGGGACATCCTCGCCAACCATCCGAAGGCGCTGGCTCGAGCTCCCCGACGGCGTGACGGTGTGCGAGTGGGGCTACGAGGACTGGCATCCGTTCGGCGACCGCATGGCGGCGCTCACCGACGCGGGGCGTGCCGCACTGGGTGTGCCCCGGCACCTCGAGCTGGCTCAGCATCCTCGGCCGGGTGACGAACATGATGGGCAACTGCCGGGCGGCAGCCGATGCCGGGATCGCCAACGGCTCCCGCGGGTTCCTCACGACCGACTGGGGCGACATGGGCCATCTCCAGTATCTGCCGGTGAGCGAGCCGGGTTTCGCCTACGCCGCCGCCGTGTCGTGGTGTCTCGATGCCAACGCCGACCTCGACCTCGCCGCCGCCCTCGACGTCCACGCCTTCGACGACCCGACGGGCGAGCTGGGCGGCGCCCTCCTCGCCCTCGGCGACGCCCATCGGGGGATCGCCCCACAGTTCCCCAACATCTCGGTCCTCGTCCTCCACCTCTACTACCCCCAGCTCCAGCTCGACCGCGGCGTCAGCGCCGGCATGACGATCGAGGACCTGCGCAGCGTCGAAGCAGGCCTCGCAGACGCTGTCGAGCGCCTCGCACGCGCCCGCCCCCAGCGCGCCGACGGCGCCCTCGTCCTCGACGAGCTGCGCACCGCAGCCGAGCTGGTCGGCTTGCTCTGTCGAGACGCCCGAGCCGCGCCTCGACCAAGACGGCTGGCTGTCGTCGGTGCCTGGAGCGCAAGCGTGCCGAGCTCGCTGCAGATCTCCGGCCCATCATCGAGCACCACCGCGAGCTCTGGCTGGCCCGCAACCGCCCGGGCGGCCTGGACGACAGCGTGGCTTGGCTGGACCACCTCCTCGAGTGCTACGAGACCGGCGTCACCGACAGGTCGTGGGGGCGCATCTAGAGGGAGCAACACCTCGGCTGGGCCCCATTTCGTAGAACTGGGGGCCAGCCGAGGTGCGCTCCCTCACCGCCCGTCAGCACGCCAGCTCTACGGCCGCCAGCGTCGCACCACGGCCGTCTGGCTGGCGGTGCCGAGCAGCGTCCCGTCCTCGGCCCAGAGGTGGACGAGCCCGTGGCCGTAGCCGTCGGTCACGGCCTGGACGCGGATGTCGAGGTGCACCCACTCGGTCGGCACGCGCCGGGCGACGCGGATCGTGTTGTCGAGGCTCGTGCCGCCCGCCCATCGGCCGAGTGCCTGGCTGATCCCGAACGGCACGAAGTCCCCGAGGATCGCCAGCGTCGTGGTGCTCGACGCCAGCCCGTCGAGGCGGGCCCAGAGCGAGCAGCGGCCGTCGGCGCTCGGTCCCTCGAGCTCGTCGAGCGGTCGGGCGTCGGCCAGGCGGAGGGTGAGCCGCTGCATGATCGTGGCCGCGTGCCGATCCTCGAGCACCCGCGGCGGGCATTCCTCGGGGGGCGGGACGGGCGGGCGGGCCGCCCACTGTCCCTGGAGCTCCGAAGGGCGGGCGCCGAGGGCGGCGTTGACGGTGAAGATCTCCTCGTCGCCGACCCTGCCGATGGCGCGGGCCTGGCTGGTCTGGTGGCCCTCGACCATGGCCACGACCTCGATGCTCACGGACGCGGGAGGACGGGCGAACGAAAGGTACTGCGCCGTCGCCCAGATCGTCGGCCGGCCCGTCGTGGCCTCCATCGCCTCCATGGCCGCGGCCAGCCCGCAGCCGCCGAAGAGGCGCGCCGCGCCGCTCAGCGACCGCGGGCACCACCGGGAGGTTCCAGCGGTTGGGGTCGTCGGTCGGCTGGAGGCCGAGGAACTGCGGTCCGTCCATCGAGCGGCGACTCTAGAGGTGGGCGGCGACGAGGCCGGCCATCGCCCGGGCCCCGGCGGCTTCGAGGTGGACGCCATCAGGGGCGAACCACGACGGCTGATTGGCGCTCAGCGTGTACCAGTCGGCCAGGACGGCTCCCGGATAGCGGGCCACGCCGTCGCGCAGCGTGGCGTTGGTCTCGTCCTGCCACGGCCTCGGCAGGCGCACGTTGACGAAGACGACCGCGCTTGGCTCCGGCCACGGCGCGCATCATGGCGTCGAACTGTGCCGGGCGTCACGCCGCCGTTGGCCCCGAGGGCGACCACCACCTCCGGACCGAGACGCCCGGCGAGGTTCAGCTCGGCGACGATCGTCACGCCGGTGCTCCACGGCCGGCTCACGGCGCCGTTGACCGCGATGCCCGGTATCAGCTGGTCCAGGTACGGCTGCATGTCGACCGTGAGCGAGTCGCCGACGGCCGTGACGGGAAGGCCCAGGTGGGCCGGGGGCGCCGGGGGAGGAGCGGAGGTCGGGCGGAGGTGGAGGGGCGGACGGTGGCGACCGGCGCCGTCGTGCGCGGGCCGAGCTGGGCCGGGGGGAGCATCTGGCGATGGGCGTCGCCGCCGCTTCTCAGCCGCAGGGCCTCGAGACCCCCCGCCACCAGGACGGCGAGGGCGAGACCGATAGCTAGCGGGCGCAGCGCCTTGGAGTGCCGGGCCCGGCGACGCTCGTCGTTGTCGTCCAAACCGGACCCAACGCTATCCCCGCTCAGTAGAGCGGGGACCAGCTGCTCGTGCGCAGCAGCCTGCTCTCCCACTGGTCGCGGTAGGCGAGGGCGTCGTGCATGAAGGTGCCGGGCCGCCGGTACTGCGGGGCGGTCTCGTGGGCCAGCAGGGCGAGAAGGCGGTCGTGGTCCACCACCTTCTGCATCAGGATCGCCTCGGGCCGGTGCCCGGCCCCGTGGGCCACCTGGAAGCTGGCCTGGATGTCGAGCAGCCGCTCCCCGGGCGGCCGGTCCATGATGGCCGGGTAGTAGGTCCGGCCCCAGAACTCGACGTACTCCCCGAGGGGAGCCGAGGGCCAACCCGTGTCCTCCATGTAGAGGCTGAGCTCGTGGGTGGCACCGTCGGCGGGCACCGCGGCCAGGTCGACCTCCTGCATGTCCGACCACGGCACGGGCACGAGCAGCTTGGCGTCGACGGTGTGCCGCATGCGGTCCTGGTCGGCGACCAAGGCGGTGAGGTCCCCGTCCTGGACCCGACGGGCCATCCGTTCCCACGCCGCGCCGTCACGGATGGCCGTGATCGTGATCACCGTGTAGGAGGGTCCGGCGCCGTGCGCCTGGTTGAGGTACCAGAGCAGCCGGGCATCGTCGCCCTCGGCGAGACGAGGCATCCATGTCGTCGCGCCAGGAGGCCTCGAAGGCATCCTCTTCGGCTCCCTTGACCTTGTGCAGCTCGTGCAGGAACAACATCACGGGCTCCTCTCAGGGCTCTCGGCCCGGTCGGCGATCAACGCCGCCAGGACCCGTCGCCGCACCTTGCCGAGGTCGTCGTACGGAAGCCGGTCGACCAGCACGAGCGTGTCGGGCACCTTGAACCGGGCCAGGTGCTGGCCGCAGTAGGCCCGTAGATCGTCGGGGGTGACCGTGCTGCGCGCGCCACCACGGCAGCCCCCACGCGCTCGCCCAGGTCGGAGTCGGGGAGGGCGGCGACGGCGGCGTCCGCGACGGCGGGATGGGCGCGCAGCACCGTCTCCACCTCGACGGGCCCGAGCTTCTCCCCGCCTCGGTTGATGGTGTCGGAGAGCCGGCCGACGGGGAACACGTACCCGTCGGCGTCCAGCCTGGCCAGGTCGCCGGTGTGCAGCCAACCGGGATGCACGTTGTGGGCAGACTGCACCCAGAGCTCGCCGGGCTCCCCCTCGGGCACGTCGTCGCCCGACCCGGGGTCGACGACACGGAGCTTGACACCGGGCAGGGCCCGGCCGACCGAGGTGCGGCGCACCGGATGGCGGTGGTCGTCGGCCGACAGGGCGGTGTAGGCACCGAGCGTCTCGGTCTGGCCGAACACGTTCGAGAAGGCGACGTGGGGCATGGCCTCGGTCGCCCGGACGACGAGCTCCGGCGGCGCAGGTGCGGCGCCGTAGGCGACGGAGCGAAGCGAGCTCAGGTCGGACCGGGCGAAACCGGGGTGATCGAGTATCCGCCCGAGCATCGTCGGGACCAGGAAGACGGCGTCCACTCGGTGGCGCTCGACGAGGTCGAGCCACTCGCCCGCGTCGAACCGGGGCTCGATGACGGTGGTGTGCCCCGAGTACAGGCTCATCAGCAGCCCGAGCAGGCCCCCGACGTGGAACATCGGGACGCACATGAGGCGGACGGTGAGCGGGGCGTTGGCGTCGAAGGGACCGCACCACGAACGGATCCGACCCGTGAGTGTCGCGTGCGACATGGGAACGGCCTTGGGCAGGCCCGTGGTCCCGCTGGTGAAGAGCACCAGTGCCTCATCGTCGCCGTCGCCGACGGGCTCGGGCGCCGTGGCCGTCCCCCCGGGAGGCAGGTCGGCCTCGGTGAGCACCGTGCCAGGAGGGCCGAGCGCGTTGCGCAGTGCGCCGGCGTGACGGGCGTCGCTCACGCCGACTCCAGCCAGTCCGGCCAGCTGCGCCAGCTGGCGCAGCTCCTCGACGGTGAGCTGTGGGTTGAGCGCGGCACCGGCCGCGCCCAGCCGGGCGGCGGCCAGGATGGCAGCCAGGGTCAGCGGATGGCTGGTGGCCACGACCGGCACCCGCTCGCCGGGACGGGCACTCTCGGCCGCGAGGCGGACAGCGCTGCCGGCTACCGCCTCGGCGAGATCGGCGTAGGTCCACGTGTCGTCATCGAGGACGACCGCGGCCCGCGTCGGGCAACCGGCGGCGGGCGCGTCCAGGATGGCGGAGAGGTTCACGGTGTCGGAGTATCGCCGACCCGGTGATCACCTGCGTTCCACATCAGGTCGAAAGTGGGCGTGGGGCCGGCTGCCGGCAACACCCGTTTCGACAAGATGTGGAACCGGCGGACGTTGCCAATGGCACCCGGCTCCGGCGGGCTCACCAGACCACGAGCTCGTCGTCCTGGACGTCGACCACCACCGACTCCCGGTCGTTGTAGCGACCCTCGAGGAGGCCGACGGCGAGGCGGTCGCCGATCGCTCGCTGGATGAGCCGCTTGAGAGGCCGGGCTCCATAGACGGGGTCGTAGCCCCGGCGGGCCAGCCAGGCGCGGGCCGCGTCGGTCACCTCCAGGCTGAGGCGGCGGTCGGCCAGACGGCGGTCGAGCTGGCGGAGCTGGATGTCCACGATCTTCTCGATGTCGGCCTCGGTGAGGGCCCGGAAGCGCACGATCTCGTCGATGCGGTTGATGAACTCGGGCTTGAAGAAGTCCTCCGGCCGTCCCTGCAGGTTGGAGGTCATGATCAGCACGGCGTTGGAGAAGTCGACCGTGCGGCCCTGGCCGTCGGTCAGCCGTCCGTCGTCCAGCACCTGGAGCAGGACGTTGAACACGTCGGAGTGGGCCTTTTCGATCTCGTCCAGCAGGATCACGGCGTACGGACGCCGGCGGACGGCCTCGGTCAGCTGACCACCCTCGTCGTAGCCGACGTAGCCGGGCGGGGCCCCGATCAGACGGGCCACGGTGTGCTTCTCCTGGTACTCGCCCATGTCGATGCGGACCATGGCCCGCTCGTCGTCGAACAGGAAGTCGGCCAGCGTGCGGGCCAGCTCGGTCTTGCCCACCCCGGTGGGACCGAGGAACAGGAACTGCCGATGGGCCGGTTGGGGTCCGACAGGCCCGAGCGGGACCGGCGGATGGCGTTGGCCACCACCGACACGGCCTCCTCCTGGCCCACGACCCGCTGGTGGAGGACGTCCTCCATGCGCACGAGCTTGGCGACCTCGCCCTCCATGAGCCGGCTCACGGGCACGCCGGTCCAGCGGCTCACGACCTCGGCGATGTCCTCCTCGTCGACCTCCTCCTTGAGCATCTTCTGGTGGGCCTGGAGCTCGGCCAGGGCCTTGGTTGCCTCGTCGACCCGGGCCTCGCAGCTCGGGCAGCTGGCCGTAGCGGATCTCGGCCGCGTGGGCCAGGTCGCCCTCGCGCTCGAAGCGCTCGGTCTCGGCCCGGCGGGCCTCCAGGTCCTCCTTGAGGGCCCGGATCTTGGCGATGGCCTCCTTCTCGGACTCCCAGTGGGCGCGCATGCCGTCGACCTGCTCGGAGAGATTGGCCAGCTCCTCGTCCAGTCGGGCCAGGCGCTCCCTGGACACATCGTCTGTCTCCTTGGCCAGCGCCATGCGCTCGATCTCGAGCTGGCGCCGGCGCCGCTCGACCACGTCGATCTCGGTGGGCATGGAGTCGATCTCGATGCGCAGGCGGCTGGCCGCCTCGTCGATCAGGTCGATGGCCTTGTCGGGCAGGAAGCGTCCGGTGACGTAGCGGTCGGAGAGGACCGCCGCGGCGACGAGGGCGGCGTCCTGGATGCGCACGCCGTGGTGGACCTCGTAGCGCTCCTTCAGGCCCCGCAGGATGGCGATGGTGTCCTCGACGCTCGGCTGGCCCACGTAGACGGGCTGGAAGCGCCGCTCCAGGGCGGCGTCGCGCTCGATGCGCTTGCGGTACTCGTCGAGGGTCGTCGCCCCGACCATTCTCAGCTCGCCTCGGGCCAGCATGGGCTTGATCATGTTGCCGGCGTCCATGGCCCCTTCGGCCGCGCCGGCGCCCACGATGGTGTGCAGCTCGTCGATGAAGGTGATGACCTCGCCCTCGGAGTCGGCGATCTCCTTCAGCACGGCCTTGAGCCGCTCCTCGAACTCGCCCCGGTACTTGGCCCCGGCGACCATCGAGGACAGGTCGAGGGCGACGAGGCGCTTGTTCTTCAGGCTCTCGGGAACGTCGCCTTCCACGATGCGCCGAGCCAGTCCCTCGACGATGGCGGTCTTGCCCACGCCGGGCTCGCCGATGAGCACGGGGTTGTTCTTGGTGCGCCGAGACAGCACCTGGATGACCCGGCGGATCTCCTCGTCCCGGCCGATGACCGGGTCGAGCTTCTGGCGGCGGGCCTCCTCGGTCAGGTCCCGGCCGTAGCGCTCCAGGGCCTGGTAGGTCTCCTCGGGGTCCTGGGAGGTGACGCGGTGGCTGCCCCGGACCTCGCGGCAGGGCCGACAGCAGGGCGTCCCTCGTCGTGCCCAGCCGGTCGGCCATGGCGAGCAGCAGGTGCTCGGTGGACAGGTACTCGTCGCCCAGCTCCGTCCGGGCCGCGTCGGCGCGCCTCCATGACCTCCCGCAGGGCCCGTCCCATCTGGGCCTCGCCCCCGTAGGCCCGGGGCAGGCGGGACAGGGCCTCCTCGACCTGGTTGCGCACGGTGAGGGGCGCCACGCCCACACGCTGGAGGATGGGCAGCACGACGCCTTCGGACTGTCCCACCAGGGCGGCCAGCAGGTGGTCGGGTGTGACCTCGGCGTTGTTGCGCTCGCGCGCCAGCCCCACGGCGGCCTGGAAGGCCTCCTGGGTCTTGATCGTCCAGCGATTGGGATCGAACGCCATCGCCATGGCCAGCTTTCACCTCCTGGTTGTCTTTCACCACCATAGTAAATCTTGAGTCACTTATTGACAACTCTGGGTCAGGCCACGGTATTCCGGCTGGTGGGGAGGCCGGGGACCCCCTGTTCCCGCTGGACGCCCAGCGAGTTGAGGGTGAAGGCGAGCAGGGTGTAGTGGCCGATCAGCATGGGCACCTCGATGAGCTGACGGTCGTCGTACCGCTCCCGCAGCCGGGCCCAGGTGTCGTCGCTGATGACCGAGTCGCGGTGGAGCTCGTCGGCGGCCTGGAGGAGGGCGGCGTCGAAGGGCGCCAGCCCCGGTGCCGCCGGCCCGTCGACCACCCGGTCGATCTCGTCGCCCAGGCCCGCCTCGCGGGCGATCCGCAGGTGCTGTCCCCACTCGTACTCGCAGCCGTTGTTCCAGGCCGTGCGCAGGATCAGCAGCTCACGGTCGCGAGCTGGCAGGGTGCCCGCCAGCAGCAGCGTGCCGCCGAAGGGCGACCAGCGGCGGAACAGCTTGGGGTGGCGGACGAGCGTGGTGAAGATGTTGAGGTCGGCGCCGAGCGCGCCCATGTCGTCCAGCAGGCCCTGGGCCGCCTCGTCGCGGTCGGCAGGACCGAGCGGGGGGATCCTCGGGTGATCCGGAATGTTCGTCATAGGTCCGCCAGTCTCGCGGATCGACTAGAAGAGTGACATGGCCAGTGACCGACCCAAGGGCGTGCGAGCGACGATCACCCGAGGGATCGTGCGCGTGCCCTTCCTGCGCCGGCTCTACGTACGGCGGATGCTGAAGTTCCTCGAGCGCTCCAAGCGCAAGAAGCGCGCCCTGCCCAAAGAGCTGGCCGAGCTGGATATCGCCATGTCCAAGGTGCCCAAGGACCAGCGGATGGCCATGCTCGAATCGGCGCTCACCGAGGGCGCCCAGGGCAGTGCCAGCCGCCAGATGCGACGCGCCGCGGACCGCCAGAAGCGCCAGAGCGGTCGGGGTGGCCCGCGCCGGCGACCCGGCGCCGTGAAGCAGGGCGGCGCGGGTCCGGCCGGCCCCCCTCCCGGCGGCCAGCAGACCCGACGCCGCTAAGGCGGCGAGGGCCGGGGCTGATCCTCGGCCAGCTGGTCGGGATCGAGCCTGGCGGCCATGACGGCGCGGAGCCGGTCGAGCGTCGATCTGTCCGTGACCTTGGTCCCGTCCTGGTGCCGGACGTAGAAGGCGTCGACGACCTCGTGGCCGAGCGTGCTCAGCCGGGCCGAGGCGATGTCCAGGCCGCACGTGAGGAGCGCCTTGGTGATCTGGTAGAGCAGGCCGATGGCGTTCGGCGCCCGGATCTCCACCACGGTGGCCGCGGCGGACGCCTCGTTGTCGATGAGCACCGTGACGGGGGCGGGTCTCCCGGCGGCGGGCCGGCGGGCGCGCGCGTACGTGCGGGCCCGCTCGGCCAGGCGGGCGTCGAGGGGCAGCCGCCCGGCCAGGACCGAGTCGAGGTCACGCTCGACGCGCGTCCAGTCCGGTGAGCGGCCGAGGGTGGGGTCGACCTCCAGGACCTCCACGGCCATGCCGGCTTCGTCGGATCCGGCCGCCGCCGAGAGCACGTCGAGGCCGTGGAGGGCGAGCGTTCCGGCCACGGCAGCCATCAGGCCGGGACGGTCGGGGGCCACGACGGTCACCGTCGAGCCGTCGGCGACCAGGGCCAGCCGGCGGGCAGCCATGAGGCGGAGGTGGTCGGCCGAGGGGAGCGCGGGTGGGGGCTCGGGCCCCTCGCCGGCCAGCCGGCGCTCGATCCGGCGCACCAGGGCGGAGACGAGCCCCGCCTTCCAAGGTCCCCAGGCCGCGGGCCCCGTGGCCAGACCGTCCGCCTCGCTGAGCGCTGCGAGCAGGTGGAGGGTCGAACGGTCTCCGACGGCGTCGGCGACGAGGCGGATCGTCTCGGGGTCGTCGAGGTCCCGGCGGGTCGCGGTATCGGGGAGCAGGAGGTGGTGCCGAACCAGGGCCACGAGGGTCTCGGTGTCTCCCGAAGAAAAGCCCAGCCGCGGGGCCAGCGAGGCGACCACCTCCATGCCTGCCTTGGTGTGGTCACCGGGATAGCCCTTGCCGATGTCGTGGAGGAACGCGCCCATCAGCAGGAGGTCAGGTCGCGTCACCCGTCGGACGAGGGGCGCCGCCTGAGCGGCGGCTTCGAGCAGGTGCCGGTCGACGGTGTAGCGGTGGTAGGCGTTGCGCTGGGGCTTGTTGCGTACCGCCGCCCACTCGGGCAGGAGCCGGACGAGGATGCCGTGCTGGTCGAGGGTCTCGATGGCGGGGACCGCGGCGGCGCCAGAGCCGAGCACGGCGATCAGTGCCTGGCGGGCCCCCTCGGGCCACGGGTCACCGGGGGCCGATGCCTCGCGGGCCATCCGGTCGAGAGCGGCTCGGGTCAGCGGCACGCCCAGCCGGGCCGACGCCTCTGCCGCCCGGAGGGCCAGCGACGGGTCACCCGCGGGGTCGGCGTCGGGGGTCAGCGCCACCTCGCCGTCCCGGAGGGTGAGGCCGTCTCCGATTGGCCGATCGCCGCCGGCGCCGCGGCCCTTGGGGCCCCGTAGCCACGACTCGATGCGACGCCACCCGTCGTCGCTGGCCCACGCCACCGCCCGCCCGGCCTCGGCGACGAGGGCCATGAGCTCGTCGGCGTCGGCGAGGTCCATGGCCGCGGCGACGCCGTCCTGGTCCTGGAGCAGGAGGCGATCCGACGGACGGGCGACGCAGCGGTGGAGCTCGACGCGCACCGTCACCAGGAGCTCGGTGGCTGCGGCCAGCTGCGGGCTGTTCACGATCTCGTCGAGGACGGGAGCGGCCAGGGCCGCGGCGCGCAACGCATGGACGTCGCGCAATCCTCCGTGCGCCTCCTTGAGGTCGGGCTCGAGGAGGAAGGCGACCGATCCGTGGCTGTCGTGACGCTCGGTGACGGCGGCAGCCAGGGTCGGCAGCCAGCGCCCGGCGCGCTTGCGCCAGAGCTTGTGGATCCGGTCCCGTATGGGCTCGGCGATGGCGGCGTCGCCAGCGACGAAGCGGGCGTCGAGCAGTCCCAGCGCTGCGCGCAGGTCGTCTTCGGCCACCGCCACCACCTGCTTCGGGGTGCGGACGCTGTGGTCGAGGTGGATGCCCTGGTCCCACACGGGGTACCAGAGGGCGTTGGCGATCGCCCCCACCTCGCGCCGCCCGTTGTGCAGGAGGATGACGTCGAGGTCGCTGCCGGGCGCCAGCTCTCCCCGTCCGTAGCCGCCGGCGGCCAACAGGGCCAGGCCGTCGTCGCGTCCTTCTGTCGCGCTGCGCAGCAGGTGGGCCAGCCAGTCGTCGGCCTCGGCGGCGTAGGCCCGACAGAGCTCGCTGCCCGTGAGCCCGGGTCGGGCGAGCAGCCGCGTCGCGTCGGGCCTTGAGCGAGACCGTCCCGTCGGGCGCGTCAGCGGTCAATCAGCACCCCGGGATTGAGGATCCACGCCGGATCGAGGGCCCCTTTCGCCGCTCGGAGGGCGGCGGCGAAGAGCTCCGGTCGTTGCTGGTCGTACCACGCCCGGTGGTCGCGTCCGACGGCGTGGTGGTGGGTGATGGTGCCCCCGTGGGCGAGGACGGCGTCGCTGGCCGCCGCCTTGACCTCCTGCCACTGGGCGATCTGGTCGCCGTGGCGACTGGGTGCGAGCACCGTGAAGTAGGGGGCTGGGCCGTCCGGGTACACGTGGGTGAAGCGGCAGGTCACGGTGCCGCCGCCGCACACCCGGGCGAGTGCCGAGGTGACCGTCTCGACGACGCCGGAGTGCAGGGCGTCGAAGCCAGCCCAGGTGACGGCCGTCTCGAACGTCTCTGCGATGCAGCCGAGCGCGACCATGGCGTCGCGCCCGTACGGCGCCCGGAGGAACGCCGAACGCCACGCGCCCGCAGCGCCCTCGCTCGACGACGCCCGTATCCCGTCCGGCACCGATCCTCCGTGGTCGGCGCAGCACTCGACGGCCCGAGAGATCCACGCCTCGAGAGGGTGGTCGGCGGACTCGAAGCCGAGGACGAGCAGGGCGCTGCCGTCGCTGATGCCCGCCGACGTGGCCGCCTCCTGTTGATCGAGCAGCCGGCAGTTGGTGGGGAACAGCCCGGCCTGGGCGACGGCGCGGGCGGCGGCCACGCCGGCCTCGGGCGACGCGAAACGCACACCTGCGGAAGCTCGGAACCGGGGGCGGTCCTGGATCCGCATCCACGCCTCCGTGATCACGCCGAGGATGCCCTCCGAACCCAGGAGGAGGCGGTCGGGCGAGGGCCCCGCTCCCGAGCCCGGCAGTCGGCGCGTCTCGATCACCCCGGCCGGGGTCACGGCACGCAGCGACTCCACCAGGTCGTCGATGTGGGTGTAGTTGGTGGCGTAGTGGCCACCCGACCTGGTCGCCAGCCAACCCCCGAGACTGCTGTGCTCGAATGACTGTGGGAAGTGGCGGAGCGTGTAGCCGTGCGGCCGGAGCTGGTCCTCCAGCGCCGGACCGAGGGTGCCCGCCTGGATCCGGGCCGCTCGGGACACGGCGTCGATCTCGACGACCTCGTCGAGCTGGCCGAGATCGATCGAGACCACGCCACTGAACGTGTCGCCGGGGTCGCACTCGATGCCCCCGACGACCGAGGAGCCACCGCCGTAGGGGACCGCAGCCAGACCTGCGCTCCCACACCAGTCGAGGATGTCGACGACGTCCTGCTCGCGGCGGGGGTGGGCCACGACGTCGGGCGGGTGCTCGAGGTCGCCGTGGAACGCCCGCACCACGTCGCAGAAGGACTTGCCGTAGGTGTGAGCGGCGCGGTCGTAGGAGGCGTCCGTGCATATCGGGGCCAGGGATGCCGGGGCGCGCGGACGCGGGGAGGGGGTAGCTCGATCTGCTCGAGCACCGGCGCCGGAGCGGGCTCGAGGTCGTCTCGGGCCAACGCGGCCGCCACCGCCTTGGCCAGCTCGCGCAGCTGGGCGTCGTCAAGGGCCTGGTCCTCCCAACCCCACCCCCACCACGACCGGCGGCGTTCGCCCACGGAGTCGGACCCTACTGCTCTAGATTTGGCAGTGGCGCCGGTGACCGGGCCCGATCCGGATCGACCCGGCCCCGATCGACCCGGCCCCGACGTCATGACGATCCTTCTTGTCCGCCACGCCAAAGCCTCCAACCGCTACCGGTGGGAGGGCGACGACCGGCTCCGCCCGCTCACCAAGAAGGGACGAGAGCAGGCCCGCCTGTTGGTCGACGTGCTGGCGCCGCTCGCCCCCGAGCGGATCCTGTCCAGCCCCTACACCCGCTGCGTGCAGACGGTGGAGCCCCTGGCCGAGACCCTGAGCCTGGCGATCGAACCCACCGAGGCGCTGGCCGAGGGCCACACACCGTCGGCGCTGCACCTCCTGCGGTCGCTGTCGGATCAGAGCGTGGTCACGTGTGGCCACGGAGACGTCATACCGGAGATCCTCTGGGCGCTCGGAGACCGCGACGGGCTCAAGCTGCCCGCCGACCTGCGGTGGGCGAAGGGGTCGACCTGGTTGCTCGAAGGAGCGGGCGGGCGGTTCAGCAGCGCCGAGTACCTGCCGCCCGGCCGGGCGCTCTCCTAGGCCGACGCGGCCCGTCGGCGGGCCTGCTCCACCTCCTCCTCGGCTGCCGCGGCGCCCTCCCACCCCTGGACCGTCGTCGCCTTGCCGGGCTCGATCTGCTTGTAGACGTCGAAGAAGTGCCAGATCTCCTCGAGCAGGAACGGAGGCAGGTCGCCGATGTCGTGCACGGACTGCCATCTTGGATCGGTGGCCGGCACGCTGAGCACCTTTGTGTCCCGGCCCTTCTCGTCGCTCATCTGGAAGGCGCCGACTGGCCGGGCGCGGATGTGACAGCCGGGGAAGGTGGGCTCGTCGCCGAGGACGAGGACGTCGATCGGATCGCCGTCGTCCGCCAGGGTGTCGGGAACGTAGCCGTAGTCGGCCGGGTACTGCGTTGCCGTGAAGAGCAGCCGGTCGAGCCAGATCACCCCGGTGTCGTGGTCGGCCTCGTACTTGTTGCGCGAGCCCTTCGGTATCTCGATGACCGCCACGATCTCCATGGTCCGATGGTACGGGAGCGGGCGCTGTGCCAACTGCATGGCGCACTGCGGCTACGAGCCGACCGCGGTCCTGAGCACCATGGGGTCTGTCCGCCAGTCGCTGCGCGCTGCGGTCGGTCACTGATTGCACGGACACTGCGGAGGCCCCGTCGATTGCCCAGCGATAGGCTGCGTGGCTGTCGGTCGGGCGAGCGGGAGGGACGACCATGACGAGCACGGTGCGGGGCGTGGTGGCTCCCGAGAAGGCCGCTCCGGTCTCCATCGAGCAGGTGGTCGTTCCGGACCCGGGTCCCGGCGAGGCGGTCGTGCGCGTGCAGGCGTGCGGCGTGTGCCACACCGACCTCCACTACCGCGAGGGAGCCATCAACGACGACTTTCCCTTCCTGCTCGGCCACGAGGCGGCCGGTCGGGTGGAGTCGGTTGGCGATGGCGTGGAGAACGTGGCGCCTGGCGACTACGTGGTGCTCGCCTGGAGAGCGCCGTGCGGAGACTGCCGCTCGTGTCGGCGGGGCAGGCCCTGGTACTGCTTCGCCAGCCGCAACGCCACCCAGCCCATGACCCTTGCCGACGGTACTCCGCTGACTCCAGCCCTCGGTATCGGCGCCTTCGCCGAGCTGACGCTGGTTGCGGCCGGGCAGGCGGTCAAGGTCGATCCAGCTGCTCGTCCAGAGGCCGCCGGCTTGATCGGCTGCGGCGTGATGGCCGGGTTCGGTGCCGCCGTCAACACGGGCGGGGTGCACCGGGGCGATACCGTCGCCGTGATCGGTTGTGGGGGAGTCGGTGATGCCGCCATCGCCGGTGCGGCGCTGGCGGGTGCGCGGCAGGTGATCGGGATCGATGTGGACTCGCGCAAGCTGGAGTGGGCGCGCCGCTTCGGTGCCACGCACACCGTCGATGCTTCACGCCAAGACCCGGTCGAGGCTGTGCGACAGCTCTCTGGTGGGACGGGTGCCGATGTCGTCGTGGAGGCGGTGGGATCGCCCGAGACGTACCGCCAGGCGTTCTTCGCCCGCGACCTGGCCGGCACGCTCGTCCAGGTGGGCGTGCCCGACCCCACCATGACCGTCGAGCTGCCGATGATCGAGCTGTTCGGGCGCGGAGGCGCTCTCAAGTCGTCCTGGTACGGGGACTGCCTGCCGACGCGCGACTTCCCCATGCTCATCGACCTCTATCTGAGCGGCCGGCTGGACCTCGAGGGGTTCGTGTCGGAGACGATCGGCCTCGATGACGTCGAGGATGCACTGGGTCGGATGACCCGTGGCGAGGTGCTGCGTTCAGTGGTCGTGCTCTAGTCCACGCTCCGGGCCGAGCCCACGTCCACGAGGAGCAGCACGGCCTCGAGTCCCCGGGCCTCGCTGTCGAGCGCTGGCGGGAGGATGTACGCGGTCAGCCCAGCCTCGACTGCGCCACCGTCGGTGAGCGGGTTGTCGCCCACCATCAGCGTCTCGGCGGGCGCCACACCGAGCCCGTCACAGGCCGCCTCGAACAGTCGCGTCGCCGGCTTGGCCACGCCGTGCTCGCAGGACAGGGCGAAGGTGTCGACGAGGTGGGCGAGGCCGTGGGCGGCGAACACCGGGCGGATGTCCCAGCCGGTATCGCTCACCACGCCGATCGGCACGCCGGCCGTGTGCAGCGCGACCAGGGTCGCCCCTGAGTCTGGGAAAGGCTCCCAGCCGAACGGGTCGATCTCGCGCTCGTAGAGCGCCGCGCCCAGCCCGGCCACGACGACGTCGAGGCGCGAGTACAACGCTGTCCAGCAGGCGCGGTGCGCGACGGGGGACAGGTCCCGGCCCTTGGCCAGCTCCTCCGGGGTGCGGGCTCGGGCCTGGATCTCCGCCCACAGGTCGCGCGCTGTGGTCTCGTCGACCTCCACGCCAAGGCCGGCGGCGGCGTGAACGATGGCGCGGTGGGCGCCCGTTCGTCCGAACAGCGTGTCCCCGAAGTCGAACAGCACGGCGCGGGCCTTTGGCACCTTGGCACCCTAGCGGTGGGCGCGGCACTCCGGTTCCGAGGTGCCGCCTGAGCTCGTCGCCAGTCTGGCTCGTCAGGGCGCGTTCGGTGCTCCGCAGCTGCCCATCGGCAGACAACGCGGATCGAAGACGGTCGTGGGCGCGGTCGGCCACTGACCGAGCAGGTAGCGGTGGCCTCCGTCGACCGACTGGTAGTTGCCTGGCTGTCCGTCCGGCGCGACGGCCTTGGGGTCCCACCACACCTCCTGCGCGTCCTTGATGCCTCCGTAGTCCGTCCTGGTGTAGAAGAAGCTCGGCACGAGAGGAGAGTCGGAGATCAGCCGGACTCGGAACATGCCGTCGGCGAAGGTGCGGGGATCGAGCCGGGGCCCGGCCCCTTCGAGGCCCGAGAAGGCGAGCAGCAGGCTGTAGAAGTCCAACGGTGCGTCGATGGGTGGGTCGGTGGTCGGGTCGATCGACTTGTAGGCCCGCCACCACTGCGTCGTCTGCGGCTTGGGGGCGACGGGCAGGCTGCTGACCCCGAAGTTGTGCTGCCACTGGCGCGGGTCGTACTGGCGGGCGAAGAAGTCACTGTCCTGCAGCTGGTAGCCGGTCTGGAGCCACTCGGGGAAGTAGCCCTGCTCGGTGGCCGCCTTGGTGCCGAATATCGGGGAGAAGGGATCGCACAGGCACACGACCGTGGTGACCTTGGCCGCCTTGAACTGCTGAGCGGCGTTGGTGGCCTGGGTCTCGGCCGTGTTCACGTCGAGGGAGTAGCCGATCTTGGCCGCCGTGGGGATCCCCTCCTTGGCCAGACGGGCGCTGACGTCGTCGCCGACGCGTGAGTACGTGCTGGGCGTCCCGTCCAGGTTGGTCGTCGGGTAGAGGATCCCGTAGCGCCGGGGCTGACCGTTCACGGGCGGATTGCTGTCCGCCCCGCCGAAGCGGGCCCGGCTGTGGGTCCCGAGGCGCTTGGCGATGTACTCGGCCACCATGGCGTCGGAGGTGTCGGTGCTCGGCAGCATGCCGAACACGAAGGGAGCGTGGGCTGCGTAGAAGCTCTGCGGCAGGGCCTCGCCCGCGATGTTGACGATGCCCCGGCGTGCCGTCTCGTCCAGGTAGCTGTCGCCGGTGCCGCCGACGTCGGAGCTGCCCACGTTCACGAAGGCGTGGTACTGCTGGTCCGTCGCCACGGCGTCGGCCCGAGCTCCGGAGGCGTCACCCAGCTGGGCCTGGGAGTTGAAGATCTCGACGTTCACGTGCCGCCCGTAGGTCTGGTAGTAGCGGCTGAAGAACTGGGCGTACACGTTGATCGTGTGGTCCTCGAGCGCGTTGGAGGAGGTCTGCCCGGCGGCGGCGGTGATCGAGTTGAGCTGCTGGCTCGACGGGGCTTGGTAGAAGACGAGGTTGACGGTCGAGCCGGTGACCCCCTTGTAGGTGGCCCCACCGTTGCTGGCCCCTGTCCAGCCCGGCTTGCAGCCTGCCCGGGGGCCGAGGAATGCCTGCCGGGAGCAGTCGACCGGTGCTCCCGAGACACCGGGGGCCGACGGGCCGGTCCCCGCCCCGCCCGGGGGTGTGCCCGGGCTGTAGCCGGAGAACACGTTCGTCCGTGCCGGGGTGGTGGTCGGGGCCAGGGCGAAGACCAGCACCAGCGCCGACCCGATGGCCACGAAAGGCCCGTAGCGGCGAACCAGCCAGGCCGTCGACCGGGGGGAGGAGGAGCTCACTCGTCACCCCCGAGCAGGACGCGCGCCGCGGATCCCGGAGTGGCTGCCACGGGTCGGTCGGTGCCGAGGTAGGACGCGATGACACGCGGGTCGGCGACGACATCGGTGGGCGATCCGGCGGCCAGGGCCGAGCCCGCCTCCATGGCGACGAGCCGGTCGGCGACGGCCGACACCAGGCCCAGCTCGTGCTCGACGATCAACAGGGCGGTGCCGGTCGTGTCGCGCAGCCAGCGGAGGAGGGGACCCAGTTGCTCGGTCTCGTGCATCGAGATGCCCGTGGCCGGCTCGTCGAGGAGCAGGACGCGCGGGCCCTGGGCCAAGCCGCAGGCGATGTCGAGGATGCGGCGTGTCCCCGTCGACAGCTCCGAGACGAGCGCGTCGGCAAAGGCGCCGAGACCGGTCAGCTCGAGCAGGTCGTCCACGCGCGACCACATCGCGACCTCGGCGTCGCGAGCTACCGGCAGCGCCAAGACGCTCGACAGCGGATCACGCACGTCGAGGTGACGGTCGGACGCCACGGCAACGGTCTCACGCACGGTGAGCGACGGAAAGAGACGGGCCGACTGGAAGGAGCGCCCCATGCCCTCACGAGCTCGGTGCTCCGGGCTCCAGCTCGTGATGTCCGCCCCTCCCATGAGCACGCGCCCGCCGTCCGGTGGTGTGAACCCGCTCAGGAGGTCGAAGACCGTGGTCTTTCCGGCGCCGTTGGGGCCGATGAGGCCGAGGATCTCGCCGTGGTGGACGACGAGGCTCATGTCGTCGACCGCCCGGATGCCGCCGTAGCTCTTGGAGAGGCGCCGGCCCTCGAGAGCGGGTCCGCCCGTGTCTCGCCCGTCGGGCATCGCCGCCGGCTTCGTCGGGGCGGGCGCGGGAGGAACAGCGTTGGCCGCGTCTTCGGTGGGCGTCGGCACGTCGAGGAAGACCGCCCGCAACAGGTCGGGCCGCTCCAGCAGGGCTGCAGTCGGCCCGTCGAAACGAACCTGGCCCCGCTCGAGGAAGACCGCCCGCTCGCACACGGTGAGGGCGACGTTGACCGACTGCTCGACGACGATGACCGTCGTGCCCCGCGCCTGGATCAGGCGCAGCGTCTGTACCAGTTGCTCGACCACGGCCGGGGCGAGGCCGAGGGACAGCTCGTCGATCATCAACAGCGCCGGTCGGGCCATGAGGGCCTGGGCGAGGGTGAGCATCTGCTGCTCGCCCCCCGACAGGGTCCCGGCGGTCTGGGACAGCCGCTCGGCCAGGACCGGAAAGAGGTCGAGTGCCTGGGCGAGGCCCCGGGTGAGATGCTCCTGGTCGCGCCGGTGGAGCCATCCGGCGACGCGAAGGTTCTCGGCCACGCTCAGTCCCGGAAACGTGCCCCGGCCGCCCGGAACCGTGATGATCCCCATGTCCGCCGTGCGCTCCGGGGCCGTCCCGGTGATGTCCTGGCCGGCGAACCGGACGGTGCCACCGGTGGCGTGGACGGCGCCGGCGACCGTTCGCAGCAGCGTCGACTTGCCGGCCCCGTTGGTCCCGAGGACGGCGAGCATCTCACCCTCTGCGACCTCGAGGTCGACACCGAAGAGGACCTGCACTGGCCCGAACGACGCGTCGAGACGCCGGCACTCGAGCAGCGGGATGCGATCGGGCGGCTCAGTCGGCGGAGCTGGCGGCTCCATCGGCGGCGCCGCATCGGCCGGTGCCCGTGGAAGCGGGGCGGCACCGTGTCCGAGCCGGCGGACCAGCGCGTCGCGCGCGCGACAACCACGGCGCGCCCGAGCCCGCCCGGGAACACCAGGAGGACGAGCAGGAGCCCGAGACCGGTGGTGAGCTGGGCCCACTGTGCGGTGAGGGACAACGTCACCCCGCGGACCAGCACGACGCCGAGGACCGCACCCAGGAGGGAGCCAACGCCGCCGATGACGGCCATCGAGAAGACTGCGATGCTGGCTGCCGGCGCGAACGCTGAGGCCGAGACGGCGTGGTCGTGGGCAGCCAGCACCCCGCCGGCAACTCCGGCAACGAAGCCCGACAGTGCGAAGGCCATGAGCTGGCTCGTGATGCGGCCGATCCCAAAGGACCGGGCCGCCCGATCGTTGTCGCGCATCGCGATGAGCACTCGCCCCGTGCGCGTTCGCCGGAGAGCAGCGACGGCGAGGACGAGGAGGGCCAGGACGGCGAGGCTGAAGTAGAAGTAGGCGAGCTCACCGTTCAGGTCCAGCTGACCGAAGAGCACCGGTCGCTCGGGCCGGTGGGTCGGCAGCAGGTACGGAAAGAACCGGGCGTTGAGGAAGAACGAGCTGACCGCGACGGCGAAGCCGAGGCTGGTCACGGCGAAGAGGAAGCCCTTGATCCTGAACGCGGCCGCACCCAGCACCATGGAGACGACAGCGCCGGCGGCACCGCCGAGGATCAGGGCGAGGAGGAAGTCCCAACCCACGTCGGCGCTGAGCCGAGCGGCGACGGCGGCCCCGATGGCGACGATGCCGAACTGACCCAGGCTGATCTGGCCGCTCCAGCCCGTGACCACGACGAGTGACACGGCCACCATGGCGTAGACGACAACGTCGGAGGCGAGGAACACCCGGCTCGGGGTGAGGATCGCCGGAAGGGCCACCACGACCGCGGCGACCGCCGTCCAGATGGCGAGCCTGCCCCAGCGAACGGTCGGTATCCGGCGTTGCCAGGCGGCCAGTGGGCGCACGACGTCGAGTGCCTCCCAGCTGGTCGCCTCCGGGTCGTCGGATCGGTCCCGTCGGCGAGGCTGAAGGAGCAGCGCCACGATGATCAGCCCCACGAAGACGATGTCGGAGACAGTGGAGCCGCGGTCGGCGTAGTACAGGCCCTGGTCGATGGCGCCGACCGCCAGTCCCGCCACGACGGCGACCCTGATGTTCTCGAACCGGGCGAGGACGGCCACGGTCAACGCACCCAGCAAGAGCGTCGGGCCTTGCAGGGTGCTTCCGGAGACGACGCCGACGACAGGCGAGCGAAGCACCGTGGCCAGCCCGGCGAGGAGCGCCGCCACGACCCATGCCACCGTGGCCAGCCGGCGCACGGGGATGCCGAGCAGCGCCGCCCGCTCGGTGTTCTCGGCCGACGCCCGCGTGGCCACGCCCAGATCGGTTCGACGAAGAAAGGCACCGAGAGCAAGGGCCACGAGTGGCACGACGGCGATCAGCAGCACGGTGTTGCCGTTGAACACCACCCCGGTGATCTGGAAGTGGAGATCCGAGAGGGGAGTGTGCAGGCCCGCCGAGGCCGGTTGTCCCGAGAACGCCCGTGCCACGGCGTACTCCCCGAAGGCCACCAGCTGGGCCATGCCGATCGTCGCCACGCTGAGCACCAGCCGCGACGAGTTGACGAAGCGCCGGGCCAGTGCGAGCTCCAGGACGAGACCGGCCGCGCCGGCGGCGGCGACCCCCACGACCAGCGCCGCCGCCCAGGGCCAGCCGGACGCCCGGATCAGGTTCTCGAACAGGACGGCGCCGAACACGCCGATCTCGGCCAGGGCGAAGTTGATGATCCGGTTGGCCCGGTAGACGAGGATCAGCCCGATGGCCGTCAGGCTGTAGGTCGAGCCCGTGACGAGCCCGTAGAGCAGGACGCCGTACGGCACCTGGCGGGGCAGAAGGAGGTGGAAGACCACCACCAGCGCGAGGGCGGCGCCGAGCGCCCACGCCCCCGCTTGGACGGCTGGGTGGTCCAGAACAGCCGGCGGGCGCCAGGTCAGCCCCGGATCGCCGGTGCGTGACATGCGGGGGTCACCGTATCGGACCGGCGCCGGTAGGGTGACCCGGTGGTCCACTCCAACGTGTCCGGGTTCCCTCGTATCGGCGACCGCCGCGAGCTCAAGGCGGCCACCGAGCGGTACTGGAACGGCGAAGCGAGCGAGGATGATCTCGGTCAGGTCGCCAGCGACATCCGGCGCCGCAACTGGACCTTCATGCGAGACGCCGGCGTCGACCTCGTCCCGTCGAACGACTTCTCGCTCTACGACCAGGTGCTGGACGCCGTGGCGCTGGTCGGCGCCGTGCCGCCCCGGTACGGCGTCAGACCGGGCCCGGTGGACCTGGACACGTATTTCGCCATGGCTCGCGGGACCCAGTCGGCGGGTCTCGACGCCACCGCCATGGAGATGACGAAGTGGTTCGATTCCAACTACCACTACATCGTCCCCGAGCTCACGGCCGACACCGAGCTGCGACTGTCGACCAGTAAGCCGTTCGACGAGCATGCCGAGGCCCGCGCTCTCGGGGTCGACACGGTGCCGGTGCTCATCGGTCCCCTGACGATGGTGGTGCTGGCCCGGTCGGGCGGTGAGGGCGCGGTCGATCGGCTCGCCCTGCTCGACCGGCTGGTCGAGGTGTACGCCGAGATCGTCGGGCGCCTCGGTCGCCAGGGCGCCGAGTGGGTCCAGCTCGACGAGCCGGTGCTCGTCGGCGATCGGACACCGGACGAGCTGGACGCCCTGCGGACCGCCTATCGGCGGCTCGCAGACGTGAGCGGGCGACCGAGGATGGCCCTCAAGACCTATTTCGGAGACGTCGGAGCGGCCTATCCGGTGCTGCGTGAGCTACCGGTGGATGGCATCGGTCTCGACTTCGTCCGCGGGCCCCGCAATGCCGAGCTCGTGCGCGAGCTGGGTGGGCTCGGCACCAAGACGCTGTTTGCCGGCGTCGTCGACGGGCGCGGCGTGTGGATCAACGACCTCCGATCCAGCCTCGACGGCCTGCACCGGCTCCGGGATGCCGCGGCCGACCTCGTCGTCTCGACGTCGTGCTCGCTCCAGCACGTGCCCGTCGACCTCGACGCCGAGACGGGGCTCGATCCGGAGATCCGCTCGTGGCTCGCGTTCGCACGCCAGAAGGTGCGCGAGGTGGTCGTGCTGGCCCGCGCACTGGACCACGGTGCCGAGGCGGTCGCGACCGAGCTCGCCGCCAACGAGGAGGCGCTGCGCCGCCGCCGACAGTCGCCGCGCGCCGTCGATGCCGGGGTGCGGGAGAGGCTGGCCTCGCTGACGGGCGGCGAGGGCCGCAGCGGCGACTACCCGAGCCGTCGTCAGCTCCAGCGGCGCATCCTCGAGCTCCCGCCGTTCCCGACGACGACCATCGGCTCGTTTCCCCAGACGCGGGAGGTCAGGCGGGCTCGGGCTGCGCACCGACGAGGCGAGCTGAGCGACGCCGCCTACGAGCGAGAGATGCGGGACGCCATCGAGGGGGTGATCCGTTTCCAGGAGGAGGCGGGTCTCGACGTGCTCGTGCACGGCGAGCCCGAGCGCAACGACATGGTGCAGTATTTCGCCGAGCAGCTGAACGGCTTCGCCTCGACCGAGCACGGCTGGGTCCAGTCGTATGGGAGCCGCTACGTGAGACCGCCGATCCTGTACGGCGACGTGAGCCGTCCCGGCCCGATGACGCTCCGGTGGACCACCTACGCCCAGTCGTTGACGGACCGCCCGGTGAAGGGGATGCTCACCGGCCCGGTGACGATGCTGCTGTGGTCGTTCGTCCGGGACGATCAACCTCTCGCCGACACGTGTCGCCAGCTGGCCCTGGCCGTCCGCGACGAGATCGCGGACCTCCAGGACGCGGGGGTGAGGGTGGTCCAGGTCGACGAGGCGGCCCTGCGCGAGGGGCTGCCGGCTCGCCGGGAGGCGTGGCCGGAGTACCTGGCGTGGGCCGTCGAGTGCTTCCGCCTGGCGACATCGGGCGTGCGCGACGGCACGGTGCTGCAGACCCACGTCTGCTACTCGGAGTTCGGCGACATCGTGGAGGCCATCGATGATCTCGATGCAGACGTCGCCCTGCTGTGGTGCGCCAGGGCGGGCATGAGGTTGCTCGACGACCTCCGCGCCCACGGCTACGTCCGCGAGGTCGGCCCCGGGGTGTGGGACATCCACTCGCCTCGTGTGCCGTCGGCCGAGGAGATGGCCGACGAGATCCGGGCCGCGGTCGAGCGTCTCGGCCCGGACGGCCTGTGGGTCAACCCGGACTGCGGACTGAAGACAAGGGGATGGGACGAGACACGGGCCAGCCTCCGCAACATGGTGCAGGCGGCGCACACACTCCGCGAGGAGACGCGGCAGCGCTACGGGGTCGGCGAGCCCAGCGTTACCGGTCGGGGCTGATCGAGGGCGGCATCGAATGCCGTGCTCAGCCAGCGGCGGTTGGGCGCGGGCGCGGTGAGGACGCGGGCCGCGCCGTGGGCGATCTGGGCCACACGGCGGGCGCCGCCGGGCGCGGCGCCGTCGAGCAGGTCGTTCCAGTAGATGCCCCATCCGCCGCCTACGGCGCGGGCGACGAGCGGCGTGGTGAGGAGACGGCCGACCAGCGACACCATCCGGGGGCTGGACACCAGGGCGGCGTGGACGCTGGCGGTGGCGGACTGGAAGCGAAGATGCGTGCGGCGCAGATGGGCGAGGTAGCGGGACGCCGCCTCGGTTGGGCGTTCGATCACCGCCAGGGCGGCGGCCCGGCCGCTGTCCATGGCCTGGGCGATCCCTTCGCCCTGGAGCGGGTTGACCAGGCCGGCGGCGTCACCGACGAGCAGCACGTTGCCCCGCGCCGGCACGGTGCCGACCATGCCCATCTTGAGCCAGCCGCCCAGCCGTCCGTCCCTCGGTGCCTTGGTCGTGGCGCCGAGCAGGCCGAGGGATCGCAGATGGTCGAGGAACGCGTCGAGCTGGCGGGTGGCCTGGGCGCCGGCGCGACGGTCGCTACCGGTACCGAGCCCGAGCCCGGCGTTGGCCCGGCCGTCCGGTCCGGGAAAGAGCCAGCCGTAACCGGGAAAGGCGCGCCCCGGCGTGGGGTCCCAGAATGCGATGTAGGGCAGCTCGACACGCTGCTCGACGTAAGCCCGCATGGCGAACCCCCACAGCACCCTGTCGTGGTCGACGAGCCCGGTCGACTCGGCGACCCGGCTGGCGGCACCGTCGGCGCCGATCACGAAGTCGGCCTCGACCGAGCCGCCGCCATCGAGGGTGAGCAGAGCGGATCCCGAGGCCTCGGCGTGGAGTGCGCCCACCCGGGCCGTCACCTCTTCGGCACCTGCGTCGAGCGCCGCACGGCGCAACTGTGTGTCGAACCGGCTCCTGGGTATGGCCCAGGCCTGGCCCGGGTAGGCGAGCCCGGGGACGGCCGGGAGGAGGGCCCTGCCGCCCGTGGGTCCGACGACGACCATGTCGCCCAGGCTCAGGACGTCCGGGCGCTCCAGGCCGAGGTCGGCCAGGAGCTGGACCCCGCGAGGCCCGACGAGGTCGCCGCAGGCCTTGTCCCGGGGGAACCCGGACTTGTCGACCAGCGCCACGCGTGCGCCGGCGCGGGCGAGCGTGAGGGCGGCCACGGCGCCGGCCGGTCCGGAGCCGACGACCGCGGTGTCGAACCGTGGACCTCGCACCCGTCTGTCTTAGCTGGTCTCGGACCCTGACGAGACCGAACTAGGGTGAGCCAGCCCTGCCGGGGAGGTGTTCGATGCAGGTGCGATCCCGCGCCGAGCCCAATCGCTTCGCTCGCGAGCTGTTCGACGGCCTACCGGCCCGGTACGACGCCCTGGCGGAGCTGTTGTCCTTCGGTCAGAACGGGCGGTGGCGAACGGCCATGGTGGACCATCTCGCCGGTGGGGCTGGAGGGCCTCCGGCGGTCCACCCCGGTGACACGGTGCTCGACGTGGCGACGGGTACGGCGGGCGTCGCCCTGATGCTGGAGGAGCGCACCGGAGCCAGCGTGGTGGGCCTCGACCTGACGGAGGCCATGTTGCGTCAGGGCCGGCGGAACGTCGCCCGCCGGGGGCGGTCGGAGCGCATCGCCCTCCTGTTGGGGCAAGGCGAGCGGCTGCCCTTCGCCGACGCCAGCTTCGCCGGGCTCACGTTCACCTACCTGCTGCGCTACGTCGCCGATCCCGCCGCCGCCCTGGCCGAGCTGGCCCGGGTCGTACGTCCCGGAGGGGTGATGGCCTCGTTGGAGTTCCACGTGCCGTCGTCACCGCTCTGGCGGCCGCTGTGGTGGCTGTACACCCGCGCCGTGCTGCCCGTGGGTGGGGCGCTCCTCGGGGGCCGCGAGTGGTTCGACGTGGGCCGCTTCCTGGGCCCCAGCATCAGCGGGCACTACCGCCGCTACAACGACGGCTGGACGATCGAGGCGTGGCGACGGGCGGGGCTGGTCGACGTCGGCTTGCAGACGATGAGCCTGGGAGGCGGCGTGGTGATGTGGGGGAGGAAGGCCGGGCGGGCCGATGGCTGACGAGGTCCGAGGCGACGACGCCAAGGGTCCCGCGTTCTACGCCGCCACGCGCGGCGGGTGGCGCGAGTGGTGGACGGTGCTCCACCCCCCGTACACGGCCTGGCATCTGAGCTACGTCGTGATCGGCGCCTGCCTGGCGCCACACGTCGGGGTGGTCCGGCTCGTGGGGACGCTGCTGGCCTTCTTTCTCGCCGTGGGCGTCGGTGCCCACGCGCTGGACGAGCTCAACGGACGCCCGCTGCGCACGCACCTGCCCGGGCGCGCTCTGCTCGCTGCCGGCGTGCTGGGGCTGGTCGGGGCGGTGGTGATCGGTGTCCTCGGCATCACCCGGGTCGGCATCGGACTGGTGCCGTTCATCGTCGTGGGCGCCCTGCTCGTCATCGGCTACAACCTCGAGCTGGCGGGGGGGCGGATGCACACCGATCTCGGCTTCGCCGCTTCCTGGGGCGCGTTCCCCGTGCTGACCGCCTACTTCGCGCAAGCGGGCGACCTGGACGTGTCGGCGGTTGTCGGCGCAGCCGGGGCGCTGGGCTTGTCCTGGGCCCAGCGCCGGCTGAGCACGCCGGCTCGGGAGCTGCGTCGACAGGTCACCGCCATCGACGGCACCATGACCTTCGCCGACGGCAGGGTCGAGCCCCTGACCGCCGATCGGCTGCTGCGACCCCTGGAGGACGCCCTGCGCGGCGCTCTCCTGGGGGGTGGTGGCCATTGCGGCAGGGTTGGCCCTGGCCCGACTCGGGCCGTGAGACCGCACCCGGTGGCGCTCAGGGCGTAGCGGCGGCCAGGTGCTGGCGGAACCCTGCGACCGTCGACTCCACCACCCGGTCGTGTCCCCATCGCAGCAGGGGGTGGGCGACCCTGGCGACGGCTCGCATGGCCCGCTGGCGCATCTCGATGGTCCAGGCCACCGCCACCTCGGATCCCGCGTCCGCCGGCGCCAGCCTCAGGAGGGCCTGGCCGGTGAGGTCGCCGCCAACCGTGGCGTCGATCCGCTCCGGGCGCCGACACTGATCGATAGTCACCCGGACGCGCATCCGGTACGGCAGAGGAGGGGTCACGGTGCCTTCGAGGACCGACCCGGGCTGCAGACCGTCGCCGATCACCCGGAAGTGGCCCAGCCACCCCCACCAGGTGGGAAAGTCCTGGACGTCCTCGATCGAGCTCCAGACCTCGGCCGGTGGGACGGGGAACCGGTAGCTGCGCTGGAAGTCGATCACGTAGGGGGACCCCGGCACGGGGTTCCACGCTACCGGCCAACGAGTCCTGCGACCCTTTGTGCCGCTCGGCCCTACCTCACAGGTGGATGCCGCACTCCAGCTTCTCGAGGTCGGCCCACCGTCCCGCTCGCGGCCCTTCCCCCTCGGCGACCGGTCGGGTGCACGGCCAGCAGCCGATCGAGGGGTAGCCCTGCTCGACCAGGGGGTTGACGATCACGTCGTGATCGTCGATATAGCCCGACACGTCGAGGTCCGACCACGTGGCCAGCGGGTTGATCTTGACCAGGCCCCGGCGGTCCAGGGCCACGATGCGGGCGTCGGCCCGCGTGGCGGCCTCCGACCGGCGCAAGTCCGCTCATCCACGCCTGCTTGCCCTCGAGGGCCCGATCGAGCTGGTCGACCCGGCGCACGCCGCAGCAGGCGTCGACGTCGGTCCGCCAGCGATCGTCGAGAGGCACCTCCGGGCGCATGATCCGGAGGTTGAGGTCGTAGCGGTCCCAGATGCGCTCGAGGGTGACGAGGGTCTCCGGGAAGTGGTACTGGGTGTCGAGGAAGACGACCTCGACGTGCGGGTCGACCCTGGTGGCGATGTCGATGAGCACGGCGTCGGCCATCGAGGCGCTGAGGCACAAGCTCTGGCCGAAGGTCTCCACCGCCCACCTGACGATCTGGACCGGCGCCGCGGTCTCGAACCGGTCGTTGAGCTCGGCCAAGGTGGCTTCGTCCAAGCCAGCGGGACGACGCCGGGGCGGCGAGAAGGTCAGCTGTGCAGTGCGTTCCATACGCTCTCCACGGATTCCTCCAGGGTCTGGAGGTGGGCGGGGACCTCGAGCTCAGGAGCCAGCGGCGGCTCGTAGGGATCGTCGACTCCCGTCATGCCCGTCACCTGTCCGGCGCGGGCCCGGGCGTAGAGGCCCTTGACGTCGCGCTGGGCGCAGACCTCGGGGGGCGTCGAGACGTAGACCTCGAAGAAGCGTCCCTGGTGTCGGGCTCGTACGTCGTCGCGGGCGGCACGGTAGGGCGAGACCAGCGAGCAGAGGACGACGACGCCGTGGCGAGACAGCAACTCGGCCACGAAGCCGATCCTGCGGACGTTCTCGTCCCGATCCTCGCGGGAGTAGCCGAGGTCACGCGTGAGATGGGCGCGCACGACGTCTCCGTCGAGCGACTCGACGGCGAGGCCCGCCACCGAGAGCCTGTGCTCGGAGCCCCTGGCTGATGGTCGTCTTGCCCGACGAGGGCAGACCCGTGAACCAGACGGTGACGCCGCGCTCGAGCCGCCCCCGATCAGGTCGAGCCACGCTGGTGTCGTCGCGCCGGCTTCCCCGGCCTGGAGTCAGGTCGCCCGAGGACGGACGGGAGGCGAGGTCGGCAGGGGGCACTCCATGCAGTCAACCATTCCTGAGTAATCTGATCAAGTTTTCCGGGAATGACCTGGTCGACGCCGAGCGGAACGTCCCCGGAACGCGGACGACGGTGGCGGATTCCCGCCACCGTCGTCTCCCCCCCGCAAGTTGCCCCACCACCCGAGCGAGTGACTGCTGTTTCCCCCCGTTGTCCCCCCGGTGGGGTCCTGCACGAATGGGAGCGTACGGGAACTTCGGTGCAGATGTCGATGGGCAGAAGGGGCTATTTCACACTGGTTGCGTCACGGTCGTTACCCTTGACCAGCTCAGTCGGTTCCTGGGCAGGTCCTCAGCCCTCGACGTTCTGGAGGAGCCGGATGTCGAACTGGCTGGGGGTGGCGCCGCCCGGTGGTTGGCCGGGCGACCGCCGCACCGTCACGCCGACCTGCCAGAAGAAGCCGTCGCTGCTCTTGTGCCGGGCGAGTATCTGGGTGCCGGGGCCGCCCCGAGCCGCGCGCCTCCGTCCTCGTCGACCAGTGGTTGGCCGCCAGCTCGAACCGGAAGAAGTTCAACAGCTGGTCGGAGCTGGCGACGGCGGTGAAGCTCACGCCCCTGTCGTACGGGCCGTTGCCCTGGTCGTAGTTCGTGGTCCTGATGGCCGTCGCTCCGATGGGCACGACGAGTGCGTCCATGACGTCGGACGGCGGCTGCCCGTTGGACCGAACGGGAGCGAAGTCCGGCGCCGCCGGTCGTGGGCCGAGTGCCGGCGGGGGAGGGGAGCCGGCCGGGGACGATCCTGCCCCGATGCCCGCACCACGGGTCAACCCCACGCCGACACCTGCCACGATCATGACCGCGCACGGCCGCGCCCAGTGCCACCAGGATTCCCCGCCGGGGAAGCGGCGTGCCGCGCCTGGTCGAGCTGGCGGGCTCGGCCCGCCCATCGGCGGCGGTCGGCGTCGGGCTGGGGCTGGCGTCCGGGTCGGTACCGGCTTCCTCGAGCATCCGTGGGGATGCTAACCCGCCGGGCCTCCGGTCTGGGATCGGCAGGAAGCGAACCGAGGGCGCCGAACTTGTCATCGATGCGTGATGGCGCGCGTCCATTCATAAGGCTGGGCCAGCGGGGGGTACGGGCGCTGACCCGAGGTCTCGGCGCGCTGGTTCCGTCGAGTGCCGCCGCTTGGCCGCGGATCACCGTGCTCCGTCTGCGCCGGTCGATGCGGTTGAGCACGCCGGCCCGTCGTCGTCTGCGCCTGGCACCGCTGTGGGCGGGGGCGGCGGCCGTGCCGGTGGGCGTGGTGATGCTGGCCGTCTCGTTGAACCGGGTGCCGAGCTCGGGGTCTGTCCAGCCTTCCGCGTCCGGCACCTCGGAACGCCCGGGCGCCGGCATCGCGGCGACTGCGCCGGCCGTGGCCCTGCCGGCTGCGACGATGGCCCCCGCGCCCGCACCGCCGGCGATCACATCGTCGCCCACGCTCCGGCCCCACGAGATCTTCGGCTTCGCCCCGTACTGGACCCTGCCGATCGCGGGGGGCTTCGATCTGCGGGATCTCACGACGGTCGCCTATTTCGGAGTCGACGTGGCTCCCGACGGCTCCATCATCGGGGGCGGCGACGGGTGGGCGGGCTACCAGAGCCAGTATCTCGCCCAGCTCATATCGGCGGCCCACTTCGCCGGCGACCGGGTCGTGCTGACGGCGAAGTCGTTCGACCAGGGGACCCTGGACCGGCTGTCGTCCGACCCGACGGCGGGCGACCGCCTCGGTTCGCAGCTCGTCCAGGCGATCCAGGCCAAGGCCATGGACGGCGCCAACCTCGATTTCGAGGGACTGGGCGGCGCCGATCGGGTGGGCATGGCGCGGTTCATCGAGCGCGGTGTCGGGCCGGCTGCACGCGGCGAACCCGCACTGGCAGGTCACGGTCGACACCTACACCAGCTCGGCGTCCAATCCGAACGGTTTCTTCGACGTGCCCACCCTGGCGCGGGTGACGGACGGACTGTTCGTCATGGCCTACGACATGGAGAGCTCGGGCGCTGCCAGCCCGAACTCCCCGCTCAACTACTACTCCGCCAACATCACCCAGTCCATGGCGTGGTACCGCTGGGCGGCGCCGCCCTCGAAGGTCATCCTGGGGCTGCCGTTCTACGGCTACGACTGGCCGACGACCAACAACGCCCCCGAACGCCGCGGCCGCCGGCAACCCGGCGCCGGTCGGCTACGACCGGATACGGGCGTCGGGCCTGCCCACCTACTGGGACCCGAGGGGATCCGTGCCCTGGACCGCCTACCAGGTGGGGGGTCAGTGGCACGAGGCCTACTACGACAATCCCCAGTCACTGGCCATGAAGGCGTACCTGGCCGACGCGGACGGGCTGGCCGGGGTGGGGATCTGGGCCCTCGGCATGGACGGCAACGACCCGTCGATGATGTCGGCGCTGCTCGGCAGGGCCCGACCGCTCAAGCTGCCGATGGGCCCCTCGACGCTCTCGGCATCGAGCCCGCCGCCGGGCGCACCTCCGCCGGCTACGCCGGCGGCGCCGCCACCCGCCCAATCACCGCCGCCGCAGCAGTCGCCCCCGCCGTCGAGCCCTCCACCCAACTCCCCACCGTCTGGCGGTGGCGGCTCGTCACCACCAAGCTCGTCTCCGTCCCCGATCCCGCGGGTGAGCGTGCCGTAGGCGACTACGGTCTCCTTTACGTGCACGTCAACTTCTGGCGTGTGTGAGGGATGCCGGGGTGTCGGCAGGAGGACGCGGTGCGGAGACGGGCGAGGTCGTCGCCGAGCGAGCGCTACAAGTGGACGGCCCTGTCGAACACGACGCTTGGTGTCTTCATCGTCCTGATCAACCAGTCGATCGTCATCATCTCGCTCCCGTCCATCTTCCGGGGCATCCACCTCGACCCGCTCCAGCCGGCCAACATCGGCTACCTGCTGTGGCTCCTCATGGGGTTCCTGGTCGTCACGGCGGTGCTGGTCGTTACCTTCGGGCGCATCGGAGACATGTTCGGGCGCGTGCGGATGTACAACGCCGGGTTCCTCGTGTTCACGATCGCCTCGATCGGACTGTCCGTCGTGCCGAGCACGGGGTCGGCGGGAGCGCTCGAGCTGATCTTCGGGCGCATCGTGCAGGGGATCGGCGGCGCCCTGCTGATGGCCAACTCGACGGCGATCCTCACCGACGCCTTCCCGCAGGAGGAGCGGGGCATGGCGCTGGGCATCAACATGGTGGCGGGCATCGCCGGGTCCTTCATCGGGCTGGTCGTCGGGGGGCTGGTGTCTGAGATCGACTGGCGACTGGTCTTCCTGGTCAGCGTGCCCGTCGGGGTCTTCGGCACGGTGTGGGCCTACCTCAAGCTGGAGGACGTCGGTGAGCGGGTGAAAGCCCGTACCGACTGGTGGGGCAACGCCACGCTGGCCGCCGGGCTGGTCGCCATCCTGGTTGGCATCACCTACGGGATCCAGCCCTATGGCGGTCACACCATGGGCTGGACCAACCCTGCCGTGATGGCCGAGATCATCGGCGGTGTGGGGCTCCTCCTGCTGTTCGCGTGGATCGAGACGTGGGTGCCGCGAGCCCATGTGCGACCTCGGGCTGTTTCGCATACGCGCCTTCAGCAACGCGGGCGCCGCCAACCTCCTGTCGGCGGTCGGACGCGGAGGGCTGCAGTTCATCCTCATCATCTGGCTCCAGGGGATCTGGCTACCCCTGCACGGCTACAGCTTCGAGCGGACGCCGCTGTGGGCGGGGATCTACATGGTCCCCCTGAGCGTCGGGTTCCTGCTGTCGGGGCCTGTGGCGGGGTTCCTCTCCGACCGGTTCGGCAACCGGCCCTTCTCGGTGGGTGGAATGGTGCTGGCGTCGGCGTCGTTCGCCTTGCTCATGCTGCTGCCGACCGACTTCGGCTACGTCGGGTTCGCAGCCCTTCTGTTCGTGAACGGGATCGGCAACGGGCTCTTCGCGGCGCCGAACACGACCAGCATCATGAACTCGGTGCCCGCCGCCCAGAGGGGCTCGGCCTCGGGTGTGAGGGCCACCTTCATGAACACCGGGTTCGTGCTCTCCATCGGGCTGTTCTTCTCGCTGATGATCGCCGGGCTGGCCGCCCGCTTGCCGGCGGCGATGCACGCCGGTCTCGTGGCCCAGGGTGTGCCCGCCGCCGACGCCACCAGAGCGGCCGGGGTGCCGCCGGTCGGGAGCCTGTTCGCGGCGTTCCTCGGGAACAACCCGATGCGGACGCTGCTGGGACCGCACGTGCTCGGTGCGCTGCCGGCGTCGAAGGCCTCCTACATCACGGGGAAGTCGTTCTTCCCGTCGCTCATCTCGGGACCGTTCCACTTCGGGCTGGTGATCGCGTTCAGCACGTCGGCGGTTATGTGCGCGGTGGCCGCGCTGGCGTCGTGGCGAGCCGGTAGCGGCAGGGAGCCGCGGCGGCGTCGTGCCGAGCCGGCGATCGACGAGCTGGCGGCGGCCGAGACCGAGGCCTGGGTGGGGGCATGACCGACGGGACCCTTCGCATCGGAGAGGTGGCCGAACGTGCCGGTGTCTCGTGCCGGACCCTGCGCTACTACGAGGAGTTGCGACTGCTGGCGCCGTCGGGGCACAGCGCGGGCGGGGCCCGGCGGTACACCGAGGACGATGTCGGCCGTCTGCTTCGCATCAGGGAGCTGCAGGAGCTGATGGGTTTCGACCTGGAGGAGATCGGCGCCATCCTCGGCGCCGAGGATCGGCTCGCCGAGCTGCGCTCGGAGTGGCACGGCGGGGCACGGCCCGAGCGCCAGGAGGAGATCCTCGCCGAGGCCGTCAAGATCAACGACCGGCTGCGCCACCAGGTCCGGGAGAAGCGAGCCAAGCTCGACGAGGTCATGGCCGACCTCGAGGCCAAGGCGCGCCGCTACCGGGAGCTCGCTCACCGGTCGAAGACACCGGGCTGACGCCTGCCGTCCCTGATCGGGGCTCTGGCCATGTGAGGCACCCGGCTATCGTGATGCGATCGGCGGCGTGGCCGAGTGGTTTAGGCAAGGGCCTGCAAAGCCCTGTACACCGGTTCGATTCCGGTCGCCGCCTCGGGCTCCTGACCGGCTAAAATGCCAGGTCAGGGGCCATTTTTGGTTTGACCGGCAGTGACCGGCACAGACCGCAATGACCCCTGGAAACCCCTGGTTCGCTCCCTGCGTGCTCCCGCACGCGCCCCGGGCATATCAGGAGGTTCGCAGACGTGGGTTACATCGAGAAGCGCAACGGCAAGTACCGGGCCCGCTACCGCGACCCGCTCGGCGCCAGCACGTGCAAGACGTTCGACCCGCAAGACGGACGCCGAGCGGTTCGTCCGGGAGATGGAGGTCGACCTCGCAGCGGGGGCACTGGATCGACCCCGCGGCGCCGACCTGCCGCTCGCCCGTTGGGCCGAGGAGTTCCTCGCCCTCGCCCGCCGGCTGTCGCCCACGACCCAGGAGACCTACCGGCGCGACCTGACCAAGTACGTCCTGCCCGCGGTTCGGCGCCTACCGGCTCGGCCGGCTGCCGGCCGACGAGATCGAGAACTGGCTCAACGACGAGGTGGCCGCCGGCATCGCCCCCAGCTCCGTCCACCGCCACTACCGAGTCCTGCGACGCGTGCATCGAGGATCAAGTCTGGTCGCCGCCCAGTTCGCGCTGACGTTCACAAGCCGCTACCAGCGGAGTAAGGCCGGAGCAATCCATGAACTCGGTGTCGCTCAGATCGACAAGGATCACTCGACCCGGCTCAGTCATGTCGGCAAGTACGTGTGACAACCGGGGGGCCGTGGCGAGGTCGAGCTCCCCGACCACCGCCACGACGAGTCCGTCGTGCTCTGTGGTCTTCGGCTCGAAGGGAGTCGGAAATGCCGTGCCACCCCCCGGTGCCGTCCGGCCCCGGACATCCGGTGTCGACCACTCCACCGTACTTCTGCTTTGTACGCTACCGTACAAAGCCGGTTGCCGGCTCAACCAAGGCGGTCGAACACCTCTCTCAGCACCCCATAACAGCCACAGGATGCTCCCTCGAGTCCGTGGCGATCCGTGACGGTGATCCGGCCCCGGCGGAACCTGATGAACCGGCCTGCTGAAGGACGCCCGCCACCACCGTCACCGAGGGGCGGCGCACTCCGAGCATCTGGGCCAGGAACTCCTGGGTGAGGGGAACTCATTTGAGCCCACCCGGTCGTGTGTGAGCAGCATCCAGCGGGCGCAGCGCTCCTCGATCGAGTGCAGGCCGTTACAGGCCACCTGCTGGCTGATCTGGGTGACGAAGGCCTGGGTGTAGCGATGGACGAGCCAGGTGAGCTCTCCGCCCTGGGAGACCTTGGAGGCGAAGACGTCGGAGCTCATCACCAGGGCGTCGCCCGGAACCTGGCACTGCACGAACTCCCGGGGGTTGAGGGTGTCGATGCCCCATGACAGGGACAGGCCGATCAGACCTTCGTTGCCCACGGTGGCGATCTCGACGCCGTCGGTGTCCTCCACCTGGTTTAACAGCGACGCCACCGCTGTCAGCGGGAAATAGACGTTGTAGATTCGCTTGCCCGACTCGAGGAGCAGATCCTTCAACTCGAGGCGCTCGAGCTCGAGATGAGGAGCCAGATCGCCTTGCTCAGCAGGGGACAGGGAGTCGAGGAGCCGGTTGCCGCGGCGGATGGTGTCAGGTGGTGTTATCGACATGATCGATCACCGGTCCGATCAGCCGTGGCTCTGACCGGGGTTGGTGACCCACACGAAGGCCTCGGCCAGATCCAAGATCTCCTTGGCCCCGACCACCTGCTGACCCTGTGCCATCAGCTGGCCGAGGATCGCCTGTCTCACCTGAGCCTCTAGCAGGTGGGACCCGACCGCCAGCTCCCGGACCTTCTCGGCGGTCTGGTCGTCAAGCACTGTCCATGATCCTGTTCATGATCCGCGTCCCGTTCCTTGGGGGTTACAAACCAAAGGCTGACGAAAGCCAGCTCGCGCATCCTCGTACACGCAGAGGTACGAGACGTCTCGTCGATCGGCCGCTCGTGAGGCCACCTACAAGACTACACCTTCTGTACGCTACCGTACAGAGCGGCTGGCTTTGCTACCGAGGGCGTCGAACGCCTGTTGCGGAACCCCGGTGCCCCGCAAAGGGCGCGCTCTCCGACCCGCGGGCAGCGGGATCTGAGCGTCCCACCTCGCACGCGTGACCATTGGCCAGCACTCTCGGGGACGGCTCTCTACTCGGCAACCTGGCCGATGATCTCTGGGAGGTTCGTTGTGTCATGCGCGGGGCTGGGGGTCACACCCGAGCAGCCCCCGGTCCGACGAATCCTCGATGTCGCCAAGGTGGGCCGCGTCGTACCGCTGAGACCGTCCCCCCTGCGGCGGAACTGAACGCGAACCGCACCTGTCGTTGCGGTCACGGGCACGGGCTCGGGCGCGGAATCTCCTCGCTAAGTCGATCGGCGGACATCCACACCTCACTAATGTCAGCCACCGTACAGTCGTATTCTAGTGTAAGAGACCGTACAGAGTAGGACTCTTTCCTGCCATAGGGATCGGTAGTACCGTGTATTTGGCGCTCGTGGCTGCCCGCTGCTGGAGCAGAGAGCAAGGCAGGGGAGGGCGAAGGGCTTCCTCGGTGGTGCTGAACAAACGGCGTCGGTTGGCGTCCTGCGCCGAGGAGGCGATTCAAAATGCCAGTGGCCCAAGCACCAGGAAGACGCCAGCGCGCGGCGACCGACGGGCGAGGGAACCGGTTGCTAGAGGCGATACCTGCCAAGGAACGAAAGCACCTCCTCGATCTGTTCGAGCTGGAGAGCTGTGAGCTCAAGCAGCAGCTAATGGAGCCGGGCGAGCCCATGCCCACCGTCTACTTCCCACTGACGGCCGTGGTGTCGCTCCTCACCACCATGGACGACGGGTCAGGGGTCGAGATTGCCACGGTGGGCAACGAGGGCATGGTGGGGGTGCCCGTCTTCCTCGGAGCCGAGGCGCTCAACGCCCGAGACCTCGTCCAGGTCCAGGTGCCTGGGACGGTGTTGCGCATCGAGGCCGCTGTCTTCCTAGGCGAGGCTTCGAACGGAAATGCCCTCAGAGGCGTCGTCGAGCGCTACGTCCAGGCGTACCTGCGACAGGTCTCCCAGCAGGTCGCCTGCAACGCCATGCACGCCGTCGTCGAGCGTTGTGCCCGGTGGATCCTCCTCACCCACGACCGGGTGGGCGATAATGAGTTCCCCCTCACGCAGGAGTTCCTCTCCCAGATGCTCGGTGTGCGGCGCGCCTCGGTGACGGTGGCCGGAGGCGCCCTCCAGAGCGCCGGGTTCGTGCGCTTCCGGCGCGGCAGGGTCACGATCCTGGACCGCGTGGGCCTTGAGGGATCGTCCTGCGAGTGCTACGAGATTATCCGCCATGAGTTCGACCGGCTCTTAGCACCGCTCGCGAAGTGAGCCACGTCAGCTGAGGCTGGGCCGTGTCACTTGCCCGCGCCTTGCCCAAGGCGGGACTTCGCGGCAGCCAAGCCCCCGACGCTCGGCCGCTGAGTGGCTCGACTTATCGCTGAGCAGAGAAATCCCGTACCTCAAGCTGGGACGCCTAATCCGTTTTGATCCCGACGAGATCGCGGATTGGCTCGACTTCAGCTCGTATATGCGCATCGGCACAGCGCCAGGCGAGTGCGGCAAGGGAAGGCACCTGGAGGGGCAGAGCCCCAGCATGAAGGTTGTCTGACTTTCGAAGCAGCAGTCGATCAGTCGTCGGGGGTCCCTGACGCAATGCCCAGGAAAACGACCATCGCCCGGTTGAGGCGCAGCATGTCCTCATCGTCGAGCACGCCGAGCCTGGCACCGAGCTTCGACCTCGACACCGTCGTCAACTTGTCGACCATGAGCCGGGAGGCCTCGTGGAGCCCGGTGGTAGGGGAGGGGTGGACCTCGAGCCTGAACAGCGGAGCCTCCGTTGGGTCCGTAGTGAACGGGCAGACGGTCACCGAATCGGTGTCGAAGCGGTCGTCCTGGACGACCGCTACCGGGCGCGGCTTGCCTGCGTAGTCGGGACCACCTGAGGCAGTCCAGATCTCACCTCTCCTCACTCACCGCCCTCATCATCGGGCCAGGAGGAGATCGCCTCAACGAAGGACTGATCATCAGTTGCGTGAGCGCTCTCGGATGCTGCCCCACGACTGGCGGTGAGCCTCCTCGGCGAAGCCGGGCGCCGATACGTCCGGCACCCAGATCTGAAGCGGCCGAAGCCCCTGCGCTCTGAGGCGGTCCCGGTGCTTGCGGACCCTTGTGCGTGAGCTGTCAGACATTCGCCCTCCTGTTACATGTAACGCTACCAGATCCGAGATATTCGGCGGCTTCGGGCATCGAGCCATCGCTCGATGCCCGTGCTCGGGCACTCGACGCCGTACGGGCAGCGGTCAAGCAGGCCAGAGGTCAGCCTGTGGCGATCGTGTCACACGACGTGGTCAACCTCGCGGTCCTCGGCGGTCTTCTCCCGACTCTTGGCCGGGCTCGCATTCCCCCGCAGCCAACCGGGTGCTGGAACGAGTTGCGCCTCGAAGCCGGGACATGGGACGCCGTGGTATTAGGGGCAACCCCAGGAGACGGGCACCTCCCGAGTCGAGCCAGCTAGCGCACGGACCGACCATGGCACCCGGGTTGGCCGACCCGCGGGGTTACACGATCACACCTCGCCCAGATCCGAGGATCACGAATATCACAGTGCAGACCAGTGATAGCGAACGTCGGGTGCACCCTCTTCGTTGCGCGATCGGTCGCGCCGACGGCGACAAAGTGATGTCGCTCGTAGAACCGCCGCGCCCCGGTGTTGGTCGCAAAGGTCCAGAGATCGAGACCGCCCGGATACCTGGTCTTCGCTATCTGGAGAAGACGAGATCCGAGTCCCTGTCCGGTGAACATAGGATCGACGTAGAGTTGGTCGATCCGGCCCGGTACAAGGACGAGCACGGCGAGGATTCTCCCGGAGTCATCGACCACCCAGGTCTCCCGCTCCGGAATGACGATTGTCTTGCGATGCCCGCCTGGCGACCTGTCGGTTACCCGTACAGACTGCGGCTCAGACGAGCCGGTCGAACACCTCTCTCAGGACCCCGTAGCAGTCGCAGGACGCGCTCTCCAGCCCCCGGCGATCGGTGACCCTGATGCGACCCCGGCGGAAGTTGATGAAGCCGGCCTGCTGTAGGGTGCCGGCCACCACCGTCACCGAGGCCCGGCGGACGCCGAGCATCTGGGCCAGGAACTCCTGGGTGAGGGGGAACTCGTCCGAGCCGACCCGATCCTGGGTGAGCAGCATCCAGCGGGCACAGCGCTCCTCGACCGAGTGCAGACCGTTGCACGCCACCTGCTGTCCGATCTGGGTGACGAAGGCCTGGGTGTAGCGATGGACGAGCCAGCTGAGCTCACCCTCGCCGGCGAGCTTGGCGGCGAAGGTCTCAGCATCCATCACCAGGGCGTCGCCCGGAACTTGGCACTGGACGAACTCCCGGGGGTTGAGGGTGTCGATCCCCCAGGAGACCGACAGGCCGAGCAGTCCTTCGTTTCCGACGGTGGCGATCTCGACCCCACCGGTGCCCTCCACCATGTTGAGCAGCGATGCCACCGAGCTGAGCGGGAAGTAGACGCTGTAGATGTGCTTGCCCCGGTCGAGGAGCACGTCCTTCAGCTCGAGGCGGACCTGCTCGAGGTGGGGGGCGAGGTCGGCCTTCTCGGCGGGGGGCAGGGAGTCGAGGAGTCGGTTACCCGCGGGGATGGGGGATCGCGGTGATGGCATCGTCGTACCTCTGCTGGCTGGCTGGCTGATCTGAGACCAGAGTGGAGCGGGCGCGACGTCGAGGGGGCGGGTCAATTCCGTTCGGCCCCAACGGCGCCAGTTCCGGTGTTCCCCTCGGCACTGCAGTCCTTCGCCCTCAGCACATGCTCACTTCACTGACCCCTCGAAATATACCGGACGAGGATGTCCTCGGCGGCTCGCCAGGTCAGCCCGTGGTGCCGGCGGCGCGGCGGGCCGCAATGACGACCGGGTTGTCGGGAGCTGCGCACGCGATCTCCCAATAGTTGCCCTCGGGGTCCGAGAAGTAGGCGTCGCGGCCCTCGAAGAACTCAGCGTCGACCGGCTCCTTCGTCAGCCGCCCGCCAGCCTGACGCACGCGGTCGGCCAGTTCGTCGACATGGTGGGGCTCGTCCACCGAGATGATCACGTTGAAACGGATACCGCCACTTCCGAGCTCAGGCTCCGTGCGGGCGTCGACGGCGAGCTTGTCCACCGGGAACAACGCGAGCAACGCGCCGCCCATCTCGAAGACGGCGAAGTCATCCGAGTCGAACGCCTGCGGCCAGCCGAGACGTCGATAGAAGTCGCGCTGGGCCTCATAGTTCTTCACCCCGAGAGTGATGATGTTCGCCAAGGGGGTCTGGCGCCGGTCCATCGTGAATCCTCTCCTCGAAGGTCCTTGACCTGCCGTACGAGACTCTCCCCGGCGATCCCTGCTCGTCAACCCGTTCAACCGGGCCCGAAAGGGCCGCAAGGGGCTACGGTGCGGGCTCCGTCGCCCGGACTCAGAAGGAGCCACGACTCATGGCGAAGCACAAGATTGCAGCACTGGGCGCTCTTGTCGCCGGCACGATCGGGGCCGTCGCCCTCACGCTTCCCCAGGCCGCCGGAGCCGCCACGCCACCGGCGCAGGTGCCTCCGGCCTGTGTCCGCGTTCCGGTGCCGAATCCCTTCATCCCTGGCGCCCAGATCCAGTCGGTACTGCCCGTAGTCGCCGGCCGCCCGCCGTGCCGCTGCCCTCACCAGAGCGCGACGGCGATGATCCCGACTAGGCGCCGAGAGCTCGCTGGAGCGCGCTGAGGCGCTCGGGGACGACCTTCCACCATGTCCATCGTCCTCGCCGGTCTCCGACGATGAGGCCGGCGTCAGCCAGGATCTTCGTGTGGTGAGACACGGTGGGCTGACTTCTGTCCAGTGGGCCCTCGAGATCGCAGGAGCAGACCTCGTCCTGGGCAGCGACGAGCGATAGCAGACGAAGCCGCACCGGGTCTCCGAGGGCGGCGAGCACTCGTGCCAGCTCGACCGCCTCCGCCTCGGAGAGTGGCGCCTCGCCGACCGAGGCACAGCACAAGTCGTCCTCGAGCCGTGCGGCTTTTGTCGCCTGTCTCGTCGCCACCCGCACCTCCTATTGACAATCGTCAATCAATAGTCCATGCTGCTGATCGACGAACTTCAATCTAGCAGGAGGCGTGATGTCCCGGATCCAGTTGGCGATCAACGTGTCGGACCTCGACGCTGCGGTGGATTTCTACTCCAAGCTGTTCGCCACCGAGCCAGCCAAGGTCCGGCCTGGCTACGCCAACTTCGCCGTGACCGAGCCGCCGCTCAAGCTCATCCTCATCGAGGGATCCGGGCAGCCGGGCTCGCTCAACCATCTGGGCGTGGAGGTCGAGAGCACCGCGGCCGTCAGCTCGGCTCAGGCCCGCCTGGCCGAGGAGGAGCTGTCGACGGCCACCGAGGAGGGCGTCACCTGCTGCTACGCGGTGCAGGACAAGGTCTGGGTCGACGACCCCGACGGCGCCCAGTGGGAGATCTACACGGTGCTGGAGGACGCGGAGATGCCCGCCAGCCAGCTCCGGGCAGCGGAGCCCACCGAGCCGTCGGTGGCGGCCTGCTGCGCCGCTCGCCCCGACCTGGCCGGCCAGGCACCGACCGCCGGGTGACGTTGCACCAACCACTCGCCAGACGGATCCTGGCCGAGTTCCTCGGCACCGGGTTTCTGGTCGCCGCGGTCGTCGGCTCAGGGATCGCGGCGGCCCGCCTCTCACCTCACGACACCGGACTGCAGCTGTTCGAGAACGCGGCGGCCACGGCTGCGGCGCTGATCGCCGTCATTCTGGCCGTCGGTCCCGTGTCAGGGGCGCACCTCAACCCGGTGGTCTCTCTGGCCGATCGCTTCTTCGGGGGCATCTCGACCCGGGAGGCCGGAGGCTACATCGGGGCCCAGCTCACGGGCGGGGCAGCTGGGGCGGTCGTTGCCAACCTCATGTTCTCCCTGCCGGCCTTCGAGCTGTCGACCAAGGTGCGCAGCGGCGGTGGGCTGTGGCTCGGCGAGGTGGTGGCTACCTTCGGGTTGTTGCTGGTCATCTTCGGAGTGGTTCGCTCGGGTCGAGCGTCCGTCGCACCGTTCGCGGTAGGTGCCTATATCGGTGGCGCCTACTTCTTCACCTCGTCTACCAGCTTCGCCAACCCGGCTGTGACCGCGGCGCGGATGCTGACCAACACCTTTGCCGGGATCGCTCCCTCGTCTGCGCCGGCGTTCGTCGGCTTCGAGCTGCTCGGCGCCGCCTTGGCCGTCGGGGTGATCCGACTCCTCTACCCTTCGGTGGCCGAGGTTGCCCGAGACCTCATCGTTCCCCACGACCGGCCCGACGGGCCCGTCACGCGAGACGCCAGGAGCTCACTCTCACGGGGAGGCGGCTGACAATGGGCCAGACCCACCCCGAGACCCCTGAGGTGCTCTTTGTCTGTGTCCACAACGCGGGCCGTTCCCAGATGGCCGCCGCCCTCCTGGACCATCGTGCCCAGGGCCGCGTCCGCGTCACCTCGGCCGGCAGCGAACCGGCCGGGGAGGTCAACCGCGCCGTGGTAGCAGCCATGGAGGAGGTCGGTCTCGATCTCTCCAAGGCGTTCCCCAAGCCGCTGACCGACGAGATCGCCCGTACCGCAGACGTACTCGTCACGATGGGATGCGGCGACGCCTGTCCGGTCTATCCCGGCAAGCGCTACCTCGACTGGGAGCTGCCCGACCCAGCCGGCAAGACCGTGCACGAGGTCCGAGCTATACGCGACGAGATCGACCGGCGAGTCCAGGAGCTGGTCATCGAGCTGGTCGGGGCCTCCGAGACCGACTGACGATCGCCCCAGCCAGGGCGCCCTCGAGGCCGGGGAGATATCACCCGACATGGGGAGGACAGCGCGCTGCTACCGGCGGATACTGACGGTTGTGGCTCGGGGGGGACCACGGCCCCCCCTCGAGCCATGGTCGCCGGCGTGGTCGCCCGCCGATACGTCAACTCCCGCCTCGCCGGTGACCCGCGGTCCCGTCCCCGTCCGTGCTCGGCGGTACCCCCTCTAAGATACGTGCAGCCGGTATGGAATATTACCGACACGGTCGAGGATGCCACTCGGGTGAGTCGCCTCCTCTTATGCTGTGCCGGCAACTATGGCTGCAAAAGCGGTAGGAAGGGCGAGGCCCACCCAAGGTGCAGGAGACCCTGTGCGCGATCGGCGCGTCGAGCAGGGCGAGGCGACGCGCGCCGCCTTGATACGCGTGGCCCAGCGGCTCTTCACCCGCAAAGGCTACGGAGCCACCGCCACCGAGGAGATCGTGCGGGCGGCCAAGGTCACTCGCGGGGCGCTCTACCACCACTTCAGCGACAAGGAAGAGCTGTTCCGCGCCGTCTTCGAGGCGACCGAGGCCCAGATGTTGGAACGCGTGCTGGGGGTCGCCGCGGATGTCCCGACGCCGCTGGCGCAGCTGCAGGTGGCCATCGACGCCTTTCTCGACGCTTGTCTGGACCCGACGCTGCGGCGGATCATCTTGCAGGAGGGGCCGGCCGTGCTCGGCTGGACGACGTGGCACGAGATCGATTCCCAGTACGCATTCGGCGCCGTGTCGGCAGGCCTCCAGTTGGCCATGGACTCGGGGGAGCTCGACCGTCAGCCGGTGGAGCCGCTCGCTCATCTCGTCGTCGGGTCGATCATGCAGGCCGGGATGGTCGTCGCCAGGGCGGAGGACCAGAAGGCCGAGAGCGCGGCGATGGGCCGTGCCCTGCACCGCCTGCTCGACGGGCTGCGGCCCGCCGCCGATCGCGGTCGCGCCGCAGGATCGCGTCGGCGCGGAGCTCGGTAGGGCGCGAATCGAGCGTCGCCATCGGCGAGTTGCCCTCCCTGGACCGAGGCACGCGCCGTTGAGGTCGGCCGCGAGTCCACCGTCATGACGGTGCCGACGTCCGCGGCGGACCGAGGAACGACGGGGCCGGCGCCTGGTCGTCGCCCTGACCGCGGCCGCGTTCCTCGAATGGGCGGGGGCGACCGCGATCGTGCCCCTGCTACCGCTGTTCCTCCGCGGCAAGGGGGCCTCCGACTCCCTCATCGGCCTGGTGATGGGGGCGTTCTTCGTCTCGGGGGTCCTCACCCAGTACCCCCTCGGCAAGCTGTCGGACCGGGTCGGGCGTCGGCCCGTGCTCGTGTTCGGCCTCGTCTGCTACGCCGCCGCCTCTGTGGCGTTCGCCGCCCCCGTGAGCCCGGTCGTCTACGTGGCCCTCAGAGCCATCCAGGGCGTGGGCGCCGGTGCGACTCTCGTCGTGGCTGCCGCGACCTTGTCCGAAAGCCTCCCCCCAGCCCGACGCGGGCGAGGTTTCGGCGCCCTCTTCGGTGGCCAGACCGCGGGAATGGCGGTGGGCCCACTGCTCGGCAGCGTGGCGGGCCCGGATTCCATGACGCCGGTGTTCATCGGCGCCGGACTGGCAGCCCTGGTGGCCTGCGCGCCGGTGCTGGCCGAGGTGCCCGGACGGCGGCCCGCGTCCCCGGCGGGTTCGGGACGCAGGCGACCGACCTTCCGCCAGCTCGTGACCAGCAGGATCGTTCTGGGCGTGATGGTGGCCACGGCCTCGATCGGCGTGCTGACCGGTACCTACGAGGTGTGTTGGGGACTGCTCATGAGCTCGCGGGGGGCGACGTCGTGGCAGATCGGGCTGTCCTGGACCCTGTGGGCGATCCCGTTCGTCGCCGTGTCCGTGCCGGCCGGCAAGTTGGCCGATCGTCTCGACCGACGATGGCTCACCGCCCTCGCCCTGCTGGCGTCCGCCGCGTTCGCCGCGAGCTACCCCTTCGTGCCGACGGTCTCGCTGCTGCTCGGGCTCGGTGCCGTCGAGGGCCTTGCGGTGGCCGTCTCCTACCCGGCGCCGCTGTCGCTTCTGGCTGACGGCGTGAAGGCCGACGATCTCGGCGGCGCCCAGGGTTTGGTGAGCACGGCCGAGACCGCGGCGGTGGCCGTGTTCGCAACGATCAGCGGGACGCTGTTCGGTATCAGCGCCTGGGTCGCGTTCGTCACCGCCGCGGTGGCGATCGTCATCGCCACCGCGGTCCTCGTCGTCATCTGGGCACCGGTCCAGGGTCGGGTGGCGACGCCCGCGGTAGAGCGGTCGGAGGCGGAGGCGGCTCGAGGCCGAGGCGTCGTCTGCTGCCGCCCGACGGCACTGACCACGAGGCCGACCGGCGCCGTTGCCGGAGCGAATGGCGCCGCCCGTATCGGGGGTGGTCCAGGTCAGGAGGCGTCGGCGCTGCGGACGCAGTCCATGGCGAGATCGATCATGGGCTGGGCCTCGTCGACCTGGCTCGGGAGCCGGGCCCGAAGGGTGGGAGCGAGGATCTTGGCGAACGCCTCCATCTCGTCTCGCTGGTCGAGGCGGAGGTCACTCCATCCGGGGTACAGCATGTGGGCGAGCTCGTGGGAGACGAGATTGGACAGGTCGTCCGGGTCGTCGAGGACGGACTGGTCGAAGACGATGCCGTCGTCGTCTACGAACGGCACCGCCAATCCCGCCACGCCGACCCGCATCGTCGGCATGGTGTACACCCGGAGCGGTCTGCCGCTTTGCTCGCCGAGGTCTCGGCTGAGCTCCGCCAGCTGCACCGGGAGCCCGGCGTCGAGCAGCTCGGTCCACGAGTGCTCCGCGAGCTCGCTCCACCCCAACTGGGCCACGAGGGGACTGTCACTTGCCAGTGCCATCTGCGCCCCAGTCTCGGCTGCAGCGAAGCAGACCAGTGCTCCTATACCCCCGTGTGGCCCGAGGAAACAGGTCGAGCGCGTCGATCAGGCGAGCTTGGAGGTGCCGGCCCGCTCGTGCCCGCGTCAGCGAATCGTCAGGATTTCGTCAGGGAGCCGTCAGGTCGTGCTGCCATGGTCAAAGTCGTCGAGATGCGCCGGAAGGGATCGAGCGTGGTGCTCGCATCCCACTGGGGGCATGGGGAGGCGGCCGGTGGCCGCAGAGGAGGGACGACGAGGTGATCTTGGCTCTCATCGGATCGGTTGGCTTTCTCCTGGCCATGTCGGTTGGCTGGTCGTGGCTCGAGGCCCGTCACGAGCGCCGGGAGATGGCCGACTCGTAGGTCGATCTCGGCTCCTCAGCGCCCCGCCGCGACCGGCAGTCGGGCCAGGCCGCGGAGGTTGAGGCGGCCGTTCCACTCGGGCTCGCCCGCCAGCTCGAGGCGGGCGAAGCGCCGGATCAGGCCGCCGATCGCCACCTGCCCCTCCAGCCGGGCCAGCGCCGCGCCGAGGCAGTAGTGCGGTCCACCGCCGAAGGACACGTGCTGGCCGGCACCGTCTCGACTGGTGTCGAGGTCATCGGCGCGCTCACCCCAGTGGGCGGGATCTCGGTTGGCCGACGCCAACCCGAGGGCCACGAAGCTGCCGGCATCGATGACCTTGCCGTCGACCGCCACCTCGACGAGCGTGATGCGTCGGGACATCTGTACTGGGCTGTCGTACCGCAGGAGCTCCTCGACGGCGTTGGCGTCGCGGGAGGGGTCGGCCCGGAGCCGCTCGAGCTCGCCGGGGTGGTTGAGCAGGGCGAGGGTGCCGTTGCCGATCAGGTTCACCGTGGTCTCGTGACCCGCGATGTAGAGGAGCATGACCTGCTCCAGCAGCTCGTCGTCGGAGAGGACATCGCCCTGCTCCTCGGCCGCGATCATGGCCGAGAGGAGGTCGTCGGCCGGGTGGCGCCGCTTCCAAGCGATCACGCCGGCCGTGTACTCGCGCATGGCGTCGCCTGCCTCGACGATCGCGCCCAGCTCGGCGACGTCGAACAGAGGCTCCAGGCTCTTCACGAGCGTCCCTGACCACTGTCGCAGCTGGTCCCGATCGCCGTCAGGCATGCCGAGCAGCTCGGATATCACCTCGAACGGCAGGGGGAAGGCAAGAGCGCTGATGAGCTCGACCTGCTTGGCCGCCTCGATGGCGTCGAGCTTGTCCTCGACGAGTTGGGTGACGCGGGGTCTAAGCCCGTCGACGACCCTCGGCGTGAACGCCTTGGAGACCAGGCGCCGCAGGCGGGTGTGGTCGGGCGGATCGCGGTTGAGCATGGCCAGGCTGCCCCGCTCTGCCCGCTCGCCCAGCACGTCGCGGGCGGCGATGTCAAAGGGCGTGGGGGTTGCCCGCTTCTCCTCCACGCTCAGGCCCGGGTCTCGGAGGAAGCGCTGGACGTCTCCGTAGCGGAAGAGCATCCAGAACCCGGCCGGGCTGTGATGGACCGGGTCGGCCTCTCGCAGTGCCTGGTACTGCGGGTAGGGATCTGCGGCGAAGCCAGGCTCGAAGGGGTTGTAACCGACAGCGATGTCGGACATGTCGCTCCTTCAGTCGAGCGGGAGTGGCCCGACGCGGCCGGCCTCGGTCGATCGCCCCCGCACCGTCATCGTGGGAGCGTACGCCCCGGTCACGATGTCGTCACCATGACAAGGGTCACAGCTCTCCGCGCCGGCACCGACGGGTACCGCGCCCGCCTATCCGACGTCGTCGCCCGGCTCGCCGGGCTCGGGCTGCCGGGGCCTCAGCAGGAGGTTGGCGCCGGGAAGGGCGCTGAGGCGCGAGCCGGTCTCGTCGATGAGGCTGGACATCCGCGCTGTCGAGGTGGCAATCGACGTGACCTTCTGCTGGGTGTCACGGAGCCCGCTCACCACGGGCAACAGGTCGCGCTGCAACTGCCGGAGGGCGGAGGGGATCTCGCCAGAGGGGAGGAGGAGAGAAGGGAGCGGCGGGCCCGCACCAGACGCAGCACGTAACTCACTCCGGGCAGCTGCGCCACGCGGGGAGTGTAGCCCTGGCGTGCGAGAGCGGCGCCGAGGTGTGGGAATCCCGAACCGGGGGTAAGCCAGCGGTGTTGCCGCTGGCCCTCTTCTTCCCCCCCGGGGCCGGTGGTTGACGGAAGGGTCGGGCGTCAGCTCGACCCTTCTGTCAACTGTGGCCGCGATGGCCCGGTAGCGTGCCGGTGATGAGAGTGTGGCCGGGCAGCCCCTATCCGCTCGGCGCGACCTTCGACGGCGCGGGGGCGAACTTCTCGCTCTTCTCGGAGGTGGCGGACTGCGTCGAGCTGTGCCTGTTCGACGCCGAGGGCGTCGAGCGTCGCGTCGAGCTGGACGAGGTCGACGGCTTCTGCTGGCACGGGTACCTGCCCGGCATCGAGCCTGGCCAGCGCTACGGCTGGAGGGTCCACGGGCCCGACGCGCCCGGCCGAGGGGCACCGGTGCAACCCGGCGAAACTGCTGCTCGACCCCTACGCCAAGGCGGTCGACGGGCAGGTCCGCTGGGATCCTGCCGTCTACGGCTACGGGCCCGGCGACCCGGGGAAGACCAACGATGCGGACAGCGCCCCCTTTGTGCCCCGCTCGGTGGTCGTCAACCCGTACTTCGACTGGGGCAACGACCGGCCGCCGGGTACGCCGTGGCACGACACCGTCGTGTACGAGGTCCACGTGCGCGGCTTCACCATCCGCCATCCCGGGCTCGATCCCGAGGTGCGCGGTACGTACGCCGGCCTGGCCAGCCCGGAAGCCATCGAGCACCTCCAGCGCCTGGGTGTCAGCGCCGTGGAGCTGCTACCCGTGCACCAGTTCGTGCACGATGCCGTCCTCGTGAAGCGGGGCCTGCGCAACTACTGGGGCTACAACTCGATCGGCTACCTGGCGCCACACAACGAGTACAGCGCCAATGGCCAGGGCGGCCAGCAGGTCCAGGAGTTCAAGACGATGGTGAAGGCCCTGCACGAGGCCGGGATCGAGGTGATCCTCGACGTCGTCTACAACCACACGGCCGAGGGCAACCACCTCGGACCGGTCCTGAGCTTCCGTGGTATCGACAACGCCGCGTACTACCGGCTGGCCGAGGACGCCCGCTTCTACACCGACTACACGGGCACCGGCAACAGCCTGAACATGCGCAACTCGCACGTCCTGCAGCTGATCATGGACTCGCTGCGCTACTGGGTGACCGAGATGCACGTCGACGGGTTCCGCTTCGACCTGGCCTCGACGCTGGCCAGGGAGCTGCACGACGTCGACCGGCTGTCGGCCTTCTTCGACCTCATCCAGCAGGATCCGGTCGTGAGCCAGGTGAAGCTCATCGCCGAGCCGTGGGACGTGGGAGAGGGCGGCTACCAGGTGGGGAACTTCCCGCCCCTTTGGTCCGAGTGGAACGGCAGGTACCGGGACTGTGTCCGCGACTACTGGAGAGGAGAACCAGGGAAGCTGGCCGAGCTGGCCTACCGCTTCACGGGGAGCTCGGATCTCTACGAGGCGAGCAGCAGGCGTCCCCATGCCAGCATCAACTTCGTCACCGCCCACGACGGGTTCACGCTCACAGATCTCGTCTCCTACGACGAGAAGCACAACGAGGCCAACGGCGAGGGCAACCGCGACGGCGAGAGCTACAACCGGTCCTGGAACTGCGGTGTCGAAGGGCCCACCGAGGAACGTGAGGTGCTGGCCACCAGGGCCCGGCAGCGGCGGAACTTCCTCCTCACGCTCTTCTTGTCCCAGGGGATCCCGATGCTCCTGGGTGGGGACGAGCTGGGTCGCACCCAGGGTGGCAACAACAACGCCTACTGCCAGGACAACGAGGTCTCCTGGTTCGACTGGTCCCGGGTGGACGAGCCCATGCTCGCCTTCACGGCGGCGCTGGTCGACCTGCGACGCAGCAATGCCGTGTTCCGGCGGAGGCGCTTCTTCCACGGTCGGCCGCTTCGCGGGTCGGGGATCAGCGACATCGGTTGGTTCACGGCTGCGGGCACGGAGATGACCGAGGCCGATTGGGAGGACGGCGAGGCCAAGGCCATGGGTGTCTTCCTGAACGGCCGCGACATCCCCGGCCTCGATACGCGGGGTGAGCGGGTCTCTGGTGACAGCTTTCTGATCCTGTTGAACGCGGGTCCCGAGGCGATCGCGTTCACGTTGCCGAAGGGCAACTGGGGCGAGTCGTGGACCAAGCTGGTCGACACCTGGGATGGCCCCGTGCTCGAGGCCGGCGGAAGCCCCCTCACCGGGGGCGACGAGCTGGAGGTGGGTGCCCACGCCTCGGTCCTGCTCAGGCGGGTCGATTGAGCACGGGGGGCGGCCTACGATCGACCCTGCGTCCGGCGCAGTAATCTAGGACCAGGTGCCCTTCCGGGGCCGTCACCACTGCCCACTGGATCGTTCCGATGCCCGACCTGTTCGACAAGTGTCACACGCCCAAGCTTCAGGAGTACGAGGTCGCCGACTCCATGGGCCTCATCCCCTTCTTCAAGGTGATGGGCAGCGAGGCTGGGCCGACGGTGGTCCACGAGGGACGCCGGGTGATCATGCTCGGGTCCAACAACTACCTGGGCTTGACGGGCGACGAGCGGGTGAAGCGGGCGGCGGTCGAAGCCGTCGAGCAGTACGGCACCGGGTGCACCGGCAGCCGGCTGATGAACGGCACCCTTCCGCTCCACCACGAGCTGGAGGAGGAGCTGTGCGACTGGCTCGGGGCCGAGGCCGGGCTGGTGTTCACGACCGGGTACTCGGTCAACCTGGGTGTGATCTCGACGCTCGTCGGTCCGCGGGACGCCACCTTCGTGGATGTCTCGGGCCACGCCAGCATCATCGACGGCGCCCGCCTGGCGCCTGGCTCCTTCCGGTACTTCAGGCACAACTCGGTGTCGAGCCTCAGGCACCGGCTCAAGGTCTGGCAGCAGGAAGGTGGTGAGGGCGCGCTGGTCGCCGTCGACGGCATCTACTCGATGGAGGGTGACGTGGCTCCGGTGGGGCCCATCGCCGACGCCTGTCGAGAGTTCGGCGCGCGCGTGCTCGTCGACGAGGCCCACGCGCTCGGCGTGTTGGGTCCCAAGGGGGCTGGTACAGCGGCGGACGCCGGAGTGGAACCCGATCTGCTGATGGGCACGTTCTCCAAGTCGTTGGCCTCCTGCGGAGGGTTCATCCTGGGGTCCAAGGCCGTGGTGGACTACGTGCGGATCGCCTGCCGCCCGTTCCAGTTCACCGCGTCGGGCGTGCCGGCTGCGCTGGGCGCGGCGCTCGCAGCCCTCCGGGCGGCGCGGGAAGAGGACTGGCGAAGAGTGGCTGTGCGTGAGCGCGCCGACCAGCTTCGTATCGGGCTGCGCGGTCTCGGGTACGACGTGGGCCCCGATACCGGAACCCCGATCGTGCCGGTGACCATCGGTGAGGAGTGGGAGGCGGGACGCACCTGGCGGGCCCTGTTGGACAACGGCGTGTACGCCAACTGCGTGATCTCGCCCGCCGTGCCGTCCGGGCGTGCGATGCTGCGGACCTCGGTCATGGCCACGCACACCGAGGCGCACATCGAGGAGGCCCTCAGGGCCTTCGAGGTGGCCCGATCGACGTCGGCCTGACGGGCGCCACCGGGCATCTCGGCTCGATACTCCTGGAGCGCCTGCTGGACGACCCGCGGATCGGGCGGGTGCGCTCGGTGGCGCGCCGGCCGGTTGCCGTCGCACCCCAAGCTGGTCCACACCCGCGGCGACCTGCGCGGTCCCGATGCCCAGCGAGCACTGGCCGGCGTCGACGTGCTGTGGCACCTCGGCTTCCAGCTCTGGCGCCAGCGGGCAGGCGCCGACCCCGAGGACGCCAACGTGGCCGGCACGACGAACGTGGTGACCGCTCGACCCCGGCCGGATCGTCTTCGCCTCGTCGGCTGCCGTCTACGGCGCCTGGCCCGGCAACCGCCTGCCGCTCGACGAGACGGTCACTCCACGACCCAACCCCGAGTGCCCCTACGCCAGCCAGAAGCTGAAGGCCGAGCGCATCTGCGCCGAGACAGCCCCGTCGGTCGTGCTGCGCATCTGTGCCGTATTGGGCGCCCATGCCGACCCCGCCGTGCGCCGCGCCAGCGCCGGGTATCGCCGGGTGGTCCCGGCCGCGTCAGGCGTCCGCCAGGCCGTCCAGTTCCTGCACGAGGACGACGCCGCCGACGCGCTCTTCGAGGCCGGGTTGTCCGACGGTCACCGGGTGCTACAACGTGGCCACCGAGGACTGGCTGGAGCCGGAGCAGATCTCCGCACATCGCCGGCGGCCGGGTCCTTCGGGCGCCGCTACGGGTGCTGGTGACTGGCGCCGAGGTCGCCTACCGGGCCCGACTCCTGGGCTTCGGCGCCGATCGGGCAGTCCTGCTCGGCGGCCCCCTCGCCCTGGACCCGGCACGGGCCCGGCAGGATTGGGGATGGCAGGCCCGTCAAGGCTCGGGGGCCGTGCTACGCGACTTCCTGGGCCGTCACAGCTCGCGGCGGTAGAGCCGCCACGTCTTGTAGCGCTCGGCGCCGATGCCCTCTATGGCGGTGTTCATGGGCTTGTTGGTGGCGAGGATCCACGACGCCTCTGCGCCTTGCATGCCCTTGGCCATGAGGCGGTCTATGAGCTCCTCGTAGAGCAGAACGCCGAGCGCCCGGTTCTGTTGCTCTGGCCGAACCCCGAGGATGAAGATGCGGGCACGGGTGGCCTTGGGCAGGCCCCGCAGCAGGCGCACCCAGCCGAGGGGCAGCAGGCGGCCGTTGCGTACGTCGCGCAGGACTTCGTTGACGTCGGGTAGACACAGCGCCAAAGCGAGCACCTCGCCGTCACTGCGCTCGATCGCCAGCATGAGGTCGGGCTCGATGACCCGTTTGAGCGTCTTGGCCAGGTGGTCGACCTCGGGCTTGCGAACCGGGACGAAGCCCCAATTGCCGGCCCAGGTCGCGTTGTAGAGGTCGAACAGGCGAGCTACATCGGCCTCGTAGTCGTTCATGTTGACGCTGCGGACGTGGGCGTCGGCGCGCTTCTTGATCCGGTCCAGCACGGCGCGCTGCCGGTCGGACAGCCCGGCCGTCTCGCGCCTGTACCACCAGCCCCACAGGTCCATGGCCGGCTCCCAGCCGGCGCCGGTCCACAGGCGTCTCGTAGTAGGGAGGGTTGTGGGGCGTCATCACCAACGGTGGGTGCTCGAAGCCATCGACCAACAGCCCGCACTCGTCGTTCGTGGTGAACGACGCCGGTCCGAGGCAGCTGGCGGCGCCGCGGTCAGCGGCCCATTGGCACGCCGTGTCGAAGAGGACGCGGGCGACAGCAGGGTCGTCGAAGGACTCGAAGAAGCCCACCCAGGCCGCGTTGTCGTCGTGGAGCTCGTTGAAGAGGCTGTCGATGCAGGCTCCGATCCGACCGACCGGGCGTCCTCGGCGATAGGCGAGCCACAGCTGGGTCTGCTGGTGGTCCTGGGCGGGGTAGCGGTGCGAGATACGGTCGTAGACCGCCAGACGCAGCGGTGGCACCCACTCGGGGTCGTGGCCGAACAGCTTGAAGGGGAGATCGACGAACCGGTGTCGGGCGACCAGGCCCCGAACGGGGCGTACCTCGATCGGCATGGGCGGCAGGGTAGTCCGCCCCACCGAGGGGGTGGTTCTGCCGCTTTCGGGGGGAGGAGCCCCCGCCCGGGCGTCCCGGACTCGGTAAACTGTGTTTCCTATGGCGGTGATCGTCGGCTCGGTCCGGGGCGGGGTGTGCTCGCCGGCCCCTGGTGCCGGGCACGCGGAGCGCGGCTCCGCCGGCCCGTAGCCGGCCGCCGCCCGAGGACTGCCGACCGATGAGGCTTCTCGTCGTCTCTGCGAGCATGGGTGCGGGTCACGACGGTGCCGCTCGGGAGCTGGCCCGCCGGCTCGATGCACGAGGGCACGAGCCGGTGGTGGTCGATTTCCTCGACGCCATGCCGCTGCGGATCGGGCCCTTGCTCCGGGTCATCTACGGGTGGCAGCTCCGGAGCGCCCCATGGTCGTACGAGGCGAGCTATCGGCTATGGGCATGGGTCCCCGCGCTGTGCCTACCGCTCATCGCCTTGATCGGCATCCTGACCGGTCATCGGCTACGCCAGTGGATCAAGCGTGAGCGCGCCGACCTGGTGATCTCTACCTATCCGCTCGCCTCGCTCTCCCTCGGCCGTGACCGGCTTCGAGGGAAGGTGCGGGTCCCGGTGGCGACGTTCGTGACCGACTTCGCCGTCCATCCGCTGTGGACCCATCCGGGCATCGACTTGCACCTGTGCGTTCACTCCCGGTCGGCGGACGCCGCCGCTCACCAGGCGAAGGGTCCCGCCACTGCTCCGGGACCGGCCGTGCCGCCCCGTTTCGGCGAGAGCGCGGGCCGCCGTGCCGAGGTCCGTCAGGCGATGGGAGTCAGCGAGGACGAGGGCATCGTGCTGCTGATGGCGGGCTCGTGGGGCGTTGGCGATCTGGAGGCGACGTTCGACGACGTGGTCGCCACCGGTCGGTACACCCCCTTGGTCGTATGCGGTCGCAACGAGCGCCTCCGCCGGCGTCTGTCCGCCAAGGGCGTGGGCCACGTCCTCGGATGGACCGACGACATGCCGGGTCTGATGGCTGCCGCCGACGCCCTCGTCGAGAATGCGGGCGGCCTCACGTGCATGGAGGCGTTCGCGGCCGGGCTGCCGGTGGTGAGCTTCCGGCCCATCGCCGGCCACGGCAAGCAGAATGCGCTCGAGATGGACCGCGCCGGTGTGGCCGCCCTGGCTCCCACCGTGGCCGAGCTGGCTCCCGACGCTGGACCGGGTCACGGGTCCGCTGGGCCGGGCCCAGGTCGAAGCCGGGCGGGCCATGTTCGTCTCCGATGCGGCCGCCGAGGCGCTCCGCCTGGTGGCCCCGGTGGAGCCCGCCGGCGTCGGGGCGTCGCTCTCCCTGGCGGACGCGGGTGACCAGAGTGGTCAGGCCCGTCCTCGCTCCTCGCCGCTCGTCAGGGGGGCGAGGCGCGCCGGCGTCGCCGTGGTCGCGTTGTCGTTGACGGCGGCGACGATGTACGTCGGCTTCACGGGCGGGGTGAGCGCCGCCACCGATCGGGGTATCGGCGTCACGCACGTCTCGAGCAGCGGCGGCACGTCCTACGTGGCCGTTCGCCTGGGGGAGAAGGTCCTCGACGATCCGCGGTTGCCGGCGATGCTGGCCCAGGACCACGTCACGGCCGTCGTCGATGGGGCGCTCGCGGCCTCGGATCCCCGAGACGTCAGAGCGTTGACCGGTGCCAGCGTCGACGTCGCCAACGGCGGTTGGGGCCAGCATCGTGGCATCCAGTGGGAGCGGGCCAGCGCCGATGTGGTCAAGGCCAGCCGGGCCATCCGGGCCGCCACGGGCGAGCAGGTTCACTACTTCGTGCCCGTGCGCAGCGTGGACGGTTTCGACCTGGTGTCGGCCCGCCTCATCAACGAGCATGTGGTCCATCCCACCGGACTGACGATGCATCCGACCCTTCCCCAACTGCGGGCTGGAGCTGTCTACGTGATCGACGCGCGCAACGGCGATCTCACGCAACTGCAGAGGGCCCTCGGCCGGATCCAGCAGGGCCTGGCCGGTCGGCACGTCACCGTCGAGCCCCTCTCGGCGTTGCTTCACTGATCCAACCGGGCGCGGGAAGGAGCGCGGGTGCCGTCCAGCAGTGAGATCGAGCAGATGCTCACGGGCCCCGGAGGTGCCTTCGAGGTGTCGACCGAAGAGGTCAATGGCATCCCCACCAGGGTCTACAAGAACCGGATGGGCTCGCTGCGGGAGGTCGCAGCGCTGGCCGCCGGGAGGGGGGACGAGCAGACGTTCATCGTCCACCGGGGTCGGCGGATCGGGTTCGCCTCGTTCCTCGAGCAGGCGCACGCCGTATCCCGCTCCCTCGCCGGGTCGTTCGGGGTCGGCCACGGTGACCGTGTCGCCGTCCTGTCGGCGAACAACCCGGAGTGGTGCCTCGCCTTCTGGGGAACGGTGAGCATGGGTGCGGTGCTGGTCGGCCTCAATGGATGGTGGAAGACCGACGAGATCCTGTACGGGTTGAAGCACTGCGGCGCCAAGGTTCTCGTCGCCGACCGCGCCCGCTTGACCCGCGTGATGTCGGAGCTCGACGACTGCCCGGACCTCGAGGCCGTCTTCCTGATCGACGGCGACCCGTCCGAGCTCGGCGCCGACGCCCGGGTGCGGCCGTTCGAGGAGCTGGTGGCCACGGGGACGGTGTCGGATCCCGATCCGTTGGCGACGCCGATCGCCGAGGACGACCCGGCGGTGATCTTCTACACCAGCGGCACGACCGGCCGGCCCAAGGGCGCCGTGTCCACCCACCGGTCGATGGTGGCCAACCTGCAGAACACCCTGTACAACGCGCTGGCGGGCGCCATGGCCGATCCCGAGAGCGGCTCGGCGCTGGGTGGCGAGCAGCTGGCCAGCCTGCTCAGCTCGCCGCTGTTCCACGTGTCGGGCTGCCACTCGGGCCTCGTGGTGGGGATGGTCAGTGGCATCAAGCTGGTGATTCCCGACGGGCGGTTCGAGCCCGAGGCCGCCATGCAGCTCATGCAGGACGAGAGGGTCACCGTGTGGGCGACGGTGCCCACCATGATCTGGCGGGTCGTCGAGCACCCTGCCCGCCACGACTACGACCTCAGCTCGGTGACGACCGTGGGCTACGGCGGCTCGCCGTCGGCGGGGGAGCTCCAGCGCCGGATCCAGGAGACGTTCCCGAACGTCCGGACCCTGGGAAACGCCTACGGCCTCACCGAGTCGAGCTCGGTCGCCACCGTGAACTGGGGAGCCGAGCTCCTCCAGCGGCCCGACTCCGTGGGGCGGGCACTCCCGGTGGTGGAGGTGCGCATCGTCGACGAGGACCGCAAGGACGTCGCGACGGGCGGCGTCGGCGAGATCTGGATCAAGGGTCCGATCGTCATGCCCGGCTACTGGAACGATCCTGTCGCCACGGCCGAGACCGTCACCGACGGCTGGCTGCACTCCGGAGACATCGGCTACATCGACGCGGACGGTTTCCTGTACGTCACCGATAGGGCCAAGGACATGATCATCCGGGGCGGCGAGAACGTCTACTGCGTCGAGATCGAGAACCGGCTGGTCGAGCACCCGGACGTCGCCGAGGCCGCGGTCGTCGGCGTGCCGCACCCCAGGCTCGGTGAGGAGGTGAAGGCGGTGGTCAGGCTGGAGCCGGACACCTCCGTGACCGAGGACGAGCTGCAGTCGTGGGTGGGCAAGACGCTGGCCGACTTCAAGGTCCCCGCATACGTGGAGATCACCGAGCAGTTGCTGCCCCGCAACGCGGCAGGAAAGGTGATGAAGGACGTGCTGCGGGGCCACGGCGAGGTCCGCCTGGCGGAGACGATGTAGCTAACGCCGGGTACGTCCCGAGGCCGGCCTCCGGATCAGCCGACGTCCCAGACCATGTGCAGAGGCGACTCGTCGTCGAGCAGCTCCGCCGGGCTGTGCTTGTCGATGTGGCCGATGAGGCCGCTGTACACGCTGTAGCCGACGAGCTGGCGCAGGCGGGGCTCGAAGCCCTTGACCTTCTCCGCGGGGATGCCGAGCTGTTGGTTCTCCTGCTGGCGGATGTAGCCGGCGCAGTAGTTCATGGCGATGCCGATGCGGCGCTCGCTGGTCTCGTTCGCACCACCGCCGTGCCAGAGGCTGCCGTGCCAGACGAGCACGCTGCCCTTGGGCATCTCTGCCGGGATGCTGTCGTAGTGCTGGAAGACGTCGGGGGAGTGGTCCCGCAGGTGCGAGCCGGGGATGAGCCGGGTGGCGCCGTTGGCCTCGGTGAAGTCGGTCAGCGCCCACATGGTGTTGCACACGGTGGGTGGGTGGGGCTTCGGGAGGGGGATGATCTGGTCGTCTGCGTGGATCGGCTGAGCGCTCTCGCCCGGACCGATGTCGATCGATGAGAGAGACGACACCAGGCACCCGGCGTCGAGGACGCCGTCGACGACGGGTAGCACGTTGGGGTGAACGGGGATCCGCTCGTACAAGGAACCGTGTACGAGGAGGTTGTAGATGCGCAGCGTCTCGGTTCCCTCGAACTCGTTGGACGCCGGCTTGACGCCGAGGTCTCGCACCAGGCGGCCGAGATCGTCGACCAGGGCGTCGACCACGTCGGGCTCGATGGCGTCCTCCACGATCGTGTAGCCGACCTCGGCGATCCGCTCCACGTGGCCGGAGACGGTGGTGGCGTCCATGATCCTGTGCCTCCCAGGGTGGCGACGCTGGTCAAGCTACTACCGGGGCCCAGCCCAGGCCCCGGTGGGTCAGCACCCAGGTGGTAGGGTCGCCCGAGTCGGGCCGTTGGCGCAGTTGGTAGCGCACTTGCATGACGCGCAAGGGGTCAGAGGTTCGAGTCCTCTACGGCCCACCACAAAACCCCAGGTCAGAGGGCAGAAAGCAGGGGAGAAGGGGTCAGGTGGATTGGGGGTCTGCCTAAAAGTTCTGCCTAACGAAATTCCCGATCTGCCTATCCGGCGCGGTAGCGTTCCTTCGTGGCACGCCGCGCACACGGCGAAGGCTCGATCCGCAAGCTGCCCGACGGCAAGGGCTGGGAGGCATCGATCACGCTCCCCTCAAAAGGCGACGGCATCCAACGGAGGAAACGAGCCGTACGTCGTACCCGCGCCCTGGCCCTCGACGCGCTCGACGAGATGCGGGGTGATAGCAGAGATGGCGTGCGCCCGGAGCGCCTGACGGTCGAGCAGTGGCTACAGGGCTGGCTACGCCGGCAAGAGGACAGTGGTCGCAAGGACAGCCAGACCCTCTACAGCTACCGGTGGGCGCTCGAGCACTATGCCATCCCCGCCTTCGGTCGGCTTCAGCTGCGGGCCCTCGACGCTGACCACGTTGACGCCCTCCTCGCCAGGATGCGGAGGGATGGAGCCTCTCGGAACACGATGATGCGGGTGCGCGCCAACCTGTCGATGGCCCTCGATGAGGCTGTCGCCCGGCACAAGATCCGGTTCAACGCCGCCAAGCTCGTCACGATCCCTGAGCCGCTGAAGGAGCGCCCCGAGGCGGCTGCCCTCCGCCCTGAGCAGGCTGCCGATCTACTGCTTGCCGTCGAGGAGGATCGCCTCCAGGCGCTATGGCTGCTCATGCTGGTTCGGGGACTGCGCCCGATCGAGGTACGGGAGTTGCGCTGGCCGTACGTCGACCTCGAGCTCGGCGTCCTCCACGTCGTTTCGACCAAGAAGCGCAATGGCAAGCCTGTCGGCAACTCTGAGCGCGACATCGGCTTGGGGGACGAGCTGGTCAATGCTCTGGTCGCTCATGCCGCCCGCCAGGCGATTGAGCGCGAGACGTACGAGGAGGCCACAGGGGAGCAGTGGCCGACCGATCTCGTCTTCACCACGGGCCACGGCACGCGGATCGACCCCTCGAACCTTCGGCGCGAAGCCATCAAGCTGTTCGAGTCTGCGGGAATCGACGGCGACTGGCACCCGACCGACCTGCGCCGGTCCTTCGCTTCCCTCGCCAAGCTCGCCGGCCGTGATATCGCAGAGATCGCCGCTGACCTCGGGCACCGTCCCATAGTGCGCCGCGAGGCGCCATCTGACCGGGTGGGATGACGTCGACAATCCGTACTGAAAGCGAGCCTCTCCGCCAGAGGCGAGGAAGGCCGCGTCTAAGGCCCGAGGATCAAGACCCGATCCCTCTTGGTCCTTCGAAGAGTGCGAAAAGACCCGTCATGTGCGAACGGACGTGGGTGGCCACAAACCCCCCGAACGGATTAATGATCTACCCTTTCGAAACTCCAGACAAGTAGTACCCTCCGGGCAGATCGCCTAAACCTGCGGTCGGGATAGGGTCTTCATTCCCGAAGACCTGCTGGTGCCCGGGTTCGTAGCTCGGGCGGAAGCTTGGGGAAAGGTTTCCATGCTGGGGACACTCGCAGCAGTAATCGTGATCGTTGCCGGCGCCGTCCTAGTTGCTGCTGCGCTCGCCGTGGCGGCCGGCTTCAACCGCTTGGTTCGACTGCGGAACCGGGTCAACGGGGCGTGGGCGCAGATTGACGTCCAGCTCCGGCGACGCTATGACCTCATCCCCAACCTGGTGGAGACGGTGAAGGGCTACGCCGCCCACGAGCGCCAGACCCTCCAGGCTGTCACCGAGGCTCGGACGCAGGCCATGGAAATGGACGGGCCCGGCAGGCAGGCACAGGCTGAGAACGCCATCACTAGTGCCCTCAGGTCATTGTTCGCCGTCGCGGAGTCCTATCCCGATCTGAAGGCCAACCAGAGCTTCCTGGACCTGCAAGGACAGCTCTCCGACGTCGAGCGGGGCATCGCCTATGCCCGCCAGTACTACAACGACGCCGTGCAGACCCTGAACACCCGGATCGAGGTTTTCCCAACGAGCATCCTGGCCGGCGTCTTCGGCTTCGAGCACCGGGAGTACTTCGAGGCCGATGACATGGCGCGGGGCGCCGTGTCCGTCCGGTTCTGAGTCTGCCCTAGCCAGCGACGTGATCTTGGGAGCGACGCTTCCCGGGGGTTCGGCAGCGACCCTGGCGATCATGGGCGGAATCGCTCTGATCTTCTGGGTTGCGCTACTGGCCATCCTTGCTTGGGCCAGCCGTACGCGGATGCCCGCACCGGCGCCAGCGGGGTTGGAGCTGGGTGGGCCCGAGTCACCGGCGGTGGCCAACTTCCTGGCCAACTCGTGCAAGGTGACGCGCGCAGCGCTGCCGGCCACCCTGCTCGACCTGGCGGCCCGCAAAGTGATCTCGGTCGAGCGTGTGGCCCCCGAGCGCTACATCGTTCGTCTCGGGTCGGGCCCCCCGCCGGAGCTCACTGCCTACGAACGCCGTGTCTACGACCACGTCCGTGGTGTGGCCGTCGACGGGGAGGTCCCGTGCGAGGCGCTCACCACCGGGCCCGACGAGCAGTCGAAGGTCTGGTGGGAGGGCTTCGAGAAACAGGTCGTGGCCGAGGCCAGGGACCGGGGCCTGGCCCGAAGCCGATGGGCCGGAGGCGTCATCGCACTGCTCGGGGTCGCCGCCCTGGCGCCGGCGGGCCTGCTCACGGCGGCCACCGCCGTCGCCGCCAACCACAGCAACCTTGCCCACGGCACGGCGTCATCCCAACGACATGGTGGCGCCGCCGCCCTGCTCGTGCCGCTGTTCGTCTGGCTCGTCCTCATGGCGATCGCCTACTCGCTGCGAGCCGAGCGGGAGACGCCAGCGGGCGAGGCAGCCGCATCCCGGTGGCTCGGATTGCAGGACTACCTCCAGCGCGACCCTGCCTTCGCTGAGCAACCGCCGACCGCCGTCGCCATCTGGGACCGCTTCCTCGCCTACGGCGCCGCCCTCGGAGTCGCCGCCGGAGCCGTGAGACCTGTGGCTCTGGGCAGCGAGTCCGCCCACGAGGCATGGAGCTCCTACGGTGGTCGATGGCGGGTGGTGCGGATCCGCTATCCGCGGTGGATCCCGCCGGCGTGGGGACAGGCGCCGGCCGGCGCCGCGGCCAAGGCTCTCTTGCTCCTCGTCGTCGCCGTCCTGGTCGGGGGGGGCATCGGGCGGACGCTCGTCCACGCCATCTCATCGGTTGCAGGCGACCTTTCGGCCAACGGGCTTGGCGTCATCGAGGCGGTCGGCCTCTTCGTCTTCGGCTTCATGGCGCTGGTGATCGGCGGTGCGGTGGTTCGAGCTGTCCTGGTCCTCGGCTTCGCGCTGTCGGACATCGTCGGGCGCCGACAAGTGGAGGGCCGGGTGCTTCGGGTCAGGAAAGGCCAGAGCACCTACCTCGCAGTCGATGACGGCACCCGGTCACAGATCCGCGCCTGGCTCGTCGACAGTGGCACGAACGGCGCCAGGCCGGGTTCGCTGGTCCGAGCCACGATCAGCCCTCACCTGGCCCACGTCTACAAGCTCGAGGAGATCGCTGAATGAGGCGGAGACGGCGGCTTGTCCTCGTCCCGTTCATCCCGCTGTTTGGCATGATGGTGTCGGTACAACCCGCCCGAGCAGCCGGAGTAGCGACCACCACGCGCACTCACGCTCCCATCGTCTGGGCGGGGCCCGGCCAGTCGCCAAACTGGTCGGGGTACGTCGAGAGCAGCCCGCAGGGAGGCACGCCGTTCCGCCAGGTATCGGGTGACTGGATCGTGCCGACCGCCAGCCTTCATACCAAAGGAAAGGCCGAGTCCTCGTCCACCTGGGTGGGCATCGGCGGGTGGGTATGCCTGGATGCCTCCTGCAAGGTCGTCGATCCCAGTCTCATCCAGGCGGGCACTAACCAGGACGTCGATGCGTCGGGGCACCCTTCCTACGACGCGTGGTGGGAGCTACTTCCCGCCAACGCAATGACGATCCCTGGCATGACCATCAGCCCCGGAGATCACATTCAGGTCGACATTGTCGAGACAGATTCCTACCCCGATCCGTACTCGCAGATGTGGTCGATCACGATTCGTGACCTCACCAAGGGCGTGCCGTTCACCAAGAACGTGCCGTATGAGTCGAGCCGCCGCTCCGCCGAATGGATAGTGGAGACCCCCACTCCGACAATCGGCGGTATGCCCCAGAACAGATTGCCACTTCCCAACCTGACCACGGTGACCTTCGACATGGCTTGGGCTAACGGCGCCAACGCCTACTTGAAGGAGCCCGACGAGGTAAAGCTGCTAGACCCCAAGGACGGCTCACAGGCAACCCCTTCGGCTCCGGGCGCCGACAGCGACGGGTTCAACGACTGCGCGTACGCCAACACCTGCCTCGCTCCGGGCGCCACCCAGCCCGCCGCTGAGCCGGCCCAGGGCGGCCGGGGTGCCACGGGAGCGGGCGGCGGCGACAGTACCGGCGGCGACCACCCTCGGGATAGTGAATCACGTAGCTCATCGGGTGGCGGCGCTGATCGCAGCGACCCGAACAGCGACGGTGGGGGTGGTCAGTGGTTGGAGAGTGCCTCTATACAGGCCGCACCTCCAGCGAAACCGGTCGTCGGTCGGGCCACGTTCAGCGGTTAGCCGTGGTCAGGATCAGCTGGTCGCCCGGTGACAGTCGGCAGCTTGCAACCGAAGGAGGGCGCGTCGTACAAGCAGGCTAACGATGACTCTTGGGTTGATTCGTGACTAGCGCTCTTCTGACCTACGACCGGCTTGGCTCCCGGCTGATAGAGATCGGCGAGACTCCAATCGAGTACGACCGACTCGGCAGCCGACCCTCCAGGCTGGGCGGCCAAGAGCTCACGTATGACCGCGGGAGTCGTCTGCGCTCGATCGGCAGCCTGTCGATCCAGTACGAGCGCCTCGGCAGCAGGATTAGTTCGGTAGGTGAATGGCAGGTGAAGTACGACCGGTTTGGGTCGCGGATGAGAGCCGTGGGGCCCTACACGATCGACTACGACCGCCTTGGATCACGTCCCGAGCTGTTGGCCCGATGACCATCGAGTACGACCGTCTCGGCAGCCGACCCAGTGGATCGTCGTTTCTGGTAAGGACGCGACTCTCGGCGATGGGGAGCTTTTCGTGATCTTTGTCGTGCTGTTCGAGCTGCAGCGCCGACAGCAGGACGGCGCCGACTGAGGAAGTGACGACGCAGCTTGAGGAGGATTCGGCGAGCAACTCGGCCACGGTGGACTTGCCCGACGCAGAGATGCCGGTCAGGAGAAACACAGCATGATTGTGCTCTGAGGTGGTCATAGCAACTTCCATTCTTCGCGGGCCCATCCGGCCGCAGTGAAGGAGGCGGGCGAGTGTAACCACACTGATGCGGGCGGCTGAGCTGGAAAAAGGACTAGTGAGGGCGCTCCAAGACAGACCGGATCGAGCACCGTGGCGTGGAAGTCGTGCTGGGTCGGATGCGGCTCTCGACTGGCTTCCAGCGGCCCGCTCGGTGGGCCGGCAGATCGTCACGTGCTGACAGATGTATGTGGACGTCCCGTCGAATCGTGGTGGGGCGATGTGGATGCTCGGAAGTGCTGGACCGGGCGGCGCGGGTGCGGGTGCAGGAGGGGGTAAAGGAGAGGCGGGACCGGCGTTGGGTGAGTTTGCGCCGGAAGGGCCCGAGGCCTGCTGGCTCGACTGGCCGGGGCTTCGGCCGCTCGGGACAGCGGCAGCCGCGCTCGGTACCTCTTGGTTGCCAGGTCCGGTCGGCTGGGCGATCTGGCCCGTGCCGCGACCTTTGGCGCCCGACGAGAATCCCGCGGTTGTCAGCGAGGGCGTGCCAGGGCGTCGAGACCGATCCGACTGGAGCGGGCCGAGGGCCACGAAGCAGATCAGGGCGGCAGTCACGACAGAGGCGCCCAGGCCGCCGAGCAGGCGACGACCGCCGTGCCCTCGCCTCCAGGCGGCGAGGCGCCACTCGGTCGCGACGAGGACGGCTGATACGCAGACGGCGACGATCACCAGCACGGGCTCCAAGCGAGTGTCCGTGCCGGCTCCCAGGCCGTGGAACACCGCGAACGGCCAGCAGAGGTAGGCGATCCAGTGGATCGTCTTCCACATCCGGTAGCCGATACGCCGTCGCAGTGCGCTCGTGATTCCCAGGGCGAGAAAGAGATCGAACGACAGGGCGCCGAGGCCCTGCCACAGCGCGCGGGATGGCGGGTGGAACGGGACCACGGCATCGAGGAAGCCGAACGGCACGAACCCGTCGAGGATCGTCGTGAGTACGTGGACGGCGATGAGGGCGAGGCACAGGAGGGAGAGGTCGCGGTGCAGCGCCTGAGAGAAGAACTTCGGCCAGCCCCTCGAGCTCCACCCCACGGAGGTCGTGATCCCGAGGACGACGACCGCCGAGAGCAGGATGAGGGCGGTGATGCCGGTGCCTCGCGTCACGTACCAGAGCGGGGCCGAACCCTGCGCGGCGGCCAGGACCAACCCCCCCGTGCTCACCGTTTCTCTCCTGAAGGCCAACCGCTGGGATGCGCGACGTTCCCGGGGTCGCCGACCGGCAGGGAGGGCAGCCCCAGCTCAGCACCCATCGTTACTGTCCTTGCTGCTGACAGTTGAGCAGCTGCAGCGAGGCGGTCCGCCGCTGCTGGAGGAAGGCGAGCAGGTTCATGCCTGCATCCGGTGAGCTCGCCGCCCGGAACTGGTGCCGATCAGCGCTCAGCCGCTGGGTGGAGACCTTGGCCAGATTCGAGCAGTACGCGGCGTCGGTCTCCGTCGCCGGGTTGATCGGCGGCTGGTCGACCCCCGCCCGGTAGAGGTCCGTCTTGGCGACGCTCTCCCTCGTGCCGACCTTCGCCATCGGGTCGTTCTGCGGCACCAGGGCGATCGGCGATGTCTGATCGGCGGCGGCCTGCAGCTCGTTCAGCGCCAGCGAAGGCCCAGGGGTGCCGCCATCGGTGAGATCCGGAGCCTGGAAGGGGGTGCAGCCGACCGCCGGGTCGACGAAGGCGTCGAGCAGCCTGTTGTCGCTGCCGTTGGCCACGCGGCTGCGCGCCACGCAGCGCTGCCGCGTTCGCCGAGCTGGACTGCGCGGTGCGACCGTCCGCCGTCACCAGGTAACGGGTCGTCACATTGTCGCTCTGGTCCTGGTCGACGAGGCCAAAATCACGGGTTGTCGGGCACGGCAGTCCGTCATTTCCGGTGCCCAAGGCGGGAATGGGGAGCTGTCCCCTTGATTTCGCCGCGTTCGCGGCGACGAAGAACGCTGGGGCATTGCAGTAGCTGTACTGGCCGAAGGGGGAGTCGGCCAGCCCGTTCACGCAGTTTCCGGAAAGCAGTGAATTCTGCGTCGGCCGCAAGGTGAGAGTGTTGCCGTTGAAGCCGAACCAGATACCGACGACAGCATTCGGCGGAAGCGTCGGGACGGTCGGCTTCACCGCTGGAGCGCTGCCCCGGTCGACGACCAGCGGCCGGTAGATCGACAAGGCGCCGGTCGCCGGGTCCAAGATCGTGGCCTCGACGAATGCTGCCTGGTCGGGGTTGGCCTCGTGGCAGGCCCCGTCGGCCTCGTTGGCCGCGGCGAGCTCGTAGGGCCGGGCCAAGCCTGCCGCGGTCAGCGGGTTCGCGGGCACGGTCAGCGTGCACACCGGATTTGCGGCGGGCGGACTGGGAGACGTGGTCGGAGGGGGCGAGGCGGATGGTGCCCGTAGCGTGGCGCTCGGAGCAGCTGACGGAAACGTTGGCGCGCTCGCTGTCGCTGTGGTCGTCGGTACGGGGGTGGGCGGCAAGGTGGAGATGGTCGTGGTGGCAGCGACCGGGCGACCGGAGCTCGTCGATGCTGCATGGCCCGGAATGGCATAAGCGAGGAAGGCCGACAGGATGCCGGTTATGGCAACGGTGGCGGCCGTCGTCGCCTTGGTGATCCAGCGGAGACGGCTGACCGCCTCGTCCCGTTCGTGACTTCGTTCTACCTCGTCCGGACGCCAGGGTGCGGGCATGCTGCGTCTGGTCACGGCGTCGACCTCCAGGACTAGTTCGGCTTGGGCTACAGGTTCCTCAGGTGCAGACCGTTCGTGGCGTGGTCACCCTCATGTTCGAAGGTGGCCGTGCCGGGTCCGGAGAACAGCGGAGTAGCGAGAACACGTGGACTGGGCTTGGATCGGCCCACTCCGCCCACGAAGGCCCCGTGGTGGTGGGGCGGCGCTCCCGTAGGCGGTCGTTGGACCCCAGATGACGACCCATCAGATCCGTCGACCCGAATTTGGTGAGCCCTGGTGTATTGAGTGCTTCGATCATCATGGGCATCCTCGGGATGGTTATTCGCCTTTGTCGCGTTTTCCCCCTCCTAACCTCCCCGACGAGGCTCAGGTGGAGCCGGTGCCCCAGAACCGGTAGCGGCTGCACGGGCTGGAGAGCCCGACGCGCGGTCGCGCTCGTCGCCGGCGGGGCGGTGCAGATTCCGCGAAACGCTTGTGACGAGCAACTCCGCTGCCACAGCCCGTCATCCCTCTCCTGCAACGTCGGGGATGAAGCGGACCGAGGTGGACGGCTCGACTAGTCCTGCCAGGCCGGATGCCCGCAGACCCGGAGCCGCCCACCTCGGCTGGTCCCAACTCGCCCAGGTCGTGGCCTACTTCTCATGATGCGCCCTTTGTCCTGGCTGTCGAGGGTGAGGGGGTCCCCCGGGACGGGGTGACCGACCTGCCCTGGGCCCACACCTCGCGCGCCTCGTTGAGGGCCACGGCGGCCACGATGCCCGCAGCCACGGGGTCGGCCCACCACCAACCCGCGACCATCTGAACGGCCAGCGCAATGAGGACCCCGGCTGCGAGACAGCCGTCGATGAAGGTCATGGCGCCGTTGGCCACGAGCGGTCGATTGCCGAGAGCCAAGCCGGTGCGACGCTTGGCCCTGGCGAGGACGAACATCACGACGACCGTAGCGGCGAGGAACCCCACACCCACTGGTGAGGACTCCGGTCGGGTCCGAGCGACCAGCCCGTTGGCCGCCTCGGCCCCCAGATAGAGGCCCAGCACCGCGAACGCTGCCGCGATCAAGCGCAAGCCTCGCCGCGCTCGCTTGGGGTCGGCTTCCTCGGCGGCGCCGCCCAGGTGCCACAGGACCACGAGCGACGCGAAGACCTCGATGCAGGAGTCGAGGCCAAAAGCGACGAGAGCGAGGGAGTTGGCGGCCAGCCCGCTGGCGATGGCCACGACTGCCTCCAAGCTGTTCCAAGCGGTGGTGGCGTACTCGAGACGCCGCCCCAGTCCTTGCAGCCCGCGAGCGCGCTCCGAGGTGACCCCTGCGGCCTTGGGCGCCTCGACCATCTCTCCTCCTGTCTAGTGCCGGAGGAGAGGGGAATGCCCTCGGCCCGGCACGTCAGTGCCTGCCGAAGGTCTCGTCCACTCGGCGGTGTCGCCGAGCCCGCCGACCGGGGGCCACCTGGCCCCAGCGTGTCGATCGAGCGGCGAAGGACTACTCCCCTTCATCGTTCATCCTACCAGTGCCCCTGCTCTGTACGACACCACTCCTGACCTGGCGGCGACTCATTCGAGAGTCACTCGACGACCTGAAAACCGTTACCGCGAGCAACTGATCTCGGGCGGCGGATATCCGCCATTGACGCGCTGCCTGGCCGCGCCCGGCTTCGGATCATGCTCAAATTGTCGTGTGGACGGCGCGCCGGAGACCCATTACGCCAAGGCCGACGACGGTGTCCACGTTGCGTACCAGGTCTTCGGCGACGGTCCTTTCGATCTCGTCGTGATCCCAGGCTTCATCTCACACGTCGAGCTCCTATGGGAGGACGAAGCCATATCTCGGGCCCTTCGCCGGCTCGGGTCGTTCTCCCGCGTGATCATCTTCGACAAGCGGGGCACTGGTATGTCCGACCGAACTGAGCGACTGCCCGACGTCGACCGCCGGATGCTCGACATCGAGGCGGTCATGGGGGCGGCCCGGTCCGAGCGAGCAGCCATTCTCGCCGTGTCAGAAGGCGGACCCATGGCCCTCGTCTTCGCCGCCGCCCATCCCGAGCGGACGCGGGAGCTGATTCTCTTGGGTGCTTACGCCCGCATGACAGCCTGTCCCGACTACCCGATCGGGATACCGACCGAGCTGGTCTATCAGTTCGCGCAGTACCTCGAGCCGCGTTGGGGAACGGGCGTCGGGCTGAGCGCTTGGGCTCCGAGCGTTGCCCACGACTCCGCCGTACGAGAGTCGTTTGGCCGTCTCCAGCGCCTGGGTGCGAGCCCGGGAGCGGCCGTGGCCCTGATGACCTCACACCTCGAGGTCGACGTCCGAGCGGCGCTTCCCTTGGTGCACGCACCGACCCTCGTGATGCACCGGATCGGGGACCGCATGGTGCCATTGGCGCACGGCCAATACCTCGCCGAGCACATCGAAGGTGCCCGGCTGGTCGAGCTCCCGGGCACCGATCACTTCTGGTGGACCGAAGATACCGATCAGATCCTCGACGAAACCGAGGAGTTCCTCACCGGTGCCCGCTCGGTGCCCGAACCGGATCGGGTGCTCGCCAGCGTTCTCTTCACCGACATCGTCGCCTCGACGCGCCAGGCCGTCGAGCTCGGGGACAAGGCCTGGAGGCTCCTGCTCAATCGACACGACGCCTTGACCCAGCGTCAGGTGGAGCGATACGGCGGTCGGCTCGTCAAGACGACTGGCGACGGGGTACTGGCGACCTTCGATGGCCCCGCACGGTCGGTACGGTGCGCCCGGGCCATCACCGACGGCGCCGAGGCCCTGGGGGTGGAGGTGCGAGCGGGCGTACACACGGGCGAAGTCGAGTTACGCGGAGACGACATCGCCGGCCTCGGGGTGAACATCGCCTCACGTATCGAGGGGTTGGCTCAGGCTGGCGAGGTCCTTGTCTCCAGGACGGTGACCGACCTCGTGGCCGGCTCGGGGCTCGAGTTTGACGACCGGGGAGAGCACGAGCTGAAGGGTGTTCCAGGGCGCTGGCAGCTGTTCGCGGCCACACCCTGACCATCCCGGACGCAAGGGGCCGGTCGGCCCGTAGTCCGATTATTGCTGACTGGCTGGGTCAAGATTAGCCTCTGTACGATCGAACAGCCTCAATGGGAGACGGCTGCGGACTCGTTGTCCGGTGCGCGCTCGACTCCTGCTGAGCGACCGATGATCGCTCTGACGCACGTTCGCAAGCTCTACCCGGGGTCCGAGGGGGCGGCGGTCACCGATCTCAGCCTCGAGGTGCCCGAGGCGCAGATCGCCGTGCTCGTCGGACCGTCCGGCTGCGGCAAGTCGACGACCCTGCGGATGATCAACCGATTGGTCGAGCCCACCTCGGGACGAATCGAGGTGGATGGCCACGACGTGTCGGGGGACAAGCCCCATGAGCTGCGACAGCGCATCGGGTACGTCATCCAGCAGGTCGGGCTGTTTCCGCACCGCACGATCGCCCAGAACGTGGCCACCGTCCCTGAGCTCTTGGGGTGGGACAAGCGCCGGATCGGCGAGCGCGTCGAGGAGCTGCTGAGCCTCGTGGGTCTCGAGGCCGAGCTCGCCCGGCGCTATCCAGGCGAGCTCTCCGGCGGGCAACAGCAGCGCGTCGGTGTCGCTCGGGCACTCGCCGCCGACCCGCCGGTCCTTCTCATGGACGAGCCTTTCGGGGCGGTTGACCCGATCGTCCGGACGCGCCTCCAGGACGAGCTCGTCGACCTCCAGAAACGGTTGCACAAGACGATTGTGTTCGTGACCCATGACATCGACGAAGCCATCCGGCTCGGCGACCAGATGGCCGTGCTCGATGTGGGGGGCATTCTCGAGCAGTACGGCCCACCCGCGGACGTGCTGGGTGCGCCTCGCACGGAATTCGTCGCCGCCTTTCTCGGTACCGATCGGAGCCTGAAGCGCTTGTCGCTGATCCCGGTGTCGTCCAGCAAGCTCGACCCCGGACCCGTCGTCTCGCTCGCCGACGACTCCTCAGAAGCGCTCCGTGCCATGGCGCAGAACGGCACCGACTGGGTCGTCGTGGTCGGGGACGGGCGACTGCGCGGGTGGGTGGACGGCGCCGCCCTCGACGGGCAGAGCCGACTCGCCGACCTCTTGCCGACTCCTTTCGCCATCACCCTTCACCCGACCGACTCCCTGCGTCATGCGCTCGATGCCCTGGTCAGCTCGCCGCACAAGGTTGCGGTCGTCGTGGACGACGACGGCAACTACCTCGGGCTGCTCGACGTCGATGCCATCGGCCAGCAGCTGGAGCGATAGATGCTCGAGATGCTCGCCGTCAACGAGCCGTTCATCCGCTGGACCTGGATCTCGGGCCACGTCTCGCTGATCTGGTCCGCCCTCTTTCAGCATCTCGTCCTCACCGTGGTGGCCGTGGGAATCGGGTTTGCCATCGCGTTCGTGCTCGCGGTCGTCGCCATCCGCGCCCGGATGACCTACCAGCCAATCAACGCGCTGACGGGCGTCCTCTACGCCATCCCGAGCCTGGCCCTGTTCGTGCTGCTCACGCCGCTCACCGGGCTCAGCTCGCTCACCGCGGAGATCGCCCTGGTGAGCTACACGGTTCAGATCCTGTTCCGCAGCATCGTGGCGGGCGTCGACGACGTTCCGGACTCGGTGCGCGACGCCGCTATCGGGATGGGGTACACGTGGAGACAGCGGCTGTGGGGGGTGGAGCTTCCCCTGGGCCTGCCGGTCATAATCAGCGGGTTGCGCATCGCAACGGTGACCACGGTGGGCCTGGTACCCATAGCCGGGCTGCTCGGTTCCGACCAGGGGGGCCTCGGGCAACTGATCTTCGACGGCATCGACCGGTTCTTCAACACGCCCCTCATCGTGGGGGCGGTGCTCACGGTTGCCTTGGCGGTCACGCTCGATCTTGTCCTCGTGACAGCACAGAGGCTCTCCACTCCATGGGCCCGCCGGCAGGCCGTGTCGTGAGCTTCCTTCACAAGGTCTTCGTGTGGTTCAACGATCCCGCCAATTGGCAGGGGGACAACGGCATTCTCAACCGGCTGCAGGAGCACCTCATCCTGTCGGTCGGGGCCCTGGTCATCGCCTGCGCGATCGCGGTTCCCACCGGCGTTCTGCTCGGGCGCAGCCGTCGCAAGGGCTCGGTCGCCGTCAATCTGGCCAACGTCGGGCGAGCTATTCCCTCGTTCGCGGTGATCGCTCTCGGAGTGATCTGGCTCCGGATCGGCGCGACGCCGACCCTGATCGCCCTCGTCGTGCTGGCCATCCCGCCCGTGTTCACCTTCTGCTTCACCGCCATCCGCCAGGTCGACGGCGCAACTGTCGACGCGGCGCGGGGCATGGGCATGCCCGAGGCCCGGCTCCTGCGACACGTGCAACTGCCGATGGCCCGGCCGCTCATGCTGCAGGGGATCCGACTGTCCTCCTCGGCGATCCTGGCCACGGCCACGCTCGCCGCCCTCGTGGGCTGGGGCGGCCTCGGGCGGTACATCGTCGACGGCTTCTCGGTACGCGACTACGTGGAGGTGACTGCCGGTGTGATCCTGGTCGCCGCCCTCGTCATTCTCAACGAGATCATCTTCGCCCTGGTCATCCGGTTCACCACATCGCCCGGCCTGCGCCTCCAGCAATCGTCCGGCCGGACGCGGCGTTCGAGAGCTCGTCGCGGCCCTCGCTGGGCCATCGGCTCTACGCCACCCGACGTCTCGGTGCAGTCCGAGCGAGCAGTGGCGCCGTTCGGCGGTCGAGGCGAGTCCTGACCCGAGGAGTCGGTTTTGCCCGTTCCGGGAACTAAGGTTGGAAAGCCCCAAATGGAGGAGATAGCGCATGGTTACCCGACGTCCGGTTTCGGTGGCCGCATTGCTCGTGGCGACGACGAGCCTGCTGGCTGCCTGCGGCAGCTCAGGCAGCAGCAACTCGACGGGCACCACGGCGTCGGGGTCAGGCGGCGGGAACACCGTCGCCGCCCGGTTCGTGCTGGGCGGCGCCCCTGAGTGCCCGCAGCGTCCCTACTGTCTCCCCGGGCTGCAGAAGACCTACAACCTGCACTTCCAGTCGTTCAAGCCCCTCGACGCTGGCGGTCCGCTCACCGTCTCGGCGATCAAGACCGGCTCGGTCCAGGTGGGGGAGCTGTTCACGACCGACGGCAACATCACCGCCAACAACTGGGTGCTGCTCCAGGACGACAAGCATCTCCAGCCTGCCGACAACGTCACGCCGGTGGTCACGAGCGGCATCAATCAGGCCTACGGTCAGAACCTCCAGAACCTCGTCAACTCGGTGAGCGCCAAGATCACGACGCAAGAGCTCACCAAGCTCAACAGTCAGGTCACTGTCGGCCAGCAGGACTCTGACGCGGTCGCCAAGCAATGGCTCAAGCAGAACAACCTGCAGCCGTCGTCCACCGGACCGGCGAAGGCGGGACCGACCATCGTCGTCGGCTCGGCGAACTTCTCGGAGGACGTGACACTGGCGGACATCTATGCCGACGCGCTCTCGGCCAATGGGTATCCGGTGAGCAAGAAGCTTCAGATCGGCAGCCGGGAGATCTACTTCCCGGCGCTGAAGCAGGGCCAGATCAACTTCGTTCCGGACTACGCAGGCACCCTCCTGACGTTCGTCGACAAGAGCCAGACGGCGACGACCAACCCTCAGCAGAACAACGCCGCCCTAGCTGCAGCCCTACAGCCGCAAGGCCTCGTGGTGTACCAGTCCGCACCCGCGCAGGACGTGAACGGTTTCGTGGTCACCGGCGCGACGGCGAGCAAATACAACCTCAAGACCCTGAGCGATCTCGGCAAGAACGCCTGATTGCAGGGACGCTCAATCGTGGTCGGAGACTGACTCTGGACCTCCCACGGCCAGCCTTGCACTCATCTTGATGGCCTTCACCGCGCTCGTCGCCCCTGCTTGGAGGGTTACGCCCAGGGTGAGAACGAGCACTCCGGGGATGAACAACGGACGTATTCCGATCATGAGGATCCCTACACGGGCCAGGGCGTACGGGGGTGCACACACGATGGCACCGATCGCGCCGCCAACCGCCATCGCCGCGAGCTTGTCCTTCTTCGAATAGGTGGGCCGTAGACCGATGAGGCGGGCGGGAACCGTCACATAGCAGATCATCAGGAGGGCGATGACGCTGCCAAGGGAGAAGGTGAACCACCACAGACCCCAGCGGGGATAGACCGCTGTGGTGGCCCCGAGGGCCAGACCAATGAGCGATCCCCACCAGAGGATGACGCCACGGCGCGCACGGGCCTGGACGAACCCGACGCGGATCTCGGGCCGGCCCGGCTGAGAGACGGCGAAGGCGAACACCGCGTTCAGGTAGAAGCTGCCTGCCGTGATCAGCGCTACTCCCGCCACGATCGGAATCCGCAGCAGCCCAAGCGTCGAATGGATGGGCTTGCCGTACAGCAGGTGCAGCTTGAGGTCGAGCATCGCCACCCAGATCCACACGGCCGGCAGGAGCTGCACCAGCGTGAGGCGCCAGTTCGAGACGAGTAGCCGGAGGCCGGCGAAGAGCATCGAACAGGCGCCGACACCAAAGGCAAGGGGAGCCAGGAGGCGCCTCGACCTGCTGAGCTGCAGGACAGCTTCTTCGACCCTTGCGTCATCGCCGTCGCTGATGGCTCGGTTCAGACGGCGAACGCGCTCGGCTAGGTGGTGCCGGGGTGAGTGTCGGTGGCCAGGGCGGGAGTGGTCACCGAGGAGTCCCCGGCTTCCGGCTCCGCTGCTCATCGAAGGTCCTGGTCTGTCCGAGACTCACCGGGCGCTGACGGCCGGAACGGGCGCAGCAGTTGCGCACGAGCGTCCGGTCCGCGTGGCTGTTCCACGACGCCAGTTATCGGTGCGGAGGACGATCGATGGCGTACAGGAGGTGTCGACGGAGTGGGTGTCCTTCCGCGATACCGGGGTTGTCGAACTCACCGATGGGGGTCATCCCGATCTTGCGCATCACGGCCTGAGACCGGAAGTTGCTGAGGGAGGTAAAGGACACGATGCGGTCGAGGTGGAGCGCTCCGAAGCCGTAGTCCAGAGCGGCGCTGGCGGCCTCTGGGGCATAGCCCTGACCCCAGTGCGCCCTCCCAAGTCGCCATCCGACCTCCACGGCAGGCGTGAACTCGGCCTCGAACGACACGGCATTGAGCCCGACGAAGCCGATGAACGTGCCGCTCTCCAGGAGCTCGATCGCCCAGAGCCCCCACCCTCGCGTCGCGAGTCCGTCCTGAATGCGGTCGACCAGGTGGTCGCTCTCCGCCCGGCTCAGCATGGCGGGAAAGTGCTCCATCACCTCCGGATCGACGTTGAGAGCAGCAAATGGTGCGCGGTCGGCGTCCACCCACCCCCTCATCAGCAGCCGGTCCGTCCTCAGCTCGACGGTCACCAGGCTTACCGTAGGCCTCGGTCGGCGACCCGACCAGGGCCCCAGCTCAGCTCTCGCTAGCATCGTGACGTCATGGCCAGACGTTCGCCTGGGAAGAGAGTCGCGCGCGCCGCTGCCACTGGCGGTGGCCGGACGAAGCGGGGCAAAGCACCGATCGGGTTCTACACGCTCCTGGTCGTCATCGTGCTCCTCGGCGCCGGCACCGTCGGCTACAGCCGCTATCAGCGGGCCCATCCCGCCAGTGCGTCGTCCTCCCAGAAGCCCAGCTCCCCGACGACCGATCCGCTGAAGGCGCCCCTCCTGGCCTCGACGCAGGGCCAGGCCAACGGCCAGCCCGTCGACGGCATCGCGTGCCAGGTGGGCGAGCAGCTGGCCTATCACATCCATGCCCACGTGGCGGTCTACTCGAGCGGCGCCCTGCGGGCCGTCCCCCGGGGGATCGGCATCATGCCGCCCACGAGCGAGCAGAACTCGTCGGAGGGTCCCTTCATCGCCTCCGGGAGCTGCTTCTACTGGCTGCACAGCCACACCCAGGACGGCATCATCCACATCGAGTCACCCACGCCGAAGATCTACACGCTGGGCAACTTCTTCGACATCTGGCAGCAGCCGCTGAGCTCCACGCAGGTGAGCACCGCCCTCGGGAACGTGACCGCCTACGTCAACGGCAGGCAGTACAAGGGCGATCCCCGCTCCATTCCGCTCAATGCCCACGCCGTGATCCAGCTGGACGTCGGTTCTCCGACCGTCCCGCCGAAGTCCTATACCTTCCCGCAGGGGCTGTAGGCGGGCTCGGCCCGTGCCGGTCATCGAGCCCAGACCCGCAACAGCTTCGCCGGGACTACTCGGCCACCATTCGCATCACGCCGTCGAGGATGCGCTCCTGGTAACCGGCTCAGTCGGGCAGCAAGGGCACCGACAGGCCCGGATCGCGGCCGAGCAGCACGGCCCGGGTCACGGCGGTCGACCCGTACCGGTCACGCACGTCGTCGAGAGCCGTGTCGAGGGTGCCGCCGGCGTCACGACCGAACGGCAGCGGTAGCTGGACGGCGCCGCCATCGTCGAGGTCGCCGACGGCCACCCCCACGAGGGTGAGACCCTGGCACTCGATCAGCGGCATGGCCGTGGCTCTGCAGCGCACGCACGGTCTCGAGGATGGTCTGGGTCTGGGCGGTCGCCCGCTCCAGGGTGTGGGACCGGGTGGCTCGCGAGAAGTCGTCGAAGCGCAACCGCAGCACGACCGTGCGGCCGACCCTCCCCGACGTCCGCAACCGGCGAGCCACGCGGTCGACGAGGCCCACCACCGCTGCGTCCAGGGCCTCGGGTGACGTCGGCGAGCGGCCGAGCGCCCGCTGCGACCCGATCGAGCGCCGGCGGCGTCCCACCTCCACCGGCCGGGGATCCCGGTCGTGGGCGAGGTCGTGGAGGTGTCGGCCCGACGCCCGTCCGAGCACGGAAACGAGCACCTCCTCGGCGAGCTGGGCGACCTCGCCGACCGTCGTTACGCCACGCTGACGGAGCTTGTCAGCGGTGACGGGGCCGACGCCCCACAGCCGCTCGACGGGAAGCGGGTGGAGAAAGTCGAGCTCGCCGCCGAGCGGCACGACCAGGAGGCCGTCCGGTTTGGCCACGGCGCTCGCCACCTTGGCCAGGAACTTGGTCCTCGCCACCCCGACGGTGATCGGCAGGCCGACCCGCTCGCGGACCTCGCCCCGCAGCCGAGCGGCGATCTCGCTGGGCGCGCCCGAGATCCGCCGTAGCCCGCCTACGTCGAGGAACGCCTCGTCGATGGACAGCCCCTCGACCAGCGGAGACGTGTGCTCGAACACCTCGAAGACCGCCTTGCTGGCCTCGGCGTAGGCCGACATCCGCGGCTCGACGACGATGGCGCGGGGACACAGCCGGCGGGCCTGGGCGCCGCCCATCGCCGTGCGGACGCCGTGGGCCTTGGCCTCGTAGCTGGCCGCCAGCACGACCCCACCGCCGACGATGACGGGCTGGCCACGCAAACGAGGGTCATCGCGCTGCTCGACCGACGCGTAGAAGGCATCGAGGTCGGCGTGCAGGATCGTCCCCTCGCCGGGCACGAACACATGTTCCCATACCCGATGGGGCAGGCGCAGATCTAGGGCGCGAGGCGAGCGGGGAAGCCGAAGGCCTCGAACAGCTCGGGGTACAGGAAGTGGTGGAGCCCGGTGATCCGACCGTCCGAGCTCTCGATCACCTGGATCGCCCACGGTTCGTAGGTGCCGGGCCCGCTCGGCTTGTAGGCCCCGAAGGCGGGACAGCCGTTGGCCGAGGTGGCCAGCAGGCGGGAACCGCGGCACCCGATCCCCTGGCCGAGGTAGAACCGGCCGATCTCGGTCGGTCCGCGTAGCCACAGCGGGTACGGCGGCATCGTGAACGCGGCATCGTCGTGGAGGAGCTTGACGATGGACGAGACGTCGTAGCGCTCGAAGGCTTCCACGTAGCGGGCGAGGAGGTCCCGCTGCTCGGCGTCCACCTGGGTTGGGCCCGCCGTGTCGTCGATACCGCTGGCGGCCATGGTGGCTCGGGCTCGCTGAAGGGCGCTGTTGACCGAGGCGACACTGGTGTCGAGCAGCTTGGCGACCTCGTCGGCGTGCCAGCGGAGCACCTCCCGCAGGATCAGCACCGCCCGCTGGCGCGGCGGCAGGTGCTGGAGGGCGGCGACGAAGGCGAGACGGACGGACTCCCGGGAGGCGGCGAGCTCGGCCGGGTCGCCGTCGGTCGGTAGCACGCGGGCGTCGGCCATGGGCTGGACCCAGGCGTGCTCGGGCACCATCGGACCGAGGGGCGAGTCGGCGGGCGCAGACGGTCCGAGGTCCATCGGTCGGGCCCGTCGCTGGGGTCCGCGCAACATGTCCAGGCACACGTTGGTCGCGATGCGGTACAGCCACGACCGCAGGGCCGAGCGGCCCTCGAAACGGTCGATGTTCTGCCAGGCACGGACCATCGTCTCCTGGACGGCATCCTCGGCCTCGAACCCGGAGCCCAGCATCCGATAGCAGTAGCCGGTCAGCTCGCGGCGATGGGCTTCGAGGTCGGCCTCGATGGCCTTCGCACCTGGGCGGTTGGTGTCGACAGTGGAAGGACGGCTTGGCACAGCCCGCGAGCGTATCCAACGTCGGGCGGTCCTGCCGCGCCGACGCTGCGGCGGGGCGCGGCAAGTGGACCGCCCCGGAGGTGGGCGGTGCTGGGCCCGGCCTACCGCTTGGCGTAGTCGGCGAAGCCCTGCCAGTCGATGACGACACAGGGCTCGTCGCCGATGATCCAGGCGTCATGACCGGGCGCGGCCATCATGAAGTCTCCGGGCCCGAACTCCATCTCCTCGCCATCGTCCATGACGATCTTCATGCGTCCCGAGATGAAGTAGCCAGTGTGTGCCGCCTGGCAGCTGTCGGTCTTGGCGATCGGCTTGACGTGCTTGGACCACTGCCATCCGGGCTGGAACGTCGCCCGACCGACGCCGCCGCCCTGGAGGTTGACCAGCTGGAGCTGGCCCGAGCCACCCTCGAACGGCCTGGTCTCCTCGGGTGAATCAAGACTCATGCGAACCATGCCTGCCATGTCCTCGCCTCCCCACGATCGGACTGATCCGAGTATGGCCGATGGGAGTGGGCTCTGCTCGGAGGACGCGGTCGAGGTCAGGAGGGCCGACCGAGGTCAGGACGCAGCTTGATCGATCACCGAGAAGGAGACGGCGCCCTGTGGATCGACCTCGGCGTCGAGGGTCTTGTCGTCCAGCGCCTGCGCTGCGGTCGGCTCCAGGAACACCTCGCCGTCCTGGATGGGGACGACCTGGTCGTCCTGTTCTGGTCCGGGGGCCACGCTGAGCGCGAAGGCACCCGCCGGCTCCTCTGCGGGAGCGATGCGAAGACCGGCGCCGCCGGTCGAGTTGCTGCCGGCGATCAGCTCACGGATCACCAGCGATGCGGAGGATGTGACGTCAAGCACCGAAGCCGCCTCCTTCGATAGTCGAACCCGTCGGTTGTTCCCGCCCCGGGCGTTGGAGAAACACGGCCGCCGGCGGGTCGCACGGCGTTCCAGGACTCGCCCGGCCACGGTCGGCCGTTGCCGCCAGACCCCCCTCGACCACTTCTGACCAGGGACGGAGCAGTTGGGTCGGCCCCCCGCGCCGTGGGTGTGAGCCAAAGCCCCCTCACCGGGTGACACGGTCACCGGTTGATATCTCGCATTGGCGGGTACCAAGATTCGCCCATGCGTGAGCTGGGGTTTCGCATGCAGATGTCGGGGCTGGGGTGGTCGCAGCGGCGAGCTCGCGAGGACTCTCGCCGATGCGTGAGCAGGCGCCGCCGGCCGGCCGTGCCACCGCCGGGGATGTCGACCAGGTCGACATCGAAGCCGACCGGGCGCTGGTCGAGCGTTTTCAGCTGGGCGACGAGACGGCCTTCGCCGAGCTGTACAGCCGTCACTATCGGCGCCTGTACAGGTCGTGTGTCCGGTGCCTCGGCGATGCGGCCACCGCCGAAGACGCCGTCCAGGAGGCCTTCACCAAGGCCCTCCGGGGCCTGCCAACCTTGAACGGGGAGCGGCGCTTCTACCCGTGGCTGAGCGTGATCGCCAAACGGGTCTGCGTGGACATCCATCGTCACCGCGCCCGCAGCCAGCCAGCCGAGTGCATCGATCCGGGATCGACGGCCGACGAGGAGCAGGCCGTCCTGGCGTCGATGGACGCGATCGCCGTGCAGGATGCCTTGGCGCGCCTGACGAGCCGACATCGAGACGTGTTGCACCTTCGTGAGTTCGAGGGGTGGTCCTACCAGCGCATCGCCGCCCACTACGGGGTGCGGTTGGCCGCGGTGGAGACGCTGCTGTGGCGAGCCCGGAGAGCCCTGCACCGTCAGCTCACGACGGCGGGGTACGAACGCCGAGCCCTGGTCAGCCTGCCCGTCGTCGCCTGGGCCTACCGCAGGCTGGGCGCAATCCGGGCCCGCATCGACGAGATCGGCGGCCACCGCCTCGTTCCGGTGTTGGGCAGCGCCGCCTCCGTGGTGACCATCGGTGCTCTGGTCATCGGGGCGACGGGCTCGGGTGCACACGCCTCCCGTCCACAGCCCGTCATCGGGTCACACGCCGCCGCCGTGGCCCCACCCGCCCTGCCCTCGTCCGCCGCCTGCCCGCGCCGATGTACCGGCCCCTCCCGGCGACCGTCCCGGCTGTACTCGGCCGGGCTTCCCCGCCGCGCCAACCATCGATGCCGACGGCCGGCCAGGCCGCCGCAGCCAGACAAGCTGCCTCCTCGGGGCAACCTTCACCAACGCCGGCACGGCCTCGCAGCAGGCTCGCCAGGCACCGGTCCATGTCAACGCCGCTGGCCTCGCCGCCGGTGTCGATCCGCAGAGCAACCGCCTCAGGTCTGGCCAGTACCGCCGCCACCACCGTCGACCATGTGCGAAGGAGCATCCCGTGATTCGTCGTACTCTGCTTGCCGCATCCACGTTGTCCTGATGTCCTTGGGATTCGGGTCGCTCTCCATCGATCTCGCCGCCCCGGCCGGAGCTTCGACGCCGCCACCGGTCCGCGATGAGCGCCAGCGGAAGCCCCTGGTTCTGCCTCGCCATCGCCGAGATCAACTTCGGCTACTGCCAATACAACCCGCTCGGCTAGACGGGCCGTCCGGAGGCGGCTCAGCATCCTGGTACGCGGTTCAGGCGCCCTGGTACGCGCATGGGCGCCCAGTGAACGCGATCGCCTCGTTCGAACGTCGACGCCGCGCCCCCGGAGGCCACGCACCGTCAGGTTGCCCACCAACCACACGTCGTCACCACTGGCCACGCCTCCCGCCGGCGACCGCGAAGGCGATGTTCGGGTCGTCGAAGGAGTAGATCGAGATCGCCTGCGTCGTGCGCCGGCAGTCGAGCACGAGGCGGCTGGTGGCCTCGACCTTGATACCCGGAGCTTCGCCGCCCTGGGTCGTCTGGCAGACGCCGAGATCGCTCGACTGGAGGGCACCCACCGCCCGCTCGACGCTCACCGCGGCGGGCCGCGTCGACGGTGACGAGGACGAGCTGGCGCTGCCACAGGCAGCCAACACGCCCGCCGCCCCGGCGCAGGCTGCCGCCTTGACCAGTCGCAGCGACGCACGTTCGCGGGCGAGACCCAAGGGCGCGACCGTAGCGGCGTCAGCCGGTCCCGGACCAGTCTCGGGTGTGCGACGATGCCGAGGTGACCGTGCGTCCCATCCGCATCTTCGGTGATCCCCTGCTTCGCAGGATCGCCGCGCCGGTCCCGGACTTCGACGGCGACCTCCGCCGCCTCGTGAGCGACCTCACCGAGACCCTCACCGACGCCAGCGGAGCGGGCTTGGCGGCTCCCCAGATCGGTGTCGGTCTCCGCGTGTTCGCCTACGTCGTGACCGACGAGTCCATGGAGGAGTACGGCACCATGGGCCACGTCGTGAACCCCGTGCTCGTCGAGCAGTCTGCCGAGGCCATCGAGGACACCGAGGGATGTCTGTCGTTGCCCGGGCTCGAGTACGAGCTGGCCAGACCAGGTCGCGTCGTCGCCGAGGGGTTCGACCAGCACGGTGAGCCGTTGCGCATCGAGGGAACCGAGCGCCTGGCTCGCTGCCTTGCTCACGAGACCGACCACCTCGATGGGGTCCTCTTCATCGACCGGCTCGATCCGGTCACACGGCGACGAGCCCTGCAGGAGATCCGCGAGCGGGTGATGGCCGGCGAGGACGTTCCGGTGAAGCGATCGCCTCACTCGGGGCTCCTCTGATCTGTTTGGCACTGGTCTGGCTCACCGAGACGGCGGACTCCGAGGCGGGACCCTGTCGCGATGCAATAGCTGTCGTCCGGCGTGCTCTACAATCGATAGGCGGGAAGGCGGAGACGGTTACTGTTGGAAAGCGACGAGACCTGTTGGTCCCGTTACGGCCGAGGGGGGAATCTCCGTGCCCGAGCGAAGACGGCCAATGGCCGACGGGTGGACGCCACGTCTCTCGCAGGGAGTTCATGATGGGCGCCGCCCTGGGCATGGCGGCCGTCGTGCTGCCCGCTCCTGTCAGGGACTATCTCGAAAAGCAGCACATGCCGCTGCCCTCCGCCGAGCGGAATAGCACCCGACACGTACACGACCTTTGAGGGCGACGGTGGCCGCCGTCCTGCCCGGGCATATCGACTTCTCCGTCGCCGACCGGGTCCATCGACTGACGGCTTCCCGCACCTCGACCTTCTGGCGCGGCGGTGAGGTAGCGATGGACGACCTGCGGACCGGCGACGCGTTGCTGATCAGGCTGGCCCCTGACTGGACCATCGAGCGGGGCTGGGCCAACCTCACCCGCGCCCACGGGACGGTGAGCCAGGCATCGGGGTCCGGTTACGTGATCAAGGCCGGAGACATGCACGATCGACGCGCCCAGAGACGATCGTCATCGGCCTCAGCGACGCCACCCGGTACGGAAGTGGCGACCACATGCAGTCGGGACAGTTGAACGGCCATCGGCCGTCGATGGTGCCCGGGTACCCACCTCGATGTCATCGGGCTTCGCACCGGGCAGCGCATCATGGCGAGCACCGCTCCTCTACAGCGATCCCAGGCTGGCCGCCGTCCAGGCGGCGGCGCCAGCGGCCGCGCCATCGAGCTGCCCGAACACTGATCCGACCTTCAAGGGCTACGCCACCTGGTTCGACTGCCCCGACGGCGCCGGGCGGTGCGGGACCTGCAACACCTCGAAGAACAACCAGGCGGCGTGGCCCGCGCTCGACGCCGGATGCGGGTTCTGTGGCAGCAACTGCTGCAGCTGCTCCGCCGGATGCAAGAACCAGACGTTCCTGTCTTGCGGCTCATCGTTCACGCTGACGCCGTGCAATCAGGGGTGCAGACGACCATCCAGGTGACTCGGATTGCGGCCCAGCGCAGAACCTCGGCCTGTGCGGCAACACGTGCAACATCCCGGGTTGCTCGGGCACGGGCGTGGTCGTCGACCTGACCAAACCGACCTTCGCCCGCTTCTATCCGCCCACGCAGGGATGCTTCCCGACGACCGTGAGCACGCTGAGCAGGCACGCGAGGGCCCGAGAGATGACGGCGGTCGGGTCGTTGGCCAGCGCCCAGGGCTCGTCATCGGGCTCGTCGTCGTGGCAGCCGGACTGGCCAAGCTCCCCGTCGGGGGCAGCCGAGGGAGCTGGTTCGATCGTCCGCCCTGACGAGCCTGGCCGGCTCAGCGCAGCGTTCGCAGGATGGCCTGGAGGGCGGTCGCCCTGACCGAGCTGGGGGTGGGGCTCTGTGTGCTGGTGCTGCCGGGCGAACGTTGGCCCGTCATCGCCGCCTCGGTGCTCCTCGGCCTTGCTCTGGTCTACATCGGTCGTTGGCCATAGCGGCTTCGGCCGGGGTCGCCCTGTGGTTGCTTCGGGAGCGCTCAGCAGCAGACGTCGCCGTGGTGGCAGTCGTTCGTTCGGACCGGCGCTCCTCTTCGGCGCTTGTTGCCTGCTGGCCCTGGCTGGCAGGGACGGTTGGACGACGGTGGACGAGGACCCGGCGTCTGGACCATCGTCGTGCTCGAGCTGACCGCCCTGGTGCTGGTTGTCGCCGGAACGTCGCGGCAGTGGGCCCGCGCCCCGGACGCGGGAGGATCCGACGCTCGCGGTGGAGCCATGGAGCGATGGCGGATGGGCGCGGACTGTGCCAACGCCGCCGGACCACCGGCACCAGGCGACGCGGCTGGTTGTCCGACGACGGCCCTCTGGCGCCGGGTGGCGGGACTATCTGAGCGGCGACGAGGCGTCCGAGATCTGGCGGGAGGGGTGCTGGGAGTTCGCGACCTTCCCTGGCCGCTACGAGGGGGAGCAGGCCACAGTGGTGTTCGGGATCCCGCTCGATCCCTTCGTCCGGACACGGACCGTCGCCGTGGTGGACGAGAACGAGCGCTCGGTACTCCACGCGAGGAGATGCGGAGTCGTAGCCGATGACGCGGGAAGTGGACGAGCGGTTCGCCGAACCCGGGCGAGCGATGGAGGTCGAAGCGGCTCCGACGGCCCGCCGGAGCGCCACGCCGACGTCATGCCCGAGCCACCGCCGATGGCGGGACGGCGGGTCATGCTGCGACCCGTCTACCCGGAGGACTACGGCTTCCTCTACAGCCTGGCGGTCTCTCCCGAGATCGGCTTCCGCTGGCGCTACCGCGGTGCCGTGCCCGCCTACGACGTGTTCCTGCGGGAGCTGTGGGCCGGGCATCCTCGTGCAGTTCATCGTCTGCGACGTGGCTACCGGGGAGCCCGTCGGGCTTCGTGGTCGCCCACTCGGCCGATCTCAAGAGCGGCTTCGCCCACGTGGCCGTGCTCATGACCCCGACGACCATGGGACGGGGATGGGGCGTCGAGGCGGGAGCGCTGTTCATCACCTACCTCTTTGCCACGTGGAGCTTCCGCAAGCTCTATGCGGAGTCGCTGGCGTTCACGTGGGGCGCGGTCGCCAGCGGCGTCCACCGGGTGTTCCGCGAGGAAGGGTGTCTGCGGGATCACGAGTTCTACCAGGGGCGCTACTGGGACCTCCACATCGCCGCGGTCTACCGGACAGACTGGGAACGAGGGGCGATCGCCAGCGCCTGCTCGGCCCGGCGGGCGTCAGACGGAGCCCAGAAGGAGCCACAGGAGGGGGGTCGGCGACCGATGACGTCGAGGACGACAGACCATGCCATCGTCGAGCTCGATTTCTACCGGCACCTGGCCGCCGAGCTCGATTGGGACGTGGTCACTTCGGTAGGGCACACTGCGCTCATCGAGGACCTCGGGCTCGACTCGCTGCGCAGTTCTGGAGATCCTGCTCGTGGTCGAGGAGCTCGGCGTCGAGTTGGCCGACGCCGAGGTGCCCGAGTGGGAGACGCTCGGCGACGTGTACGAGAGCTACCGCAGAGCGGCGTGCGGGTCCGAGTAGCAGCGGTGGTTGTCGTGCTCACCGTGGTGGCGGTCGCCATCATCGTGCCGCTCGTGCTGTCGGGCGGCACCCGGGTCAAGACAGTCGGTGCCGCGACACCCTCTCGTGCCACCTCGCCCGCGACCTCGCAACCCGGCCAGTGTGGCGCGATCGGCTTCCGCGCCGGGATCCTGCCGCCGGACATGCACGCCGCCAAGGTCGGGCAGGAGGCGCTCGGCGCCGGGCAGACCGTGGTGGCGGCCCAGGGCGCTGGGGGACGGGTGGACCTCATCCGCGGTGTCACGCCACAGGCGTTCAGTGTGAGCCTCTACAGCCACGGTCCGGCGCCACTGCAGGAGCTCGTGGTTCTCGGACGGCAGGCGACGCTCTTTCCGCCCGGTGCCGGGGCTCAGGGTCCGCGCGGTCCCGTTCAGCTATCCAGCCGGTGACATCTCCGCTCCCTGTGTCCGCTTCCAGCTGGAGGGGGTCGGCGTGAGCCCTTCCGATCTCGAGGCCGTCGCCCAGGGGCTCGTCCCCACGGCCTCTCCCTGATGTCGGCACAGGGGGACTGGTTCAACTTCGACGTCGTCACCCAGGACGACTACTACGCGAGCCCTCGCCGAGCGGCGACGATGGCATCCGGTCCAGTACCTGACGCCGCTCCCGAATGGGCGCGACCTCGGCATGTACGCCGTGTACCGCCACGATGACGTTGCCGCCGGTGCTGCGGGACCAGGCCACCTTCACGCTCGACGTCGTGCGGCAGCGCTACGGCGCCGTCCTCGGCCGGCGCACGATGATCAGCCTCGGCCCGGACGAGCGTCGTCCGTATCGCAGGCTGCTGGCGGGGATGCTGGGTACCGGCCGCGTCCCAGACCTGACGACGAGCGCGATCCTCCCGGCGCTCGACGAGCTGCTGGACGATCTCAGCGATCGTGGACCGGTCGACCTGGTGACGGCGGTGTGCGCCCCGCTGCCGGTGCGCGCTCTGGCCCGGATGATGGGGCTGCCACCGGACACCACGACGAGGCTCGGCTCGCTGTCTGCCGCCATCGCCGGCTTCATGGACCGGCCCATCCCGGGCGTGCGGGCGGCGCGGGAGCTGCGGGGCCTGTTGCGGGAGGCGGCGTCGGACCGCCGCCGCTGCCCGCGGGCCGACCTGATCAGCGAGGTCGTCCTGGCCGACCTCGACGGCAGCCGCTGGACGACGCCGAGGTGCTGTCGCTGCTGACCCTCCTGGTCTGGGCGGGGACGGAGACGACTGGTCCGGCATTGGGCAACGTCCTCCTCGCCCTGCTCCTCCATCCAGGAGAGCTCCAGCCGCGTGCGGGCCGACCCCACACTCTTGTCCGGCGCCATCGACGAGGGGCTGCGCTGGGAGGCACCGATGCAGTGGACGTGCCGGAGCGTGGCGGTCGACACCGAGGTCCGCGGCACAGCGATCCCCCAGGGCTCGCTCGTGCTCACCCACATCGGCTCGGCAAACCGAGACGAGGCGCGCTACGCCGAGCCCGAGCGGTTCGATCTCACGCGATCACCGACGGACCACTTCGCCTTCGGCCACGGGCCTCATCATTGTGTCGGCAGCCACCTCGGACGGGCCGAGCTGCGGGTCGCGGTGTCGGCGCTGCTGGACCAGTTCCCCGAGCTGGCGCTGGCGGGCGGTTCACCGGCCATGGCAGGCCAGGTGGTGCGGTCGCCGAGCCACCTGTGGGTGATCCCAGGGCCGCGACGCCGATGAGGTCGACGGGCTCGCCGCTCAGCGTCGGGATGAACCTGACCCAGGCCCTCGACGCCGCCGTCGAGGCCTGCGTCCGGCGGCGTCGCCCTGGTCTGCGGCGAGCAGCGCCAGAGCCTGGTCGAGCTCCGCGCGGGCGCAGAGGCCCTGGCGCGGGCCCTCGACGCCAGGCGGGTCCGGCCGGGAGATCGGGTCGCCGTGCTGGCGGCCAACGGAGCGGCCTTCGTGCAGGCCGTCTTCGGCATCTGTCGGCTGGGCGCGGTGGCGGTCCTGCTGGACGCCCGGTCGAAGCCGAGCGAGCTGGCCGAGGTGATCCCGGCCGCCGGCGCGACAGCCGTCGTCGTCGACCTGGAGGAAGCGGCGCCGGACCAGTCGCTCGAGTCGGTCGCCGCAGCGTTGGTCGGCCGCGACCGGACGCGTCGTCGTGGGGGAGACAGGGTTCAGCCCAGAAGCGAGTGGCGCGCCTGCTCGATGGCGTCGCACAGCCCGGCCGCCGGCGACCTGGCGGTGGTCTTCTGCACGTCGGGGACGACGGGGCGCCCCAAGCTGGTGGGTCACACGCACCGGGCGGTGATCGCCTCGACCATGGCCCTGCATCGCCTGCACGCCGGCTTCTTCGAGGGGACAGCGAGCGAGCGCGCTCGTCGGTTGGCGACGGTCCTGCGCAGGCACGGCGGGCGGGCGTTGCGGGCCCGCGGGCAGCAGGTGTGGATGACGCCGATCGCCTTCAGCTCGGTGTCGGGTCACCAGGTGATGCTGGGCGCCCTGCTCGGAGGCCACCGCCTGGTGACCATGCGCTCGTTCCACCCGAGGAGGGCGCTGGAGCTCGTGCAGCGCCAGCGGGTCAACATCCTGGCGGTGACGCCGTCCATGGCCGAGCTGATGCTGGCCGTGAGGACCGTCGAGTCCTTCGACCCGTCCTCGATGTTGATCGTCGGCCTCGGTGGCGGTCCGGTCTCGCCGGAGCTGGCCCAGCGGGTGCGGCAACGGTTCCGGTGCGGCGTCGGTATCGGCTACGGATCGACCGAGCTGGGTGGAGGCGTGCTCGTGAGCAGGCTGGAGGACCCGCTCGACGTGCAGACGGGCACGGTTGGCAGACCTTTTCCCGGCGTCGAGGTGGAGGTGGTCGACGACGACGGTCGACCCGTGGCCGTCGGGAACGGTCGGAGAGCTGCGCTGCAGGGTACCGAGCGCCATGTCCGGATATGTCGAGGGAGGCTCGACCGAACGCCCTGACCGGGAGGCGTGGTACCGCACCGGCGACCTGGCGACCATGGACGGATCGGGCAACGTGACGATCGTCGGCCGCAAGACAGAGATGATCATCCGCGGGAGCCGGAACGTCCATCCCGCCGACGTGGAGCGAGCGCTCGATCGCCTGCCGGCGATCGAGCGGAGCGCAGTCGTCGGAGTTCCCGGTGGCCCGTCAGGCGAGCAGGTCTGGGCCTTCGTGACCCTGGCAGCGGGATCCTCGTGCTCGACGGCGCGAGGTCTTCGACCACTGTCGCGGCCAGCTCGCGGGCTACAAGGTGCCCGATCACATCTGCATCCGAGCCACGCTCCCGCTGACCAACGACGGGAAGGTCCAGAAGTTCGTGCTCGTCGAGGAGGCGCTCGCAGCCGGCTCCGTCAGGTCTCGGACGAGCTGAGCGAGGGGGTCGGGGAGGCTCCCCTCAGCCCGGCCGAGAGCCCGCACGTCACGAGCGCCTCGGTCACGAACCGGTTGACGCTACCGACCCACCAGAACCCGACGTGGCCTCCCGGGTACCAGGCCACGCTGGGGCGTTCCCAGTGCTCGCACAGGCGGTGCGCCTGGCCCGACGTGGACATGCGGTCACCGAGCCCGGCGAAGACGAAGCGTCGCTCCCTCGACAGCTTGGGCCGCAGGACGAGAGGCGACACGACGTTCTGCACAGCGGTCGCCTCAGGACCGAGGGCGCCGTGCTCGAGCGCTCGCTTGCGCACGGCCGGGGGGCTGTGCCGGTGGTACAGGTCGAGGATGTCCGTCGCCGGGATACCGGCGATCGCACAGGCGAGACCTTCCTCCAGGGCGGCCACCAGAGACGCCACGTAGCCACCGAGCGACAGGCCCCAGATGCCGACCGGTGCGTCTCCACCGACGAGGCGCGCCCAGGCGATCAGGGAGCGGACATCCCATGCCGACTGGGCAAGGGCGTGAACGGTGTCGACCAGGTCGATCGACATGAAGCCCTCGCCACTGGCGACACCGGTCTCCTGACGGGGCCCGTGGAGGGGCAGGACGGGCAGGGCCACGTTCAGTCCGAGCTCGCTGTGCAGGCGCCGAGCGCGAAAGGCCTGCAGGTCGAGGAACGGCGCACCGGTACCGAAGCCGTGCACGCAGACGACCCAGGGCCGACCCGGGGTCGGCCTGGCGGAGGACCCAGGCGTGGGCGGTGCGGTTGGCATCCATCTCGAGCCAACGCTCCCGCCCGGGCTCGCCTCGATGGGGCTCGTAGTCGCTCTGGAAGCTGAGGTGCTCGTAGGGCTGGCCCAGCACCCGCTCGCCACGGGTCGACCAGACCGCCGGCGCGCCCGGCGCCCGGTGATAGCTCTCGGGGTCCTCGAGCCATCCTCGCTCCCGGTAGAGCTCGAAGGCCTGGGCCACCTCGACGCCGGCGCGCTCGTAGTCCGCCCGTCGGGGCAGCAGCCGCGGGTTCTTCATCGTCGAGATGAGCAGCTCGTCGAGGAGGACCTGGACGGCCAGGCCAAGGGACGGTCGGGCCGGCACGGCGTGGGGATCGGCGACTGGTTCACGGCTGCGGGCCCACGTGCGCGCCATGAACGCAGCGGTCCGGGGGCCGGCCTGGGCGACCCCGACAGTACGGGGGTCGGTGAAGAACCGCCGCGCCGCCCGGTAGGCCACGACGGGCGGCGAGGAGGGCTCCTGGACGCGCAGCTCCTCGACGAGCTGTGGCTCGTCGCCCCCGTCGCCAGCGCCCTCGTCCCCAAGCGTCACGCCGGCCACGGTACCTGACTCCGGCGTCAGGGTCGGGAGCGGCCGTGCACGGTTCGGGACGGTTCGCCAGATTTCGACCCGATCGGCTAGAAAGCGGCGGTGACGACCACTTCGAGCCCCTCGGATGCCGCCCTCGACCGGGTGTCCTCCTGGCCGATGTGGGTGCTCGGTCTGGTCATCATGATCGACCAGGCCGACCAGAACATCGTCCGGGGTGTCGCCACCCCGATCCAGCACGCCTTTCACCTCACCGATCTGCAGGTCGGGGTGCTGCTGTCCTGCTTCATCGTCGTGAACGGGTTCGTCAGCGTGCCCGCCGGCTACCTCGCCGACCGGTGGAACCGGACCCGCACCGTCGGCCACACGGTGGTGATCTGGTCGGCCATCACCTCGCTCACCGCCGCGGCGTGGAGCTATCCGGCCCTGATCGCCATTCGCTCCGCACTCGGGTTCGGCCAGGCCGTCACCGAGCCGTCGACCGCCAGCCTCCTGGCCGACCACTATCCGGTGACCGAACGAGGCCGAGCCTTCTCGGTGCAGCAGTGCCTGCTCTTCGTGGGGTTCGGCATGGGGCTGGGCATCGGCGGAATCGTGGGGGCAACGATCGGTTGGCGGGCGGCGTTCCTCGTGGTGAGCCTTCCCGGCGTGCTCATCGCCCTCGCTGTCTACCGCCTCTCCGAGCCGAGACGTGGTCACGGCGACCGGCTCCAGCTCGGGGTCGACGACGCCGGGGCGGACGAGGAGGCGAGGCCGGGGCCCTTGGCCGAAGGCGTGATGGCGTTCGTCCGGGACATGGTCCGGGGCCTCGTCGCCGACCTCGGAACGATCGCCCGGATACCGACCATGCGCTACGCCCTCGTCGGCGTGTCCGCCGTGCTGTTCACGGTGATCGCCGCCGCCGCTGCGCTCCCGCAGTTCTACGAGCGCCAGCTGCACGTGGCGACGGGTGCGGCGGAGTTGCTCGTCGGCGCCATGGTCATCCTGGGCGGGATCCCCGGCGTGCTGCTCGGGGGCCGCCTGGCCGACCGGTACACGCGCACACGTGCGAGGCGGGCGCATGGCCGTCCCGGCTGTCTGCCTCATCGTCGGTGAGGCGATCTTCGTGCTGTCCTATCTGTGGCTGCCGCTGGCGCCTGCATTCGGTCTCGAGGTCATCGGCTTCTTCGTGATCGCCCTGGCCGTGCCGTCCCTGCGGGCTGGCCTCTCCGACGCGGTCCCCGCCAACCTCCGGGGAGCGGGGTTCGGGGCCTTCAACCTGGTCTCGGTCGTGGGCGGACAGGCCGCCGCGTCGGTGGTCGTGTTCGCCCTGGCCGGGGCGCTGGGCGACAACTTCCGCACGGCCCTGCTCCTCGTGAGCCTGCCCGTGTTCGCCGGCGCCCTGGTCTTCCTGCGGGCCCGCGACCACTTCGACCGGGACGCGGCGAAGATCCTCGAGGCCGTCGCCCGGGCGCTCCAGGAGCAGCAGTCGATGGCCTAGGCCCGGCCTCCCGGGCCGGCATCAGGTCTCGACCGGCAGCAGGGAGGACGGCGGAGGCCCGAACCGGCCGCGGACGAAGTCGAGGATCGCCCGGCCTTCGACATGCCGGATGGCGTTCCGCGTCGTGGCCCGCGGGCGGCACGATCGGACGGCCAGGGTCAGCAGGGCGAAGGTGCACCGGATGGCAGCCGGGTACGAGCCGAAGTGGTCGCGGACGAGCAGGAGGGTGTTTCGGAGCTTGAGGTAGCGGACGATCTCGCTCTCGGCGTGCCCTGGATTGTTGACGACCGCGCCCCAGATGATCCCCACCTTCCACCCGCGCGCGCCTGGCCCGCACCGCCAGGTCCGCCTCCTCGCAGTAGGCGAAGTAGCGCTCGTCGAACAAGCCGATCTGCGCCAGCGCTCCTCGTCTGGCCACCAGCAGGGTGCCGTGGGCGAAGTCGGCGTCCTCCCAGCCCTCGCCGGCGCGACTCGGTGACACGTAGGCGCCGATGTAGCGGTCGATGATCGGCTTGGAGTCGTACGCCCGGCCGAACTCGGCGCTGACCAGCCCGGCGTCGGGCCGAGTGGCCACGGCGGAGAGGATGCGGCCGAGGCAGCCGGGCTCGGGCAGGGCGTCGTGCGGTGCGACGGCGACCCATTCGCCGTCGCCGCGCTCCAGCCAGCGCTGGAGGCCGATGTTGGCCGCGGGACCGAAACCCGCGTTGCGTGAGAGGGTCACGACCTCCACGGTCGAGAGCCGACGGGTCAGCGCCCGGAGGGCGGACAGGCCGGCGGTGCCCGAGCCGTTGTCGATCACGGTCACGTGGACGGGAACTCCCTGGCGGTGGAGGGCCAGCACGGTCTGGACGCACGCCGTCGGCTGATCGCGGTGCACCACGACCACCTCGAGGGGGACCGCTTGCCGCTCGGAGCCCCGCGGGAGGGCGCCAGGTATCGCGTTCACGGCGTCGTCCGGGGTCAGCTGCTCTCGGTGACCGACGACCGCTCGGCCCATGCTGTCGGGGCGCGGCCCTCGATCTGGTCGACGATCTGGCCCAGGTACCACTCGCGCAGCTCGACCACGTCGGGAGGCGCCGCCAACGTGAGGAGGTCACCCTGGCGACAGAGGTCCTCGGCACAGGCCAGAGAGTCGAGGAAGCTGGCCACGCGCGCCCCTACCTCGGCCCCGACCAGCAGGGCGAGGTCGACGGTCTCTGCGCCCCGAGCCCTGGCTGCTTCGACGTCGGCCTGGGGTGCATCGGTGTACTGCGGGAACCCTTGCCCGAGCTCGTCGACGAGCGCGGTGAGGCCGGCGGGCGGCAGGCATCCGGGGCCCGGCGGTCGCGAGGCGGCGAGCATCAGCTCGCGCAGGAGCTCCTCGTCGTACTGGCACGCACGCTGATAGCCGGCGACGGGCATGCCGAGGATGCGCACCTCGACGAGGTCGTCCGCCCGGCGGGCGGTCACCGGTCTCCCTCGTGGGCCTGTGCCAGGCGATGACCGACCGGCTCGAGCTCCTCCGCCCCGGAGCCGGAGTCCAGCTCGAACCACACGATCTTGCCCCTGCGCGCCGGCTCGGTGCCCCACGCCGACGCCAGCTCGTTCACCAGGACCAACCCCCGTCCGGTGCCCGCCCTCGGGCTGTAGTGCTGACGCACAGGTGGCGCCGGGTTGTCGTCGGCCACCTCCACCCGCAGCCGACGCCCGGCCATGCGGGCCGTGACCTCCGGGCCCGACCGGGTGTGCAGGACGGCGTTGGTCACCAGCTCGGTGACGAGCAGGGTGGCGACGTCGTCCAGCCGGGACGCGCCCCACTTGGCCAAGGCGGAACGGACGAACCGCCGAGCCTCGGCGGCGCTCGACGGGTCGGGGGCCAACGTGGTGCTCTGCTCGATGGGCACCATCTACCCGCCAGCCCGGCTTTCCAAGCGGGTCAGCGTGGCAATGACGGGTCAGCTGACCACTTTCGCCACCAGGATGGCGACGTCGTCCTTGCGCTGCTCGGCAGCCAGCACGTCGGCCAGGAGCCGCTCGACGAGGTCGTCCGGGGCCTCGGAGGACCCGCTCTCGGCCAGGGCCGCCAGGCGGTCCAACCCGTCAGTGAGGGAGCTCTCCCTCGTCTCGACGAGGCCGTCGGTGTAGAGCACCACCGTTGCGCCGACGTCCAGGGTCACCTCCCGCTGGGTGCGGTCGACGTCCGGTCCGACGCCGACGAGCGTCGAGTTGGCGCCGAGCAGGTACTCCGCCCCCGATCCCGGGCGCACGACGAGCGGGGGAGGATGGCCGGCGCTGCTCCACGCCAGGGTGTGCCCGGAGGGGTCGTAGGTGGCGTAGATGAGCGTGGCCAGGGCGCAGGGCTCAGGTCCGAGGGCGAGCTCGTCGACTCGGCGGATCACCGACGCGGGACCGCCATCGACCCAGGCGTAGGCCCGCAGGGCATGGCGCAGTGTTCCCATCACGCCGGCGGCTTCGATGTCATGGCCCACCACGTCCCCGATGACCAGCCCGACCCGACCGTCGGCCAGGGCCAGGACGTCGTACCAGTCCCCGCCGACCTCGGCGCCCGTCGTGGCCGGCAGGTAGCGGGCGGCCAGGGCCAGGCCGGGGACGGTGGGCAGGTGCCGGGGCAGCAGGGCCCGCTGGAGGACCGCAGCGGTCCGATGCTCCTGTTGGTACATGCGGGCGTTGTCGATGGCCAATCCCGCCCGCCGACCCAGGTCACGACCGAGGGCTACATCGTCCTCGTCGAAGCGACGTCCGGAGACCGCCGAGCCGAGCGTCAGGGTGCCGAGCACGTCCCCCCGGGCGACGAGCGGGACGACGAGCAGCGAGCGCAGACCGAGAGACCGGTAGACGTCGAGCTGGTCCTGGGTGCGGGCGCTGGCCACCAGCACGTCGTCGGTCGTCGCCGGGAGCAAGAGGGGGCGTCCGCTTCGCAGCACCCGGGCCACGGGCGCGTCACCGGTCGGATCGACGGGCACGCCCTCCTCGACGGCGCTCACGGCAGCCGCGGTCGCCGGATCGACGTGGGTCATCGCGGCGCGCCGCACGCCGACCTCCTCGTCGCACAGGTCGACCCGGCACCAGTCGGCCAGATCCGGCACGAGCAGTTCGGCGAGACGCTCGAGCGCGGTGTTGGGGTCGAGCGTCTCGGTGAGCACGCTGGTCGCCTCGGCCAGGAGGGAGACCCGGGCTCGGGCCGCCTCGGCTCCTTCCCGCGCTGCTCGCTGGTCGGCGACGAGGCGCGCGTTGTCGACAGCCAACGCCGCCAGTTGGGCGACGTCCTCGGCGACGTCGACGTCGTCGGGACCGAACGCCCGCCCGGTGGTGCCGGAGAGCAGGACGGTCCCGAGCGTGTGACCCCGAGCGGTCAGGGGCACGGCCAGGTACGAGCAGAGCCCCAGCTCCGGCAGCAGTCGGGCCGCGTCCGGGTCCGGCGTCGGCGTGTCGAGCAGCCCCGGGGGCAGCTCGTCGGCTCGTTGCGTCTGGCCTGTGCGCAGCGCCTCGGCTGCCGGGTGCGGACCTGTCGGATCAGGCGGCCACCGGCGCAATGCCGCACGTACCGACTCTTCGACGTCGCGGTCCGCGTGGGCGACGGCAGCCCGGCGGAGGCCGCCCTCGACGTCGCGCACGTCGATGATGCACAAGTCGGCCATCGCCGTGACGGCGATGCGGGCGAAGGCATCCAGGGCGTCGTCCTCGTCGAGGCGGGCTGCCACCGACTGGCTCGCGGCGAGGAGGAAGGCCAGTCGACGCGAGACCGCTTGCTGACGCTCGGTCCGGCTACCCCCCTTCACGCCCGTCACCTCTCTTCCCTGGCTCTGCTCCCCACCGGCGCGGGCAGGCGGGTTGCGCCAACCATACGGCACTACCGGCCGGGGAGCAGATCGGGCACGACGTGCAGCTCGTCGGGGGTCTTGCCCCGCTCGGTCACAACGTCGTGCAGGATCGCCAACAGCGCCCGGGCCGGAGCCGACGGCAGGCCCCGGCTCCGCTGGGCCACGCCGATTCGCCGTCGGGGGATCCCCGAGACCTGCATCAGCCGCCAGTCCCGGCGGAGATACTCGGGCACGGCGGTGGCGGGGAGGATCGCCGGCCCGTAGCCGTCGAAGGTGAGCGAGGCGATGAGCCGTACCCCGTCGAGCTCGGCCCGAGGTGTGAGCGTGATCCCCCGAGGTCGGGCGGCCTGATCGAGCTCGTCCCGGAACGACGTCCCGGGCAGCGGCAGCAGGAGCTCGAGCTCGGCGAGCTCGGCGAGCTCGAGCCGGCCTCGCGTCGCCAAGGGATCGTCGGCCCGGACGACCAGCACGAGGTCCTCGTCGAACAAGGGGGTGAAGCTGAGGTCGGCGCTGGGAGCCGGCGGGTTGACGACGGCCAGGTCCAGCTGGCCCGTGGCCAGCTGGGGCTCCAGCGACGTGGAGATGCCGTCGACGACGATCAGATGGAGCTTGGGGTGCCGCGCCGCGGCGGTCTCGAGGAGGTGGGGGGCGAGCCAGCGGGCGGTGGTACCGACCATGCCGATGCGGACGGTCCCCGCCACCTCGTCGCGGAGCGCGGCCAGGTCGCCGAGCACCGCCTCGAGCTCGACGCTCACGCGCCGGGCGCGGGCGGCGACGGCCTCGCCCTCCTCGGTGAGCTGGCCGGTGGAACGGTCGACCAGCACGGAGCCGACCTCGCGCTCCAGCCTGGCGATGTGGGCCGACACGTTGGACTGGACGGTGTCGAGGGCGTCGGCGGCGGCCGTGAAGCTGCCCTGGTCGGCGACGGCCAGCAGGGCGTTCAGCTGACGGAGGTCCATCGCTTCCAATGATGACACATATCATCAATAACTGTTGGACAGATGGTGCGGCTCCGTCGATAATGGTGCAGACCACAGAGGACCCGCGATTCCCCCCTCCCGGTTCCTCTGGGGATCTGAGTGAAGGGACCGGCTTCCCCCCGGCCGGTCCCTTCGCCGCGCTAGGGGGGGCGCGGGGTAGCGTGAGCCACATGAGCTCGGGAGCCGCCTTCTTCGATCTGGATCGCACGCTCCTCAAGGGCCCGAGCGGACCGGCGATCAACGAGGCCGTCGGCGAGGCGGGTCTGACCGGGGGACGCCGGCTGCCGGGGGAAGCGCTGTTGTTCGGGATCTACAGCCTGATGGGCGAGACCCTGCCGTCCATGGCCCTGACGAGGGGCATGGTCCTGATGGCGCGGGGATGGCCGGCCGCCACGGTCCGCCAGGCCGGCAAGGCGGCCGCGGAGCGGCTCGAGCCCCTCGTCAGCCCGTACGCCCGACCCCTGCTGGCCGACCACCGCAGTGCCGGTCATGCCCTGGTCATGGCCACCACGACGCCCTACGACCTGGTGGCGCCGCTGGCCGAGCGCCTGGGCTTCGACGACGTGGTCGCCACGCGGTATGCCGAGCAGGACGGCGTGTACAACGGGCGCCTCGTCGACGGCTTCGTGTGGGCTCGTGGCAAGCTCGGTGCCGTTCGCCGCTGGGCGCGCCAAGCCGGGGTAGCTCTCGACGACTGCTTCGCCTACTCGGACAGCGTGTACGACCTCCCCCTGCTGTCGGCCGTCGGTCATCCCCGCGCCGTGAACCCGGACTTCCGGTTGCTGCCGCTCGCTGTGCTGCAGCGCTGGCCGGTGCTCCACCTCGACGTGCCACCGGGGGTGCCGAAGGTGTTGGGCATGGAGCCCCTCGACCTCGTCCGGCTGATCGTGCAGCCCCAGCTGCTGCCCTTCGTCCGGTTGGACATCGGCGACGTCGGTCACATTCCCGCTCACGGTCCGGCGGTGCTGGTGGCCAACCACCGCAGCTACTTCGACGTCGTGGCGCTCGGTCTCACGGTGCTGCGCACGGGGCGACCATTCCGTTACCTCGGCAAGAAGGAAGTGTTCGACGCACCCGTGATCGGCCCCATGGCGACGGCCATGGGCGGCATACGGGTCGAGCGCGGCAGCGGCTCCGACCAGCCGCTCCGGGAGGCCGCCCGGGCGCTGGAGGCCGGTGAGCTCGTGGCCGTCCAGCCCCAGGGGACCATCCCCCGTGGCCGGGAGTTCTTCGACCCCGTGCTCCGAGGCAGGACGGGAGCGGCTCGCCTGGCCGCCATGAGCGGCGCTCCCGTGGTCCCGATCGGGCTCTGGGGCACCGAGGGTGTCTGGCCGCGCTCGTCCCGGATCCCCAACGTGACCAACGTGCTGCATCCGCCCGCCGTGCGGACCCGCGTCGGCCGACCGGTGCGCCTCGACCTCGTCGATGCCGAGGCCGACACCGAGCGCATCATGGCGGCCATCGTCGACCTGCTCCCCCCGGAAGCACGCGTGCCCCGGGAGCCGACTGCCGAGGAGATCGCCCGCGCCCTGCCCGCGGGTCACGCCGACGACGCAGCCGAGCCGGAGCAGGAGCCGAGGGCGCCAGCTGGTCCGCGGGGGCGCGGCGGGGCGCGGCGCGCTCCCACCAAGACCTAGGGCTCCCTCGGATCACGCGCCTGTACGCTCCCGGACCATGCACCTCCGGCTGCCGCTCGTCGTCGACATCGCAGGTGCCAGGGTCGTCGCAGCCCTGTCGCGCCTCGCTGGCGCAGGCGGCGGCACGACCGTGCCGGGCAAGCTGCTCTGCAAGCTCGACCCCGGCGCGATCGACCGTCTCGCTGCCGCCCTCCCTGCCGGCACGGCCGTGGTGTCCGCCACGAACGGCAAGACGACTACCACCGCGATCGCGGCCGAGATCCTGCGAGGCCGCGCCAGGCTCGCCCACAACCGAGCGGGGTCCAACCTGCTGTCGGGCGTCGCCTCCACCCTCCTCACCTCGCGGGGCGCCGAGCTCGGGCTGTTCGAGGTCGACGAGGCCGCCCTGCCGGAGGTCGTTCGTCGAGTGCAGCCGCGTGCCATCTGCCTCGGCAACCTCTTCCGCGACCAGCTCGACCGCTACGGGGAGCTCGAGCTCGTCGCCGACCGCTGGCGTCGGGCGGTGGCGGCGCTGCCCGCCTCCACTCAGATCGTGGTCAACGCCGACGACCCACAAGTCGGGGATCTCGCCCACGGTCGCGCAGAGCGCCATCGACGTTCGGCCTCGATGATCCACGGCTCGCCCGCTCCGGGCTTCAGCACGCCGCGGACTCGAAGTACTGCGTGCGCTGCGGGACGCCGTACGAGTACGCGGCGGCGTACGTCGGGCATCTCGGTGACTACCGCTGTCCTGCGTGTGGCCACGCACGGCCGAAGCTGGACGTGGCGGCCCGCTCGATCGAGCTCGACGGCCTCGACCGCGTCGCTTTCGACCTCGTGACGGCCGACGGGAGCCGGCGCGTCGACTCGGCACTACCCGGTCTCTACAACGTCTACAACGCCCTGGCGGCCGGCACCCTGGCCCAGGCGCTCGGCGCATCACTCGACGAGATCGCAGCGGGGCTCGGTCGGTTCACGGCCGCGTTCGGCCGCTTCGAGCGCATCCCTGTCGGCGCCAAGGGCCTGTTGCTGCTGTTGATCAAGAACCCCGCCGGTGCCAACGAGGTCGTGCGCACGCTCGTCGAAGGCGGAGCTCCGCGGCTGGCGGTCGTGGCCCTCAACGACGGGATCGCCGACGGGCGCGACGTCTCGTGGATCTGGGACGTCGACTTCGAGCCGCTCTTCGACGGCCTCGAGCGACTGGTCGTGAGCGGCGACCGGGCCGCCGAGCTGGCGCTGCGGGCCAAGTACGGCGGCTTCGACACCCAGGCGCATCGAGGTCGTCCCGGACCTCGCCCGAGCGGTCGACCGCGGGCCTGGAGCTCACGCCCGAGGGCGGCGAGCTCGTCGTGCTGCCCACCTACACGGCGATGCTGGGCCTGCAGCGGCTCGTCGACCCAACGCGGTCTCGTCCGGCCCTACTGGGAGCGGGCGGCGTGACGACGATTCGTGTCGGCGCATCTGTATCCCGACTACCTCAACATCTACGCCGACCGCGGCAACATCGCGGTGCTCCGTCGGCGGGCCGAGTGGCGCGGCCACGAGCTCGAGGTCACCGGACTCGGGATGGCGCGACAGCATCGTCGCCGGAGCTCACGATCTCTTCTACGTCGGCGGCGGCCAGGACCGCGAGCAGCTGCTCGTCGCCGCCGACCTCTCGTCCAAGGCAGAGCCGCTCATCGCCGCCGTGGAGCAGGGATGCCGCCCTGCTCGCCGTGTGCGGCGGCTACCAGCTGCTCGGCCGCGCGCTACCGCGGCTTCCACGGCGAGGAGCTGCCCGGGCGTCGGGCTCCTGCCTCTCGAGACCGTCGCCGGGGAGGGGCGCATGATCGGCGACGTGCTGCTCGAGTGCGAGGTCGAGCCCGGGTTGCGACGCACGCTCGCCGGCTTCGAGAACCACGCCGGTCGCACGCTCCTCGACCCGGGGCGCGAGCCGCTCGGCCGGGTCGTGTCGTGGTTCGGCAACGACGGCGAGAGCGGATGCGGAAGGCTGCCGGTTCGAGGCCGCGTGTCGGCACGTACCTCCACGGGCCGCTCCTACCCCGGAACCCGTGGCTCGCCGACTGGCTGCTCGCCGACGCCCTCGCTCACCGCACCGGCGGCGAGCCGACGGCGCTCGAGCCCCTCCCGGACGAGCTCGAAGCGGGCGCCCACGCCGTGTCGGCCGGCCGGGCCCACGCGGGTGCTGGCGCGGTGGCGGTCAGGCGCTGGCCGCGACGCGCCCGGCCTGCTGGGTCGTGATCCCGGCGATGCGGTCGATCGGCGCCACCAGCCAGACCTCGTCGGTGAAGGCGCTCCAGTTGCCGAGCAGCGAGGCCGCACGGGCCGAGCCGGTGAGCTCGTGGTGCCGCTCGACGAGCCATCGGAGCTCGTCGACGTGCTGGGAGTCGGGGCGACCGATGGCGACCAGGGCCGTGTTGAGGCGGGCCGGGAGCAGCGCCCGCGGGTCCCAGACGTAGGCGGCGCCACCGGTCATACCCGCGCCGAGGTTGTAGCCGACCGGCCCCAGGATCACGACGGTGCCGCCGGTCATGTACTCACAGGCGTGGTCGCCCGCCCCCTCGACCACTGCGGTGGCGCCGGAGTTGCGCACGGCGAAGCGCTCACCGGCCGACCCGGCGATGAACACCCAGCCGTCGGTCGCACCGTAGAGGCAGGTGTTGCCGGCGAGCACCGGGTCGCCGGCGTCGTTGTCCGGCGGGCGGATGACGATCCGTCCACCCCCCATGGCCTTGCCGACGTAGTCGTTGGCCTCGCCCAGCAGCTCGAGCTCGATGCCGTGGGTGAGGAAGGCTCCGAAGCTCTGGCCGGCGGCTCCCTCGAAACGGGCGACCGCGGTGCCGAGCGGCGCCCGCCCGCCCCACTCGAGAGCGATGGTCCCCCCGAGCGACGCACCCACGGCCCGGTCACCGTTGGTGATGGGGTACGAGAGCTCGATGTCACGACCCTCCCAGACGGTCCGGAACGCGTCGGCCTCGAGACGGTCGCCGAGCGCGGAGCGGGGGCGCTGGATGGGCACGCCGGCCACGAACCGTCGTGGCGCCGACGGGTCGGCCGGAGGGCCGAGCAGCGGGCGCAGGTCGACGGTGTCGATCCGCTCGTCGTCGGTGGTGCGCTGCCGCAGGCACTCGACCCGCCCGATCGCCTCGTCGAAGCTTCGCAGGCCGATCGACGCGAGCAGGCGGCGCGCCTCCTCGGCGACGAACAGGAGGTAGGCGGCGACGCCCTCCGGGGTGCCGGCGAACTTCGCCCTGAGGTTCGAGCGCTGGGTGGCGATGCCGGTGCTGCACGTGTCGCGGTGGCAGGCCCGGAGCATGATGCAGCCCTCGGCGAGCATGGCGGCGGTGCCGAAGGAGTACTCGTCGGCACCGAGCAGCGCGGCGATGAGGACGTCGCGACCGGTCATGAACCCACCGTCGACCCGGAGGCGGACGCGGTCGCGCAGCCCGTTCTCGATGAGCACGCTCTGGGTCTCGGCCAGGCCTGTCTCCCAGGGCATGCCGGCGTGCTTGATGGACGACAGCGGCGAGGCGCCCGTGCCCCCGTTGCAGCCGCTCACCTGCACCACGTCCGCCAGCGCCTTCACCACGCCGGCGGCGACCGTGCCCACGCCGTCGCAGGCGACCAGCTTCACCGACACCTCGGCGTGCCGGTTGACCTGCTTGAGGTCGAAGATGAGCTGGGCCAGGTCCTCGATGGAGTAGATGTCGTGGTGGGGCGGGGGCGAGATGAGCGAGACGCCCGGCTGGGTGTGACGGAGGCGGGCGATCTCCTCGGACACCTTGTGGCCGGGCAGCTGGCCACCCTCGCCCGGCTTGGAGCCCTGGGCGATCTTGATCTGGAGCTCGTCGGCGTAGGCGCAGTACTGGGGTGTGACGCCGAACCGGCCCGACGCGATCTGCTTGATGCGGCTGTTCTTGTCGCCGGCCGGTTGGCCTCGGGTGAGGTAGCGGAACGGGTCCTCGCCTCCCTCGCCGCAGTTCGATCGTCCGCCGATCAGGTTCATGGCCTCGGCGAGTGTCTCGTGGGCCTCGGCCGAGAGCGAGCCGTGGGACATGGCTCCGGTGGAGAAGCGCTTGGCGATCTCGGCGGCAGGCTCCACCTCGTCGAGCGGGACGCTCGGGCCGGTGGGGACGAGCTCGAGGAGGTCCCGAAGCTCGGTCGGCGGCCGCCCGTTGACGAGGTCGGCGAACTTGACGTAGACGTCCTCGCGATCGCCGCGGATGGCCTGCTGGAGCAGATGGGCGGCGGTCATGCCGTTCAGCGCGTCGACGACGTCCTTGTTGTGGGCGTGGTACTCGCCGCCCCGCTTGAGGTCCCGGTAGTAGCCGGGGTTGCCGAGCTTCGACCGGCCGCCCCGCCGGGGACGCTCGCCGTCCTCGTCGTCATCGCCGTTGTCGTCGTTCGTGGCTGCGGGCCTGGGCGGGATCCTCGCCGTCGCCGTGCCTTCGGCCTGTCGCGCCGCCTTGGCCTCCCGAGCCGCCTTGGCGCGCGCCGCCAACCGCTCCGCCCTCGCCTCCTTGTCTTCGGACCCGCCTCCCGGGCGGGCCTTGTCCTCGGCGCCCTTGTCCGCGGCGGCGCCGTCCCCACCGGCCTGGCGCGCCGCCTTGGCCTCGCGTGCAGCCTGGAGCTTGGCGGCACGATCACCGTCGCCGGCGCCGGGACGGGCGCCACGGCCGCCAGGCGCTGCGCCGTCGCCATCCGCAGCGACGGTGGCGCCGAAACCGGCCTCGGCGTGACGGGCCAGGACGTCCTGGCCGAGCTCGTCCCAACCGAGTCCCCCGACGGGCGAGGGCGTGCCGGCGAAGCTGGTCCCGACCACTTCGGGCGCCAGCCCGACGATCTCGAAGATCTGGGCGCCGCGGTACGAGTCGACGGTGGAGATGCCCATCTTGGACATGATCTTGAGGACCCCGTCCTCGACGGCAGCCTGATAGTTCTCCTGGGCCGCGGCGCTCACCGCACCGCCTTCCTCGGAGGCGTCGGCGTCGGCGGCGACGCTCTGGAGGGCGAGCCGGGGACAGATGGCGTCGGCGCCGTAGCCCAGCAGGCAGGCCACGTTGTGCGTGTCCCGGGCGTCGTCGGCGACGACCACGATGCTGGTCGCGGCGCGCCGGCCCTCGGAGACGAGCCGGTGGTGGACGGCGCCGGTGGCCAGCAGCGACGGGATCGGAGCTCGTTCGGTCGAGACGTCGTCCTGGCTGATCACCAGTAGGCCGGTGCCGCCCGCCACCAGTCCAGCGGCCTCGTCCCGGAGGCGCTCGATGGCCTGGCGCAGGCCAGGCGCGCCGTCATCGACGGGGAAGGTGGCGTCGAGGGTGGCGGGACGGAACGGAGCGGCCGCCGGCCCCCGGAGCTGCTCCAGGGTCGAAGGCGTCAGAAAGAACGACGGCAGCTCGAGGAGGTGGGCGGCCTCCGGTCGTTCCGACAGCAGCGCCGAGCGTGGCCCGATCAGGGTGCGGAGGCTCATCACCAGGCGCTCGCGGAGGTGGTCGATGGCGGGGTTCGTGACTTGGGCGAAACGTTGCTTGAGGAAGTGGTGGATGGGACGGGGACGGCCGGCCCAGTTGGGAAGCGGTGTGTCGTCGCCCATCGAGAAGACCGGCTCCTTGGCGTCGGCGGCCATGGGCTTGAGCACCATGCGCATCTCCTCGACCGTGTAGCCGTGGGCGAGCTGACGACGCTCGAGCTCGTCGGTCGGTGGAGTGTCCTCGACGGGCCTGCTGGGGCCGAGCTGCACAAGACCGTCGGCGGCCCAGCGGGCGTAGGGTGCGGCGGCGGCCAGGCGCGCCTTGCACTCGCCGTCGAGGTACACGCCGCGGCCCGGCTCGACGAAGATCATCTGGCCCGGCCCGAGGCGCCCGCGCCGGACCTCGCCCCGGCCCGTCAGGTCCACGGCTCCCGCCTCGGAGCAGCAGGCGACCAGACCGTCCTCGCAGATGGTGTAGCGCAAGGGGCGCAGTCCGTTGCGGTCGAGGGCGGCACCGACGCCAGCTCCGTCGGTGAAGATCAGGCCGGCGGGGCCGTCCCACGGCTCGACCAGGCAGGCGTGGTAGCGGTAGAAGCCGAGGACGGCGGCGTCGAGGTCGCGCTCGCCTTCCCAGGCCTCGGGCACGAGCATGGCCACGGCGTGGCGGATGTCGCGCCCGCCCTGGACCAGGACCTCGACGGCGGAGTCGATGCGCCCCGAGTCCGGCTCGGTCTCGTCGAGGAGCGGCCGGAACAGCTCTTCGGGACCGAGGCCTGCCTCCTCGGTGCCCAGCCGGGCGCGGGCGCGCATGCGGTTCTGGTTGCCGGCGATGGCGTTGATCTCACCGTTGTGACAGAGCGTGCGGAAGGGCTGGGCCCGCTCCCACGTGGGCAGGGTGTTGGTCGAGAACCGCTGGTGGAACACGGCGAGTCCCGACACGAAGCGCGCGTCGGCGAGGTCCAGGTAGTACCGGGACAGGAGGGGTGCGGCCACCAGTCCCTTGTAGGCGACCGTGCGGAACGAGCAACTGGCCACGTACGTGCCGCTGGTCGTGGCCTGGATGCGGCGGCGCAGCCGGTAGGCGGCGCGCTCGTCCGGCTGGGGTGCCTCGAGGACGGCCTGGAGGAACTCGGGACGGCTGGCACGGGCCAGCTCGCCCAGGTGGTCCTCGTCGGTGGGCGGGGTCCGCCAGTCGACGACCGCGATGCCCTCCTGGGCGGCAGCCGCCTCGACGGCGGGGCGGGGATCGTCGCCGCGGACGAAGAGGCTCGCCACTCCGTGGGGTGCGCCCGACGGCCCGTGTCCGAAGATCGAACCTGGGATGCCGACGAGGAGGCCCGATCCGTCGGCGGTCAGGGCGTCGGCCGCCACCGCCCCACGATGGGTCATGCAGGCGAGCGCGGTCAGCGCCGTCTGGACGATGTCGCGCGATGCACGACCTTCCCGGTCGGTTACGAACCCGATGCCGCAGGCGTCTCGCTCAGGGCGCACTTGGGTACCACCTCGCAACGTCGATACATGAGAACACGTGAGCCGGCCGTGCTCGAGGCGCCATTGCCCACGTACCCGCCTGACCGGCAGGCAGCCGCAGCGCTGCGGAGTCAACCCGGAGCTGGGCACTTCAAGATACCGCACGCGGCGCCAGATCCGTGCACGTTCGTGTTCGGCTGCCGGCGGCTACAGGGGGGCGGGGCCCCGACCCCGCCGCCGGCCGTCAGCGCAGCGGCCAGCGCTGGCGCAACCCGTCGGTCGCTGCCGGGCGGTCGTCGCCGAGAGCCCACGACCGCCGCCAGGCGCCGACGGGAGGGCCGCCGAGACCGGGTGTCCGACCCGCCGCCGACCGGCGCCGCGCCGACCACCAGTCGGTGGCAGTCTCGTCGGCCAGGGCGGCCACCGCCGCCTCGAGGCTGGTCGACAGGCGGCGGGCGTTCTCGTGCTCGTGCGGCCACAGCGGGCGTCCGACGCAGACCCTGGTCGAGCCCGGTCGCAGCGAGCGGCTCCCCCGGGCGAGGATCCGGCGGGTGCCCCCCAGGTAGATGGGAACGACGGGCAGCCCCGAACGCGTCGCCAGGTAGGCGGCGCTCCCGGGGTGGAACGGGCGGGCCCAGCCGTCGGGCGTGCGCCCCCCTTCGGGGAAGATCACCATGCTCCAGCCCTGCGACAGCAGGTGGCCGGCCTCCTCGGCCGACCGCCGGTTCACCCGCTGGCGCTCGATGGGGATGGCGGCGATGGCGAAGGACCACAGGGCGCCCTTCCATCGCGTGTCGAAGAAGTAGTCCGCGCCGGCCCCGACGAGCGTGCGGTGGCGGAACCGCGGCGGGAGGATCGACAACACGAGCGGCAGGTCGACGTGGCTGGCGTGGTTGGCGGCGAAGATGGCGGGACCGTCGAGGTGCTCGATGCGGTCGAGGCCGTCGACGCGGGGTGAGGCCAGGGCGCGCACGACCGGCCGCGCCACCCAGTCGAGCAGCGCCGCCCGCGCCACCCGCACGCCGTACCGGCGCGACCACGCGGTGTCGTAGTCGACGCCCACCGAGCGTTCGAGGGGCGCCAGCTCGACCCCGTCCGGCCACGTCGGGGCGGCCCACGGAAACGACGGGCGACGGACGAGTCGCACGACGGGCCTCAGCTCACGTTCGCCATGAGCAGCGGCGGTGCGTGCAGGTGGGTGATGGACGGGTCGGCGCCGACGACGTCCTCTGCCATCTCCAGCGCATCGCCGAGTCCCGATGCGGGCTTGAAGCCCAGACGCCTGACCGCCCGACGGTCGCCGCCCACCACGATCACGGCGCCCAGATGCTGGAGGGCGTGCGCTCCCCAGTACCACATGTAGAAGGGGTGCACGCCGTGGTAGGCGTGGCCCGTGCGGTAGAGGTGGACGTACCACGGATCGGTCGCGAAGGCTTCTTCGTACTTGGCCTCGATCTCCAGCGGATCGGTCGTCTCGGGCAGCACCTGCTCGAAGAAGTCGATGTAGCTGGGATGGTGGACCGGGTCGAACGCCCAGGGTGTGGGATGGCTCATGATGAGCGCGCCGCCGGGTCGAACGAGCGGCTTGCCCCTGTACATGTTGAACAGGTAGCCGAGACCCAGGCACATCACGAGGACCGGGTTCATCACCGAGTTCACGTTGTAGGGGCACAGGTACGGCAGGCCCATGGTGAGCACGTCGGTCTGGCCCGCGACCTCCACGCTCTGCTGGGCGTGCAGGTGCTCGGCGGCCCGGGTGTGGACAGCCTCGACCTCGCCGGCCTGGACGCTGGTGACGGCGTGCGGCGCACGGATGGACTGGAAGATCGACCGGGCCAGGCGCTCCGGCGTGCGGTCGAGCGACTTCGACACAGCCAGGAAGCCGGCGCGATCGCGCACCGACCACTCCCATTCCCGGCGCTGGAGGAACCGGAACTGGTCCGGGAACGTGTCGTTGTTCAGGGTTGTCTCGATCTGGAACACCTTCACACCGCTGGCCGCGATGTGGCGGCCCATGCGCCAGTTGGACGAGTGGAGCTCGGAGCGGTGCTGGTCCATGAAGGACCGGCTGTGCTGCATGGTGCGAACGTTGTGATGGTGGCGAAGGCTCCGATAGCTGGCCAGGCCGGTCGCCACGCTCTTGTGGCCGCCGTCCATGGGCACCAGGTCGATGTTGACGTAGACGACCAGGTCGCTGGTGGCCGCTCGCCGGTTGATCTCGACGTCCTCTCCCGCCTCGGTCAGGCCGAGGTGGAGCATGCCGTCGGGATCTTCGGCGTCGTGCTGGGTCAGGAGGCCGTGTGGGGCGAAGGCGTCGTACACGCGGTCGCCGACGATGTGACGCAGCTCGTCCTCGGTCATCCGGCGGTGCAGGGCCAGGGCGGCGACGAGCACGACGTCGTCGACACCGGCCGAGGCCGCCATGTCGAGCACCGCCTCGATCACCCGTTGTCGGACGTCGGGGCTGCGCATCGGCGGCAGCGGGAGGGAGATGTCGTCGAAGGCGATGGTCAGACGCATGCCCGGGCGCAGCAGCGCCGGCAGGGGCTCGCTGTCGCCGAGCGGATGGAGGAGGGCGTGGCGGATCGCCGCATCCGGGTCCTCGAGGGGCGAGACGGCCTCGGGCGGATAGACGACTCTCGAGCCGACCGGCAGCCGCTCGAGGCGGAAGCCCTCGCCGTGCCAGATCAGTGTGGCGGGTGTCGACCGGTCGACCTCGAGCACGAACCCGGGACGCGGGCTCATCCCGCCGTCTCCGCCGTGCGCCAACGGGGTTGCTCGCGCAGGTCGAACACCACCTTGGTGGCGCCGCGTCGCCCCGCCGCGCCGGCGTGCTCGACGGCCTCGTGGAAGCGGTCGAGCGGGTAGCGGGCCGACACGAGCCGCTCGAGGCCGGCCTGGACCACGAGCTCGAACGCCAGCTCGAAGGTGCGCGGCGCCCCCGGTCGACCGTTCCCACCGGCAGTCTCTCGACCGTACGCGTAGGCGCCGGTCAGGCTGATCTCGCGGTGCCACAGGGGAGTGAGGTCGAGGCGGGCGGTGCCGGGCATGCCTACCAGCATGACCCGCCCGCGGGGCCGGACGATCGACATGGCGTCTTCGATGGATCCGGCGCTGCCGACGCAGTCGAGCACGACGTCGGCCCCGCCCGTCAGCTGGGCTCCGGCGGCGAGCGACCGGGTGAGCCGGCGCACGGCCCGGGGGACCTCGGGCGGATCGACGACCAGGTCGGCGCCGAGCACCGAGGCCAGCCGGCGCTGGGCGGGATGCTTGGCCCCGGCCACCAAGGTGCCGGGGAGCGCCAGCTGGCGAAGGGCGGCGATCGTGCACAGCCCGAGGGTGCCGGCGCCCAGCACGACGACGTTGGAGCCTTCGGTCACGCCGGCGGCGAGGGCGGCGTGGACCGCACACGCCGCCGGCTCGACCATCACGGCGGCTTCGTCGCTGAGGCCGTCCGGGACGGGATGGAGCTGGCTGGCGTGGGCGACGAGGCCATCCGACCAGCCTCCGCCCGTGTCGGCGCAGTAGCCGGTCTGGAGCCCGGCCTTGATATGGCCGAACGCGACCCGTTCACAACCGCCGGTGTCTCCGACGGCGCAGGCCGGGCAGGGAGGCTCGACGCCCCGGGCCAGGCAGCCCAGCACGGGCTCGATGACGACCCGCCCACCACCGTCGTCGTCGACGTCACCCACGACCTCGTGGCCAGGCACGAAGGGCATGCTGACGATGGGCTCGAAGTACCGCGAGCTCCTGCCGTCCAGGGTCGTGAGGTCGGAGCCGCAGATCCCGGCCAGGCGGGGCCGCACCCGCCTCCAGCCGGGGCCCGGAAGCGTGGGCGGGTCGAGGTCGGTCAGGCGGAGCGGTGCGACGCTCACGCCTCGACCCGAGCCGAGCGACGAGACCACGCGGGCGGCGGCGTAGCGGGGGAGGCTGCGCTCGAACACGAGCGCCTTCATGACACGTCGCTCCGCGTCAGACGTGGCGCAAAAGGAAGCAGGTGCCGGGGAGCGCCCGCTGCCCTGGTCCAGTTCTCGACGTGCCAGCCCCGCTTGCGGGCGATGGTCGCCAGCTTGGCCTCGGGGTTGACGGCGACGGGGTGGCCCACGGCTTCGAGCATGGGCAGGTCGCTGCTCGAGTCGGCGTAGGCCACCGACTCCTCCAGGGCCAGGCCCTCGGCCTCGGCGTAGGCGGCCATGACCATGGCGCGGGCTTCTCCGGTCGGCGGAGGCTCGACGAGCTCACCGAGGATGCGACCGTCGCGCTCGGCCAGACGGGCGCAGACGATGTCGTCGAAGAGAGGGCGCAGGGGTTCGACGACGAGATCGATGGCGCCGGTGATGAGGAGCGTCCGGTGGCCGCGACTGCGATGATCGCGGACCCGCCGGATACCGTCGGGAAACGACTTGGCGAGAATCAGCGCGCTGAACATCTCCCACGCGTCGGCCCGCACCTGCTCGGCCGGCGCCTCGTCGTAGTGGCGGTAGAAGGCGCGCAGGAAGTCGCCCCGGTCCCGACGGTCGAGGGCGAGCATGCCCGGCACCTCGCGCAGGGTACGGAGGGTGAACCGCAGTCGGTCGCCCTCGCTGAGCCGGCGGGTGGCCAGCCAGGCGTAGGACTCCACGACGTTGGACGCGATGAGCGTGTTCTCGAGGTCGAAGGCGGCGAGGTGGCGCTCCGGGGCCAGGACTGCCCGTCGTCCACGCTCGGCCCGGGTCGGCCCGGTGCGGCCTCCAGGCGTCGTCCGGACGCGTGCCTGGGCGACGACCGAGGGCAGGTGGACGTCGTGGAGGTAGTGGGCCCAGTCGATGACGGCGGGGTCGAAGCAGAACGTCTGGCGATCATCGTCGTCGAGGCGCCCCCACAGCGACAGCAGCCGATCGACCTGGAAGCGGGCCTCGGTCTCGGCATACGAGCCGTAGAGCTCGACGTAGCTGAGCGCCCGCTCGGCCTGTTGACGTCGCTCCTCGAGACGGGAGCTCACCTCGGCCCGGCGGCCCCGGAGGGGCAGTGCGCCCATGAGCCGCTCGGCGGCCTGCAGCCCTTTGCCGGCTCGGGTCAGCTGGCGCTGTACCTTGCCCCGCCCCGGAAAGGACCACTCGGGCACGACGATGGGCTGGCCGCGCGAGTCGTAGAGCGGGTGCTCGGTGAACCAGGACTCGGCCAGGCTCACCAGGTTGTCGTAGCGCAGCGGCTGCCTCGTGCCCGACGCCACCTGGTAGACGGTCGGCTGCTCGGCCGGGCCCTCGGCGGCGACGGCGAGGATCGCGGCCACGACAAGGTCCACCGGGATGACGTCGACGACACCCTCGGGTACACCGGGAAACTGTCCCAGCAGTCCGCACGCGTACGAGATGATCACGGGCTCGGCCATGCGAAATCCCCGGATCCATCCCGGATGGGGCTCGGCCAGCGCTGACTCGATGATCGACGGCCGGACGATCGTGAGCGGCAGGTCGCCGCGGTTCTCGAGGAGGGCCCGCTCGCCCAGTGCCTTCGTGTAGGCGTAGGCGTCGGGCCACCCGAGCGACTGGGCGCGTGTGCGACCCAGGGAGACGAGGCGCTCCTTGACCCATTCGTCGCGGAGGCGCTCGGCTCGTTCGGCCAGCAGCGGCGCGCCGGCGGCGCCCAGCTCGGCCCGCGCGTCTCGCGTGAAGCGGGCCAGACGCTCGGGCCGGCGGCTGTCAGCGTCGGCGTCCGAGCGGGCCCGGCGGGCGGCGGCGACCTCGGCGTGCCAGTCGGCGTGCGTGGCGAAAGGGGTGTCGGTCAGCAAGGCTTCCGGCGCGTCGCCGCGACGAGAACCTGCGACGTAGGCGGTGGACACGGCGATCAGGTGCGGACTGCTCGGTGTGGTTCCGAGAGCCTCCGCGAGGCGGGACGGCCCGAGCATGTTGACCTCGACGGCGGTGTCGAGCGGCGCATCGAAGCTGACCGTGGCGGCCGAGTGGATGACCACGTCGCAGCGGGCGAGGAGGGCGGCGCCATCATCGTCGAGCCCCAGCCCTTCCTGTCCGACGTCGCCGTCGATGACCTGCACCCGCCCTGAGGTTTCGGCGTCGAAGCGGTCCCCGAGCTCGGCCCGCAGGCGGTCGAAGCAGTCGTTGCGGAGGATCTCGCGTTGCAGCCGACGGGCGGCGCTGGCGCGCCGGCCGGGCCGCACCAGCACGGCGACCTCGCAGTCGGGGACCGATCTGAGCAGCCGCTCCACCAGTGCCGTGCCCAGGAAGCCGGTGGCCCCCGTCACTGCGATGCGCTTGCCCGCCAGGGCTTCACCGATCACGGCACCTCTCTACCATTCGCTCCTGACGCGGCTCCATGAGCCGGCCGACGCCCCTTCGACGCCGGGTGCGCCGCATTGGTGACAAGGCGCTGGTCTGCCTCAGCTCTTGGGCGGCGTGTAGCGCCGCGATGCAGGCGGTGGCTTGCGTTTGGTTGGGGTCTCCTCGGATCGGGCCCGGCGCCCGAACAAGCCCCCGCTCCGCGGTCGCGGGCTGGCCGACGAGCCGGAGCCCCGTGCAGGCGTCGCCTGGGTGCCGCCCGCTTCCCGTCGCTTGGCCTCGGCCTCCTCGCGCGCCTGGCGCCCGGCGGTGATCACCAGCCACCCGGCGAGTCCGGCGTAGGGGATGGCGAGGAGGGGATAGTTGCCCCAAGGGCCGAGGAAGGCCAGGAAGAGCGCGGCCAGGCCGACGATGTAGCGCTTGTTGATGAGCAGCGAGATCCCCAGGAGCACGGCCAGGATGAGCCCGCTCGCCAAGGCGATCGATGGTGTGGTCTTGCCCTTTCCGACGTGGGCACCGAGCTGGGGGATCCAGATGGCGAGCACGACGACCGCGGCGAGCGCGGCGGCGGCCAGGGTGAGCTGGCGCTGCCGCTGGTCGAGGGGGCTCACGGCGCGGTGGAGACGCTCTCCATTCGGTCCACGCTATCCGGCGACGGGCCGGCGCTCCGGGCCCGGCTACGGCAGGAGGCCGTCGTCGAGAGCTGTGCTCCCCGGGGGAACCAGGACGAGGCCAGTGCCGAGGTTGTCCGCCGGTGCCAGCGACCACGCAGACCCGGCGAGCGCCTGGGCGCCGCCCACCCCGCCGGGGTCCTCGCACACGAAGCCGAGGTGGGACAGGCGGCCAGCACGACCGCCCAGCCAGGACCACAGCGGGCTGCCCTCCGAGGAGGGAGCCACGAGGCGAACCCGTCCCGCTGCCGGCCACGCCACGTCGACCCATCGATGATGGTCGCCTCTCCCTCGGGCCTCCTCGCTTCCACCGAGGAGGCCCGAGAACAGTCGCAGCCCGTCGTCCAGTGACGCGACCGCGTGGGCGACGTGGATCAGGTCCGCCGGTGCGGGTGTACGCGGAGGAGGAAGACTGGGGGGCGCCGGCGTCTGCCACCCTCCCTCGGACTGGGCGACCTGGATCAGCACACCTGTCGCGTCCCGAGGGTGGAGGAACGCCTCCTTCCAGGTCGGGTCGGAGAGGTCGACGTTGATCGGCTCGTAGCCGGCATCGGCGGCGTCGGCCAGCGCCTCGTCGATATCGCCCACCTTGAACGTGAGGTGATGGGGTCCGGGGCCGTTGCGGTCGAGGAAGCGGCGGAGGAAGTCGTTCTCGTCGGTGCGGTGGGGCGCGAGGATCTCGATCTTCTTCCCGTTGGCGTACTCCAGCTGGGCGGGAGCGAAGCCCGGGCCCCACCCGCCACTGCGCCACCGGCCCGCGAGGTCGCCCGCGTATCGGGGCCAGGCGTCGCTGTGGCGCTCGACAGCCACAGCGACGTGGTCGAGGAGGGTGTCCGAGATCATGGCTGCGATGCTGACCGGCCCGGCGCGTCCGAGCAAGCCGAGGCAGTCGCCGTAGGCGCGCCCGCGCCGTAGGCCGGCCCGGGAGGCCGGCCCGAGCAGACCGCCGCAGGCGCGCCCGTGCCGTAGGCCGGCCCGGGAGGCCGGCCCGAGCAGACCGCCGCAGGCCGCGCCTAGGCTCCGGCGATGGACTTTCGACGGGAGACGCTGCCGGAGCTGGCCGACGACGTCCGAGCCGGTTCGCGGTCGGCCGAGTCGCTGGTCGGTCACGCCCTGGCGCGCATCGAGGAGCTCGACGAGCGGGTGAACGCGTTCGTTGCCGTCGACGAAGACGCTGCCATGGCGGCGGCACGGGAGATCGACCGGTGCGTCGCCCGAGGCGAGCGCGTCGGACCGCTCGCCGGCATCCCCATCGGCGTGAAGGACCTGGAGGAGGCGGCGGGCTTCCCAACGACCCGCGGGTCGGCCGTGTTCGCCGGCCAGTCGGCGGCCGCGGCAGACTCGCTGCTGGTCGCCCGGCTGAGAGCGGCCGGCTGCGTGATCGTGGGCAAGACGAACACGCCGGAGCTGGGCTGGAGGGCCGACACCGACAACGTCACCTTTGGCGCCACCCGCAACCCTTGGAACCTGGAACGCAGCCCAGGAGGCTCGTCGGGCGGCAGCGCCGCTGCCGTCGCCGCTGGCATGGTGCCCCTGGCGACGGGGTCCGACGGTGGTGGCTCGCTGCGCATCCCCGCCTCGCTGTGTGGTCTCTCGGGCCTCAAGCCCTCGCTGGGCCGGGTGCCGACGGGAGGTGGTCCATGCTCCCGATTGGCACCACCTGTCGACGAGAGGTCTGCTGGCGCGGACCACGGCGGAGCTGGTCTGGGCGCTCGACATCGTCATCGGCCCCGATCCCACGGACCTCCGTTCCCTGCCCATGCCAGAGGCTTCGTGGACCGCTGCCCTGGAGGACGCCCATCTGCCGTTGGCGGTGGCCTGGTCCCCGACGCTCGGGTACGCGCCGCTCGACGACGAGGTGCGAGTGGTGTGCGAGCGCGCCGTCCGCAGGATGGAGGAGCTGGGGGCGAAGGTCATCGACGTCGACGAGGTGTTCCCCGAGGATCCCGTCGAGCCCTGGCTGACCCTGACCAGCGCCTACAACCTGCGCACCCTGGAGCCCTTCGTCGGTACCGAGATGTGGGAGCAGGTCGATCCCGGTCTCGCCGCCACGGTCGACTGGGCCCGCAGCCTCTCGGCCCTCGACATGGTCAAGGCAGAGGACGCATGCCACCAACTGAACCTTCGTCTCGTGCAGCTGTTCCACGAGGTGCGCTTGCTCATCACGCCCACGGTGGCCGCGCCGGCACCGTTGAGCGGGGAGCCCGGGATCATCAACGGGACGCCGGACCTCAACTGGGTGCGCTTCACCTATCCCTTCAACCTCACCCGCTCGCCGGCCGCCACCGTCTGCGCCGGTTTCGCCGGTTCGGGCGTGCCGATCGGATTGCAGCTGGTCGGGCCCCAGCACGGGGACCTGGTGGTGAGCCGGGCGGCTGCCGCCCTCGAGCGGGGTCTCGACCTGGACCCGGTGGCGCCGATATAGGGCTGGTCAGGCCTGGGCCGGAGCGACGCCGCCCGAGGACTGGAGGGCGTCGAGCTCCTTCTGGATGCTCTCGGCGTGCTCACGCTCGTCCCGCCTGGCCCGACGTGGGCTCCAGCGTCCCGTCATCACGAAGATGAAGGGGATGAACGTCACCTCGCACCCGACACAGACCCACCACCATGTCCGCCACTCGCGAGGCGCAGCGCTGAGGGCGTTCGTGCACCTGGGTCCCGTGGGTTTGCAGGAATGCCAGGTCCGAAGCCGGCAGGGCCTTGAGGGCCAGCAGCTGCGTGGTCGCCTGCCCGACGCTGATATGCGTCGCCGCGGCGACCTCGGTGGCCGCCTTGAGACCAGCGACGGGTTGTTGGGGTTGGCCTGGAGCGCCGCGAGCGTCTGTGGGTCATTCTTACCGACGACATTGTTGAGGGTCGTGAGCGTCTGGACCTGTGCCGGGAACTGTGGCCTGGATCACCTGGGCCTGAGGCCCGCTCTCGAACAGCGGAGTCATCGTCGTCACGACGTAGGGAAGGATGAATATCGAGATCGACACGATGGCGCGGATGATCCAGCCCCACACGGCCAGGCCCGTGGCGGTGAGGGCGGGATTTCTCTTCTCGACCGTCTCGGTGAAGCTCGCCATCCACGGGGAGAAGGCGAAGCCCAGGAAGATGGCCAGGAGGCTGAGGATCCACACGAAGGTGTAGTAGCCGGTGTGGATGTTGTAGGTCTGGTAGGCGAAGAACGAGGTCAAGGCGATGGCACCGAGAGCGCCCCGATAGCCATGAACGGCTTGCGGACGCGCACCAGGTCCGAGAGCACGCCGATGAGCACCAGAGCTATGGCGTCGAAGGCCCATATCCAGACCCCGAGGCTGTTGGCCTGAGCCGTGGTGAACCTGAATACGAATACGAAGTACAGAACCGAGAAGCCGATCAGCGTGTAGTAGACGATCAGGAACACGCTGATGGCGACGGCCGATCCCACGATGTCGAGGTGCAGCATCTGGCGCCACGGATGACGGAGGGCTTCGGTGAGATCCAAGCCCTTGGCTCGGGCCTCGACCAGCGCCCGGTCCCGCATGGACACCATCAGCTGGTCCCGAAGATTGGGGGACAGCTCTCGCAGAAACAGCACGGCGATGGCAGCTACGAGCAGCCCGACGAGCCCGCAGACGACGTACTGGTCCTGCCACACGACGCCGTTCAGACCCGCCCCCTGCGGGGCCGAGTACCAGAAGTGGAGGTGGTTGACCGTCCTGCTGGAGACCTCGGCCACGATCAGGCTGCCGACGACCGGCCCCAGCGTCCAGAACCCCATGGCCGAGGCCCGGCCGACCTGGGGTGAGTAGTCCCGCACGAGGGCCGGCGTGGCCACCAGCATGATGCCTTCGACGAAGCCGACCGACGAGAACATGATGAGGTAGGCGTACTTGTTGGGGGAGTTGGGCACGCCGAAGGCGATCATGGCGCCCGTGTACACCAGGCCGTAGGCGACCAGGTTGGCCCGGCCCCAGCGGTCGGCCAGCCCCGCGAACAGCGAGCCGAACGCGCCCGCCGCGTTGGAGATCACCACGATGTAGACGAAGAATGGGAACGACATCCCCAGCTCGTGCGTGATCTGGGGAGCCACGGCCCCCTGCACGTAGAACTGGTAGTAGAGCATGATCGTGGCCACGACCACGATCCCCAGGTAGAAGTAGCGTGGGCCGGTGTTGGGGTACCGGCCCAGCTGGCGGTGCCAGAGCACTCGTGCGACGGGACCCGGCTCTCTGCCCCCAGCCTCGGCGACCTGTGCGCTCTCCACCATCGCGTGCGGCCTCCCTCCTCGTCCTGAGGCGGAAAGCTCCCGAGCATCCCGCTCCCTGACGGCTCACCGAAGTTACCGCAATGTGAACAACAGGACAGGACAGATGTCCGTCACGGCCCCGCCAGACGCGTCATCCTGGTAGGTAGCCGCACCGGTTGGACTGAATCAGGGTCCGGCGGGCAGAGGGGAGAGCGACATGTCCGACGTAGATGCAGCCAGCGGTCGGGGGCGGGAGGCGACTGCCCTCCCAGAGCGGGTCCTGGTCGGTACCGACGGGTCGCCCACGGCGACCCAGGCAGTTCGTCGTGCTGCGACGCTGGCCAAGCTGTTCGGGGCCGAGCTTCGGGTCCTGTCCGCCCACCGGGAAGCCTCGCGTGGGGGTCTGTGGGCGGGTGCGACGCCGCCGGACCAGAACTGGCTGGCGATCGCCTCGGCCGCCGCCCAGCAGGTCGCCGAGAAGGCCGCCGGGGTCGCACGGGAGGTGGGCGTCGGAGAGGTGACGCCCAGGGCGGTGGCGGCCGAGCCCGCGGACGCTCTGCTCGACGAGGCCGAGGCCTGGAAGGCCGATCTCATCGTCGTCGGATCGGTGGGCATGCGCACCCGGTCGCGGTTCGTGCTCGGCTCCGTGCCCAACAAGGTCGCCCACCACGCCCCCTGCGACGTGCTGATCGTCGACACGAGCAGCTGAGAGGCGGGGCACGCCCCCTCGGATCGCTGCAGGAACGCCCGCGACGGAGGCTCCGGGGCTTCTCGTCGCGGCTCCAGGGCCTCTATCGACCGCAGCCGCGCCACGTTGGCCGTGGTGGCCGACCTCGGTGTTCGTGATCTGATCAGGGCCCGGTGTACGTGCTCAGGCCGTGTTCAGCGCCCACCGTATGGGCCACTAGCATGCGCGCTCTATGACGCTGGGAGCGGCTCAACCCCACCTCGTCGTTCCGCACGGCATCACCGCTTGGGATTGGATTCACGTGGGGGTCATCCTGGCCGTGACCGCGCTGGCGACCCAGATCTCGAGGCGGGCCGTGATGCGGGCCGCGGCCGGGGGAGACCACGACCGGGCGTGGGGCCGGCTGGTCAGCCGGTTCCTCACCTACGTGATCGTGGTGGCGGGCCTGGTGTACTCGCTTGTCGCCCTCCGGGTCCAGATCGGCCCCTTGTTGGGCGCCCTGGGCATTGGTGGCATCGCCCTGGCCTTCGCGTTGCAGGACACCCTGCAGAACTTCGTCGCGGGCGTCCTGCTCCAGGCGCGGCGCCCGATCCGGCGCGGTGACCAGGTGCTCCTCGACAACAAGTTCGAGGGCGTCGTCGAGGACATCGATCTGCGCAACGTGGTCGTTCGCACCTACGACGGGCTCGATGTCTTCGTTCCCAACAAGACCGTCCTCGAGAACCCGATCGTCAACTACACGCGCACACCGCTGCGACGGACGAGCCTCGAGGTGGGTGTCGGGTACGGGATCGACCTGGGCGAGGCGCAACGTGTCCTCCTCGATGCCACCAGGCGCACGACCGGGGTCAAGCCGATGCCGGCGCCGGCCGCCTGGGTCCGTGAGTTCGGTGACTCGTCGGTGCGGTTCACGCTGCTGTTCTGGCACTCGACCCAGCCGTGGCAGGCGCGTAGCGACGTGGCCATGGCCGTCAAGAAGGCCCTGGACGAGGCTGCCATCGCCATGCCGTTTCCCCAGCGGGACGTCTGGGTGCGTGCTCCCGGGCCCGACGCACGGGAGGACGCCCTCGTCGCAGGGCCGGCTGGATCCGTCGGCGACGGCTGGGACGGGCGCCCTCGTCCCCACGACCGCTCTGCATGACGGGCAGTAGCATGGCCCTGGCCGGCCGCACGGGCGGGTCCACCGGAGCTCCTCCGGGCGCTTAGCTCAGTTGGTCAGAGCGCAGCCTTCACACGGCTGAGGTCGGGCGTTCGAGTCGCCCAGCGCCCACCCGGAAATCACCTGGTCAGAGCGTCGCGGCGGGTGATCCACGGTGCCCCGGTCAGCTCCCGTCCCACGCGTCGTCCCACGAAAAGTCCGTCACGGGGCGGTACGAAGCGGCACGACCGAACCCTCGACGGCACTGAGCGGCATGGCGTCGGTCTGAGGAGATCGACTCTTGACGTCCTCAGTCCGGCGAGCTCGCTTCGGCGGAGGCCGCCATAGGCGCCGACGAGGACCAAGGCGCGGAAGCGCTCATCGATGGCGTCGGCCAGGCGGTTCACCTCCACGGGGCTGAGGAAGCGCATCTCCTCCCGTTCGATCTTCGGAAGAGGGGCGCGTCGACACGGAGTCGTGGCGATCAGTCCACCGTCGACTGCTGCTTGCATCACCTTGCCGAGGATCTGGTATGCCTTCACGATCGTGGCTGGTGCGAGACCGCGACGGTCGAGGTCGGAGACCCAGGCGCGCACGTCGAGGTGGGTGATCCGTCCGAGCGGCACGCCACCGAATGCCGGCAGTACGTAGTTGGCGAGGTAGTTCTCGTCGCGGACGCGTGTCGTTTGGCGGAGGTTGGTTGTCGTGGACCACCACTGGTTCACCCAGGGCTCGAGGAGCACACGGCCGCCGGCAGGGTCCACCCACGAGCCCCGTGCCTTATCGCCCTCGACCTCGGTCAGGAACCGAGTTGCCTCCCGCTCGGTCGGGAAAGTCCGTGATCGGTAGTGACCGCCCGGACCCCGGTAGCGAGCCTCCCAGCCTCGACCACCGCGTGGTCGGCGGATCGATCCCATGGCCAGCCCTCCTCCGTTGATTGGCGAGTCCGCTCGGTCCGCGATGCCCGGCAATCAGGCGACAGCGGCGATGTCGAGGACGTCGTTGAGCCCTCGCAGGTCTCTCGGGTTCCTCGTGTAGAGCCGGGCCTGGTGTGCGTGAGCGGTGGCAGCGATCAGCAGGTCCATGACGTGAGCCCGCGGTCGGCGGCCGGCGGCCGACGCCATCGCGGCCAGCTGGCCGTAGCTCCGTGCCACAGCCGGGTCGATGGGGATGGGATCGAACGTGCTCTCGATCAGCCCCAACCGCCGCAGCCTCTCGGCCCGCACGGCCTCGTCCTTTGTGACGAGGACCCCGAAGTGCAGCTCGGCGAGGGTCGCCGCGCTGATCGCCAGGTCACCCTCGAGCTCCCCGACACCGCCGGCGAGCAAGACGCTCGTGTCGAGGACCGCTCTCACGCGCCGGCCCAGGGATCGCGCAGCTCCTGCCCGAGCAGCTCACGGTCCCCGTCCCACGTCGTGTCACCGGGTCCGGCGAAGATCGGAGCGATGTCTGCCCATGCTCGCCAGCGATGACGTTGCGGTGGGACCAACTCGGCGACAGGCCTACCCGACACGGTGATCGTCACGGTGTGGCCCGCCTCGACTCGGCGAACGAGCTCACTGGCGTTCTGCCGTAACTCACGTAGCCCTGTTGTGCTCATGCCGATATCGTAGCACAAGTGCTACCCGGGTCTTCTCATTTGATGTCTCCCTTGCGCCGCTTCTCCGTGCCGCCGCGTGCCGACTCGTCTTGGGCCGTGTCGTCTCGTATTTCCTCGTCCAGCCGGGCCAACATGCCCGCCAGCCGGACCAGCACGTCCGTGAGCCTCAGAAAGATCACCGAAGGATTCGCGCAGCAGTGCCTAGCGATCGGCGAAGAGCAACGCCAATCGGAGAGTTGAGGCTGTTACCGCCACTGCGAGCGCGTCGTCGACGACCTCGGCGGTGCCCAAGTCACGCTCCGCGGCTTCACGACTGCGAATAGCCTCGGACGGACGTAAACGGACATATCTAAACGGACGTATCTTTGCGCCTTGAGAAGTGCGTCATTCCCTACACCGTGGATTTCACCAGTGTCTCGACCGTCGGTCTGGCGTCGTCACCAGTCGCGGCCGCGCTCGCTGATCTGCGGGCGAACGAGGCGCTAGTTCAAGAACGAGCACGACCACGTCTCACCGTGGAGCCTGTAAGCGACGTCAAGACGACAGTCGTCGTTCGTCCTCGCTTCGCTGCGGGCGCTCCACCTTGACCAGACCGTCTCACCGGCGCGTGCCCGCACTCAGCTCGTCGAGGCGAAAAACATGCGCCTCCTCACGAGAGAGAGCCTTGGAACCGCTTGACACGGCCCACTCCTTCAGACATGCCGTATGAGCCATCTGAGTCCCCCGACCACATAGGGGATTGTCCTCCACTGTCTACCCCCTGCGCAGCTAACGCTCGACTCGTCAGCGGCGGGCGAGGCGGCGCCCGCTCTGTGTGTCCGGCGCCGTGTAGTTCAGCTCGAAGTGGTGGTAGAGAGTTGACTCGTCCGCCTGAGATAGCTCCTCGCCATGCATCTCGATCTCGGGAGCGGACTTGACCTGATCCTTGGTCACTGCGACCTGCAGGTCATCGGGACCGATCCTGATCCCGCCCAGCGGTACGAAGGTCAGATGTCGGCCGATGAAGCCCTCCTTGACGGTGCCGAACTGCGGCTCGTCGGTCTCGACGTCAACGTAGACGTCTTGAAGCTTGCCGATCTTCTCCCCATTGCGATCGACGAGCATCTTGCCGTGCCATTCGGCCACGGACCACCTGGATGGATCTTGGTGTTCAGCCATGTCCGGTCTCCTCGTTTGTAGCGCCGCTCCTGCGAAAACCGTGTCACCAGGCTACGCCTAGACCCTCCATCGCTGCTGGCCCGCAGGGCCCTGGAGTGGGCATCAAAGTAGTCGGCAGCCTCTCCGCTCCCTTCGGGGTGAAGGTGATGCAATTCTGAAGATGGCCCGACACCATTGCAGGCCGTGATGTTGCTACCGGAACTGAAGGCGGGCCATGCAGGCTTTGGCCACTTGGCCTTACGGCGTGCAGCCCCTCACTGGCGAATTCAGGAAGTTGGGCGTCGTTGCCGACCCCGTCGGGCCGTGTCGGACTCGTCCTCCTGGCGCTGATTCACGAGGTCGATCCGATCTCGTCGGCCGTTGGCGACGACGAAACCAAGGCCGAGCGCCATTACGACGACCGCAGCGATCCACAGGACACGAAAGGCGAAACCTGCCAACCCGAGGATGAGCCCAGCGCTCAAGATGATGGCCATTACCTGGCTTGGTCCGGTGCGTTGACTGAGCAGAAGCGAGATTCGCTGACTCAGTCGGCGCCCCTCGGGCGTCTGCGCCCTGGCACCGTTCCCGTTCTGCGGCGACCGCCCCTCTCGAGGTGCGCTGTGCCGCCCCTCGGGCCGGGTCACTTGATCTTCCCTCTGTTCTGCAGCCATGTCATCCTCGCTTTCGGGCCGGCGTCCTCTTGGCGCCGTCCATGAGCACCGCCAGCAGGTCACCGACGGTGCGCTCTGGACCGATGGGGGTGTACATCGGCAGGTCGGCCTGGATCTGGTAGCGGTTGCGTCGGCCTTCTCGCTCTTTCACCACATAGCCCTGCTCCACCAGGTCGCTCAGGATGCCGTGGGCCGTGCGCTCGGTGATGCCGACAGCGGCGGCGATGTCACGCAGGCGCGTCCCCGGGTCCTGTGCGATGCAGAGCAGCACCGAAGCGTGCCTGCTGAGGAACGACCATTCATCGGTCATGAGGTCAGAGTATCACCTTTTCTGGAAATTACTTGCAGGTTTTTCTAAACCGGAATAAGGTGACTCATGACCACGGCGGGACTTGGCATCGACAAGAGCGGATCGGAACGCCCAGCGCTGAAGGGTGTGACCGTCGCCTTCGGCGCGGTCGAGCTCCCTGCCCCCCGAGCCATGGCCCGTCACGCCCTGCCCCAGTTGCTGGAGAGCACCATCGGACCGGCGGCCCTGTTCTACGTGGTGCTCCTCCTGCTCGGGCTGCGGGGGGCCCTGCTCCTCACCCTGGCCTGGTCGTATCTGGCGATGGCCAGGCGGATCGTCACCCGCCGTCGCCTGCCCGGGATGCTGCTCATCGCCGCGGCCGTGCTCACCTTCCGCACGGTGGCGTCGCTTGCCACCGGGAGTGCTTTTGTCTACTTCCTCCAGCCCACGGTGGGCACGTTCCTCGTGGCCGCGGCCTTCCTCGTGTCGGTCCCTGTCGGCCACCCCCTGGCCGAGCGCCTGGCCAAGGACTTCTGCCCGCTCGATCCTGACATGTTGAAGCGGCCCTGTGTCCGGCGCTTCTTCCTGCGGGTCTCCCTGCTGTGGACCTTGGTCTTCGTCACCAACGCCACCGTTGGACTCTGGCTCCTGCTCACCGCCTCGGTGGGCAGCTTCGTCGTGCTGAAGACCTTGGTCACAGTGGTGGTCATCGGACTGGCTATCGCTGTCTCGACTCTGTGGTTCCGCCGAGCCCTCCATGGCGACGGCATCGTCCTTCGCTGGTCGGCCCTCCCCTGGGGACCCCGATAACGACCGTTCGGAGTGGTGAGTCTGGCTAATCGGTCCGTCTGGGGGCGGCCCAGCGACTCGGCCGGTCGAGCGGAGCAGTCGGTGGCTAAATCACAGAGCCGCTCTTTAGTGACCGTGACCACAACGTGACCCAACGAGTGGTAAAAGTCGGTCATTGGAGGGCCGTAACGGTCAACTGGAAATGCACTCTGAGCAGGTACGACGTGTCGTCGCCACCTCGGTCGTCGCTTCACCCGGGAGGTGGCGATGGTCGCCGGTGAGGTACAGGCTAAAGGGGAGCCGATGCAAGCGAAGTACCCGCCCAACGCCTACCGCGGTGTCCGCGCCCGTCTCCCCGACTGGCTCATCGGAGTCCCGTACGCTCGCTACCTCGAACGCGCCGTCCGCCTGCTCCAACTCAGGGAAGGCGACAGCGTCTGCGACATCGCCTGCGGGCCCGGCTACAACCTCTGCCGACTCGTTCGCGCCGTCGGACCCGACGGGTTCGTCACCGCCGTCGAGGACAATCCCCATCTCCTGTCGCGTGCCCAGGAGAAGGTCGAACGGGCGGGCTGGCAGAACGTCAGGCTCCTCCCGGACCTGGACCCCGAACGGATCCTGCGTGCCCCGGTCGACGGGATCATCATCGGCTACAACCCGCCCATCGTCCTCCAGCGCCGCGACCTGCTCGACACGGCCTGGGCGATCCTCAAGCCCAGGGGGCGCCTCTCGGCCGTAGGGGCCCGCTGCACGACGCCCGCCGGACGACTCGCCGGGCCCCTCATCAAATTCGGGCTTGCCCTCCTCGGCCACCCCGGCGATTGGCACTACTGGACCGTGCACGAGCCCTGGCAGCACCTCGAAGAGCTCTCAGCGGGCAGGACGTCGGTCGAGCCCAAGCTGGGCTTCGAATACATCCTCTGGGCCGAGAAGGACGAGGGTCAACAGTTCCTCGAGACAAGGTAAGCGGCCGAGGTAGGACGGCCCCGCGGCCTGCCGCGGGCAGCGCCGGTAGCCGTTGTCAATGGTTTGTCAATGCTAGAGGTGTCACAAGTCGTCACCAGACGACACGTCCCAACCGGGGGTGGGTGACGATCCCCTCTTAGACCGCAGTTGCGAACGGCTCGTCGCCGGGCGACACGGCGCGATATAGCTTGAGGGGATGAGTGGAGGCGCGAGGCTCGACGCCTGCCGGTCAGGGCCCTGGAAACTACACCACCGCCGTCTGGACCCGAGCCGCCGTTGGCAGAAGCAGCTCCTCGCTTCCCATGGGACCGACGAACTGCAGACTGGCTGGTAGAGGGGAACCAGGGGTACGGCACGGGCTGGGCCGTGCACGGTGTACCAGCGGCGTTGAAGAGCGAGGCGTGGCGCGTGATCTCGATGATGGTCGTCACGAGCCCCTCTCCCGAGACCTGCTCCAGGGATGGAGGGAACATCGGCAGCGTCGGCAGAGCCAGCAGTTCGACCTGGTCGAACAGCGCGAAGAGGGAGGCCCGCCAGCCTGGCAGTTGCCGTTTCGCCTCCTCGAGTCCCGGGCGAAAGAGATCGACCATGCCCAACGTCATCACGATGTCGTCACCGACCGAGGTGGGGTCCTTCTCCACCAGTGCCTGGTCAACATCCCACAGTTCGCTGAAGAAGACGGCCGTGAAGCAATTGGTCCCGACCTCGAAGCCATCCCAATCAATCGGCACGACGTCGAACCCTGACGCGTGCAAGGCGTCGTCAACAGCCTCCTCGATCTCCGGCTGGCTGGCAGTTCCGGAGCCGACCGACGCGCTGAGCGGGAGCGGAGCTCGGGGAGAAACCGGGCTCCAGGAGCTGCATGCCCGAGATCAGGCCCTCGATGGTGCGTGCCATCGGGCCGATCGTGTCCAGGCTGGGCGCAAGAGGCCACACGCCGTCGAGTGGCACACGCCCGTACGTGGTCTTGAGCCCGCAGCTTCCGCAACAGGCGCTCGGGACCCGAATCGACCCTCCGGTATCCGATCCCAGGGCCACGTCGGCTTCCTCGGTCGCGACGGCCACCGCTGACCCACTCGACGACCCCCCGGGGATCAGTCTCGGATCGAGGGGATTGACCGGAGTACCGAACCAGGGGTTCGTACCGATGGGCAGCATGGCGAGCTCGTGAAGGTTGGTCTTGCCCACGATCCGTCCGTCGGCGGCGCGCACGCCGTCCAGACACGGGGCATCTGCTGCCGCCGGCCCTGCCGTTCGCTCCACGGCCCGCGAGCCGGCTGTCGTCGGCACGCCGGCCACGTCGATGATGTCCTTGACCGCGACCCGGGGACCGGTCCCCGCCGCATCCAGCCGGGTGATGAAGGTCGACATGCCGGCACCCGCCCTCTCCTCGTCCGAGCTCCCTGGATTCGGCGCAACCAGCGTTCGTGGATCACCCGGTTGTGTACGTTCGCGTACAGTCGTAGTAATCTAATTGCTCGGGCGCTGAGGCGACTGAGGCCGCTGGAGCCCGGCACGGTAGAAGACGTCGCATCAGTGCTCTGGTTTGTGATGTCCCGCGGAGAGATGCAGAAGTGATGGAACGGATCTCCGAGGCCCGATGGGGAGGGGCCTCGAAGGGGATGAGGAGCTACGGCTGGTAGCGCGTGTCGACCGCGCCCGGATGCCTGTCGAGCCCACCGCCGAGGCTTCTCGGCTGGGCCGATCGGCTCGGATCACCGCTCAGAGGAGAGAGGCACTGATGCCGCCACCGTCAACGAGCATTCCCACCGGCAACCGGCTCCTCGACTCCCTGCCCGCCGCCGAGAAGGCCGAGCTGGCCCCTCATCTCGAGCTGAGCGCCTGGAGCTGAAAGAACAGCTCCTGAGCAGGGCAAGCGCATCTACACCGTGTACTTCCCGCTCACCGCGGTGGCGTCGCTGCTCAACCAGGTGGAGCACACCGAAGGCGTCGAGATCGCCACCGTGGGCAACGAAGGCCTGATCGGCTTGTCCCTGTCATGGGGCATCGACACCCTCAACCCCCGGGAGTTCGTGCAGTGCCAGGTTCCGGGCGACGCCCTGGTGATGAGCTCCGACATCTTCGCCTCCAAGGTCTCCGCTGGGGGAGAGCTCACCTGGCTCGTCCATCGCTACACCCAGGCCTTCGTCACCCAGATCAGCCAGCAGGTGGCCTGCAACGGCCTGCACTCGATCGAGGAGCGCTGCTCCCGCTGGATGCTGCTCACCCACGACCGGGTCGGCTCGGACGAGTTCCCCCTCACCCAGGAGTTCCTGGCCCAGATGCTCGGTGTGCGCCGCCCCTCGGTGACCGTCGTGGCAGGCACGCTGCAACAGGCCGGCTTCATCCGCTTTCGCCGGGGCCGGATCACCATCACGGATCGCCGTGGGCTCGAGGGCGCCTCCTGTGAGTGCTACCACGTGCTGCGAGAGGTGTTCGACCGGCTCGTCTGAGGTCACGAGGCTCGGCGTCCTCCGGTGATTGCAGGCATGTCCACTCGGGACTGTTCGGTACCGAACCGATGGACTAGGGTCGTGCGGACGGGCCCCACCCGGTTGGTTGGCAGGCAGGCGAACATCCCGCCATGGGCGCCGGAGGACGCGCAGGAGCCCTCGTCGGGTCGCTTGGCAGGCTGATCGGCACGAGGGCGCTCGTGCCCGCCCGTGCATCGGAGTTCTCATCATCGCAATGGAGTTCCACTCGGGGAACCAGCGGTGGGCTGTATGACGTCCCGCCAACGACCCCGCTCGGACGTCCTCTGACAGGAGACGGCGTCTCGAAAGCTCCGAGGGCCCGGACCTGGGAAGGGAAGAGCTGCTCACGCGGACCTTCGTCGACCTGGCCGACACGCTCGTCGACGACTACGACGTGATCGACTCCCTCGACCTGCTGGCCCACCGCTGCATCGACCTTCTCGGAATCGAGGGGGCCGGCGTCGTGCTCGATGATCAGCATGGCCAGCTCGAGGTCCTCGCCTCGTCGAGCGAGCGGATGCGCGTGGTGGAGCTGTTCGAGCTGGAGGTGGAGGAGGGTCCCTGTCTCGACAGCTTTCGCAGCGGTGAGCCGGTGCGGGCCGACGAGCTCGAGGCGACGAAGGACCGGTGGCCTCGCTTCGGCCCGTCAGCCCTCGAGGCCGGGTTTCGCTCCGTCTACGCGCTGCCGATGCGTCCTGCGAGACGAGTGCATCGGAGCACTCAACCTGTTCGCCAACAGGCCGGCGGCGCTGGTGCGACCCGACGAGGTGCTCGGTCAGTCACTCGCCGACGTGGCAACGATCGGCATCCTCCAGCAGCGCTTCCTGCACGAGTACCAGGTGCTCACCGAACAGCTCCAGACGGCCCTCGACACCCGCATCGTGGTCGAGCAGGCCAAGGGCATGGTGGCGGAGCAGGCCAAGACAGCGATCGACGGAGCTTTCGAGCTGATCCGGAACTACGCCCGGGACAACAACATTGCATTGGCGAGTGTTGCCCGGAACGTGGTGGAGGGCAGACTCGACGCCGCAGCCCTCCGGCGGCGCGACGGCTTCCCCCGGTAGGCCGATGGCCCCGCGCCTGGGGGCCGACAGCTGCTACAGCGCCCAGCTGCGCCGGCGGGTCGGCGCCAGCGGCCTTGCCGAGGTCCTGCGCTGGCCGAGGAGGTAGACGGCCCAGCCGACGGCGGTGACCATCCAGAAGCTGATGAAGCGGTAGAGCAGCACGGCTGCCACAGCCGACGGTCGATGCATGCCCACACCCATGAGGGCGACGGCGAGCGCACCTTCCACCACGCCGAGGCCACCGGGCGTGATCGAGATGCTTCCAGCCGCGATCCGCACGCCGTAGGCGAGGAGCAGGCCGCGCCACGGCACCGTCCCGCCGATGGCCAGGATGCTCACGGCCAGGACGCCGGCGTCCGTCAGCCAGTTCGCCAGGGCGTATCCCAGCACCTTGCCCCAGTCCCTCCGCCTGAGGCGCAGCGTCCGCAGACGGGTGACGAACCTGCCGATGGCCTCGTGCGGACTTCCGCCTCGCAGGTGGAGCAGGCGTTGGGCACGCAGGAGAACCCGCACCAGGAGTCGCTCGATGCCTGCGCTGGACAGGACGATGCCGGATTGCCACCGTGGCGAGGACGAGAGCGCCGACGCCGATGATGCCGCCGACGGCGCCCGTCGTCGCTACGGCGTGGTTGCCGGAGAGCACCGAGCCGCCGACGATGATGAGGCCGGCGGTGAGCGACGACACCACACCTGAGACGATCAGCGCCCACCCCGCCAGGGCCGAGTCGATCCCGAGTCGCCTGAACCGGCGATAGGCGAAGGCGGTCCCGAGCTGCGGCCCGGCGAGCGGTACGGAGACTGAGATGGCATTGCCGGCGACGCTGGTCGCCATGACGGATCGCTGCGTCGCGGCTCTGTACCGCCCGCTCGAAACAGCCTGCGCTGCATGCGAGCGAACGTGGCAATGGATACCCACTCGAGCCCGAGTGCCAGTGGGAGCCAGGTCCAGTTGAGGTGGTCCAGGGCACCCAGGGAGGAGGCGATGACGCTCCGTTGGGTGACGACCAGGACAACGAGGGCGAGGAGGGCGAGGAGTGTAAGACCGAGCCGCACGTCGATCCTGCCCGACCGGCGCCACGCCGGTCCTGGGCTCTCCGCCGTCTTCATTTTCTCCTGCCCGCTGAATAGCTGCCATCGCCTGCATTAGATCGCGGTCGCCTGAGAGTTCTGCGTGCGTGCCCCGAGGACCTGCTTGGAAGGCGCTGGGACGGTGCCGTAAAGACACCTGAGAGCCACCGTAACTGCCACCGCGACACCGCGGGCTAAGGTCGGCCTCGTGGGACGTGTCTGGGGAAGACGCCCCAGCTGATGGACGGTGAACGAGCTTCGCTCATCATGCCGGGGACCACGCTGCTCGCCAGCCTGGTCGCGGGCACGACCTATGCCGTCTACCGCGCCCATCAGCTGGCCGAGCGCTGGAAGCCCCGGGGCGTTTCGGTCCTGCCCGTCCTGTTCGTCGTAGCCACCTCGATCAGCTACATCGCCAACGGTGGGACGCTCACCCAGCCTGCACCCCGCGGGGACGGCCGCGGTGGCGCCGCCGCCACAGCAGACGGCTCCGCCCGCGCCCGTGCCGCCGGTAACGACGAAGGGCATCCCCGACTACGCCCTGCCCCGCCAGGGCCTGGACATCACCTACGACTTCGGGCCGCCGGGAAGCCCGCATCCGGTGCCGGGACCGGCCCAGGCGACGTCGGCGACCTTCCCGGTGACGGCGAGACCCGCACCTCCACCGCCGGCTGCGACACGCGCCGCCGCCGCCACCACCGTCACCACCTCCACCACCGAGACACAGCATCGTCCCGCCCCTGCCACCGCTGCCCCGGCCGCCGATCCCTCGTGTCGTGGTTCCGCCGCTTCGTTGATGCAGAGGTCATCCGGCAGGTTGCACAGCCACGACGGCAGCGCCGGACGTGCCGGCTCGTCCCTCACGAGGAGACGTGAAAGCGAGTCGGCGGCCGGGCTCACCGACCGATGCCCGAGCTCGGCGTCGTCACGGTACCGTGGCGGCGTGGTGATCGTCGTTGGCGCCGCCCTGGGCCTGATCGCGCTGCTGGCCCGTCGCTCGTTGTGGCGGGCCGTGACTCGCGTCCGTCGTGGTCCTCCTCCTGGCGACACTGTTCGCCAGCGCGGCGATGCTGATCGCAGGCCCACGCTGGCCGTGGGTCGCCGTCTCGGTCGTCCTGCTGGGGACGGCGGGCGTCGCCTGGAAGACGGTCCGCTGGGCTCGCGCCGTCCACGCCGTTGCCATCGCCAGGCTGGTGTGGTTCGCCTGGCAGTGGGTGATGGAGGCTCGAGCGCGCGCCTGGACCCGGACCACCCACCCCTCCCGCCCACCTCGTCCTGACGTCGCCGCCCCGCCGACCTGGGTCCCCCGGCAGGAGGTTCAGCGGTGAGCGGGGAATTTCTGCGCCGTGATCGCCTGGTTCCCCCGACCTCAGGCGCCGATGATCGCGGCCGGTCCGGCCGAGCCGAGTCCGTCGCAGGACCGCTGTTGGGCCGATGAGCCCAGCGGTCAGCAGTGCGCCACCGCGATCGAGGAGGAGGACCTCCTCGGTCTCTGCGACCGGCATCGCGCCCTCCTCAGAGACGACAGCGTGCACGATCCCGCGTCGAGCCTGGCTGGCTGATCGGTCGACGAGCCAGCGGCGCCGCCGTCTTGGCCCTCCTGGTCGTCCGCCACCGCCAAGACCGACGCTGGCGGCGACGGTGGGGTGACGGGTGAGTCACCGGCCCGCCGACCTTGACTCCGGGATTTGCGCTAGCTGCGGCCCCCGTGAGCCGATGCGGGGTTGGTCACCCAGGCGAAGGCCTCCGCCAGGTCGAGGATCTCCCGGGCCCCGACCACCTGGCTTCCCTGGGCCAGGAGCTGCTCCAGGATGGCCCGTCGGACCTCGGCCTCCAGCTTGTGGCTCTCTGCGGAGGTCCGCTCGATCTATCCAGTCTCTGGTCGTCGACGTCCATGGCCGCCCCACTGAGATCTCGCTCGTCTCCGATGGCAGGATCTGTACCCACCTCGGCGGAGCCCACCAACGGGGAGATCGACCCCCCGGCGGGTGATTGTCCGGGACCCCCCGGTCCTCACCGCTTCGTTCATGGGCCCGCCTCCCGGCCGCGGTTACCCGAAGGCGCCCAGGCGCATCGCGGTTGCCACCGCGGCGGCGCGGTCGTTCACGCCGAGCTTGCGGTAGATCGACCGAAGGTGGGTCTTCACGGTCTCCTCGCCCACAACGAGCTCGGCGGCGATGAGGCGGTTGCTCAGTCCTTCGACCAGCAGAGCCAGCACCTGGCTCTCGCGTTGGCTGAGCGACAGATTGCTGCCGGGCCACAGCTGCGCCCCACCGAGCTGGGCGCCCCGCAGGGCGATGCGGGTGGCGATGGTGGGATCGACGACGACCTGCCCCCCGGCCACGCGGACGAGGTGATCCGCCAGCTGGACGCCGCTGAGGGACTTGAGCAGGTAACCGGCGACGCCGAGCCGCAACGCCTCGAACAAGCGGCGCTCGTCGGCGTCGTCGGTGAAGATGACCAGCCGGAACGGGGGGTCGTCCGCCAACAGCCGGGCGGCCAGCTCGAGACCGCTCTCTCCCTCGATGTGGAGGTCGACCAGGACGACCTCGGCCTTGAGGTCGGGAATGGTCGTGGCGAGGTCGTCGCTGGCCAGGACGCGGCCGACGACCTTCACCTGGTCGCGATGGCGCGCCAGCATGCTGCGAAGGCCGTCGACGATGATCTGGTCGTCGTTGACGAGGACCACGCGGACTGGCGCGGTCCTGTCTGGCTGGGTGCTCGACCGCCCCCACGGTGGTCAGCCCCAGGACCCTCCCACCGGCGGATGCGCGATCGCTACACCCCGTGTGCCTGCCATGGTTCCCCCCTTGGCCCGTTGGTCGAGATCAACGCCTGATCCAGGTTAGCCGTTCACCCTTCGAGGGGGGAAGGGCGCTCCCGAGGAACCCCACGAGCAGGTCGTTCACCTCGCTGGGCCGTTCCTGGGTCGTCCAGTGCCCGCACCCGGCAAGCACGTGCGAGCCGCGCAGATCGGGCAGGGTCTGGTCGAAGCGGGCGATAGCCGACGCTCCCCAGAGGGTGGGCCCGTCCCGGTCTCCGCCGATGAACAGCGACGGCACGGTGATCGGCGGCGCGGCCCAGACGCCGAGGTCCTCCCAGTCCCGATCCACGTTGCGGTAGCGGTTGAGCGCGCCGGTGAAGCCGGTCCGCTCGAACTCGGCGACGTAGACCTCGAGGTCCTCCGGGCCGAGCCAACCCGGAAGCTCTCGGGGATCACGAAGCGGTCACGCAACTTGCCGCCGGCCGGCACGCGTGGCGATCGTGCCCCCGTCGGGCGTCGCCACAGCGTCGCCCGAAGCGGCCGACGTACATGCCGAGCAGCCACGCGCGGACATCCTCTCCGACTCCGCCTCGGCCCGCCCGGGCTCCTGGAAGTAGAGGATGTAGAACTCCTCGTCGCCGCCCATGCGCCGGAAGGCGTCGGTCGGCCGGGTGTGCCCCGCGGGGAGTACGGCACGCTCAGGAGAGCCACGGCGCGGAACACGTCGGGTCGCAACAGCGCGGAGTGCGGCGGCGATCGGCGAGCCCCAGTCGTGGCCCACGACACCCGCCGTCTCCTCACCGAGGGCCGCGACCACCCCGAGGTTGTCGGCCGACGTGGGCGAGCATGCGGTAGGAGTCGACGGTGGCGGGCTTGGACGAGCGGCCGTAGCCGCGGACGTCGATGGCCGCGGCCCGATAGCCGGCGTCGGCCAGGGCGGCAGCTGGTGGCGCCACGAGTACCAGGACTCGGGGAAGCCGTGGACCAGCAGCACGAGCGGGCCCGCGCCCTGCTCGACGACGTGGATGCGCATGCCGTTGGCGGAGACGACCTGATGACGGGCAGCCTTCATGGCGCAGCAGTCTGGTTCATCGAGGAAAGCCTCGCTGGCGCCGTTTACGCCGTTTACAATGACCCCTGGTGACGGCAAGTCAAAACGTGTTGGGGGAAGGCTGATGGGGGGCCGGAGCTACCCGCACAGGCTGACGATCGACGTGGAGCCTGAGGTCTACGAGGCGTTGCGGGTGCACGCCTTCCGACAGCGGACCAACGTGGCCGAGCTCGTCCGGGGGATGGCTCGGCGCCTGCTGACGGAGGACCGGAGCCTGGCGCGCGAGGTTCGTGAGCGTCTCGACGGCAACGCCGCCCGGAGCGCTCACCGTCGAGCCCGTTCCCACTGATCTGTGCCATCTGTAGAGCACAGATGACACAGATGTCGTGTGGTAATCTGGTCGCGGCTCGACCTGTGGCCACTGATATCCCCCCCTCGTGGGCCCGGGCGAACTGCGGTGGCCGGTGCGGGCGACTCTTTCGCCGCCGGGGAGGGTGTGCCCACCGGTCCACCGGCTCTCGCTGGTGGCGGTCAGTCCCAGGCAGTACGGACGGCCAGCGATCGCACGGCGGAGGACCTCACGGCGCGGTACTCGACCGTCCACTGCTGGTGGCCGCGATCGAGGCCTCCGGCATTGGCACCCGACGTGCAGACGTAGTCCAGCACGACGGTCCCGACCTGCGGAGCAGTCCCCGTGCCGAGGACACAGCGGTCTCCGTTGACCAGCTCGAAGGCCCACACGGGTCTCGGGCCGGACCCGGTCGAGTTGGCGGCGCCGAGGGGAAGCGGCTGGGTGAGGTCCAAACGGATGGCGGGCGCCCATGGCGCTGACGTGCAGATCAACTGGGCGGCATCGGGTTGATCATGAGGGGCGAAGCAGGGGTCCATGATCTGGTTGGCGGCCGTGCATCGCCACGCGCTCGGGTCCTGGTACAGGGCGAGCGAGCCTTCCCAGCACGTACCGGACGCTGTGGCCGAGATGGCGGGGCGTACGGTCGAGGCCGATGTCAGTGAAGGAGCGTAGGCCTGCGCCCTCGTCGGCGCCGCGGTCGAGCTGGTCGCACAACCCCCGAGCCCGAGCGTCCCCGCCACGAGCGCGACGAGGGGTGCCCTCAGCCGCATGACGGGATCATACCGTCGGGCTGCACCGCGCGACGCGCGACGGGGGCCCGTCAGCTGGGCGGGCGGAGCGCGGCTTCGAGCACGGCGATCACACCAGGAGCCCGCCGAGTTGCGGCCGGCCGCCGGTCTGCAGGATGCCGATGAGCAGGGCGAGCACGACGGTGACCAGTCCGTCCGCTAGCGCCGTCGGGTCGACGTCGTGGCGAACCATATGGGTCTGCTGCTCACCTGCGATCAGCTCCGCCAGCTGGGCCCGCAACCGGGCCAGCGCGGCGATGTCGAGCAGCCGTTCGGTCGACTCGGGTTCGAGCCCTGAGAGCACCCGCCGGGCGAGCGGGTGGTCGGGCAGGGCGTCCAGGAGCAGCTGGATGAGCTCCGCCCAGTCGCCGGTGAAGCGGCCGCGCTCGACGGCCAGGAGCGCCACCTCGACCAGGGCGTCGGCATCAGCGTCCACGGCCGCGGCGAAGAGGGCTTCCTTGCCGGGGAAGTACGCGTAGACGGCGGCGGGCGTCACGCCCACGTCGCGGGCCACGTCGGAGAGCACGACGCCACGCAGGCCGTCGGCCGAGAACCGATGGATGGCCGCCTGGAGCAGGGCCTGGCGCGTGCGCTCGCCCTTGCTGGAGACGGTGGTGTGGAGGGTGTCCGAAGTCACAGAAGTGAAGGGTTGACGATTTCTGTCAATTCATAGGATACTCGATCCATGGCTCCTGTGAGTGGGGACGTGAAGCCAGAGCTGAGGCCGGACGTCAAGATCGAGCGGCTGTCTGCGGTCTCGCTGCGCCGGACGATCGAGCCCGACCTCGAGGTGACCGGCGAGCTGGGGGGCGGTGCGGTGCTGCCTCCCGAGCTGCTCAGCGTGGCGGGGCTCGGGCTCGAGCTGAGCGCCGACCAGCTGACCAAGCTGTCGCGGGAGGAGGTGGCGTCGATCGTCGACGCGGGCCTGCGGTTCGAGGCCATCCTCGTGGCAGCTTCAGCGTTCCAGCTGGCTCTGCCACGCGACTACACCAATCCACGCGTCGTGTACGCCCTGCACGAGATGGGCGAGGAGACCCGGCACTCCCCGCCTGTTCGCCCGGTTGCTGGGCCAGCTGCGGCCCACGGCCCGCAACCCGCTGGACAAGCGGGTGTTCCAGTAGCCGAAGTCCTCC